>NZ_NWUW01000007.1 GCF_002746455.1 Bacillus fungorum | reverse complement strand
CCTACTGATAGATCTGAAACGTTCGCTTTTCCTTCTTTATCTGTTGTTACTTTCGTTACTACTTTTCCTTTTGAATCACGTACTTCAAATACAACATCTTTTAATGGTGCTTTACTATCTTTATCTATTTTTGTTATCTCTACATTCCCTGTATCCATCATTTCATTTTCTACTTTTAATGATAGTACCTTGGTCATGCCTTTTGTAATTTCAAACGATACTGGCTCTGTTAGTTTCTTATAACCTGGTAAGCTTTTCGTCTCTACTAATTTGTACTTTCCTACTGATAGATCTGAAACGTTCGCTTTTCCTTCTTTATCTGTTGTTACTTTCGTTACTACTTCACCTTTCTCATTTTGGACTTCAAATACAACACCCGCTAATACTGCGCCGGTTTCTTTGTCCACTTTTGTAACTTCTACATTACCTTTGTCTACCATTGCATTTTCTACTGTTATTGGGAATATGCCATCCCCTGTTACATTTACTTCGAACTTTGTTTCTTTTAATTGGTATCCTTCAGGCGCTTTCGTTTCTTTTAAAATATATTTTCCTGGTGCTAGCGGTTTAGAAATTGCCTTACCATCTTTATCTGTAATAATATGTTCAACTACTACACCGTCTTTTACTAAATCAAACTCTGCATTTGCTAATGGTTTTTCACCATTTTCCGAATCAACTTTCTTTAATTCAATTTGACCCTTTTGCAAAGTATTTTTGATTTCAATTGTTTTTGTTTCTCCAGCTTGAAGTGTAACCTCTACTGGAATTGTTAATTTTTGATATCCTTCTGGCGCTACTGTTTCATAAATTTTATACGTCCCAGGAGCTAAAGTTTGAGGCACTGAAAACCCATTTTCGTCCGTTTTCAGTTTTGCAACAACTTCATTTTCATTATTTCGAACTTCAAATTCGGCACCTTTTAACTCCTTGTTTGAATCCTCAGCATCTATTTTATGAATCAATACTGTGCCGTCTTTTGGAGCTTCAGGTGGCGTAACATTTACTTCTTTCGATGTTAATTGCTTATCATCAAAATGTAATTCCGCTTTATTAGGAATCTTCTTATCTACGTAAGGAGATAAGTCTGCATTAGCTTTAATTTTCGCCTTAATGCTGAGATTAATTACCTGGTCTTCATATGATTTATAGTCAAAATCCTTACCAAACGTAAATGTTACCTCACTTCTTTGTTTATCTATGTTTAACGTTCCTTTAGAAGTAATATCTTGGCCATTTTGATCATACACTTTTGCCTCTAATACTTCTAAAACATCTTCTAAATCATCACTAATTACCATAGATGTGTATTTAGGAGGATCGTTTGGTATATGTGTACCAACTTGGTATTGAATAGCTTGATCCATTTGTGTTAACTGTTGATTTTCTACAAGCTTACCATTCTCATCAACTATATTTTTCTCAATGCTAGGTGGATTATCGTCACCTGAACCGGTTCCTCCTCCACCACTTACGAATACTTGTCCTACTTTTTCTTCAGTTACAATATTTTTACCTTCTAATTTCACAGTATTTTTATGCGGCTTTGCAGCAGGATTAGTAATCTTTGTTTTATATCTTAAAACATAACCTTTTGAACTGTCGGGAAACTCAATTGTAAATCCAGTCTTCGCTGCATTAATTTTAATTTTAGATAAATCTGCTGGCTTAATATTTGTTACTGCATAGTCATCTTCAAATACAGCCTCTTCTAATACTAAGCTCTCTGTAATTAGTTCATGCCCAGGTCCCAATGTGTCTGTTAATTTAAGATCTTGCATTTCTGTTCCAGTTGCATTTACATATACCGTCCAGTCTGCAATTGAAGGATCCTCCTGATTATAAGAACCCCATTTCAATAGATTATCTGTATTAGGCTGTGGCTTCGGTCTCTCTGTCGTATTGTTTACACTTACTTCTTTATTTACGATTTGACCATCAACGTTAAACTCTAATGGGATTTTTTTTATACCATCATATGCTTCTAGACCAAAGTAGAATTCTACGAATAAAGAACCTTTAATATTATTCTTTCCTTCTACGTAATCACCCATAGTACATGTCAATAGACCCTGTTTCATCTCACATGTACCAACTGTTTTTCCTTCAGCATCTTTTAAAGGAAATTTCATATTCATAAGATCTTTTCTAAATTCTTTTGGCATATCAATTGTGAATTGATCTCCACTTTTTATTTTTTCTTTAGCTGACCACTTCACTTCTACTTTCATGCCATCTGAGGCTTGATATGGTTCAGACGTTGTACCATCCGTACGGGAGATATTAATCTCGTCCACTGGATTTTTTATCACAGCGGCTTGAATAACTGGAGCCCACACATTTAGCACTGAAAATAATACTAGAAAAACTAATGAAACCATTGAAATATGCCTTTTAGTACTTTTCATTTGCATCATTCCCTCCTATTTTTTATATTTATATAATAAAAAAAGACCGTCCGGTTGCATCAAAAATGTGCAACCAGACGATCTTAGTAACCAATATGTATTACCGTAGACTCTAAGCTTTGCGGCCTATCCTTTCGAATAGTGTGCTAAAAATATTTTTTATTCTTTTTTCGTTTCATTTTCCACTTGAACCAAATATTACTATACCGTCTGGACGGTTATATTTCAACACTCTATAAAATTGTTCTATTATTCCAATAAAAAAAACAATTCACCACTAGATTAAATGAACTGATGGTGAATTGTTTTTATCCTTTAGTTTATATATTTTGTTTATAAGAAGCAGTTATAAGAGCTTGAATCACTTTTCCTCTTAATTCGGGGCTTAGTCTTCCAATCCCTAAATTTTCCGAATACCATAGTCCATCTGCCGCTAATCTAATAATTGTGGCGTAAACTGAATCTATCTCATCATTCTCTATTTTATGTTGCAGTTGCTGAAATGATTGCTGTAACGGCTCAAGTAATTCAGGTTTTAGCATTAATGCTGCCATCATACTACTACCCAGCTCTTCTACACTTCTCTCATTACTTAATCTTTCCTCTACAAAAGAACGTACCCATCTTCCTTTCTTCTCTAAGTCTTCCGCTACTTTATTATGGATAGCGTCTTGATACTCCTCCGTTCCCTTGAGTATCATACCCTCTATTAAAGCTTCTTTAGTTGAAAAGTGATACAACAATCCACCTTTACTTATCCCCGCCTCTTTTGCTACCGCTTCTAAGGTTAATTTAGCAACCCCTTTACATTGCACAATTTGAGAAGCGGCAGATAAAATTTTTTGCCGTGTTATGCTTGTACTCATTCCTTTTTAAAGCCCCATTTCTACTAAATTTATATAAATACGTATCTTATTTTTAATATCGCTGAGTAATAATAACTATTTTCTTTATGCAACAAAAGCTTCATCGCCTTTACATTGCTCGTTGCTTCTTCTATTAAAAATTTCCATATCATTCAATATGATAACATTAAATACACAAAGCTGACTATACATCTATACTTTCATATTTATTCCTAATATATCCATTAGTGAAATTTACTGTTTTAGTCCTTCTTTTTACTTTATCATCTCTATTGTTTTTATCTTATAAGGCGGCGTTAATTCTTTCATCATTGCATAAAAAAATGTTATTACTCTTGGTAGATTGAGTAATAACATTTTTATTTAAAGCTAGTTAACAAATTTGCTATCAATTAGCATCCTTCACATCTTCACTAGTCGGTTTTCTAACTGATTTAACAAAACACTCCTCGTAAGCACCAAACGCAATGAAATTTTTCTGCGCTTGTCTTAACGAAACTTCATTCGCCCCGCCTTCCGCGAAAGACGAGCCATTTCAATTAATCACCACTTAATTTCTTCTTATACCAATCCTGCATTCTCTCCGCATCTTCTATTCTCGTATGCTCTAATTTATAATCCGATGATGCGCTAGAGAACTTATACGTACATAAATTTGCACGGCGCTGGAAATATGATTGTGTCTTTTCCATCGATTGGACGTGTCTTCTTCTAACAAGTCCTGTATATTTTCCAACGCTACGATATACAAGCGTAATTTGCTCTCCATCTACACTGTAACCATTTGTTTTAAATGTTGCGTATCCAATTGTAAAGATGAGGATCGCGAGCGGTAATAAAGCCCACAGGATGAAATACTTTTCAAAGTATATACTGATTCCAGTAAGCGGGATTGCTAGCATAGCGAAGACTATGAAACTATCAATGAGATAGCGGCGTAATGCTGCTTTGGGTAATGCAGTAATGTTTGTATTTAGTTCATATGGTAGTTGTAAATGCGCGAGTAACTGTTGCACACGATCTTTTCGAATGATTGGGTGCAGTGTAACCTTTTCTTTTTCGTCGCCCATTCCCTCACTTTGAATGACTTCTACCTGCACAGCACAATAACCGAATGGTTGGCGTAAAATACTTTCTTTTATCGTAATCCCTTGAATACGATGTAATTTTAGTACAAGTTCTTTTTTCTCAAGTAACCCTTGAGCAATACGAACTTCATCATTTCTTCGATTTACTGTGAAATTACCATGTTTTAACGCGTAACCAATTGTAGATATAATCCAAGAAAGAACGAGCAAAATAGCTACCATGTAGATCCACGCATATATATCGTGGTCCATTACAAATGACGCTACTTTATTTTTGATCCATTTCGGAATGTACTCATCTACTTGGTGATACACGAAAAAGATTAACGAGAATAATAGCCCAAACTGACCAGATGTAACAGATGCTAGTAAAATTTCTTTCCAAGTTAATTTATATTCTGTCGCTTGTTTTTCTTCTGTAACGATTTCTTTTTCTACCACATGTTCTGCTTTTTCGTCTAACGTTTCTTCCGCTTTCACTTCTGGAGTTGACTCATTTAGCAAAGAAATAAGCTCTGTTGCCTCTTCTACTGTAATACCAGCTAAGCTAACTTCCGCATCATCGCCTCCGCCAGCTGTTTCGATTTGAATTTTCTTTAAGCCAAGCATTTGATATAACACGTTAGAACTTGTATTAATCGTTTGAACACGTTCTTTATTTAAGTAGCTCTCCTTCTTCACAAAGAGCCCTTGTTTCACATGTAATACGTTATTTTCAACCCAATATGTTGTGTAATACCATTTTTCAAACGCTGAAAAGACGGTGAGTAAACCGAATGCAGCGGGAATTAAATACCAAAACGGAAATTTTCCATTTAAGCTAAACATGAAAATAATGAGTGGTATAAAATCTCTTATTTTTAATTCTAATAACATTGTGATCGGATGCTGCCTCTTATACATCCTCATCACTCACTTTCGCTAATTCTGCGATTTTCGTTTTCAACATTTCTGCTTCATACATCGTTAAGCCTGGGATGCTGTGAGAAGTTGCTGCTGTTGAAATGTGTAATTCTGCTAAGCCATATTTTCTCATAATTGGTCCTTGTTCAATCGTAACGTGCTGTACACGAATCATCGGTACTAATACGCGCTTTACGACGAAAAGGCCATGCTGAATTTCAAGTTCTTCTTCATTTAGTTGGTAGCTGTAATAACGTTGACGTAGTTTCGGGAATAAGAAGTACGAAAATGGTGCGAACGCAACTGTTAGCCCAATCATCACATACAAAATCCACGCCCACCAATCAAACTTTATCATGAGGAAAAGGTAAGCTAAAATGACAAGAATACCAATCCCTTCTTCAATGACAGCACGAACTTTCCACACCTTGACCATGTCAGGGTGAATTTCATTCTTCAATGGATCCATGTAACCACTCCAAATCTAGTAATCTAATATATGAATACTCTCAAATTATATTTTACATAACTTTACAGAAAATTGAAATTCAATCTTCTTTCTTCTCTGGAATAAAATATCCGAACCAAAGTAACCAAATGAAACCGATTAACTTCAGCCAACTTCCATCCGCTTGAAAAGCTTCAATCATACCTGGTATTTTATAAATCCCAATGAATCCAAGAAAACCGAGCCACCAGTTTTTTTGCATTTTCATCTTTATTCCTCCTTCATGACGTTTTTCACATTTTGAATCCAAATTTCTTTATACTTTAACTGGAATCCCATCAGCATGTAATTACTCATATTATCAATCACGAGCGCTAACGTATGAGCATTCTCTTCCGTTGCATGTTGTGACACGACGCCCAGTTCCACACCTTTCTTCAATAAATCGTGGAAACCATTTAAGAAATCTTCTTGTATTTCAAATAAACGTTTCTGATACTTTTCATTTCGCGCCGCAGTTACGATAAATTCATTTATAACGCGTAATATTCCTTCTTTGCCTTCATACTCAGAGAGCATATGTAAACCATCTGCGATTAACTTTTCTGCAAAATTTTCTTTCGTATATTGCTGTTTATCAAAATAACTCACGAAATGATACCCAGAAAAAATTTCTTCAAATAAAAAATCAACTAACGCTTCTTTAGAAGAAAAATGATAGTAAATAGCCGGTTTTGAAATACCTACCTCTTTCGCAATCATGGAAAGGCCCATCTTCTCAATACCGTGCTCTACCATGAGTTTAAATGATACCTCTACAATGTTCTGCGATGTTTGTAAATTCTTTACTGTACCTCACTTCTTTACTTACCGGTTGGTAAGTAAATTGTAAAATAAACATGTTTTATTTTCAATTTTTGGGGATTGAAGGTAATTTCCCCCTTATTAAATCTTAATTTATTAATATTCCTTACTTTTCCAGAATATATTGACACTCGATATATTGTGTTTTATATTATGGGTAACGATATATCGAGTGTCAATATATTTACGAGGTGAGAATTTTGAACCCTTTATCTGAGTCTACCTATTTAGTTTTATTAGCCCTATATCATGAACCTTTGCATGGCTACGGAATTATTAAAGGCATAGAAAATGTTAGTAACGGGACCTTTATTATTGCACCAGGAACTCTTTATGGTGTTTTAAACAATTTACAAAAACAAAAGTTAATTGAAACTTTCCAACAGGAAACCGATAGTCGTAAAAAAAAGACCTATTGTATTACTGATAAGGGAAAAAAAGCAATACATATAGAATTTAATAGGTTTCAAACTATGGTAGATTTTACGAAGAAAATCATGGATGAGAGGAAGTAAGTATATGTTTAAAAGTAATAGCAGAAAAAAAATCAAAAAAAAATTTAATAATTTTACTGAAGAGGAACAATGGCTACAAAGCATGTTAAATGATGGATGGCTACTTATCAGTTATGATTCAGAGGAGGTGGGTCCCTGCCAATATGTGTTCGAATCTCTGCAACATACTGACCAAAAAAAACTTATTTACAAAATAGATTTTCGAAACTTTAATAAAAAAGAAGATTTTCAAGAATTTAAAAATATTTTTGAAGATGCAGGATGGACAATGCTTTCAAAAAGTAAGTGGTATTCAAAACATATTTGTTATACTGAAAATCAAAATACTGATATAGATATTTTTTCAGATATAGAGTCTTATGGAGCACGTGAAAAACAAAAAATGTCTGTGCTACTTTGCTATATATTGACTTGTTTTGTAGGATGCATCGCTTTATCTTTCTTATATAATATTTATAACCGTAGTTCTTTTTTAGCTGTAGGATTACTCTCATTTGTCACAGGTGTGAAAGTTACTCTAGATTATTTCAAGCATAAAAAAATTTATAAATCTCTTACAGAAAAATAATATGACATTTCATTCTTCTATGTTCCATAGCTAATCATCTGGGTAATCGACTATTTTATATAAACATTTAAAAAAATAAATAAAACAGAACCTTTTAGCACGTCTACAAGCTCAAATTGATAACATGGCTATTGATACGCTCGGTTTCGGAGGAGAAAGTCTGTCCAAATGCAAGCTTACTCACCTCAGCTGGTCAAAACATGAAAAAAATAGTTCTCCACCTAACCAAAAAGGGTTAGGTGGAGAACTATTTTTCTAAATTCTATTATTTTATGTTGTTTTCTTTCATGGGTGTGTATGTGTGTTATCTTCATCAAATCCTTGATACGACCATGTTTCTTTCGAACTTAGCTGGGCACTCAAAATAGAAAGCCCTAGTTATATTTAACAGTCAGCGCTTTCTATTTTCAATATTCTTATACATGTTACTGTGTGTGTTTCATCTATATTTCCAACTCGTATGCCTCAGCGCTCTGCCGCAAACGGCATTATTGATCATCCACAATGATATATGCTGTTCTGATTGGCCCATGTACACCTACGACAAGGTTCATTTCAATATCTGCGCT
The DNA here is from genome assembly GCF_002746455.1 of Bacillus fungorum. GTDB lineage: Bacteria > Bacillota > Bacilli > Bacillales > Bacillaceae_G > Bacillus_A > Bacillus_A fungorum. Next base: position 263,788 of record NZ_NWUW01000007.1, on the reverse strand, counting down.
ATTTGATGGACCAGAAACGAAATTTACACAAGCGGGCAGTTTTTTTCCTGATGTATTTTGATCATGTATTAGTTTTGTAGCTTGGGTTAATCTTGGTACGATCGTACTTTTAGGAACGATTGCAATATATGACTCCGGAAGAAGACTAACATGCCTTCCTTTTAACCCATCATTAAATAGCACAACGGTTCCTGATTCTGCCAGCGTCATATCGCTGAACGTAATGCCAAGGTCAGCAGCTTTCGCAAATGCTATGTCCTCTTCTTTATGATCCGATCCCCAAGCACGAAAATGTGTTGTGCCTTCATTGTTGAAAAGTGAAGTAAAGCCGTACTCATGAAAGCGCTCATCATTCGCATACATAGCGGATTTAATATTCCATTCTTTTATTATAGACCCCAATGTTTCCACAAGATTTTCTTTCGTTGTTCGCTTTACTTCTGTATGAATGACTTCGCAGTGCTCTATTAACTGTAATACAAGTTCGTCTTGCGCGAGTCCGTCAAAAACAGTCCACTGCGGGGCAAAAGACCATTTCGGTTTTTCCACTGCTTCAGGACGTTTTCTACCAAGCTTTTCTGATAATTGGAGTAAAAATTCTTCACGATTTTGGATGGCCATCATCGTTCTCCTTTACGTGTTTTTCAAACCACTTTCGAAACGGTTGTTTTTTCGGAACCGGAAAATCTCTCGCATCCGTCCAAGCTTTTAACGGCCCAATGCCACGCTCGATTTTATCACCTTTCGCAAGAGGTTTTAATGCATACGGAGCGCTCTTCGCCGCAAAAGAAAATAAACTAGGACTCTTCACTACTTTTTCGAAACCTTTCATAGCCGCGTTCCAAGCTACAGGTGATCGTTTTTCTTCTACAATGTGGCTGCGATGTTTAATTAATAAGTCGTGTAACGGAATTTTCACTGGACACGCTTCTGTACAAGCACCACAAAGGCTAGATGCATAAGGTAAATCCTTATATTCATCATATCCTCCTAAAAGCGGTGTTAACACAGCTCCAATTGGTCCTGGATAAATGGAGCCATATGCATGTCCACCAATATGCCTGTATACAGGACAAACATTAATACATGCTGCGCAGCGAATACACTGCAGGACACTTTGGAATTCTGTTCCTACAATATCGGAACGACCATTATCCACAATGACTAAATGAAATTCCTCAGGTCCATCTGTTCCGCCAGGCTCAGTTAACCCTGTAATATAACTTGTTAACTTTTGTCCTACAGAACTTCGGCATAGAAGTGTTACTAAAACATCAAGCTCTTCCCATGTCGGAACAATACGCTCCATCCCCATAACTGTAATTAGCGTTTTCGGAAGTGTCGTAGTAAGCCTTGCATTTCCTTCGTTTGCTACGATAGAAATTGACCCGGACTCTGCAACCGCAAAGTTACATCCAGTCACTCCTATATCCGCAGCAAAGAAATCATCACGTAAATAGCCTCTTACAAACCTCGCCATTTCCGTAGGATCAGATGTTCCAGTGTAATTTAACTTTGTTTTAAATATTTCACAAATGTGTTCTTTATCTTTGTGAAGACACGGAACAACAATATGTGACGGCGGATCATGGTCGTTCACTTGTAGAATAAATTCAGCAAGATCTGTTTCTAACACTTCCGCTCCTGCTTCTTCAATCGCCTCATTTAAACTAATCTCTTCTGTTACCATCGATTTTGATTTCACAACTTTTTTCGCGTTTTTCTTTTTTACAATCTCTTTTACATATTCCCTTGCGTCTTCTGCCGTCTGTGCAAAATAAACAAAACCACCATTTTTCTCAATATTTTCACTTAGCTCATATAAATAATAATCAAGATTTTCTAATGTATGCTTTCGAATTTCTTCTCCTAAAGCTCGCCATTCTTCCCAATTCCCAAGACTCTCAGTCGCTTTTAATTTCTTGCCCCTAAGACCATCTTGTGCTTTCCTAACAGCCTGCCGCATAAATTGATCGCCAATGCCGGTTGCAGTACGCTTATGAAAGGGATCGTTCCCAATTCTCATTCCCATCTTTATATCCCCCTCTTATTTTCGATCTTCATTTAATACTTGAGCAATATGTTTTACATCAATTGGATAGCCATTGCGTGTTAAACGTCCTTTTATATTCATTAAGCAGCTACAATCCATCCCAATTAACACTTCTGCACCGGTTTCCATAATATGCTTTACTTTTTCATCGACCATTTGTTCAGAGATTTCTGGCATTTTCACTGAAAATGTCCCTCCAAATCCGCAGCAATCATAATTGTGCGGCAGCGAAACTACTTCCAGTCCTTTGACACATTTTAATAATTTTTGCGGTGGTTCTTTAATTCCCATTAATCGGCTCATATGACAAGATGTATGAACCGTAGCTTTTTTATGAAGCTTCGCACCTAAGTCTTCTTTCCCTAATACTTCAACGAGAAATTGTGTAAATTCATACGTCTTATTCGCAAGCTCATTCGCTTTTTTCTTCCACTCCGCTTCACTGTCAGAAAATAAGGTAGAAAACTCATGAACCATCATCGCGCACGAACCCGATGGTGCCACAACATATTCTGAACTAGCAAAGACTTCAATCATATGTTTTGCAGCTGTTTTTGTTTCTTTCACATACCCGCTATTATAGGCAGGTTGTCCGCAGCAAGTTTGGCTTTTCGGAAAATCAACTTCACACCCTAAATCTTCAAGAATTTCGACAACATCTCTTCCGACTTCTGGATAAAAAACATCTGCCACACAAGTGATAAATATTGATACTTTCATATTTGCACCCCTAAATACAGTAAAGTAAGCTCAAGTAACTCTATTTGTATATTATCTTCAAAAATATGGAAAATATGAATGAAAATAACAAAAAGCACCCTAAATTACACATTTAGGGTGCTTTCTTTTTAATTCTTATTCAGCAATCGCATACGATAACAATTCATCGTCACTTCTCCGAGTCTTTGCAGTAATTGATAGTTCGCATATGCGCCGACTGGGGCACCGATTATTGGTACGAGCTGAAGCATTTTGGCTAAATCGATATAGTCTCGGTACTCTGTTTGGAACTTTTCCCAGTCCATATGATTTTCTTTTTCTGTATCCCATGTTTCAATTGCTTTCCATATTTCTTTTCGGTGGTCGTCACTTGAAAAGGCAAGCTGAAAGACGTGAAGGATAAAAAGACGCTCTTCTTTGTTGCTCGTATCAAATCCGTACAATGTTGCTGCATCGAATAAAAATTTAATTTTTATTCCGAGTAAAAGCGGAAAATCAGCAAGGCCAAGGAGAATACCACCTGCTCCCGTCCCAGCCCCTTCTGCCGCTGCTATTTTTTTGTACTCATCCATTTTTTTACGCACTTCATCGTCTCTTCTTTGCAATGACCAGTTCGTCTCTTTTAATTTCGGCTTTATAAAGTTTGATCCGGCACTAATCGTCTGCACCATCATCCGAATCGTTTCTGTTAATACTTTTTGCACTTTCGCCGGAATAAGCTGTTGTACTTTCGTCTGCACTTTCTTTGAGAACCGTGTCATCATAGAAGAATCTTTCATGAATGTAGCTTTCCACTGCTCCAATTCTTTTATAACCTTCTCTTCGTATGTAATCATAGGTTCATTCCCTTCAATTTAAACGCTCAATACGTTTCGCCCCGTATTGATAAACGAAACCGATACTAAATACTATGCTTACGACTAATAAAATTCCCGTCATCATGAAATCTTTCGTCGCAAGGGCGAATATAACTGTAAATACAATGCTACCGATAATGAGAATTGCATTTAGTAAAGTAAGAAAATCTTTCTTCTTCTCTTCTCCGCCTACTGGGTACAAATCAAGCCAAATTTTCATACGGTGATGCTTCCATAAAGTTAATAGCTGATAACCGATTAAGTATAAGAAAATAAGACTTACGATAAATCGTCCATATAAAAACGGAATGAAGTAAAGAATAATTCCGCCAAGAGCGAGCAAGCGCACATATAAACCGAAATAGTTACCAGATCGTAAAAACGTTCTCGTATATAAGTATAAATATGTACGCTTTTCACCGATCATCGAAAGAATGAAGTCGAGCCATTTCTTGCGGGATACTCTCTCTTTTAATGCTGGTACATCAACGAACATATTCGCGATGCGGTACAGCAGCATCATCTTCTTACCTTCTTCAGAAATTAAATACTCCCAGTTTAGCGGCTTTCCCTTCACCATTTGATGCATGATCGCAAGGTATAACACCATAAGAAGGACGATTCCACCAATAAACATAACGGACGTACGCTCTACAAGGAAGTACACAAATAAGCCGTTTAAAATAAAACGAATGAACCAATCGGCTCTTTGTATATTTTGGTCTGTTAAAAATGATTTCTCCCATGCGACAAATAAGTTCCACGCTTTTACAATGACAAACGCGAGTACAATCCATATGTAAACCGCTCCTGTTTGCTTCATTTGCTGGAAGTATAACGGGGCAAGCGCTGCCGCTACGATGGCGATTATGTATAACTGAATCATAAACGTAAAGAGAAATGCCTTTGTGAAATAAGGTTTTAACTTTTCTTCCACTGGTAGTAAGTAAACGAGATCTGCTTCTTTTAATAACGTTTGAATTGATCCGGCCGTTAATACGAGTCCAAGTAACACTGCCATAACGAGGGCCGCCTGAAACGAAGGTGTTAACGTTTGTAACCATTGCTGGTAATAATACGCTCCTGCGCCGATGATGAATACGAAAATAAATTTCAAATGATCATTAAATACGTATTTACTATATGTACGAACTTCTTTTAGAAAGTGACGAAATCGTTCTTTCCATAATGCTGTGCTATTCATAATCTTCTTCCTTCGTTAATGCAATATAAATATCATCTAACGTTGCACCTGGCATATTAAACTGTGATTGCAGTTCAGATAATGTCCCCTTCGCTCTCACTTCGCCTTGATGCAGAATAATGAACGAATCACAATAACGCTCTGCCGTCGCTAAAATATGTGTACTCATTAAAATACCTGCACCGCTCTTTTTCATTTGATCCATCATTTGGAGAAGTGATTGAATCGCTAACGGATCGAGCCCAACGAAAGGTTCGTCCACAATGTAAAGAGATGGTTCCACTAGAAACGCACTCATAATCATGACTTTTTGTTTCATCCCTTTTGAGAAATGAGACGGAAACCATTTCAAACGATTTTTCATACGAAATTCTTGTAATAGTTGTCCTACACGTTCTTCATATTGTTTTTCATCGACACCGTACGCCATCGCTGTTAACTTCAAATGTTCTTCTAGCGTTAGCTCGTCATATAATACTGGTGTTTCTGGGATGAACGAAAAACTAGAACGGTACGCTGTCATATCATCACGAATTGTTTTCCCATTAATTGTGACAGTTCCTTTTTTCGGTTCCATTAAACCGATAATATGTTTAATCGTCGTACTTTTACCCGCTCCATTTAAACCGATTAAGCCGACAAGTTCGCCTTTATTAACAGAGAACGAAACATCTTTTAGTACAGGTCGTTTCGTATATCCTCCTGTAACATTTTCTACACGCAATAACTCGTTCATACGACACCACTTTCTTCATTAGTATTCATTCTATATTCATCTTACCAAAAATGGCGCTATACTACATAGTATCGATGTCTTAAAAAAAAATTAAAATTTGTAGCATATATTTTCCCGAAAGCGGACATCATAATTAGTGAAGAAGGAACACATTGAAAAAGCGACCACCAATTGATGAGTACAACAACATAGTGAAGTCATCATGAAATGGGGTGTCCATATTGGACAAAGAAATTTACACATAACCAGATCATTTGTTTCATTTTAGAAACGGGGTGTCTCTGAAAGAGCATATACTGTTTTAAAAATAAACAATTTCCTTTTATGAAAGATTGCAATTCATTTCACTTGAAAATGGGGTGTCTACGGCAGAAACTTTAGCCGATTTACCGTGCATTTCTTAAATAAATGAGGTGTCTGCGAAACGTAAATTACGATAATGCTTTTTCAATCCCTCTTCAGAAAACAGGAAGCTGAGTCAGCTTCCTGTTTTTCGTGTTTGTTCTCTTATGTAATTATGATAAAATACGGCTAAGGCTATTTGAAAGGATGAGATCAATGAATCATACAGCAGACAATTGTATTTTTTGTAAAATTATTGACGGGCAAATCCCTTGCTCAAAAGTATACGAAGATGAACATGTGCTTGCATTTTTAGATATTAGTCAAGTAACAAAAGGGCATACTCTTGTTATTCCAAAAGTTCACAAACAAGACATTTTTGCGTTAACGCCAGAAATCGCATCACACATTTTTTCTGTCGTTCCGAAAATCGCAAATGCGATTAAAGCAGAGTTTAATCCAGTTGGCTTTAACCTACTTAACAATAACGGCGAGAAAGCTGGACAAACTGTGTTCCACTTCCACCTTCATTTAATTCCACGCTACGGTGAAAACGATGGTTTCGGTGCTGTTTGGAAATCACATCAAAATGAATATACAATGGAAAATTTACAAAACATCGCAAGTACAATTGCAAATAGTGTGAAATAGTGACACTATAATAAGAAGTAATACATAACAAGCCACTTTCCTAAAGTGATTAAATATTGCACGGCTTGTTTCTCCACTCAAGATGCCGGGGAATGTGCACCGCACACTTTTCTTTCCCTCGTCTTAAAGATATGCATATTTTTTCACATCATGAATACGAACAAAAAATAAGGAGGTCTCCTTTTATGTCAAAAGCTAAATCCTTTATTACAGGTGTCATTTGCGGCGGAGCAGTTGCTGGACTAGCCGTTCTTTTCTCTACTCCTTCTTCTGGCAAAGACATGCGCGGTAAGTTAAAAGAAAAAGGAAATGATATTAAAAAGACTTTAGCTGATATTACAGCTGATACAAAATTATTAAAACGTCAAATCGTTGAAACTGCTTCAGAAGGTAAAGAAGTGTTTCAAGAATTAAAAAACGATATGCACGATACGCTTTCTAACTGGAAGCAAGATATTTCTCAAAACAAACGACATATTGAGCAAGAGATTTTGGACATTCAAAAATCAATTGAGAAACTACAAGAAGCTGTTCCGGAAAAAGCGTAAACAAATTCCTGCTTAGTTTTTTGCATATAACAAATATTTTTTATATAAATTGACCTTAACACGGCATATCACATAGATATGCCGTGTTTTTATGCATTTACAATATATGTTATCACTTAACATGTATGGACAACACATGTATTCACGACTCATAAAACGCTTCAATAGTTATGCATGATTTGTATAGAATGTCATTTTTCCGAAAAATTTTCACAATTCTCACAAAAAGACTTTATTAATTTTTATTTTACTGGCATAATAGATAGTAATGAAAAAGAATGTTAAAGTGGGTGAGTAAATGAAAAGTGGAGAAAAAGATTACTCGGTAAAAGAAGCGATGATTTTCAGCCAACGCATTGCTCAATTATCGAAAGCGTTATGGAAATGTGTAGAGAAAGATTGGCAAATGTGGATTAAGCCTTACGATTTAAACATTAATGAGCATCATATTTTAACAATCGCTTATCATTTAAAAGGGGCTTCTATTTCTGAGATTGCTAAGTTTGGAGTTATGCACGTATCAACGGCGTTTAACTTCTCGAAAAAGCTGGAAGAACGCGGCTATCTTGTATTCTCGAAAAAAGAAGATGATAAACGAAATACGTACATTGAAATTACAGACAAAGGGGAAGAATTACTACTTCGCTTAATGGAGGAGTATGATCCTGAAAATAATTCAGTGTTTAATGGGGCTCTTGCACTTCGTAATTTTTATGGGAAGTTCCCAGAAAATATCGAACTTATCGCTATCTTGCGTAACATTTACGGACAAGACTTCATCGATATTTTTGAGAAATCATTAGAAGATATTGAAGAGAACTTTACAGAATCTGATCAGAAGTTAGTTAAGAAATAATCTATTTATTTTTTGCAATCATGCTTAAGAATTCATTCATAAGCGGCTTAAATAAACCTTGTTTTTCTAGCGCTTCCGCAGTTTCGTATACTTCGAGCTGATGTGGAAGCGCTTTTTCAAATTGATCTAACAGTGCATCGAACAAAAGAAGCCCCTCTGCTTTCTCCACTACATATTGCTCGTTCAGTATTTCACAAAGTTTTAGTATACGTTCGATATCTTTTTTACGAGCTTTTTTCTTGATGACCAAAGAATAAAATGGACACTTTTCTTCATCAATCATTTTAAACAGTAGGTCTACGTAGTATTCAGCTTGTTCTAATCTTCTAACAACGTCCATTTTCTCCCTCACTTTCTAACACAAGGTCTTCTATTTCTGAATTTTATAACACGAACAAAATATCGTATGATACAATATATAAAGTATATGTATTTTAGCCAAAAGGAGGTCTCGCCTCATGACACTTATAACAGTTGTTTTTGTCGCATTCGCACTTCTTGTTATATTTTACACGAATTTCATGACACATACACTGTGTGAACGAAAACAAATAGCTGCGAGCCGCCAACCCGGTGTCTTTCGGGTTATTAATGTATGTATAACAATTTTATTAATTTCTAGTTATATAGAAATTATATTTCATGGAAAGTGAGGAAGGAAAGCCCCTTCCTCACTTTTTTCCTCTATAAGCAAATTATACCTACTATAACCAATAAAATAAACAGTACAAGCAATAAAATAAGTTGAGAATTCATCCCCATCCCCTCCTCTATTCTGTATATGCGGCATACGCCCAATATGGAACACCTTCAAAATCTGACACACACTGGTTAATTTTTCTTTATCAATATGAAATCGAGTCGAAATATGATATATTAAATTTTGTACATATTGCTTATACTATGAAATAAATGACACGCATCTTAACTTTATCCTCAGCCTCGGTAAGCCCTGTTAAGCGCGCTTTACCAATATAAAAAGCAAAAGTATCAGTGAGACTTAATCGGGCTCTTATGAACTAAAATTCATTGGTGTAGGATAAATTAAAAATACATAATAGTAGGAGTGTTTATCGAATGAAGAAAGCTATGCTTGCCTTAGCCGCAACAAGTGTAATCGCATTATCAGCATGTGGAACATCATCATCATCATCAGACAAAATCGTTACATCTAAAGCTGGTGACATTACGAAAGAAGAGTTCTACACTCAAATGAAGACACAAGCTGGTAAACAAGTATTAAACAACATGGTTATGGAAAAAGTACTTATTAAAAACTACAAAGTTGAAGACAAAGAAGTAGACAAAAAGTTCGATGAAATGAAAAAACAATACGGTGATCAATTCGATACACTATTAAAACAACAAGGTATTAAAGAAGAAACGTTAAAAACTGGTGTGCGTGCTCAATTAGCTCAAGAAAAAGCTATCGAGAAAACAATCACTGATAAAGAATTAAAAGATAACTACAAACCTGAAATTAAAGCAAGCCACATTCTTGTAAAAGATGAAGCTACTGCGAAAAAGGTTAAAGAAGAACTTGGACAAGGTAAATCTTTCGAAGAGTTAGCGAAACAATACTCTGAAGATACTGGTTCAAAAGAAAAAGGTGGAGACTTAGGATTCTTCGGACCTGGCAAAATGGTTAAAGAATTCGAAGATGCTGCTTATAAACTGAAAAAAGATGAAGTAAGCGAGCCTGTAAAATCACAATTCGGTTACCACATCATTAAAGTTACAGACATTAAAGAGCCAGAAAAATCATTTGAACAATCAAAAGCTGACATCAAAAAAGAAATCGTTCAGAAGAAAGCACAAGACGGCGAATTCATGAACGATCTTATGATGAAAGAAATCAAAAAAGCTGACGTAAAAGTTGACGATAAAGATTTGAAAGATCTTTTCGAAGAGAAAAAAGCTGACGATAAAAAAGACGAAAAGAAATAATGAAGTGAAAGAAGCTTGGGCCTAGGCCCGAGCTTTTTTTGTATGCTCTCTTCTCATGATACATTACGTGCAGACCCGGTAAATGAAATTATACAATTGCTTCCCGATTCTACAGAAAAGATAACGTCTTTTTCGTTTTATGGATAATGTAAAATCTTAGTTACTTATATATATTTACATAATCTTCGTCAACAAAAGTTGATTTTGTTATTCATTTAACTAAAACCATCTTTTATGCATTTCACTTAAAAACATTTCTGTAATTTTAAATCCAGAATTTTCTCCTATAATAGAGTCAATCCCGCAATGCGGACAAACTGCTGTGTTATCATCATCCCACCACTCTGTAATTTTTTCTGGATGAAAAATTTCTAAACAATAGAAACAACCACATATAACATCCTTTTCTAATTGCTTTCTATTACGAGAACAAAAACGATGCGCTTCCTCAAAATATTTTCGCATCAGTATCCCCCTATTCCTGATTTTCTTCTTTGCTTTACTTACATTCTCCTCAATAAAATTGCAATTCTTCCTTAAAGAAAAACACAAAAAAACCTTGATCCACGCCACGCAGAACCAAGGTTTATCTTATTATCATTGATTAAATGAAAAAAGTATGTTAAATTAGTACAGAAACACGTTTATAAAAATACAAAGAACGTATTTATCCTTATCTTAATTTTACACCAAAAAACATCTTCAGTCAACCTCTATTTTTCACTTTTAAAGGAGTGCTACCGTATGAACAAAAAACTTGATCAAGAGCAAAAACGATTGGATACCGTAATCGAAACGATTACGCAGCAAATTGATAAACTGGAAAACGAAACTGGCAGACGCCGGGCAGAAGTAATCAATATTCGTAAACACTTTTGGGATGACGTGAAAGTGAATACTGATACTTTTGATGATTATCTTGAAACAGTTATCAACTTAAGACAACAAGCCCAGTCACTAGCTGTCACACAAATTACCCATAAGCACACCTTTAATCGACTTGCCGCATTAAGACGCATGCATAAAGCACCTTACTTTGGGCGAATTGATTTCAAAGAAGAAGGAGAATCTGCTGCGGATCAAATTTATATCGGTGTTGCTACACTTACGGATGCTAGCGGAGAAAACTTTCTTATATATGACTGGCGCGCACCTATTTCGAGTGTATACTACGATTATCCACCAGGACCAGCTGAGTACAGTACACCAGGAGGCGTAATCCACGGTAATGTGGAGAAAAAATTACAATACATTATTCAAAATGGCGAGATTGATTCTATGTTCGATACGAGCCTTACAATTGGCGATGAAATCTTGCAACAAGCACTCGGAAAAGGTACGAACAAACATATGCAAAGTATCGTCGCTACGATTCAGCGTGAGCAAAATGAAATTATCCGTCACGATGAAGGCCGCCTCCTTATCGTTCAAGGAGCTGCTGGTAGTGGTAAAACATCTGCTGCCCTTCAGCGAATCGCCTACTTACTATATAAATATCGCGAATGGCTAAAAGCGGATCAAATTATTCTCTTCTCCCCTAACTCTATGTTCAATAGCTACGTTTCTAACGTACTACCTGAACTTGGTGAAGAAAATATGCAGCAAGTTACATTCCAAGAGTATTTAAATCATAGACTAAGTAAGTCATTTGATGTTGAAGACCCTTATGAGCAATTGGAATATATGTTAACTGAAACGAATAGCCCTACCTATAAAACGAGAAATGCGAGCATCCGATTTAAAGCATCTACTCAATTTTTCGAGATGATTAGAGCGTACAGACAATCTCTTGAATCTTCAGGTATGCTATTTAGAGGAATGAAATTTAGAGGGAAACTAATCGCCTCAGCTAAAGAAATTACAGAGCAATTTTACAATACAGACTCCTCCCTTCGTTTCAATAATAGAATTGAAAAGTTAACGGATTGGCTAAATAAACAAATAGATGCACTTGAAAAAGCAGAACTGAAAAAGCCTTGGGTAGAAGAGGAAATTGAATTACTTAGTAAAGATGAATACCAAAAGGCTTATAAATATTTACAGAAAAAAGGCGAGTTTGACGACAACTCCTTTCAAGACTTTGAGAAAGAAACAAGAGTACTTGGGCGTATGATTGTCCGTAAAAAAATGAAGCCACTTCGTAAAGGCGTTCAAACATTGCGTTTCATCAATTTCACAGGCATATATAAACAGCTCTTCACAGATGCATCATGGGTTCCTGGGGAAAAACCGAAAGAGTGGGATGACATTTGCTCATTAACAGTAAACATGCTTGATGAAGGAAAGCTATATTACGAGGATGCGACTCCATTTTTACTTTTAAAAGAATTAATTGAAGGCTTCCAAACGAACAGATCGATTAAACACGTACTCGTAGATGAAGCGCAAGATTATTCGCCGTTTCAATTCGAGTTTTTAAAACGCCTCTTCCCTGCTGCAAGAATGACGGTACTCGGGGACTTTAACCAAGCGATATTTGCCCATGCGAGTGAAACAGTGAATTTCAATACGCTCACTAGCTTATACGGGCCAGATGAAACGAACGGCATTAACTTAACTCGTAGCTATCGCTCAACAAAACCGATCATTGAATTTACACGTGCTCTCGTACCGGAAGGAAAGAACATTCACGCCTTTGAACGTGACGGCGAGAAACCTACAGTCACGAAAGTATCAAATGACAGCGAACTACACGAACATATTACTGCCAAAATTGCTGAACTACAAAAACAACAGCACAATACGATCGCAATTATATGTAAATCTGCAGCTGAAAGTGCCGCTGCTTACGAAGCAATTAGTCCTATCGAGAATATTAAACTCGTGAAGAGTAACTCTGCCGAGTATGAGCAAGGCATTGTCGTGATTCCTGCTTACTTAGCGAAAGGTATCGAATTTGACGCTGTTATTATTTACGATGCTTCTAAAGATGTGTACAGTGATGAGAGCGTTCGTCGATTATTCTACACTGCTTGTACACGCGCGATGCATGAATTACAACTTTATAGCGTTGGCGAAGTTAGTCCTTTTATACTTGGGGCTGATTCGGAGAGTTTTGAGCTTATTACACCTTGATAACAATCAAGGTGTTTCTTTTTTGTGCAGGATTTACACCTTTAAAATTAAAGAAGAAGAGTTGCTATCACCTCTCCCCTCCCATCCTGATACACTTTTATAATTGTCACTATAATTCCTATAAACTCATAAATTCCCCATCATATCCAAGGCATCCACCGACTGCCGCTACAGCAACAGATGCTCCTGTGCCGGCACCAACAGATGCGTTCGCCCAAGAACCTCCCCATAAATATTAAACGTATATATTTAAAATCGTATTAAAGTGTAAATAAGATTACTTGCTCTATATTATTTACACTTCTTAAATTTTCTATATAAAAGAATAATTATAGAAATCACTAATCCTAATACACAAAAAGTAAATAATATTAATTTTTTTATAGATAATTTTTCAACTTCAAAAAAAGTCATATTCCCTACTATCAATGTTTGAATAATGAATATAAGGATAAAACAATATAAAATCTTGCTATTCTGTTTCAAATAATCCCTCCTAACTAGTAACTTTATATATTATATAAGTTTAATATATTGATTTTAACACTAAAAATAATGCAATTATGCATATCTCTAATGATAATTTATACAAAATAAGTTATATAACTATATATCAAAATTTATTTATCATCTAGACTTGAAATAAAAATGGCAGTAACGTCATTGTGGAGAACATCGTCATCATTATTATCGTCAATAAAATTGTTATTAGAGTAAACATTGGATACTTGCATGCACTAAGATCCAATAATAGCTCTTTCAATTTCAATTGTTATCCCTTAACACACCTTATCGTCCAACGGGGCCTAGGCTACGCGTGCTATCCACCTTTTCTGAAAACAGCCTAATGCATTAACCACTAAATTAGGAGGCAAAGCGCGTACAGTTACCGATTTTGTTGATGCATTCGAACAAGAGAAACTTCTAATTCATATACCAGATCCAACCGACCGTCGAGCTACATTAATTCAACTTACTGAATGCGCGCAATCCAATATGAAGAATGCGGCACTCACTTTCTAGGACAAGGTCGCAGACAATATTCTAAAGAACCTCACATTAGAGCAACATGAACAGTTTTTGGAACTTCTATTACAATTAATAAAAGATAAGCAAATTCTAGATTCATGCGGAGAAGTTGAAAATGAAAAAAATTGTTAAGTTCGCAAATAAAACCACCTATCCCCTAAAGAATATAGGGAACGGGTGGTTTATTTTTTAAGCTGACTTTCTCGCTGGAATATCTTTACGCCTATATACACTTAGCACAATACCCATTATAAATGCGTGAAACAGAGTTGGTACTAATCCATAACTAATAAAAGGTAATGATATAGAAACACGTGGTAATAATCCTAAAATCATGCCCACATTATAAATGAAATGGAATACAAAAAGAGTTACTCCACCAACGAGCAGCAATTTACCATATCGATCGTCTATTTTATAAGATATGGTCATTATTCTTACTGCAAAAAGAGAAAGAATCAAGACAAGAACTAACGCAAGCACATATCCATAATAGTAAGTCAAACTTGCAAATACAAAATCAGTATGAGTAGCAGGGATAGACTTTATATTTCCATATGTACCAAACCAACCTGCTGATGCCATTGCCTCTTTTAAACGTAAATACCATTGATCATGCTCTGGGTTTAAAAACCCTAAAATTCTAGCTATCCGGTATTCTTTTACGGCAGACCAGGAAAGTAAATCCCTAATAATAAAGAAACAAATTGGTAACATTGTAATGAGCCATGCCGTTTTCTTTCCTAACTTACTCCACCAAAGCATAACAAATACCATCGTGATATAGATGAACAGCGGTAAAAGAGTTGATGTAGTTAGAAATAAATATAAAGAAAATAAATACAACATGAGAAGATGTATAAACTTTAATCTACTGTTATTGAAAAAAGAAGCCCAGGCTAGAAGGAAGAATGGTATTGTCATTAGACAGTCAATTGTGATAGAACCAATTTTTATTAATGGCTCTCCAGTCAAAAAAGCAGTAGGAAAACACTTTATCATTAACAAGATAAGTACTCCGGTTGTATAAAACAGCCACCCGATTCTTTCTAGCTTCCGGTAATCAAGCAGCATCATTCCAATAGCTGTTGCAATGCCGAGAATTACAAAAATCACTTTATTTAGTAGTAAATCATTCATATATCCAAAGGCTATAACCGGCAAAAACCCTAACCCCATCGCAGCCACTAATAAACCAATTAAGAACCAATCAACCTTTGGCTTATGTAGTTTGTTAAGTTCCCGGCCAAGTTTGACCGGACTTCCCATTTGTTCAACAGCCTTATCTTCAGCAACTTCCTCGCTTAAGCCTTTCTCTATCCACATATTCTTCGCCTGTTTCAAGTGAAAGTCTAGTTCCGCCGCTACCAGGCCCTTCGCTTCTTTTGATTTAATATGGTTCGTAACTTCTTTTAAAAAACGCTCCCCTTTTTTGTTCAATTTTTTCTCACTCCTGTACTAAGCCTTTTAATATAAATCGTGCCTTTGTAGAATTCTTCTCTGCCTTTCGCAGCATCTTATTTCCTTTATCATTTAATTGATAATATTTAGCTCCCGCGTGATCCCAGCTAGATTGGATAAAGCGATTCTGTTCTAGACGATGTAATAAAGTGTATAGAGACCCTTCATTACCTTCGAATTTTTGAATCCCTCTTCCTCGTAGTAACTGCATCAATTCATAACCTGTTTTTTCATTCATAAGAAGTTGTAACACTGCTAAAAGGATATCTTCTTCCCTTTCGGACGATTGCTTGATTTTTTCGCGCACCTGCTTTCGATGTTGATCAGAAAAACTCAAATGTTTAAACGTTGTATTCTCCATTGATTTTCGCAAGCCTTTTAATCGATCTTCCATTTGATTATTCCTCCAATCCTTTCTTCAAAAGCTCCTTCGCTTTTTTCAGCCTTGTTTTTATCGTGTTTTCCTTCACTTCTATTACCATAGCAATCTCTTTAATTGATAACTCTTCATAATAAAATAGATAAATGACTTCTCGATATTTTATCGGTAAATTCATTACCGCAGAAGCCAACTCACGGTCCTCCGCATTTTGAATAACAGTTTGTTCGACACTATTATTTTGAACCCCCATATAAGCAAATTCATCCTCTGTCACAATCACCTTTTTGTTATACCAACTTTTTATATAGTCCTTACATTGATTAATCGCAATTCTCCATAACCACGTTTTCACATTCGACTTCCCTTTGTATGTATGAAGAGATTTATAGCATTTCACAAATATATCTTGCGTTACATCTTCCGCAACCTCTTTATTATTTACATATGAATACACAAGCTGCAGGACTTCTTGTCCATACTTGTTCATTATTTCATCGATAAGGAGTTCCTTATCTTCTATTTCAAACGCTTCTACCGTTAATTCATCCACATCATTTCCTCCTTCCCATATATTAGACGACGCACTGTATGGAAAAGTTTTATAAAATCATAAAAAAAAATACGGCTGGCAATGCCCATACCGTTTTTTATGAATGTTTATTTGCTTATTGTCCCCACGCACTAACGCTCTGCTTGAAGACAGGAATTTTCATCCATACGCCTTGTTCCCTATTTTAAAACATAATACAATTAATACGTAACTTAATAGCGCTATAACTAGTAGGTGTGGTAATCATCTCTTCCATTTTGAAAAAAGGGGGAGGTGATAAAATGATCGCGATGTTTGTAACTAAATTAGTGTACGGTATCCTAACCGGAGCTGGCGTTGTCATCGGTAGAAGATACGTCGGTCCGTGGCTAATTTCTGTATACAAAAAAGCGAGAACCACCCTGCTTCGTGGAAAAGGTAAGGGCGGTTCTCGGCTAAAACGTTAATGTAATTGTCTTATAACCGCACCTACTACCACCACAATAGCAAGTTAGGTTACACAAGGCAGAAGTTTCTCAGACTTCTGTCTTCTTTATTTTATGCAAAATTCATACTATATACTCTATCATCATTGTAACACATTCTATTTATTTTTAGTCAAGATAAAAACCACCTGAAAGGCTCCCCTTCAGGTGGTTCTCTATTTTATGCTAACGCAGCTGCTTGCTCTTGTTGATCTACAGGAATGACAGCGTCCCTTAGTGCTTTTTCTAGTTCTGCTGTGTATTTCATTTGCTCTTCTTTGCTCCAGCCTAGTTTCGCAGCCATGTAGTTGATTACTGCTTCTTTCCACTCGTATACCCAGTGGATGTTGAAGAATACAGCGCCTCTGCGGCGTACGAAGAAGTCAACTGGCTTTGCTGTCATTTCGTAATCCATTGCGTATACAAGCGGGATTAGAACGTCAAGCGGCATGTTGTATTCTTTCGCTTCATCTTTATGTTTTTTCGCTAAGTCGAACAGTACGTCTACGTTAGAGCCGTAGAATTTCGCGAATTCTTCTGCTTGCGCTTTCGTTAAACCGTATTTCGTACCTTCGCCTGCTTTTTTCGCAACGAATGCTGGGAATCCGTGTGAACCACTTACGTGTCCACCAGAGATTGGCATATGTTTCGTATCGCTCTTCGGATATGCACTATGACCTTCTTTTTGTAGTAAGTTCGTTACATAGTCTACTACCATTTCAGCCATTTTGCGGTATCCTGTTAATTTACCACCTGCGATTGTAATTAAACCAGATTCAGAAGTCCAAATCTCATCTTTACGAGAAATTTCAGATGCGCTCTTACCTTCTTCGTAAATTAACGGACGTACACCAGCCCAGCTTGATTCGATGTCTTTCTCCGTAATTTTTACGCTTGGGAACATGTAGTTAATCGCATTAATGATATATGTGCGATCTTCCGTTGTCATTTGTGGTACAGCTGCGTCTTTATCATAGAACGTATCTGTTGTACCTACGTATGTTTTTCCGCCGCGAGGAATCGCGAATACCATACGTTTATCTGGTGTATCGAAGTAAATCGCTTGCCCTAATGGGAAACGTTTTTGGTCAATTACTAAGTGAACACCTTTTGATAACTGAAGTACTTTTCCTTTTTTCGAGTTATCTTTTTCACGAAGTGTATCTACCCAAGGACCCGCTGCGTTTACAATTTTCTTACCGTAAACTTCATATACTTCTCCGTCTAGTAAATCGATTACACGTACACCACATACTTTTCCATCTTTATATAAGAAACTGTCTACTTTTGCGTAGTTAACAGCTTTTGCGCCGTGTTCAATTGCTTCTTTCATTACTTCAATTGTAAGACGAGCATCGTCTGTACGATATTCTACGTAGTAACCGCCGCCTTTTAATCCTTCTTGTTTTACAAGAGGCTCTTTCTTCAGCGTTTCTTCACGGTTAAACATTTTTCTGCGCTCGCTTCGTTTTACACCTGCTAAGAAGTCGTACACACGAAGACCAATTGATGTACTAAATGATCCGAACGTACCGCCTGTATGGAACGGAAGTAACATCCACTCTGGTGTTGTTACATGGGGACCGTTCTCATATACGATCGCACGCTCTTTCCCCACCTCTGCTACCATTTTCACTTCAAGTTGTTTTAAATAACGTAGACCACCGTGTACAAGCTTCGTTGAACGACTTGATGTACCTGCTGCAAAGTCCTGCATTTCAAACACAATTGTTGATAACCCGCGTGTTGCTCCATCTAATGCAATACCAGAACCAGTAATACCTCCACCAATTACGATCACATCTAATTCTTGTTTATTTACTCCGTTTAATACGTCTTTACGTTGTTTACTTGAAAATTTCATGGTAATTCCTCCCTTTGATAACGAAAAAAGAGACCACAAACTCCGCTATAGATTTCGCCTCTATAGCGTGTTGTGGTCTCTCCAAATCTCCTACCGAATTATTAACTTGTCACCATTATAACACTGTTTATGATTATTTGAAAGCTTTTGTTGCTTCAATTGCTTTTTTCCATCCAGCATATAGCTCTTCGCTTGTTTCCGCTTCCATTGTTGGTTCAAAGCGTTTGTCCATATGCCACTGTGATTTAATTTCATCTTGGTTTTTCCAATATCCAACCGCAAGACCAGCTAAGTATGCTGCACCTAGAGCCGTTGTTTCGTTGATCACTGGACGCTCTACAGGAACGTCTAAAATATCACTTTGGAACTTCATTAAGAAGTTATTTTTAACTGCTCCGCCATCAACGCGTAATGTTTTCAGTTCAATACCTGAATCTGCTTCCATTGCGCATAATACATCTTTCGTTTGGTAAGCTAAAGATTCTAATGTTGCACGAATGAAATGCTCTTTCGTCGTACCGCGTGTTACACCAAACATAGCGCCACGTACTTCACTATCCCAGTAAGGTGTACCTAATCCTACGAATGCTGGTACAACGTATACACCGTCAGTTGATTCAACGCGAGAAGCATACACTTCACTCTCACTTGCATCTTTAAACATGCGCATTCCGTCACGTAACCATTGAATTGCAGAACCTGCTACGAAAATACTTCCTTCTAATGCGTAGTTTACTTTACCATCTATTCCCCATGCAATTGTTGTTAATAGGCCATGCTCAGAAGCTACTGCTTTTTCACCTGTGTTCATTAACATGAAGCAACCAGTTCCATAAGTATTTTTCGCCATACCTTCACCGAAACAAGCTTGTCCAAATAATGCTGCTTGTTGGTCACCAGCTACACCTGCGATTGGTACATTTTGACCGAAGAAGTGATAATCAATTGTTTCAGCATAAACTTCAGATGATGGACGTACTTCTGGAAGCATGCTCTTTGGTACTGTTAACATGTCTAGAAGCTCATCATCCCACTGTAAGTCGTGAATGTTAAACATTAATGTACGTGATGCATTTGAGTAATCCGTTACGTGCGCTTTACCACCAGATAGTTTCCATACAAGCCACGTATCAATTGTTCCGAATAATAGATCGCCGTTTTCTGCTTTTTCTCTTGCACCTTCAACGTTATCTAAAATCCATTTTACTTTCGTACCAGAGAAGTATGCGTCAATTAAAAGACCTGTTTTTTCGCGAACCATTTCGCTATAACCTTTTTCTTTTAACTCATCACAAATTTCAGCTGTTTGGCGAGATTGCCATACGATTGCGTTGTAAATTGGTTTGCCTGTTGTTTTATCCCATACAACCGCTGTTTCACGTTGGTTCGTAATACCGATACCAGCGATTTGTTCTGGTTTTACATCTGCTTCGCTTAAGCAAGTTGCAATAACTGCTAAAATAGACCCCCAAATTTCTTGTGCGTTATGCTCTACCCAACCTGGCTTTGGAAAATGTTGTGTAAACTCTTTTTGAGCTGAATGAACAATTTCACCTTTTTTATTGAACAGAATTGCGCGTGAGCTAGTTGTTCCTTGGTCTAATGAAAGAATATATTTTTTCATATCGGTTTCCCCCTTATGCTACTTTTCTACTATTTGTATTGCTTCCACTTTTTTTACTTGTCATATAAGAGATTGCTAGTACAATCACAGTTGCAATAATCACATAAATAAGTGCTGCATTTTGTTTTCCTTCAAATACAACTTGATGGAATAATCCTGCAAGTGATCCACCTAAAATCGGACCAACTACTGGAATCCATGCATACTTCCAGTTTGAACCGCCCTTTCCTGCAATCGGAAGGAAGAAGTGTGCGATACGCGGACCTAAATCACGAGCCGGGTTAATCGCGTATCCTGTTGTTCCACCTAATGATAAACCAATACTTACAATTAAGAAACCTACGATAAATGGATTTAAACCATCTGCAAATTTATTTGCTCCAATTGCTAATATACCAAATACTAAAACGAATGTTCCAATCATTTCACTTAAAAGGTTTGCAAATGTGTTAGGAATTGCTGGACCTGTTGCAAATACGCCTAACTTTGTTCCTGGATCTTCTGTTTCTTTCCAGTGTGGTAAGTAATGTAAATATACGATAACTGCCCCAATAATTGCCCCAATCATTTGTGCTGCGATATAACCAGGTACGTCACTCCATGGGAACGCTCCCTTAAATGCTAATCCTATCGTTAAAGCTGGATTCAAATGTGCCCCACTAATTGATCCAACCGCGTACGCTGCAACCGCTACCGCTAAGCCCCAGCCCATTGTAATAACAATCCAACCAGAATCTTTCGCAAACGACTTCTTTAAACTTACACCAGCACAAACGCCGCCACCAAGTACGATTAACAACGCAGTCCCTATTAACTCTCCTAAAAATGCTGACATAGTATCCCTCCACAATCAATTTAAACGCTTCCAAATGTGATAGAGGTAAAATGAATGGCCATTCGTTTTTGTCAAAAGAAAAAGACCCACAGCTTTGCACGCTTCTATATAAATTTATATAGAAACAATGAAATGTGGATCTCTACTTTTCTCCGTCACGTTTATTAACTTGTCTATAATGTTAACCGTAAATGAAAGCGGTGTCAACGAAAAAATTCACATTTTCGTCACTTTTTTTGGTAATGTTTCCATAGTTCGCGTTTGGATGTCGTAATTGCTGTCGCACCAGCGTTTAAAGCTCTTTCCACATCTTCTACAGTACGAATAAAACCACCTGCTAAAATCGGTACACCAGTACGCTCTTTCACTTCAGCAATAACATCCGTCATTGCTCCTGGAAGCACCTCAATATAATCCGGCTTCGTCTTTTCTAAAAGATTGCAACTCTTCTCCATTGCGCTAGAATCGATTAAAAAAATACGCTGTATTGCCACAACGCCTTTTTGCTTCGCCTTCATAATGACGCTCGCCTTTGTAGAAAGTAATCCATACGGTCTAAATTCTTGGCATAAATATTCCGTCGCATGCCCATCACTCTGTAAGCCATGAATTAAATCCACATGTAAAAACACCTTTTTACAATATTGCTTCGCAAGTGATATAACACTCTTCAATTGACCGACATGAATATCTAAAATAACGATATACTCATACGAACTATGTAATAGCTTTTCCAAATCTTTAATTTGCCTCACTGCCGGCAAAATCTTTTGTTCATGAAATTCCATTCTATATGTTCCCTTCTTTATGTCATCCTATCCTTTATAGTACACAATTTGAGTGAAAAGAACAGCTAGTGTAGGGGATTTCTTTCAAATCTTTCTTCTATTTATATATTTTCTTCAACTTATCAGATCCCATACCACCTATAACCATTAATATGAGAGGTAAAAAATTCATCACATATGGTGCATCCACTATAATTGTAATGCTCGCTCCGGCAAATTTATTTAACATCCATACAACGATTTTTGTAATAAATAAAAATACTCCATTCCTACTTATCAGTCTCAAGAAAGAATAACGCAAAGTTTCATTTTTAAACCTTTTCATCAAAAAGAAAAGAAGCTAACAATACATTGTTAACTTCTCAGCCGAAAGCAAAATATTATCTTTCCTTATCTTCTAATATCTAGGTTGTGATTGAATATTTGTAAGATGAGCATCAAACATATCAATAATTTCAAGAAATCTATCAGCTTCACGAAAAACGTGGTCTGCTAATAATGGATGAATGATACTCTTTATTTTACATTGCTCAATTAAATCACGTGCGGTTTTCTTAAAATCCCGAAGAGATGTAACCGACACACGATTTTGATCTAAAAATTGATCTAAAAGAGGGACTGTTTTGGATTGTGGTTTCATAGATTCTAAGTCAATTGCTTGATACATCAATTCATCAAAATCATTGCTAAAATTCCGTGCTGTATCTACAAGCTTTCTTTCCGATGGATCAAGAAGATGGCCAATAAATTTAGCATGGTCTGCCATAATCCTTAAAAAGAAAACATTTTCTTTAATAATAGCATCAGGAAGAGCATCTAATTTACCTTCGTTTAATTCCATTAAACGTTTTCTAAAATAATCAGCTTCCCTACTTGTATGGTCAACTAACAATGGAAAGTTATTTTGTCCTGGCAATTTACATGTGAGAATCAACCCTAAAATTTTTCGTTTAAATCCCCAAATATTAGTTGCGGCTTGTTGTACTTCTGCATTAAACCTTTTGATTTGCTCAGGATCTGTTTCATTTGTATAGGAATACGCTATTTGCTCGATATGTTCAAACAATCGATAAAATTGATTCGCCTCTTCGATTAGTTGGGTATCCTCGCATCTAAACCCCAAGCGAAGAAAAAAAGAATGCTCCTTCATGATTCTAGACCAAAAACGAATTTCATTTAATGAACGTTCAACAAACATTACAGACGTAACACCCGTATCAGGATGTAATGTAGTTTCATCCCTATGCATTGTTAATCCCCCCAGTAAATATCGCGCTAGTTCCATTCTTATGAGAAAAAAAATATATAAATACCATCAGTAAAAGTTCATGATGAATTTCGTATACATGCTCTCCAAAAAGAAAAAAGCTATCATCTAGATGTAAATTTCTACTAGATGATAGCCTTTCAAAAGTTCTATTAAAGCAATACTGAATCCTTATCACTATCCTGATTACGTTTCTCGCGCTCTTCTTCTAAGCGCTTCATATACACTTCGCCTTCTTTTTCGATAAACTCATTATCCATCTCTTGCTCTTTTTTTGAAGTATATAAAACCATGTAGCCACTTAGTACAATCCCAACAATTACAAGATACACCCACCATGGTAAAGTTTCCACTCAACTTCATTCCTTTCCTTAGACAAGCCTTATTAGTTTCACTGTATGAGGAAAGAAGTAGATTTATGCTTAAAATTTTTATTGTGGATGCTTCGCGAAAAACGCTTGTACATATTCCATAAACTCGATTGGTTCCTGACGAAACGGCGCGTGGTATCCTTTTTCGATGATATGAAACGTACTATTTGCGAATAACTGATGATACAGTTCACCATTTTTCCAAGAAACGCTCTTATCATGTCGTCCCCATATAATTAAAGTCGGCACCTTAATTTTATCAGCTTCCATCGCAATGCGGCGTTCTCTCATTTTCGTAAGCTGATCATAATGCTCTTTATCGTCACGACTATTTTTCACTTCATTTTTATTATAATTCGTAATCTCTGTTACCGTTTGAAGATTGGTTGATAGCGATGGCACTTCATAACTTTCTTTTTGCTGGAAAGACTCTATCCCTGTAGCATCTGCCAAAACGAGATGCGTCACTGCGTCTGGGTATAAATACGCTAAATTCAGAGACATCTCTCCGCCCATCGAATGACCAAGTACTGCGAATTGATCATATCCAAGCTTCTTCATTAACTTATAATATAAATTCACTTGCGCAGGAAACGAATATTGAAAATCAATTGGCTTAGAAGAACGCCCAAACCCTAAAATATCAACCGCAATAATCGTATGATCTCGCGCAAGTTCCGGATAAATATTACTAAATCCATCTGAAGAACCACCAAACCCGTGAAGCATAAGTAAAGGAGGTTTCCCCTCACCAATTTGCTTAAAATAAATTGTCTGCCCATCAATCTGTGCCATACTCTCTTTCGTATTCAGCTTCGTCATAACAGTATCTTTCACTTCTCCAACCTTCGCAATCGGCTTATCAACGAAGTTACAAACAATTAACAAAACGAGCACAATACCGCTAATCAAATAAAATTTAAACCGTTTCAACATTTCCGTCTCCTTTCTCAAGTTGCTATTTAAAGTTTTTACATTTTTTGGTTGTTTTATGATTAATTTTAATTGTAACTAGTTTAGTTACAATTAAACTAAAAAATATAACTTATTTCTGTTACTGGTGGTTATCCTGTAACTATTATAGTTACATATTTAAAGTAAGTCAATTCTTTTTGGTAGTAAAAAGAAAAGGGACCTCGTTGTGAGGTCCCTTCACCTTATTATTTAATTTAAAAATGGTCAGCGTGTGAGTCTTGCTTGCTAATACCGCCGCCGTCGCCTCTATTGTCTGCTGGTGCTCCACCTGTTTCGCCAATGTTAACGTAGTCTGGCCTTGCTGGTGCTCCGCCTGTGTCTCCTCTATTGAAACTAGCATAGTCTGGCCTTGCTGGTGCTCCGCCTGTGTCTCCTCTATTGAAACTAGCATAGTCTGGCCTTGCTGGTGCTCCGCCTGTGTCTCCTCTATTTAACGATTGCTCTTGAAACCCAGCCAAAGAATTCAGTCCAATTGACAGTGTAACTACTAAACCGGTAATGAATAAACTAGCCTTTTTCATTTATTTTAACGCTCCCTTTTTGAGAATTCTTTTTTGAGCTTGACTACTAATAAAGAAGTACTTACTAGCTTTTTCATGATTTTCTTCCTGATAAAACTTATAAGCTAATATTTCCATATATTCTTTAACACACTCTAAAAGAGAATGTTCTTCAAAATATAAAATCCCTTCTAAAGTTACTTTTTCTAATTGACTAGCACTGGATTTAATATTCAGCTCTTTTAAAATTATAAATCGATATTGGAATTCTTTATTTTGTAATTCGTTACAAATTCTTAAGCCTAATTCTATTAACTCATTAGCAGTTTCTACCCTACCTAATTTATAGTTTTCCTCCGCTTCAGTAAAAATTGCTTTAAAATTTTTAGGCATTTTTTGAGTAACTTCGCTTAAATGTCTAATCGCTAAATCAGATAAATCTTGACTGCCGTATAGCCATCCTAAATTATTTCTAACCATTAAAATATACTTTTCATGATTAGCTTGTTGGAAAACATTTAATGCATTATTAAAATTTTCCTCCGCCAATTCAAATTGTCTTAAATCTATACAACATAACCCCAATACATTCTCACATAAAGCCAAATTAATCTCATATCCTTGTTGCTTCGTAAAATCTTCTTTTGCTTTTTTCAAATAATCAATCGCATTGATTTGTTGATAGGAATGATAGTAGAAATTCCCCATCCGATAATTAAACTCCGCATGCTCTATCGGATCTGCAATATATTTTAATAACTTCTCAGCTTGCTCATACTGTTGTTTCGCTTCGTTATAATTTGAAATTAATGTACAATGAAATCCTTTGAAAAAGTGATAATAATAAGCTAAAAAGCCTTCTGTTGGAATTTCGAAAGATTCCACTTTATCAAAACTATCTTCTCTAACCCCAATCCAATCAACTAATGCATCATATCTAAAGTTCAATAACGCATGATAAAGCAATACATCCTGATCCACATCCAGCCCACTAATCTTACTATCAAGCTCTTCTTTCATCTCCGTAGCTTTCTCTATGTTTTGCTGCAACATTACACGATACCAATCATCTAAAGAATGTTTCATTTGCTCCCGCGTTACTACATCCGCTCCCATACACTCGCATCCCCTTTTCTCCAAAATTACAAAATTAGTATTTTTATACAATTATCAAAATTGTATATTACCACTCCTTTTCTAGGCATTGAACAATAATTATTAGAAAATTTAATATTCTAATTAATTATACCGAATTTTTCCTTTTTAATAACTTGAGAAACAATTGTCAGAAAAATTACTAGGATAAATAAAAAAGCAAGCAGTTCCAGCACTCCGCTAAAACTACTTGCTCTCCTACTTATTATCTCTACTTTTACTCTTTAATAAATTCCTTCGTACTTCTCACTGTATCAATTGGACGAACTAACTTTTCGATTTCTTCACGTTTTGGCTCTAGGAATGGAGGTAACGATAATTTTTCGCCAAGTGTTTCGTATGGCTCATCTCCCATAAACCCTGGGCCATCTGTTGCAAATTCAAATAAAATTTGCGGTGCAACTCTTGCGTATAATGACTCGAAGAAGTGACGATTTACATATCCAGATGAAGGAAGCCCTACGCTACTGATTCTTTCAATCCATTCTTCCAATACAGCGCGATCTTCTACGCGAAATGCTGCATGGTGAACTGTACCAAAACCTTGTTGTGCTTCAGGAAGAACTGTATTATGTTCTACAATGACTGATGCACCGTTTCCCCCTTCGTTCACTTCAAATAAATAGAATTCTCCTTCTTGCGCAATCTCTTTAAATAATAGAACTTTTTCTAACACTTCTTTGAAGAAACTAAAGTTCGCAATACGAATAAATACAGAACCTAAACCAGTAATCGCATATTCTAATGGAACTGGTCCGTTTTGCCACGGTGTACCTGATTCCACACCATGATCAAGTTCATCTGAAATTAATTGGTAGTGTTGATCATCAAAATCTACGAAAGAAAGAGTTTTCTTACCAAATTGCTCTTTAATGCCTGCATGTTCCACTTCAAGACGGTCAAAACGGTTCACCCAATACTCTAATGCTGCATCAGTTGGAACGCGGAATGAAGTTTTAGAAATTTCATTTGTACCATGTACTCCTTTAGGAACACCTGGGAAGTCAAAGAATGTCATATCTGTTCCTGCACTACCTTTATCATCTGCAAAGAATAAATGATACGTTTGAATATCATCTTGGTTTACTGTCTTTTTAACTAAACGCATCCCTAAAACGTGAGTAAAAAACTCATAGTTCTTTTCTGCGCTACTTGTAATCGCTGTAACGTGGTGAATTCCTTTTAATTGGTTCATTTTATATTCCTCCAGTGGTTTTAAAAGTTATCCCGCATTAACGGGCAGTAAGCTCCCCGCCTTAAAATTCAGCGAAAGCAAAGAATTTAGGTGGGAATCAACTGCCCGTAAAAGCCCGATTGGTTCAACTAATAATCAGTGGGAGATGAAGCCCCCCTGCTGATTAAAGTTTCACTTTATATTTTCTCTTCTATTCCTTCTCTTCAATAGGTGCTAAATTCGCTTCAATTTCTGCTCGCTTTTCTTCTAAGAACGGCGGTAAATCAAGTTTTTCTCCTAAATGTTCTACATCTCCATCAACTGTAAATCCTGGTCCATCTGTCGCAATTTCAAATAGAATTCCGTTTGATTCACGGAAATATAAGCTTTTAAAATAGAAACGGTCGATGATTCCTGAAGACTGGAAGCCTCTTTGTATCACCTGTTCTTCCCAATAAGCAAGCTCTATATCATTTTTTACACGAATTGCTAAATGGTGGATGCTACCGCGGCCCGGTTTTTCAGTAGGACCATCTAAATATTTCACAACGATTTCTCCAAAAGCCTCTCCTTTAATGGACTGGAAAATTGCTTCCTCTTCGCTGTGGCTAACCTCTGTATAACCAAACATCTCTGTAAGTGTACTCGCCATTTTATCAAGTCTACGAACTGTCATTTCCACAGAACCCATTCCTTGAATTTGATGCTCTGCAGGAACTTCTGATTTCTCCCATGTTTCCCAGTGCTCTACTTTTTCTCCGTTTGAAACGAGTAGTACTAAGCGAAGACCTTCAGCATCCTCAAATTGCAAAGCAGGGCGATTTGCATATGTTGTCATTTCACTATGTTTCACACCAAATTCCTCAAATCGTACTTTCCAGTAATATAAGCTTTCCTCGGAAGGAACGAGTAATCCAATTCGAGTAATGGCATTCGTACCGCGGTACGTTTTTCCTACTAAAGGAATTTCAAAAAATGATAATTCTGTACCTGGACTTCCTGTTTTATCTCCATAAAATAAGTGATACATGGACGGATCATCTTGGTTTACCGTCATTTTCACACGGCGTAAACCAAGCACATTTTTATAAAAGTGATTATTTTCATTTGCGTTTTTCGTAACCATTGAAATGTGATGATGCCCTTTAATTTCATACATTGGTTATTCCTCCGTTTCATTTTACTAGTCAAGTGATGGCTAAAAAAATAACATTTCCCACAACTAATATGGTTTTTAGCTTTTCAATTTATTCTTAATTATGTTTTTGTAAATTCATTTTAGTTTTACTGAATAAGTTACTTTGTTTTTTAATCGAAAGCAACTGAGTGTATGTTTTTCATATGACTCAATTGCTTTCATTACTATCACTTTACAACTCAAGTGATTAAAAAGCAAGTGATTTATCTCAAATTCAAGATATTTTTTTATTGGATAAAATTTTGGACTACAAACACAAGAAATTCTTGGTTTGGAGACATTATAAAATTCATAAGTTGATGGATGTAGGATATCGCCAGCATTAAAAAAACACGCTAAGAAGTATGCAAGGTTTTATACAGTTTTTCAGCTAATTCAGTAACAAACAGAAATCTTAAAATCCCCTTCAGGATAGGAATGTATAAAAAAATGTATAGATCCATAGAACGTAAAAAGGAGGTTCCCTTGTGCGAGCAGGGTTCCTCCTTGTCCTTGCTACCGATAATATTACGTTATATTAATTGAATGCGAATACCATATACATCCAAAAATCATAACAAATCGATTCTCCGAAATGGTACAATTAGGAAAAGGGGGAAAGGATATGTACGATTACAAATTCGTGAAAGTCGAAGTTAATAACTGGAAAGGGGAACCTAAAGAAGATTATAAGCGTATTATTGCCGAACATGCTGAAGACGGTTGGAAATTTGTTCAAATCTTTGCACCATCAATCGCAGGATACGCGCAATATTTTGAGATTATCTTCGAACGAATCAAATAACCCCTTTCGAGAACGAGAGGGATTTGCTTTGAATAACATACAAAAAGAACTGAAATATTTGGGAATCTAATTGTTCTCAATTTAACTTATAAGATAAATAAGCTAATATTAATCAACTTCCAATATCGAGAATTATGTAAATAAGCTGCCCATATGGACAGCTTATTGTATTTTTTGCTTAACATATTTTTTCTGAAATGCTGGCGGTACTCAATTTAAAAGTTGATATGCCCCCATTCTAGTGGCAAGATATGTTTTATTAGTTCTTCGTTACACCCATGCGTACTTCTTAACTATTTTATTTCATTTTTAATAAAGTGAAACTTTAATCAGTGGGGGGTTTTCTTCACCCCCCACTGATTATCAGCCCTCACCAATCGGACTTTAATGACTTAACATTATGCTTATCTTGGGAGCAAGGTATTTTATCGGTGAGTGTATACAAACCATGTAATGCTTGCTGTTAATAATGCTGACGAAATCAAAGCTGTAAGAACACTATATGTTTGCCACATAAGTATTGTTGACCAATCGAAAGCACAGCACAGTATACCCAGGGCAATCGTAGCGGTCAGGAAAATAACTGTTACGGTTATTCTCTTTTTTGTCATTGGCTGCCGCTCATTCGTTCTCCTACTGCGTAATCCTAAGAGAAATAGCAAAACGGCCAATAGGCAAAGAATAATTGTGATAGACGACAAAATGATATCCAAAAGCTGTGTGCCGCTTATTTCATATGACTGAGTTAGATTGCCTTCTAATATATCTTTAACTTTTAGTACCATGTTTGTATTGGTATTTGCGCCGTTGCTCAGCAAGGAGACGGCTGTTCGTTCATTTGGCAGTATGACTACTTTGGTTCTGAAATTTGGATTACCCCCAGTGTGTTCTATAATCGTTTGTTCAGCGTTTACGGACCAGCCTGCCGCATAATACATACCGTTGACAGCCGAAACAGACATATCACCCCTATGTGATTTTTCGATAACCATGTGAAATATTTCGGGTATGTCCTGCACGATCCCCATCTGTATGCCCATCCAACGCGCCATATCTTTTGTATTAGAAATGATGTAGCCTGCGGGTTTATTCCCAGCATAATCCGGAGCTTTAAATGGAGTTGTCATAAAAAAGGAAGAACGGTAGCCCTGTGCCAACTGTCCAGTGGCTTGAGCAGCTTCTTTATAAACATACGTCTGGTGAAGACCTAACGGCTGAAATACCTGTTCCTTCATAAAGTCTTCATAGCTCTGTCGCGACACAATCTCAATAACCAAACCCAATACGTCATAATTAACGGTTCCATAGTTATACTGTTCACCGGGAGGGAACGCCAATTCAGCATCCACGAGCATTTCCACAGTCTTTTGCAACATATCCGGTGTATTGCCTTGTGGAATATTTTGAAGATGCCTAATATTTGTTAGACCACTGGTATGGTGAAGAAAGTTATTTAGTGTAAGACTTTGCATATCAACAGGTTTCCCTTGATATTTTAATGTAAACCAAGGTAAATATTTTTGGACAGGGTCAGTCATTGAAAGCAGCCCTTGCTCTTCCAATAGCATAATACCCATACCGGTAAAAGCTTTACTGACCGAGGCTAACTCATAGAGTGTATTTTCACTTGCAGACAACCCCTTTTCACGGTCTGCATACCCTGAAGAAAAGTAGAACACTTCATCATCAGCAAGTATTGAGATTGACATTCCCGGCACACCTGATATACGACAGGCATCATCTAGCAACGCTTGTATTGCCGCAGATTGCGAATCTGACAACGCATAACTTTGTGTTGCAAATCCTGAGAATAATATAAATATCGTTAATACAAAAACAATAATCTTTTTCATAAACTCTCCTTTTTGGAAAATTATAAGAGAATAATATAAAGTGAACCTATAATCAGCCCTCACCAATCGGACGTTTACGGGCAGCCCGACCCCCACCTAACTTCTTTGCTCCAGCCAAATTTTGAGGTGGGAGTTTTACTGCCCGTTAATGTTGGATAAATAACCTCCTTTTACAACTACGAAACTAATTTTAATGTATCTTTCTATTCACCTGTATAATATCAAATGATTGCGAATAGTTACACTTGAACGAACAGATGGATGTAATTTGAAACAACTTTAAAGAGCCTTGCTACGTAGAATGTAGTAAGGCTCTTAGCTTTTTAATAATCAAAATTCAATAACTTTATTATCATTATACAACAGCCCCACTAAGCGTATTAACACTTAATGAGGCCATTTTATTCACACTATTAATTATGGAACGTCGGTTTATAGAACGAACGATTATCAAGAGCAAAGACACGCTCTGTGTATTCACCTGGTTTTGTGCGTCCTAATGCACGGTCCATCATGTTCATTTTTGCATCTAAGTTATCGATGTAATGCAGAATTTCTGCTTCTCTTACTAATGGCGGTTTTGGGCTACCCCATTCTGCTTTTCCGTGGTGAGAAAGAACGATGTGTTGAAGAATTAATACTTCTTCTGCATCGATTTGCAGCTCGTCTGCTGCTTTACCAATTTCGTTCACCATAATGGAAATGTGGCCTAGTAAATTTCCTTCTAACGTGTATGTTGTGGAAATTGGACCCGATAATTCGATTACTTTACCAAGGTCATGTAAAATAACGCCTGCATATAGTAAGTCTTTATCTAATGATGGGTACAAAGCAGCAATAGCTTTCGCTAAATCAAGCATTGATACAACGTGATAAGCTAGTCCAGATACGAACTCATGATGGTTTTTTGTCGCTGCTGGATAGTCTAAAAATTCGTTTTGATGCTTATTTAATAAATGTCTTGTTAGACGTTGAATGTTTGGATTTCTCATTTCGAATATGTATTGCGTAATTTTCTCAACCATATCTTCTTTTTTCACTGGTGCTTTTTCTACGAAATCTGAGATGTCCGTCACTTCATTTTCATTCGCAACGCGAATTTGTTTCACACGTAATTGAATACGTCCTTTATAGTTTTGAATATCACCAGCTACTTTAACGATTGTTTCCGCTACATATTGTTTCTCAACTTCTGGTGATACGTCCCATAATTTCGCTTCAATATCTCCACTTGGGTCTTGTAAGATTACTGTTAAAAATGGCTTTCCATTACTTGCGATACCTTTTGTCGCTGTTTTAATTAACAAGAAAATATCGACTTGTTCACCAACTTCATACTCTGCAATTTTCTTTTTCATTCGAATTCCTCCACCAAATCAGTTACTTTTAGTATAGCACACTACAACTCATTTTCTTTACGCTTACGCGTTAATTTTATAATCTGTTTTTCTGTAAAGAACGATAGTAAATGCGCATGACATGTAAAGAAGATGACTTGTCTATCTTGCGCAATTTCCTTTATTAGTTCAATTGTGCGATTCGTCCTTACCGCATCAAAATGTACGAAACTATCATCAATAATAAAGGGATAATCATGCTCAAATGTTTTCGCTAACGCAAATCTCAGCGATAAATATAACTGCTCCGCTGTCGCTTGGCTTAGTTCATGACTGTAAAAACGCATACCGTCGTTACGCTCGACAATGAACGGTTCCGCCTCTGACGGCGAAAAGATTTTACTATATCGTCCGCCTGTTAAATAGACGAAATACTCTTCAGATTTTTGTAAAATACGAGGAAGATGTACTTCGTGATAATATTGCTTCGTTTTCGTTAACACTGTCTTTGCGGCCGCATAAGCAGCCCACTTCTTCACTTGTTCACGCACTTGCGCTTTTTTCATTTCCCACTCATGCAGTAAATCACCGTACGTACTACCTTCTTCTAAATTTGCAATTTCCATACGATGTTTCGCAATACGCTCTGTCAGTTCTTTTTCTTGTGCCAGACAGTTTTGCGCGGCTGTCAGTTCTTGCTTTAATTTTTCATCATAACCGTCAGCTTCATAATGCTCAGCTAATGATAAACTCGTTAAACGTTGTTCTAACAGATCAATTTGCGGTAGTAAACGCCCCACTTGTTTCTCAGCATCTTCACGTTTTTCCGCCAGTTTACCTGATTCTAAAAACATCTCTTCATCTGTAGAATCTGCGATATGCCATAAATTATCTCTTTCTACTAACAGTTGTTTCAATTGCTCTTGCATAAACTCATATTCTTCTTGCCATTCCGCCAGTTTTTCTTTCAGCTGCTTACAAGTTTGGCGCTTTTCTTTCTCATTTTGCATACGACTTTGCGCCTCGTGCAGCTTACTATATTCCGCACTACCGATAACAGTTTCTAGTTTATGTTCAAATTGCGAAATCATTTCATATAATGAAGATTTCCGCGCGCCTTGCTTCTCTAATTCACGATATAATTGCTGCATTTTTTCCATACGCTCAAATGCTGGCAATATGTGTGCATACGTATAAAATTCAGGAAACATATAGCGCGTTTTATATGCATTTACTTGTTCGCTAATGCAGAACGTTTCTCTCTCCCATTCTTCATACGATGAAACAACTTTATCATACGCTCGCTCCATTTGCTGCAATTTATAAGACTCACGCTCAAATAGCTTCCGAATTTCTTCGTCTTTTTCTAACTGATAGCGCACAGACATCACTTCTTCGCTTTGTCTCCCGCCAGCACTTTGCTGAAGAGTAAGAAGTTCTTCTTGTAATCCGCTTGATGAATCTTTATATAAAACAAGGGCAAGAACAATCCCTACAAAAACAATGACACTAATAAATAAGAGCGGGCGGTTATTTATTAATAAGCTCGTGAATAAAACACCTGTGTTAATAAGAAGTAACAGAAGACAAACTCTTTGCCACTGCTTTTTCTTTTGCAATGCCGCTCCTGCCTTCTCTTCATACTTGCGCTTCATTCTCTCTGCGCCCATACCGATAAACGCCGCATCTTGAAATGACTTTTCTTTCTCAACTAACGTATTTCGTTCTTCCTCCGCTAACATTTGTTTCTGAATCTGTCTTATGTTTTCTTCTTGTTCTTCTAGTTGCTCCTGCGCTACTTTAAAACGATCATCAAGCTGTGCTTTTTGCGATTCTAATTCGCGTGCTTTTTGCACTGTTTGCGTAATTAACTCTTTCGTTGCCAAACTCATATCAAACGAAAGAACTGTTTCTTTTTCAAAAGTAGCACCAATTTGTTGCTCTAGTTCTGCCAGTTCTTCTTTTATATTCGTAATCGTTCCTGTCATATCACGCATTTCTTGACGTGCATTTTCATAAGACATATGCTGCATACGAAGTTCTTCTACGTAACTTTCTTTTTGTAAAAACTCTTCATCTATTTGAATCGATTCCATTTCCGATTGCACATTCTCTATTTTTTTATGAAGTGAATCAACTTGCAACTGAAGCGGCTCCATCTTCGCCTTAATTGCCTCATAACGGGCCATTCCGTTTACCGGAAATTGCCCACCCTCATTTTCTAACACTTTCTCGTGCGCACGCTTTTCAATAACGAGAGGCCTTAGCGCTGTTAATATTTCATAATCTTGCTTTCGCTTTTCTGCATTCTCTTTTTCCACGCGAACAAAAGCTAGCTTCTCTTCACTTTCTTTTAACTGCTCCACTTGTTTTTCATACGTGCCAATTTTCCCTTGCCACTCTTTCATCTTCTCTTCAAGCTTCTTCATTTCTTGCAGTGACACGTTAATTTCTGGCTTACGACCACTCGGCTTAAAACGCTGATCCATTTCTTTTTCTAATTTTTTATCTAGCTGCAATAACGCATCACTTCCGACTGCACTTGCCGAAAATAAATAATTGCCGATATCCGCTTCGCCAAGCTGATGAATATTTTGAAGGCCATGCATATCAAAAGAAAAGACTGATTCAAATAAACTTTCATTCATCCCGCTTAATATATCGTGTAAAATTTCTTCGCCGCCCGTTTTCCCGTCTTCAAAATAAACGGTTACCTCACCATTGGCTGTCTTTGGCAATCGTTCAATTTTCAAACGGCCGTACTTCTCTGTTTGCACAGTCAGCGCACCGCCATACTTGCCGCCTTCTTTCGGCTCATAACGGCGCTGTCCTCTCGTCGGAAAACCGAATAAAATACTTTTCATAAATGAGCGAATTGTCGATTTCCCCGCTTCATTTTCACCATATAACACTGTCAGCATTGAAAGATCCATTTCCACATTTTCTAATTTTCCGTACCCATAAATATGGAGTTTTTCCATTCTCATTTTTTATCCCTCTCTTGCTGGAATAATTGCTCTAAAATAATATTTTCTGCTTCCTTTTGAATCTCTTTCTTCTCTTCCTCTGTAAAAGATTCAATACTATTACGCGCCACAGGAGATGTCCAAATCGTGCGTAACACGCCGTCCATATTGTTGAAAGCTTCTAACTCCTTTAGCACACTACCGACGAAATGATTTTCTTCTTTCAAACGCTCGATTTCCGCAAAAGAAACCGTCTCATTTTTCCACTTCATCGCATATACGAAATCTTTTCGCTCTTCGCCAGCTGCTAAAATATGAAAAACCTCTTCCACGCGCTTGTCTTCACGTAAATAAGGAGAAAGTGGCCCCTGTCCTGTAAATACGACAGTTAGTAGCGTCCCTTCCTCTTCTCTTCGGCATTCATTCATCGCAGTTGACACACTCGTCATAAGGTCATCAACAGTTTCCAGTTCATCAATATTCAATTCAATCTCATCCCATACAACATCAGCCGTATGGAAAAATGAATATTGCGTTCCTTGTTTCGTGAGTTCAATCAGGTACGCACCTTTCTCGCCTGTTTCCTTACGATGACGCCCTTGTATATTCCCCGGATAAATAATATACGGCTCTTCTGATAAAATTTCACGTTTATGTATATGGCCAAGAGCCCAATAATCAAACTGCTTTTCTTTCAGCTCACGAATTTGAAACGGCGCATAGCGATTATGCTCTGCATCCCCTTCCATACTTCCGTGAAGCATCCCAATATGAAAAGGCGCATCACTCATTTTCGTATACTGCGCTGTCATATTATCCGTTACCGCTTGCTGCAAATAACTAAACCCGTAAATAGAAGCTAATAACTCACCATTTTTATAAAATGATTTCTCTTCTACATAAGGCTCCGTAAACACATGAACATTTTCCGGAAACTCAATTGCAGCCCAGCTTCCCCCTAAATGATCGTG
The DNA here is from genome assembly GCF_002746455.1 of Bacillus fungorum. GTDB lineage: Bacteria > Bacillota > Bacilli > Bacillales > Bacillaceae_G > Bacillus_A > Bacillus_A fungorum. The sequence continues at coordinate 227,251 of NZ_NWUW01000007.1, read as the reverse complement.
GTTACCGTGAATAATAAAAACAGGGATATCGTACTGCGAAAGTCTCTTCATTTGCTCACGCACAAACACTTGCGCCCTCAAACTTCTCGTCTCCGCATCATACAAATCCCCGGCTAGTAATACGAAATCAACGCGCTCTTGAATCGCTTTATCAACAATACGCTCGAACGATTCAAACGTACTCTGCTTCATTCTCTCCCAAACAGACTGCGGTACATTCATCTCCATACCTTTAAACGGACTATCCAAATGCAAATCAGCCGCATGTATAAACTTCACTTGTTTCACAAATAACGATCCTTTCCTTTTCCGTACTTTACTACGAATAGTAAATCTAGTGCTCATAAAACTTTCACTCTATTTTACCACGCAATGTCATATATTTCTTTGCATATTCTAGTGATTTATGCCAAAATAGTTATAAGATTCTGATTTTAATTATTGGAGGGAATTTTCATGGGAGTATACGTTCTAACAGTCTTTGAAAAAGATGGTTCAAAAGCATTAGACGAATCATTCGAGGCGGCAACTGAAAAAGAAGCAAAAGCAAAAGGTGAATCTATTTTACAAGAAAAAGGACTATATGAAAAAACACATCGCTGCACATCTTCTGCAGGTAAGCTCGTTTTATTCCAGCGCTAAAAAAAGAAGCGTCATCCGCTTCTTTTTCACTCTACTATATCTTCGTCACACCACGTAAACACCACATCTAGAATGCGATTACCGATACGTACGCGTTTATTCCATTTTCCTGTTTGGATCTGATGTTGCAATTCTGCTTTCATCTTTTCCGTCCAGTCGTGAATCGTTTCACTACCGTCGTACGGATATACGCTCGGAAACTCTTTCTGCAGTAGATGCAAACTCTCTACATCAAAATGAAAATGGTAGAAGTAGTTTGCTGTAAGCGATGGTTCTTGCAATCGTAAAAAATGATCATCAATTTGCTTTCTATTTCTATAGAAAGTAAAGATATTCACTTTACCACTCGTAATTTGGTCAATTTGAATTTCGTGCTTCTCTATAATCACGTCTTGTCCACCTCGTTGTATACTATCTTTAGTATATATGTCTTTTGCAACAAAGTTAATCATTTTCGCGCGAAATTCATTTCCTTCATTATATTACCTGTACCTCCAAGTACAATCAGAACAAATAAAAACAAAGTTGAAGGGGAGCGATCACATGTATTTCGGAAGCAAAGGTTGGTATGTAAAAGAACTTAAAAAATTAGGTATTCGTACTTATGAAGGTAAAAAACTAGAATCGTATCGTACACATGTGTTGTCTAGTTTACTTGAGAGAATGAAGAAGGCTTCGGCTTGATAGGTAAACAATTCATTTTCGTTATTACAACATAATTAAAGCTATATTTTATATAGTATGTGAAAGAAACTGTATCAATTTTTTGATACAGTTTCTTTTTTATTTAACAATATATCAAACCAATTTTGATTCTTGCACATTTTCTTATTTTCTTTGTTCTCTCCATCTTCCTTATTTACTGATTTAATATGATAATTAATGGGTTTTACAACCTCTAATTCCCAACATTTATTAGCTATATATAAAGTCGAATTATTTTCCATGTAATAATTCCCAAATAAATCACTTTCTTTTCCCGACTGATTTACATAAGTAATTTTAATTGTTTTTTCAAACGGTTGGTTTATTATTCTTATGAATTGTCCACTCCATAAAGAGAACCTGGGTAACGAAACAAAAGCGAATAAGAGTACAAGTCCAATTACTAACCTCACTACATTATTAGCTTTGTTAGAAAGAACACTATAACATCTATAAATCACTATATACAAAATCGAATTATTTTCAAAAGACTTTTCCTTATTTTCTTCCTGCTTCTCTTCGACTTCTCCTTCGCTTTTCTCACTAGCGCCTAATTTTACCTTTTCTTCTATCTTTTTCTGAGTTAGTTTAACTATTTTCAAAATAGCAAAATGTAAAATTGGCATTGTTACAATAAAAATCGCTTTTTCAGAAAAAAATACTATATTATTCTCCCCTAAACCCAACGATAATAGCATAGAAATTATAATAGAAAAAGGTAAGCAACTTATAAAATTGAACCATTTCTTACTATGGTAATGACGAAATATTATTAGTGTAATGAAAAGACATGGAATGAATAATACGGTAGATAATTCCATGTATATACTTTCGTCTAATAATTTCATAACGCTTAATACTTGTCCGATAAAGGCTAGTAGCAAAAACTGAAGCACAGCCGCACTTATCATTAGAATTGGGTGTTTTTCCGCTATATTAATAGTATATAAAAAACATAGTGTAAAGCCTACAAATATCCATATAAAAGCAAAACTTAACATACTAATGAATGTAATCTCATTAGCAAAAAACATTGTTATAAAAAAATTTAATAAAAAGATTATTAAAACTAATAAAATGAAGATAGCTCCCTTTTTCTCCTTATTTTTGCGCATTAAAGGAATGGATGCTGAAATTATATAATAAATACAAATAAAAAATATAGAAGTAATAGTTAGAGTTTGTATACTAAAAGGTATCAAGTTGGATACTATATTAAAATTTGAGATTTGAAAAAATTCATCCCCACTAAAATAATATCCATACAAAAAGCTATACACAATGAGAAAACCTAAAGACGATATAAGAGTAAAACCGAAAAATAAAAACCTCACATCAAAAAATAAACTCTGGGCATGTTCAAATTTCTTTTCAAAAAAAGAATTAATAAAACTCACCTTTACACATCCTTTATAAAATAATGTTCATTCCATATTTTAATAACACACTTCTAACGCTTGATTTATTTGACTACAAAATATCAAATCAAAAATCTATATATTATTATAATTTAATTATTAAGATTACCCAACTATGGATATAATTTATATTATAAAAAATACTCAAAAAAATCTCCTATGAAATAGAACTATACAGATTATTTCATAGGAGACATCTCACATATTATTTATCCTCTTTATATAACTCTACTAATCGTCTCCCACCAGCGGTACGCGTCCCAATCATCTTACGTAATTCCTGCGCTTTTTTTGGTCTCTTAGTAATTAAACGTGTTTCTTTTTCTATCACTGTAAAATCTGATTTTATTTGCATCATATCAATAACTACCACTTCATCATCTGCCTTTTTGTTCAACATAATATCATCCCTCCTTTCACGAAATGATTCGATATATACCATATACTCCGTCACTTCCTATTTCATTTCCTAATCTATTCCGAATAAAATAACCCCTCAAACCAAAAATGCTATAATAAACCCAATCAAACTAAGGGGGCAAATTACTTTGCACGGAACATGCACTCAATTTCACAAGTTTGGCAACCCAAAAGATGTATTACAAGTTGAATATAAAAATATAGAACCGTTAAAAGAGAATGAAGTTTTCGTTCGTATGTTAGTTAGACCAATTAACCCGTCTGACTTAATTCCCATAACGGGAGCGTATGCACATAGAATTCCGTTACCTAACATACCGGGTTATGAAGGTGTTGGTATTGTAGAAGATGTAGGAGCTTTTGTTTCTAGAGACCTTATCGGTAAACGTGTTTTACCGTTACGCGGGGAAGGTACTTGGCAAGAATATGTGAAAACATCAGCAGATTTTATAGTACCTATTCCTGATTCCATTAATGATTTCACAGCGGCACAAATGTATATTAACCCTCTGACGGCTTGGGTTACATGTACAGAAACACTAAACTTACAACGTAATGATGTTTTATTAGTAAATGCTTGTGGATCCGCTATTGGTCATCTTTTTGCGCAGTTATCACAAATTTTAAACTTCCGACTCATTGCCGTGACAAGAAATAGTAAACATACAGAAGAGTTACTGCGCCTTGGTGCCGAATATGTAATTGATACTTCCACTGCCCCGCTTTATGAAACCGTTATGGAATTGACGAACGGAATCGGTGCAGATGCGGCAATTGATTCTATCGGGGGACCGGATGGAAATGAATTAGCTTTCTCTTTATGTCCAAACGGGTACTTTTTAACGATCGGTCTTTTATCAGGCGTACAAGTAAACTGGGCAGAGATTGTCACGAAAGCAAAAGTACACGCGAACATATTTCATTTACGACATTGGAATAAAGAAGCATCACCTCATAAATGGCAAGAAACGTTTCGTCATTTAATCCAGTTAGTAGAAGACAAAAAATTACGTTTCATGACAGTACATTCTACGTATGACTTAGCGGATGTGAAAACGGCGGTTAATGTTGTGCAGTCTGCTGAAAAAACAAAGGGAAAAGTGTTTTTAACGAGCTATTGAATGTGGCTAATAAATTAATTTTTCAAGAGCCCCAATTAATGAACATATGGTATGTAAAACATAGGAGTATATAATTTCCTATGTTTTACATACCATACATATTAAATCCCCTTTAAAAATACATGAGCAAAAAATAAAAACGCATCCTTATTAGATAAAATGCGTTTAATTTATGACCATCTTTTCACTTTTTTTACCACTTAAAGAAAGCAATGTAACAAAAAGAAGCATTAAAACAACACCAATCAATTGGACATTTTCTAATGTTTTCCCAAACCAAATAACCGATACGATCATTACTGTTAAAGGCTCTACACTTGATAATATACTTGTTTCTACAGCACTAATATAACTTAAGCTAGCTAAAAAGAATGCGTATGCAATTGTACCGAAAATAATGAGTGCAATTGTCATTAAAGTTATGTCTACACGAGCAAAGAATACCCATTCATTCGAATTCCATATTTGAATAGCTACTCCAATAACAGATCCTCCTATAAACATTCCCCAACCTAGTATGATTAAAATCCCCCATTCCTTCATAAGACGAGTAGGGTACAATGTATAGAATGCATAAGTAAACCCAAGTCCAATCCCAAAAACAATTGCTTTTGTACTAACTAATAAACTATCCAAAGTGCCGTTGGTTAATAATAAAAATAAACCAATTAATGTTCCAATAATCCCAACAACTTGATTTCGCGGCGGTAATTCTTTCATTTTTAATGAAATATATGATACAACAATAATTGGCGCTGAAAATTGGAAAAGTGTCGCAACAACAGAATTACTCGCATCAATTGCTCCTAAAAAAGCATATTGTAATCCTAGTACACCAATTATACTAAATAAAATCAGCTGCATTGCTGACGGGAATGATTTCCAAACAGCAAAAATATCTTTTTTTGCGAGTAATGAAAAAGATAATAATAATACTCCAGCTACTGTTAAACGGATCGTTAATAAAAAAGGGACAGACATCTTAGTTACACCAAAAACCCACTCCATCATCGGGCCTGATACCCCCCATAAGATAGAACCAACAATAATCAATATTATTCCTTTTAGACGGGACATATTTTCACTTCTCTTTCTATAAAAAATAAATTGTAAAATTGTTACTTATTAAACATACAGACAAAAAACTATTATATGTATGGAAAAATAGGTAAATTGATTCTTTATAAAACTTGGTTTGAGCAAATTCATTTCGCTACTTCTAAAATGGATTACTGCTTCCTAAGATTTTCCCAACATTTGTTTAAACTACTAACTATTAGAATACAGCTTAACCTTGTGCAATTAAAGTATAGCTTTTATAAAAATTATAAAATAATACAAACTAGTAATAATTACATTTTAAAAATACAATATAGTTAAAGACGAAGTATTTTCCCTGATTCAATAGAATCTCGGTTCCTACTTCGTCTTTCTTATTATAGCTTTTCATAAAAAAGAGATATTTTCTTTCATTTTATTATACCTTACATATACTTATATTGTGAGAATCTATCACTAAGTTTATTTATTTTCAAATGTTTCATATGTAATCAATTCCTTAATTGGAAGGCGTATTGTCCTTCTTGCCGGATTAATCGCTTTACCTACACTAATAATCATTACGGGAATATATTGATTTGGAATTGAAAATTCCTGCACAAGCTTTTCAGAATTAAATCCTGTCATAGGACACGTATTTAAACCTTTTAATTCTGCTGCTATCATCAATTGCATTGCACACAAAGAAGCATTTCGAATTGCATCATCTCTCATAGCTTCAGAGTTTTCTTTATAAAAAGAATGAATATCACCTTCAGTTTTTTTATAAATATCTTCACTTAAAAATCCCGACTTCATTAATGGTGAAAATACTTTGGCATAATTTTCATACGCATGTAGATCCCCTAAAATAATAACTTGAACAGAAGCATTTAAAACTTGTTTTTGGTAATTAGCAATAGAATAGAGCTTTTCTTTACTCTCTTTTGTGGTTATCACCAAAAATCTCCAGTGCTGAAGATTCCATGCTGAGGGTGCATAAGAAGCTATTTTTATAATTTCATTTATTTCATTTTTAGAAATAACGTAACTAGGGTCATAGTTGCGAATGGAACGTCTTTTAATTAAAGTCTGTTCCATTCTCTCATTGTTTTCGTTGTTTATACTCATTTAAAATTCACTCCTATTAAGCCCATTTTTAATTAAACTAAAAAATCCACCCTTCACTTGAGATTAAAATTATAGGGGAATACGAGAAGTAAAAAAATAACATTTTAACGAAATTTTATTAGCTTACTATATAGAAACATTAATAGCACCAATAAGATTTCTAGCGTGTACAAATATAAAGAATAGTCTAGACATGAGATGCAATCCTATGACTAGAGTAAGAAAAAAACAATATGTGTTGATAAACCTATTTAGTTCATAATATTATCTCTCTATAGATTGGCAAACTTTTCAGAAACTAACCCCAACACCTTATCCCTTTCTTTATAAATAAAAAAGTGATCCCCTTCAAATTCAATGAACTCACATGATTTAATTGTATAGCAATCCCATTCTTCTATATGCTTTTCTTTTGTAAGGGGATCATTATTTGCATACAATATGAGAAGTGGAGCGTTTAATTTTATATTATTCAAATAATAGTCATACGTTTGTATTAATTCTAAATCAGCTTTTAATACTGGTAAAAACAATTCAGATATACTAGAATTCCCTAGATTTTCAGGGACTCCCCCTATTTTTTTCAAGTTTGTAAGAATCTCCTTTATATCATGCTCTGAATGGGAAGCCGGAAACTGATTGATTATAATATGTGGAGGCCTTCTACCAGAAACTATTACAAATATCGGTAAATTGTGAGCACTCTGTTGGATTTTTTTTGTTATTTCAAATGCTAATATTCCGCCCATGCTATGCCCTAAAATCACATATGGTGTCTCATCAATTTGTTTAACAATTTTATTATATAAATCTTGAACAGCAGATTCCATATTTTCGTAAAAAGGCTCCTTTACTCTACTTCCACGTCCAGCCAATTCAATAGGAATGATCTCAATATCAAATTGTTGTTGTCTTTTCCACTTATAGAATTGTCTCACTGTACCGCCTGCATGTGAAAAACAGAACATTTTAAACTTAAACAAAGATATCTACCTCATTTCAGTTATTTGTGAGCTTGAATAGCTTGTGCTGGATAGACGTGAATTGCATAAGGCCTTTCATTACGCAAAAGTAATTGATAAATACTTTTTTTTAGTTCTTCTTTCATATATAAATCTTCATTATCTATATATATATTTAAATCATATTTATATTCTCCCTCCTCTACTTGGTAAGGTTGCGTTGTAACCTTATATACACCAGGTAAAGAATTTATTAAATTTCTAATTGAGGAAAGAGAAACTTTCTCTCCATTAGTAATAATAAAATCTGAAATACGCCCTTTAAAATATAGATAACCATCTAAATCAATTTCAAAAAGATCTCCAGTTGCTATAGTATTTGGTCCAACAATTGGGTTCCCTTTAAAATCTCGACCAACTTTTTTCTTCAGTATGGTATCTGAAGTAATAATTAATTCCCCAGAATTATCATCCATATTGAGTTTTTTTAAAGATACCTCCACTCCCTCCATCGGTAGCCCAACAGATGAAAACTTTTCTACCGGTTCATTATGTGCTGCCAAAGTAGCAACTCTAGGCCCAGCTTCAGTTAACCCGTAAGTTAAATATAATTCTAGATTAGGATATAAATTAAGAAGTTGCTGTGTATATGTAGGATGTAGGAAATCCCCACCAACAGTTAAAGTCTTCAACGAATGAGGAATTCCACAGTTGGATTTTAATAAATTTTTAACTAATAAAGGTGTAATAGATGAAATCGTAATTTTATATTTTTCTAGTAAACGAATGTAATTTTTCGGTGTAAAAGGGGGGCCTGAAATAACTAACCTACATTTTCTAACAAAAGCTGCTAGCATTTGAGCAACCATAGCATAGGAATAATACAGTGGTAAGTTTATTAATAGTATGTCACTTTCCACTAAATTTACTGACTTTGTATGTCTTTGGGCATTACATATTAAAGAATTAATATTATGAAGGCAACCGCTCAAGATACCTGAAGTGCCAGAAGTTAAAATAATAACATCACCAGGAGAATATATTTTTTTATTTAACAAATTAAAAAAGGACATTCTAAAATCGCCAATAGAATAATTCTTTTCACAATAAGATACAAAATCCGCTAGTTTAGGAGCAATTATAGCTGTTGCACCTAAACTATTGGCAATTTCCATTATCCTTCTTGATGAAGTTGACGGAGACAACAATGTTGGTACTCCACCAGCTAATAAAGTAGCAAAATAATATTGAACCAAAGTTTTACTATTTGGCAGAGCAATAAGAATAACTGAACCTGGTTTAATTTCTGTTTTAACAATTTCTTTTAATATTTCATCAAATTCTACAGAATTTTCTGTATTATCACTATCTATAATTTGATTAAGAAATTCTTCAATTTCTGTTTTGCAAAAGGGAATTTTGTATAGTGAATTATTCATATACTTACCTCCTTTTAAAATATATAGCTATTTTAATCCTTGAATAATAAAAGATGTAGCTATATGGTTATTGCGATCATCTATTTCATAGCAATTTACAATAAGAAATCGAATTATTTTTTGCCTGAACCAAGAAATAGAAAGCGTATTTACCGTTTCTAAACAATCATTCGGTAACATTGAAAATGTTAATGATGGTCCTTTAAATCCATATATAATACAAGGTAAACCAGCTAACGAACCAGGATTTGCTCCCGCAAAGCGAATAGGGGATATTCTACCACCTTTTACTTGATTAGCAATTCTATGCATTGTATGTTTGGTACATTGTGCGCTTATAGCTATTACCCCGACTTCAATTCGATCCTTTTCAATATCTATGTTACAAGTTTTGATCGCCTTTTCTAAAGCATCTAACACTAACCAACTTGCCGGATCTGCATAAATAGACGGTACACTTTTTTTGATTGTATTCAAATCTGTACTTATTGATTCTTCACAACTAATCACGTGAGTGAATTGATTATTAAAAATATCAAGATTTAATCGATCCCTTCGAATATTAAGCATGTATTAAACCCTCCAAATCCTAATGTCAAACTCGCTCCAACCTTTCCTTCAAACGAATGTGGTTGTTGAATAGATAAAGGTAATGAAAATTCTTCCATAGGCTTTTGTAATCCATATATTGGAGGTGTTTTTGCATCTTTTAAAGCTAAAATTACAGAGATGGCCTCCAAAATACCTGTAGCCCCTAAGCTATGCCCAAAAGCTCCTTTCGTTGCAAAAACAACGGGTTGTTTATTTCCATCCCCAAAGAGTCGATGTAAACTAGTTTTTTCAACCATATCATTAACAGGGGTCCCTGATCCATGAGCATTAACAATGTTAATATCCTCCACATTTAAGTCCGCATCCTTTAACGCACGTTGAACTGATAGAATAATACTATCACCAGTCATATCTGGTGATGTCATCCCGCTTGCATCATTAGATGCTCCTGTACCTTTTAAATAACCATGAATAGTGGCAGAGCGTCTTATAGCGGATTCATAGGATTCTAAAACTAGAAAACCCGCTCCTTCTCCAAGCAGCATTCCATCATGTCTTTCATCAAAAGCGTATAAAAAGTTTGGAGACATAGTACCTAAGGCCGAGTGAGCAAGACGTTTACTATTTGTTAAAATATCTACTCCCCCGCAAATACAAATATCCTTCTTTTTATTCCTTATTAGTTCAGCACCTACTAAAATACTATCAGACCCTGATGAACATGCAGTAGTTAATGATATAGGAGGATTATAAGCTCCTACTTCATTTGAGATATTCATTGCCCATTCATGTAAGGAATTAAAGCTGGGATCATCTAGATGAGAACCAAAACTAGTACCAAGGATAATTTGAATATTTTTATCATTAAATTCCAAATGAGCGTGATTTAAAGCACTTACTAGTGTTTTAACTGCTAAAATTTGCTGACGTTCATTTTCTTTATATTCGAGAGAGATATCCGAAACTGCCGCAGCCAAATTATTACGAAGAGGATAAGCAGAAGGGATACAGGATATACCTGTATGCCCATCCAACAACTTCTCCCATACACTATCAAGATCAGAACCTAATGATGTCGTCCAAGCCATTCCAGTAATACAAATCGGTAATTCACCATTCTTTTCTACCATAATTGTTCACCTAAAGTATCAATCTTAGTACGAACTAAAGTTCCTTTAAACGCTGCAACTGGCTTACCATCTACCGTTGCCCTACAAGAAAAAATAAAAGTATTATTATTATCTTGTATTCCTTCACATTTCAAATTAAAAATCACTTGGTCTCCTGGCACAATAACCTTCAGAAATCTAGCTTTTACTGATCCTATTAAAGTCAGTTCATCATCTTCTAAAGGACTTGTACTTAGTTGATAAAATACAATTCCAGCTTGAGCAAAACATTGCGTAAGATGGGTCCCTGGGAAAATTGCTCTTTCAGGAAAGTGACCCGCAATACAATCCATTGTACCTGAGACAGACATCATACATTGGAAATATTCACTCGGCTCATAATCTAATACGCGATCAATATAAATCATTGGGTGTCGATGACGAAGCCATTTTTTGAGCTCAGTAAATCCAATTGTATTCGCTTTTTTTTCAGTAGTCACGTTCATTAAACATAACACTCCTTCAAAGTATTTTTCATGTAACTTGGCATACGTGAAACCGCCCCACTACATTTATTTACAATTACGTATGTCATCTCTGCACTTGATAATAAAGTCTTTTCGTCGTTTTGTTCTTGTCTATAAATTTCGCCTGTAATTTTAAAACTTGCCGTACCAATATGATTAATTTGAATATCAATCAAAAGATAATCTAAAAAATAAGCAGAAGATAAATATTTAATCTTCATCTCACTTACTACTAAATCTAATTGCTCAGATTCAAGCGCATGCATACCAATTTTAAGATTATCTAAATTTTCCAACACCGCAGTTTCCATTAAAGATGGATACCTAGAGAAGTGAACCACTCCCGATGCATCCGTATCAAGATGTTCTACACGTTTATTTAATATGGATAACTTCTGCATCAAATAATAACCCCTTCAAATTCTTTAGAAGCTGTAGATAATCTTTCAAATACAGTTTGAATTTCTTGCTTTGTCGAAATCAGTGCTGGCGCTATTCTCATCGTTGGATATATATAACGCTTTCCATGAGAACGCCTTCCTGCACCAGCCATAAATTCAACATATACACCATTACGGATTATACAATTTCTCAGTTCTGCTAATTTAGCAGTAGATTTTTCCGTTAGCTCGATTCCATGCATTACACCGATACCACGGGCTTCCTGATAAACACCAGGGAATTTTAAAACTAGCTCAGCACTTAATTGCTTAATATATTCCCCTAATTCTATCGCATTGCTCAAAAGTTTGGCCTCTTCAACAAATTGAATGCCATCATTAATGACAGCACACGTTATAGGACGTAAATCTGACGTAGACACGCCACCAGAGCTACGGATAGTTAAATCCTTTCTTGCAATAACCATTGAAGTAGATAGGACTCCCATTCCAAGGCTTTTTCCGATTACAGTAATATCTGTTGGAATATGTCCCTCTTTATCATTCATCGCGAAGTATTTACCAGTCTTTGCAAACGTCAATACTTCATCCGCAACTAGCAGTGTTTCATTACTTTGGCATAAACCTGATAAGTGACGTAAGTATCCTTCAGGAGGAATAATAATTCCTGCATCCCCTTGAATCGGTTCCACAATAACCGCTAAAAGTTGATCCTTTTTTTCTTGAAAATATTCTTCTAATACTTTTGAATCACCAAATGGTATATGATCTATTTTGACGCCATATGGTTCACTCGTAGACGTATTTGGTAATCCTATCCGATAATGTCTTCTGTTTAGTAAAGGAACTAATCCACTTGTCCAACCATGCCAAGCGCCTTCAAAGGCTAAGATTGTATTTCTTTCTTCAAGCCCTGGCTTATATTTAAGATTTCTTGTATCGAAGCGAGATTCTAAAATTAATCTTAGAGCTAACTCCATTCCTTCAGAACCCGAATTTCGACCACTCACATGATAGCTAGATTCTGGAAAATATTGATTCCATAATCCATTTGGCCCCAGCAAATTCACCAAAAGTTGCGAGCGTTCTTTAGACGCGATCTCATCCGTTACATACCCTACATTGTCTACCGCCCTTATAAGCGCCTGTTTTGGCACGGGGTGAGAAGCACCTAAACAGGCGCTTCCATAACCACCACTCACATCAAGAACCTCAAAAGTCTCACCAATATTTTCTCCGTCTATTTTAATAAATGTTTGTGAAATACCTTTTGCACTCAAACAAGCAAAAGGCATTTTACTATTCCCGTAATGATTAAAGTGAATTTTTTGACCTAATAATATAGAATCTAGTTCAGCAATTGAAGAATTATAGGTATTTGTATTAGACATAAAAAATCATCCCTTCTTTTGTACATATACAAAATGATCTAATTATTCACAAGCTGTAATCTTCGTACTAAATTCGCAACACTATTAATTGATTGGAAATTTTCTGGAGTAAAATCATCATCCGAAATTTTCACTTCAAATTCTTCTTCACAATTCACTCGAAGTTCTACAAATCCTAGTGAATCAATTCCAAATTCATTTCTTAAACTATCATCTAACCCCATATTTTCCTCAGGAATTTCTACAAAGATTTCAGAAACTAATATTTTCTTTATTTTTTTTTCGATTTCCATAATAATCCACCTTTTCTTATTTATATTTTTAAATTTAAAAAATCTACTTAAATCTCTTGCATTCATGTAAACCTTTTATACTGAAGATTCCAGTTAATAATTAAATAAATACCGTCTTTAAAGTACCCCCATTCCGCCACAAAAGTAAGAATCATCAATATATTCTAAATTCTACCATGTTTTTTTTTGAGGATTATTGAGAAAAATCTCTACTAACTATTAATTCCTCGCTATATGCCAAGATTATTGAAAAGCATCTTGGTATATAAAAAGGCGCCCGAAGCGCCTTTTGCTAAATAAAATATTCATTTTTCTACCTAAATTGAATATTCTATTTTTTATTATCCCTACTCCTCATTTACACTTTAAGGTGACCCCTTTCTTCAAAATAGAAAGAAGCTTTATAATCTCTTCAAACCGCTATTCATCGAATCGAATCGTATCTTAATCCATACTTTAAAGTAAAAAACTCATTTCAAAAAATATTAGGGGAATTTATCCAGTTGATAAAAAATTTTCTCAAAATTCCCCATTTTCCGCTAATTAATACTATGCATTGAAATTGTTAAAGAAAAAGCTTTTATTTTTTAAAAAATCAGTTACACATCACGTTATCTAAATAAGAAACATTTGCAACATGCTCTTTTTCCGATTCAGATAATAATTAGCGTTCTATATGTCCGTTCAAAATATAATTTGCACTACTTCATTTCTATCCAATCGAATATTTCCCCTAAAAAAACCCCTCAAAGCTTCTGCTTTGAGGGGTGAGCCTGTTGTTTATTTACTTATATACGTACAGCTGTACCACTTACAGCAACCATTAACATTCCATCACGAACTACTTCATAATCTACGTCAACACCAACGATAGCGTTCGCACCTTTTTGTCGTGCAAGTTCTTTCATTTCACCCATTGCGATATCACGAGCTTCTTTTAGCTTGCTTTCATAAGAACCAGCACGACCACCGACAACATCACGAACGGAAGCGAATAAATCGCGGACAATATTTGCACCCATAATAGCTTCACCATTTACAATATCGATATACTCAATAATTTCTTTACCTTGAATTCCAGACGTTGTTGTTACAATCATGACTGACACTCTCCTATAACTTATAATTTTTGATTAGCTTTCTCATGTCTTTATTATGACATGGAAAAAGTAACGAATCTATTGAATTACCTTACAGGAATGTGACAGTTTTGTAAGAGTGAAATATTATTTTACCTTCTTCTTACAATAACCGCACGAATTTACAGAAATTTGTTATAATTAAGCGTAAGGAGGGATACTATGAAAAAAATCATATCTATATGCGCTCTAACCGCTCTATCTTTCACTTTAATAGGTTGTACAAGCACCTCGGCTACAGATAAAACTTCACAAGTTAAGCAAGAACATACACAAAATACCTTTCAATTAAACTCCGCAAATATTACACATATTGAAATACTGAAAACAACAAATCATACTACTTCCAAATCTCAAACAGATAACGAAGAAATGATAAAATCTATCGTTTCAGCCGTTCAAAAAAGCCCCCCTAAAGCAATCACACTAGATCAGAAAAAGAGAGAATCTGTGCATTCTACTATAACCGTTACATATAAAGATGACTCAAAAAAAGAGTTTCTTGTGTGGGTTGATAATAAGGAGCAAATTACAATTGCTAAAGATGAGAAGAAAGGTAAAGTTGAAGGTGTGATAGTGAATATTGAAGATGTTAAAATGATGAAGAAATTTTTCTAAACGTAAAAAAGGTCCCCTTAAGCTTTGAGGGGATTCTTTTTATCATTTTCTCTCTTCATGCAACTCGCAGTGTATGTCCCATCCCCCCTATTCCTTACAATAGTAACTTCCCAGTAACTTCCTTACAAAAAAGTGCATTATTTACAGTTATAATTTTCAGAGTTAACCTATATGTAATCTTAATATTCATTCACTTCAAGGGGGTACATATGATGACAAAGAAAGCACTATTTATTATTCCACCAGAACGATTCAATGAGGAAGAATTATTTCAGCCAAAAGAAGTATTAGAAGCTGCAGGAATTCAGGTAACGATCGCCAGCACAGTAATTGGAGAAATCGCAGGTGATTATGAAGGAAAAGCTCACTCAAGCATTACATTCTCTGAGGTTTCAGCTCGTAATTATGAGGTTGTAGCTGTTATCGGGGGATCTGGTACGATAGATCATCTATGGGGAAATCAACTATTAATAAACTTTTTAAAAGAGGCTTATAATCAAAAAGTTCTTGTAACAGGGATTTGTGCTGGTTCTGTAGTAGTAAGCCAAACTGGTTTACTTTCTGGACGAAAGGCAACTTGCTATCCAGTAGACGTGATGATTCATGCATTGAAAGAAAATAATGTAGAATATATCTCCGGGCATGTCATTGCTCACGATGATGTCATTACTAGTGATGGCCCTGCAGGTGCTATGCAATTTGGAGAAAGTATAGTAACAACATTAAAATAACTTTTATCCAAAGAAGCCTTAGAAAATAATTTTCTAGGGTCTCTTTAAATGAATAATTGTTTATTGGAACTACTTAATGATATATAAAAGCATTTTTTCTCATCGTAGAATGTCATTTCAGAATATAAATTTTCACATTTAAAAAGGAAGAGGTTAACAGTATGTGTGGCTTTGTAGGTTGTTTATATAATCATTCAAGAGAACTTTCAACTAAGGATATTACAAAGCCTCTTTACAATGAGATTGCTTCCTATAATGATGTAGAAAAAATGCAGTATATCGATATGTTTACATGGTTGCGCGGTGATATACTTGTAAAAGCCGATAGAATGACACTAGCTCATTCTCTAGAACTTCGTGTTCCATTCTTAGATAAAGAGGTCTTTGATGTTGCCTCAAAACTTCCAACGCATCTAAAAATTGCGAACGGTACAACTAAACATATTTTACGCGAAGCAGTGAGAGGAATTGTTCCCGATCATGTGTTAAACCGTAAAAAACTAGGTTTCCCTGTACCCATTCGTCATTGGTTAAAAAATGAAATGTATGATCGGGCTATAACAATTATTAAAGAGAGCGAAACTGATTACTTAGTTGATAAGAACTATGTTTTAAATCTATTAGAAGCACACTGCCTTGGAAAAGGTGACTACAGCCGTAAAATTTGGACGGTCTTATCGTTTATGATTTGGCATCAAATTTATATAGAGCACAAATTTGATACGAGCTCATTCCATGAAACTATGACAGTGTAAAAGGAAGGCACCTTAAAAGTTGTCTTTTCTTTATATGTTAAAAATCCCGCCTATTTCCGTAGGCGGGATTTATCTTTATTACACAATATGAAAGTATACTCTCTTTTTCTCTGAAATTTTATGTAATTATACATATTCATGAAAATAAAAGAAGTAAAAGTAAATTGTGGGCACCAAATTTACTTTTTCGTTGAATAAATCCAATTTAATTGTATTACTTATTAGAATTGTATATGTATGTTACTGCCACTATAATAGTAGAAATAATATATTTTTCATTTCCCTTTTTGCATTTATCTTTTATTTATGATTTAAGTGTATAGCCTTAAATCAATCATTTAAGACCGTTACAAGAAAAAGCTCTCTAAAAAAGTAGGGAAATAAATAACCGGTTTCTTAACGCATAAGGAATCGGTTATTTTGTATCTAAAATGCGTTTAAACGTACAATTTTCTTTTTTGATATGGTGGCCCCTAATACACCATTTTTTACAAAAAAGAAAAAAACACCCTAAGGTGCCTTCCTCCGACTTGAACCATCTTAATTTTAATAATATGTATTGGACTCCCATCCAACTATTATTTTACCACGTTAAGTTGTTTTGTTTATTGAGAAATAAAATATTTTTTATTTATTTGTTTATATATACAAGGAAATGAAACCGGCTATAACAATCAATGGAAAGATTACTGCCAGTTTATTTTTTAGAGGGACACGTTTGTCTGGGACGCCTGGGTGGATAACAAAAGCGAGTAAAACAATTGCTCCAATAATACCTAAAAGTGTATGAATGATAATCATCCTCCTAAGGAATATTATCAAAATTATATCACACCCAAACACAAATAAAAGGAATTAATGTAAATTATCACCTATTAACCTATTTATAAATTTTAAAAATCCCCTCAAAGCGTCAGCTTTAAGGGGATTTCTCCTATCATTTTCTCTCCTCATACAACTTATTCGCTTTATATGAGAAAACTAAAAACATACTAATGGCAGCTGGGATAAATAACCATGAAATGCCTCTCATTAATGCAAATGGCGTTTCAAATAACAATGATCCTAAAAATGCTGCACCATGCATATCCCATAATCCTGGCGTTAAGTATAGTTCTTTCGGATTTACAAACGCTCCTAAATGAACTATGTTAGTAAACATAAATAGGATTAGCATCGGTAAATAACATATTGCTAATTCTAAACATGTCTTAGATAAACGTTTATACTTCCCCGCTCGTGACATTTGATCTGAAAAAATGTCATCTTCACTTTCCTCATCTACCCTTTTAAAATATTGCGTACCTGCCCACCACTTACCAGCTATATGCTTCCAGCCGCTATCTTCAAATAACGTACAGTAATTAATAAAATCACTTCGTCTATAAAATATTCTATAATCTATTTTAATTGTCGCATCCTCAGGTTCTGCAATTCTAAATTTATAACCAAATGTATTACTCTCTAGATGATAGCCTTTCCAAGCCATCTCTTCTAACCATTTTTCTTCTTTCTCAAAGTCTAAAAAGAATTTCAATTTCCACATCATCGTTTCCCCCTAACTATACGTGTAATAAACTTTTTGTAACCTCAATAATGTGCTGCATTCTCATAAAGTCTAAATGCAATACTTCTTTCCCACGTTCCGTAATGACATACACTTTTCTCCGTTTATCTTCACTTTTTACCGATTCTATTAACCCTTGTTTTAATAAATTTTCAACCGCCCCATACAATGTACCCGCTGCGATTTTCACTTGATGATTACTCAGTTCCTCCACCTTTTGCATAATTAAATAACCATGTGCTGGCTCTAATAAAGCTAAAAGAACGTAATACGTTGTTTCCGTTAATGGTAAATTTTTATCTCTATTCATAAAGACCTCCAATGTAACGATAAATATATAGCTAAACTATACAGTTCAACTGTACATTTTCATTTTATACAGTTAGACTGTATATGTCAAATACAAGAGTAACTTTATAACCCATAACAAAAACGCTACCTTTTTAAAAGATAGCGTTTTTCATATTACCCTTGCTTATTCTCACTACATAAATGTAATTGTCACTAAAGAATATCCTTCTTTCGCATTATACGGTTCAGCTTTATAAGAAACACGGTTCGCTCCTTGCGGATAACCGATTTCTCCAATTACTTTTTTCACATCTTGCAATGCGCCATCCATTGATTGCTTATAAAGGATTTCGATCTTTGCTGACTTTGTGCTATAACGCTGCTGCATTTTGTTTTTGAATTCATTATAGTTGTTTGCGATGTATTCATTTCCTAAATAATTTAACTTTGTATCTTTTAAAATCTGTTGGTATGCAGCTGTTTTAGCATTGCTCCCTGCGATTTTACCTGTCAGTGTATCATAATAATTTGTTGTAGCTTGCGGATAATCACTTCTGTTCCACTCATGATTTCTTGCGATTTGCTCATCTGATAAGTTGAAATATGAATACGTAACGCGGCCTTGTTCATCTGGCACCGGATCGTCAAATGTTGTATCAAGGTGATACCATTTGTTTTCGATTTTCACCAAATTCCAAGCATGAGGCTGACCGTCTCCAGTTCCTACTACAAAATGATTCTCAATTCCAGCTTCTTTTAATAATTGATAGGTTAATAGTGCGTAACCTTGGCAAACCGCAGAACGATTTACAAGTGCTTCATATGCTGTGTAAGCTTTATAAGACGTATCATAAGAAACACGCTTTACTACATAATCATGAATCGCCTTCACTTTTTCGTGATCATCCATTCCAACTTGCGTAATAGAAGAAACGATTGCCTTTGCTTGCTTCATTACATATTCCGTTTGTTCTTTCGTTTCACGATATGTAATCTTTAACGTAAACGTATAATTTCCAGGTGATCCAGAAATTCTATATGAAACATTCGATCTATTATAATTTGTATACTCATTTTTACTTGCGACTTCTTGATATGCATTGAAAAGTGTCTTCATTACTTCTTCCTGATTACCATTTTTCGTTTTATATGGAAGGGTAATATTCGTTTCATATGTATTAATACGCTTTTGTACTTCATCTTTAAATGCTGCTAATAATGCAGCATCTCCTGTATCTTTCATCACAACAGCAGGCTTTTCATATTTCAAAGCATTATATAAAAACTGTGCATACTGTTCGCGCGTTACCGTTTTAGCCGGTTCAAATTTCCCGTCGCCTGTACCAGATGCAATCCCGTTTGACTGCACTGCACTAATCGCGTTTTCTGCCCAAAATCCATTTGGAATATCATTAAATGTATGCTTTTGTTTAGCTGAAACTTGGAAAGCGCTTTTAATAATTTGCGCCATTTCTGCACGGCTAACAGAATCTTTTGGTCTAAATCCACCGTTTTCATCACCTTTAAAAATCCCTAATTTCGTTAACGTTAAAATTTCTTCTGGAAACAATGTAGAGCCTGAGCGAATATCTCGATACGGATTATTTAAAGTAGATCCATCTTGTAATACATAACGAGCACCCTCATTACTGAACGTACCACCTTGCTTATTCGGTAACAGCGCACGATAAATTAAAGCTGCAACTTGCTCTCTCGTCGCAACATCACCGAAACCAAACTTTCCATTTCCATAACCGGAAATAATATTTTTGCTCACTAAATCTTGAATCGCAGGATACGACCAATGCGATGTAGGCACATCAGAAAAAATACCTGCCTCAGCCGCTCTCACATCACTGCCATTTGTACATAGTAAAGCACCACCTATAAGTGATAATGATGTAATTGATTTTAATAGTTTTGTGTACATAATTCCTTCTCCCAATACGTTCTCTATTTTTATATTTTGTCGAAAAATCTAAAAAAATATGACAAAATATATTATACTATTAAAATTTTTGGAAGGATATACTAATTTTTAAAATATGCAAAAACTCATATTAATATATTTTTTTGCATTAATATTATGCTATTTTACTTGCGAATATATAAACAAAAGGAAATTATAAAATACATACAAGCAATCCTACGCCGCATAATTCACAAAGTTTCAAAAAGGCATCTATAGTATCTTGCTATATAGATATACAATTAGGTATATTTTATTGATTTTAATCTCCTAAATATAAATATATAATCTATATATATTTATATTTAATGAAAGGTAGGAATGATTAATGAAGAAAAAGTCTCAATATATGTATCATTTAATTATTAGCATAATATCACTTTTAGCTATACTATTTTTATTTTTTGGAAACTATAAAAGTCCTATTTTTAAGTACTCATTTATCTGTATATGTTTAATTAATATGATAATAAATTTCCTTTCTTATTATAAAAAAAGAAATAATTAGTTCTCCATAAAATTAAAAAAATGCTATTCTTTCTTTAAATCATAGGAAGGGATAGCGTTTTTTACTCTTTGGGATGGTTAATGAGCATGTGACGATACCTCTTCTTAAAATAATTGAATCCTGGTCTAACACAGACAAGTAAAAGGAGACGTCTAAGGGTATCTTAAATCCGTAAAAAGCAATATTATTTTTATATTTTAATCATATATATCAATATTAGGATAAAATGTTTGTTATAATTAGTAAAGAAATCTACTAATAGAGAGGATACGAAATCATGGGTTATAAGTTTCGTAGAATTATCCAAGTTTCCCCAGGTGTGAAACTTAACTTTACATACACAGGTACAGGAGGAATTGCTGTTTCACCTAAATCAAGAATAACAACTTATGTACCTGGCACCGGAATCTCATATAAACCACGAATAGCAGAGTCAAACAACTATTATAAACAACGCGAGTTTCCTAGACAAAACAATTTCTATCCCACTATAAATGAACAAGATTACAATACAGTAACAGCATTTGATCCGGTAAGAGAACCCCAAACTTACATTGTTACTGCTTTTCGTAAAAAGGATAGCCAAATAAACTCATTGGGTAGAAAACTAATGAAGCCACTTTCCATCATTGCAGGCGTTTGTGCGACCCTATTCTTAATTATGATGCTTGTTATACCTGCTCTAATCCTGGCAGTCATTTCTTACTTATGCTATAAAAGTATAAAAACACCATTTGCAGTTGTATGCCCAGAGTGTGATGCTGAAAATCTATTAATTTTTGAAGAAGAAAAGATTGCTTGTCGTAAATGTGAAAGCATTCTTATAATCCCAAAATAAAAGACGCTCAAATAAACATCTTTTTTTATTTCCATTTCGACAATATATGACAATATATAGATAAATAATTTGTTATTATGTCTAAGGATTAATTTACATTAGGAGGAATAAACAAATATGTTGAAAAAATTATCAGTTTTTATTATTGGAGCTCTATTATTATTTGGTTTAGCCGCTTGTGACAGCGTTAAATCAATGACAAGTAATGTCACGGTTGGTAAGGTAATTGAAGAATTTAAAGCTGCAGGATTAGAAGCTGAAAATCCTAGTGACCTACCAGAAAAAGAATTTGGAAATACTAGAAAAGAAGCAAAGCGCATTCTTGTCCCAGCATTAGGTGAAGATAGTGGCGGTAGAATATTTGAGTTTAAAAACAAAGAAGATCTTGAAAAAGCTAAGAAATACTATGACGATTTAGGTAATGGTAATCAAATGCTATTCTCTCATACTTACGCAAAAGGTAACTTCCTTATACAAATGAATGGGGATATGGAAGATGCCCAATTTAACAAATATAAAGAAGTTATGGACAATGTAATTAAGTAAGTTAAAGAATTCGCTTTCATTTTTCTGAAAACATGTTAGAATTATCTTTGGATGGAAATCCAATACATATTATTAAAATTAAAGTGGTTCAAGTCGGAGAAAGGCACCTTTGGGTGTCTTTTCTTTATGTAAAAAAATTCTACACAACTAGAAAAATCAATGTATCATTCTTCCTTCATAACGTGCGTCTCCATCTGGGGTAGTACCTTTGAAGTACCAATGTTATGACTTATTTAGTTTCATTTTTCTAATTCCTCCTTATGGTAATTACTTTAAATTGTTTTAATATACCATTTTATTATAAATATAGATATTTAAATGTTGCAATTATAAATAAGTTCTAACATTTTGCATCGAGGTGAAAATCATGAGAAGTTTTGGTTCATTGATGATCTCTACTATCTGCTCAGTAATCCTTATAATTTGGAATGTCTATTCCTTTTATGACGGGTTAACAACAGGACGCGTATCTTCCTGGATTAATGGCATTGCAGCTGTTATCTTCCTTCTATTCCTTATCCTAAACATGCGCGATTTCAAAAAGAAAAACTACATAACCTCATAACAATAGGAGTGGATACATATGTGGAAAAAGATTAATAATTATAAGTTTCATCTAAAAGATTTGAAATTTATGTCTTGGCTATTTCCAATTGTCGGTTTGTTATACGCTTATGAATTCTTCTCTGGACTAATGTTCCATCAGGAATTTCGTTTGCTCAAGTTAATATGCATGATAATAATGATTCTAGGATTTATAGATATTAGAAAAAAGCTTACAAACAAAGATTATAGAACGGCTTGAATCAGCAAACACTCTTGAACTCATTTTTGAATCATTGTATTATATTTTCAGGTCTTACTTCATAAATCATTATCAAGAGAATCTGCAGGTTTGCAGGTTCTTTTTTTGTAAAATAAAAAAGCAGCGGATTCGCTACTTTAAATTTGATAACCGTTCTAACGATATATATATTTATTTATTTATTTCGTTTTATACTTCCTCATCAAGAACCTCGTATCCGCAACAACTGAAAACTCTTTTAGACTTTTTCAAAGCTTCTAGAGTTACACCGTTCTTTGTTCCCCCTTGGGGATGAGCAGTTATCCCTTGCTAACTGCTCTTTTATTTATAAGCTCGTCACTTGAATTATAAAAATGAGCTTATATCCTATAACATTTTTAGGAATCATCCATATTTTATTTCTGAAAAAGTGCTTTGTTTTACTAAAAGGTGGTTGCGGAAACAACCGCCTTTTTATTTATGGAAAAATGAGATTGTTATTAAGCTTCATTACAAAGTATATTATTACTGGTACAATCCGGTATAATAGATACAGATCAAACACTGGAAGGAAATATGACAATGAAAAGATATTTTAACTTCATTTTACTTTTCTTCACTTACTAGTTCCTTTTATAATTCGTTCTTTTGATGTAGATGACATTATTTTCAATACAATAGGACCAATTATTGGAACATATTTAGTAATGTATATATCCCAAAACAATATTAAGAAGATCCCTTCCACCTTAAGGCAGAAAGGATCTTCTTATTCCTATTTCAAACTACCCACAATCTCCGTAAAGATAACCCCAAGTGCATGCGCACCTGCATCTGGATATCCTAAACTTCTTTCGCCAACTGTACCGGCGCGGCCCATGCGGGCTACGATTTCTTTCGTGTACTCTGCTCCTTTAACAGCTGCTTCTGCTCCTTTTTCAAAGGCAGTTTTCATGTCTACTTCTTTTGAAGCGCTAGCTAACCAAGAGTCTACACATGGAGCAAGTGCATCAACAAGTGTTTTATCACCAACTACCGCTCCTCTACCGAATGATCTTTCACCGATAGATTGTATACCTTGAAGTGCTGCTTGCAGCATTCCAGCAAATTCTTTCACTGTTAGTTCACGTTTTTCGCCTGCTACTTTACTAGCTGCGCGGAATGCACCGCCCCAAATTGGACCAGAAGCTCCGCCGCAATGTTCCATAATAATCATCGAGCAACCGTCAAGGAATGATCCGATCGTTACGTTTTCTTGTTCTACAATCGAATACCACTCACGTTTTAATTGCTTAAATCCTTTTGCCACACTCATTCCGAAGTCGCCGTCACCAGCGTGCGTGTCTAGCTCACAGAATGGTACTTCATTTTTAATAATAACGTCGCTCATTTTATCAACGAGATAAATCATGTTGTTTAATGTAATGACATTATCTTTTATCACAGCGTGCTCTTCCGCCGTTTCTAGTTCAAAGGAAACTTCCTTCTCTTCTGTCTCTTCAAGTACATTTACATACTCAAAACTTTCAACTGGTCCATCTACTTTAAACGCTGGTGTATTACATTCTTTCGATAGTAATGTTTTTAACTCATCATCTAATTTCATTACTGTTAAAGACATACCAGCCATATCAATACTCGTCATATAATTGCCAACGAATACTCTATTAATTGTAATGTTTCTAGCAGCTAATTCTCGCGTAACTGCGTTATTAAATAAGTAAAGTTCTTGCAGTGGTGTACCGCCAAAACCGTTTACTAGAAGCGCAATTTCTTCGCCATCTTTTACTCCTAAATCTTTCATTAAATCATTTGTCATACGGTTAGCTAATTCATCTGCTGACATCATTTTTTCGCGCTTAATTCCTGGTTCGCCGTGAATACCTACCCCGTATTCCATTTCATCTTCCGCAAGTGTGAAAGTAGGTGATCCGCTCGCTGGAACTGTACAAGACGTTAACGCTAAACCAATTGTACGCACGTTAGCGGCTGCTTTTTCAGAGGCGGCTTTCACCGCTCCTAAATCCATACCTGCTTCCGCTGCTGCACCGGCAATTTTATGAACTAAAATAACGCCCGCAACGCCGCGGCGTCCTACTGTATACAAACTATCTTCTACCGCAATATCATCGTCCACTTTTACGTAGTCAACTTCAATTCCATCTTCCGTTGCTAAATGCGCACCGTTTTTGAAATTCATAATATCGCCGCTATAATTTTTAATAATTAATAACGTACCTTTTTTACTAGCTGTCTCTTTAATCGCTTGGTATACCTGAATTTGTGAAGGAGAAGCAAACACATCTCCGCACACTGCCGCATCTAACATTCCTTTTCCGACTAATCCTGCATGTGCCGGCTCATGGCCACTACCGCCGCCACTAATTAACGTTACTTTATTTTCATTCATTTCTTTCTTCTTAATGACTTTATATTTTTTCAAAAGCTCAAGCTCTGGATGAGCCATAACCATTCCGTTGCACATTTCCATTACTAATGTTTCTGGTTTGTTTATAATCTTTTTCATTGTGATTCTCCCTCAATTCCTTTAATATATTGTGATATATTTGAAATCTTCTTCTTACTATCCATGTTAAAATGAAAGCGTTTTATAGTAAACGGACAAAATGGACAATCTGTCTAAAGACACCGCTCTCATTTATGGGTAGGATTTTTATATTAATAACATTCTAGGGATGATTTTGATGACCTCTTCTATAATTTCTAAAAAGATAATCGCGAATTCATTGAAATATTTAAT
This sequence comes from Bacillus fungorum, assembly GCF_002746455.1. Classification (GTDB taxonomy): domain Bacteria; phylum Bacillota; class Bacilli; order Bacillales; family Bacillaceae_G; genus Bacillus_A; species Bacillus_A fungorum. The sequence continues at coordinate 201,595 of NZ_NWUW01000007.1, read as the reverse complement.
GGAAACAGAGTCATTTCATAAAATATCAGTGAGCGATATTATGTTACACTGTCAAATGCGTAGGCAAACTTTTTATTATCATTTTAAAGATAAATTTGAACTATTAAGCTGGATTTATAGAGAAGAAACGAAGGAGAACATTATCGACTTTCTTGACTATGAAACATGGGAAAATATTTTCGATTTATTATTTGATTACTTTTATGAAAATCAAAAATTTTACCGAAATGCTTTTAAAGTCATTGAGCAAAACTCGTTTAATCACTATTTATTTGAGCATACGAAAAACTTATATATGAAGATTATTGATGAACTATCTGTGAGCTGTGGATTCAGCCTTTCGAACGAGACAAAAAATACGATTGCCTCCTTTTATAGTCACGGCTTCGTTGGAACGATAAAAGATTGGATTGAAAGCAAATGCGAAGTAGATCCTTCCATTATGTCTTCTCTCATGAAAAATATGATAAACAATCAATTACTACTATTACTGGAGCAATCAGCAAAGTAATTAAAGGGTGGCAAAAGCGATGAAAAAGATTATGAATGATGTACAAAATATCGTTCAAGATATGCTGCATGGCTTTTATTTTGAACATAACGACAAAGTAAATTACGACGAAACAAATAACATCATTTATGTAAAAGATATCGAAAAAATGAAGCAAAACGTCGCTATTATAAGCGGCGGTGGTAGCGGACATGAGCCTGCTGATATTGGCTATGTAGGAAAAGGAATGCTTACAGCGGCCGTAAACGGCAGCATTTTCACTCCGCCTACAGTAGAACAAATCGTAATGGCAACTCGCCTCATGCCAAAAGATAAAAGTATACTATTCATCATCAAAAACTTTAAAGATGACGTAGAAAACTTTCTAGCAGCAGAACAAATCGCCAAAGGCGAAGGAAGAAAAATTGACCATATCATCGTAAATGACGACGTTTCAATTGAAGATGATGCTTCTTTTAATAAAAGAAGACGCGGCGTAGCTGGCACCGTTTTCGTGCAAAAAATATTAGGCACGGCCGCTCTTGAAGGGCATTCTTTAGAAGAACTAACAGCACTTGGCCAAGCTGTCATCAAAAACTTGCATACACTAGGAGTTGCCCTTTCACCTGCAAACGATCCGGTGAAAGGAGAAGCTTCCTTTTCATTAAACGACGATGAAGTCTTTTACGGGGTCGGTATCCACGGAGAAAAAGGTTACCGTAAAGAAGCACTATCCTCTTCTGAAATATTAGCGATTGAACTAATGAACAAACTAAAAAGCATTTATCGCTGGAGAAAAGGTGACAACTTCGCCATCCTCATTAATGGGCTCGGTGCAACGCCATTAATGGAACAATACATTTTCGCAAACGACATTCGCCGTTTATGTGAGTTGGAAGGGGTACATATTACATTCGTAAAGGTCGGTACGTTGTTAACTTCTTTAGATATGAAAGGTGTTTCACTTAGTTTGCTTAAGGTAGAAGATTTGGATTGGGTGGAGTGGTTGAAGGAACGTACGGAAGCTGCTAGTTGGTAATATAAATAGGATGGCTTCAATTGGCCATCCTATTTTTGCACATATAATTATTGGAAGGATAATTCTTCCTATTCCCGTGTGCCATCACGTTTAAACAGTAAAAACTCTTTATTATGCCTCACCTTGAAATACCCGCTGTGCTTACCCGTATACGTAATTTTTAAATTTACAAAGCGTAATTCATCTATTAAAAAACATTGAATTACTGAAGAATTCTATCCTCAATATGACAGGACAGCAAATTCACATCAAAAATGTAAATCCTCATTTTTCTCGTATTTTCCTTTATTAATTCTTTGTCTTATGAATAATTCTGCGATAATTAAATTTGGTACCCACGCTAACCAAGCAATAATAGCGTAACTAAGTTCAAACCGTTCTATTCCAAATAGAACGATAAACAACGGTAGCCAAATTCTTAATGTAACTGCCGCAAAGGTTAAAGAATAATTTCTAATCATCCAATTCCGATGGTCTTTAATTTTTTTATTTTTAACTCTATTTAATGCTTGATATGCTGATGTTAGCCAAAATACGGATAACAAACCAAACCCCAGCTTCGCTACCAATCCCCCCGTTGCGTAAAAAGATAAGTACAGTCCAGAAACGCCGCCTAATAATATACCAACCAGATAGACTCTCCCAACTATTCGATGACGGTTGATATTCCTTTCTCTAAATTTTGCGGATAATGTAAATGGACCAATTACTAATGCTACTATACTAGTTGTAATATGTATAAATAACATCATATACCAGAACTCACTTAACTTAGATCCATACATAAGCTTCGCTTTTACAAGTCCTGTTTGAAATCCATCCATAATAAAATATTGGACAACAACATAACCAGCTACTAAAAAAGCAAAACAAGTAAATACAAACCAAACTTTCCTGTTCAAATTTTACTGCCTCCTTATTACATTTAATTAACTATATTATACATTATTGTTTATTATAGGGGAAAACAGAGAAACCTTCTTTAATTATCTATTCAACACATCGTTTTTATAAAGTGAGACTTTAATCAGTGGGGGTTTTGTTCATCTCCCACTGATTATTAGTTGAACCAATCGGGCTTTTACGGGCAGTTGATCCCCCACCTAACTTCTTTGCTTTCGCTGAATTTTGAGTTGGGGGTCTTACTGCCCGTTAATGCGGGATAAATGGAATTAGGATGAGACTTAAAATGAAAAAAGAAGACATCCATTAAGATGTCTCCCTTTCATACTTAAGACTCCAAACTCTCACCATTCGTCTTAATTACTTCCTTATACCAATCGAAGCTTTTCTTCTTCGATCTGTTTAATGAGCCTTTTCCTTCATTATCTTTATCAACGTATATATATCCGTAACGTTTCTTCATTTCTCCAGTAGAAGCACTTACAAGGTCAATTGGGCCCCAGCTTGTATATCCAATAATATCTACTCCATCTTGGATGGCTTCGGACATTTCAATCATATGCTTCTCTAGATAATCAATACGATATGCATCGTTCACTTCGTCTTCGCCATTTAATTGATCGATTGCACCAAGGCCGTTTTCAACAACAAATAACGGTTTTTGGTAACGATCGTAAAGTTGGTTCGCTGTAATACGGAAGCCTTTCGGATCAATCGTCCATCCCCACTCTGATTTTTCAAGGTATGGATTTTCAACAGAACCGAATACATTCCCGCTCGTTATGCTTTTTAATACTTCTGGATCTGTACTTGTTGCTCGGCTTGCATAATAACTAAAGCCAATATAATCAACTGTATGCTCTTTTAAAATTGCCTCGTCTTCTTTTTCCATTTCAATTGTTACATTGTTATCTGTAAAGAAGCGTTTTGCGTATCCAGGATATGCTCCTCTTGCTTGTACATCAATGAAGAAGAATGATTCACGGTCTTGTTCCATGGCGCGCTGAACGTCGTCTGGATTACATGTATATGGATACGTTGCACCAGCAGCAAGCATACAACCGATTTTTGCATCTGGAATGATTTCATGACACGCTTTTACAGCTAACGCACTTGCGACAAGTTGGTGATGCGCTGCTTGATACTTAATTTGTTTTTTATTGTCACCTTCTTTAAATGCTAGACCTGCTCCCATGAAAGGTAAATGTAAAAGCATATTAATTTCATTAAACGTCATCCAATATTTCACTTTATCTTTATATCTATTAAAAATCGTTTTTGCATACGTCTCAAAGAAGTTTACAAGCTTTCTACTTCTCCAGCTTCCATACTTTTCTACTAAATGAACAGGCACATCGAAGTGAGCCATCGTAACGACTGGTTCAATACCGTGCTTTAACAGTTCATCAAACAAATTATCATAAAACTGTAACCCTGCCTCATTCGGCTTTTCATCATCACCACTGGGGAAAATACGTGTCCAAGCAATCGATACACGCAGCGCTTTAAATCCCATTTCTGCAAAAAGAGCGATATCTTCTTTATAACGATGGTAAAAATCAATTGCTTCGTGTGATGGGTAAAACTCTCCTTCTACCGGTGTAAAGGTATGAATATTTCCTTTCATAATATCCCAGCGGTTTTCACCCGTTGGTAATAGATCAACCGTCGTTAATCCTTTTCCGTCTTCTACATACGCTCCTTCAACTTGATTGGCTGCAGTCGCTCCACCCCATAAAAATCCTTTAGGAAAAATAACTTTAGACATATAGAAAAACTCCTTTATATAAGAATGAACGAGGAAAGGTATTACCATTCTCAAACAATACCTTTCTTCGTGTGAACCTGTATGAAATGTACTACTATTTAACTCCTAACTTTAGTAAGGAATCTCCTGCTTGAATCTTTTCTACTTCTGTTTTTTTGATGCTATATTTATCATAATTTGTAACAACAACTGGTGTTGTCACAATATAACCCGCCTTTTGAATTTCAGCTATATGAAACTCAATAAGTAATTGCCCTTTTTCTACTCTCGCTCCTTGTTCAATATGAGAAGAGAAAAATTCGCCATTTAATTTCACAGTATCCATCCCAATATGGATTAAAATTTCAGCACCTGAATCCGCTGTAATTCCTACTGCATGATTCGTCGGGAACAGCGCAGAAATCGTACCAGAAACGGGTGAAAACAGCTTTCCTTCTGAAGGCTCAATTGCAACGCCTTCACCTAACGCACCTGATGCAAATGCAGCATCATCAATATTTTGAAGCGGCATAACTGCACCATGGAAAGGACTAAAGATTACCTCATCATCGCTTGATGCAGCAATTTTATTACTTGTTTCCTCTGTTTCTGTCGATGTTTGTTTTTTCGTAAAACCGAATAAATAAGTCAGAATAAAACCGACTAGTAAAGAAACAATCATCGAAACAATTGCGCCCCAAAATCCAGCTGTAATCCCATCTTTCGGACTAATAAATGTCGGAAGCGTAAATATGCCAAGCCCGCCTGTCATATAAGCTTGTGTACCAAATACGCCAAGTATTGCGCCGCCAATCCCTCCAGCGATACAACTCATAATAAATGGCTTTTTAAGAGGAAGTGTAATACCATAAATCGCCGGCTCTGTAACACCGAAAATACCTGAAATAAAAGCCGGAATACTAAGTGTTTTTAATTTCTGATCTTTCGTTTTCATCCAAACGCCAAGCACAGCACCAATTTGAGCAAATGAAGCAGCAAATATAAGTGCTAGTATTGGATCAATACCGTGTACTGCTAAATTGTTATAGCCAATTGGAACGACGCCCCAATGAAGACCGAATATAACAAGCACTTGCCAGAAAGCACCGAGTAAAGCACCCGCGACTAATGGGCTTGCATGATAAACCCAAAGCGTCGCCTGTCCTAAAAACTGCCCTGCCCACGTCGCAATTGGGCCAATAACGAGAAATGTAACTGGTACAACGATTAATAATGTAAAGAATGGTAATAAAAATGTTTTCACAACATCCGGAATGACTTTCTTTAAAGACTGTTCTACTTTCGCTCCAAAATAAGAAGCGAGAATAATTGGAATAACAGATGATGCATAGTTCATTAAAATAACTGGTATTCCTAAAAACGTAATATGAATTGGTGATTCAAACATCGTTCCTGCAAATAACGTATATAATGGCTCATTTGCTGTTAAACCAGCTAGAGCCGGATACACTAACGCTCCCCCAATTGCCATACCGATGAATGGTGATCCTCCGAATTTCTTACTTGCTGTATATCCGAGGAAGATCGGGAAGAAATAAAATAATGAATCGCCAACTGCATTTAATATTTGGTACGTTCCTGACTGTGTACTTAACCAGCCTAATGCTACAAATAGTGCATTCAATCCTTTAATCATCCCCGTTGCAGCTAATACCCCTAAAATAGGAGTGAAAATGCTAGAAAGAATATCTATAAGACTACTCTTTTTCTTCTCACCTGCATTTTCTTCCTCAGCTTCTTGAAATCCTCCAGCAGCAATAACCGCTTTATATACGTCGGATACATGGTTACCAATTACAACTTGATATTGTCCGCCGCTTTTCATAACCGTCACAACATCTTCCATACCCTTCAGTACTTCCGTATTTGCTTTCCCCTCATCTTTTAACTGAAATCGTAAGCGAGTGATACAATGTACAACACTATTTATATTTTCTCTCCCGCCAACATGTTTCAGTATGTCTTTTGCTAATTTTTCATACTTCATAGTAATTTCCCCTCCCTACAATCATCTTATTTTTATAAAAGAAAAAACCTAAACTAACCATAACGGTGCGATCCATACGAATCACTCCATTACAAGTCAATTTAGGTTTTGCCTGCCAAACAGTAACAATCCCGTTTATTCAATTACATAATTCATTGCGTTTCGTTACACGATGAATGTGCAACGTTACGTACACTTTTTCATCTTTTGAAAGATGACTATTATGTGCTTTTTGCAAGTATGCTTCAATTTTTTCTGTACAACAATATGCCTCTTCGTACTTACTTTTCACTTGCTCGTATAAAAAATCATCATCGGCCGAGCTCAATTCCTTCTGCATTAAACGCTGAGCAAAATATCGTAAATGCGTTACAAACCGACTATAATTAAATGAATTCTCATCTAAGTTCATCTTATAGTGGTACTTTACAACATTTAAAATATCTTGGACGATTTTCGTCATCGCTACCGTTTGTTGCATTGCCGGCTCTCCTTGCTGTGCATTAACGAAATGCAAGGCAATTGATCCTGCTTCATCTTCAGAAAGTCTAAGCCCAGTCTCTTCTTCAATGATGTTCAAAGCTTGTAGACCAATTTCAAACTCTTTCTGATAGAATCTCTTAATCTCCCAAAGCAAAGTATTTTTGAGATCCATTCCTTCTTTATGCCGAGTTAAAGCGAAACTTAAGTGATCCGTTAATGTAAGATAAATATAATCACTTAAAGTCCCCGGCAAAACTGTCTTAGCAAACTGAATAATTCTCTCTGTAATCTCTAAATTTTCTACAGGAATTTCAGTTAGTAACCTAGCAAGTTTCTCTGATAATTCCCTGGTTTCTAGCACAAAGGTTTTTTCTATCTTAGATTCATCAATCGCATCGCCTACTTTTTTCTGAAATCCCAAACCTCTGCCCATAAGTACAACTTCTGTCTCATTATCCTTCATCGTACAAACAACATTGTTATTTAAGATTTTATGGATTCTCATATTGTTCCGCCTTCTTCTTCTTAAAGTCACAAAAGGTAATAAAAAAACCTAAACTGATTCCAAAAGCCACACTACACCCGTAGCCTCTAGATCAATTTAGGTTTTGCCTGCCGAACAGTAACAATCCTTTTACTTATTAACTTACCTTCATTATACACAAAAAGTAAGCGGTTGCAACGATAAATTATTGAATATTTTTTTACAAAGAAAAATACTAACAGTTAATCAGCTGTGGCTTACATTCAGCTAAAACTTTCTTTCTCTCTTCATAATCTTCCGTATCTGTTTCTTCCCACAGCTCTTTCTTTTATTTTTTCATTTATATTTCAATCTTAAATATAATAAAAGTTCATTACAAGACTAGTTATATACATCATTATATTTTACAATTAATACAGGTAACATATATCCTTCACTACATCTATCATTCTGAATAAATAAACATAATCATTACAAAAATTCCATATAGACCCATTACTGGTTAAAATGTTATAATGAAATCACCCTACATAGTTACTCATATTCAGACTGAGGAACTAGCGTCTTATTAAGCAATGCGCATAACTCAAATAAAAAAGACACTTGAAAGTGTCTTTTTTATTTATTTTCAAAAGGACCTGCTCATGCTCATGCGTCAAAACATAAAGTAAATGGAATCCGTTAAAACGCATGAGTGATCCCTTGCTTTCCCCTCTTATTCTAAAGGAGGAACTGTTATGGGCTTTGGTGGTAGTTGTGGAGGCTGTGGCTTCGCTGGAGGCTTTGCTTTATTAGTTGTATTATTCATTTTATTAATCATCGTTGGAGCTGCTTGCTTCTGCTAAAAAAACTATCGGAAAAGACATTCTTATATGGGTGTCTTTTCTTTATAAACTACAAAGTATGAGAAATGAAGCCTTTAGCCATAATTACGACTAAAGGCTTTTTTCTATATAAAAATGAAAACATAGTAAAAATGGAATACTCACCCAAATTGTCTTTCACTTTACAAACTATATCCAAAAAGTTGGATAGCTTCTTTTACTACTCATATTATTAATGAATAAAGCAATAACTACAATAACAACGGAACCAACTAAAACCGGTGTTACTAAATAACTCCAACTATTTGCTCCTAAAATAACGATAATTGGATCGGCCCCTGCCGAAGGATGTGTTGTTCTCGTTAACATCATAACAGCTATTGCCATCCCCACCGCTAAAGCAATTGTCCAATATTCATTCCCAAACAAATGATATATTGATAGGCCAATAAAAGTTGAAATCAAATGTCCTCCAATAATATTACGCGGCTGAGATAGCGGTGCATTCCAAAAAGGCAGATTAACCTTTATTACATGTAGCCATTCTAATACATCTTCATCCGTTATTAATAAATCATAACGTTGTCCACGCCTAACTAGCTCTGTATTTACTAAATCTAATGAGAGATTTCCAGATATAAGCGGGAATCGTTTTGTTTCCTACATGTATTCATCACCTACTCTTTAAACAATCATATTCTAAAGTAATATAGTGTTGCAAATTTTTTATAGAAAAACCTTACTGAATGTTCATATTTAAAAAAGGTATATGTATATCTCTTTTTTTTAAATCTACAGTTCCTATTTACAAATCTATAAAAGTAGATATAATATCCTTATGGAACCTTCATTAATTTATAAAGCATTGTCAAATGAAACAAGATGTCAAATTTTATCATGGTTAAAAAATCCCAAAAACCATTTCGACGAAAAACCTTATTTAGAACAAGGAATAAATTTTCAGATTGGAGTGTGTGTAGGAGATATCCAGCTTAAAACTGGTTTAGCCCAATCCGTTATTTCTAGTTATTTATTAACTATGAAAAAGGCAGGTTTATTAGAATCTGAACGAATTGGAAAATGGACATACTATCGTCGAAATGAAAAAACGATACAAGAGTTTTCTGAATACGTCCAAAACGAATTATAAAATGAAAGTTAATAATTAATTGGGGCGCTGATTATTAACTTTCACGTATTCAGTTGTTTTCGGACATCAATTCATCTTGTATAAAATTGCAAAAGTAAGAAATATAGTAAAGAGAAATTTTTTTAATACATCACATCTAATTATTTAGATATCTGTTATTGTATTTGACAATACATAACCTTGATAATATTAGCGTCCAATCATACACATTTCTTTGTTAATGAATTTACTTTCAAAATAATAATACGAATGGAGAGTTTTATAAATGAAAAAAGTAAATCCTTTACTTATCCTGACACTGGCGACAGGCGTATTCGGAATTATTACTACCGAGATGAGTATTGTCGGCGTGCTGCCACAAATTACGCAAAAGTTTCATATCTCAACAGCCCAAGCAGGATTTTTAGTAAGCATCTTTGCACTAGTTGTCGCTATTTCTGGACCTTTCTTAATTTTGCTCGTCTCAAGCATTAATCGCAAAATCATTTTATTAGCAGCAATCTTTATTTTTGCTGTTTCTAACATAATCTACGCTTACACAACACAATTTGAAACTATGCTTATTTTTCGTATTTTACCTGCCGCACTTCACCCACTCTTCTTTTCAATCGCTCTTGTAACAGCTGCGAAACTTGTTCCCCCAGAAAAGAGCGGGCAAGCAGTTACAAAAGTTTTTATGGGTATTACTGCTGGATTTGCTCTAGGTGTACCATTAACATCCTACCTTGCAGACCAATTTTCACTAGAAATTGCTTTTTTATTCGGAGCACTTATTAACACCCTTGCATTCATTGGAATATTAATCTTACTTCCTTCTATGCCTGTTAAAGAAAAAATGTCCTTCGACAAACAAATTCGTATACTAGGCAAGCCAGGATTATGGTTAAATATTTTAACTATCACATTCCTTTTTGCAGCCATGTTCTCCGTTTACAGCTACTTTGCTGAATACCTTGCAAAAGTAACTTCCATGACTGGATCACTCATTAGCATCATGTTATTTATATTTGGTATAGTTATGATTTTAGGCAATCATGTATTCGGTAGTCTCCTGCAAAAAAGTATAGTAAATACAGTAATATCATTCCCTATTTTATATTCTATTGTTTACATATTGGTTTATTATTTAGGTTCCTACCTTGTTCCAATGATTTTTATGGTATTTATTTGGGGAATCGTACATTCTGGTGGATTAATTGTTGGTCAAACATGGTTAATAAGCGAGGCTAAAGAAGCACCTGAGTTTGGTAATAGTCTGTTTGTTTCATTCTCTAATCTCGGAATTACTTTAGGAACATCTATTGGAGGCTGGTTCATTTCAAACTTAGGCATCCACCAACTTATTTGGAGTGGTTTTATATTTACATTACTTTCATTTCTATTAATTATAATAAAACTAAAATTTTTCAATTCTAATAATCAAGCGTCATTATCAAGTTAATACATTTAGCAAAGCCGTAAATTCGTCTTTCTTTTGGAATTACATTCAAATATATAAAGTAAAACTTTAATCAGTGGAGGTTTTGTCCCTCCCCCACTGATTATTAGCCCACACCAATCAGGCATTCATCTCCCACCTAACTTCCTCGCATTTGCCAAATTTTGAGGTAGGAGTCTTACTGCCCGCAAATAGCGAGATAAATAATTTAATAAATTTTTATACACTAAAAAGTATGATACCCAAAGCCTTTAGCCATAATTACAACTAAAGGCTTTGTTTGTATATAACTAAAAAAGGAGCTAACTTTATGGAACATAATAAAAACGGAATGCTTGCTTTAATCGTTTTCTTTATTGGACTAACATTTTTTGTTATCGGTATGGTTTATCATTTATGGGGATCAGTTTAAAAATAAATAGCGATTCATTTAAGAAAAAGTACTCACATGAGTACTTTTTTCTTAAAATGTAATGTACAGACGTTCTAAACTGACTTACATGCATACAATTATCAATGACGGTTATATAGCCGAGAAGACTATCAATTTAATAATCTACATTTATATGATTAGGAAAGGAGCTAAAAGCTGAAAATGTCAGAAATCATTTTTGTTGCTGTATTACTTTTGTCTAGCATCCAACTTATCTTTATCAAGCGTGGTTTGACGAAAAGGAATGTAATCATTTTAATGATAAATTATGCATTCTTATTGGCCACCATCATTGTAATTGGCGCAAATTGGCGTATGATACCTGCTTATTGCCTAACACTCATTTTAACATTACAAGTTTTTTTGAAACCCAAAACTACAGTCGTTTCCAAGAAATTAGCTATAAAAGTTTTAAAAAGTGTAGGAATTATCGTAACTGCTATCGCAATGTTTGCGTTACCCTTACTTTTTCCGGTCATAACACTCCCAGAGCCTACAGGAAAATATACAGTAGGAACGAAAGCTTTCCATTTAATTGATACAAATCGAAAAGAAACCATTGTACCGAGTAGTCACGGAAATCGTGAACTAATGATACAAGTGTACTATCCTGCCGAAAAAGGATCTGGGAAACCTTCTGCCTACTTTGAGAACATAGACGCTCTCGCTGAACAATTGGGTGTAACAAAAGGTGCTCCGTATATCGTAACGACACATTTAGGGCTGACAAAAACACATTCTTATCAAGATGCTAAACCACTTCAAATTAAGGGGAAATTCCCCCTCCTTTTATTCGGCCATGGGATGGAATTATACGGACAACAAAATACATTCCAGTTAGAAGAGTTAGCTAGTCAAGGTTATGTAGTAATCGCTCTTAATTTCACAGGGTACGCAGCAACAACGATTTTCCCTAATGGAAAACGTATAGATTCCGTACCAATTGAATTTACACCTAACGCTTTAAATAACATGGTTCGAAATTGGGAACAGGATACTACTTTCGTTTTAAACGAAGTAATAGAAGGCACTTTCGATAAAAACTTTACAGCCATTGCAAATTTAATTGACTATGACAAAATTGGTATGTTAGGTCACTCTTATGGAGGAGCAACTGCCGCACAAATGTTAATAAAGGATAATCGTATTAAATCTGCAATTGATATGGACGGCGGATTGTATGGAGATCCAATGCCTAAAGATGGTCCTCAGAAACCATTCATGTTGATGAATGCCGAAGCCACAATTCATTATATGAAAGAAATGGAGAATCAAAAGACAGACGGAATCCAAGATGAATTGTTTGAAATATCCTATTTAAGAAATAAAACCATTGAAAAACCTGGCGCGTATACAGTTGTAATTCCAAAAACAAATCATAATAGTTTTACAGATTTAGCAGCATTTTCACCTATTATTAATGAACCCGGCGAAGATGTAGCAGCAAATTATAAACTCATTAATAAACTAGTAACTAGCTTTTTTGATCAAACGTTAAAAGGGATAAATGAAAGTCATTTAGAAGAAATTCAGAAGCAACATCCTGAACTTCCTCTCATTAAACACTAATAACCATTTTCCTAGTTATGAAACCCCTCCTTATGCTTGAGGGGTTTCCACTTTAACACAATTATAAAAAAAGGCCCCATCACTGGGGCGCTCAAAAAATAATATAAGTAAATGAATTAAAACAAATAACAGACAACTAAACTATATACAATTTAAATTATATAATCTATATATATGCAAAATTGCATAAAAGTATTTATTATTACATGCTATACTAAAATAGGAGTCGACAATCGTTATTTTCTTCTTATTTTTAAAGCAATATGGATATACCTTCTTAACTCATTTGGATTGTACAGGAAAAGAAGACATCTTAATTGATGTCTTCTTTTCTTATACTTTTATGAATTTTTTTGAGTAGCTGCTCTCCAAGCACGAAAAGATGTTGGGCGTCCAGAATGAGCTCTTTGCTTTGCAACAGCTGGTTTTTCTTCAATGGTCTTTGGTTTTTCTTCCATAATTGCTGGTTTTTCTTCAATAATCGCTGATTTTCCTTCAAGAATAGTCACAGCTGTTTGTATTTTTTCCAACTGCTCTTTTAAAGCTTGCTGTTCAATCTTTAAATCCGTAAGTAATCGTAAAATCATTTCAGAATTAGCCATAAAAATCCTCCTCCCTTAATACACAGAATAAAATACAATATGTCATCAGCATAATACCCGTGACAAAAATAAGATTGTCACCTCTTATAAAGTGAAACTTTAATCAGTGGGGGTTTTCTTCATCCCCAACTGATTATCAGCCCTCACCAATCGGGCTTTTACGGGTAGTTGATCCCCCACCTTACTTCTTTGCCTTCGCTGAATTTTGAGGTGGGGGTCTTACTGCCCGTTAATGCTTGATAAAATCCAAGTACCTTTTATTTTTCAAAAGGACCTGCTCAACTTCATACGTAAAAACATAAAGTGAATTAAATCCATTAATTAATGGTCTTTATGGAAGGAGGAGTTAATATGGGCTATGGCGGTAGTTGTGGTGGAGGCTGCGGTTTCGGCGGCGGATTCGCTTTACTTGTTGTACTCTTTATTTTATTAATCATCGTTGGCGCTAGCTGTTGGGGCGGCGGATTCGGCTGCTAAGGGGAGGCACTCTTGAGAGTGTCTTTTTTTCGATATGTGAAGTTATCCAACGCTATTAAGCTAGCGTTTTAAAGTAACCCCAAAACGAATATATTTTCTCTGTAACTAGCGGAATATTTTTCCACTATGTATTCATTTAATAAAAATCCAGCATAATTTCGCATTAAAATAACTCATAACAAGTAGCAATCCAATATTTGTAATACACTTACCCTATTCTTTCTAACTTGCAACATATTTGCGGTATCCTTGCTCAAATTATAATAAGTGAAATATATCCAGCAGTGTTATTTCTTATACTATAAAAAAACGGATATACATAATCGCATATCCATTATCAAGAATATATATTGGGAGCAACTCTTCAATCTCCCTATTTGAATAACTTTTTCAAATAAAAAACCTTGTAAATGACAAAATCTTTTCCCAGCACATAATTTATACATTCTACATTACTATTAGTTACATAGCTTCACCACCTCGCATTAAAGCCTAATTTAAGTATTGAAATTCTCTAAATCTCGATGTATTATATTTTTGTATTTTCTCAGTTCCCAAGCCGAGAAAACATCATCACTTCTGAAAGAACCCGAACTCCATCGGGTTCTTTTTTATTTACTTGAACTCATTTTCAAATCATTGTATTATATTTTCGGGTCTTACTTATATAAATCATTATCAGGAGAATCTGCATGTTTGCAGGTTCTTTTTTTATTTCCCCCTTACCTTTCCTTAATAACAAACAAGACGCCACCCAGATCACGGCAGCGCCTACGATAATTACTATTGATTTAATCATTAACAAGTATATCCGGCCCCTTCTTCAACATATACGAGAAACTCGAAATAAATACGACACTAAATATAATAATAGAAGGCCACATATTAAAATGATATTCTTTACCTGCAACTAAATTATAAATGTTATGAAACAAGAAATTAGCACCTATAATAATTCCACCTACCATTGAACTAATTAAGATGCTCATTAAATAAAACTTGATTTTCCGAAACATCTTCCATCTACTCCTTTTCTAAAATAAACTTCATTTAAGTTGTTTTAGAAAATTATACCATTTATTTTTCGGGTATTATTAAATCTATAATTTAATTAAGGTTATTTTAAGGAAGTTGTCTAAGTAAATATCCATTTTATTCAAATACACGTTTCATATATAATCTCTATATAACAGAAAAATGCCATTTTAGCTTCATAGGATCCGTTTATCACTTGGCTTCCCCCTACCCTTAATTACCTTCACAGGAGTCGAATACTCATTTATAAACGCTACCTCGCCTCTTTGATACATTTACGAAACATTTATGTGTTATCTTCAGTAAGTTCTTTTCTTTTCATAATGTCGTGTGAGATATACCAAACCGAGAAGCCCTAGACCCCTAGTCCTAGGGCTTCTTCATTTAAATATGGATTTTATGCACTTTTATTTTATTCTATTCATACACTTTTAAGCGGATCTCAGAATCATTCAATAATCACCTGAATCTAATATTTCTCAATGAACAAAATAACTTAACATAGTAAGAAAATCTTCGGATGGAAGCCCCATGCATAAAATTAAGATGGTTCAAGTCGAAGAAAGGCAACTTTGGGCGTCTTTTCTGTATTTTCAAAAGGACCTGCTCAATTACTGCGTAAAAAACATACAGTAAATTGAATCCGTTAAAATATATGAGTGACCCTATGTTTCCCCTCTTATCTAAAGGAGGCACTATTATGGGCTTTGGTGGTAGTTGTGGAGGCTGTGGCTTTGCTGGAGGATTTGCTTTATTAGTTGTATTATTTATTCTATTAATCATTATCGGATGCAGTTGCTTCTGCTAAAAAACTATCGGAAAAGACAATCTTATAAGATCATAGCCATCAACTTAAGAAAATGAATAAAATAACGAAATTAGGGAACCCTTTCATGCAGTACTGCATGAAAGGGTTCCCTAATTTATGGCTATAAACAATAATACACTAGTTTCGGGCTAGTATTCTTCTATGTAATGGGGATTATTTTTGAGAGGTTTTATGATCAGGAGCAATTGTTGCGGTATGATATTACGAGAGAAATGTAAGTTTTTTAAAATCTTACATTTCTTATTTTTCCCTATTGTATTTTCGAATATTTGAATGTAAAATATTTCAATGTAATACATAATATTGGGAAAAGGGAGAAAATCATGAAAAAATTATTAGTTTCAGCAACAGCTTTCACACTTTTAACTGTGGGGTACAGTTCTTCTGCATTTGCAGCAAAAAATCCAAACGACAAAAATTGTGGTCACTTCAAAAACAAGCAAGAAGTTATGGAGTTCTGGCACAACAATGGATATAGCGCAACTAACGACCCTCACGATCTAGACCGTGACCACGATGGTTTACCTTGTGAAGTAAAAAAAGGGGATTATGATCAATTTATAGCTAGTAAACAAGCTACTAAAAAAGATGAAAACAAACCACAAGAGCAAACTAAGCAAGAACCTGCTAAACAAGAAAACACGAAACAAGAGAATACTAAGCAGGAGCCTGCTAAACAAGAAAACACGAAACCTCAAACAACTACAAAAGAAACAAAGAAAAACACTGATACAGCTGTAAAAAAAGAAAATAAAAAACAAGGTGAAAAATTACCAAACACAGCATCAAACGGTGTT
This sequence comes from Bacillus fungorum, assembly GCF_002746455.1. Lineage (GTDB taxonomy): Bacteria > Bacillota > Bacilli > Bacillales > Bacillaceae_G > Bacillus_A > Bacillus_A fungorum. The sequence goes on along the minus strand of NZ_NWUW01000007.1, from coordinate 185,287 downwards.
ACAATGATGTTAGCAAGCTTAGGATTAGCTGCGGTTGGATCTGTATTAATGTTCCGTCGTAAAAAAACAAACGCATAACATAATTCCTTTACAGGACAGGGTTCCCCTGTCCTTTTAAAATGGAGTGATATAAATGAAAATAAACCAATGGATCGGCTTATGTTTATTTATCGTTGGAATTTCGATTTTTTCTTATTGTTTTATAGAATGGTATAGCGCTAGAAGTTCAGCGGAATCTTTAGCTACTAGCGAAATAAAGAAATACGAAACACAAATACCAATCACAGCCCCAGCTGAAGACAATGACGATAAAGTAGAAACTCCTCAAAATCATGAAGAAATTGTCCAAATTCCGTCTTCAGAAGTAAATCATAAATCAGGACAAAAAGTAGCATACTTAATCATTCCTAAAATACAAAAGAAATACTCCATCTATTGGGGCGCTGATGATAAAGTACTAAAAAAGGGCGTTGGTATGTTTGTGAGTGAATTAACGACTACACCATCTGGAAATGGTCACACAGTTTTAAGTGGACATAGAGATACTGTATTTACTGGTTTAGGTCAATTAAAGGAAAATGACCAACTTATTGTGGAATACGAAAATAAAACCTACACATATAACATTAACAAACATTGGATAACAGAAGCGGAAGATCGAACTGTCATTGTAGAAAAAGATAAACCAACATTAACATTAACAACATGTTACCCTTTCAACTACATCGGTGACGCCCCAGATCGATACATCATTGAAGCATCTTTAATTTCAAATACTTAAAAGGAGCTGTCCCACGAGTCATTTTTTGACTATGTGACACCTCCTTTTTATTTTAGAAACATTACCATAAGCTTAATTCGATACAGTATAATAAATGTATAATACAGAAATTTCCATACGCTTATTTTGTAATATTTTCTGGAGGTGATTATCTTGAGTAAAAACGTGAATTTACTTCTTCAAATCCGAACTTTCAATAATCGAATGAGAATATCCCTCTTTCCCAACTCGCACCATCGTTCTTCCTAATTGTTCCGAAGTTATCACGCTACTAAATCTCTTCAAGATAGGTTAAAAAGGCTTCATCAATGGAATAAAACGTCGATAAATTTAAGTTACAAATATTCAGAATTAATATTAAAATAAAGAATGGGGATAGGGGTATGAAATTATAAAATTTATACATAACGAGGGAATAGAAATGAAACTACAATTAAAAGCGGATTTAATGCTACTACTAGTTACATTCTTTTGGGATGCATCCATCTTACTTGCAAAGCTTGGACTTGAGGGCATAGAAGAATACAATTTAATCGCATTACGATTTATTATCGCCTTTCTTTTATCAGGTTTAATATTTTACAAACATTTATTCAAAGTCGATTTTAAAACTGTAAAATATGCATTTATACTAGCTTCTGTCCTATTTATCGTTTACATTTTCGCGACTTTCGGTACTAAATATACGAGTGTTTCTAATGCTGGTTTCTTATTATGTCTCACAGTCATCTTCATTCCGATATTATCGGCTATATTTTTAAAACACATTCCAGAAAAGAAAGTTATAGTAGGAATCATTTTAACGATAATAGGGATTGGCTTATTAACATTAACGAGCGAATTCAAGATTGGTAACGGTGATATATTTTGCATACTATCTGCCTTATTTTATGCCATTCACGTCATTATTACCGGAAGCGTAACAAAACATGTGAACTCCATTGCACTTGGGATCATACAACTCGGTTTCGTCGGCCTATTTAGTCTTATTTTTTCATTCATGATAGAAACACCAAAGCTTCCTATCACAATCAACTCATGGCTAATCATCTTAGCCTTAAGCATATTTTGCACCGCAGTCGCATTCATCGTGCAAGTAATCGCCCAGCAATACACGACGCCTACACATACAGGTCTTATCTTTTCACTAGAACCTGTCTTTTCCGCAGGCTTTGCTTTCGTTTTCACAGGCGAAACACTCACAGGAAAAGGATACTTAGGGGCGACGCTTATATTAGTAAGTGTATTGATTGCTGAGGTGGATTTTAAGGGATTGTTGCGGGTTGGTTTTAGGAGGAATGTGGAGTAAGGATCTCTTATTCCACATCCGCATCATCTAAATGAATTAATAATATCCTGTTTCATACTACCAAGTCCTATCCCTTATTCAAACTCTCCACAAACCGCCCAAACTCCTTCATAAACCTCAGCTTAAAACTCCCCACAGGCCCATTCCGATGCTTCGCCACATGAATCTCCGTCATCTCTTTCTGCACCGTTTCCTTATCATAATAATCCTCCCGATACATAAGCATAATCACATCCGCATCTTGCTCAATTTGTCCTGTCTCTCGTAAGTCAGATAAAAGAGGGCGCTTATCTTGACGTGACTCTACAGAACGAGATAATTGCGACAACGCTACTACACAAACATTTAATTCACGCGATAATAACTTAAGCTTACGAGAAATTTCACTAATCTCTTGAAATCGATTGCCCTTATGCTTCGGATCGCCCGTAATAAGCTGCAAGTAATCTACAATAATTAAAACCTTTTTATCACCGTGCTTCCTCTTTAACTTACGAGTTTGCATCCAAATATCTTGCACTGTAATGCCTGCATGACCGTAAATCTCAAGCGGTAATTCACCGATTTCCGCAAACGCCTGACTCACCCTTTCCCAGTCTTCCATCGCAAAACGGTGCTTCGGATTTTTCAGCCTACCTCCTGACACCTCGCCTACGCAAGATGCCATCCTTTTTAACAATTGCTTACTACTCATCTCTAACGAAAACAATCCAACCGCCGCTCCAGACTTCGCCGCATGCAGTCCCACATTTAGCGCAAACGCAGTCTTCCCCATAGAAGGACGCGCACCAAGAACGACAAAATCACCTTCCTGAAGTCCACACGTCATTTTATTTAGCGATGTATAACCAGTCTCAATACCAGTAATCTCTTTCGCATCTTGATGAAGCTCTTCATATAAATCAACTAGCGCATCCTTCAAATCAAACTCACATACACAGTCCTTTTCCTCTAACTCACAAAGTGCCGTAATCGTCTCACCAATAATGTTCTCATTCTTCTCCGCAATAAGACGCTCTCCCATCTTGTGCCCAAGAACCCCAGCCTGATACATTTTCCAGGCACCTCGAACAAGCCCCTCATAATAAGAGAAGTTGCTAGTAGTAGGCACACCATCCATTAACCCTATAAAATACTCCATTCCCCCGATTCCCTGCAAAAATTTCGGATCTATCCTAGAAGTGAACGTCACAAGATCAATCGCTTGCCCCTCTTCTTCCATTTTTCGCATTAACTGAAATATAGACTTATGCACTGGCATAGAAAAATACTGCTCCGTCAAACGGCACTCCTTAATAAGCTCTCCATCAAGTAATAGAGAACCTAATACTGTCTTTTCCGCCTCCACATTTTGAATACTCATGGCCGCCACCCGCGTTCCGCTAAAAAGCGCTGCAACTCTTCCTCAGACGGCGCATTCTTCTCCCACTCCTCACACCTCGCCAAAAACTCCTCCGTCTCCCCCGTACTAACAGACGACTCCTTCTTCCTAAACTTAGCCGTATCTGCCTCAACCTCACACACTTTCGTAAATCCTTTCCCGTGCCACCCTCTCAAAATCCCCTTCACATAAGCAATCGTCCGCTTATTATTCTCAAACGCAATTTGAAGAGCCTTCAGCACAAGCTCCTCTGACAAATCTTCCATCCACGCACTCAATTCCTCCACCGCAAACGGAGACAAACTACCGAAATGTTGCTCATAAAAAGAAAACACGCGACTTCCCGTTTCTTCCTCTATAACCTCTTCTTCCTCTGTCTCCTCGCAAAAAACCGGCTCAACATCATCCATAGCCAAATCACCAGGCATACCGAAATGCGCTAGAAGCATCGGAACATTCAGCTCCTCCTCTACGCACTTCTGAAGAAACATATGTACAAACTCCTTATTCTTCACACCCTTCAGCTCACGAAGCACACACTTCTCCACATTCGTATTCGTCACAGGATTATACCGAAGCCAATTCAAAACGAATAACTCCCGCGTCTCCGCATCATAAAAAATCTTCCCATAATCAACAAAGCGCTGCACAAGCTTATCAACAGTCTCCCGGTTATAACCAGTCTCCATTTCAGCTAACCGCTTCGGAAAAGGAAAAATCCCGCACTGCGTCGTCTTCGAACAAGTTAATAAGTAAACATAAAAATACCGCTCCTCCGGCGTCAAATCCAAAACAAAATCATCCTGCCAAAAATTCACCTGCACATTACGATACACCGCCATCCTAATTCCTCCCGTCTCCATTCAAAAATGAAAACCTCTTCATAATATATATGGGCAGATGGCCAGGTTTTTGGCGTGTTATTTCAAATGTTTTTTCGACTACTACTACGGTGTTTGTTGGTGTTTTTGTTTTTGTTTTGTTTTTTCTTAGTGATTTATTACTTGGTAGGGGCTTGTAAGGGGCTTAGGAGGGGCTAGTTTTCGGTTACTTCGATTAGAAAGACTCGATCTGAGAAGCCGCCTCGTTCTTCTTCTTTCTTTTTTCGGATGTTGTTGATTTCTTCTAGTGTTGTACCTTCTTGTTCGGCTAGGGCGTTTATTAGTTCTAGTAGGTCGGATAGTTCTTCTAGTTTATGTTCTTTTGTGTCTGCTTCTAGATATTCGGATAGTTCTTCTTGTGTTTTTTTGCAGATTTCTTTTATGTATTCATCTTGGGGTAGGATTCTTGTTGTGGGTGTTTTTCCATTGGCTTTTATTATTTGTGGGATTTTGTCTCGGATTAGTTTGTTGTAGGTTGGCATGGGATTTTCCTCCGTTTGGTTTTTCTTTTATTATAATAGAAAAGCAGTTTAACTAGTTGTTAAACTGCTTCATTGCTTCTTTTATATAGTTTTCTTCTTCGGTTGTGAAAAGGGCTGGGAATTCGGCTAGTGGGAGGTTTGATCGTCTAATTATGTCCTCTATATCACATTGAGGTGTATCAAGATAGTTCATTACCTCTTCTATTAAATTGAAAAATTCCTTCAAAGTAACTTGAACGTCATGATGACTAGGATCCCTCTCTTCTTCCTTATACTTTTTCAACTTCACTATCACATCCATAAAACGTCGATCAAACTTTTCTTTTAGTTCCTTATTATTATAAAACGCTCGAACACTATCCGTTGAAAAATGTTCCTCTAACCATTCCTTATTTTCTTTCTCCCATATAAAAGTTTGCAAAAACGAAGAAAACAAAGCGACATCCACTCGTTCTTCCTTTTGAAACTTCTTCGTCATCTCATCCATATGCGAAAGCACCTTCGCAATTCTTTCTTGCTCTGCCAAAAGCACTTCTCTTTGAAAATCCATTTGTCTTAAAAAATCTTCAGTATCTACATCACGCTGCAACATAATATTTTGAATTTCACCAAGTGAAAAACCAAGATGCTTAAACGATTGAATTTGTTGCAGCACATACAAATCATCTTTCGTATATAACCGATGCCCGCCTTCAGTATAATCGCTCGGCTTTAATAAATTAATCTTGTCATAATAACGAAGCGTCCGCACCGTAACATCCCCAACACTTGCAAATTCACTAATCATCCACGCCATATCATCACCTACTCCGCTAACTTCTCTCTCACATACTGAAGCATACGAGAAAAACTCATCTCATTGTGCCGACAATATTGAAACAAACCTACAACAATTAATAAAAAAGGAACATTCCCTCTATACCGATTTTCATACTCACTAATACCATCATAAAAGTACTCATACTTTCTTTTTCGTAAAACAATATAAATCGCAATAAACAACACTGCAATCATAACCAAAAGTCGCTTTCCCCTTATCTCCACTTCTTGTTTCATCACCTATTCTCCTTCCACCGCATACTTATCTTCTTTAAATAACGGTATTCGAATGAAATAGCGATATGGTTCGTCGCGTATTACACTCCATGCAACAATAATCACTTGAACGACCTCAAAGACAAATACGATCCAAAACAAAACATCACTAATACGCGAACTAATATTAAATAGAAGAAAGATTAATAAATGAAAGTTGAACGCCTTTCGGCAACGGTATTTGTACACTTCATTTTTCCGTGCCAGCGTGATGTACATGAATAGTGGCGAAAAGATTCCTATTACGGCTGAAAGCAGTAGCATGATGATGGTGTTTCTTTTTTCTTTTGTGGTGGTTTTCATGAGTGGTTTGGTCCCCCCTTTTTTGATTTGTCCTTTTTAGGTTAGGGGGTGACGTTGGGGGAGGTGCAAGGGGATTATCTAACTAAAAGATTGTAAATAATATAATCATTTTTATGTATATTGATTATATAGTTTGTTTTTCTCATATAATTAAGGTCTTTGAACAATCACAAAAAGCTAGGGGATGTCCAGTGTAGAACTATACTTACTCTCACCTCTCCCCTAGCTATTAAAGATATAGCAATATTATCAATCACAGCACACTATATTTAAATTAGATTTAATCTCCAATAATAAGAAAACTATTTCGCCCACCTAATTGCTATACCTGCAATCAATTAAACAAACTATATAAAAACTAGTTACCATTTAAAACTTTATGTATTTTATACCAATGGCGTTTTATTTGGTTCTTTATAAGGCTCTTAATTGGTAAAGATTTCATTTTTTCATGTGCCTTATTTGCATAAGAAATAAAATTCCCATGTTTTTTATATTTAAATCCTAAATGTGTATATCTTTTATATAATTTTCCTCTCTCATATTTTTTACCAGTTTTCAAAGTGATATTTTTACAAACCTTTGCTTTTCTATAGGCGCGAGTATAGTATTTAAATAAACTTTTCTCTCGCACCTTTACTGTTAATCCATCCGTAACAAACCCTAAATAATCTAGTTGACTCGCTTCTCCATTCTCTCCTTTTATTATACCATCTTGATATAATCTAACTTCAGTTTTATCTTTTTGAATAACCAATCCATCATCCCTATATTCCCCAATTATATCTGTCACTTCAGTTTTAAAAAGCTTTACCCTCTCTAAGGTAACACCATTTTCAGGAATGACAAGAATTAAATCGTCACAATATCTTCTATATAAAGCATTGTGAGATTCCGCCCACTCTTTTAATTCTTGATCAAAATCTATTAAATGTATATTGGAACAAACCGCGCTCATTCCTGATCCTTGCGGAATTCCAAAAGGTTTTTTATTTTTTAATATTTTTTTTGTTTTTTTAAACTCCCTATATTCTCTTGGATTCATAACTCTTGATAAAGATCTATCCTTCAATTTTTGCCCAAGTAAATCTTTTCCGAATTTCTGTATTAAAAATTCATCTATATCAGCCTTATTAACATAACTAAACTGAGTTATACTTTTATAAATTTTATAAATATCTTTAGGAAGCTCTTCGCAATCTAATATAGCTTTAATTTTTCGTTTAAGTGCTTTATGGTTAATATTATCAAAAAAACTTGTGAAATCTAAAGAAATTATAATCGCCTCTTTATGTTTAAAAAGAAATTCAAATACTTCGTGTGCAAAATCTATATTATTAAAACCTTTTTTATTATTTCTATACGCCAACACATTACAATCAATATGCTTTTCAATTGCATATTGATTATAAAATCTATTCAACATTTCCCCATAATACTTATATATATAACTATCAATATGAGAAGAATAATAAATATCTCTAATTTTAACCTTTTTCTCTTTTAAATCTTTAGGCAATCCGGTCTTCTTTAAAACATTTCGGTTTGGTAAATCCTTCAATGTATATTTATTAAACTTTATCTGAAAATGTATAAATGGGAAAAAAGCATGCCGCTCAATCCATACAGGGTTCTGTATAAACTTCTTCACATGCTCGATTTTTATTCTGTTATCAAAATGAATATAAGACTTCAACTTATATTTAGACCAATCAACATGTGTAGAGCTCGGGAAGTCTTGTAATTGTAGTCTATTACTCTGATTCAAACAGAAAACCTCCCTAGCATACACAAAATAGTGACTACGATTTTCATAAACAATTCAATTATAATAGAATTAAATTACTATTAATAATTGTGGAAGGAATGATTAATATGCCCGATTCATCGATTACAATGATCATAGCAATATTATCCTTGCTCGTCGATGTTCTGATTCTTCAGAACATTGACAAACAGAAACCCTTCTCTCTTACATCCAATTATGTAAGACGCCTATACCTTGTAAATAAAAAAGATATATTAACAAAAATATACCATTTCCGCCTCTCAAAAATCAATTATTACGCATCCAAATTTTCGCATTATTGTTACATAAAAGTAAAAGGGAAGTTTTATTTTACACTCCCTTCAAATTACTTTTGCTCATCTTAAGTCCATCATTTTCAAACTTACTTTAAATCAAATAGTCTCAATTAATATTATCAAAAATTCTTTACGATACATTATCTAATTTCCTCAAACCGAATACTCTCTGTATTACCATCATAACTATATTTAATCAGCTTTATATCCGTCCATTCTGCTGGAACAATAGGTCTTCTTCCAATAGTATAGTTCCTTCTACAAACAATATTTTTATAATTTATTACATGTGGAGGAAATTCAGATGCCACTAGAAATGCATTTATCATTGAATAATCACCGTAAGCATATTCCTGGTTTATCCAATCAACATACTTCATGACTTGATCAATGGCTTCACAATCAGCCTTATCCTTTTTTATCTCTATAAGTAAATATTTAGACACCACATCATATCCTGATATAAATTTATATCCAAAAACATCCATTTTATCCATATAATCAACAGGTTTAAATGGAGAAGCAATTACTTGATGAGATACATAGTCCCATTTCCCAAATAAACTAGTATCATTATTCGCTATTACATCTACTATACTCGCTTCAATTGCCATTTCATGTTTAATCTTATCGTCTACAGCTGCATAGTTTAAAATATTCTCTGACTTCATTAAATAATCATTACCAATCTTACTTTTCAGTTCTTCATGAAATGATATATCGAGATTAAACTTCCCTTCATCCTCATAAATATATTCTTCGTTTCTTTTTAAGATTATATTTTTCAACGCTCTATTTTCTTCTTCATCAATCTTAATAAATGATTTTTTCCAAAAAGCTCTTAACATCCGAAAACTTTTTGGGCTAAACGATAGTATTTCATCCATGTCTATCCCTTTTTGAAAAAATGCAGGTGCGGGTGTAAAGATGCATAAACATCTATTATTAATACTACTTTTGTCCCTATGATAAAGCATATTGCCTTTAATTAATTTATACTCTGGGATCTTAGGAACATCTGCACCTGGATAGTTTAAATACTTACAATCATCACCTATATTAATTAACTCGCCGACTCCATATATTTTTCTATTTTGAAAAAAGTATACATTATCGCCCTCTTTCATGCTGAAATAATCCGCAAAAGTTCCTTCATGATGGGATTGCCAAGAGTTCTTCTTTGGTACACTGAGATTAGTGCTATATACCCCATTCTGCAAATACTCTCCCACATTTGTTTTTTTATCTAAACTAAAAATATAGCCCGCCATATTCCAAACCCCTCTTGTTTATTTTTTTGATATAACTACTATTCATTTTAATCACTTCCTCATAAAAATGAAGACTAAATTTACATATAATTCAAATCTACTATATTTAGTTTAATCCCCCTACAGTTATCATCTATCCATACATAACAAAAGGAGTGACTATAAATAATCACTCCTTCCCTCATTTATTAAAATAAACTCAACTGCACAATACTATCCATCTTCTCTTCTTCTTCGTTAATCTCTAAAATCCTTTGACCCATTCGCTCCACCAAATCAACCACTAAAGCATTTCCCATACAAAAGTATCTGTTTCTTTGTGGCATCCCAGTATTTGTCCAGTCCATCGGGAAACCATTTAATAACTCACATTCAACTGGTGTTAAATATCTTAGTCTTTTTGTATAAGGATCTTCAATAACATGGGAACTTCTATTACATGTTCCTTCACTTGTTAACATTGTACGTCCAGGCTTATCTAAATCATCAGGGAAAGCCATTCCTCCCTCAGAGTAGAAATATTTATGACCTGTCGCCTTTGACACTCTTTCTTCTTTTTTAGGACCTTTAAGATACTTAAGTTCCTCAAATTCCGTTCTTCCCTTTTTGTTAACCTTATCCATTTTCAAATAATACGATTCATCTGCAGGGCCAAATTTATCATATACCTTTTGAACAACTTCACCTAAAGTCTCTGGACTTTCAGTTACTGGAACTAATTCTTCGGTATATACTTGTCCATCCATCATTACGCCAGAATTATAGTATTCAGCTTTAAATGTATCAGAAACCTCAATAATATCGACTGGCAACTCAAATTGCCCTCTTTTTTTGTTTTCTTCAGGTGCTTCATGCACATTAAAAATTGGAGCGAAGAATCCATTTTCACACAATATCTCTAAAGGCTTCATTTTACTTTGAACAAATGTGAAATGAGATTCTTTTAAATACGCAAAAATAAATACTCTTCGTCTTCTTTGAGAATTTCCATAATCCGCAGCGTTAATAACTCTCCATTCCACTACATATCCTGCATCTCTAAAGCTCGCCAACATAATAGAAAAATCACGACCTCTTTGTTTTGCTGGTGACTTCAATAATCTATCTACATTCTCTAACAAAACAAATCTTGGCTTACGAGAATTAACTATATTCATTATCTCCCAAAAAAGAACACCTTTTTTCCCTTGTATTCCTTTTTCATTTGATAAAGTACGTGCTACAGAATAGTCTTGGCAAGGGAATCCACCTACTAATAAATCATGCTCAGGTACTTCTGGCCAAGCTTCAGCTATATCTCTATTTACATGTATTCCTTTATTTTCAAAGCGAGTTGCATAACAATTAAATGCGTGTTGTGCTTTAGTTGAGGGCTCCCACTGGTTCCCCCAAAGAACTTCAAATTTTTCATTTGCTTCTAGTCCTAATCTAAAACCTCCTACTCCCGCGAAAAGTTCTACTACTTTCACCATAAATACACGAACATCCTTTCGGTATTTTATTTATCTATGCTTCATTATAATAAAAAGTGAGGAAAAGATCAACTATAACATTTTAGGAATCATACTTTTTAACTTGTAACCGTTAAGAAAATAATTCGTTACTATATCAATAGTATAAACGAAACAAATCGCCTTGAATAGATCCAATATAACTGTTATTTAATAGAAAAAACTGACTTTTCCTTCTTATAAATTTTACTTGTATAAAATTGAAACAGCTTTTTATTATAGCATAGATTTAATATGTATTGTTTAAAATCATATAACGCAGCACTGGATACAGAAAGGAGTTTATTATGGACTATACTACAATAGAAGAACTAATGAAAAAAGCACATGAAGCTAAAGGAAAAACATTTGGTGAAATTGATTCCACTAACCGACTTGCAAATGCTAAATCGAAAGGTGGACTAGGGCAAGTAATCGAAGAAAGCTTTTTTGGATATGAAGTCAATTCAAACGCAGAAGCTGACTTTAAACACCTTGGTATTGAACTTAAAGTAACTGCATTTAAACAAAATAAAAACGGTTCATTATCTGCCAAAGAGCGGCTAGTCTTAAATATTATCAACTATATGGAAGAAGTTCATACACACTTTGAAACCTCAAGCTTTTGGAAGAAAAACGAAAAAATACTATTAATGTTCTATGAATGGGTACCTGGTGTAGACCGTAAAGATTTTCACATTACAAAAAGCCTTTTATTCACCTATCCCGAAGCTGATTTAGAAATAATTAGACAAGACTGGGAAACCATCGTAAATAAAATTCGTGCCGGCAAAGCACATGAATTATCTGAAGGTGATACAAACTATTTAGGAGCTTGCACTAAGGGTTCCAATAAAAATTCACTTCGCTCACAACCGTATTCTGAAATTCCAGCAATGCAAAGAGCTTTTTCATTAAAGCCTTCTTATATGACAGCACTAGTTCGCAGGTATCACCTAAACGAAGAACTAGTAAGTTTTACAACAACAAATGAACTAAAAGGAAAATCTTTAGAAGAAATCCTTTATTCAAAATTTGAAAATTACATAGGCTTAACTGATCAAGAAATCGCTCAAAAATTATCTATTGATTACAAACCTACAACAAAAAGCTTTGTTCCACTATTAGTAAGCTCTTTACTTGGTATCAAAGGAACTCGACTCGATAAAATTGAAGAATTTGCGAAAGCTAATATAGAATTTAAAACAGTTCGTTTAGAGCCCAACGGTAAACCTGAACAAAGCATGTCATTTGAAACAATCGATTTTCATCAATGGACAAACGAATCATGGGAAGAAAGCGAAATTAGAGAACGCTTCTATCAAACCAAGTTTTTATTCGTAATTTTTGAATTTAACCAAACAAAAAAAGAAAATCCAAATCGTAAACTCTACTTTAAAGGCATTAAACTTTGGAACATGCCTGCTCCTACAATAGAAAAAGAAATACGTGAACTATGGGCAGAAGTTAATAAAGTAATACATGAGGGTATTCAAATTGAATATAAAAAACGTGGTGACAAAGTCGTCGAAGCAAATAACCTACCAAAAATAAATTTCAACGGTGTCGCGCATATTAGACCAAAAGCCCGCAACGGTGCCGATAAAGTAACTTTACCTGATGGCCAACATATTACAAAGCAGTGTTATTGGTTGAATAATTCTTATATCGCCCAAATCATTAACAAAACGAATAAATAATTATCTTTCTTATTAACAAAAATGGATTATATCTAGATAGTATATAAAAACTTACCTAGCTATAATCCATTTAATATATATCATAAAAATTAACACATATTATATACAATATTTAATAATACTTCCATCTATGCAAAATCAGTTATTTCTTCATTTCCCCTTAAAATACTTCTGATAATCCTCTTCATTTTTAAATTCAATCGCCCAACATCCATTCGAAACTTCCCGTTCTCGTACAACAGTGGTGAAGCCTCTGAATGGTCTTTTGAGTAACTTTCTACGTGTGAAATTTTCATCTCATTTGAATTCGTGAAATCAATATGAGCAATACACACCCAATAAGCATGGTCATTTATTTCTAATAATGGTGCTGTTACAACGCTTCCCATATGATTATCGACAACAGCTTTAGCCTTCATAGAATAGAAACTCCCTATCCCATTTCCGACAGCACTATATGCAGCAAATAAAACATATTTTAAAGCTTCTGGTCGATAAATACGGATTGTTTCTTTTCCTGGTTCTTGCGAATCACCGTCCAACACAATATACGGCGATACTTTAGACGAACCTAGATTTTTATAATAAACCTTTCCTATCTCACCCTTGGTTGTTACGTAAAAACAATATAAGTCTAAATCTTTATTTGTTTCCCACTCTAAAGTAGCGGTTACCATTTTAGATTTTTGTATATTTATAGATTGTTTTTTCTTCAATTCAACCTTCACTGCATTAATAGTTTTTTGTACTGGAGGCGGAGTAGGAACTACTTTCTTCTCTACAGGAGGGGCAGTTTGTTTTTCATCATCTGCGATCTCTATTCCAAAACTTGTACACAATGCAGCTAACCCACCAAAATAGCCAGCTCCAATAGGATTGAACTTCCATCCTCCTCCATGTCGATATAGCTCTCCAACAATAATGGCACTTTCATCCGTAAATGGATACGTGATAGGAAAATGAATAATTTCTAACCCTGATTGTGCGTTGTTTATTTTCAATTGAATATGGGAAACATCTCGTAGCGCCTGTTTCTTCTCTTCCGCATTATGAATTGTAATCGAAAATACAATCTTTTGTACCTCATCTTTTATATGAGTAAAATCTATCGAAAATCTTTGTTTACTTCCATTTGTTTCATTTTGATGCAATTGAACAGATCGACAACTAGAATAAGGTTGTCCATAGAAAACGAAATCTTCTTCTTTAGTAATTTTCCCATTAAACCCTACTAAAAAAGCTGATGCATCTACATCCATATTCATCGGGGCATTCCAAGTTAAATCTACCAGTAACCCTTTAATCTCTGGATGATTCTTTGTAACGTCTATCTTTTGTCCCCTTACTAAAGTATGTATCATCATAATTCCTCCGTCCTACCCCTTTAATATTTTATCATTCAGTTCAATTATACTCCTCTTCAGATTTCTAAGGATATTCTAATTATTATTTTCAACTTATATCCCTAAACATATAAACACCCTACATGTCCTCAAGATATTTCATGCCTTAATACCTGCCCAAAAGAAGGTTTATCATAACTTCCAGCATGAATGTATAAATGCTCAGATGATCTTGTCATGCCTACATATAATAGCTTACGTAGTTTAATATCATTTTGTTCGAGCTCCATTCTTTCAAACTTGTCCACATCAACTAAAAATACAATTGGTGCCTCAAGACCTTTCGACGAATGATACGTTGTTATAATTAAATGTCCCTCAGTAATATTTTTTGTAACTTTTACTTTTTGACGTATTTCATGATTTAGTTTTTCCTGTATACTCTCACAATCTTTTCGCTCTCTGCATAAGATCAATATATCTTCTGGCTTATAGCCCTCGCGCTTAATCAGCTGGTAAACTTTATTACTAATATCTTCATATGATCCTTCAATAAAACTAACTCCATCTTTCATTTCATTCTCAAAAGATAGTTCACTCATTGGACAATAAAATTTATTTACTTCCTCTTCCAACTTCTTTTCTTGTTTCAAGAAATTAAGGGCTAAATCTATATGTTGGCTACCGGCACGATATGATTTCTTTAGTAAAGAACTTCGCCCACGCATATCAATACCTAAGCTCTTCCAACTATGATCTGAGTTGTTATAAATACTCTGTAGTCTATCCCCTGCTAAAAATAAATTTATCCCAGTAACGGTTTCCTTTTGATTATTAATATACGTATGTTCTTTACAAGATTTCACACATAATCTAATCCAATCATCTAGAAAGTCTTGATATTCGTCCACTAAAACAGCATCATATGATGATTGCGCTCGCTGTATAGCTATTTCAGGCAACTCTTCATTCCACCATTTCACTGTATATTTTTTCGGTACGCATACACTCGCTGTATCTAGTGCAAATTTATGAAAAGTACTAACATCTATATTTTCCAAACGTACATTCATAAAAGTAAGATCAGCTGCTAAGGAATTCAATTTGTTTTCAATTTTTGTTTGTAACGACTTATTATACGTTAATATTTTTATTTTCCATTCTGGATGTTCACGTACCAGATGAATCGCACGAGCTAGCAATAAAACTGTTTTTCCACTACCCGGAACCCCAGTTACCATATAGTGACCATATGGTACACGTTTTGCAAAACGTTCTTGCTCTGCATCTAGTGCTGTAATTAATTCTTTTGTACTGATTTGATTATCACTACAACTAACTTTAATTTCCGGAAATAATAGAGTTCGTATTGCAATAATTTCATCTTCTTCTACGAAACTAAATTCATTTTTGAATAACTGATTTATATTTACTTTACTTAACATATCAGATGAAATATATTGCGCTGGTGGCTGATTAAATACTTGCTCTAATCCACTCTCTTCAATCTTATTAGAATGGAGATACGGAAATATAACATTAGTATGTAATTTAAACTTTAATTCGTTCCTTTCATTTTTCAAAATATCTTGTAACCTAAATAATCTCTGTGCTGCAGTATGGTATAAGTTAGCTTTACAAAATGGATTATCTACCTGTTTTCCATCTGCTAAATCTATTTTTCTTCTATCCGCTCTACTAATATAAGAAAGTTCCCAATCTTTCACTTCAAAGATTGTTACACCTCTTTGTGAATCAATTAAAATAAAATCAGGTTCTAAATGTCTAATTCTTGGCTGAATATATAAATACGCTTCTCTCTGCACATCTTTATATAAAGACCGAACCTTTTCAAGTACTTTTCTCTCACCTGGAGTCAAGCTTGGCAAATCATTCGGTATAATGTGTAAACCCACAAGAATCCCCTCTTTTTTCATATTATATATTTTCATAAAACTTTATATAACTATATATAAATGTTTTTAGTGCTAAAAATTTATCAAAACTACTCTTCTACTATTAAAAATATTATTATTGCAACATACTGTACTTTATGACAGTATGTTATTCTCATTTTAAATTATATACTAAAACATAATTTATCTGGATTATTTTTCTATATTTAAAACAAAAAGACACTTTTCATAGTGCCTTTTCATTAAATCCATATCAAGCTTTTTATATCGCTCATTTTTCTTTTCCTCGTTTACCTTGGCTGATTAGCTTAATAAGTTTCTCTCGATTAATTAACACAACCCGATTCACTTTAGCGAGTTTGTATGCTGCAGCTGTAAATTCACTATTTGTAACAACCCATGTTTCATCAGCTTTATAAAATTCTTTTGCACCAACAATCTCCTGAACAGATTTAATTCCAACGTTATTCTTATAGCGTTTGGCCTGTACAATAATTCTTTTATCATTTTTTCTCAAAATTAAATCTGCACCAAAATCGTTAGATGCTTTAGTAACCTCTGTTTTATAACCCAAAGCCTGAAATAGACTTCCTAAATATTTTTCAAACTGGTGTCCGCTCATTTTATCAATATCATAAATTCCTGATTGTCGAAATTCCCTTAGTTTTTTTACATTCACATACATATATAATAATATAATTGCTGCTGATACCATTACTATCGGTACTAAAAATTCCGGTTTCCACAACACTCCGAAAAATGTCATAACTAGTAAAGATCCCAATATTGATTCATCTTGCTTTTTCTTTCGCTTAGCCATTTCAACCTCTTTTCACTCATAAACCATACTAATTACTCTAATAAGCTATATAAAATATCACGCCTAAAATAACTAATGCTACAACACCTTTAATTATAGGTAGCACATCATCTGGTATATAAGATCTAATAATTACAAGCACAGTACATACAACAAATGTGACACCAAGGAGTATCCACCCGTCCCAAATTACTTCTTTTAATGATTCTGGTAACTCTATATTATTAACATCCATTTTATTTCCCTTTCTATCTTAACTTATAAAATTATAATAACGCATTATTTTTATAAAAGGAAATATTTATATAGACTCTTTTTTGATTAAACAGCTTCCGTAAATACTCAAAATCCATTTCTTAATCCACTCTTTTCCGTTCACTATACACACTTCCAAAACATCAATACATTACCCCAAAATGCACACTAGCACACCCCTGACATACGCCATCCTCAAAAAAATGTTCTGGCAAAGACTTTGTATTGCAAAACTTACACTGCTGATACCATACTAATACTCTCTTGAATTTCCACTACTTTCTTACTGTCACTTAATTCCTCTAGATGTTCCCATAATAATATATGATGCGTAAACCCTGGCATATCTGGTACGGCAGGACTATTCCATACCAATCTATAAAACCCTATTCCCCCTGCACGAATAAACATGTTCGGATCAAAATCCAGCCCTCGAACTGCGAACTCAACATCTAGTTCTTTCAACTCAAAAAGCTCCAATTGTTTTGCTATGAATTGTTGTATTTGTGTTTTTGCTAATGTCATTAGTGAATACTCTCCTTTATTACATGAAAACAAATGCCAAGTACATCCCTCTGTACTTGGCAATCCTTTTTAAATATGAACGCCCTCTTCAGCGATTTCTGTTAATATTTGAATCACATTTTGACATTTCGTATCATTGAATAACTCGTTCATAGCATGTATCACTATGGCTTCATCTGACCAATTGCTAATATTGTATGTGTTCGTATAAATTTTTGAATACAATGTTCCGGGTCTCTTCGCTGCTGCGCTTATTTTTTTGCCTTTACTTTCAAGTGTTGTTAAGAGCGAAACTCTCTTTTGTGACTCGAGTGGGCCAATTTCTAGGGTCAGTTTCAATCTATTGCCTGTCAAACGTTCAAACCACATAATCGTACAGTTGTTTAACCACCACTTCCGTTTCGGTATGCCAAATTGTTCTTCCAGTAAGCGAAACTCTGGCATAATAAATGACGGTTTTTTACTGCTCATTTTATAGAGACCTTCTTGAAGTTGATGTTGTTGAGTAAATACTTGGAATGCATTAGATAAAACATTTTCTTCTGTTTGATTACGTTCTTCAGCCGTATCATCTTCTTCTCCATTTATAAAGCTAGCTATCGTATCATCTATCGCGGAAACGACTTGATTAAAATCTGCACTGTTATAAATGTTATTCATCACTTGAAGAATCTCATCCTGATTCGCCCAATCTTTAACATCCATATATACTGTGTAAATTCGCGTAAACTTCGCTCCATTTTCTTTCGCTTTCTCTTTAATCGTTACACCATTCTCTTCTAGCTTACATAATAACTTTAATCGATTCTCATATTGTTCTAACGGACCTACTTCAATCGTAAGCTTCATACGCCCATCTGGTTCTCTTTCAAACCAAGTAATAAGAGCATTACGTAGCCACCACTCACCTTTTGGAACGCCAACAATCTCATCAAGTTGTCTCCACTCTTCGAAAATGAATGATGGAATACGAATATGTTCTTTATAACAACCATTTGGTATTTGATTTTGTTCTATAAACTGTAAGAACGCCTCTCTCATTACACTATTTCCAGCTTTATGTATAAAACGAAGTGTTTCAGCATACTTCTTATAGATTTTGCGAAGATCCTCTTTCACTTCATCATCCAATTTCTTCACAGCTCTTTGCAACTCTTTACTAACAAACTTTCCAACCACTTTTCCGTTACCATTTAAACATAGAAAATCAACAGCAACTTTATGGTTTTTATACACCGTTAAAGCTAGTTCAATGTCTTCCTCATCACGAACTAATTCTCCCTCTAATATATCAATATAATAGGAAATGAAATCTTTAATCGTACTAGACGTATACTCACTATAAATCTCCAATTGCGCTTTCAAGATATTTAAAATATCCCCGTAATCTAACGTAAGATACGACGTATGACTTGGCGCACTACCATCTAAACTTAAAAAGATTGGAATGATCGTATACCCTTCATATTTCTCACTAACAAAATTGATATAATTTTGTAATTGTCCATCTGATTCAGATGACTTATATTTATTTTCAATCAAAATAGCAACCTTTTGCGATTCTGATACTGCCAAAATATCAATTCTTTTATTATTTTCCGTCTGTACTTCACGAAAAACTTCTAAATCTTGAAGAGACTGCTTATGTAATTTAATAAAATTATATTGACCAATTAACTCCTCATTCTCCGCTTTTACAAACGTTTTAGAAAGCAACTTATTTACAAACATAGAACTTAAATGATGATTCTCCGTAGGATCAAGTAACCAAGCAATCATATTAGAATGCCGAATCTCAAACTTATCCACCTTCAATATTTTGAAAGGATTAAAACGATTAAACTTACTATGTAACTTCTCAAACTCCATCGAATCATCTAAAAGCGCTAAAATCTCAAAATTATAATCCATTCCCCACACCGCCGTTTATAAATTTGTGAATTAATTCTCTTTAATTTCATTAAATTGTTATAAATAGATTATAACTTATAATGTAGTAGTATTTATGTCGCATTAACAAATTCTTTACACTCTCACTATTACTCAAAATATGAATCGGCCTTTACCGATCCTTCTGGTTTTTCTTCTTTTGCTTCATTTTTATTATTTTGATTTTCCTCTTCTTGATTACCTCCATCATAAATAGAATGCAACATAGCGGCTGTTATAAGCTCGTTTTGCGCTATATCATTTAAAGCCATTGCTTTTAATTTGAAAGTTTGATCCTCTTTATTTAAAACAAATTGAATTTTAGCTTTTACTTCTTGTTCTTGATATACGCAATTTCCTGTAAACTCGACGATTTCTTCATGATCTTCCGAAATAAAGTATTTCCATTTCGAATTCTTAAAAAATTTATGAAAAGCTTCTTCTATCGTCACCTTCTCATAATTTGGTAATCTAGCAGTTTTTATTTGTTGTACATGTTCATGATCTTTTGTAGTAGCTACTACAACTTCTTCTTTTACTTTTTTATCTGCTTTATTTACAACTTCGTCCACATCATCACTACTACAACCTGTCGCCATTAAAATAGCGCTTAATAAAATACTCCCCATAACTTTTTTCATCTTATTTCCTCCATACATATCGAATTTGAATCAAGCGACTTGCCAAAACTCAGCTTTTAAATAATATTTCTTTGTTTATTTTATATATCGAATTATACTGAATTTAGGTGGACAGATTTTGTCCGTTTTTTGTTTTAGATAGATAAATCCAAGAACAAAAAAATCATCCTCTAAATGGCATAGCCATCAACTTTAAAGAAGTGTCTCCGATGCTAAAAGCATCGGAGACACTTTTTTTACAATCTTTGAATACAATCCTGTATTTTGGACATACTCAAATAGAACATCCTATGGTACCTATTTTTTATGAAGCCATTGGAAGTTGATCCGTTGATTTACCTATTAAGCCTAGGATCTCAAACGGTGTTCTTTTTTTATACCGCCGTGCTTTTCTCCCATTCTTACTGATATCTTGAAAGAGCCTGCTGAGCACTGAAACAGGATGTTGGACAGTATAAAAAAGTGCGGCGTGTATTTTTTTTAGATAAATCTGCACCATATAAGCACATTTCAACTCATTCATTTCTTTTCTTTTCCTTGCTTCTCCCATAAAAGCCTTCGCATTTGATAAGTAACGATTGCGACTAAACATAAACGCAAGAGTTGGCCATACAAATGACATTGAAATCGTTCTAGTTTCATTCTTTTACTTACATAAATACGAAATATACCTCTGGCAATTCTATCGTTTCTCCTTCTTCTAAATTCTTCGTTAAGGATTCCATATGTAATAAAATCCAATTTCCATCTTCCCCTTTTTGGTACACTTGCTTGTTCCAACGCTTATTAAGTGCCTCAGCTGAGAGACAAGTTCCTGTAGCTTCATTTAATTTTGTACAAAGACTAACTAGGGACTCAGAACTGATTGTTTGTCCCAAAAATACACAGAGTGATACAAGATCCTGTGCCTGAAATTTTCGCTTTCGTTGAATCATACCTGTTTGATACGCAAGTTCCTGTAGGTGATGAATAGAAAATTTGTTTTGGAATTCTTCTCCTAACATGCGTAGCTCCTCAACTGGTGTGTCATTGTTTATAGCCATAAATTAAAATACCCTTTCATGCAGTATTGCATGAAAGGGTGCCCTAATTTCGTTATTTTATTCATTTTCTTAAGTTGATGGCTATGGCTCTTCAGCGGTCTTCTTCCAATCTAAACTATATTCTTCACTCAAAAACCTTCAGCTCATCTAACAATGCTTTTTTCTTTTTATGATGTTCCTTCAAGGCCTTTAAGTTAAATTCCCAAGCCTCTTTGTCTTGTAATTTGTTTTCAAGAATGTCTTTTACTTTTTTGAGATGCTTTACAGCTTCTTTATAACGTTTACGATTTCCTTCTAGTATAAGAATACCGCCTTTATTCCAATAGTATTCAACAATTTCTTGCGGATATTTATCTATAAGTTGATCAGCAATTGGGTCTAAGTTTTTACCCAGATTATATTCATACATCGTTCTTGGTGATTTCGAAATAATTGCTAGCATTTCATTGTACATTTCATGATCATAGCAAATTTTCAAATAATCTATTACACTTTCTTTTTTTACAATTTCTATCATTTCTTCTCGTATTTTTTCCCAGTCTTCTACTGTTAGTTGCTCTTTCATTGTATTAAAATCAGCGTAATACTCTTTATGGTAGGAGTTTATCCGAAATGCTTTTACTAAAGTACTCTTTATTTTTTCATATTCATTTTTCTTTTTGAAATATTGAACAGCACATTTGCTTATCATATCGACATCGGATTCTATGTGAAATGCTTGCTCTACTAAATCTTGTATGTGATCTGTTTCTTCCCGCTCTGCATAATACTCAAATACAAATGCAAATAATTCTGTTAGTCTACCTTTCCCATTCTCTAAACCAGTTTCTGCAATTTCAACTGCCTTATCCAGCTGATTCATCGAAATGTAATATTCCGCCAAGTCCCAATAATCCATTCCATATTCCAACATTTTTAATCGCAACTCCAAGTATGCTTCACCATCTTGCAATTGCTCTTTATAAATTTTCATAATCAATTTTTGATCATATTCATCAGGAGATTTTTCAAGCAATTTAATGACATATTTCCAATCAGAATCCGATTGACATATTTCATAAATTGTATCCATTATGATATCGTTTAGTCCGGAGTTTCCAAGTTCGTATTGCACATATAGCCTCTTGATTAATAATCGTCTTTCTTCAGATAAAATAGGGTATTCAGATAATAAATCTATAATGCCCCTTACATATTCATATACGTCATACGCAAGGTGTTCCGGACCACCGCCATATTCATTAAACCTCTGGATTATTTCCTCCGCTCTTTCCCAATATTCCCAAAGTAAATGATTACTTACAGCCTCTTTCTTTCCCACTCTTTTTTGTGATGCATACCATTCCATCACAGCCGTATCTATACCCTCGTACTGATTCGAGAGATGCATCACTAAGTCCAACAATTGTTCTTTTTTCAATTCCGTACACAATTCTTGTAATGATAAACTCTTCCCCATCATACCCTCTCTCCTTTACAGTTTCATCAAAATGAAATGCTCCTACTACTCATCCAACTCCAACATATCATTCACATCATCTAAATCAAATTCCTCTGGATCAAATTCACCAAGCCACTCTAGCAAACCTTCATCCAGGTCACCTTCTCCTCGTAATGCCTTTTGGATTTCATTGTACATATAAGGGCCGCCACAGTCTTCAGGTGGACACGCTCTTTTTCCTTTTTGGCATATAGGGACTGTTGTCTTCTCATCCAGTGGTAATATTTTTTCTAATACGATTTCATGTTCCCAGCCGTCACCGAAATCATATGTGTATAAACACTTTTGTTTTTCCGCTGTTATTAATTCACCAATTTGCGTGTCTGTTGCATCATATTTCCCACTGGATGACGCGAACAGATCTATACCATCATATTGCTCTTCTATATATGAATCATTCGTATAGAAGTTATATAAATGGCAATCTTCCCAGCCCATTACGACTTGAATAATGTTATGGAATTCTTCAAAGGTTACTTCGTTATGGACAAGAAATCTTCTCCAGATTGGTGGACGTATGCCCTTTAGAGTAATTTTAAATTGGTAAATTGCAGGTTCTACAATATTTCTTTCTCCTATTTCTCTAATATTACTTCCGCCAAGAAACTCGATTATCTCTGCTAATCGCTCTTTTTCTGCAGAAGGCATCTCTTTCCAAAAACCATTTTTTTGAAATTCCTTAATAAAATCTAATATAAATTTATCAATCATCATTTACAATCACATCCTTATTTTCTTTATTTCCATATTAGCTGGTAATAAGACTCCCCTATCAAAATTTGATGTGAGAGTCAGGATGCCCGTTGGTGCGGGCTAATAATTAGTTCTCCTTGATTACAGTTTCCGTTTCTTCTACCGCCCTCTTAATCTGCAAAATCCGACTAATCGGCACACTCGCATCATGCATTACCGTCAGTGCTTGCGAAAAGTGTTGTAAGTAGTTTGGGTCGTGACTTTTTGGTGAGACGATGATCATTTTGCGGTTTAGTTCTTCTTCGAATAGGGTGAAAACCTTTTCTTTTCGGCTGTCGTCTAGGGCGCTGTCGTA
The DNA here is from genome assembly GCF_002746455.1 of Bacillus fungorum. GTDB lineage: Bacteria > Bacillota > Bacilli > Bacillales > Bacillaceae_G > Bacillus_A > Bacillus_A fungorum. The sequence goes on along the minus strand of NZ_NWUW01000007.1, from coordinate 161,488 downwards.
TTCGTCTAAGATGATGTAGCCTGGGGAGGCTTCGATTGTTTGTAGTAATGCTAGTGCGAATAGTAGGGATGAAAGGGATTCTTCTCCTCCTGATACACCGCTTCCTACTTTTCCTCCACGTCCTTTGGCGCTGATGTCTTCCATTTTGCCGCGGTGACCTTTTTTGCGCGCTTTTATGTATAAATAGTAGCGCATGTCGCCGTGTTTGTTTGTGTCCATATTCCATTCTACTTTTCCTTCGAAGTGGAATTGTTCCATGTATTGTTCGAACTTTTTATGGATTTTGTGAGCATTCATTTGAATAGTTGTTTCTAGGCGTTCTTTCATAAGCGCTATATTTTCGCGAAGTTCGTTCAATATTTGTTCTGCGTTTTGCAATTCAGCATTACTTTTTTCATTTTCTTCTTTCATCTTCGCGTAATTTTCTGGCGCCAGTGGATCAACCGTTTCACCGAGTGCTCCTTTTAGCGTAATCTCTGCGTTTTGTTTTTGAGAAAGTGCTTTCGCTTCAGACCATGTTTCTATTTGTTTTTCCCAGCCAAGTTGCTCTAACAATTTCCCGTACGTGTCATTCGCATCCTGGTTTTCTCTTTGTATGCTAATGAATTTTTCTTCTGTCGTTGTGAAATACTCTTGGATATGTTGTTTTTTCTTTTCTAAACGCTGAATATACGCATGTAATTCTTCTACTTCTTGTTTCTGCTGCTTCGTTTTTTGACTTACTTTATTATATTCAATTTCTAATCTATTACAAGCATCGTCAAGCTCGTCTCTTTCTTCTACTGCTCTCTTAAGCTCATCTAGTAACTTTTTATGAAGTTGTTCAAGTTGTTGCATATGTGCGATTTTCTCTTTTTCCTTATGCAGTTCTTCATATATCATTTCGTACTGTTCTAACGTTTCTAGGCGATCTCTTAAACGAGATATACACGTATGCAATTCTTGGTTAATTGCATATAGTCTTTGTATTTCTTGTTCTAATCTTTGTTTTTCTTCCGTTTTTCGTCTTAACTGTTCGATTCTAAATGTACGTTCGGCAGCTTTTTGTAAAACGGCTTCTGCATCTCTTACTCTATATACAATATCGTGAAGTTTTCTTTCCTGTTCTTGCAGCGTATGAATATCGCGCTCATATTGGATGAGCTGCTTTTCGTTTTCTTCAATCCATTTTCCTGTCTCTTCTAGACGTTGCATAATTGCTTTTTCACTTAAAATGTATTCCTGTTTCTCTTGTTCACCACGTAATCCTCTTATATCCATTAGACTACCTTTTTGAATACATGGCTGTTCACCTGTGAAAAATTGTTTTACCCACCATAAAGCTTTCATCGCTACAGAAACAAGTTTTTCATTATCTCCCTCTTTAATTCTTAACTGATACTGTGGTAAGGAAATAACACTTTCAGTTGGAACGATTAGTGGCAATGGTACGTAATACAAATCATTTGGTGGTATAAATTCTTTTGATTCTACGAAGATTGCATATTTAATTGTATTTAAAACATCTTCATTACGAAATTCTGCATCTGCTTCTAATTCAATTAAGTCTCGAAGTGGATACGCTTGTAACCCTTGTCTTCTAAAATATCGTAGAGCTTCTTCTTGCCTCGGACTTACGTAACGATTTAACTCTAGCTGTTTTTTCTCTTCATACTTTTGCTGAAGGTCTTTTTTCACCGTTTCTACAAGATCCTTCGTTTGCCTCATCATACCTTCTACCTTTTTATGCTTTTCTTCCATATAAAAGCTAGATTTATATTGCTCTATGTAATTCCTTGCAGAAACGACAGCTGCTTCATCATTATCTACTTGTACTTCTAGCTTCGCGACTTCTGACCTTAATTCATTTACATTATGGCTTGTCTCACTAATAAGCTGCTCTGTATATACTTTTTCCGTTTCAGTTTCTTGCAATTGCTGTTCTTTACTACTTTTTTCGGCTCTGACAACATCTTCGCTAATACCTATATTTTTCACACGATCCGTTACGTCTTTTATTTCCTCTTTAATCGCGTTCCATTCTCGCTCTTTATCTTTACTTTCCTTTTTGCACTGTAGTTGTCGTTCTTCCGCAATTTCACGCTCTTTTTCTACACTTTGAAACTCCGCTTGTTTCGCTAGTAACTCCGCCTCTAATTGTGCAAACTGTTTTTCTCCTTGCTGAGCTTCTTCATACTTCTCATCAAGGTTTTCTTTCATCTCTTCTAGCTCATCTTTATACTTCATACGCTCTGTATAATAATGATTTTCTAATGTACATAATGCGGTTTTATACTGTACAATCCCGCTCTTCATAAGATTTTGCTGATCTTCATAACGATTTTTTTCGTTTTCCCATCTTTCCAGCTCGAACTTATATTGAATTTGGTTGTTACGAGCTGTTTGTAAAATCGATTCCTTATCACGTTCTTGTTCTTTAAAGGACTCCCATGACTTTTGAATACTTTCAATTCCTGTCATTTCGCTAAAAATACGGAATCTTTCTTCTGGCTTCATGACAGCAAATTGATTTACATCTTGCTGGTACCAAATTAAATAGAACGCATCTGGGTCAATTTTATATTTTTGAAGAAGCATTCTTTTATACTCTCTAAAGTTAAAATGCTTATCCGAAGATGAAAAACGTGTTTCTTGCTCCCACTCATCTACCCGGTCGCCTTCTGCAATATAATATTCTTTTTTCAATGGATGACCTGGCTCCTGCTCTAGATCAAGTGTGAATCTCACAAATCGTGCTGCATCTATAAATCCATCATTTTCATATATAAGTTCGATTTTTGCTCGCCACACTCTATTGTCTGGAAGGTTTTTCGACCGAAGCCCTTCCACATTTACTTTCGTAGATGCCATAACAGCGCCCCAGCAAAACGTCAGCGTTGATTTCCCGGCACCATTTGCACCTGAAATTAAAATATGGTCACGTTTTCCCATTAAATGGATTGTTCTCGGCTTATAATCACGTATACCGGAGAAAGAAATACGGTATGGAATCATATCGTTTCTCCACCCCCTATGTTATAACGCTTAAAGAATTTCAAAACATCGTCCATATGGAGTTGTTGCGACTGACTGAACTCAGCTGCCCTATGCAAGAACGAATCGGAAAACATTCTACTTCCAATTGCCGTTAACGTATACGCCGCGCCAATCTCTTTCCAATCAAACGTACGCTTTTCACAACTCATTTTATATATGGCAAGTAGAAAGTCTACAAATAAGAGCCTCTTCTGAAACGACCAGCGTTTTTCATCTATAGAAGACAAATCACTTTCAATATCGCACAAAACATGCCACAATCTTTCCGTATACTCATTTATATATTTCGGCATAGATTGCTTTTCCTTCGCCCACTTTTGGAAAGCCTCTTCCTCTTTTACCTTTTCTAACTGCTGTTTCTTTTCCATGTATGTAAACAAACCATATCCCATTCGATAAAAAATGGAATGAACAGTTTTCTCATCTTTTTCAAAACGAACTTCCTTAATTAAAATCCCTCGTTCTATACAATCTATCATTTCATGTATTGTTAACCACTTTAAAACATCACTTTCTCTTTTCCTTACATTAGGTGAATAAAAGTTTTTTGTAATAGTAGTAGAAACCTCTGAAACTTCTTCTTCACTAAAAAGAAGTTCTGCTGTTTTTATAATCTTACGCGGGGTCTGCTTTATAATGGGGAGAGTTGTTATACCCTGTTCTTTACGTATATATAACTCATCAATTTTCTCAGCATTTTTCATGACGTACAATTGAACAAATTGTATACCATCCATACTCTCACTTCCTTACTTACGAGCTACTTCCATTGTAACATACGCTCGGACGGTTCTTTCTACCAATGAATGCCACCCTCTCAAAAAATATATCAGCGATTATTCAATTATATCGACTTACCGACAAATTTCGCAGAAACTAGCATCCTACAAAAAACCCCTCTAAAATAGTTGTTATATATAATCAAACATATAGAATGAGATTAAAGATAAAAAACACTCTTAGGAGGTTATCATGACATTTGATGAATGGAAAAAAAACAAACCAACAACCTCATGGGTTGAGTATGATGAAGATGGGGAATTTTTCACTGAAGAAAATATAAGTGCAACAAATAAAGTGCTCGACACTTACATTAACAATTTAAAGCAATTGGGAGAGAACCCAACCGAAGTCGAAATCATGCAAGTCGTCCAAGAGGTCGTTATTAACATAAATGAATTAAACGTCGAACATGACTACTTTATCGAAACAATGGAAAGAGAAGATCTCTATGATTTTATCGATACAGCAGCACAAATAGCTGGCTTAGTATCCGAAGAAGACATCACAGAAGAATGGCGAGAGTGGTAAAAAAGTTGCACCTCTACTTGCTAGAGGTGCAACTTTTTTCATACGCCAATTGAATTCATGATTTGATATCGGCACAAAAAAAAGACCACCAAAAGGCAGCCCCTCAAAATTCAATCCTATTCCCAATCCCGCGCTCCACCGCTTTCTCATACAAATACTTCGCAACGATAATATCCACTACCGCCAAACCAACTGATTTGAAAATAGTAATCTCCTCATCATTCTCCCTACCAGCTCTTTCACCGCTTATAATTTGACCAAGCTCGGCGTGAATGTCGCTTGCTTCAAATAAACCTTCTTGTATCGGAACTTGAAGATCACCCGTTTCTTCAAGTGCTGCCTCTTCTGATTCGACTACTACTTTGTTTGCGCTCGCGATGGCATGAGATGGTAGTTCTTGCATGTTCGGTCTAAATGAGCCGACGGCGTTTATGTGGACGCCTTTTTGTAGTTTTTCTGAGAAGACTGGTGTGGATGCGTTCGTAGTTGTGACGATGATGTCTGCTTCGCTTATTGCTTCATTTGCATTTGTGTGAACATAGGCAGGTTTATTGAATCTCTTTTGTATATACTGCGAGAATGCATACGCTTTTTCTTCTGTTCGATTGTATAAAATGACTTTTTCGATATCTCTTACCGCAAATACAGCTTCGGCAATCCCTTTTGCCTGTTCACCGGTCCCGATTATACATAACGTTTTCGCGTTATGACGAGCTAAATGTTTTGTCGCTACTCCTGATAGAGCCCCTGTTCGAATCATCGTTAAGTAAGATCCTTCTAAAAGTGCGAGCGGTTCTCCCGTTTGAAAGTCTGATAGCATCACAATCCCGTTTATCGTTTTCTTTCCTACCTTTTTATTCTCGGGGACTACTGTTACGACTTTTAAGCCAAGTGCCTCAAGTCCTTCCGCTACTGAAGGCATAATTAATGCCGTATTTTGTTCGCTTGCAAATGGTAGTGAGCCGCGAATTGGTGTGATCGTTCTTTCAGCAGAAAATTCTTGTAAAGCCAGCGCTGCGTATTCAATGACTTCGTTCATATTTACTAAGTTTCGTTGTTCGTTCGCGCTTATAACTAGCATATCTTTCCACCTCCTCCTCTTATCCTAACAAAAATCCCCGGTTCAAATCATCTCTCGGGTCTACAACGAATTGATGAAATCCTGTAATAAATGCATGCCCCGTTACTTTTGGAACGACGGCTTCATATGTATCTACCGCGGTTACCGACAATACTTCCCCCTCGAATTTCCCGTCAGTAATGCATTCGTGGACGAAAGTTTCTCCCTTTTGCAAGGCCTCTTTTTCAAAAAGAGTTGCGATTCTTGCAGAAGTTCCTGTGCCGCAAGGAGAGCGGTCTACTTGCCCGTCAGCAAAAATCGTTACATTTCGTAACGTAGCGTCTTCCCCTTTCGGTTCATCTGAGAAAATAACGCCGTATATTCCTTTTAACCCTTCTTCCAGTGGATGCTTTACTTCCATTTGGCTCTCAATATAGTGTTTAATTTTACCGCCCCACGTTTGAATAGCAGATAAATCTTTGAAATCCACTTTTAAACCGAATTCTTTACTATCCACAACAGCATAAAAGGCTCCGCCAAACGCGATATCCACTTGAAATTCATAGTCATCTATTTTAATAGGAACGTCTTTCTTATATACAAAAGAAGGAACATTTTCAAATGATACGGACTCTACTTCGCTCCCGTTATATGTTGCGTACGCAATCACTTCCCCAGCAGGGCTATCAATAATGAACTTTTGTTTCTCACCTGTTACTTCAAACATACCAGTCTCAATTCCGACTGTAATAACAGCGATAATGCCGTGCCCACACATCGTACTCCAGCCCTCATTGTGCATAAATAATACACCAAAATCAGCGTGTGCACTTGCAGGCGGAGTAATGATACAACCGTACATCCCGTGATGCCCCCTCGGTTCATACATAAGAACTTCACGAAGATGATCCAAATGTTCCATGCAATATGCACGTCTTTCCAGCTGCGTTTCTCCCTTTATTTCTGGCACGCCGCCTGTAATAATTCGAAGCGGTTCCCCAGCTACGTGAGCATCAATTGTCGTGTACACTTTACTAACCTTCATTTCTATCTCTCCCCTATATGTTGATACTATTTTCTTTGCAAATATCATGCCAACGCATAGGGTATAAATTTGTATACATTGTTTAAAAAAACATACATTACTGTCTACTTTGTTATACACTGTCCGGAAACTATTTTATGGGACACCTTAATAAAACCAGGCTTATTATTTTCAATGGAAAATTACTTCCACCTTCAACATATACTGTTCAAAAGCAAAAGGAAGTGATCCAATGTACTACGGAACAAAAGGCTGGTACGTAGCCGAACTAAAAAAACTAGGCATGCGCTATCATGAAGGACGCAAACTAGAGAGTTACCGCGGACACGTGTTACGCAATTTACTAACCGAACAGCAGAAGAAAACAAAAGAAAAGTAATCTGATATCGATTGATTCTAGAAATATATCGACTTATCAACAAATTCCGCTAATTCATCTATCTACACCACCAACCAATCACACATCAATACAATACAAAACAAAAAAAGGTCACCCAAATAGGTGACCTTCCTTTCTTATTCACAAACAAGAATTTGTCTAGAAAATGATCCTTTTCTTGTAATACAGCGATCTGTAATTTCAAATCCCGCTTCATGGATCATGTCGTCCATTGTTTCCATCGTGACAACGACAGCTTTTTTAGCGATGCGGCGCGCGCTTGAAAGAATGGAGAGCTGATCTTCTGGTGTTGCGTGCGTGAATAAATCATACGGCATATCGATAATTGCAACGTCGTAGTTCTCAGTAATTTCCTCGATTGGACCTTTTGTTACTGTTCCTTCAAACCCGAAATGTGCGATGTTTTTTCTCGTTCCAAGAACTACAAGTGGATTTATATCTCTACCAACGATGTTAATCCCCATAGAAAGTGCTTCTACTACTACTGTTCCAATGCCGCAGCACGGGTCAATTGCTCGTACTCCCTCTGGATTAGGTACAGCGATATTTGCAACTGATCTCGCAACACGTGTACTAAGAGATGTCGAATAACTATGCGGTTTTTTTATGTGATGGTACCAAACTGGCTCACTTTCTACATAGTGTCCGAAGTACCAGCGCCCTCCAAGAGGAACAATTCCAAATACACGCTCTGGATTACGAACGTCTGCTTCTCCTTCAATATGCATGCCAAGGTCACGTTCAATGAGACGTCTTTCTCCATATTCAATTTTATTTTCTCCAACGAGATCATTGATTTTAACGAAGATAACTTTGAATGTCGCCCCCGCCAAATCAATTTGTTCTACTTGTTTTAGAATACTTTCTAAGTCGTCCCCTTCATACATAACCTCAACGCGCTCTTTCATAAACGCACTTCTACTCGGATCAATTTTGACATTACTTTTCAAAATATTAACGTGAGACTCCATTCCAAAGAACGAGCGCATTTCCAAGTAACATAAAGCACGCTCCTCCTCGCGAAATGCATACGTATATATACATGCAGGTGTTTTACTATAATTATTCAATCTATGATCATCCTCTATCATTTAAAATTGTTATGATTACAATTGCTACAATACTTTTTCGTATAAAATTAAATGATATCACATGCCGGAAATAAAGAGAAACGTTAATAAATAAAAGAGACTGCCTATTGGCAATCTCTTTTGATTTATTAACGGAAAGAAGATACTTTATTACCCTTTGCTTCGTAATAATCTAAAATACCTTGATAAATCGCTTCTGCTGCACGTTGTCTTTGTTCTGGTGTAGCAATTTTATCTGCATCACTTTTATTATCTACAAATGCTAATTCTGTTAATACAGCTGGCATTGTATTTTCTCTAGTTACGTATAAGTCCTGATGTTTCACACCACGATCTTTTGTTCCAAGTGCTGCTACAAGACGGTCTTGAATTTTTTGTGCTAATAAAATACTGTCCTTTACATGTGGATTCGTTACTTTTGCTCTTGCTGACTGATAATATAATGTTTCTGTACCTTGCCCATTTTTCTGTTCAGAACCATTAGCATGGATACTTACAAAAATATCTCCATTATGTTGCTGTGCAAATTCTACACGTTTCTTTAATGAATCAGGAGCACTTGTTCCTGGGCGTGTATCATCTGTACGAGTGAACATAACAGTAAATGGTGCCTTTTGCTCAAATATTTTCTTTAATCGTAATGATACATCTAATACAGTTTTACTTTCTTTCTCGTAATAACCACCATTACCCGAGTCAATTCCACCATGACCTGGATCAATAATAATCGCTTTACCTTCTAAGAAGTTCTCTTGTTTTACTGGGTTTAATTGATTTTTATCAACCCACTGGAAACCAGCGCCTACACGGATACGAATCCAGCTTCCACTCTCTTCCATAATCGTTACTGTTTGTGCATCATATGTACCTAGCACTTTAGAACTATGTGAAGCTTCTGCATAAGTTGTAAATCCTTCATTAATCGTTTCTGTTTTTTCTTGTAGAGGTGTCCACTTCTCACCTTTACTTGTTACAATTTTCAACCAGCCGTCCGCTCTTTGTTCTGTCACTTCAACCATTTGTGGCTTATGTTGAACGTCAGTAATACCAGAGGATAATGATGGTTGATGATATGTAATAAAGTTTCTGTTCATATACATTCTTTTTGATGTACTTGTTTTATTTTGATCAGCCATCGCAATAAACTGAGCTGCTTCTGCACGAGTTACAGTTCCTTCAGGATTCCAGCCATTTCCCGTACCTTTAGAAATCTCTAAAGCTACTAAAATATTAGCTTGTTTCTTACCCCAATGAGGTTCCAAATCTTTGAACTGTGTTGGAAGTTCTCCAATAATTTTCTTATCTAATGAGTATGCTTGTACTAACATAGATGCCATAGATGCACGGTTAATTTGGCTGAATGGACTGAATTTACCAGTACCATCTCCACTAATTATACCTGCTTTTTCCACTGCAGCAATGTACGGAGCTGCCCAATGGTTTTGTGCATCTTTAAAAGATGGCTTTGCTTTTGGATCAACTGGTAAACCAAGAACGACTGCTAAGATTTTTGCAGCTGATCCTCTATCTACTGCTTCAGATGGAGAAAACGTTCCATCAGGCTTTCCATCAAGCGCTTTTTTTCCTACTAAATAATCAACTGATTCTTGCGCCCATGTAGGAACATCCGAAAACTTCTTCGCTGCTGCGAAACTACTTACTGGAGACGATAATAAACTTGCGGCTAAAATACCTGCCGCGACTGCACGATACTTCATAAAAAATAATACTCCTCTCGACAATCACCTTTTAATAACGCGTAATCTTAATATATAAATCCCGAAAAATCCGAACAAAAAAAATTAATGCGCCTCTATCATTTTATAATACTCGAATTATGTAGTAAACCTACTTTCTTAATATTGTAAAATAAAATACAATTAATTTACCTTTTGTTGAATAAAGTGAAAATGTATTCGGTGGGGTTTTGTTCAGCCCTCACCAATCGGGCTTTTACGGACAATTGATCCTTACCTATTTTCTTTGTTTTCACTAAATTTTGAGGTGGGGGTCTTACTGCCCGTTAATGCGGGGGAAAGTCGGTCAAACTATTTAAATCGATACACCTGTGTCGATTTCTCTGCAAACAAAAATAGGCTACTAGAGGTAGCCTATTTCTTTTCTTATTCTGCAATCATCTTTGATAATACATATGCATAAACAAGTGCTTCTGTATGTGCAATCGAACTTTCATGTGTACGCTCAAATGCATGAGAAGAATCAATACCCGCTCCAATTAATGCATGTTTCACATCAAATCCAGCGCGAATCGCAGCTGATGCATCCGATCCATAGTATGGATAAATATCTACTTTATATTCAATATTGTTTGTTTTCGCAAGCTCTACTAAATGTTTACGTAGTGCATAATGATACGGACCACTAGAATCTTTTGCACAAATAGATACTGTATATTCGTCAGATGCTTGTCCATCACCTAACGCTCCCATATCTACTGCTAAATATTCAACCGTTTCTTCTGGAATGTTAGAGTTACCACCGTACCCAATCTCTTCATTATTAGAAATTAAGAAATGAGTTGTATATGGTAATGTTACGTTTTCATCTTGTAATCTTTTAATTAATTTCAATAGAATCGCAACACTTACTTTGTCATCTAAATGACGTGATTTTATATATCCACTATCTGTAATTTGAACGCGCGGATCAAATGAAACAAAGTCTCCTACTTCAATTCCTAATTCACGTACTTCATCAGCTGAAGAAACACGCTCATCAATACGAACTTCAATATTTTTCTCATCGCGTTTCGCTTCACCTGCATCTTTATATACATGTACAGATGTTTGATGCATTAAAATCGTTCCTGTATATGTCTTACCACTTGACGTTTCAATCTCGCAATATTCCCCTTCTACAGAGTTCCAGCGAAATCCCCCAATCATAGAAAGACTTAGGCGACCATCAGGCTTAATTTCTTTTACCATCGCACCTAACGTATCAACGTGTGCTGTTAATAAACGGTGCTGTGCATCATTTTTCCCTTTTACCGTTAAAATAAGAGCGCCTTTATTGTTACGCTTCGTTTCTACATTCCACTCACTTACATAGTTTTCAATAAAACGAATGATTTTCTCTGTATTTCCAGATGGACTCGGAATAGAGACAAGCTCCTTAATAAGTTCCATCGTTTCTTTCGCATGATGTGCCATTGTCGTTTCCTCCTCATTCTATCTACTATTTAGTATACAAAATTTGCTATAAAACCTCTACTCATATAGCTTAATTTTCTAAATTATAGTAAAATTTACTTTAGTATACAAAAGGAGTTATAAAATATGAATATATCAAAAAAATATGTACACATTGCACTCATTTGGTTTTTAGCATCATTATTTTGTTTACAAGTTTCTTATGCAGTTCATACTACTACTTCTATTACAATTGGCTGGGTATTAACAGCTATCTTCTTCATTATTAGCTTAATTGCAACAAAAAAGCATAGCGTTAATGAGTAACGCTATGCTTTCCCTACAAATCTATTCTTCTGAAACATCCAATAAATAAATGCCTCTTTCAAACCCACCGCGCTCTATTTCTTTTTGCTTACGAAGGCGTTCTACATCTTCAATTGTTGCACCTTCTGCACGCGCTAATGAAATGATCACTTCCAGTGCATCCGCAAGAGAATCTAACGCATGTTCACGCTCTTTCATAGAAGCAAATTCACGAATTTCTTCTGCTCCAATTTTCGCTAAAGCTTGTATGTATGCTTGACCTGTTAATTTTTGTGCTGTATATGTTTTTCCAGACATTAAGATTTTCTCAGGAACACGATCTCTTACTAACTTGTTATATGCTGACATCATTCATCCTCCTATGTTTAATAACATCCGAGCTCTGCTTTATAGAAAAACCATTTTTTCTTCACGCATGCACTAAGCATATCAATTCCTGATCCATGTGCCCTTACGTGAGGAAAGAAATAGTGCTCTGGTTCTTCTTTCTTATCACCATATAAGGTTTGGTACTCATCAGGAATCGCCTCTTTTTTCACATCCCGTTCTTTCTTCACTTCACCTGAGAAAGCAACAATTGGATGCCCTTCAAAGAATAGTGCAGTCCGTACTGCAAGAGATGGTGTACTATGCAAAGCATAATATGTAAGTAAAATAATAACGATAACACCAATAATTTTCTTCATATATTACTCCTAAAAAAAGTGCTAACACAATTATACTAAAATGTGTTAGCACTTTCTCCCCTTTACCTTAAATTAATTGGCAGTAAAACTACCACCACACTTTATTCCCCTTTAAATGCTGGCAAACGTTTTTCTAAAAATGCAGCAATTCCTTCTTTATGATCCGCTGTTTGTCTCATCGCATATTGACCGCGTTTTTCAAGCTGCAATGTTTGTTCTAAATTAGAGCGATTTACTTCACATAAAATTTGCTTCGTTTGAATCATCGCTTTAATCGGCTTTTGTGACCATTCACTAATTTTTTGCTTCACAGCCGTTTGGAAATCCTCGCCGATTACTTCATCAATTAAACCGATATCAAGCGCTTCTGTTGCTGATAATTTCTTCCCTTCCCAAATAATTTGCTTCGTCATATTTTCACCGACGCGCTTTTGAAGGAAGAAATGACCGCCGCCATCTGGAATTAAAGCGATTCCAATAAAGTTCATCGCAATAATTGATGATATATCTGCCATCACATAGTCAGCCGTTAGTGCGATACTCAACCCAAGACCAGCAGTTGGTCCATGAATGGCACTAATAACAAGCTTCGGCATCGTATATAAAGTCACGACAACTTCAGAAATGGTATTCATAATACCATCAAACTTGCTTTCATCATTACTTGAAAGCATCGATTTAATATCTCCACCCGCAGAAAAACCGCGGCCGTTCCCGCATAACACAACAATGTGTGCAGAACTCTCCGCTACTTCTTTTAGTTTTTGTAATAGCTCTTTTAACGTTGGCTCATCTAATGCATTTAACACCTCTGGACGATTGACCATAACCGTTGCAACGCGCCCTTCATACTTCACAACGACAGATTCTGTTTTACTTGTTACTTCCATTATATATACCCCTCTTTTCTACATAAAGATTATACTTATATAATTATAGAAAGTAGATGAAAAACCCTTCTTTTTTTCTTAATTTTCTGTCTAATAATCTCGTAATTTGTATATGACCTTGTATAAAACATACAATTCCGTTGAAAAATATAGAAATTAAAGTCGGTTTATCACCTCTCTTCATCTATTTACCATTACAATAAAATGGTGTATTCTTAAGTCTGATATAAAAATCAAATATAGAAATTCATTCCCCTTCCTATTAATAAAGGGGTGCTGAAATAAAGGAATGAAGAAATGGAGGAACATATGGTTACTAAGTTAAAACAGACGGATAACTACTTTCCGCATTTCCTACTGCTATTCATTGTGTTTCAACCGATTTTAGATTTATTAACGTCTTTTTCAATCTATGTATTACACATGAGCGCAACAGTCGGAATCGTAGTCCGTTTCGCCTTTATGCTTTTTGCATTAGGTTATCTACTTCTTCATCATAAACAACAAGGTGCCAAAAAATATATTCTTTATTTATGCTTATTTGGCATCGTACTCGCAATTGGTCTTGTGAATAATTTAATGGTCAAATCTCCAGTTTCATTTGGAGAAGAAGTGAAATTTATTTTGAAAAGTGTATATCCAATTGTACTACTGTTTGGATATATTATCGCACTGAAAGAACTAAAGAATAACGAATTTGCGTTTCATAAAATCATTACGTATTTCTTATATGCAACGTTAATTTTAAGCATTTCAATCATCGCGGCTATGGCAACGGGTACAGATTTCCCAAGTTATCCAAACTCAAAAATTGGTTCAAGAGGATGGTTCTTTGCTGGAAATGATTTAAGTTCCATTTTCGCGATTATGTTCCCAATCGTTGTCTTATACTCGGTTCATAAAACGACTTCTTTCTCAAAAGTATATTACTGGATTCCAACTGTACTTGCGATGTATGCAAGCATTATGATTGGAACGAAAGTAGGCTATGGTGCCATCGTTATTACACTTGGCATCGCTCTTTTCTTCTTATTCATTGAATATATGATGCATCGTAAAAAAGAAGGAAAAGGATTCACATATTTTGTAAACACAGTCGTTGCTGCTGTCGTATTAGGTGGTTTATTCGTCCTTACACCGCAAACCCCTATCGCAAAAAACATGAGCATCCACTTACAAATATATGAATACAAAAAATCAGTACAAGAAGAAAAAGATCGAAAAGAAGGAAAAGTAGTTACAGAAGAAGAACATAAGCAAGGCGAACTAACAGACTCTGAAATGAAAAGTTTAATTTACAGTGATCGTGACAAGTTTTTAAAAGTATATAAACAATACTATAAAGAAGCACCACTATCGCAAAAACTATTTGGAATGGGATACGCTGGTAACTATACAACGAAAATGAAGTTAGTCGAAATGGATTTCCACGACCTATTCTTTGCATTCGGAATTGTCGGCTTCCTTATGTACTTACTGCCGCTTCTTTATTTCGGTATTAAAATATTCATTCGCTTGATCACAAACTTCAAGAAACTATTTAGCGTAAAACATATGCTACTAGCTAGCACACTCGTCCTATCGCTCGGTATCGGCTTTATGTCTGGACACGTATTAACAGCACCAGCCGTTAGTATTTTCTTCGTTGTGATACTCGCTTACTCAATTGTTGATTTAGAAATAGAATAGAAAAGAAGCAGCATCTATTGGGATGCTGCTTCTTGTTTATAAAACTATTTTCTCTATTGAAAAGACGCCCGAATTTCCTCCAGCACCTCATCAATATTATCTTTCGTAATAACAATACCGAAATCTTTCGGCACATTACTATCTTCTTCATTTACAACTTTATGTGCAATCATCTTCCCGACTTCTGGTCTGAAATGATGTCCATCCATATAATTATCTAAGTTCTTTGTTACTGAATTTAAATACATGAAATGATGTACTTCTCCAAATACATCGACAGCATCATGGAGCCATCTTTTATAATCTTCCCATCGTCCTGATTGAATCATCGTACGGAACAATGGCTCTGAAACAGGCGTTGTGAAAATATAAAACTTTGCATTCGGATTATGAGATTTTACAGTACCCAATATTTCCTTCATATTTTGATACTCATAATTCCCGCCATAGATCTCTCTACTAAATTTATCTACTTGCGCGGCAATTTGTGCATCCCGCTCCTCTTTCGTATACTCACGCATCGACTTTATATTATCACGATTGTATCGATCAATAGTCTTATTGTCATGAATGGAATTTTCAATTGTATTTCTAGAATATGTAATCCCATCCATACTCACATACGATTTAATTGGATATAGTAAGCTTTGCGCCTGATTAATATACACTTCTGGTTTATCAAAACCGATTTCTCTATTTTTGTTCGTTCCAAGGAAATCTAAACCAATCACAATGGAAGATAGTTCACTACCTTTTCGCTCTTTTGCATATTCAATGTACGCATCATATTCACGCGGATCCGTACTACTTACCGCATAATTAAATGCATGTAATCCGGTAAAATCATTTTCATTAATAAACGTTGTTCTACTACTTCCAAGTATAACGCCATCATAAGTAAACGGACGATATGTTATATAATTCGTTTTTTGTTGTCTCTCATTAAACCCAAACTGAACATCATTCCACTTATTTTTATGCGAGAATAACCAAAGTGAATCTGCATAGCCATTAAATATTCCAACACCTGTAAGCGGAACAAAAACACATACAAAAACGAAAATAAGCCACTGTTTGTTTTTCATATTCTCCACCTAGAAATTAAAGTATAAAAACTCACTAATACTCGTTAAATGCAGCACACTATACACAAGTAATATTGCAGTAAATAACGCCGTCCATACTGTCGGACGGAATGAGTCTTTTAACTGAATTGAATTTTTTAAGAAGAAACTAATACATACTGCCCCGAAAATGTACGCAACTATTTTCGTATCTAATAATGAAACATGGTATGCTTCAGTAAATGAAACACCGTACTCTTTTAAAAATTGTAGTTTCTCAATAATAAATACCGGGAACACGCTATTTGCTAGTTCGAATCCATTAAATCCAAACATTCCTTTTAACACTTTCACCGCATCATGCATCGATGTTGCTCGGAAGAATACCCACGTTATATTAATGAAGAAAAACGTCACGAGCCATCCTGCCCAGGCCGGCATGCGACCTCCTGCTTTATTCCACAAACGATGAACGACCGAAGCTAATCCGTGCAGAAATCCCCAGAAAATAAATGTCCAACCAGCACCGTGCCAAAGTCCACTTATTAAGAAGACAATCATAATATTGACGTATGTACGCGTAATGCCTTTTCTATTTCCTCCAAGAGAAATATACACATATTTCGTTAAAAACTGACTTAATGTCATATGCCAACGATGCCAAAAATCTTGTATACTCACCGCTTTGTAGGGGGAATTAAAGTTTTGAGGCAATTTAATATTAAACATTAACGCAATCCCAATTGCCATATCGCTATATCCACTGAAATCAAAGTATAGCTGGAATGTAAACGCTAATGATGAAAGCCACGCTTCAACAAATGTTAGCGACTGCTGTACATCAAATCCTTCCCGTACGACAGGAGATAAAACGTCTGCAATCCCTACTTTTTTGAAAATACCGATGGCAAATACAAAAATACCGAGAACGATATAATTTGATTGCCAACGCTTTTTACTACGATCAGCAAACTGCGGCATAATTTGCGCATGGTGCACAATCGGACCTGCAATAAGTTGCGGGAAAAATGTTACAAACAGAGCGTAATCAAGAAAATGACATGCCTCCGTTTCTCCGCGATATGTATCTACTAAAAACGCAATCTTTTGGAATGTATAGAAACTAATCGCAAGCGGTAACGTTAATGATAATAATGTAAAATGAGTTCCAAATAACGAATTCACATTTTGTAAAAAGAAATCATAATACTTGAAATAACTAAGCATTCCTATATTAAATATTAAGCCTACTGTTAAAAGAAGTTTACTCTTATACTGCACGAGCCTCATTCCGATACAGTAGTTCACAATGAGCGATACTAACATAAGCGGCAAATATTTTATGTTCCAATAACTATAGAAAAATAAAGATGCTGCCACAAGCCAGGCTTTCGCTAAAGTAGTTTGTCCAAATTTATTTAATAGAAAATATAAAAGAAATGCTATCGGTAAAAATAAAAAAATAAACTCAAACGAGTTAAATAACACACCATCTCTTCCCTTCTAAACAAATCACACCTTATTCATCTTATCTTATCCAGATAGTGGGTGTCAAAAGGATTCCATACCGCTTTCCTTCTATTATATAGAATAATTATTTTAATCGAATTATTAACATGCTAAAATATTAAAGGCACTATTATATAAAAGAATATATAATAGATATGTCGGTTTTTTTTGCATGAAATGTATTTTGAAAAAGTGAGGAGAGTCCTTTGGTATTTAGTAGTTCGATTTTCTTATTTATCTTTTTACCTCTCGTATTATTTCTCTATTTTATAGTGCGTGCCGAGCTACGTAATTTCGTATTACTTGCATTTAGTTTAATTTTCTATGCATGGGGCGAACCGCGTTTCGTTCTTTTAATGCTCTTTTCCATCGTATTAAACTACTGCTTTGGCCTACTCGTGCATCATTATGATAAACGAAAAAATATGAAAGTCACATTTTTAATTATGGCTGTGGTCGGAAATATACTATTACTTTCTTATTTTAAGTATATTTCATTTTTCACAGACATCTTAAACAATGTATTGCACTTATCTATTCATGTGGAACCTATTCCACTACCAATTGGAATTTCATTTTATACATTCCAAGCGATGTCCTATGTCATCGATATATACCGTAAAGATGGGGATGTTCAAAAAAATCCACTTAACTTAGCGCTATATATATCTATTTTCCCTCAGCTTATTGCCGGACCAATTGTTCGTTACAATATCGTCGCTGAACAAATAAAAACGCGCATTCACTCTTTTGAACGATTCACAGAAGGTATTCAAATTTTCGTTCTCGGATTAGCAAAAAAGATATTAATCGCTAACCAAGTTGGGTTTGTCGCTGATAAAATTTTTGCCTTACCACCATCTGAAATGAGTGTTGGAACGGCATGGATCGGTATTATCGCTTACACCCTGCAAATTTATTTCGATTTCTCAGGGTACTCTGATATGGCAATCGGAATTGGAAAAATGTTCGGATTTGATTTCCCGAAAAACTTCAACTATCCGTACATCTCTAAATCTATTTCAGAGTTTTGGAGAAGATGGCATATTACACTCGGCTCTTGGTTCCGCGATTACATATATATCCCGCTCGGCGGAAACCGCGTTTCAAAACTAGCGAATTATCGTAACCTCTTCATCGTATGGGGATTAACTGGTTTATGGCACGGGGCGAGCTGGACATTTATCGCCTGGGGCTTATATTACGGCTTTATTATTTCAATTGAAAAAGCTGGATTCGAAAAAATATTAAATAAACTATGGAAACCGCTGCAACATGCATACGTATTAGTAATCGTTATGATCGGTTGGGTCTTCTTCCGCGCTGACAACTTCGCTTACTCATTCCAATATTTAAAAGCGATGTTCGGCGTAGGTGGGCAATCTTTCATCGATGACAATACACTGTTATACGTACATGAATACATTATCGTATTTCTCATTGCCTTTATCGCAGCGACACCAATTTTAAAACGAATTAAAAACATACTAGAACTTGCGCCAAAAACGTATATGTTCACAATGCAAATTGTACGTCCTATATTATTACTAACATTATTTATGATTTCGGTTATGTACTTGATTAACTCAACATATAATCCATTTATTTATTTCAGGTTTTAACTTATCCCGCTATTTTCCGAGCAGTAAGCCCCCCCTCAGCGGAAGTAAAGAAGTTAGGTGGGGATCAACTGCCCGTAAAAGCCCGATTGGTTCAACTAATAATCAGTGGGGGATGCCCCCCCACTGATTAAAGTTTCACTTTATGTAGGAAGGAAAAGTTATTATGAAAAAATTGGGGAACCTTATCCTATTAATTGGTTTTCTCACCATTATCTTTTCATTTGGCATATTATCGTTACTCAAAACAGACCGAGACATTTCACCAGTTGAAAATCGGCCGCTCGCTCAAAAACCAGCACTTACGAAAGAAGCTCTCCTAACTGGTAGCTTCTTTAAAGATTTTGAAACATACACAAATGATCAACTAATCGGACGAGATGAGCTTATTAAAAACTATACGATTGCTCAAATTAATATGGGCAAATCTCTCATTAACGACATTATTTTAACTGATGATAAATGGCTCCTAAAAAACCCGGCGTGGACAAAAAAATATAATGAAATTGACCAATCCATGCCTGCTATAAACGACTTATCTCAGTTTTCAAAAGAACAAAACATTGAATTTTACTTTGCTTTGCCACCGTCAAAAACGAATGCATTATCATTTAAATTACCTTCTCATATTCACACATATGCAGAGGAAAATTTAAATTACTTTCTAAAGAAACTTCCAGCTGACGTAAAGCCAATAAAACTTATGGAACACTTTAAACAGAACTATACGAACGAAGAAATACAGGACATGTATTTCAAAACAGATCATCATTGGAATATGGACGGCGCCTTCTTAGGCTACCAATATATAATGAACACAATCGGGCAACAATCTTCTATATATAAAGGAAAAGAAATAAAAAAAGAAGACTACACTCGTACATGTGCGCAAAATAAACATTTAGTTGGAAGCTTCAACAACCAGCTATACCAACTCATCGATGCCAATGGTGAAAAATTGTGCTACTACACACCGAAAGACGGTTTCAACTTCACAAGCGTAACCGCAAAAGATGTGAAAGGTACTGTTCACCAAAACTTAGATGAAATATATGGCGTAGAAAAGCAAAAAGATACAACATCATACGCAGGTTATTACACGGACGACTATCCAGAAATCGTCATCGAAAATAACAATGCACCAAATGAAGTACGCGCCTTAGTCCTAAAAGACTCATTCGCAAACGCAATCGTTCCACACTTAGCACAAAGCTTTAAACATACATCTATCCTCGACCTGCGTCACTATCACGAAAAAGATGTATATCAATACATTAAAGACAACAATATTAACATGGTATTGTTCGTGTATAGTGATTCGAATTTGAGTGGGGATATGTTTAAGTTTAAGAAATAACTATTAAAAAATATGTCTCTTTAGAATCCTCTAAAGAGACATATTTTTTTCAAAACAAAAAACAATCCTCATGTCATAATGACATGAGGATTGCAAATCTAATCATTAGATTTTTTCTTTAATAACGTTGATTGTTACAGCTTTTGTACCATACTCAGTAGTTGGTGCAAATCTGTCTTTCACAACTTTAAAGATTACTGTACCTTTATCTCCAAATGCAGTTGTTACACCTTTGAAGACGTCGTTTTTCTTAGTAGCAGTTTCATCAGTTAAGAAGTTAAATAATTCATTTCCTTCTTTAGAAACTGTATCATTTGATTTAACAGCTGTTACATAACCAAGCGCAACATCGTTACCGTCGAATGTAGCATTGTCGTTACGATCTAGGTACACTTTGCCTTGCTCTGTACCTTCATCAACGATACGTACTTTATGTTCTGTTGAAATGTTTAATTTGATGCCATTTAGAACATCATCTTTATCACTCTTCACAACATCTAGTACTCTGTCAATATTAACTTTACGATTTTCAAATTGCTCAACCTCTACATCTTTAAATTTAACAGATGTAATTTGGATATTTTCTTGTGTAACAGTAATTGTTGCGTGTCCAGCTGTAGCGCCATCTTTCGTTAAGATAACATCTGTAACACCTGCTTTTTCACCTTTTACTAGTAAAGTTTTTCCGTCTTTACCAAATTCAACTGTAGCAATCTCACTATTTCCTACACGTACGTCATATCCTTCTAATTTTGCTGCATCAGCATATACGCCTTCTGTAGTATAATTAGATAATTGATATGCTACTTTATTACCAGCACCAAGTGTAGTATCTGCAGGTTGACCTTTTTGACCAGCTTTAGAAACAAGCTCTAAGCGTGGAGCTTCATGACCAACGTTGCTCTTCGTAACTTCAACATGAAGTGATCCATAACCTTCGCCACTTGCATTTTTATTTGGGTTTTGGAAGTGGATTGTACCTGCTCCAACTTTCTCACCTTTAACTAGAATAGAAGATGTTCCGATAGAGCCTTCTTTTGTTGTAATAACATCTAATACTTTTACAACACCTGTTTGTGGGAATACTTCTTTAATTGCATCAGTATCCGCACCAAATGGATCGCCGTATTGGTCAGTCGTTACGAATGTTACTGGTAACTCTCTTCCATCTACAACTTTTAATTGATCTGGGTTAGCTTTTACAGTTGTAAGTTTACGAGCATCCGTTTTTACAACGAAATCAAATGTTTTTGTTACATCGCCAACTTTAACTGTAAGTGTTGCTGAACCAGCTGCTTCTGCTTTAATTTCACCATTTTTAACAGAGATAACACCTGGATTAGATGATTTTAGGCTAATCGCGCTAGGATCAACAACTTTGTTTTCTTTATTAATTTGAGCAACAACTTTGTGGATACCAGCTTTTTCACCAGCAACTAAAGTTTTGCTGTTTAATGTGAAGTCTGTTCCACTTAAAGCTTTAGCGTAATTTACACCAGCTTTATCTGTATCTACTGCAAATACAACATCTTTAATTGCTGTTGCTTCTGCATCAAGATTTTTCACTTCGATGATACCAGTGTTAGAAACTGTAATGCCGCCACGTTTCGTAACTTGTACTTCCACTTTGTATTTACCTTCATCGATACCCTCTGCTAGTTTACCAGTTTTTGATTCTGCAGTTCCACCTTCAAAGATGTTTGCTGGCGTACCATCTAATTTATTCGCAACAAATTTCACATCATGACCAGCGATATCTAAATACTCGATATCAGCGTTACCTTTTTCATCATTTAATTTGAAGACAACTGCTTGATCTGCACGGTCGTCATCAAATGTAAGTTGTTCTACACGTAATTTCTTCACTTCGTATACATACTTCACATTAAATGAATCGCCTTTTACTTTAACAGGAAGCTCTTTATTTGGAGCAATTTTTCCGCTTAACGTTACAACTGCAGATTTCCCATCATTACTCGCTTCAAGTGCGATTGCTTTATTTCCTTCAAGCGTAACATCTTCAGCTGTTAGCTTGTTTAATCCTGTACCAGTTAACGTTAATTGTGTTGGCTCAGTAGCAGTAACGTTTGTTACTTTTGTAACACTGTTATCTGGTTTTGCGAATTTTTTATCTGTTAATGCGATAAATTGAGCTGCTTCTGCACGAGTTACAGTTTTATTTGGCTCCCATTTACCATCTATACCTACAGAGATTCCAAGATTAATTAGGATGTTAGCTTTCTCTTCACCCCAATGCCCTCTTAAATCATCAAATGTTGTAACTAATGTGCCGTTCACTTTTTCTTTTAAGTTATAAGCACTTACTAGCATAGACGCGAAAGAAGCACGGTCAATCTTTCCTTCAGGATAGAAATTATCTTTACCGTCACCTTTAACGATACCAGATTTTTCAAGTGCTGCGATATATTTTGAAGACCAAATATTTTTAGCATCTTTGAAAGAAGGTTGAGCATTGTCATCAACTGGTAAATTTAAAATTTTAGTGAAAATAACAGCTGCTGAAGAACGATCAATTGTCTCATTTGGACCATATGTACCGTCTGGTTTACCTGTAATTGCACCTTTTTCTACTAAGTAGTTAATAGAATCTTCTGCCCAGAATTTTGCTGGAACGTCTGGGAATGATTTACCTGCTGCTGCTACTGGAGATACAACTCCTGCTACCATTGCTG
The DNA here is from genome assembly GCF_002746455.1 of Bacillus fungorum. Taxonomy (GTDB): domain Bacteria; phylum Bacillota; class Bacilli; order Bacillales; family Bacillaceae_G; genus Bacillus_A; species Bacillus_A fungorum. The sequence goes on along the minus strand of NZ_NWUW01000007.1, from coordinate 138,559 downwards.
CTGTCATTGTACCTGCGATTACTTTTTTGTAAGAGTTAGTCTTTGCCATTTTATAAATTTCCTCCTTCAGGAATATGCTACTAGTTTCATATCATATTAAATTTGAAAACTAGCTAGTTAGAAAAGCCATAAAACAATAAAAACACAAACAAAAATACTATAATGAAAAGTAGTTCACATAACAAAATGATATAAACCGATAGATGTAAATATAAGGTTTAAATACCATTTTTTGAAACAAGTTCATCATACTATACAAAACCATTCGTTATCAAGAACTTTCTCAAAAGAAAATTCGACACATTCTGATAATTCAGTCTTTTTATTGTATTATTAGGATATAAATAATACTTAAATATAGAAATGAATAAACTGTATTCCTATAAACCACTCTCACTGCGCTTCGTATATTTTTCATATCGAATACACAATTGGAATTATAGCACATATTTCCACTTTATCACCTAAATATTTTTTACAATAAATACAATTTTCAGACTGTATTCGACTAAAATTATTGCATTTCGACATTTTTTTCTTCTTTTCGAATGTTTTTTTAACAAAAAAAGGTGTGGATTTACAAATAATTTACATATTAATGAGGTATTCTTCTATTTTCGAAAACGCTTTCGATTTATTTCTCAATAAAACAAACTAGTAATCTGCAAAATATGATTTATTTTTTAGAAATCGTTTATATAAAAATTAATCACAAAAAAGAGCCCACAAATTGTGGACTCTTTTCATTGAAATAAATTTCAATTAGCGAGTTGCTGTTACTGGTTTGAAAGCAACAAGTGCGTTTTCTGCTTTGTCAGTAGTTTTGAACTCATACTTAGCATTATTTTCTAGTTCTTTAGCTTTTACTGTTACTGTACCAGTTGCTAAGTTAACATCTGTTGGAGCTGTTACTTTAAGAACTACGTCTTTAGCAGCTTCTGCTTTTTCGTCAGCTTTTGCTACAGTTAATTCTACACCGTTTAAATCAACTGTGAAGTCAGCAGTATTAACGTTTACAGCTTCAGAGAATGTTAAAGTAATTTCTTTAGCATCAACTTTTGTAATTTTAGCTGATTTAAATTCAGGAGCTTTTGTATCTTTAACTTCTAGTAATAGGTTCGCTGTACCCATTTTTACTCCGTCTTTGTTTGCAACATTAGCTACTGTAAATTTAACTGTTTCTGATTTTTCAAAAGTAAATGTAGATGGTAATTCAATACTTGCTTTTGTACCGTCTAATACAATTAAAGTACCTTCTGGTAATTTAGCACCAGCTAACGTGTAATTATTTACATTAGCAGCTGATTCAGCAACCTGACCACCTTTTACTTCTTTATCAAAGTTTACTGTAATTTTATTTGTCGCTTTATCATAAGCTACAGCGTTTACTACTGGAGCTACTTTATCTGTTTCTTTTTCAGCTTCTTTTTCTACAACTTTTACTTCTTTAGTAAATGCTACAGACTCATTACCAGCTGCATCTTTTACAAGACCTTTTGTAGCAGCTACTTTGTAGTTACCTTTTGCTGGGAATGTTAATGTAATACCTTTTTTATTATCTTTAGCTGGTGCAACAGTTACATCAGCAGTTACATCTTTACTTGTATCTAAGTTAATCACACGAAGTTTTCCGTTTTGTGCAGTTACTTCTTTGTCAAAAGTGAATGTCGCTGCTTTATCTTGATCAGCTTCAACTTTTACGAAGTTAGGAGCTACAACGTCTTTTGAAACTTTTACTGCTTTAGATACTTTAGAACCTACGTTGTTAGCTAAATCTTTGTAGCCAACAAATTCAACTGTAAGATCTGCAGCAGTTTCTTTATCTTTAAGAGCGCCTGTTACTTCAATAACTGCCTTTGTTTTATCTTGCGTATCAACAGCAATTGTAGATTTTAATTCTTCTTTACCTTTTTTAACTACAACTGTTCCTTGACCATTTTTAGCAAGTTCTTCTGAGAAAGTAACTTCTAATGTTGCTTTACCTTCAGCAGTAATTTCTTTCACTTTAACATCTTTAACTTCTGGAGCTGTAGTGTCTTTTTCTACTTTATAAGTAGCTTTACCTTCGTACATTTCCATAGCGTTATTAGATAAATCTGTAGCACCAGTTACGATGATTGAGAATTCTTTACCATTCTCAAGATTTAGAGCATTAGTAGAAGTGAAAGTATTGTTTTCAACTTTACCCTCAACTTTTTGACCATTAACTACAACAGTTGCACCTTTTGTTGCATCTAATTTCTCACTGAACACAACTTTAAGTTTTCCGTCTGGAGTAGATACTGTAGATACAGTTGGAGCTACTTCATCGTTAAAGAAGATAACTTCTAATGCTTTTGGAATTTCTTTTCCATCAGTAGCTTTTAAGCCTTCAACAGTTAGAACATAAGCTTCTTTATTTTTAAGTTTCGCATCTCCATCTAATGTTAAGATTACAGATTTTTTATCTTCGCCAATTTTTGCAGTAACTGCTGTTGCATTAGTTCCTTGAGAAAGAGTGAATTTTGCGTTCTTCACATCTTCTTCTTTCACTGTAGCGCCAAGTTTAACTTCGATCTCTTTAGCATTGATTGCTTTAATAGACTCAACTTTAGCTTCTTCTTTTTGTCCACCGAACTGCTTGTCAGTCTTAGCAATAAATTGAGCTGCTTCTGCTTTAGTTACAGTTTTCTTAGGCTCCCATTGATCACCAGTACCAACAGAAATTCCTAATTCAACTAGGATGTTAGCTTTTTCTTTACCCCAGTTTAATGTTTCTAAATCTTTGAATTTAGTTGCTGGAGTACCGTTTACTTTAGTATCTAATTTGTAAGCTTCTACAAGAAGAGATGCCATTGAAACACGGTCGATTTTTCCGTTTGGCTCAAAGCCGTTGCCTGTACCTTTAATTACGCCAGCTTTTTCTACAGCTGCGATGAATGGAGTATACCATTGGTTTTGAGAGTCAGCGAAAGATGGTTTAGCATCTTTATCGATTGGTAAGTTTAAGATTTGAGCCATCATTGTAGCTGCTTCTGCACGAGTTAATTCTTTTCCAGGCTCGAACATTCCTTTGTCGTTACCTGTAACTGCGCCTTTTTCTACTAAGTAGTTGATAGAATCAATTCCCCAGTGATCAGCTGGAACGTCTGGGAATGTTTTACCTGCTGCTGCTACTGGAGATACAACGCCTGCTACCATTGCTGCTGTCATTGTACCAGCGATTAATTTTTTGTAAGAGTTAGTCTTTGCCATTTTATATATTTCCTCCTTAGGAATGTAATACTAGTTCCATAAGTTTTTAAATAGATATTCTATTTATTTTTGAAACTAGTAGATATAAATGTGGTTAAAGTATTCAATATATAGAATAATAAAATATTCCATAGAATAGAATCACAAAGAAATTATACACCATTTTTATCCAATTAAAAACCTCAAATTCGACAAATAAGTGAATTTTCTCAATTCTAGACGATCGTTTTTTCGACTTTTATTTTAAAAATCCAAATTATAAAATCAGAATATTTTAAACAGACAGAAAAAAGCGCCAGAATTACATTTCAAAAAATATTTTTATAACCATTTACAACTATAGCAGAAAAACGTTTCCAATTTCAATATTTAGTTATAAAGATATTACGACATTAATCGACAACTAATTTTTCTATAATTCGACATTTTTCTTACCATCTGTTTTTTTCGAAATTACCAGACCTATTTCCTTATAATTTACCAAATAAAATGTTAAACCCTAATGTTCTCTATATATTAATGTTCGGATTATTAAACATACATCTTATTTCTCAAACTGCTTTTTTTATGAGCACGAGCTGACAATCAATTATATAATTCGACATTTTTCTACAAATATTTCTTTTCTTTCGACATTTTATTTTTCTCGAAAAATAAAAAAGAGGATGTCCTCTTAAGTTAAGATTCCATTCCTCTTTTTTTGAACTCTTTAGAATTCAAGTCACTTATGATGTATCGAGACGCTGTTGAAATTTGCTCTCGCAATTCTTCTACTCTTTGTTCCAACGTTGCTTGTACATCTACTTTTTGCTCTAGTTGTTTTGTTGCCACGTTATACAAGGTTTCAGCTGTCCAGTCACCATCTACATTTCCGATAATTGGCTGATTTACTTGTTGTAAAAATGAATCGATCTTTGGATCATATGAAATACCGACCATAGGAATATTAGCAACCGCAGATAATATGAGAGCGTGAAGCCTCATACCTATTAGAAGTGAACATTCCGACAAAATTGAAATTTTCTCATGAATATCCAGCTTATACGGAAGCATATGAGCTTCTTCTCCTATTAAATTAATAATATCGCGTGATGCATTTTGATCGAATGGTCCGTGCATTGGTACGAATAAAATGTGGTAGCCTTCACGCTTAAACTTTTTCAGCGTATCTGCTAACTTCTTCATATAATCTTCTTTCGCGTCCCAATACCTCACACTAACCGCAATCACTTTCCCTTGAATCGAATGCTTTTGCAGCCACTCAGACTTCATTCCTTCTGGTTGACATGCCAATACTGGATCTGGAACTAGTTCGATATCTTTCTTAATACCAATTTCTTTTAAATACAAAAATGAATCTTCATCACGAACCGATATATATTCCGCTTTTGATACGTGCCATTTCACTAATAAACGATTTTGTCTTTTCGTAATTGGACCAATTCCTTGCGCATAAATATAATACGGCTTCTTCAAAAAACGAGCAATCCGCATAATGCCTGTATAGTACAAAATACTTTTAATACTCGTTTTATCTTGAAGGAGACTTCCCCCTCCGCTAATTAAACCATTACTTTTCTTTATTTCCTTATAAATTGCTCTTATATCCCAACGATTTACTGCCTCTACACCGTACATTTTTCTTGTATAGTCGGGGTCATTCGAAAGTACAACAAGCTCAAGAGTAGGATCCTCTTCATGAAGCGCTTTAATAATTGATTGCAAAATTGCTTCGTCCCCAACATTATAAAAACCATAATATCCTGATAAAACTAACCGCACTCTTAATCTCCTCCAACATTTCGCAATCAACTTTTTGTCATTCAACAAATTGCTATCAACTCTTAATAAGAAAAGTTGGATAACTTCAAATTGATTTCTTTCACAAACATATAAATAGCCATACTCATTTATGGACAAATTTACTTACGTAAAAATGGAATTTGCTTTTTGGATATCCAGTTCAACTTTAATGCGCATATGCCATATATGAACAAGGCCACACAAAATGCTAAACCACTATATATTATTGCAATAAGTCTAGAATCTACCACATTTATGAAAGTAGATGTGAAATATAATCCTATACCTACTATACTAGATACTCCAATTACAGCAAAAAATCTTCCCATGCGAATCGAATAAGCTAATTCTTTTCGAATATATATATAATTTACAATACAAATCATGATATATATGATAAGTGTACTATAAGCCGCACCAGTTATGCCAAATTGACTTACGAGTACTATATTTAATATGATTTTTACAAAACTCGCTCCAACAACTATCCACGCCGCTTGCTTAGAACGGTTAATTCCTTGCAAAATTCCTATTGATAATACCATAAGTGATGTGAAATACGAACTACCAATTAAAATAGCTAACATTCCGCTCCCTTTAGCATCTGTAAACAATCCAATATTTAACGGGACTGTAAGTGCCATGAGCCAGATTGTTATCGGCGTTGTTAAAACATGAGCAAGCTCATTTGTTCGTTCAATTGTTTGTTTTGCTAACGCTACATCCTTCTTTGTTAATGCAGCAGTTAACAACGGGATTAATGGAAATACCATCGCACTTGCAAACACGACAATTAATTGTGTAAACGCAAAGCCACGACTATATATACCAAATTGTTCTTGAATCGTTGTAGTGGATTCTTGTAACATATGTGGAATCGTTACAGAATCAACTAAATTTAACACCGGCATCGATAATGCTCCAATTGCAATTGGAATCGAAACCTGAAGTATTTTTTTTGCATTATCTTTAAAATCTTGCAGTGAATATGTATTACTTTTATAACGATATATACTTTTTACATACTTCAATCTCAAATAGATAAGTGACGTAATTACCCCAAGGCAAGAACCAATCATTGCGCCGCCTGTTACAACATCACTATCTTTATTCCATGATACAAATAAGAATGCAATTGCTAACATAAAGAAAACACGAATGAATTGCTCAATTACTTGTGACACCCCGGTAGGAATCATATCTCCAAAACCTTGGAAATACCCTCGATATACCGCCATATAGGGTGCGATTAATAAAGCAAACGAAGTGACAATTAATGGGAGTCTCGTATCTTGTCCGCCAAGCATATTTGCAAACATACTTGATCCAATCATAATAACCGAAAATCCAAGCACCCCAAATATTACTCCAATAATAGATGCTGACATAAATAGTTTGGCAATCCCATCCTGATCATTCTTCTCATGAAGTTCAGCGATTAACTGCGAAATAGCTAGCGGTACTCCCGCTACTGATAAAGTTAAAGCTATCATATATACAGGAAAAACAAGGCGGAAAATCCCAATCACTTCATCTCCTGCTATATTTTGTAATGGGATTTGAAAAAAACTTCCCAACACTTTCGATAAAAACGTTGTAATCGTTAAAATCGCAGCGCCTTTCACAAACTTATTATTCATCTTCTAGCTCTTTTCTTTCAATAGATAATTTCCATACATATTACATCATAAAACGAGATAGCTATATTCTTCTCTTTTTTGAAAAATTTCACTTTATCTCATTTAGCTATCATACCAAATTTCTTATACATTGAATACTCTCTTTCTTTATACGTTTTAAATACACCATATGCTATAGCCCCTTACTTCCATCCAGTTTTTTCTTCAATTTACTACTTCTACTTATTCGGGATAAACATGTGCTATAATGTAGCTATTGTCAGTAAGAGGAGTGTTTACAACATGCTGAATTCGGTAAAAAAGCTGTTAGGAGATTCTCAAAAGAGAAAACTAAAAAAATATGAACAACTTGTTCAAGACATTAATAATTTAGAAGAAAAACTATCTGATTTATCTGATGAAGAATTACGTAATAAAACGATCACATTTAAAAACATGCTACACGATGGAAAAACAGTGGATGATATAAAAGTTGAAGCGTTTGCTGTTGTACGTGAAGCAGCAAAGCGTGTACTTGGATTACGTCACTACGATGTGCAGTTAATTGGTGGTCTTGTACTATTAGAAGGTAATATTGCAGAGATGCCAACTGGCGAAGGAAAAACATTAGTTTCTTCTCTTCCAACATACGTACGTGCTCTTGAAGGAAAAGGTGTTCACGTTATTACTGTAAACGACTATTTAGCAAAACGAGATAAAGAATTGATTGGCCAAGTTCATGAATTTCTAGGTTTAAAGGTTGGATTGAATATTCCTCAAATCGATCCTTCCGAAAAGAAACTTGCGTACGAAGCCGATATTACATATGGTATTGGAACAGAATTTGGCTTTGACTATCTACGTGATAATATGGCCGCTTCAAAAAATGAGCAGGTACAACGTCCCTATCATTTTGCTATTATCGATGAGATTGATAGCGTTTTAATTGATGAAGCAAAGACGCCTCTTATTATCGCTGGTAAGAAATCAAGCAGCTCTGATTTACACTATTTATGTGCAAAAGTTATTAAATCGTTCCAGGATACGCTTCATTACACGTACGATGCAGAATCGAAATCTGCTAGTTTTACAGAAGACGGTATTACAAAAATAGAAGATTTATTTGATATCGATAACCTATATGATTTAGAACATCAAACTTTATATCATTATATGATTCAAGCATTACGAGCACATGTCGCTTTCCAATGTGATGTCGACTACATTGTACATGATGAAAAAATTCTACTTGTAGATATTTTCACGGGCCGCGTTATGGATGGTCGCTCTTTAAGTGACGGCTTACACCAAGCTCTTGAAGCAAAAGAAGGTTTAGAAATTACAGAAGAAAACCAAACACAGGCGTCCATTACAATTCAAAACTTCTTCCGTATGTATCCAGCATTATCAGGTATGACAGGTACAGCAAAAACGGAAGAAAAAGAATTTAATCGTGTATATAACATGGAAGTTATGCCGATTCCGACAAACCGTCCGATCATTCGTGAAGACAAAAATGACGTCGTGTACGTAACAGCCGATGCTAAATATAAAGCTGTTCGTGAAGACGTTCTAAAACATAATAAACAAGGACGCCCGATTCTAATTGGGACGATGTCTATTTTGCAATCAGAAACCGTTGCTCGTTACTTAGATGAAGCAAATATTACATATCAATTATTAAATGCGAAAAGCGCGGAGCAAGAGGCCGATTTAATCGCCACTGCTGGACAAAAAGGACAAATTACAATTGCGACGAATATGGCCGGACGAGGTACTGATATTTTACTAGGTGAGGGTGTTCACGAACTTGGTGGATTACATGTGATTGGGACAGAACGTCATGAATCAAGACGCGTTGACAATCAGCTAAAAGGTCGTGCTGGTCGCCAAGGTGACCCAGGGAGCTCTCAATTCTTCCTTTCTTTAGAAGATGAAATGCTACAACGTTTCGCACATGAAGAAGTCGAGAAATTAACTAAATCACTGAAAACAGATGAAACAGGACTTATTCTAACTTCTAAAGTCCATGATTTCGTGAACCGTACACAATTAATTTGTGAAGGTAGCCATTTCTCAATGCGTGAGTACAATTTAAAGTTAGATGATGTAATAAATGACCAACGTAACGTTATTTATAAATTACGTAATAACTTGTTACAAGAAGATACAAATATGATTGAAATTATTATTCCAATGATTGATCATGCTATAGAAGCCATTTCTAAGCAATATCTTTTAGAAGGTATGCTTCCGGAAGAATGGGATTTTGCTCGTTTAACGGCAAATATAAACGAAATTTTACCGGGCGAAAACATACCATTACTATCAGCGAATAATGTACATTCACCGGAAGATTTACAATCCATTTTAAAAGAAACAGTATCTCTTTATAAAGAGCGCGTAAAAGAACTAAATAGCCATACTGATTTACAACAGTCGCTACGATATGTTGCCCTTCATTTCCTAGATCAGAACTGGGTCAATCACTTAGATGCAATGACCCACTTAAAAGAAGGCATTGGGCTAAGACAATATCAACAAGAAGATCCTACTCGTCTTTATCAAAAAGAAGGTTTAGATATCTTTTTATACACATATGGTAATTTCGAAAAAGAAATGTGCCGCTATGTTGCAAGACATTTAGGTGTTCCTGAAAACGTACAATAACGAGGTGAAAGATTATGTTATCATTCCTAAAAAAAGCTAAGAAAAACGGAAAAGATACGACTGTCTCTAGTAGTCAATTATTCGGACAAGAAGACACAAATACTGAAAATAAAACTGTAAAACCAACGCTTTACTTCCATCCAAGCTGGGGTACAGTAGCACAAGAACAAAAATACATTTATCAATTTTTACATAAAGAACTACCACGTTTACAAGAATATCAAATTTCTTTATCTGGAATTGAGATTGAAAAACGTGATAGTGGTTATGACGTAGCTGTATTTATTCGCAGCACTGTTCCGAAACCAATTTCTTTCGAAGAGGTTACATTAATTCTTCTAAATAAAGAGAAGAAACTATGCGCACGTAAAACATTTAACCTTTCTGCATTAGGTGATATTCCTGCAAATGTAAATATGCCATTTATCTTTACATTTGAGCAAGAAACAATTACAGATGCTGAATTATCGCAAACAGATTGGGAATTAGCGTTTGAACTTGAAAGTAAGCATGCATTAGATCTAGATCCATCTTGGGAAGCTCAGTTACCTGAAGCAAGCAAAGAAGCTTTACGTAATTTCGTAGACAATTTAACACCTCCAAATGATGGTGAAATTAACTTCCTAGGCCTGCAAGCTGCACGAAAAGAAAACGGTGATTTACATACAACGCTTCTTATTCGTAACGGTTGCAAAGACAACATTCAACTAGAGCAACTTCCTCTTCATATTGAAGATGCCACAGGTACAGTTGTTGTTAAAGGTGCTTTCACATTACCGAACCTTGAAATTAAAGCGAACACTACAAAACCGTGGTCATTTGTCTTCCCTGCTTCATCAATATTAAAAGAAGATATGGATCTATCATCTTGGAAAGCATTTGTACCACAAGACTAATAATAAAGAGAGTCCGCTTCCAAAGGCCTCTCTTCTTCTTTTCATACAAAAAAGCCTGTTCAAAAAGATGGTCATCACACCTCCTTGGACAGGCTTTTTCTTTATGTAAAATTTATTTCGTTACTAATAAACGTTCAATATGATATTCAGCTTCTAATTTGCACATTTCATCTGCATGCTTCACTTTATTTCTCTTTAATTGCTCCACTTGCTCTTCGCTCGGTTTTTCATTAATAAACTCGTTAATTTTTTCATTTACTTTCATCGCCAATGCTTGATGGAAATCTGGATGTCCTTTCAACTCATCATCTACTTTATTGATCCAAGTTGATTTTGTGTATAAATACTGTTTCCACTGTTCAACAAATTGTTGCATATCAAACTTTTCTTCGTTCCATTCAATTTCTTTCATATACTTCTCAAAAGAAACAACAATTGAGCGTGTAATCCCAATCTTCACTCCGTGTGGTAACTGTTTGTACATCAATTATTCCCTCCAGCTCAAAGCTCTTCCTTCTGAAAAAAAGGAATCTCAAAATTCATATACATTATTATAATATCACATACCTAATCTAAAATGTTACTATACTGCTAAGATTAATAAATGTCAATAATCACAAAAATATCTCCATATACAGATATTAAATAAAATAAAAAAACACCCTCATACAAGGGCATTTCCTTACATAACATCAGCTTCTGCAAACTGTAATTTTTCTTTCTGCTCCGTACTCGCCATCGTTACTAATGTTTTTTCAATATGAGTAGGCACTTGTTCTAGCGTCACACTCACTCCTGACTTATCCGACTGCTCAATGAAATTCAATAACGCCATAGCTCCTGATACATCCATATAACGCACATCTTTCATACGTAAAACAGCCGGAGACTTTACGTCTTGTAAAGCATAAAAAACACGATCCACTGTTAAAAACGAAAGTGGGCCTTTAATTTTATACGTCGCTTCCTTTTCTTTTACAATAGAAGCTTTACGTTCTTTACATTTCACCATGTATATAATGAACGAAAGAATAATACCGAACGCAACAGCGATCATTAAATCAAACTTCACTGTGACAACCATCGTTACGAGCATAACAATGACATCACCTTTTGGTGCTACATGCATTTTCTTCATACTTTCCCAATCAAACATGCCAATACCAGTTAAAATTAAAATACCTGATAATACAGCAAGTGGAATGTATTGTACGACCGAGCCAAGTCCCATAATGAAAATAAATAATATCACACTATGCATACATGCTGAAAGCGCCGTTTTACCGCCACTTCTTATATTAACGATTGAACGCACAGTCGCACCTGCCCCTGCTAATCCGCCAAACAATCCGCTCATCATATTACCAATACCTTGTCCGACCAGTTCTTTATTACTTTTATGACGTGTCCCCGTCACATTATCCATTACGACCGATGTTAACAACGAGTCAATCGATCCTAATAAAGCAATACTAAGCGCTGGTAAAATGAGTTCTGCTATGCCTGTTCCACTTAAAGATGGAATATGAAGCGTCGGCATCGCTTCTGGAATCATTCCAATCTTTTCAATTACTTTATTTAGTGAAAGGTTTCCGATAACCGGTAACCTCACTGTAAGTCCTTCTAACGCAGAAGAAAATAAAGGAAGCATAGCTGTCACACCAACTAATGCAACTAAACTAGATGGAATGGCCTTAATCCATTTTCCAGAAACAACCATTACAATAATCGTTAATACGACAAGTAGAAAACTATTTTGCACATGTTTCATTTCACCTAAAATAATAATCAATGCGATACCGTTCATAAATCCTGAAACGACAGGATACGGAATATATCGAACGTAAGATCCAAGCTTACATACACCGAATAAAATTTGAAACAGTCCCGCCATCATAAAGGCTATAAAACTCGCCTCTAACCCGTGCGTCGCAATAACCCCTGTTGCGATAACCGTAATCGGTCCAGTTGGCCCCGTAACCTGCCCAGGTGTACCACCAAATAACGCCGCAAATAAACCTGCAAAAATCGCACCATACAATCCGACTAGTGCGCCCTCAGACGTTCCTGTTGCAGCAATACCAAATGCAATGGCAAGTGGCAACGCAACGATCGCAACAGTAAAACCCGCTAAACATTCCTTTGCTATTTTTTGAAACATATAATAACCACCTTCGTATAAAGTCCACATTCTATTGTACACCTAAAAAGATACATTCGTTAGTCCACTTTTTACAGTATCGTGACGTAAACGTATTCAATTACAAGTGCCTACCGCACCTTTGGAAACCATTATAACTATGTTATAATGAACAAATTAAATCTTTTATTATATATTTGGAGGCACTATGCTAACTTTTGAAGAAAAATTATCGATCATTGAATCTTTCCCTGAATTAGAAAGAAAGAACGTATCATTAAAACGCGTGAACTTTCACTTCGAAGAAAGTCGTTTAGATAAAAAGAACGTTGTTTATCACTTACATCCAAATGGAAACGGCTTTGTATATGCAAGTGGTATTAAAGGTTATAAAACGGATGATAAAGGTATGGTTAACATCCGCGAATTTTCAGCAGATGAATTACGCTCAGTAATCGAGCAATCAATTGAATTACTTTCACAAGAAGAAGTAGTAGTTCCTGCAGAACCTGCGAAAGAAGAAGAATGGCATAACGAAGACGGTCATATCCTTACTCTTATCTCTGAGGATGATATGTGGAACGTGTACGCTGGTGTAAACTTAGACGGTACATTCAACTCTTATCCAGAAGCTGCGGAATACCTTGATGAAGAAGGGTTTTCACGTAAATAAAAACAGAAAGTGGGTATCCCCCACTTTCTATTTTTTTGCGCCCTTCAACGACTCTCTCAGGACAAATTTTTGTAATTTTCCACTCGCATTACGAGGCAGTTCATCCACAAATAAATAGTGACGAGGACGTTTATAATCTGCTAATTCATCACTTTCTTTACAATATGTTTCTAAATCAGCCTCTGTAATATGTTCATCTTTCTTTACAACGACTGCCACAACACGTTCTCCCCATAATTCATCTGGCTCACCAAGCACGGCAACATCTAATATACCCGGATGACTATGAAGGAAATCTTCAATTTCACGTGGATAAATATTAACGCCGCCACTAATCACCATATCATCCACACGATCTGCGACGAATAAATAACCATCTTTATCGAAGTAGCCTAAATCACCAGAATGATACCATCCTTTATACATCGATTTTGCATTTGCTTCTTCTCGGTTATGATAACCAGCCATCATAGTTGGGCCGCGCAAAATAATCTCTCCTACTTCATAAGTGGGCAATACATCATCTGGTTCTGCTGGTGCATCATCACTTGGTTTTACAATTCGAATTTCATGACTAAAGCATGGTGTTCCCGCTGAACCTGCTTTCGTAATTTGATCTTCTTCTACGAGAAACGCAACAACTGGTCCCATTTCTGTCATTCCGTATATTTGAACAAGATCAATATAAAGACGTTCTTTACATTCCTTTACTAATGCCGGTGCCATTGCAGCTCCGCCGTATATACCGATCTTCATCGACGTTAAATCATACTGCGTTAAGTCTTTTTGCAACAGCATATTCCACATCGTCGGTGCTGCAAAGAACGTCGTAATCTTCTCTTCTTGAATCGTATGTAATACTGTTTCTGTATCAAAGTGATGTAAAATAACATTCTTTCCGCCAACTTGAATGCGCGGAATAATCCCGGCATTTAACTCACCGCAGTGATATAAAGGTGCAACAACAAGTCCAACACTATCTCGATTATATTTAAGGAAATACGTACAAATCATACTATGTTCAGTCATTTCACGATGACGATGTAATACACCTTTCGGATGCCCTGTCGTACCGCTCGTATACAGCATAGAACAATAATCCATTTCATCAATTTCGATATCTATTTTCTCAGAAGATGCTGCATTCACTTTTTCATGGTAGGAACTTGCATAGGAAGGTGTATCGTCTTCTACATACCAAAAAGATGTATTTGGGAAATCTCGTTCAATGATAGCAACAGTTGATTCAACTGCTTTTTCAAAGACAACGACTTTGGAGGCTGCGTCCTGGAGAATATACGATACTTCTTTTGCTTTTAAGCGGAAATTAATCGGGTTAAAGATCGCTCCAATTTTCGCACAAGCTAAGTAAACGTTTACAAATTCACAGCAGTTATATAAGTAAACAGATACAGTATCTCCTTTTCTTACCCCTTCTTCTAATAGAGCGTGCGCCGTTTTATTTATTTGCTCATCCCACTGTTTATACGTCCAGCGAATATTTTTTTCTGGTTCCACTAACGCCTCTTTATTCGGATACTTACCAACAGATAAATCAAAAATTCTCCCTATCGTCATGTACATGCCAACAATTTCCCCCTTTTCTCTTTCATAAATCTATCATTTCGTCCATAAGTAGACATTGTCCTCTAACTATTTGACTAATTTTTCTGATTATTATCGACATAGTTTTACAAACAGCGCCGTTAGACGCTAAATGAAATTATGTCGACGATTTCCCGAATATATTGACTTACCTACAAAAACTGACAATATAAAGAAGAAGCTGTTCCAAATCGGAACAGCCCCCTTCTCCTTATACAAATAGCTCTTCTAAAATTTTCAGTTTGTCTTCTGTATATTTTACGAAGCCATCATTATATGATTTTGGATCTTTCGGATTAGCGAAGTGCGTAATTGCACCTGTCTTCGGGTGAACAAACTTACTTGATGCACCACAGCCAAGTCCGATAATCGATTGTACTTCTTCCATAATGACAATGTTGTAAATACTTTCTTGCGTCGGCATTGCATAACCAACGTTCTCTAAGTTACCTAAAATATTCTTTTGACGGTATAGGTAATATGGTACGTAATTATGCTTTTGCGTCCACTCTTCTGCTTCGTGCATCATCGCTGTAATTTCTTCGCGACCTGCTACTTTATATTTACGTTTGTTTTGCGTCATTTCAGAAGCACGTTTAAATGATAACGTATGAACTGTTAATGATTCTGGCATTAACTTTTCTGTTTCATCTAACGTATGCTTGAAGATATCTAACCCTTCACCAGGAAGACCAATAATTAAGTCCATATTAATATTGTTCATTCCCATTTCACGAGCTAAATGATACTTCTCAATTGTTTCTTCTACAGTATGGTGACGTCCAATTGCTTTTAGTGTCTCTTGATGGTATGACTGCGGATTAATACTAATACGGTCAATGTTCCATTTATTTAACACTTCTAGTTTTGCTGGCGTAATTGTATCTGGGCGACCTGCCTCAACTGTTACTTCACGCACATTTTTCACATCTGGGAACGCTTCATACATTTCTTCATACAGCATATCCATCTCTTCTGCTGTAATACTTGTCGGTGTACCGCCGCCGTAATAGATCGTCGTAACTGTTACACCTTTTTCTTTTAAAAACTTACCAATTTCACGAACTTCATAATGTAAACCACCTAAGAATGAATCAACAGAGCCTTGGCGTCCGTTAATTGCATACGCCGGGAATGTACAATATGCACATTTTGTTGGGCAGAATGGAATACCGATATAAATACTTACTTCCTCTTTCAAACGGTATAAATCCGGAACTACCGCTAATTGGCAATCAACAATACGCTGAAGAAGTTCAATTTTCTCTTCATGAATTAAATAACTTTCACGAAGTTCTTGGTGTGCTTCTTCTTTTGACATACCATTTTGAAGCATTTTATGAAGAAGTTTCGTTGGACGAACTCCCGTTAAAATACCCCAGCTTTGTTCAATACCAGTTAACTGCTGAAGAACAGAAAGATATACATAAGAAACAACGTGCTTCACTTGCTTCATACGCTCTTTTTCATCTGTAAAAGCAGATAAATCTTTTGCGAATGTTTCTTCATACACATTTCCAGTCGCAACGTCTGTTAAACGAGCTGATGCTTTCACATTCTCTTCAATGTGTATATCAACGATAAGATTTGCTTCCGCTTGTTCAAATCCAATCGTACTATCTTCAAAAAATAAGCCGCCAATATTTTGTAGCGGACGTAAAAAACGATCATCTTGTAACGTTTTAATTGAAATTAACAACATTATCACCTTTTCATTTGCAAACTCTCTTTAGTTTACTTGAAGGGCGTTTGCAGGTCAATACAGAAGGTTTTACCTTATTTTGATATCCTATTTAAAACAAACTGAATATTGATTTTTAACGAACTTTTTCTATTTATATAGACATTATAATATACTCTTGTTACAATCTAGAACGTATTAGTACTTGCTACTAATTTAAATACATCTAAAGGAGGACTGTTAACACGACATAGAGACTATAACGTGTTAAAACAACTATGAAAAAAAAGTTTTACAACATTTTAGCACTATCTTTGGCATTACAAACATTTGTAGCACCTACTTATTCATTCGCAGAAAATATAGAGAAAACTGCGGAATTGTCTATGGATGAACAAGCTTTAAAAAGCATTGAAGAACATGCAAAACAGCATAGACATGACGAAGAAAACGACCTTGAAATCTCGGGTGAATATCTTCTCCACTTATCCACAAAACTTCCACTATACGATTCAAACGACTTAAAAACCAAAACAAATATTGAAATTGCTGAACCTGTGGTAAAGGCAACGAAGAAAAAAGGTAATGCATATTACGTACAAACTACATTTGGTTCTGGCTGGGTTAATAAAGAAAATAATAGTTTAGAAGTACAAGAGATTCATAAACTCTCGAATCAAAAACTAATTGTAACAGAAGAAGCATCAGTATATTCATTCCCTTTCCAATCGTTTAAAGAAGAAATGAAATTACAGCCACAAACAGTAGCTCCTACTGAACAAGCTGGGAATTGGTTCAAAATTCCAATGAACGGAACTGAGAAATGGATTTATGCTCCTTCAGCTACTTTTGAAGGTACGAAAGCATCATTATTCGAAAAACCAATTACAATTGAAAAGAGAAGCGCAGCGTTTTTCAAAACACCATCTAATTTGCCTACAAATAACGTTTATGGTGTTACATTTAAAGAAATGATCGTTCCAAAAGGTAATGAAAACATTCGTCCTGGCTACGCAATGGAACCGAAGTACATTACAATTCACGAAACTGCTAATACAAGTAAAGGCGCTAACGCGTTAAATCATGCAAAGTACTTAGATAATCAAGCACGAGGGAAAACTGACCGTTCAGCATCTTGGCATTTTACAGTAGATGACAAAGAAATTTATCAACATCTTCCATTAAATGAAGTTGGTTGGCATGCTGGAAATAAAACTGGAAACTATGAATCTATCGGTATTGAAATTGCTGTGAACAGTGATGGAAATTATGCTAAAGCGGTAGAAAATGCCCGGAAATTAGCTGCTTATTTAATGAACGAATTAAATATCTCCCTCGATCACGTTCAAAAGCATCAATTTTGGAGCGAAAAAAACTGCCCTGCATTTATGATTCAACGCGGACAATGGGACGCTTTCTTAACGGGCACGAACGCTTACTATAATGAACATCGTAAAGAGGTTATTCCGCCGCCAGAAGTCCCTCATGAAAAAGACGACATTACAGGTGGATGGTATGAGCAAGACATTCGTCAATTGGCTGCTAGAAAAATCATGTTCGGTGACGGAAATGGTTCTTACTGGCCAAACCGCCTCGTAACACGAGCTGAGTTTGCAAATTTAATGTCGAGAGCTTTAAAATTACCTGCTGGAAACGCTAAATTTACAGACTTAAACGAAGCACATCCATCTTTAGTAGATGGAATTAATCGTGCCGCTAGCGCAGGTATCATTAGTGGTCGTGGGAATAATAAATTTGATCCAACTGCTACAATAACACGTGATGAAGCTGTTATTATGATTGACCGCGCATTAGAATATAACTGGATTTATAGAAAAGAAGTGAACTTACCATTCACTGACCAAGATTTAGTATACGCTAAGAAAGCATTACAAAATGTTTACGCATACGGAATCGTAAAAGGGAACGAACGTAATGAATTCGTACCAAAAGGCACAGCAACACGTGCTGAATCAGCCGCATTTTTAAATCGAATGCTTAAAGTTATTGAAGCTTAAACAAAAAACGAAAAGGCATAAGAGATAACATTTCTCTTATGCCTTTTATAAAACTATTAACTATTTTTAATTATAAATCTAAGACGTATTCCTAATAACACAAGAGCAAAACCAATGAATGGAAGATAATTCATATCATGTCCTGTGGCTGGAAGGCGTTGTGCATGAGACGCACCTTGTCCTTTTTCTGGTAAGGTAGGTTGATCTTTATCTACGTTTTCCATTCCTTCACCTGGTTTTTCTGCTTCTCCACCTGGCTTTTCTGTTCCTTCACCCGGTTTCTCTGTTCCTTCACCCGGTTTCTCTGTTCCTTCACCTGGTTTTTCTGCTTCTCCACCTGGTTTTTCTGCTTCTCCACCTGGTTTTTCTGTTCCTTCACCTGGTTTCTCTGTTCCTTCACCCGGCTTTTCTGCTTCTCCACCTGGTTTTTCTGTTCCTTCACCTGGTTTTTCTGTTCCTTCACCTGGTTTTTCTGTTCCTTCACCTGGCTTTTCTGTTCCTTCACCTGGCTTTTCTGTTCCTTCACCTGGTTTCTCTGTTCCTTCACCCGGCTTTTCTGCTTCTCCACCTGGTTTTTCTGTTCCTTCACCTGGTTTTTCTGTTCCTTCACCTGGCTTTTCTGTTCCTTCACCTGGCTTTTCTGTTCCTTCACCTGGCTTTTCTGTTCCTTCACCTGGCTTTTCTGTTCCTTCACCTGGTTTTTCTGCTTCTCCACCTGGCTTTTCTGTTCCTTCACCTGGTTTTTCTGTTTCTTCACCTGGCTTTTCTGTTCCTTCACCTGGCTTTTCTGTTCCTTCACCTGGCTTTTCTGTTCCTTCACCTGGCTTTTCTGTTCCTTCACCTGGCTTTTCTGTTCCTTCACCTGGCTTTTCTGTTCCTTCACCTGGCTTTTCTGTTCCTTCACCTGGCTTTTCTGTTCCTTCACCTGGCTTTTCTGTTCCTTCACCTGGCTTTTCTGTTCCTTCACCTGGTTCTTTTTCATTCAATACTTCTTGTTTCGCTACTTTATTTGCTACAACGTTTACTTCTACTGTAACTTCTACCGCTTTGTATCCTTCTGGCGCTTTCGTTTCTTCTAACGTATACTTACCTGGTACTAAGTTTTCGAATGTAACAACACCATCTTTATTTGTGGTTTTCGCCTCTCCAACTATTTGACCATTTTCGTTTTTCAGTCTAAATTCCGCGCCTTCTAGCACATTTTTGCTCTCAGCATCCTTTTTGACTACCTGTAAGCTTCCCAACTCTTTCGCATTTTTAACTGTTACTGGTACTACTTTGTTCGCCTCCACAGTAACTTCAATTTCTTCTTTTAATGATTTATATCCTTCTGGTGCTTTCGTTTCTTTTAATATATATTTACCTGGTTCTAATTTTTTAGAAATTACTTTACCTGTTTTATCTGTTCGTAATGTATCTATTTTTTGATCCTCTTTATATACTTCAAATTCTGCACCTGGTAATAACTTTGTTTCATCACTTGCATCTACTTTTACAATTTCAAATTGACCTGTTACTTTTTCAACTGATGGCTTATTCCATTTTGGCCAATTAAATTTAAAGTTATGAACCTCAAATCCATCTCTTTGGTTTAATCCACCAACAAAGGCTTGTCCGTTAATAGAACCACCCTTTGTCTCTACAACTGCATTAGGCGCAAATACACTTCCTATTACACCATATCCTTTAGTTGTTATGTTTTTAGCATTTGGAAACACCCAAATTACTTTACTAGCTAATTCAGTAAAAAAGGAATTAGGGTCATATGTTTGAGATGTATTAACTAATGTGAATCCTTCCTTATCTGTTGTCTCATACAAGATTGCACCGCCACCAAAATTCACTTCTTCTGCATCTGAATAAATAACAATAAAGTCTTTATTACTTACATTCGGAAGATAAACATCACTTACATCAAATGTTTTCTTGCCAGTTTGACCTGAAGAGACATAAATGTTAGGATTTTTTACATCTTCACCGATTCCAAAGGTCATACCCGGTTTTGGTTTATCAGTGTGTAATTGGCCAGCATCCCCAATTACACTATCAACGTCTTTTCTAAACTCCTTAAATTTAGCATCAATCTCCGCTTGCTCTTTATAAGAAATATGGCCATATGATGATTTCATTGCACCTTCTGGGTCACCATCTTTTGTCATCGCCACTGTTCCATCTTGAATAATTACTTGTCCTGTTCCCGCTTTCGTAAATTGACCGCCTAGTAATAATGATGGATATCCTTCATCTACCCATGTTGCCCCGGCTAAGTTATGCGCTCCAGTTGCAGCCGCTACGACTGTATAACTTGATGCATTCATATTTTTTTGAATAGCCATTGCACCCTCAATATCCGCACTCGTTGCACTATGATCTCCAAAAATGATTGCATTGTAATAAGATACATCACCTAAACCTTTTAATTCTGTTGTAGCTGCCTCTGCTTTATATGGTAAATGGATTAAAAAATTCATACATACTAGTAACACAACTATAAAACTACTACTTAATTTTTTTATTTTTTGATTAAATGATTTCCTCAAAAAATTCATTCCCCCTTTTATAATTCCTAAATTTACGAAAAGAAGCACATTTCATATGTACCAATTCTTACTCACATTAACTTAAAATAATCCATTTAAATAAACCACAGAAACTCTACAACTGATTAATAAAATTACTACAATTCATTTTTGAGATAATACGTGAACTAAACTATCATGCAGAAATGTTTTTACATATGGGCGCTCAATAAAATTAATCTGAAGAATATTTCATGTAGTGTAACTGTTTTGGCAACATCATTCACTCTACAACAGTTTCCCAGAGTATTCAAGTGAATTGTATAGATTTCATACACAATTCATAATTTAAAACGTTTTCATTCATTTTAATAAGTTCAACAAAAAAACGTAGCCCAAAAGCTACGTTTTTCTTTCATCGTTTCGGTGTATTTTTATGATTTTTCAAAAACGGAAGTGGGAATTGCTTACGGAAATGTTCTTTAATCATATACTCTACACCGTTCTCACTATTTGAACGTGTAATCCAATCTGCTACTTGCTTTAACTCTACAGGTGCGTTCCCCATCGCTACCCCGAGCCCTACATTTTCAATTACCTCTAAATCTTCCATGCTATCCCCAATCGCAACCATTTCGTTTAGCGAAATATTTAAATGATCTCCAAGTAATTGTAATCCGCGTAGCTTCGATACATTTTGCGGTAAAATTTCTATTCGTTTTGAATCACACTCCACATACTCTATATCTTGAAACGCTTTTCTTAATGTATTCAGTCCTCTTTCTTTTTCACCTTTCGTTTGGAAAATAACATCAATTTTTGGCGCCGCTACTGGATGATCACGAAGCGCATCACCTAATGAATCGACAAATTGAACCGGATAAAATAGCGGATCTGCGCTTGATAATACAGTACGCGCAATTAAGTTTGGTGTATTTCTCTCACGATTTCCGATTGAAAACCGTTCATGCGAAATGCGGACGTTACAATCGAAGTGCTCTAATACTTGCACAATGTTAAACGTCTTCTCTTCCGACAACCTTCTTTGAACGTACGGCTTATCTAACGTCGCTGAAACGAAAGCACCGCCGTGTGTCACTAATATAGAATCTAATTTTAACGCCTTTGCTACCTTATAAGCGGACTGAAAATTACGGCTCGTAAATAATGTAACGTATACATCTTTTCGTTTCACAAATTCAATTGTTTCTCGTAATCCTTTTGCAATTTTTCCGTTGTTGTATAGTAGTGTCCCATCTATATTAAGAGCTAGTAAGCGATAAATCATGTCGCACTCCCCCTCTTCGCTGTTGTACTCTATCCATAATTTATGAAATAAATGTAGCAAATAGAACGAGTTAGAATTACTACTGAAAATTTGGTTTACTATATACATATACACTCAGTAAAGGAGATAGTACAATGCAGGCACCTCCTTCCTTTTATGAAGGCGATACGTTAGAAGTAGCAAAAAAATTACTCGGGCAGAAACTCATTCATATTGTAGACGGAATAAAGCGAAGCGGAATCATTGTAGAAGTAGAAGCATACAAAGGTCCCGATGATAAAGCCGCACATAGCTACGGCGGCAGACGAACGGACCGCACAGAAGTCATGTTTGGCGCACCAGGACATGCTTACGTATATTTAATTTACGGTATGTACCATTGTTTTAACGTCATTACAGCGCCAGTTGGCACCCCGCAAGGTGTTCTCATTCGAGCACTTGAGCCTGTAGATGGAATAGAAGAAATAAAGCTCGCACGTTACAACAAAATCGACATTACAAAGGCGCAGTATAAAAATTTAACGAATGGCCCTGGCAAACTATGCCGTGCCCTCGGAATTACTTTAGAAGAACGAGGCGTATCATTACAAAGTGACACATTACATATTGAACTCGTCCCAGAAGAAGAACACATGTCATCACAATATAAAATAACAGCAGGTCCTCGTATTAACATCGACTATGCAGAAGAAGCTGTACATTATCCGTGGCGTTTTTATTATGAGGGGCATCCGTTTGTTTCAAAGAAATAAACATATGTAAAGGGAGAGACTATGAGGGGCAAACCTGAACTAAAAATAGAATCAGAAAAAGTATATAAAACGAAGAAAAATCCTAATGAAATGTTTGTAGCAAAAATACTACAAATTCCAAAAGAAGAAGATAAACTAGACTTTGTCCTTATTCTACAAAATAGAAAAACAAAAAATATTATTTATAACAAAGTTTTAGTAACAACAGATAATAACTATTATTCTTTCCGACTCGCTCGTGGAAATATAGAATGGTCATCCTTATATACTGTTACAGTATGGGACGGGCTTGGACATCAATTGGTAGAAGTATCAGCCTTAACTGGTAAAGAGAATTATTTCATTTCTGATGAGCATCGTTCCGCATATCGGGAATAACCCAAAATAAAAGAGAAGCCAAATCGGCTTCTCTTATTACTCCGCACCTTCCGCAGTCGCAATATTATCCTCTAAATTTTCTCTAGATAATTCAGCCGCCATAAAATCAGCTGTTTCTGGAAGTGCTAAATGCATATGAGCTTTTTGACAAATTTGGATCGTACAGTTTTCAACAACATAATCAAAAACATGTCCGCCTCCGCTTCTTTCGTCGTCAATGTAATGTAAGTGGAAACCAGCTACACCAATACCTTGCGCATAATCTGGTGTCCAAAATCCAGCTAGCGTACCTTCTGTATGTTTAAATGAGAAAATTGGTTGTGATTTCGTCACTTCAACGAGCGGTGTATACGGTTTTTCTTGTCTTGGAACAGTTCTCGTTCTTACTTCACGGAACGTACCGTCCATTCGAATACCGTAAAATAAGTTTTTACTCGGCATCAATTCATGTAATAATACCTCAACTTCTTCACGATTCATCGGATGCTCTATCGTATAGCTCATTTCTTTTTCAAAAAATGTTACAGTCGCAAACGGTGTTGTTTCTTCTGGCTCTACTTTTTCTGCCGAACCGTCTGAACGTAAATGATAAAACTCGTTATCAAATGCGATCATTTCACCATCTAATTGATCAAATGTACCGATGCCGAAATCACCACGTTCTTTCAATTCCTCAAAGCTAATTACACCATCATATATACCATCTAATAGTGCAAGCATTGTAGATGTTTGATATACTTCGTTATTTGTTTTCGTTCTTTTTGCATCCATATCAATTAATTGCGCAACAGTCATCTCAAATCTGCCTCCATTAGTTTAATTGGTTTGGTAATAATTTTTCGCTTAATTTAATATTGTCACGGTAATCGATTGGAATATCAATAATGACAGGACCGTCTGCTGCTAGTGCGGATTTTAGTACATCTTCTAATTCATCGGGCGTGTTAACGCGAAGACCTGTCGCACCGAAGCTTTCTGCATACTTTACAAGATCAACATCACCGAACTCTGTTG
The DNA here is from genome assembly GCF_002746455.1 of Bacillus fungorum. GTDB lineage: Bacteria > Bacillota > Bacilli > Bacillales > Bacillaceae_G > Bacillus_A > Bacillus_A fungorum. The sequence goes on along the minus strand of NZ_NWUW01000007.1, from coordinate 114,269 downwards.
CAGATGTTCTACCGTATTTCATCATTTGTTGGAACGCAACCATATCATACGTACCGTCTCGCCATACAAGATGTACGATTGGAGATTTTAAACGTACTGCTGTTTCTAATTCCATCGCCGAGAATAAGAAACCACCGTCACCTGATACAGAAACTACTTTTTTACCTGGTTCTACTAAAGTAGCAGCGATTGCCCAAGGAAGTGCAACACCTAGCGTTTGCATACCGTTACTAAATAATAATCTACGTGGTTCATAAGAACGGAAACATCTCGCCATCCAAATAGAATGGGAACCGATGTCACATGTAACGGTTGTATCGTCACTAATTAAAGAACGAAGTGTACGAATCACTTGAAGTGGATGCGTAACACCTTCTGAAGGACGATTTGGAACTTCTGCTTGTTCTGATAATTTCGCTCGTAATCGTTCTAATACTGCTTCTGATTTCGTGCTTAATACAAGTTTCGGTAGTTTTTCTGCGATGCTATTTACCGTTAAGGCAATATCACCAATTAATTCACGCTCTGGTTGATAGTCATGGTCGATATCCGCTTGATGATCATCAAGATGAATAATCGTTCTGTCGCCAAGTTTATTCCAGAACTTTGGATCATACTCGATTGGATCATAACCGATCGAAATCACAAGATCTGCTTCTTCTAGTAAAATATCACCTGGTTGGTTACGGAATAATCCAACGCGGCCGAAGAAATGGTCTTCTAACTCACGTGAAATCGCACCAGCTGCTTGATATGTTTCAACGACAGGAAGTTCTGTATCCGCAATTAATTTACGAACAGCTTTCGTCACTTCATTTGTGCTCGCTCTCATACCAAGTAAAATAACTGGTAATTTCGCTGCTTTTATTTTTTCTACTACATATGTAATATCATGTGTGGGAGCGATTCCAAGCTGTGGCTTAGAAAGCGCACCGATAGACTCTACAGTCGTTTCCGCAGTCATAACGTCTTGCGGCAGACTTACTAAAGTAGCGCCTGGATTTGTAGAAGTCGCACTTCGGAATGCATTTGATAGTGCTTCTGGCACATTATCAGGATGCTCTACTTCTACGCTATATTTTGTGATTGGTTCGAATAGTGCAGCATTATCCATAGATTGATGCGTACGTTTCAATCTATCTGTACGCGGAACTGCACCAGCTAAAGCAACAACGGGATCACTCTCCGCATTCGCAGTAACAAGACCTGTCGCTAAATTTGATGTCCCTGGTCCTGAAGTTACAAGACACACACCCGGTTTCCCTGTTAATCTACCAATCGCAGCTGCCATAAATGCTGCATTTTGTTCATGACGACAAACAATTAACTCTGGTCCTCTTTCTTGCAGTACATCAAATACAGAGTCAATCTTCGCTCCTGGAATACCGAAAACATGTGTAACACCTTGTTTAATTAAACAATCAACAACAAGATCTGCTCCTTTTGTTTTTGTCTTCACGTCGTTTGCTTTTACATCTGTACTCAAACTAATCATTCCTTTATTTCATAATGTGTGTAATAAAGTTTTTCATTTCACTATGTTAATTAACGTAGTGAAGTATTATTTATTATTATATTACAAATACATTATTTTTCCAACGATATGAATTTGACATTTTTTTGACACACATTAAGGAATACGCTTACAATCCTTTATTTATCCTAAAATAATATTTTTATATCTCCTCTAAAAATGCACAAAAATACTCCATCTAATCACAGTATTAAGAACTTCACATTACCTTGCATAGAACACTAGTAAATGATATATTTGTAAATATTGGAAGTCCTATTAATTGGAATGTTTTTTCGATCAGTCTCTCCCCCTTTCAAAAAGAGAGGATTCTCAGCTGTAATTCATCATTTTATAAAGGAAAGTGATTGTAATGAACAAAAGTGAATTTTTGGAACAACTTAATTCTTCCCTGCGGAATATGCCTAATTCAGAAAAGGAGGATATTATCTCCGAGTACGAAACTCATTTTATTAGTGGTAAACGGGATGGAATATCTGAAGAGGAAATTTCTAAAAAACTAGGAAACCCTAAAACTATTGCTAAAGAACTTAATGTTTCATATGTAATAAGCAATGCTGACAATACACGAAGCTTTAAAAATATGATAACCGCACTATTTTCTGTTATGAGCTTAAGTGTTTTAAACTTTGCCTTTATCATTATCTCCTTTTTCGTACTACTCTTTTTATTACCAATTCTTCTAGCACTTATCATTGCCACTCCATTATTAATCATTTCACCTATTTTATTAATAGGGTTAGGATTTTTTAAAGGGTTTCATCAAATTAGTTATTCCGATGTCTATAATGTGTTCATCGCTTTTTGCAGCGGTTTACTCATATCCGTCATATGTTATCAAATGATAAAACATCTATACGCACTTTTAGTAAAGTATTTGAAATGGAATGTAGCTATTTTACAAAGACACTAATGAATAAAAAAGACGCCCCTATACTAGGAGCGTCTTCTCTCATTACGCTTGTTGTTGCGCGCTATATAATTCTTCAAGGGGCTTCATGATAATTTTGTTAACGTCACCGATTACAACGTTTAGACGTTGTTCAGTTTCCATTAACTTTGTAATTTTAGCATCTTGTTGAATGCGAGCTACAACTTCTTGTGCTTTTTGGTTATCTTCTTCAGTGATTTCTTGACCTTGCATCATTTTTTGTTGTAGGCCAAGTTGCATTGTACGGAACTCATCGAATAAGTTCTTTGAAGCTGCATCACCTTGTACTGCTGCATAGCTTGCTTTTAATGTTTGGAAATCTTCGTTTTCAGCGATTGCTTTTTGTAATTCATATGCTACATCATGAATGTTTTTTGTCATTTTATTTTTCCTCCTTTAGAAGGCTAGCGCTTTTCTCTCGCACTGCCTTTTACGTGCATTTACATACGCACCTCTTCTTACCATATCAAACTATGCAAGAGATGTGAAGAAATTTCAATTTTATTTCTATGTACTTACCTTTATTATCTAAGAAACAATAATAACAATCCTTGCACGATCCCGATCATTCCGCCTAATAAGGCACCTAAATACGTAATCATTTTTAGTTCATTTTTTGTAATAGACAGAACTAAATCTTCTAGTCTCTCCGTTGAAAATGTAGACACTTCTTGCTGGACAATTTCCGCAAGATGGAGATTGCTTAATATACTTTCTACGTTTTCTGTCCCCCAATTCAAACCTTTCGTTACTGCACTTGGGACTACCTTTTCAATAATTGTTGCTCGAACGGGCTCACATACTTGCTGCACAGATTGGTTTAAAAATTTACGCACTGTTTCCTCAACTTTAACTGCTGACAAAATGGAGTTTATAATTGTTTCCTTTTCTATAAACATTTCTAATTCTTTTACATCTCTTCCTTTTAACTTTTCCCACTCTTTTTGCAGTACGTCAGTTAAAAGTTGCTTCGTACCATCTTGCCCTAAAAACTTAATAACTTCTGGCTGCACACGATCTACTACACTTACATTTCCTAAAAACATTCCGACTAAGTTAAGCAGTGTTCCGCGAGAAGCAAAGAAATCATCAATCATTTTTGAAAGGCGCGCTTTCCCTTCTTCACTTTCAAAAAACCTACTTCCTCTCTCTAAAATAAATGCCGCGACATTTGGGATCGCATTCTCTATTTTTTCATGAACAGAATGAGGTAACGCCTGTTCCCATGTATATGTATAGTACTCCGCTAAAAATGCCTGAATCTTTTCTGTAATCACATGTTCAATTTTTTGAATTGCCTCTTCTTCTACATGGGCTACGTTCCATTTTTCTAACATATGCCGCAGTGATTGTTCATTCGTAATTACTTTATCCGCTTCCACTTGTGCCCATTGGATTAAACCTTTTTGAAACTCTTCATTTGTTAATTTTTTTCCGATTCCTTCTGGTGTTAACAAATGTTCTACAACCATTTTTCCTAATTGAACAGCAAGCTCATCACGGCGCTTCGGAATTAATCCTGGTGTAAATGGCACTTGAAACTTTCCAATATACATAGGACGATGAGGACGAAATAACATTTTTATCGCTAAATGATTTGTGAATCCTCCAATAATTGCTCCGAGCCCTGTCGTCGTTAACATACTTAACCATATATTCATTACAATCAACCTTTCGCTTCTCCAAAACTATAGCATATCATCATACGGACAAAAGTATAATGGTATAAAAACGTATTTGCAATATATAGCTTCGCCTATTATGTCAACATTTTGTTAGTAAAGGAGTGATTTCGTTGGTTCTCGGTATTTTAACTTCTGAGCCTCATTATGAGCAAACGTATTACACCGAAATCGCTAAACGCGCCCGGCTTTATCATAATGTCGTTGCACAGTTTACGCCATTTGGTATGGATCCTAAAACAGATCTTATTTCTGGTCTGATTTATGATACAGATACAGGAAAATGGAAAGAGCAAACATTCCCTATTCCTTCTTATATATATGATCGTTCTTCTTTTAACGAGGAAACAGACTTCGAAAAAGCAAAATCAATTATTCACTCATTACACAATCGTCCTTCCACTACCTTTTTAAATAACACACTCATTGACTTAAGCGAACTACATGATGTATTTTTCACGAATAAAAATTTATCTCCTTATATACCAAAATTTGAAATAGCAACAATACAAAACGTTTTCAAACTGTTATTAAAAACAAAAGATATTATTATACGTCCTACTAACACACATTCCAATGAAAGTCTGTACCGGGTCGCTTATAAAAATAAAACGTTTCATATTGATACAATAAATGACGCATATCATAATTCTACTCCAATCAAACGGACTGATGAATTTATATCTTGGTACAAATCTAATATACGTTCAGCGCGTTACATCACCCATACTATGCTGCAACCACCAAATCAATTATCTTATCCACTCCATATTCGAACCATTTTGCAAAAAAACAAAGAACACGAGTGGAACGTTATCGGGCAATTTATACAAAAAAGCTTATTTCCGAATCAACTTTTACTTTCGGCAACGGATGATTCCTCGTTGCATTCATTTTCAAAAATTAAATACGTACTATCTAGTACCGGTGTACAACTATTACAAAACGCTTTACAAGACATTATAAATGAAGTATTTCAAACACTAGATCAATCTTATTCTTCGTTATTCGAGCTAGAGCTTTCCACCATTATGGATCAAAAAGGGGCAATTTGGCTTATGTATGTCAACACGATCCCCCCGTACGAACATTACATTCGTCATAGTGATTCATTAGCCGAAAAAATATATCACGGACCATTAAAATTTAGTCGCTTTACACCATAATGAAAGGAGGTAAGTCCATTTTGAAAGAGCACATATATACATTAAACATTTCAGATGAGCATCCAAATAGTATTACTTTACCTTATATTTTTTCTATTACACCACCGATTACATCCCTATCCTTCGGCATACGCCATGTTGCCAGTGAAGAGGTTAAGATTCATTATTCCTTCACCCGCAAAATCATTATCGGAAAACAAATTGCAGAAAAACTTTTACTTCCTCATTCCACTACCATTCATGCATTCACGCAAAATGAAACAATTATTTTCGGGCCACTAATCGGGATTTTCACAACTGGTTTTAACGATGACTCTTCTAATCCTGTAGGGAACCGCTCAACTTCTCTTGGCGAGTTACTAACGCCGCCATTCACCTTGCAACCATTTGTATTCGTTTTTGGTGTACAACATATAAACTGGGAAGACGAAACAATTGAAGGATATTTCTTTCAAGAAGAGCAATGGGTAAAGAAAAAAGTCCCTTTACCGAATGTCATTTACGATCGATTACCCAATCGGAAAGCCGAAAATTATAAACCGATCGTAAGAGCAAAAAGGAAGTTAGAACATGACTATGCTATTCCATGGTTTAACCCAGGTTTTTTTAATAAATGGGAAGTGCATCAACTTCTTATGAAAGATGAATCCATTATGCCGTTATTACCAAACACAGAAACATTTCAGCACTTCGAACAAGTAGAACGATTTCTCGGAACGTATAAATCGATTTACATGAAACCGATTCATGGTAGCTTCGGTAGAAATATTCATCAACTATTTTATTCTCAAGCAGAGAATTGCTACTACTGTCGTTATCGCGAAAATGAAGAAAACAAACTAAGAAAGTACCAATCATTAGAAACGCTTCTGAACCATGTGTTAAAAGGACATGATTTAAAAACGTTTATCGTACAACAAGGTATTTCCTTACTTCGCTTCAATGGGCAACCTGTTGATTTCCGCATTCATACAAATAAAAATCATTTCGGCCAATGGATGGTCAGTGCAATCGTCGCAAAAATTGCTGGCAAAGGTAGTTTAACAACACACGTAAATAGCGGCGGTGACACAAAATTACTGCAAGAGCTTTTTCCAGATCCGACGAAACAAGTTCAAATTGAAAACAAGTTAAAACAAACTGCTCTGCAAATAAGTTATGCACTCGACGAACAAGTAACCGGCAACATCGGTGAGATTGGTTTTGATATCGGTTTAGACACGCAGGAAAACCCGTGGCTCTTTGAAGCAAACTCTAAACCTGGGCGAACTGTATTCCAAGATGCGAAGTTAAAAGCACAAAGTGAACTGACGCGCCAATTATTTTACGAATATGCCATCTACTTAACTGAACATTCTTTGCGGGGTGCAAAAGAAAAAATGTCTCAAATAAAATTAGGGGCTTCCTCAAACACCAAACATATCCGGTCCACTATGATTCACTCACACATACGAAAACAAAAACTTCCACCTCATTCATAAGGTGGAAGTTTTCTATTTACACAAGTTTTATTACAACCTCTGTTTCCACATTACATACTCCGCAATAAAAAATATGTTTGCAGTATTCATTTGAATTATTATTTGTTAACCCATCTACTGCACTTAATAATTCTTGGTCCATATACGCACTATAATCGTCTATGTAATCTACAGCCTTCCCATAATCTTGGAGTATACTTTGACAATTTTGACAAGAATATGTTTGTGATTCTAATGCGTTGCAAAGCGGGCAAATTCCCATCACGATTCCTCCATACGTTATCATTTACAAGCTGATTGAAGAGAGCATCTAGCCGTGCATAGGAGCGTTCTATCCCACTCCTACTCAAAATAGAACTATAAATGTAATAAGTTATAAATAAGAAGTTAATGATTTGCCTCCAAATAGCGGGATACAAAAAACATATTTCATATCGCTCTTAGTTTAGCCTTCTTTCTAAAAAATACAACGATTACTCTTATTTCATAATTTACGAAATCACCAATATTTTTTACAAAATTTACAAATTATTATTTCGTATATCTTTCTAGGTAACATCCATACTATGAGTACAAACTTAATTACCGATGGATTAGCGCCAAACGGGGCGATAATCTGGTTCAACTCCAGCTAGTCCAACCAAAAAAATTTTTATAACTCTAAGGAGGATATATTCCTATGGCAAACCAAAGTTCTTACAATCAATTAGTAGTACCAGGAGCAACAGCTGCAATCGATCAAATGAAGTACGAAATCGCTCAAGAATTTGGTGTACAATTAGGAGCAGATTCTACGGCTCGTGCTAACGGTTCTGTTGGTGGAGAAATTACAAAACGTCTAGTTGCAATGGCTGAGCAAAGCCTTGGCGGATTCCAAAAATAAATATATATGGCAAAAAGGTCTCAAGGCATATGCCTTGAGACCTTCCTTCATTTATTGCAACATTTGTAAAAACTTCTTCGTACGTTCTTCTTTTGGATTTGTAAATACATCTTCTGGTGTACCTTGTTCGACAACGACACCGCCATCCATGAAAATAACGCGGTTCGCAATTTGATGTGCAAAGCGCATTTCGTGCGTTACAATAACCATCGTCATGCCTTCTTTAGCAAGTTCTTTCATTACTTTCAGAACTTCTTGAACGAGTTCAGGATCAAGTGCTGACGTTGGCTCATCAAATAGTAACACCTCCGGCTCCATCGCAAGCGCGCGAGCAATTCCAACGCGCTGTTGTTGTCCGCCTGATAATTGGAACGGATATAAGTCTACTTTATCCGCAAGACCAACTTTTTCAAGAAAATAGTTGGCTTTTTTCTTCGCTTCTTCTTTCCCCATCTTTTTCACTGTAACGAGCCCTTCCATTACATTTTGAAGTGCTGTTAAATGCGGGAATAAGTTATGGTGCTGGAATACCATACCTGTTTGCGTACGAAGATTGACAATATCTTTCTTCGATACTTTTTGAGAGAAGTCGAGCTCTTTATTACCGATACGAATACTACCAGCGTTCGGCGTTTCTAGCACGTTGAGACAACGTAAGAATGTCGTTTTACCAGATCCAGATGGCCCGATAATAACAACAACTTCTCCCTTCTCAACTGATAAATCTATATGCTTTAGTACAGTATTATCTCCGAAACTTTTTTGTAAGTGCTGAATTGAAATCATAAAAACAAAAACTCCTTTTATGAAAGGGTTATTTTAGAGTGTAACGTTCTGAACGTTTTTCTAATATTTGTTGCACGATAGATAATAAGAAGCAAATTACCCAATAAATAAGACCTGCTTCGAAATAAACAATTAAAAACTCGTAGTTCATTGCCGCAATTTCCTGCGCTTTTCGGAACATTTCTGTTACTAAAATTAACGATGCTAACGAAGTATCCTTCACTAAGCTAATAAATGTATTTGAAAGCGGCGGGATAGATACGCGCCTCGCTTGCGGTAAAATAACACGTTTTAACGCTTGCGGGTATGTCATCCCAATTGTGTAAGCTGCTTCCCACTGCCCTTTCGGAATGGAAAGAATTGAAGCACGAATAATTTCTGATGCATACGCACCGACATTTAATGAAAATCCAACAACTGCTGCTGTATATGGCTCAACTTCAATATTAAGAGTTGGAAGACCATAGAAAATAATAAATAACTGTACAAGAAGTGGCGTTCCGCGAATGATAGATACATAGATACGAGCAATCCATTGTAAAATACGACTACCTGAAATACGTGCCAGCGCCGTTAACGTCGCAAGTATAATCCCGATAATAAATGTAATAAGCGTTAATGGAATTGTCGTAAAAACAGCTTCCTTCAGCATAGGCATGAAGGAAGACTGCATAATATCTATCCAAGTAGACAATCGATCTGAAACCAATGCACTACTTAGATACATTTTCACCGAACCATTTTTTCGCTATTTTGTCATACGTACCGTCTTTTTTCATATCTTCTAACGCTTTATTTACTTCTTGTACTAGCTTGTCGCTACCTTTACGGAATAAGAATCCACTTTGTGACGCTTCTTTTTCTGTATCTACAATTTTAATTTTTGCATCTTTTTTCGTTTCTAAGTAGTTCAACACTGATAATTTATCATTAATTGTGAAATCAACGCGGCCAGTATTTAATAATTCTGCCGCTTGGCTAAAGCCTTCTACATTTGTGATTTCCGCACCATTTTTCTTAGCAATATCTGCATAGTTACTTGTTAAAGATTGTGCTGCTTTTAATCCTTTTACATCAGCAAATGTAGCAGGTTTATCTTTATCTTTTGCAATAACTAATACCGCTGAAGATGATACGTATGGGCTAGAGAAGTCATATTTCTTTTGGCGATCTTCACGAATACCAACTTCATTCGCAACCATATCGAAACGTTTTGCATCTAGGCCAGCAAGTAAACTATCCCATTGTGTTTCTTTAAACACAGGTTTTACACCTAAACGTTTTGAAACTTCTTCTGCTAATTCAACGTCAAATCCAGTTAATTTATTGCTTGAATCGTGGAATGTGAACGGTGGATATGTACCTTCTGTTCCAATTACAAGTTCACCACTTTGTTTTATCTTTTGTAACGCATCTTGACTAGCTGTATCTTTTTTCTCTTCTTTACCACAGCCCGCTACAATCCCGATCGCTAATGTAGTTAGTGCAAGTACTGAAAATAATTTTTTCATGATGGTAATCCTCCAAGTATTCTGATAGGAATTTAAAAACTATATTGATTGTATGCAATCTTGAACAATTTTTCAATGAAAATGTTCTTATTTAGTTTATCCTTTTTCTTCATAATCAAACAAAAGAGAAAAATAACGCTACATACAAAAAATAAGTAACGTTTTTAAATATAGCATTTATAAAGAAAAAGGTAAAACAATACTTCTTATTTAACAGTCGTGATTCGCTGAAGAATCGATATATTCACCAATAAAAAGAACTTGTGAAAATCACAAGTTCTCCACCATACCTATTAAGCGCTCTGGTTTCCTTCCATTTGCGTTTTGTACATATCGTAATAACGCCCGCGCTTTTTCATTAATTCATCATGAGAACCTTTTTCCAAGATCGTTCCTCTATCAAGTACAATAATTTGATCTGCGCTTTTAATTGTTGAAAGTCGGTGAGCAATAATAAATGTCGTTCTTCCTTTTTTCACAACTTCTAGTGCTTGTTGGATCATCGCTTCTGTCTCTGTATCAATACTAGATGTCGCTTCATCTAAAATTAAAATAGCTGGATCAAAAGCAAGTGCCCTAGCAAACGATATAAGCTGACGTTCTCCAGTGGAAAGTGTGCTTCCCTTTTCTGTAATTTCTTCATTTATATTGTTCGCAAATCTTTCAGCACCAACATCACGCAATGCCTTTACGATGCGATCTTTTGAAATGTTTTCATTTTCTAAACTTACATTAGATGCAACTGTCCCGCTAAATAAAAACGGATCTTGCAGTACGATTCCCATATGTTCACGAGTTGCTTGTTTTGGCATCTCTTTTACGTCGTGACCGTCAATTGTAAGCTTTCCTTTTTCAAACTCATAAAACTGAAAGAGTACATTCATAATGGAACTTTTTCCTGATCCAGTATGACCGACAAGTGCCACTGTCTCACCTTGTTTCGCTTCAAAAGAAATATTTTTTAACACTTCATCTTTTCCATTATAAGAAAACGACACATTATCAAACTTCACATTTCCTTGTAAGCGAGGCATACGTTCTTCTTCTACTGCTTCCCCTTTTTCCTCTAACAATTCAAAAACGCGTTCTGATGCCACACGCGATTGTTCTAAGTTAGCCAGCTGGTTCACCATATTTGTAATTGGTGAGAACAATCGTGTTAAATAATCAACGAACGCATACAGTATTCCTAGCGAAATGATGCCTGAAGCACTTAATGAAGCACCACCGAAATACCAAATCACACCTGTGAAAGCGATATTTCTTAATACAGACACTAAATTATGAGAAGTTGCTGCATTTAAATTCAAAATTTTATTTTGATACTTAAAATAATCGCCATTTAATTCTTCAAACTCTTTTTTCGTTTCACGCTCTTGACGGAACGCTTGAATAATTGGCATCCCTTGAATGGATTCATTCACTGTTCCGTTAATATCTGATAAACGTGAACGCATTTTATGATTGTATACAGACGCATACTTTCTATAAAGAATTGCCCAAACGATTAAAATCGGGATGATGAGTAAACATAACGTTGCCAATTTTACATCGAGTAAAAATAGCGCAGCGAATATCCCGATAATATAGATGATACTAGAAACGAATGTCGCCAGCACCGTCACATATAAATCACGAATGGCTTCCGTATCATTCGTTACACGCGACACAATTTTCCCTGCTGGTAAATGATCAAAATATTGAATTGGCAACGTTTGAATATGAGAGAAAACGTCTTCCCTCATAATTTGAATAATTTTGTTCGCTGCCTTCTGTAAGAAAAATTGCTTTCCGTATGCAAACAATGATACGACTACTAATAAAGCGAAATAGCCACCACCAAGTAATAATAGACGGTTTATTTCTGGTTTATAAAACGCAAACACTTCTTCCTTTGTTAATGCTTTCGCTTTATACACTTGGACCGCCTTACCATTTTGAACGGTAATCATATCATCTTTTACAGTCCGTGATCCTTCCACATTTACTTTATTCGGTACAAAATAATATTGAAAACCAACTTGCATCACACGTACTTCTTTTCCCTTTTTCTCACCTTCCTGGAAGCGATCACTTCGCTTATAAAAGGTACCATTATATGAAACAGCCTCGTCACTCTTTTCTGTTTCATACCAAGGTTTCTCTATTCCAACGATATGATCGTCAATCATCGTTTTCGCGACGAAAGGACCAGCAAGCTCTGCGATGACGAAAATAAATAACATTAGCATCGCTGCAAAAATCGTTCCTTTCACTTTCATCGCGTATTGAAACAATCGTTTTGAAACGCTCATATTTTCACCCCACTATCCGCACTTTCACTTTCCCCTTGTTGTCTTTCAAATTGCTCAGCATACCAGCCTCCGCTTTTAATAAGCTGATCATGCGTACCTTCTTCTATTACTTGCCCCTCATCCATAACGAGAATCCAATCCGCATGTTGTACGGCAGATAAACGATGCGTCGTAATAATCGTTGTCTTTCCGCTTCTTTCTGTTCTTATATTGTCAATAATCGCTGCTTCCGTACGAGCATCAACAGCTGATAACGAATCGTCCAAAATTAAAATTTCTGGATTTTGAATAACAGCTCGTGCAATCGAGATCCTTTGTTTTTGCCCTCCTGATAAAGAAACACCTTTCTCTCCAACGAGCGTTTCTAACCCTTCTGGTAAAAACTCTAAATCCTTTGTAAACGCCGCAATTTCAATCGCTTTCTCGAGTTCTTCTTCCGTCGCTTCTCGGTTCCCGAATAAAATATTTTCCCTCGCTGTTTTTGAGAACAAAATATGTTCCTGCGGTACATACCCAATCCACCCAAGTACATTTTCATTCGTTATTTTATCTAACGTCACATCAGAGACTGCAATATCCCCATCTCCAAGTGGATATTGACGAAGAAGCTGACGTACGAGCGTCGTTTTTCCGCTTCCTGTTTTTCCAACAACCCCAAGCGTTTCCCCTTGTTTTAATGTAAATGAAACCTTTTTTAAATTTGTTTCAGTTGATGAAGGATATGAAAAGGTAACGTCATCAAACTGAATATAATCCGGCTCTTGTACAAGCTTTGGATTTTTCGGATCCTTTACATCTGGTTCATACGCTAACGTTTCATTCACACGGTCTAATGATGCATTTCCTCTTTGCATAACATTGATTAATTCCCCAATTGCAAACATCGGCCAAATCATCATCCCTAAATACACGTTAAATGAAACAAGTTCACCAAGTGTTACCTTTGATTGAAATACAAGATACGCGCCATACACTAAACCGATTAAATAACTAAGGCCAACAAGCATTTTCACAGTTGGCTGGAATAATGCATCAATTCTAGCTACCTTCATATTTTTTTCGTAGACGTCATCTCCTAAATGATGAAATCTTTCTTGATCTGCGTTCTCTTGTACGTATGCACGAATAACGCGCACACCAGCGATCGATTCTAGTACCTTATCGTTCATATCACCGAACGCATCTTGCGCAACTGTAAATCTTTCATGCAATTTCTTTCCATATATATTCATCGCATACGCCATAATTGGAAGCGGTATAAGTGCCGCAAATGTAAGCTCCCAACTAATTGTAAATCCCATCATAAAGACAATCGTAAGCATATATAAACTCGAATCAACGAGCGTTAATATACCGAAACCAGCTGTCATAGCGATCGCTTTTAAATCGTTTGTCGCCCTCGCCATTAAATCACCAGTACGATTTTTTTGATAAAAAGTCGGCGTCATCTTAAGTAAATGCCCCATAAATTTAGAGCGCATCGTCTTCTCCAGTACGAATGCACCGCCAAACAATTGATGTTGCCAAACGAATGTGAGGCCATATCCAACTATCGTAACCCCTATTAAAATAAGAATAGACTCTATAATTGCTTCGTTCGTTAACGTTCCTGTTTTTATGTTATCAATCGTAACCCCTAACACTTTCGGGGGAATAACCTCAACTATATTCACAATTAAAAGAGCTCCAATGGCGATACTATATCTCTTCCAATGCTCTTTAAAAAACCATTTCAACTTTAGTAATACTGAAAACAATGTAACCTCTCCCTTCTCGTTCTCGTTTATCTCTCATTTCTTTATCCACTATCCAGATCCATCACATTTACATTTCGTAACCCATGCAATCTCATCACATTTTTCCACCTTCCAAAATTTTATATAGTAACATGGAAAACAAACAAAAAAAAGCATACCGCCGCTTGACGATATGCACAGAAATGCATAAAAAGCGTACGTTACGATATACGCAACGTACGCTTTTTATAAGACAAAGATGCCCTATATATCCGTACAGGTTGCGTAATGATATAAATGTTTTCTGCCATTTAACAGAGCTAAGCCCATTACATTTACGATTACAATCATTACGCACACCTCCTTCATTTATTTTCCATTTATAATCTTACAACTATATTGAGTATTCTGTCAATTGTTTTTTTACAAGCCGGACAAAAATATATGATACATCATTTTGAAATAAGAGAATGTTCTGTAAGAAAGGGTATACAAAATAAAATAAGAATAAGAAATCGTTTTCACAAACATTTCATTTGAAAAATGTTATCAAACCCCCTACAATCACCTTATACTCACTCTTACAAGTTGCTATTTTAGGAGGACTAATCATGACAACTAGCAATACGTACAAATTTTATTTAAACGGAGAATGGAGAGAAAGCTCTTCAGGAGAAACAATCGAAATTCCATCTCCATACTTACACGAAGTAATTGGACAAGTACAAGCAATTACTCGCGGAGAAGTTGATGAAGCAATTGCATCTGCAAAAGAAGCTCAAAAATCATGGGCGGAAGCTTCTCTACAAGATCGCGCAAAATATTTATATAAATGGGCTGATGAGCTCGTAAATATGCAAGATGAAATTGCCGATATCATTATGAAAGAAGTCGGTAAAGGATATAAAGATGCGAAGAAAGAAGTTGTTCGTACAGCTGATTTCATTCGTTACACGATCGAAGAAGCTCTACATATGCACGGAGAAAGCATGATGGGCGATAGCTTCCCTGGCGGAACGAAATCTAAACTTGCGATTATCCAACGCGCACCACTTGGTGTTGTATTAGCAATCGCACCATTTAACTACCCAGTAAACTTATCTGCTGCAAAACTTGCACCAGCATTAATTATGGGTAACGCTGTTATTTTCAAACCAGCAACTCAAGGTGCAATTAGCGGTATTAAAATGGTTGAAGCACTTCATAAAGCTGGCCTTCCAAAAGGTCTTGTAAACGTAGCGACAGGACGCGGTTCTGTAATTGGTGACTACTTAGTAGAACACGAAGGTATCAATATGGTATCGTTCACAGGTGGTACAAACACAGGTAAACATTTAGCGAAAAAAGCTGCAATGATTCCACTTGTATTAGAACTTGGTGGTAAAGACCCTGGTATCGTTCGTGAAGATGCTGACTTACAAGATGCTGCAAACCATATCGTAAGCGGTGCATTCTCTTATTCTGGTCAACGTTGTACAGCTATTAAACGTGTACTTGTACACGAAAACGTAGCGGACGAGCTTGTTAGCTTATTAAAAGCGCAAGTAGCTGAGCTATCAGTTGGATCTCCAGAACAAGACAGCACAATCGTTCCATTAATCGACGACAAATCTGCTGACTTCGTTCAAGGCTTAGTTGACGACGCTGTTGAAAAAGGTGCTACAATCGTTATCGGTAACAAACGTGAGCGTAACTTAATTTACCCAACATTAATCGACCACGTAACAGAAGAAATGAAAGTTGCTTGGGAAGAGCCATTCGGCCCAATCCTTCCAATCATCCGTGTTTCTTCAGATGAGCAAGCAATTGAAATTGCTAACAAATCAGAGTTCGGCTTACAAGCAAGTGTCTTCACAAAAGACATTAACAAAGCATTTGCAATTGCTAACAAAATCGAAACTGGTTCTGTTCAAATTAACGGACGCACAGAGCGCGGCCCTGACCACTTCCCATTCATCGGTGTAAAAGGTTCAGGTATGGGCGCACAAGGTATTCGTAAGAGCCTTGAGTCTATGACACGCGAAAAAGTAACTGTATTAAACTTAGTTTAATCTTATAAAAAAACAGGCTGCGTAGAAGGAGTTATATACCCCCTTCTATGACAGCCTGTTTTTTAATTTTTATTATATTTCGTATCAACAGCAAGCCAAGTACCGAGCGACGTCATCAATCCTAATAACACTACAAGCACTGCTTCTAAATTCAATGTACCTTGTTGGAAAACATAGAAAACAGATAGCACAGCAATAATAACTGTAATGACTGCCCACACATAGTATAAAGGATGATTCCATTTTTTCTTCTTTTTTTTCTTCTTCCACTTAATAATCACAGTCACCTTCTCTTCCTGAGTTTCTTTTACCCAAACCACTTTTCCCATAATTCATACCTCCAATTAATATGTAAAATTTAATGCTCTACTCATATTTTCAGAGAATGAACTAAACCCTTGTTCCAAAATACACTTTTTAAAAATTTATTTATGAATGAATTCCACCCTTAATTTTAAAAACCTAACTAATCACAAACTCTTCTCTATAATCTGATTATTACTATATCCATTGACGTATAAAAATTCATTTGTTACTCTTAAATACGTTAATTTAATATTTAAATCCTCATTCGTATCTCGGTGAGGTAGAGGTTGCAATCATTAAAAGTATCATTTCAGGAGATGTAGTGGCATTGATGAAAGAATGAGAAAGGAATGGTTGCCGAAGTAAGTCGTGTCCACCATGCACGCTTGCTGGGTCTGCATTTAATAAGTGCAGAACTGTCACAAACGTTTCGTTTGTGGAGAGCTATCGAGAGGTATGTCGTGGGTTTCTTATAAGATAGAAAGCATGTAGCGGCAAATTACGTGCTTTTTTTGTTTTGTTTGGAACTTCTCTTCTCTAATAGGAAGACATACATATCTCCTCGCTTGACTTGGTTATACTAACTTTGGAGGTATTTTCTATGCAGCAAAAAAAATGGGGCTTTTGGGTACTCACAGCTTTCGTTGTCGGTAACATGGTTGGCGCTGGTATTTTCATGGTACCAAGTACGTTGGCACAAACAGCAAGCCCTCTCGGTGTCACTTTAGCTTGGTTAACAACAGGGTTTGGTGTTTTAATGCTAGCTCTTGTTTTCGGTAATTTAGCAATTCGTCGTCCTGATTTAACGACAGGACCACAAAGCCATGCATATGCTTTATTCTCAACACCAAAAAAGAAAAAAATGGCTGGCTTCAGTATGGTATGGGGATATTGGGTTGCAAACTGGGCAAGTAACGTTGCCATCATTACATCTTTCGCGGGATATTTATCACTCTTCTTCCCAATTATGAAAGATACACGACTACTATTTTCAATCGGTTCGTTTAACATAGAAGTCGGAAAACTAATTACATTTACGATTTGTTCCATCTTACTTTGGGGAACTCATATTATATTAACAAACGGTGTAAGCGGAGCTGGAAAGCTAAACTTCTTAGCAACAACAACGAAAGTAACTGGATTCCTTTTATTCATCGTCGTTACTTTATTTGCATTCGAAGCTTCTAAATTTGGACAATGGTACACACCGATGATCGATAAATCAGGTGTATCACACGGTCTTCTTTCACAAGTAAATTTAGCTGCTCTTACAACACTTTGGGCATTTATCGGAATTGAATCAGCAGTTCTTTTATCAAATCGTGCTGTTTCTCCAAAAACGGTAAAACGCGCAACAGTTGCGGGATTACTTATTACAGTTGCGATTTACTTAGGAATTACAATTTTAACAATGGGTGTACTTCACGTTGATAAATTACAAGCTTCTGAACGCCCATTAGCAGATGCACTAAATGCTGCAATGGGTCATGGCGGCGGGAAACTGATGGCATTACTTGCTCTTACTTCCCTATTCGGTTCCATCTTAGGCTGGATTTTATTAAGCTCAGAAGTACCGTACCAAGCAGCAAAAGAAGGTTTCTTCCCTTCCTTCTTCACAAAAACAAATAAAAAAGGAAGTCCAATTTACTCATTACGATTAACAAACATTATGTCGCAAGTGTTCTTATTCTCAACATTATCAGGAACCATTGCGGAAGCTTATACATTCGTTATTACCGTATCAACACTGGCCTACCTCATTCCATATCTCGTTTCACCAATCTTCCAGTTAAAACTAGTCGCAACTGGTGAAACATATAAAAATGAAATGCGGGCAAGAATTACAGATGGTATAGTCGCAGTTATCGCACTTTGCTATGCACTATGGGTTATTAAAACGGGTGCATCTGATATAAAAACGTTCCTTCTCGGAATTGGTTTATTCGTAATCGGCTTTGCCTTCTATCCATTAATGAATCGTGATCAGAAAAAAGATAACGAAAAGAAAAACGAGCAAGTTGCATAACGCAATTTGCTCGTTTTTTCTTTTGCAAAACATATATAATAGAACAAAGAGGTGAAAAACATGTCAATCGAATCGCTATGGAGCATCCGCTTCCAACAACATATGCAAAATATCATTACATACTTCGCACGTATGATTAACGGTTTACTATATAGCTTTATCTTCGTTGCCTGTATAGGTGCTTACTATTACGCAAAGTTTCTTAAGACAGCTCCTTCTAAAGGACTATCTTTACTACTCATCACGATTGTACTTACATTCATTATAACGAGATGCCCTATCCGTACATTTATTCAGAAACCTGATGCTGTCTATTTACTCGCACTAGAAGAGAAATTAACATCTTATTTTAAAAAATCTCTTCTATATAATTACATCATTCAGCTTTTCCCATTATTATTTACGTTCCTTATTCTCGTACCACTTGCACTGCAATCATTACAATTAACTGTACCTTTCTTATGTACAATCTTTATCGTTTTAATGATTACGAAAGCTTGGAACATGTACATACATTGGATGTGGCGTGATGGTTATGAAAAAAATATATGGCTGATCATCCGTATTACTTGTAACGCCTTACTCATTTACATGCTGTTTTATTCGGCAAATGTTCTCATATTAGGCGGATTGCTCTTGCTACTTGCTTTCCTGCTTCTATACACGAAAAAACAGCCTACAAAACGAATACCGTGGGATTACATAATCGAACAAGAAGAGAAAATGGACGTTCGTTTTTATCAATTTGCTAGCATTTTCACCGATGTTCCGCAACTGAATAAGCAAGTAAATAAAAGAAAATGGCTTACAAATTGGATTGAACCTTTATTACATAAAAAAAGAGCAACTTTCTTCTATTTACATACACTAGCATTTTTACGTGGAAATGATTATTTTGGTATATATATTCGCTTAGGGTTAATCGGTGCCTTCGCCTTATATTTTATACCAAACATATACGTAAAAGGCGCTATCGCATATATCGTCCTATATATGATTTCTATGCAGCTCCGTTCACTGTGGAAATATTTTTCGGGAAATATTATTGTAGCATTATACCCAATCCATACTGAGAAACGAATGAATCAATTTCTTCACTTAATCTTTATATTGCTAAGTATTCAACTCATTGTATTTTCAAGTGTTATACTCATTGCTACAGGACAATTACTACATGCTTTGATTATTATGGTAATCGGCGTACTTTGGATAAAATTTATTATTGTCCCAAAAACGAAGCAACGCATTTCTTCGTTTCTCCTTTAAAAAATGTAACAATTGATTCATTCGGCTGGGTAAATTTTGCGAAGTTATGGATACAGCCATCCACGTATTAAAATGTGTATGTTTATAAAAGGAGAAGAACCATGAAACGCAACCTAGAAAAAAGACTTTTCTATCTATACACGGGTGAGTTATTTTCAGTCATTACTTTTGTTTTCACAAGTTACTTACTTAATTATGCTTATCCTACATTACATTTATATTCCCTATCTTCTTTTTGGGTCTCATTTCTTCTTTTAGATTTTATCTTACTACAAGGAACAATTTACTGGTACGTAAAGTGGCAACGACTAAAAAAAGAGAAAACATCTATTACACCTATTAGGATGATTCAATGTTTAAAAGTACTTAAAAAGATAAATATAGCATTGATTATCACGGGATTTATTACGTTTACTATTGATTTTGTAATTTGGTATCCCCACTTACCTTTAGGCGGGCTATCATTCACTCTATTTATTTATATTTTTGCATTACTTGAGTACATTAACTATTATCATACTCAGCTTTCACACGATAACATCTCTGATATGAAACATTTAATTAAATCAAAAAAACTAAAACAGTCCTGTATAAGTAAAGATTTTCAACGTATTTCATGAAAGAGAAGGTACTACATCCTTAGTAGTACCTTCTTCACATACAGATGCAAACTATTATTTAATTACTCCATCTAAATGATCTTTCAAGTTCAATAAATACTGCTCAATATTCGGATGCTTCACCACATCATAACAAGCAAAACTCTTTAAAGGGCTCATCCCAAGAAACTTCTGCACACGGTGTAAATGACTAAGCGTTGATTCTAAACTTTCTCCTTCAAAGAACTTCGTCTTATCTCCAAATGCTTTCTCAGGCGCATTCCAAGTTGTAGAAAACATATACTGCTTCTCTTTTAGTAAACCACCTGTTCCATATTCATCAGCACCTTTAAAGAACAAACCGTATTCATATACTTCATCCATATACGTTTTAAATAAGCCAGGTATACTAAACCAGTAAATCGGTGTTTGATAAATCACAACATCCGCCCATAAAAACTTATCTTGTTCTTCTTTAATATTGTAGCCATCTTGAACCGTTGTTGTTTTCACATGATGATTCTCGCTTAATACAGTGACCATATAATCAACTAACGTTTTATTTAATCGTCCTTCCTTTGTACCGTATTTTTCATGTCCATTTATAATGAATATATTTTTCATCGCTTTTCTCTCCCTTATTTTATTCCTCGGCTATTAACCCAAGTTGCTGTTTCAGCGTAAGATTATCTTCTAAATGCCAGTCTTCCGTTATCTTTCCGTCTTTCACATGTAAAATATCAATTGCAAAAAAATTGATCTTCTTATCATTATGCGTTCCTGTAAAAGAAAGACGAGCTGTTACTTTATCACCAACGACTAATAAATCTTCAATCTCGCAATGTATATCAGGCACAACTTTACGAAAATTTTGCGCCGCAAACTTTAATCCTTCAGTGCCTTGTGGTCGCCCTTTTGGCAACGTATTATCGAAGAATTTTTCAGAAACAGTCTGCGGAATAAGTTCCTCTTTACCTGTATCCCAGAATGCATAAAAACGCTGCGCTGCATGAACCATTTCGGTCGCTTCCTTTTTACTTAGTGAGGGATCAATTGTCATTGCTTTTGGCTTTGGCATTTCTTTTAATAACTGGACTTCCGTTTTTTCTTCCACGCCGCATGCTACAAGCACAATACAAACAACAAACAAACTAAGGAATCCAAACAACTTTTTTATCCCCATGGAAATCACCTCCTCCTCATCTAAACTCTTTTTATTCCTTATTGCTATTGTATATGCACTAACTTCCTTTATGGAAGTAGTGATATTTTTTTCATATAGTTACCAAAAGTATAGTTTTGTGATACCATAAAGAAAATTCATCCAAAAAAATTTTATGGAGGCTAGTTCCATGAACAATATAGATCCAGTTGAATTAACGAAAGGTTTACCTGGCATACCTTGTCCTATCGCTAAAACCCTTGACGTAATTAGTACAAAATGGACGTTTTTAATCATTCGTGATCTTCTTATCGAAGGAACATTACGATTTAGTGATTTACAAAAATCAATGGACGGGATTAGTCCAAAAACTTTATCGCTTCGACTAAAAGAATTAGAAGCACAAGGCATTATAACGAGAAAAGTATATCCAGAAGTTCCACCTCGTGTAGAGTACACATTAACGGATAAAGGAAAGCAATTAGAGGGGATTTTTATTGAATTAAAACGATTTGGATTAAGTTTATAAAGTGAAACTTTAATGAACCTAGCTCCGCACAAATAGCAGGATAAACGAAAAGCCCCTTACCATAACAATGGTAAGGGGCTTTCATAATTCACTACATTACTTCGCAAAACTTTCAGCTAGCTGTTTCTCTCTCCACATAAATGTAATGCCGAGACCAACTATTAAAACAACTCCTGAAAATGCATATGGATAATGAATATTCATATCAAACAATATTCCGCCCATCGCTGGTCCTGCTATATTTCCTAAACTCGTATAAGTCGAGTTCATACCAGCAACGAATCCTTGCTCTTTTCCAGCTGCTTTTGATAAAAACGTCGTTAAAGCTGGACGAAGTAAATCAAATGCTAAGAAAATAAAGCAAGTAACAAGAAGTACAATCCAATAATTAAAGACGATAGTTGAAACGAACGCTAATACTGCACCTACAATTAAACAGATTTGAATTAACACTTTTTCACCAAACATATCAACCAATTTACCAAACATAAATACTTGCACAACTACCCCAAAGATTGAACTAATTGTAATAATTGCAGCAATATCTTTCGGTGTGAATCCAAACTTATGATCAGAAAACAGACTAAACACAGTTTCATACGCCGATAAACCGAATGCAAGTACAAATACGATAATAAATGCGATTGCATACATTGGATGTAACGATTTCTTTAAATCACCAATAAAACTTGATTCTTTCGTGTTAGAAGAAATCTCTGCAAGCTCTTCTTTCGTTAACGGTTCTTTTAAAATAAAAATAGAAATTACACATGCTAAAAAGGCAATTGCCGCTGCAACGAAAAACGGCACACGTATACCGTATTCTGCAATAAATCCGCCAATTCCAGGCCCTATAATAAATCCGGTACTAATTGCCGCCGATAAATATCCCATCGCCTTTGGACGTTCCTGCATAGATGTAATATCAGCAACATATGCCGTAACACCAGGCATAATAAACGCAGCACTAATTCCGCCTAACACCCGTGCTGCATAAAGCATCCATACATCCGTTCCTAATCCAAAAAGAAGCTCTGAAACACCAAAAATAAATAATCCAATGATTATCATTTTCTTCCTACCGTAAAGGTCGACCCACCGGCCTGTAATAGGTGAAGCAATAAGCTGAGCCATTGCAAACACTGCAACGAGATAACCCATCGTTTTCCCTGTTAAACCCATATCATTCATAAAGGACGGCATAACCGGAATGATTAATCCAATCCCTAAAAAAGCGATAAATATATTACTCAAAAGAATGACCAATACCATCTTTTGTTCTTTTATCGGTTTCTTCACTTTTTAACACCTCTTCCCGTAAATTCCTCTCAAAAAATAATGCCCAAGAAGCTTTTTCTTTATCCTGCTCTTTGTGGGCTAATCATGAGTAGAGATGCCCCACTCATTAGAATTTCACTCTATCCTTCCACACATACATAAGCATTAGGTGAATGACTATCATTCATTTTTCCTCAAAAATGAACCTACCTTTTCAGACAGGTTCATCTTACTACTTCTTTATATGTAATGCATGTGTTAAAAAATCTAGTACTTCTGCCTTTTGTAGCTCGACTTGTTCATCATCTTTATGATCATATAAATAAACTTGTTCCGCTGCTGATTCAACAAGAGCGATAAATAACTTCGCTGTTCGCTCTGCATGAACCGAATCACGAATTTCGCCGTCTTCTTTTGCTTCACTTAAAAATTCGCTTAGCCACATATAAAGAGGCTCATACACAGCTTCCCATTCTTTTATATGTTCAGTAGATGCAAGACCCGCATACATTAAAGCTTGTATTTCACGATATTCCTCTATAAAGTGAAACACCGCATCTATTACTTGCGTCACTTTACTTGAGAAAGGTGCATCGTTTTGCACTTTTTCTTTCACTGCAAGTATCATCTTTTCAACCATCACTTCTGCTATTGCAGGCATAACAGATAACTTAGAAGGAAAATATAAATAGAAAGTTCCTTGTGCAATGCCAGCCAATTTCACGATATCAGAAATCTTCGTTTTTTCAACGCCCTTTTCCTGAAACACTTCAATAGCTGCATAGACAATTTTTTCTTTTTTATTCATCATCTAAACCCTTTCACACACATATTGAATGACTGTCACTCATTTTATAAGATAATTGATTGTACTGTCAATGATAGTGAACTCTAAGAGGAAATTATTTTTAATATTAAAAATCTCCTAACAAACCATTAGGAGATAAAATGCAGTATAGCCTTACGAAAGAGCCTTTAATCCTGTCACTCCACATACAATAAGAGCCACACTAATGATACGTGCTTTATTTTTCGACTCACCAAACAGGAACATGTTTAATAAAACGGCACCTGCTGTTCCAATACCAATCCAAACCGCATAAGCGACACTTACTTGTAAAAATAAGAAAGATGTATACAACAATGCGAAGGAAGTTGCAAATCCCCCTATATAAATCGCGCCATTTGCTAACGTTTGATCTTTACTATACATTTTAAGTCCTATCACACCGACTATTTCACTAATTGCAGCACAAAATACGAAAAACCAACCCATCTTTAAGCAGCTCCTTCCATAGTCTCTTCTTTATTGTCAGCTAACTTTAAACCAATAACGCCAGCTACAACCATCATAATAAAGAATAGTTTTCCTACACTGAAACTTCCGCCAAAAAGAAATACATCCATTAAGAAAGTACCTACCGTACCTGCTCCGGCAAACACAGCATATACAGTCCCTGTTGCAAGATGTTCACACGCTTTAGAAAGAAAGTGAAAATCAACAGCGATAACTCCTACAATAATAATCCAATGCCACCAAGTATCAGCCGTATTAAAACCAAACACCCAAAAAATTTCAAAAATACATGTTAATATGACATATAACCAAGCTCTATTTTTCATACCTCTCACCTCTTATGACTGACTATCAGTCATTTTTATTTTTAAAAAATATACTCCTTCATCACTACTATATAAAAGACAACTATCATCCTCATTTACCATTATATTTGTTCCATTTCCAAGCTAACTACATCCTTTCACTGAAAATGACTGAATGTCATTCATAAATATTGTACATGAATATTTTAAAAACTGTCAATGCCAAAAGGTTATTTAAAATTTCTTTCATCCGATTTGTATATTTCTCAATAATCTGCCAATACTGCTAGTAACATAATATTTTCTCCACTCCCCCTTGGAGAAATCCCTTGAATGGAGCAGTTAGCTTTTACTATCTGCTCTTTTTTATTTGCCAACACACTATGAGATCAAATCCATTTTTATCATTTAACTAAGGAGCAGATTATGTTTTCTATTTATTTTCCAAAGAGGCCTTGTATGCAATAATTTTATTCTCAAGCATCTTTTCTGTAATTACTAAATTCTCTCTTTGAGTTTGAATAGATGTTTTATGGTTTTCTAACAATTGTAAACGAGCTTCAGTTGTATGCTCTCCTTCTAAATATAACCTAGCGTATTCTCTTATTTTCGCTATTGGCATTTGCGTTTGTTTTAATTTCATTACAAACTGCAACCATGTTATATGTGATTCATCATACACTCTATTTCCATTTGTATTACGATTTGCAATTAATATATTTTCCTTTTCATAATAACGTAATGTATGAGTGCTAACTCCTATTAATTTAGCTACCTCGCTAATTGTGTACATACTCTAACTCCCTCCACACATCCTCATATATTTTATAGCCTTATCAAATTTATAAAAAAACATTTGACTTAGAGTATACTCTAACAAATAAAATTTAACCATAATACATTCATTTGAACTTAGGGGGATTTTATATGAAGTACACTGTTATTACTGGTGCTAGTTCTGGAATTGGCTATGAATCAGCTTTAGCCTTTGCATCTCGCGGAAAAAACTTAATACTTGTAGCTAGAAGACAAGAAGAATTAGACGGATTAAAATTAAAAATTAATGACATGAATCCAGAATTGGATATTGTCATTCGAAGAACGGATTTATCTATCACGGAAAATGTTTATAAGCTTTATGAAAGCCTACAAGCCTTTCAACTTGAAACGTGGATTAACAACGCAGGTTTCGGTAATTTCGCCTCAATTTCTGAACAAAATTTAAATAAAATTGAAACGATGTTACATGTCAATATAGAAGCACTAACAATACTCTCTTCTCTTTTCGTTCGAGATTATTCAATGGTTGATGGAACGCAGCTTATTAACGTTTCATCAGGCGGCGGATACACGATTGTTGCTGATGCTGTTACGTATTGTGCTACGAAATTCTATGTAAGTGCATTTACAGAAGGGCTGTCTCACGAACTGAAAGAACAAGGCGCAAAAATGCAAGCAAAAGTTTTAGCTCCTGCTGCAACTGAAACCGAGTTTGCAAAACGTTCATTTGATATTGATGAATTCCAATACGATAATGTTGTACCAAAATTCCACACTGCAAAACAAATAGCACAATTTATGCTCGACCTTTATGATAATGATAAAGTTGTAGGAATTGTCGACGGTTTTACGTATAACTATGAACTTAAAGATCCGCTTTATAATTTTGCCGTAAGACAAACGAATTCAAATTCTTAATAACATCTCCATTTCTTATGGAAATATAAGTTCCCACTATTATGTAAATAATAGTAGGAACTTTTTCTCTATAAATTTTTCATCCAACATACCGAACCATCGCCACTTCATCACAATAATCCACCTTTGGGCAATGTCTACAATCAATCCATACTTTCTCTGGCAAAGCTTCTTTATTTACAAAATCAAATCCACACTTTTGAAAAAATACTGTTTCATATGTTAAGGAAATTACTCTTCTTACATTTATTTTCGTAGCTTCCTTTATGACATGATTTACGAGCATACGCCCTATCCCTTTCCCTGCATATGTATGCGAAACGACTAACGATCGTATTTCTGCAAGATCTTCCCCTAATACATGCAATCCAGCAACTCCAACAATTTTTTCGTCTTCTTTCATGACATATAAACATTGCAAATATTGATAAAGAGACAAAAGAGAACGCGGTAAAACCACTCCCTCTTTTGTATAAACTTCAATGAGACTATAAATTTCTTTCACATCACTCGTAACCGCATTACAGATTTTCATATTATATCCCCTTGTCCCTGATATTAATATTTATAAATCAAAATGAATTTAAATACATAATTTTATATAATAATACATCTCTCCTTTTTCCCCGTCAATCACTTTTCTTAACCTTATGCAAACAAAAAACCAAGCAATCTAATCGATGCTCGGTTCCTCATTTCGTATTGGCAATACCGTCGAATATTTAATTTCACGAAGAGCTAAACTCGTCTGTATACGTGTAATACCAAGCTTATTCAGCTTCCTAATAAACTGCTCCAATTCTTTACGATCACGATTTGCAACCTTTAATAAATAATCATACTCTCCTGTTAAACAGTGACATTCTAACACTTCCGGCATCGATTCTAATTCTTTCTCCAACACTTCAAGTTTATCTGATTGATGAATATTCGTACTCATAAAAATGAAGCATAACAAATCAAAACCAAGCTTTTCTTGATTTAAAATGGCTACTTGCTTATCGATGAAACCTTCTCCATCTAACCTTTTTATCCTTGCGTGCATCGCAGCTGGTGATAAATTAACGCGTCTCGCAAGCTCTGCATTACTTACTTGTGATTCCTTCTGCAATATATCTAAAATTTGTACATCTAAATCATCCAACACTTTAATAACAGACGACTCCATTACAATTCCCCCTTTTTTCTTACCGATGATTATTCGAAAAAACACCTTATAACTTATATAAAACTGAATATCTTTCTTTAAATAACATTAACAACAAAATTTTTTATCGACTTTTATCCATTATACAAAAGAATATATTACATAATGAAGAAAAATGCTAAAATTATTTACAATTCGTATTGATTACAAAAAAGGGGATTTTAGTATGCCTTATTTTTACGTCTTTTTACTATTACTAACGAGCTTATTATGGGGAGGAAATTTCGTCGTTGGAAAATCACTTGTTGATCACGCATCTCCAATGACACTTACAAGTTTAAGATGGATGATTGCGATCGTTTGTTTATTACCAATGGTTTGGTTTAAAGAAAAGAAAATCATTCCACCTCGTGCTGCAATACTTCCTCTAATACTAATGGGGATTTCAGGGGTCGCTCTTTTTAACATCTTTCAATTCTTAGCACTTGAAAAAACATCCGCAACAAATGTAGGTCTTATTTCTACATTAAACGCAATTTCCATCGCATTATTTTCTGTCTTATTTCTAAAAGAAAAAGTAAATACGCTTCAAATTCTATCCATGATTCTTTCATTCTTTGGGGTTATTCTTGTGCTATTAAAAGGTGATTTCTCACTTTTATTTTCACTACATTTTAATAGCGGCGATTTATGGATGATTGCGGCAGTTTGTATTTGGGGAATCTATTCTGTTTGTAGTAAATGGGCAACAAAAACAACTACACCGCTTATGGCGACGTTATACTCTGGTATTTTCGGCGTTATTTTATTACTTCCATTTAATATAGGGAGCTTCACTGTTTCGAATATAAACACTTCTTTCATAACATCACTTTTATATACAGGACTCATTTCCACAGTTCTTTGTATGGTATTTTGGAATGTTGGCGTACAAAAATTAGGAGCAACTACATCTGGCATTTTTCTAAACTTCAATCCAATTTTCACAGCTATTTTAGCATTCCTTTTCCTCGGTGAAGAACTAACATGGATACAAATTTTAGGGACAATGATCGTTGTAACAGGATGTTATTTATTTTCTCATTTCAAAACGGTTACTGTTCAGCCAACTGGGGCTTTAATACGAAAACATTCTTAATGAAAAAAACATCGTCATCTGAGTTGGCGATGTTTTTATTTATTCTTCATTTCTTTTATATACTGCTTTTCTTCTTCTAGCGATAAACGTTCCGTCGCCTTGCCAGTATCTCCACCTTGAAGGCTCCATAAAAAGTTATGCTCTTCAACAGTTTGAGAAAAATCTCCTTTTTCCCATCTATTTATAATAGAAAATAACTTCATTTTATATTGAAAACCTGTACTATTTTCAATATCTCTTTTCACATTAGAAATTTCCTTGTTCGTCATTTCTACAAATCCCCATTTTTCAGAGGATTTCACCTTTTGATGCACCATTTTATGCATAGTAGAAATAATTTCACCTTCACTAATTTGTGGAGCTTCTTCTGCAACTTTCTTCTCTTTTTCGTTTGCTGCTTGCTGGGTTTGAATATTTTTATTTTCTTTTTCCACATATGCAAGCAATTTCTTTCCTCCAACTATAGACGAGATAATTACTATAATTGTAATGCATATACCTACGATCCACTTAAAAAGCATTAGCTCTTCATCGCTTCCCTAACAATATGACTATCTACATATTGCTTAAACTTCACGATTTTTCCATTCTCAAGTTTCCATACGTGAACGAAATCTGCTTTAAATGATTTTCCTGTTTCTTTATAAACACCAGAATACATACCTTCAGCAATAATTACCTCTTTTCCGTTTACTTCATGATATGTATTTACACTTGCTTTATAATTATCCCATTCTGATTCTAAACGACTAAATACATTTTCCATTATTGCTTCTACACCTGTATATGTTCCGCCGTACGGGAAACCTTCTGCCTCTGTCCATTCTACTTTTTCAGAGAATGCTTCTGCTAAATGTTTTGCATTCGAAGAAGTTGATCCTTCATATGTACTTCGAATAATTTCTAAATTTGATTTAGACATATTACTTCCTCCCGTTTTATTTATTTTTACACAAGATGTAACTTACATTGTTACATCTTGTGTAAAAAAATATTTAAATTGCTTTATTCTTAATTTACATGTTGTAATCATTATAGTTACAATAATCCTTCAAGTCAACAATTTATAAATAAAGTCTACTTCGTTTTCATTACTTTCTCTTTTAAGAAACGATCTACATATCCTTCTGCTTTTACAACGAATAAATACGCACCCATTGATAATAATGCAAGATCTAATTCATACCCTGGATTCTTTCCATCTCCTAATAATCCTGCTGCTCCATTTACCTTTACGATAGCTCCAGCTAAAATAAGAGCGAATAACAATCCTACATATCGAACACCTAAACCAATAATTAATAATATACCACCAACTAATTCAACTGTTGCTACGCCGTATGCAAGACCACCTGGTAAGCCGATGCTTGTAAACCACCCTGCTACGTTATCGATACCTGATTGAAACTTCGCTAAACCATGTGCAAAGAATGTCACTCCTAATACGATACGAATAATTAAATTCCCAATATATTGATTCATTTTGAACTCTCCTTTTTGTTTTGTTATGGTGAACTTTTATTTACAAGTAAAAACAATACTGTATTTTATTTCATTCGTCAAATACTTTTTTAAAGAAAACAAAAAACATTATCCCTTTTACAGATAATGTTTTCCTACAAAACAGCGTTAATTCAAGCTTTTATTCTATCGCACAAAAAATTTGAAACATTTTTCCAGCGCTAACAAACGGCAATAAAGACAAGTCCTCTTCTACAACCATTCCAACAACGTTCACTTTCTCATCTACAGGCAAATCATGTACAACAACTTGCATCTCCCCTGCATATCTACCGTACAATTCATTATCAATTGTAATGCTGCCTTTCTTTCTTACAATTGTATGCACCGGCTGTAACACCACTCTATTTCCTTCCCTTGATTCTACAGATCGAATAACATCACGAGCCGGATCTAGTCTATTTGTATGCACTTGCTCCACCACTTTTAATACTTCTTTATCAGTTATAAATGATTTGTAACGCAATTGAATAATTCCTCTACTCGCACTAGCTACTTCTTGCATACTTTCCAAACTTGCGCTTATATCTCCAATCAATACTTTATCAACACCACAATCTTGAACAAGTTCTAAGTACGCTTCTAGCGGTCGCATATTACGATGTTTTTCTAACGTTGGTAACCCTTCATATAACGGACCACGTTTTTCACCATCTCCTGGAATAAATGCCATCGTTTTTATTCCGCACTCATGCAAATATTGATTTTGCTTTTGCAAGAAGGACTTTGCTAATCCTGTTTCTGGACGCGGGTAAAAATTATGCCACGCTTCTACGTTCTCTATTCGGATACTTTCCGAAAGTAACTCTTTCCAAAATGATTCTGTAATCGTACTCGCATTTAAAGCTACTTTCATCTTATGGGATACGCGTGCAATTTCTTTCGGTGTGATGCCATAATCCATTCGTAAACCAGTAATCCCCCAGCCCAATAGCTCCTCCACATTTTCGTACGTCATTCCTAAATGGTGTAACGATTTTGGAGAAACATCGACCATTAATTCCATTTCATTTTCAAGAGCCTGCTTCCCAAGTATTTGAATTAACTCTTTATACGTACCAGGATCATCCTCTGGTATATGAAGTGATGTAAAAATAGATGAAAATCCATTTTCCTTCGCCACTTTTAGCCACTCTTCTTGCTTCTTTACTTGTTCTTTTGAAAGATAAATTGAAACTCCTATCATATGAATCTCCCTTTCTATGAATAGAAAAAGAGAAAGGAATCCCTTTCTCTATATGTTTTCTGCCATTTCTTCTTTGAATCCGAAGAAGTACGTAAAGATGAATCCGAAAGTATACGCCACTACTAATCCAAGGAAATATAATAAATATTTATTATCAGCAATTAACGGAATTAATGATAATCCTGATACGCCAATTCCAAGTGCCGCCGTTTTCATAACTGCTTGGAATGCACCGCCGACAGCTGCTCCTAAACAAGCGGTAAGAAATGGTTTCCCAAGTGGTAATGTAACCCCGTATAATAACGGTTCACCAATTCCTAAAAATCCAACTGGCAATGCACCTTTAATTACGTTACGAAGTCGTTTGTTTTTTGTTTTTACAAAAATCGCAATCGCTGCTCCTACTTGCCCAGCGCCAGCCATTGCAAGTACTGGTAATAACGGTGTTACGTGCGTTTGATTAATAAACTCCATATGAATCGGTGTTAAACCGTGATGCAATCCGACCATAACGAGCGGTAAAAATGTTCCAGCAAGCACTGCTCCCGCAAACGCGCCGCCAATATTTAAAATACCATTAATTCCGCTTGTAATTCCCTCAGATAAGAAACCTGCTATCGGCTGAATGGCTAACATCGTTACGATACTTACCACTAACACAGTAATGAGTGGTGTCACGATAATATCAACTGCATTTGGCACAGCTTTTCGAACTTGTTTTTCCACTACAACCATAAGCCATGCTGCAAAAATAACTGCAAACAATCCGCCCCGTCCGGGTACTAGCGCTTCACCGAATAATTTCACGTTCGCCATTGCCGGGTTAAAAATTAAAATACCAGCAATTGCCCCAAGAACTGGTGTCCCGCCAAACTCTTTCGCTGTATTCCAACCGACTAAAATCCCTAAGAATGTAAAGATACCGCCGCCAATAAGTAGTAGCATTTGTAGCCACGTTGCATTCGGATCAGCACCTGCGTTTTTCGCAAAGTTAGCAACCCCGTTTATAATACCTGACGCAACAAGACCAGGAATTAACGGAATGAAAATACTTCCTATTTTTCTTAAAAAGTTTTTCACTGGTGTATTATTTTTCTTCTTAATCTCTGACTTCATCTCTTGCCCAAGAT
Organism: Bacillus fungorum; assembly: GCF_002746455.1. GTDB lineage: Bacteria > Bacillota > Bacilli > Bacillales > Bacillaceae_G > Bacillus_A > Bacillus_A fungorum. The sequence goes on along the minus strand of NZ_NWUW01000007.1, from coordinate 81,626 downwards.
CTTCAAGGTGATGATCTGCCACCTCACCAATTCGCAGTCCCGTTAAACCTTCCATTTCAGCTGCTACTTTATTTACTGTCCCTGGTCCAACGACAACTTGAAGCGTCTCATCTTCAATAACACCCATAACCCCTTCAACCTTTTTCAAAAGGTCCATATTCACTTTACTTTCATCATGAAGCGTTAATCGCAGCCTCGTCATACAATGAGCAATACCGCGAATATTTTTCACTCCCCCAAGTTGCTCTGAAATTTCTTTGGCCATTCTCTCTTCTTTCTTCATAATAGAATCCCCCTCCCTATTATTTATAGTGCCTTCTTCACAAACCCTTTCGCTTCTTTTAGTTTCTCCAGTGCTTCCCCATACTCACACTGTAGTAACACCATAACAATTGCAGCTTTCACGTTACGTTCTGCTTTTTCATAGTACTCTGCCGCTACTTCATAACTAGCGCCTGTTGCTTCCACAATAATTCGTTTTGATCGTTCTACTAGCTTTCCGTTTGTAGATTGAACATCTACCATTAAGTTTTTATATACTTTCCCAACACCAATCATAGAAGCTGTTGAAATCATATTAAGTACTAACTTTTGCGCTGTACCAGCCTTCAAACGCGTTGAGCCTGTTAAAATTTCTGCACCTGTTTCTACTTCCACATTTTGTTTTGCATATTTACTTATTTCAGCATTTTTATTACAGGAGATACTAGCTGTACTCGCTCCCACGCTATGCGCGTATTTCAAGCCGCCAATTACATAAGGAGTTCGACCACTTGCAGCAATACCAATCACTGTATCTTTTTCGTTTAATCTAATACTTTTTAAATCTTCTTCTGCTAACTCTTCGCGATCTTCGGCACCTTCTACCGCTTTAGTAAACGCTTTCAATCCACCTGCTATAAATCCTTGTACCATTTTATCATCTGTGCCAAATGTCGGCGGACATTCAACCGCGTCCAAAATACCTAAACGGCCACTCGTACCAGCCCCAATGTAAATTAATCTCCCTTCTTCTTCAAATGATTTAATTACAGTTTGCACAACCTTTTCAATCTGTTCTATCTCTTTTTCAACTGCTAATGCAACAGTTCGATCTTCTTCATTCATACTTTGTAAAACTTCTTTTATGCTCATCTCATCTAAATTCATCGTCTTCTCATTACGGTGTTCTGTCGATAAATTTTCTAACATATTACCACCTGCTTTGAAATTTAATTTCATGCTTTTATTATAACTTTAAGAAATTTAAAATCAATATCACTTTATTATTTTATGAAATTTAATTTCTTTTCATGACGAATTTATGTCCGTCAGTATGCAAAAAAAGATGGGTTTCCCCATCTTCTCATTTCAGCTTCCGTAATCGCAAAGCTTCTTCTCTTGTTTCCATAAATTGATCCAACACTTTATTACCAATACGATTAAAGGTAATCACATATAGAGCATCTATCATGTTCAATTGCGTCATTCTTGAAGCAATACTTGCAATACGATGATCTTGTTCTACATCTGGCATACAAAGACGAATATCCGCCTCTTTATATAACGGTGATGATTGATCAAGCTTTGTAATCGCAATAACTGTTGCACCTTGTCTCTTCGCATATTGTGCCATTTCAAGTACATCTTTCGTACAACCAGATGTTGAAATCGCTACAAATATATCGCCCTCTTTTAAATTTGTCACAAGCGGCAACATCATATGAAAATCAGATAGCATCATCGCTGTAAATCCGAGCCTTGTAAATTTATAAGCACCGTCCATCGCCGGAGTAGCTGATCCGCCTACTCCGTAAAATATGATTTTATCCGCATTTACAATAAGGTCCGCTGCTTTCTCCAGTTCCTTCTTATCAATAGCAGTAACGCTCGCCTCAATTGCAGCTTTATTCACATATGTAACTTTATTAAACAAGTCGTACGGTCCATCTTCCGTATTCATCACTGAAAAATCATTAATATTATAATCAGCAATCGTTAATTCACGAACGAGCGCGATTTTAAATGCTTTGAAACTTCCGATTCCAATCGACTTACAAAAGCGAACAACACTCGCCTCACTTGCGCCTGCATTCGTTGACACTTCTTTCGTCGTTAAGTTCGGAACAATCTCTGCATTCTCCATTATGTACATGGCAACCTTCTTCTCAGCTGGTGAAAATTGATCCATATTACTTTCAATTTTAAATAGTAACGTTGAAGCTTTCACTATTTAACCTCCACTTCTTACGGTTGCGTTCACTTATTTTCTCTTGCTTCAAGAAGATAAAAACCATCATCACCAGGAGGATGAAACACATTTACAATGCGATTTCCTTTTTGATAGACAGTTCTTTCCCCTTCTGTCCACTTCTTTTCCCAACCGTTCATCCAAATCGCAACATTAGGTAAAAAAGCAGTATATTTCAGCTTCTGATTGTACTCACCATCTGCTTCTTCCGAAAAAATAGAAACCGGAAAATCTTTCACCTTTGACTCTTTCCCAGCAGTAAATGGTATGCACAATACAAGGAGTATCATTACGCCTATAACCTTCCCCTTTGTAATCCTCACACATTTCTCTCCTTGCCTACATCATATACATAGATTTTACCATAATTGCACCCTATTCACGCTATATGACGATTGCTTTTCCAATAAAAAAGAGCTTACCTACATCAGATAAGCCCTTCCTCTCTATACAAAATATTTCTTCAAAAGCGGCGGCGTAATAATCGTCGTTAATATGACAACAATAACAATCGCTGTGAAATTTTCTTTCGCTAATAGATTCGCCGTAAGTCCATTCGCAGCAATGATGAGCGCTACTTCTCCGCGCGACACCATCCCCGCACCGATACTAATAGAAGATTGAAGGTTGAACCCTGTTAGTCTTGCTCCTAAACCTGATCCGATTAACTTTGTGAAAATCGCAATGAGAGTCATAATGATAATGAACCAAAGCTGGCTTCCGATACCTTGAAATGTAATTTCCATTCCGATACTTACGAAGAACACTGGAACAAATATTGCATAAGCAATCGGTTCAATTTTATGTTCTACTTCGTGCTTATACTCTGTTTGAGAAATGGCAATCCCAGCTGCAAATGCTCCAATAATACCAGCGATCCCCATCATTTCACTGTAGTATGAAAAAGAAAAACAAATAATAAGAGCTGCGCTAATTAGCGCTTCTGTTACACGAAGTGGCACAAGCATTTTCATAATCCAGGGAACAACTTTCCATGCGATGAAAACAATACTAACAAAGAAAACAATTTTCTTTACGATAACAAGTGTTATATTCACATCTTGCGTTCCTAAAAAGCTCATAACAAATGCTAATAAAATAACAACAATGACATCATCAAATACGGCAGCACCTAAAATCGTTGTACTTTCTCTCGTATTCATTTTCTCTAAATCACGTAACGTTTGCACCGTAATACTAACTGACGTTGCGCAAAGTAATAATCCTAAAAAAATGGCATGAGATTGCATTAATCCAAACAGTAATCCTGTTACATAACCACCGATGAAAGGAAAAATAATTCCACCAGCCGCTACTGCAAATGACGATTTCAAATTCCGATTTAGCTCTTCCAAATCTGTTTCAAGTCCCGCCATAAACATAAGGAGTAAAACACCAATCTCACTCAGTTCATCAATTAGTTCAGAACTATTAATAATACCGAGTACAGCTGGGCCAATAATAATACCGACAATTAGCTTACCAAGTACAGAAGGCTGACCAAGTCTTACACTAATATCACCAGCTAATTTCGTACAAAGTAAAATGACGACAAGTTCAAAATAAAATAACATAGCATCTTCTCCTACTTTATAAAGTGAAACTTTTATGAGTGGTTTTATCACTCTGTTAACCCTGGTCCATTCCTGCAAGTAGTTTCCCCTATTCATTCGCATTTTATTTGTCACATTTTAATTTGACAAAATATTCTGAATTATAATAAAATGAATCCAGCAATTTCAAAAACTATATACCATAACTGTACCTCCATTTACTTACATACTCTTTTTTAGTGGGCTCATACTATATTCGCGGTTATGGAAATGAAAAACGGAGGGAGAGTCCAAAGTGAAGTCATTATTACGAAAAAAAGCGCTTAGTACTGAATCACCACGGCAGTTAGAGAGAACATTAACGGCACTTGATTTAACGTTTTTAGGAATTGGCGCCGTAATTGGGACAGGGATCTTTGTATTAACAGGTATCGTCGCAGCGAAACATTCTGGTCCTGGTATTATGCTATCATTCCTTATTGCTGCATTTACTTGTGCTTGTGTAGCCTTTTGTTATGCTGAGTTTGCTTCTTCTATTCCTGTCTCAGGAAGTGTGTATACTTACGCATACATGACAGTCGGAGAAGTCGTCGCCTTCATCGTCGGCTGGTGTTTAATGCTCGAATATTTACTTGCAGTCGCAGCAGTAGCTGTCGGTTGGTCTGGTTATTTACAATCTTTATTACAAGGATTTAACATCCATCTGCCCGCCATAATTGCCTCGGCACCTGGCGTAGGAAAGGGTGGTCTTATCGATTTACCAGCTGTTTGTATTTTACTAATCATTACTGGTCTTTTAAGTTTCGGTATACGCGAAAGCGCACGCATTAATAATATTATGGTTCTTATTAAGTTAGCTGTTATTATCGCCTTTATCGTAGCAGGCGCAAAATATGTAAAACCTGAAAATTGGACTCCGTTCATTCCATTCGGATACGACGGTATTATTACTGGGGCTGCCACTGTTTTCTTCGCCTTCTTAGGTTTTGATGCAATCGCAACCGCTGCAGAAGAAACGAAAAAACCACAGCGCGATTTACCAATTGGCATTATCGGTTCCCTTCTTATTTGTACTGTTTTATACATGATTGTATCTTTTGTTTTAACAGGTATGGTTCCGTATACACAATTAGACGTTTCTGATCCAGTTGCATTTGCCTTACATTTCGTTGGTGAAGATACAATTGCAGGACTACTCGCTGTTGGGGCAATGACTGGAATGACAACCGTCCTCTTAGTTGTTATGTATGGACAAGTTCGCGTTTCGTATGCGATGAGCCGCGACGGTTTACTTCCAAAAGCGTTAGCACGTGTGAATAAAAGAGTAAAAATCCCTTTATTAAACACGTGGATTACTGGCGTTGTTTCAGCTTTATTAGCAGGACTTTTAGACTTACATGTATTAGCTAACTTAGTGAACATCGGTACGTTAACAGCCTTCACATTCGTTTGCTGTGCTGTACTTATTTTACGAAAAACACACCCTGACTTAAAACGCGGATTCCGCGCACCTTTCGTACCTGTATTACCAGTTGTTGCAATTCTTTGCTGTTTATATTTAATGATCAATTTGTCTAAAACGACATGGATTAGCTTTGTAGTTTGGCTTATAGTCGGCTTATGCTTCTATTTCTTCTACTCTAGAAAACATAGTCACTTAGCTACTGAAAAAACAAATGATGAAGAGAAAAAAGCATAACAAAATAGCTCGCCGATGAAACGGCGAGCTTTCTTCATGTCTGATTATGTTTTTTCGTTAACGATTGTAAAATGAAAAATATGCCGATGCAAGCTGTAAACCACGCCCAATTTCCTATTGGTGTCGAGTATTTAACAATTCCAATACATACAAGCAATAGGAAAATAATCACCTGATATATGAGCTTCCACTTTTTCATATATTCCCTCCTTTACTTCGTTCCCTTCTTTTTCTTCTTCCATGCATTTAGACTATCAAAGAAGAAATTAATAAATAACGTGCCTAAACCCGCTAATAAAAATGTCATTAGAAATAGAACCCAAATACTTTTTTCTTTTAAGAAATAATATCCTACAAGGAGCACAACTGCGATCCATACATATTCAAGAATTCTTTTTAACTTTTTCTCTTCCAAATTATTCGCTCCCTCATTCTATGCTATTTTTAGTATAACAAAAAAGAAGCCTATCATGATAAGCTTCTTTTTCTTCTCTCTTATTTGTTCATACTTTTTTCAACGAGTGAAATCGCATATTCTAACGTACGATTCATTGATTCTACATACTCAGTTTTTGCTTTTGCATCTTTTAATACAGCTTCTGCCACTGTAATCTTTTGACTCAGTGATTTCACTGAACCGTCCGTTACATTTGCAGCTTGCGCTTTTTTCACTACCGCTTTTGCAGATTCAATATTGATTTGTAATTTTTCTTTCGGTGTTTTCGGTTGTTCTTCTGCTACTTTAGATTGTACAAATGTCACATTTGCTGTTTTTAATTCATTATACGTTTGAACAATTTGTTCCCCCGTACTCCCTACAGTTTCAAACACTTGCTTTGCATTATTATAACTTTTCTCTAATTCTTGAAATGCTTCCTTTGAATATTGACCTGGCTTGTCACCAAACTCATACGTACCAGCTAATACTTCTTTTACTTTTCCAAGCTCTTCATATAAAGCGTTTACCTCTTCTAACTTTGTACGGTTAGAAAACTCATTATACGCTGCTACTACTTCTGAAGAACTTAACGCTTTACTATATAATTTTGCAAGCGCAATTTGTCCATTTAACGGAATACCACCATTTCCGTTACTATCAGGGTCAGCTCCAAATGCAAATGGTACGTTCGGGTGATATACTTTCCCTGTAGCTGGTTGGCTATTTACTTTTTTACCATCTACGTAAATGGCTACTTCACTTCCATTATACGTTCCAGTTAAATGGTACGTTTTATTTGCCTCTAATTGAACGCCAACACGCTTATAGCTACCGCCAATATGAGCCCATAATTCAACATATCCACTTCCTGTAGATTCAAAACCAATTCCGCCGCTCTCTGTATTTTGTAAAATACCTTGCCCACGGATTTCATTCATTGAAAATACAGTTTCTAACGTAAACGTATTTGCTACTTTCTCTTTTTGTGCTGCTGAAAACGGAAGATATCCAAATGTATTTGCTTTTCCATTTAGCTTCATAACATTTTTTTTCAATGCTTTATCATATTCAATAGTTACATTGCCCTTAACATCACCTTTTGTACTAAATGGTGAATTATCTTTAAATGTACCCTCTGCAAAGTTCACATCAAAAACATCAGCCTTTGGTACTTTCACATTCGGGTCAATATTATCTTTTTTCGTAGTAATTTCTGCCGTTAACGGTTGTACACTTTCATTGCCAAATGAATCAATCGCAACAACTTCAAGTGTATATGTTTTTCCGCCATCTAATCCTGCAAGTGTAAATGTCAGCTCTTTCGGTACTGGATCACGATAAAACTCTGAGAATGCTAACAATTTATTCTTTATTTCTCCAGTTTGCTTATCTCTAGCTTGTACACGATAAGAGTGTACAAGAAGGTTGTCCAACGCTTGTTGGAATGTTACTGTCACTGCATTTTCTGTTACATTTGATACAGCAAGTTTTGCATCCTTAGCAAAATATGGTTTTTCCTTGTCACGATCTTCTAAATAGTTAAATGATTCTTTTTTCGTTGGTAACTTAATTTTCCAAGGTTCACCTGTCCAAGAATTCGTATGGAAATCACGGCGGTTAATCGTTACTTCTTTATCATCCACTTCTACTAATAAGCCTTGGCTTAATGTGCTAGCTCCTGGCGGGATATTCCCTTGTACTTTACCACCTTCAACTTCCATATAACTTACAGAAGATGTACCAACTGATGTAAAGTCTTTTTGATGAATTGATCTTGGATCATCTAACGGATAATGAGAATGACCTGAAAACGTAATAACTTGTGGATATTCTTTTAATACCGCATTAATTTTCGCACTATCTTGCGTTCCCCATTCTTGGCTACCGTATACTGTATTTTTAATATGTTGATGTAAAAATACGAAAATCGGTTTTTCTGGATCATCTTTTTGTGCCTTTGCCATTTCTTGTTTTAACCAATTAATTTGCTTGTCTGAATAATATCCATGAGTTGTCCCATCTTCCGGAGACATAACAAGGAAATGATACCCTTTCACAACTTTGTGATAGTAAATCGATTCCATTCCTGTTTTTTCTAAGAAACGCTTCTGCGCGCCCTCTACAGATAAACCGTTCCAATAATCATGGTTACCAAGAGAATTCATTCGCACGGCATCTTTATTTGCATTTTCATTATATACTTGCATGAAACGATCATATTGTTGTACCGATCCTGAATCAGTAAAATCTCCCACGATTACAAACGCATCTTGTTTAGGTGCAAGTGTATTAAGTTGCTCGATTGCTCGTTTCCAGCGAAACGTATCATCTGTTCCACTATTTTTAATATGTACATCACTTACAACTGGAAAAACTATCTTCTTCTCACTTGGTGCCTTTTCTTGCTTTTTTTCTTCCGCTTTAACTGATGTACTCCACGGAAATGATACAAATGCTAATACAAAAACCATTAATAATCCAATAAGGCCTTTTACTTCCCTTAAAGCAGTTCTGTTCACGTAAATCCTCCTCATATAATGAATTAATTACAATGTTTATTGTAGCGACTACATATTAACTTCGTATAAATTGCAAATCAAATTTATTTCACTTTTGTAAATATACAGTTAATTAAATGTGAAATGCCACATTTATATGAAACAGCCCTTTTTGTCTAATAGACACCTCTTACTTCTCTATCCCAACAAACTATGCCGTTTTGTAAGCCTAGTAAACTATTTAATTTTTTCATTTTTTGTCCATTTATTAACAACATTCTTCATACTTTTACATTTACTAATAGGAAACAATCTTATGAAAAAGGAGGGATTCCATTGAAACCCCATAAAAACATCGGCTGTTTTGCTCCTTTATCTATCATTTGTCAACCTATTTGCTCCTGTCCTCCTCCTATTCCCCCACCTGACCGATGTGACGCCGAATTAGTTACCAATGAGTTCGCTGGAGATATTCTTATCTCAAATGATTTTATTCCAATTTCTCAAAAACAACTAAAACAAACTTATACTACAGTAAACGTTTGGAAAAACGACGGAATCATTTCATTATCTGGCACTATCTCCATATACAATAATAGGAATAGTACTAATGCATTATCTGTCCAAATAATCGGTTCTACCACAAATACTTTTACAGTTTTACCTGGAAACACTATTTCGTACACAGGTTTTGATTTACAATCCGTTTCAATTATCGATATTTCACCAGACCCTTCTATTTATATTGAAGGGCGTTACTGTTTCCAATTAACTTATTGTAAATCAAAGCGAGATTGCCTATAACAAAAAATTATCGCTTTTGAATTTAATCAAAAGTCTACTAAAAAACGTGCAAACTTATGAATCGTTTGCACGCTTTTTAGTAATCTTTAAATCACTATATATTAAGACAAAGTGTAACGAATCGTCATACAAAATTCTCCTGTTTCAGCAGCTGCCGTCCCAAGAATAGTAACAGTATCAAAACGGCGAACTGTAAAAGATGCGCTACTTCCGGTGGCAACAACAATCGTTTCCACTGCAGTCCCTGCTATACCACCACTATAAAACACAATCGTAACAGGACCAGTACCAGTATCTACTTTCAAGTAACCCGATGCATAAATATCTTGCGAAATATTATCAGCATAAATGATGGCTGCAGTTGCAGCTGCTGTCCAATCAATACATACCTTATCTTGGACAATTGTTTTTTGTCCATTTGCACAACACGAAAGATTTGTACTACAATTCCCCATATTAATTCCCCTCTCTATGACATTAAATATCTAGTTGTAATACAAAATTCACCTTGATACGTACCTACTGGAGTTGCAGGAGTTGTAATTTGTATAATGTTAAAACGGCGAAACGTAAATGAAATGCTAGTACCTTCATTTACTAGGAATGTTTGGATTGTACCTCCACCTGAGTCTAAAACAGTCACCGTAATTTGGTTCGCAGGACTCACCCCAGGCCCAACATCATAAGTTAAATATCCTGTACCAACAATATTTTGATTCACATTATTTGCATAAACTGTAAATGTACTACCTTCAGCACTAGACCACGGGTTACATACTTTATCTTGGACAAAATTACTACTATTATCTGAGCAGCATGTTAATACTGTACTTGAGCATTCACAAGCCATAGCCTTTCCCCTCTCTCTTTTTTATTCCTTATATGTGTATGTCCCCCAGAGTCTTTTGCCTGTACTATTCATCTATTTTTTAAAATTTTAACTTCAGTACCAATGACTAGATAGATTCCGTTCTGTTTCTTTTTTTCATAAATTTATAGATTAATATCCCACCTATAACAATAACTACGACCGCTAATATAGGTAGCATATATTGTCCAACAACATCCGCCGCTTTTGCCCAATGCGGACCTAATTTCATTCCAAAATAAATATACAAAGTCGTTAACGGAAACATTGCTACAAATGTATATATACTAAATTTCCATATATTCATTTTTGCCATACCACACGGAACAGAAATAAGCGTCCGAACCCCTGGCACAAAGCGTCCAACAAATGCTACAACTGGTCCATATTTCTCAAAGAAATTATCTGCTTTTTGAATTTGTTCTTCTTTAATGAAGAAGTACTTTCCGTACTTCACTAGTAGAGGACGCCCTCCGTAATAACCAAGCGCATATAACGTTAAAGGTCCTGTCGTTCCGCCCAGTGTTCCAGCTAATACAGCTAGCCAAAAGTTCATATCTCCCTCGTACACCCAATATCCAACCATGGGTAAAACTACTTCTGCTGGAATAAATTCAAAAGTTAAAGCTAACACAACTCCAAAATAAGAAAACTGCTTTAAATACTCAATTATATCTAAAATAATTTGCTCCATACTTTTAACTCCTATCCTACATTCATATTATGCTTTTCTTGCAATTGTACTGGCGCCATTTTTACAATTCGGTTCAAAATAAATAACACAATTCCAATATCATCTAAAATACCGATAAATGGTAAGAAGTCTGGAATTAAATCGAGCGGCATCGCTACATAACCAACTAAAAAAGCAATAGATAAAATTTTCTTCTTTATTGAAACCTCTTTTGAAGTGAAAAAGTCAAATAGGAATGGAACAAAACGACGAACATGAAATACAACTCTTAATCTACTTATAAGTTTTTTCATTTTTATATCTCCTCTCTTTGTATACAAAAAGGACCCTACCGAATATGGTAAGGGTCCTAAAAAAGACAATAAGGGGCCTTTACCATTGCTGGTAAAGGTCTCACTAACAACGAAACGTTGCCAATAAAGCCGAGGGTTTCTCCCTGTAATGACGACTTTACTGTAATAAGTTACTCCCCTTTATATACACAATTTTATACAATCACATTAAAATATTTGCCTAAGCTTGTCAATATTTTTTTATTCACCATTCAGATTATTACATTGCAAAAATCTCTCTTCTATGTTCTCTATTGAAGTAAATTGAAGTGTATAACCATCTGGATCATGAAATATTATTCTAACTTCTTCACCGCAGCGCTCTTCTACAAATGATATTTGATAAAACGCTAACTTTTTCTTTAACCGCTCGATATTTGTAGTTTTTAACAATAGTTCCTTCACTGATGATGTAACAGTTTCTCGATACTCTCCCAATCCCCTGTTCACAACAAAACAAATTCTCGTTGAACAAATATCATACCACACACCTGTTACACGTATTTGTGGCCTCTTCTTACTCGGTTTAAAACCTAGAATTCCTTCATAAAAATATAATGTTTCCTTTAAGTTTTTAGATTCTAATACAATACATGTTGTAACACTTTCCATCCGCACTCCCCCTGCCCCTTTTAGTTTTCTATATGAGTCATAATTTGCAATTATGTACGAATACAATACATAGTGATGAATATTTCATTTATAAAGGAGGCGTGTAACATGGATAAATTTATGAAATCTTACATACCTTATCACGGTCCAAATGATCCTTGCCCTCCAATTGGAAAGAAATATTACTCAACTCCCCCACACCTATTTATGGGCTTTCAACCACCTAACCTACCCCAATTCCCACCAAAAGAAGCTTTAAGAAAAGGAACTCTCTGGCCTGCTTTTTATGATTTTTATGAAAATCCTTATAAAAAAGGACGGTGAATAAAAACGTGACGCAGACATTACCTGATGAATATTACAAATGGATTGAAGAACTACAAGAACTAGACTTTGTATTAGTTGAACTTACCCTCTACTTAGATACACATCCCGACGATACTGCGGCTATAAATCAATTCAATGATTTCTCCTATAAACGGAGAGTATTACAGCAAAAGATTGAAGAAAAATACGGGCCGCTTCAGCAGTTTGGAAATAGTTATTCTAACGCTCCATGGGAATGGAGCAAAGGGCCTTGGCCATGGCAAATATAAAGTGAAACTTTAATTAGTGAGGGTTTGGTTCATCCTCCACTGATTATTAGTTGAACCAATCGAGCGTTTACGGGTAGCCCGACTCCCACCTAACTTCTTTGCTCCAGTCGAATTTTGAGATGGGAGTCTTACTGTCCGCAAATAGCGGGATAAAGGAGAGAAACTATGTGGATTTATGAAAAGAAATTACAATATCCAGTTAAAGTGAGTACTTGTAATCCAGCACTCGCCAAATTATTAGTTGAACAATATGGCGGTGCGGACGGCGAACTAGCTGCTGCTCTTCGCTACTTAAATCAACGTTATACAATTCCTGACAAAGTTGTCGGCTTACTAACCGACATTGGTACAGAAGAATTCGCACATTTAGAAATGATTGCAACAATGATTTATAAGTTAACAAAAGATGCAACACCAGAGCAAATGAAAGCTGCTGGATTAGACGCACAGTACGCTAATCACGATAGTGCTTTGTTTTATCATAATGCAGGTGGCGTTCCTTTTACTGCTACTTATATTCAAGCAAAAGGAGACCCTATTGCAGATTTATATGAAGATATTGCTGCTGAAGAGAAAGCAAGAGCAACTTATCAATGGCTAATTGATTTATCTGACGATCCCGACATAAATGACAGCTTGCGCTTTTTACGTGAACGAGAAATTGTACATTCTCAACGTTTCCGAGAAGCAGTTGAAATTTTAAAAGAAGAACGCGATCGAAAAATTTATTTTTAACACACGTATCCTAGCGATATGTGTTTTTTTACGTTTAAAGTTAAATCCTTCTTATTAAACATATAAATAGCATATTTATTCAATTTTACGCATTATTTTAAAATATTTTTAAAATTCCCTATTGCTTTCTAGTCATCAGACCTTTAAAATAGTAACAGTTACTCGACAAATTGTTTGAATTTTCGACAAAAACAATCATTAGGAGGATTTTCTTTATATGCGTACAACTTTAAAACCAGCGCAAATACTTTCGATTAGTTTATTACTATTCGCAGTTTTCTTCGGTGCTGGTAATATGATTTTCCCGCCCCTTCTCGGTCTTTCTTCCGGAGGAAATATGTGGGTTTCCATTACAGGATTTATTATTACAGACGTCGGTTTATCTTTACTTGCTATTGTCGCTGTTGCCCTTTCCGGTGGTAGTTTTAACACTTTAGCAAGCCGTGTTCATCCAAAATTCGCAGCAGTATTCGCTATCATTATTTATCTTTCAATCGGCCCACTATTTGTTATTCCACGAACTGGATCTGTATCTTACGAAATTGGGATTGCACCACTTTTCCCGGACCAATGGTACTCTATGTTAGTTTTTAGTGCGATTTTCTTTACAGTCGTTTACTTCTTATCATTAAATCCATCAAAATTAGTAGATCATATCGGAAAAATATTAACACCAATTTTACTTGGAATTATTGCAATTATGGCAACAAAAGCGATTCTTTCGCCAGGAACATTTGCAGAACCTGTTGGTGACTATAAAGAAATTCCATTTTTCAAAGGATTTCTTGAAGGATTTTTAACGTTAGATGCAATTGGAGCGCTCGTATTATCAACGATTGTTGTAAATGCAATTCGCCAAAACGGTATACAAGAGAAAAAATCGATTGCGAAATATACAATTATTTGCGGGAGCATTGCAGCCCTATTCTTAACAATTGTTTATTTCTTACTCGGTTATATCGGCGCTTCTAACGGCAACTTGGGACAATTCGAAAACGGTGGTCAACTATTAGCTACTGTTATGTACCAATTCTTTGGGACAAGCGGTAATGTTTTATTAAGTATCGCAATTATCTTCGCTTGCTTAACCACAGCAATTGGTGTTGTAAGTGCATTCGCCAACTATTTCACAACAGTGTTAACAAATGTTTCATATAAGAAGCTCGTACTATATGTTTGTATTTTCAGCTTCGTGATTTCAAACTTAGGATTAAGTTTATTAATTAAAATTACTTTACCTGTATTAATTATTTTATATCCAATTACAATCATTTTAATTTCCCTATCATTTATTGATAAATATACGAAACGTAAACCTTCTGTCTACATTGGAGCAATGATCGCAGCATTCATTATTAGCTGTATTCATGCACTTGATAATGTGGAAATGATACCAGGTTTTATTGCGAATATTGTACACACCATTCCTTTTTATAACTTAGGAATTGGCTGGATTATTCCAGCAATCATCGGTGGTATAATCGGATACTATATTCCGCAATCAGAAACTGAAGGTGAAGTTTCTACAAAATAAAGAAAAGAAGCAAGCATGAAATACATGCTTGCTTCTTTTTATTTTCACATCGTATGTTTAAAAGTAAATAACTCTTCTTTTGACTGCACAGCAGGTTGTTCCTCTTCTACAACTTCCTTTCTTCTCTCTCCCCCTAATCTTACTTTCATCATCGCCTCTTCTATACTTTTTACAATCATATTTCCTGAAAAAATAGTAAGTCCAAAAAACGTAATGGGAACGAGAGGAATCCATGGATTCACTGTTAATGATCTAAAATAAACTCCAATTAAACCTGACCATTCATGCGTGTAAGAGTCTATTTCTTCTATCGGCCCTAAAAACTTAACCGTTCCGCCAAAGAATATTTCCAGTAACCCTAAGTGCAGTAAAATAGTAAGGGTTTGCGTAAACTGCTGAAAAAATACAAGTATAAACGTCATATAAAGATGCGGAAAAATATGTTTTATAACAATGTGCCTTCTTGATCCACCTAATATGCACGCAGCCTCAATAAATTCTTCGCTTCTCAATTTACGAACTTCCTTCGCAACATACAGCGCAATAACTGGCATCACAAGCATTACAAGTAATAAAACTTGAAACGAAGCCCTTTCAAAAAAGGTTGTTGTCTCCTCTCCGCTTCCAAATGCATTTGCAGATTGTAGAAAAAAATACGCAATCATAACTGTTGGAATAACTGTAAAACTATCAAAAAAAGCCTCGATTTTTGAAAAACCTCTTTTTACATATGTTCCAAGCACAACACCAAAAAAAACACCTATTACCATTCTAAGTGCCGCAATTAAAATAGATATACCAATTGTCCACTTCGCGCCCTCAATGACTAAATGTAACAGGTCATACCCTTTCTGGTCTGTCCCAAGTAAAAATTGTAATGAAGGTGGAAACGGTGGCACTTCTGGATTTTCATCCGCATCATATTGCAATGTAACTTGTCTAATATGTCCATCATTCCATATCGTATTTCCGATGCTCAAAAGAACTAATAGGAGAAGAAACCCAATGCTTATCCAAAATCTTTTATCACGTTTTATATACGTCCACATATTATAATCTCTCCTTCATCGCAGCCGGAATGAGATAATGAAACAATTTAAATAAAATAAAAATCGGAATATATATAAGAAGCACACTAACGATGAAAACCTCAATCCTAATACCTTCATACGATTTCAAAAACATAAAAATACCACCCGTATTAAAAATCCATTCTATAATATATAAATTAGATAACATAAAAAAGATATTCGTTTTCGCAAAGAATAGTGTACTAAGCAACACATTTCGTAAAATATGACGATTTAAAATATGAAAGCGCCCCAGCCCTTTCGCCTTAGCAAATAGTACATAATCTTTTTCTAGCTCATTTTCGAAACGAAGCACTAACATTTTTACAAACAGAATTGTAGTCGGTATACTCAAACAAAATATCGGCAATCCTCTAATCGACTCGCCTCCGATTGACGCAATTTGAAAAGGTAAAAAGCCTGTTTGTTTAAAAACCCATACAACTAAAATTTGCGATACTAAAATAAGTAAAATGTCTGGAATAGATTCTAGGAAGATAAGAAATGATTTAATACGATGTTGTATACGAGGTGAACTACTCATAATCACATAAACAATACAAAATGCTACAAATAATGAAATACAAAAAGCAGCTAAAAATATAACAATCGTTTCTTTATAATGGACGAACAACTGCGGAAATAAAAATTTATCTCCCACATATTTAAAATTGGAGATGTCCATTAAGTTTACAAACACTTCTTTTAAACTCTGTATGTACTTTGATACATGCAGCTCAAATCCATAAAATAACTTCGGCAGTGCCCCTAAACAAATAATACCCAAAATCGAAATAATAAATTGAACCGTCACTTCCATCCCATTTAGAAAAACTTTTTTGACCACGTTTTCCCTTCTCTCTTTATATAATTTACCCTTTAATTTTATTCTTAATTTTCTGAATTGTAAATATTCACAAAAAAAATCACTAGGTTATGATCCTAGTGATTCTTTATGCGCATGCCCTTCACTTTTCGCAAACGGCATATACAAAATAAAACATCCTATAAATAAACATGCAATCGCATATCGAACCGTTATATTCCACTCACTTTGCCGTAATACATCTTGGTATTGATACAGAAAAAATATCCCCACCAACATAATAAATAATATAAGGACGTGTTGCCTTGAGTATGGAATAAATGGTTTTAATGGATGCGCACTAAAATAAGCTTCCATCTTCCTTCCTCCTCTCCTCCATACAATATTATTGTAAGAAAGAAACAACGAGTCAATTCATTTGCTTAGGCTGGGACAACCTTTGCCTTACATTTACATATTCATACCTTACAAAACTGTAAGGTTTTTGTAAGCTAAAACGATTTGTCAGATTCTTTCCCTCTTCTATACTTAATGTAGATACTAAAACGAACGAAAAGGTGATAAATAGATGAAGAAGAAAAATAAGGTGTTAATTACTAGTGTAGTAGCAATCGGAATTGCAGCTGGATCATACTTTGCATTTGCTGGAGGCGGTTCAGAAGTAGCAACGGCATATAGCGGATATAAAGTAACCGAAAAACAAATCCAAAACGCGCAAAAATTTGGAGGCGAAGTTATTCCAAACGGAATTGAAACTATTTCATTCGATCCAACAAAAGGTACGTATGAATTAGCTGTAAAAAAAGGTGATGAAGTGAAAAAAGGGCAGCTTCTGTTTAAATATAATGATCCTACTGCTAAACAAGGTGTAACAGAAGCAGAAATGCAAAAGAAAATCGCACAAAAAGAAGTAACATTGTTCCAAAAACAAATTGATACAGCAAAACAAAAATTACAAAAAGATAAAAATGCGGGTCTTCCTGCTGAAGCATTAAAAGCATCAGAAATCGAAGTACAACAATTAGAATCGCAACTTGAAATGAAAAAGTTTGAAGTTGAAAAATCTGATGAAATGATTAAAGCGGCAAAAGAGAAAGTAAACACACTTTCTGTAACGAGTCCCACCGATGGCGTAATTGATGATATTGTGAAAACTGCTGATGAAAAAACAGGTATGAGTGGAATTACTCTTCGTCACGCTGGTCCATTTAAAGTAAAAGGTCAACTTTCTGAATATGAGCTTGCTAGTATGAAAGTTGGGCAAGAAGTAACTGTTTCATCAAAAACGGTCGCTGGTAAAACTTGGACAGGAAAAGTAACAGAAATTAGTTCTACGCCATTAAAGAGCATGGATGAAAACAAAACTGTTTCTAACTATCAATTCACTGTCACGTTAGATAATAGTGAAGAATTACAAAACGGTTTCCATGTTTACGTAACAAGTAAATCTGGCGAAGCAACTGGTACAATTGTTCCGAAAAGCAGCATCGTGAAAAAAGGTGACAAAAATGTTGTCTTCGTTGTAAAAGACGGTAAAGCGAAAGAACAAGCGGTTACTGTTGAATTCGAGACTGATAGCGAAGCAAAAGTTTCTGGAGTAAAAAAAGGAGAACAAATTATCTCTAAACCTGAAAAAGACTTAAAAGATGGTATGGAGGTTGTCGCCCGATGATTAACTTAAAAGGCATCACGAAATCTTTCCAAAATGGTGCAGAATCCGTTCAAATATTACACGGCATTGATGTAACACTGAACCAAGGAGAATTCACTTCTATTATGGGACCATCTGGTTCTGGTAAATCAACATTAATGAACATTATCGGCTGTTTAGATAAACCAACGACAGGTGCGTATGAACTAGCTGGTCAAAATATTTCAAACATGTCTGAAACAGAACTTGCACGCGTGCGTAATAAAGAGATTGGGTTCGTATTCCAAAACTTCATGTTATTACCGAGACTTACAGCACTTCAAAATGTAGAACTCCCTCTTATTTATGCAGGTGTTGATAAAAAAGAGCGACGCGAGCGCTCACTAGCCGCTTTAACAAAAGTAGGTTTAGCTGATCGTGCTACTCACCTGCCGAACGAATTATCAGGTGGACAAAAACAGCGTGTCGCAGTCGCACGTGCAATCGTAAATAATCCAAAGTTCATTTTAGCCGATGAACCGACGGGGGCACTTGATACGAAAACAAGTACACAAATTATGGACCTCTTTTACGAATTAAACAAACAAGGCTCAACAATCATTATGATTACCCACGATCGTGAAATTGGGGAAGCTGCAGCACGTCAAATTGTAATTCGTGACGGAAATATCGTCCAAGATTGGAGAGGTTAATTTTGAACACGAGTGAAAATATACGCATGGCCCTTTCCTCTATCTTTGCTCATAAAATGCGTTCTATCTTAACGATGCTAGGAATTATTATTGGGGTTAGTGCCATCATTACCATTATCTCAATTGGGGATGGAACAAACGCAAAGTTCCGCGAACAAATTGGGAACGAAAAAAAGGATCAGTTTTCTGTAAATTATAAGACAGAAGATTACTCAGATATGGACGGGAAAATTTCCTCAAGCATGTATGAAAGTATATCCAAAATTTCTGGTGTGCAAGATGTTTATCCAGATGTAAGAGGAAAAGAAAAAGTATATGCAGGAAAAAAAGAATTAGACCTTGACATTACCGGTGCAAAAGGTGATTATTTTGAAGATACATCTAAATTCAAACTTGAGCACGGCAGATTTTTAACAGCAGCTGATTTAGACAGACCTGAACATGCAATTGTATTAAATACAGATGCTTTTGATAAATTATATTCTTCATGGGAACCAAACTTATATATAGATATAAAAGGTACACCATACAAAGTAGTTGGCGTATATTCAGTAAAGGCAATGATGGGTGGCATGACATTTAAAGAAGGTGTCATTTCAGCAGAAAACTGGCCTGTATTATTCGGGAAAAACAACTACGACTCTGTAACAGTAAAAATTGCTCCTGGTCAAGATAAGGAAACTGTTCAAGAAGCAGTTGTAAAATCATTAAATGAAGCAAAAAAACCAGAGCATTCAGGTAAATTTGAAGTACCAGATCCACAAGAATTCTTAAAAGAAATTGATAGCTTCACAGGTATATTAAAAAGCGTATTCGGTGGTATTGCCGCTATTTCCTTACTTGTAGGTGGTATCGGTGTAATGAACATTATGCTAGTATCTGTAACAGAGCGTACACGTGAAATCGGTATTCGTAAAGCATTAGGCGCAACACGTGGTAAAGTACTAATGCAATTCTTAATCGAAGCTTGTATTTTAACAGCATTAGGTGGTTTTGTCGGCTTTATGCTTGGAATCTTCTTCGCATGGATTGTCGCAATGTTTGCAGGATGGCCACTTGTCGTTTCACTAAAACTAGGACTTATCTCCGTTGCCCTATCTATGTTAATCGGTATACTATTCGGTTTACTTCCAGCTAACAAAGCTGCAAAACTTGATCCAATTGAATGTTTACGATATGAATAAACAAAAACGTAGGAGTTTACACTCCTGCGTTTTTTATTTATCTATTAAATCGTGTTTCTTCTATTATATATGTTTCACGTTATAAACACCTTTAATTATTTTAACGTACTAAGGCTATTATAGAATCCTATTATTGCAAAAATAATATGTGACAGACTAAAATCAAGGCGTAATTTTTTCCATACCTCGACTTATTTTGTAACAATTATAGCGATATTTTATTAAATTCCACCTCATTTATATTTCTCCACAGCGAAAGTAGTTATTTTTACATAACTACTTTCCCGTTTCAACAGCAAAATACGACATTTTTGTAATACTTACGAAAAAATCATGTAACAATATAGAAATAATATTAATCTATTAGAAATTGAAATCCTGCCCTTTTTATGTATCACATGCTCTAACCTCCCCTAAAAACTATAAGAAAGCGCTTTTAGGATATTACTGGAATTATTACAGAATATTAATGACCCGTTACGAAAGCTTTGTAATTTTATGTTTTTCGCAAATAAGAAAATAATGGTTGCTATAATGAGGTCAACGAAAACAAATGCAATGGAGGCTATTATGAAAAAATTTATGGGTATAGCAACAGCAGCGGTTTTTGGTCTTGGGATTTTCACAACATCTGCTAAAGCAGAGACAATCGTAACAACTGACGTATTAAATGTGCGAGAAAACCCAACTACTGAATCAAAAGTTGTCGGAAAGTTATTAGATGGATATAAAGTTAACGTTTTACATACAGAAAACGGATGGTCAAAAGTGAAATTAAATAGTGGTAAAGAAGCTTTCATTAGCGCTGACTACACAAAAGATATTTACTACGTAACAGCAAACGTATTAAACGTACGTGCTGGAGCAAACACAGACTCAGAAATTCTTGGTAAGTTGAAACAAGATGATGTAATTGAAACAACACACCAAGTAGAAAATGGTTGGATCCAATTTGAATATAACGGAAAAACAGCTTATGTTCATGTTCCTTACTTAACAGGTAAAGCTCCAGTTAAAGTTCAGCCAGTAGTTAAAGCTGAAAAAACAACTAAAGTTCAAGATACAGCTAAAATTCGTGAAACAGTTAAAGCCGGAGAAGTAGCTGAAGCTGAAGCTCAAGCAAAAGCTAAGGCCGGGGAGGCAGCTAAAGCTCGTGAAGCAGCTGAAGCTCAAGCAGAAGCTAAGGCCGGGGAGGCAGCTAAAGCTCGTGAAGCAGCTGCAGCTCAAGCTGAAGCTAAAGCTCAAGCAGCGGCTAAAGCCGGGGAAGCAGCTAAGGCTCGTGAAGCAGCTAAAGCTCAGGCAGAAGCTGAAGCTAAGGCCGAGGAAGCAGCTAAAACTCAAAAACCAGCTACACAAAAACCTACTGCAAAAGAAACTGAAACAAGTGCACCATCATCTTCTCGTGAGTTACGCGTTGTAGCAACAGCTTACACAGCAGATCCACTTGAAAATGGTTATAAAGCAGGCGACCAAGTAAAATCATCTTTAGGTCACAACTTAACAGCTAATCCAAACATGAAACTAATCGCAGTTGATCCAAGTGTCATTCCATTAGGTTCAAAAGTATGGGTTGAAGGTTACGGAGTAGCAATTGCTGGTGATACTGGTGGCGCTATTAAAGGAAATAAAATCGACGTTTTAATGCCTGATAAAGGTACATCAAGTAACTGGGGACGTAAAACAGTTACAGTGAAAATTTTAAACTAATTATTTAAAAAAGAGTTAGTCTCATTTGAACTGTACCCTATAAAATGGACAGTTTAATAAAAAGACCGTTAAAAATTAGGCACTTAAAAGATGGTTCCGGTATTGTACCGGGGCCATTTTTTTTGAGTGTCCATTGATAACGATCATAATTATAATCTTGCATATAATCCTCTATTCCCTGCCTAAGAGAGTGTAACGTTTGACAACACTTATAGTCTAATTTCCTCTACGTGACATAGATTGTCATTCCCATCTCCTTTACACGGCGCTGAAATTCTGGATGCGTGTGAAAATACACAAAAACCCCGAATCATGGACTTTTTTAGTGTCCACGATTCGGGGTACAGTTCAGTCAATAGTTTTTCCCCTTTATATTCTCTCTATTTCTTTAATGTAAATCCGAATTTATCCCATGCTTGTAAATAGTCTAGTAAGAAAATCTCTTCTTCTACAATTCGACCAACTACATTTGTTTTTCCTGTATTCACCATATCTTTTAACGCGATTTGTAATTCACCTTTATATTGACCATACTGTTCATTATCAATTAAAAGATCACCGCGCTTAATTTCGCGTGTATTATGTGGTTTGAACTCTTCTTTCTTATATTTCACACGACTTTGTGTCGAGCGAATCATATATTCAGATACATCTCCGCGATAAAAATGCGGTTCCTCTAACACAATAATTCTTTCTAGTTCTGTCGTTGTATCATATAGTTCGATATCAAATGTTTGTTTCTCTTTATTTAGTGCACCTAGTGCTTGTAATTCTTCTTCTGATGCATACGCATTCGCAATAATAACATCATCAATTAATTCTGTCGCAAATAAATGCTTCGCCTGTGTTGTCATCGGTAATTCACGATGCTGCTCTAACGTACATAACCCTTCTGTTACTGGCCAAGGTCCGTATGTTGCATCAAATGATGAAATAAACGCAGCTGTTCTCATACCGTAATTTTTAAATTGTTTCGAGCATTTAATGAAATGATCGTATGATAATCCTGAATAGCGGTGCGGATAAAAATTATGACAACCAATTAAATTTTCACGATTTGGTCTATGACTCATAATGTTATCTACATATTTCGTACCGTTACTCATATTAATTTCAATTTTTAAGCCGTATGGATTGTAAGTCATAATCGATTCTTCTAATCCTGAGAAACCGACATCTAAACGAATACCGTACGCTCCTAACTCATGGAAGAACGATAAATCATTATATGAAATACCTAATTGTGTAAAGACAGCTGGACTAATATCAACTAATACTTGGAACCCTAATGCATTTGCATGCGAGATCGTTTCCTTAAACTCTTCTATAATTTTCTCTTTTTCTCCATCTACAGACAATAAACATGTGAACATACGTGTAAATCCGTATTTACTCGCTAATGTTAAATATTCCTTATCTTTCTCTACTGTTGAATGTTCTGGATAAATAGAAATACCTAATCGTCTCATATGTACACGCCTCTTTCTTCATTGTTTTGTAAACCCTTTCAAATATATGTAGTGAAAAAGTATATATCCCCTTCTCATTCACTACTTTTTGAATCCGCTTTCTTAAAAAACAATTTCTATCATTCATAACAACTACAAGTCTATACATCTATACTTTACATCTTTTTTTCATAGTTGTGTAGCTTTTACACAAATTTGTCAATTTTTTCACCTCGAAAATTGTTATCCGTTTCAAGACACCTTCCTTGACTGTTACATTGACCAATACATATACTCGAAAGAAAAGAGAAATTTTATATAGGGGATGAATATATGGGAGAGGCAATACTCGTAAAACGAGAACCGTTATGGACGAAAGAGTTTATTGCACTAATTCTAGCAAACTTATGTATGTTTTTAGGGTTTCAAATGTTAATTCCTACTTTACCTGTTTATGTGAAAGAAATTGGTGGCACAAGTTCCAATATCGGATTTGTTGTCGGTATGTTTACCGTTGCGGCACTTTTTGTGAGGCCGCTAACTGGAAATGCCTTGCAAAAATTCAACAAAAAAATCATTTTAATGATCGGTACTGCTATTTGTTTACTCGCTATGGGTAGTTATCTTTTCGCTTCAACCGTTTTCCTATTACTTGCCGTTCGAATTTTACACGGTGCTGGATTTGGTATTACAACAACTACATATGGAACTGTCGTTTCAGATTTAATTCCGCAAGCTCGCCGCGGTGAAGGCATGGGATATTTCGGTCTCTCTGGAACGATTGCAATGGCGCTCGGTCCACTAATCGGACTTTGGCTTATGCAAACATATAACTTTACGATTCTTTTTTTATGTGCACTTTCCTGTACAATTGTTTCATTAATATTAACGAAACTACTTCAAATTAAAAAATCGCCACAATCACCACAGCAAACATCTGGTACCTTTCTCGATGGATTTATTGAGCGAAAAGCTTTACTTCCTTCATTATTAATATTATGTATTACATTAATGTACGGAGGAATCGGGAGCTTTATTACATTATTTGCTACGGAAGTCGGAATTGCTGATATAAGCCTCTTCTTCTTATTTAATGCACTTGCAATCGCTGTCACTCGTCCGTTTTCTGGAAAATTGTATGATGCGAAAGGCCATACATTCGTTATTATTCCAGGAGTTATTATTACGTTTACAGGTATTATTTTATTGTCGTATACGACTACAATTCCAAGTTTAATTATTGCAGCAGCATGCTACGGAAGTGGTTTTGGAGCGATTCAACCTGCACTACAAGCATGGATGATCGACCGAGTAGCACCTCACCGACGAGGAGTCGCAACAGCTACATTCTTCTCAGCATTTGACCTAGGAATTGGTGCTGGCGCAATTATTTTTGGATTCATTGCACATTTTACAAACTACGCAACTGTATATCGCTATTCCTCTCTACTACTTATTGCGTTCCTGTTCATTTACATCACAAGTGTAAGAAAACAAAAGCATGGAAATAAAAACACAGAAAAAGCTGCTGGATAATTCCAGTGGCTTTTTTATCTTATTTTTGATGTTATAAAACTACATGCATTTTCCTACATATTTTTTTAACTTCCATCAAAAAATATACGATGAACTCGCAGACGCTTTCCTTGATATTCATCTGAACAATACTATTCTAAAAAGTGTGATTTCTTTACAAAAATACGATTTACAAAAGACAAAAACCAATAAAATACAGCTGTTTCTTTAAAGAATTGTAAACTTTTCATCCCTTTGTAAATTTAGTGTAAATTTTACTGATAAACCGTTTACAGTTACTCAAGGTTCAGTTAATAATTACATCGTACATGAAATTTAAGGAGTGGAATGCGTGGAATACAATGTTCAAGATATGATCTTCCAGTTCATTGGTGGATTAGGTATTTTCTTATTCGGGATTAAATACATGGGCGATGGACTGCAACAAGCAGCTGGAGATCGTCTTCGCGATATTCTAGATCGCTTTACAACAAACCCACTTATGGGTGTACTAGCAGGTATGTTAGTTACTGTATTAATCCAATCAAGTTCAGGAACAACAGCTTTAACAGTCGGACTTGTAAGTGCCGGATTTATGACATTAAGACAAGCAATTGGTGTTATTATGGGTGCGAACATCGGAACGACAGTTACTGCATTTATTATCGGAATTAAAATCGGAGAATATGCTCTCCCAATTATGGCAGTTGGAGCAATTTTACTATTCTTCTTTAAAAATAAAAAAGTTCATTCTTTAGGTCAAGTTGTATTCGGTTTTGGTATGTTATTCTTCGGTTTAGAATTAATGAGTACAGGTATGAAACCTCTTCGCTCTTTAGAATCATTCCAAGAATTAACAGTTAGCATGAGTGATAACCCAATTTTAGGAGTTGTTGTTGGTACAGTCTTCACTTTAATTGTACAAAGTTCAAGTGCAACAATCGGTATTTTGCAAGAACTATTCGGTCAAGGGGCAATCGATTTACAAGCTGCCCTACCTGTATTATTCGGTGATAATATCGGTACAACAATTACAGCAGTATTAGCAGCAATCGGTACTTCTATTGCCGCAAGACGTGCAGCATTAGTTCACGTTATCTTTAATATCGTCGGTACAATCATATTTACGATTTTATTAGTACCGTTTACAAGTTTAATTCAATATTTCCAAACGTCATTAAACTTAAATCCAGAAATGACAATTGCATTTGCACACGGAACGTTTAATGTAACGAATACACT
Organism: Bacillus fungorum; assembly: GCF_002746455.1. GTDB lineage: Bacteria > Bacillota > Bacilli > Bacillales > Bacillaceae_G > Bacillus_A > Bacillus_A fungorum. The sequence continues at coordinate 55,697 of NZ_NWUW01000007.1, read as the reverse complement.
CATTCAGTTCCCATTCATCGCTGTATTAGCATGGATTGTAACGAAAATTATTCGTGGTGAAGATGCAGCTATTGATTTCAAACCGCAACATTTAAATCCAATCTTTATTGAGCAATCTCCAGCTATCGCTTTAACAGAAGCTCAAAAAGAAATCATCCGTATGGCTGAGTTTTCATTACATGGATTAAAAGAAGCAAATCAATTTTTAAATACACAAGACAAAAAACACGCTGATATGGCTACTCAATTAGAAGGAGCTATTAACAATTTAGATAAAAAAATTACCGAGTATTTAGTTTTACTATCAGAAAAACCACTTTCACCTACGGATTCTGAAAAGCATTCAGTTCTAGCAGGTGTTGTTGGAGATATTGAACGTGTTGGTGATCATGTAGAAAACCTTGTAGAACTTGTAGATTTCCAAATTTCAAACCGTGTTTCTCTATCAGACGAAGCACTAGCTGAATTAAATGAAATGCTTGAGTTAACAATTTCAACATTACAAGACGCAGTTGAAGCTTTAACAAACTTCGATACTGAATTAGCTCGAACTGTTATTGCGAAAGAACGTAAAATTGACCAAATGGAACGTGTTCTTCGTAAACGTCACGTATTACGTCTGAACGAACGTAGCTGTTCAGGTAATGCAAGTATCATCTTCGTCGATATGGTAAGTAACTTAGAACGTATCGGTGATCACGCTGTAAATATCGCTGACGGAGTTTTAGGTGAACAAGGAAAAATCAATTTAAAACAATCATTATAATGAAGAAAAGAGACGCTACATTACGCGTCTCTTTTCTTATTTCATTTTTACTACCGTTCTTCCTTTTAACTTTCCTTGTAGTATAAGCTCAAACTTCTCATCTAATTCTTCTAATGCACATTCTGCTGTATAAGATAATAGCTCTAAACTTTTCCAATCCTCTGCTAACAACGCCCACACTACTCTTCTCACATCTACTGGACATTGCACTGAATCTATTCCTAAAAGGCTAACTCCTCGTAATATGAATGGATATACTGTTGTATGTAACTCATGCCCTGCCACATTTCCACATGTCGTTACACAACCGTCATATCGAACCAATTTCAAAGCTGTTTCGAGTATTTTTCCGCCTACAGTATCGATAACCCCAGCGTATCCCCCTTTCAGCATTGGTCTTCCTGATTCATCATTCAATTCCGCGCGATGAATTACTTTTTTCGCTCCTAGACGTAGTAGCATCTGTTCTTCTTCCATTTTCCCTGTCGCTCCTACTACGTTAAATCCTAATTTACTTAAAATACTAACAGCTACACTCCCTACGCCGCCTGTAGCACCCGTTACTAAAACATCTCCCATACTTGGCGTTATGCCTGCTCTAATAAGCTTATATACTGATAAAGCAGCTGTAAAACCTGCTGTCCCGTACATCATACTTTCCTTTAATGACATTCCCTCTGGTAAAGAGATGATCCAAGATGCTGGCACGCGAATATATTCTCCGAAACCACCAGAAGTATTCATCCCTAAATCATATCCTGTTACAATGACTTGATCTCCTACCTTAATGGTTTCATCTTCACTACTCACAACTTCTCCTGCTGCATCAATTCCTGGCGTATGAGGATATGTTCTCGTAACACCTTTATTACCAGTAGCTGAAAGAGCATCTTTATAATTTAATGAAGAATAATGAACCTGTATTAATACGTCTCCCTCTGGTAAACTACTTACTTCTTTCTCTACAACGTTTCTTACAAACTGCTTACCTTCTGTTTCGTTCACAACAATTGCTCGGAATGATGTATGATTCATTATGTTCCTCTCCTTTATTCGTAAAGTTCTACTTTATTATATAGAAAATATAAGTACGCCTACTCATTTCTTCTTGGCTATATTTCAACAAATCTTACTTCTCTCTCTCTTTCTCATAATATATATTTTCATTTCTACTAAAAGCCTTTATACTTAATCTACATCTAAAAAATAAAATATAGAAAATCTGACTTTTTATAAATAAATTGAATTTTTACGAAATGTAAATGATTTGTAATGTTTTTTTTCGCTAAATTTCATTATAATAAGTGGATATGAGTGTCGTATTTCAATCCAAATGAAGGAGTACAGGAAATGGAGCAAAACCCATCTTTGCAAGAAAATACACGCAGTAAACCGAAAAAAAGTAAGAAAAAAATAAAAATTATTATAAGCGTTATTCTATTCTTTTTAATAGTAGGTGGCGGTTATACTTGGTTTTTAGTAAATAAAGCATCTTCTGCTGTTCGAAATGCCGCACACGATTTAGCACGCGGTGATAAATCTGATTTACGTGATAAAGCTGTAAAACCTATTACAAACAATGTCTCTGTCTTAGTAATGGGTGTTGATGAAAGCGATGTCCGCGGGAAAGAATATGGTGAAGCTATAAGAACGGATGCACTATTACTTGCAACGTTTAATAAAGATAGCAAAACTGTAAAACTATTAAGTATTCCACGAGATACATATACGTATATTCCAGTGGAAAAGAAAAAAGATAAAATTACACACGCTCATGCATACGGTTCTACTAAAAACGGAAAAGATGGTGGACCACAAGCAAGTATTGATGCAGTTGAAAAATTACTAAATGTTCCTGTTGATTACTTTGTAAAGTTTAACTTCAAATCATTTATGAAAATTGTCGATGATTTAGGCGGTATTGAAGTCGATGTACCAGTTGAATTTACTGAACAAGATAGTAATGATAACGCTGATGCAATTCACCTGAAGAAAGGTGTTCAAAAGCTAAATAGTGAAGAAGCTCTCGCTCTTGCTAGAACGCGCCACATTGATAGTGATGCAATGCGTGGACAACGTCAACAACTCGTTATTGAAGCTATTTTAAAGAAACTAACAAGTGTTGGCTCTGTAACAAAAGTTGGTAACATCATTGATGATATTAACGGACAATTCGTTACAAACTTAACATTCGATGATATGCTTTCATTCTATAAGTACGGATCGGATTCGGAAATTGAGAAATTACAAATTCAAGGTGAAGACTGCTATATGGCAAAAGGCGACGATACATGTAGCAAATCTGCTGGTGGCGGTCGAACATATTACTACAATCCAGATAAAAAAGAACTAGCAAATGTTACAAACCAACTTCGTACTCACCTTGGATTACCTGCATATACAAAAACAGACTCTGATTCAAAGAAAACAAACTCACAGAAAACAAAAGAATCTAAGTCTGAAAATTCAAGTGAACGCGAATCAAGTAACAATGAAGTGAAAAATAAGAATAAAAATAGCAGTGAAGATACAGAAACATCGTCTAACGACAATGAATAAAAAAGAAGCAGTTCTCTATGGAGGTAGAGTACTGCTTCTTTTTATTTCTTCAGAATTAAAAATCAGAACTTTCTAACTATCTTTTTTAATATTTTTAAATTATAATAAATAGTAGCAATCTATTCCAATTATCAGGGGGCTCATACATATGAAAGCTGCAGTAAAACATAACATCTCAGATTTTAAAGATTACTTAAAATCCAACGATATATACATGGAAGAAAATATAGATGAAAATGATGGTTCTGTTCATTTTTCAGTAGGATTAGAAACAGAAGCTGGCGCAAAAATTCAACTTATCGCTGCTTTCCAAAACGAACATCCTACTGTGGATATATACTGCTTCAATGTTGCTCACGTACCTGATGCAACAGCAACAAATGACATTTTGCACGTTATCAATGAATTAAACACATCTTATCGATTTGCAAAATTCACATTAAACAAGCAAAATGCAATTGATATTTCAACATCTCTTGCATTCTCAGAACCAAACTTTAATCCAGCACTTGTCTTTGAACATACGAGAATGCTATATAAATTAGCAAATGACGAATATAAAAACTTAATGAAAGTTATTTGGGCATAAAGTGAAACTTTAATCAGTGGGGGTTTTGTTCATCCCCCACTGATTATTAGTTGAACCAATCGGGCTTTTACGTGCAGCCCGCCCCCCACCTAACTTCTTTGCTTCCGCTGAATTTTGAGGTGGGGGTCTTACTGCCCGGCGAATAGCGGGATAAATAAAAAGATGGGCTGCAAGCAGCCCATCCTTTTATTTCAATATCATATCAATCCACATCTTAACAGCAGTGCCTACAATCAAAATCGATAACATATATTGCAATGCTTTTTGATTTATCTTCTTCCCAACTCGCGCTCCAAGCGGCGCAGCAAAGATGCTTGCAATCGCAATAATAAGAGCTGGAATTACAACTACTTGCCCAGTTATCACTTTTCCAGTTGTAATCCCTACTGAGGAAATAAACGTAATAGCAATCGATGTTGCTATTGTTGTACGTATCGGCAATTTTAAAATGACTAGCATAATCGGAACTAATAAGAAAGAACCTCCAGCTCCTATAATGCCTGATGCTCCTCCTACAATAAATGCTAACAAACTTGCTAACCATTTATTATATTTCACTTCATCACCATTATTTCGTTTCGGTACGAACATCATAATAGCAGCTATTGTTGCTAACGCTGCATAAACAATATTGACCGTATGTTCCTCTAATACGTTAGCACCAAAACTCCCTATGAAACTTCCTATTAATATACTAGCTCCCATATACACAACTAGCATTTTATCCATAGCATTACTTTTCCGATAGGCCCATGCCCCTACAAAAGTTGCAAAGAATACTTGCACCGCTGTAATACCACTCACTTCATGTGCAGTATAGCCAGAAAATCCTAGCAATACCGGAATGTATAGGATCATCGGATAATTAATAATCGCACCACCAATTCCAACCATTCCTGATATAAACGATCCTATAAACCCAATTATAAAAAGTAATACGACTAAACTCATCTTATATCCCCCGCCTTCTAAAAAGAAGGTGATTTAAATGAATAAGTTTACATTCCCATCCGAAGCATCTGCTAAATAAGCTCCTACTCCTGCAAACTCTACCCCTTCCATAATCTCTTCCTCTTTTAACCCTAATAAATCTACCGTCATTTGACAAGCGACAAGTTTAATCCCCTGTTCTTTCGCCAAATCCATCAAATCTGGTAAAGGCATCGCATTATGTTTTTTCATAATACCTTTAATCATCTTAGGTCCCATACCGGCAAAATTCATTTTTGATAATCTCATCTTATCAGCACCACGCGGCATCATTTTTCCAAACACTTTTTCTATAAAAGTTTTCTTCACCTTCACATGTTCATCTTTCCTTAAAGCATTTAATCCCCAAAAAGTATGAAAAATAGTCACCTCTTGATCATAAGCCGCTGCACCATTTGCAATAATATAAGCAGCCATCGCTTTATCATAATCTCCACTAAATAAAACGATTGTTGTTTTCTTCTGTTGCTCCATGTTGCTCTCCTTCCAATTACCTATAGGGGTATTTACTTGTTTATAAAAAGATTGAAATCATTTACCTCATTCTTATATGACTTTACCTTCCCACGCTAACATACCACCTACCATATTGATTGCTTGAAAACCGTAGCTCTCTAAAAACTGAACTGCTCTTGCACTTCTTCCCCCAGAGCGACAAACGATAATGTACTCTTTATTTTTATCCAACTCATGCATACGAAATTCTAATAGTCCTAGTGGAATGTTACACGCTTCTGGAATTTTCCCTTCAGCTACTTCTTCTACTTCACGTACGTCTACAATATTTACTGCTTCTTTCCGTAACAATTTTTCTTCTATTTCTTTTGCCGTCATTTCTTTCATTTTAAATGCCCTCCTCACAAACCATTCATACCACCTGAAACATTGATAACTTGCTGAAACCCTAATTTCTTTAATACTTTTGCTGCTCGCTTACTTCTCATCCCGCTCTGACAAATAACGATTACTTCCTTATTTTTATCTAATTGATTTGCTCTACTAGCTAACTCATTTAACGGGATATTCTGAAATCCTTTCATATGATTCCCTCTATATTCACCTACTGTACGAACATCGATAAATTGTTTCCCCTTTTTTCCCGCTATACTCTTTAATTCTTTTCCACTTATATTTTGAACACCTTTTGCCGGTAAAAAACGTGAAATAACAACTACTACAGCAAATACAATGAAAAGCGTACTTAATAATGTATTCATATAACCAACCTCTCTACATTTATAAAAATACTACGCCTTCTTAATCCAAAACTTCAGCACATCTGCTTCTTCTACATGCTTTACGATGTCATGACCACCTTTATTTGCCCACGCTGGAATATCCTTAACTGAGCCTTTATCCGTTACGTGTACTTCTAACACTTCTCCAGTTTGTAAAGCATCCATCGCTTTCTTCGTTCTTACAATCGGCATTGGACATGCTAAACCTTTCGCATCTAACACTTGTTTTACATTCATCATCTATTCCTCCAATTTGTTATTAATTATGAACTGCACAGCGATTTGGACCGATCTCCATTTCACGTTCTTCTTCCACACTCGGATGAATTTTCCCCATATTCGTTTGACGAATTTCTTCGTAAGCATTCGGCTGAGGTGGTAAATTCTCTGTTACAACTTTACGAAACTCTCCCTCATCCTCAATATTTAGTCCTGCATTATGCGCGAATAAATCTTTTAACTTTGCGCTTACAACACCATGCTCATCCATTTCACTTATTTTTGAATAATGAGCTGGTAACACGATTAATTGTTGAGATAAAACTTTATATCGGTTATATAGAGTTTCTCGTAAATCACTCACCCAATCTTCAGCCTTCCCAGCAAGATCTGGACGCCCAATTGAATCTACAAATAAAATATCGCCTGATAATAAATAGGAATCATCTACAATAAATGATGTACTTCCAATCGTATGCCCTGGTGAGTATAATGCGTCAATTGCAATTTTGGTATCCCCCACTGTAATAACAGATCCTTCAACAAGCGGTTTATATGAGAAAACTACTTTCTCCGCATCTTTTGGAGGTAACCAATACGTACCACCTACTTTTTCAGCTAACTTACGTCCTCCAGAAATATGGTCTGCATGTAAATGTGTATCCATTACATTCGTAATCGTAACGCCATGCTCTTTCGCAAACTGTTCATATGCTTCAACTGTTCTTACCGCATCAATAACTGCTGCTTCGCCGTTTGAAACGACCATATACGATAAACACCCTTTTCCAAGGCGGTTAAATTGATATATACTTCCTCCGCCCTGTATATCTCCTACTTTTAACGGCTTTACATATTCACTCCAAGCTTTCATACCGCCGGCTAAATAATAAATATTTTCTAATCCAGCCTCTGTTAATTGCTCTGCAACAAATATAGAAGACCCTTCTTTTGCACATACTACTAAAACATCTTTATCTTTAGGTAATTCACTTACAATATGATCTACACCCTCTAACAAGTCAAAATAAGGTTTATTAATAGAAGAAACTTGTTTTCCTTCAATTTTCCAATCTTCATAATCCGCTTCATTACGTACATCTAAAATAAACAATTCTCCGAATAAAACTTTCTCTGCAACATCTTTCGCTTGTAACGGTTTAACACTCACCTTATTACCCCCTGTGGTATATTTGTATTTAAAAAATTTTAATTCTCTATATTCCCTTGCCACTCTAACATACCTGAAATGACATTTTTCACGTTTGAAAAACCTTTCTCTTTCAACATGTGGCAGGCTACATCACTGCGGTTACCAGTTCGACAAACAACATAAAATTGCTTCGTCTTATCTAATGCTGCACTATCCAGTTCACCTAATGGCACCGAAATAGCGGATGGAATATGACCAAAGGCGAATTCCGCTGCTTCGCGAACATCTAATACAATACACTCTTCACCACTTAATAATATCTCTTGCAACTCCGTATTCGTAATTGTATGAGGATACTTCGCTACTTCATTCACTTCATGCTCATATGCTTTCCTAACGTAATGCATCAAAATATCGCCCTCTTGTTTCGTCCCGATATATTGATGCCCTACTTTATTCGCCCAGCTTTGTATGTCTACTGTAGACCCTTTATCTGTTGCCTCAATTTCAATCACTTGCCCTGACGTCAACCCTTCCATCGCCTTCTTCGTTTTCACAATCGGCATCGGACAAGCCAACCCCTTACAATCTAAACTCCTGTCCACTTTTATACTCATAGTCGATTCCTCCATAATTTATATACATATACCTGTAGGGGTATATTAAAATGTTTTTGAAAATCTGTCAACACTTACGTTTGACAGATTATCGGCTCTTTACAAGTAATTGAACAGCTTCTTTAATTAACTCTTCATTTGAACTATTGCCACTTTCAAACTGTTCGCGTAAACAGTGCTCTAAGTTTGTTCCAACAACGAGTCCAATTGTACGATCAAGCGCAGAGCGAGACGCCGTTAATTGTGTAATAACCTCTCGGCAATCTTTTCCCTCTTCCATCATACGAAGCACACCACGAACTTGGCCTTCAATACGTTTTAATCTATTTTTCATATCTTGATTATATTCCATTCTATAATCACCTCATTACCATTATGTCACTATTTATAACTTATGACAATATATTATACCCTGCAGGGTATTTTGCAAACCCCTATTTTTAATTTTCACCTTATATATTCGTAAAACACAAAGTGAAACCTGAATCTATAGGCTTTCATCTTCCACCAAATTTTGAAGTGGAAGATGAAAAAACATCAATATACAATACGGTCTGGTAATACTGTACCGTACAATTTAAAGCCACCATCTACATTCTTTACCTTGTATCCTTTTTCCATTAACATGCGCGCTGCAACATACCCTCTCATACCGAGCTGACAAGTAATATATATTTCTTTACCCACTGGCACTTCATCCAAACGATCACGTAATTCATCTAACGGAATATGAATAGAACCTTTAATCATTCCCTGTTTTAGTTCATTAGGCTCTCGAACATCAATAAGATATCCACCATTTTCAACAATACGATCTATCTCATGCCATTGGACTGTTTCCACAAAACCATCTACTATATTACTTGCGGCATACCCCACCATGTTTACCGGGTCTTTCGCAGAAGAATAAGGCGGTGCGTATGATAATTCTAAATCTGGCAAATCAATTACAGTTAAATTTGCTTTTATTGCCGTTGCGATAACATCGATGCGCTTATCTACACCGTCACGCCCTAACGCCTGTGCCCCGTAAATTTTTCCGCTTTCTTTATTAAAAATTAATTTTATTAGCACTGGCGTAGCATTCGGATAGTATCCCGCATGCGAATTTGCCTGTACATGCACTACCTCATAGGGTATATTTAATCGTTTTAATATTTTCTCATTTACTCCCGTCGAAGCAACCGTTAGATCAAAAACTTTAGCTACAGAAGTTCCCAGCGTACCTTTATATAAAGAATCCGTATGACCATGAATAATATCAGCTAACATGCGACCTTGACGATTAGCCGGCCACGCTAAAGGAATCATCGTTTCTGTTTCAGTAACAAAATCTTTTACTTCAATCGCATCACCAATTGCATATACATGTGAATCCGATGTTTGAAATCTCTCATTTACCTTTATCGTTCCTCTAACTCCTAATGCTAATCCTGCATCCTTCGCTAAACTACTCTCTGGTTGTACACCAATTGCTAAAATAATCATATCTGTCTCTATGATTGAACCACTTTTTAAACGTACAACAGTCCCGCTCTCTTCTAATGCATCTACACCATCTTCCAAAACAAGCTCAACATTGTGATTTTTCATATGCTCATGTACATATGCTGCCATTTCATAATCGATCGGTGGCATCACTTGATTCGCCATCTCTACAAGAGTAACATCAATTCCTCGTTCTCTTAAGTTTTCAACCATTTCCACCCCAATAAACCCGCCACCAATAACCGTCGCACGACGTGGTTTCTTCTCATCAATATACGCTTTAATACGATCTGTATCAGGTACATTTCGTAACGTAAACAACGCCTTCGCTTCTTCAATACCCGGAATAGGGGGAATAGTTGGCTTTGCCCCTGGTGAAAGAATCAAAACATCATATTCCTCGTTATATGTTTCATTTGTAGTTACATTCTTTATAGTAATTGTTTTCTCTTCTTTATTAATCTTTACCACTTCACTCAATACACGTATATCTAAATTAAAACGCTTTGACATCTTTTCAACAGTTTGTACTAATAATTTTTGTCTTTCTGTAATGACACCGCCAATATAGTACGGTAATCCACAATTTGCAAATGAAATATATTCACCGCGCTCCACCATAATAATTTCATCTTCTTCACTTAAACGACGAAGCCTTGCAGCTACTGATGCCCCGCCTGCAACTCCGCCTACTACTACAATTTTTCTAGACATATTTCAAACCTCCATGTTATTTATTATTTAAGTTCTCCATGCATCATAAATACAAAACAGATACCTACACGGGTATATAATAAGACGTACAAAAATCATTTTCAATATATATATCTTTTGTTCACAAATTCGAAACAAAAAAGAACCTAGATATCTCCAAGTTCTTTTTCGTATAGTTCTATAACTTTTTGCACAATTAAATCTGCTGTGTTCTCCTTTGGTGGCATCAATAAATTCGTAGTTGCCCCATACACAATAGGGTTCAACTCTACTTCATACCCACCATATGCAAACTCTTCTTTTGTCGGTAAGTACCCAATATATCCATTCGTATATCCACCAAAAAAAGCTAGTTCATTTTGAAGACGCTCCTTCATTTCTAAAGCAGTTTCCGAAAAAGGTTCCATCGGTATACCAGAGAACATACCATCATTCATTTGAAATAGTTGAACTTCTAAATCAATACGTAACTGCCGAATGCCTTGCTTATATTTCTCTAATACGATAGTAAGCCATTCATCCGTGTTCACACCCCACTGCTTCTCTGCTAATTGAGCCATGCTTCGTATCTCATCAATTTCAGGAATATCTTTCAATTTCATTTGCATCGTACTCGAAACTGTTCTTAAATTTACAATTGGGCTATATGTAATTGTTGGCAACATCGTTAATACATGTCTACTAAGCGTGTACGCCATTTGTGTTAATGCTTCCCTTGAACCACGATACTTTGCATTTACATTACCAGCAGCACCTTGCACAATAATAACAGGACAGTTTACGATCTTCTCAAGAATCTCTCTCGTCATCCCGGGATAATCCGCTGACAATACATCACTATCACCTTTTAAAACATTCGGATGGGCAGTACAAAATACTACACCCCCGGATAACTCCTTCGTTTCAACGTCTCTTATTGCTAACATACCAATTCGCTTATCTACAACACCCTCTATATTTGTTCCCATCTTCGCTTTTCCATCAGATGTTCTCTCTCTTCGGTTTACCCCAATATCACCTGTCGTAACACCCCATCCAACTTCGCATAGCTTCAAATTGTTATTCGCAATAACAGCACCTTGCACTATATTATTTACTAAAAGCGTTTTATACGACTGTACTACCGGATCATCACCGACCGTTTCTGGACCGGAATGCGTATGAGTATAAACCACCGTTATTTGCTCAAATGGCACGTGAAGCTCACTCGCTACTCGCTCACGAATCATGTTCGTATCTTCTACTAACATCCCAATATTATCAATACTTATAAACACCGTTTTCATTTTATCTTTTTCAAATACAAAAACTGTCCCATAAATACGTTCTTCAATATTATTTATTCCTGTTTCTCTATGATATCCGACAAAATCAATACCTATAGGCGGCGTAATATCCACCTTGCATACCCCTACTTTGCTCATTTGAACCTCTCCATTTCTCTATGTAACTCCCTTTTTTCAAGAATAGCATATTTAACTTTGTTCCAAATAAAAAAGAACGGACATAACATTCTATGTCCGTTCTTTCCATCACACATACTTCCGGTGCACCATCTTCCCATCATAAGAGAACACAACGCCCTTACTCTCCACAATCGACTCCATATGCACCGTTCTTCCCCACAGCTGATGAAGATATGGCAATACTTTTTCTAAGTATTTTAAATCGAGCTCGATTCCTTCGTAACTATGTTTAATATATAATTCTCCGTTCTTTAAATAATCTCCATCTTCTACTACTAAATACGGGAATCCACCATTTGTACGCATATTTACGAGTTGATCACGTACATGTTCCCACTCTTTATCTATTACTTTATACTCTTTTCCTTGGCGCTGGAATAAGTACATATCTTCTCTCATTACGAGATCTTTGTTTAAGTAGTTTCTTAAGAACGATACATCCCATTCGATTTCGCGTACTTCAAAGATTTTGTCTCGACCAGATCCTGGTTTGACGCCTCGTCGCTTCATTTCTTCTGTCGGGTTATTATAGCGCTCTTCTATATCTTCAAACATTTTAATACCGAGGTAGTATGGATTAATACTTGTTTTTGATGGCTGAACGACACCTGCATTTAATTTCGCAAATTCAATTGCTTCATCAGATGTTAAATCCATTTCACGGAGTATGCGTTGATGCCAGTAGGAAGCCCAGCCTTCGTTCATAATCTTCGTTTCAAGCTGTGGCCAGAAATATAACATTTCCTCACGCATCATCGTTAATATGTCTCGCTGCCAATCTTCAAGCTCACGGCTATATTCTTCAATAAAGAGTAGTAAATCTTTCTCTGGTTGCGGTGGAATCTTCTTCTTTTTGCGTATATTCAATCGTTCCCTCTTTTTATTTCGATCATCTAAATTCCATAAATCATCGTATTGTGATGCTTTTTTCTTTTCCACTTCTTCCTCTTCTAAATCATCCATACTCCATGCAAGTTTCGGACGCATAAGCGACGGATCAATATGTTCTTGAATGGCAAGTACGGCATCTAAAAATGTTTCTACCTCTGCTTTTCCGTACTTATGCTCATAAGCTTTCACCCGTTCAGCTGTCGCTGACATACTTTCTACCATATCTCGCTTCGTATTTGAAAAACGAATATTATTTTTAAAGAAATCACAGTGCGCTAAAACATGCGCTACGATTAATTTGTTTTGGATTAAAGAGTTCGTATCTAATAAAAAGGCATAACATGGATCAGAGTTAATAACGAGTTCGTATATTTTACTAAGACCTAAATCATATTGTAATTTCATTCTAAAAAATTGCTTCCCAAAACTCCAATGTGAAAACCTCGTCGGCATCCCATATGCACCAAATGTATAAATAATTTCCGCTGGACATATTTCATAACGCATCGGATAAAAATCCAGCCCAAAGCCAGTCGCAATTTCCGTAATTTCCGCAATCGCATATTGCAATACTTTATCGTCACTTGCTCTCATTATTTTCCCTCCTTACACTTTCCCTTAAGAAAGTGTATGATGAGGAACAAGCTTTCATGAGAACTAAACGTAGTTACTTCATTTATTACTTATCCCTTATAATTTTATATACCACTCTTAATCAAAGAATCATCAAAAAGCAAATACATACACGGTAATAAATATTCTTATCTATTTATTAGAATTTAAATATAACTTTTATTGATAATATCGTGATATTTAAATTATAATTATTAGGAAAAATATCTCAGGAGAGGAATGATTTCAATGCCGTTACCATTTATTCCATTAGTTGTTGCTGCTGGTGCTGCAGTTGCCACTGCAGTTGCTGGAAAAAAAGGACATGAATCATATAAAAATATGAAGGAAACAAAAGATATTGCTGAATCAATAGAAAAGCGCTACAAAAATTCTTTTAACACATTTGACAAAGCACGTCAAAGCACAAATACTCAATTTGAAAAATACGGAGAATTAAAACTAAACATCCTTAGTGGCACAATGAAAGAATTCATTTCAGAATTCAAGAAATTAAAAAATGTTGATTTTACAGATAAAACTACTATCGATTCCCTTGAAGATGTATCTGATTCTAAACGTTTTATGCAGGAAATTGAAAAACAAGTTATCGCTGCATCTGATTTATTAAAATCGGGGGTTTCCGCAATTGCTGGCGGTGGACTGGCAGCTTTTGGAGCACTCGGAGCTGCTACAACATTTGGCGCAGCCTCAACTGGAACGGCTATCGCTTCTTTAAGCGGGGTAGCTGCGACCAATGCAACGTTAGCATTTTTAGGTGGCGGGTCACTAGCTGCTGGGGGTTTAGGAATGGCTGGGGGGATGGCTGTTCTAGGTGGGATTGCTCTTGCCCCTGCTTTAGCATTAGGAAGCGTGATTTTCGCTGCCTCTACCAAAAAGAAATTGGAAGAAATGAAAATTCAAAGAGAAGAAGTCAAAGTAGAAATTGAAAAATTAAATAGTGCAAATTCTGTTTTACAAGAAATTAAAGCCTATACTGTCAAATTATCCGATTTAACTACTGAAACAAATAATCTTTTTGGCGACTATATTGCAACAATGAGTTCTATCATCAATGAAAAAGGTATCGACTATCGCAACTTCACCGACGATGAAAAACTTGCAATCCGTTATACTACTGAACTGGCGATTATCTTGAAAAATTTATTAGATACACCAGTTATTGATGATAATGGTGAACGCTCCAAAATCTTAGAAGATGTCCTTAAAAACACAGAAAAATCAATTCAACACATGTACTAGGTAATTGCATATGAAGAAAAATCTAGATATTCTTGCAACTCAAATTGTAGCTGAGCAAATTGAGCGCTATGGAAATGCTACTATTGAAACATTTGCTGGAATGGATACACTAACCAAAGTAGCAAAACAATATATGAACTGTTCACCCAATATCACACAAGGACGGCTTTTTGAAATTATTGAAGCAACCAAATTTAATAAAGACGCAGCCTTAAAAGGTGAAAGTTTGCGTGCTTTTACAACAGACTCTTTAGGAGATCCACATGCCGCGGCTGATATCTTAATCAAAGATGGTGATACATTAATTAAAGAAGTACAAGCAAAGTCTGGTGCTAAAGCTGCATCACTAGCAAGAATGGTATCGAGCGAAAAGTATGGGGACATGGATCGTTTAGTTAACAGTGAAAAAGCTGATAAAGTAAAAGAATTAGTTGAGAAACGTGCAAATTCCCAAAGTATTTATGCAAAAGACTACGAACAAGCAGCTCCTCACATAAACGGAAAACTAGAAGCAAACAACATTACAAGTGGTGGCACTACATATGAGGAAGCTTTAAAAGCTGCAAATCAACCACAAACATACGCACTAAAAGAAAAAATATATACATTTGCTGAAGGAACATTCTCTTCTATGATGAATGGTGCTTTAGCAGGGGCATGTGTAGGTGGCGGAGTATCACTTGTACAACAAACTGTTGAGATTTGTAAAAGCGAAAAGCAAATAAAAGATGGATTTATACAAGTAGGAAAAGATAGTGGCAAACAAGCTGGAAAAAGCGCTGCTGTTGCAGGCATTGCTCATGGCATTAAATTTATTGGTAAAGATAGTGTGATGATGAAAGGAAACGTAGCAGCAGCTCTTGCTTCTTCAGCTGTTCGACTAACGGAAAGCTCCTACCAACTCATAAAAGAAAAATTATCTATTGAAGAATTTTTAGAAATAGTTGGTGAAAACGCTGTTACCACTTTTTCAGGAATTGTATTCAGCGCAGCAGGAGCAATGCTTCTAGGCCCTGTCGGTGCAGCTGTTGGCGCTACCGTCGCAATGCTAGGAATGAAACAGCTTTATGGAGCATTCACTCATGCTCAACAAGAGTTAGAACTAGCAATTGAAGAACGAAAAAAGGCTGAAGAATTAAGTAAAGTCCTTATCGATTACATTAAACAAGAAGAAGAACGTATTTGTAACTTTTATCAAGAAACTGGTGCAAAAATAGAACACGTAACTGGATTGGTTAAACAAACGATTCATACAGGTGAAAATATAGAAGCGACTATTCATCAACTTGCCGAAAATTTAAACGTCTCGTTTAAATTTAAAAATCAAGATGAATTCAATTCATTTATGCTAAGTGAAGAGTCATTCACATTATGATAACTTTTCCTTGTACCCAATGTGGAATCTGTTGTCAAAACATACAAGGTATTGACTCCCTATCTCATTTAAACAGAGGTGATGGCTGTTGTATCCATTATGATATTGACAATCGGTCATGTACAATTTATGAAGAACGTCCCCTCCTCTGTAATATTGAACTGGCATATGAAGAGCTTTTTAAAAAATCCATGTCAAAAAAAGATTTTTATTTATTAAATGTGGAAGCCTGTAATGAATTGCAAGAAATGCATCAAGTTCCTTCAACCTATAGAATTGATATTAAAAAGATTATTGGATAATAAAAGACATAAGCACAAATTCGACTAGAAACGTGCTTATGTCTTTCTATTTCACAGTTTTATAACACTATACTTCATATCATAATTCACTTACATATAGTAATAATCAAATTGCCCTTTTATACTAGAGAAAAATCTCTGCATTTCTTTATTTCCAATATTTATGACGATTAAATTTTTTCTACACCGTGTTATTCCAGTGTATATAAGTTCTTCCACTGCAATTTTTTCCTCATCTTCGCTTTTATTTATATCTTCTGCAACAAATAGTACAAGGTTATTGATTTCCCATCCTTTAAAACTATGTATAGTTGCAACTTTAGTGGTACCGCCATTCATCCAAAAATTGTACTTCCTCTCTCTTCTTAACTTTTCCAACTGCCTCTTACAGTCATAATCCTCTTTAATTTGTTCGTATACTTCCTTGCTCTCAAAAGTTCTTGTTGTCTTTTCTTTGCGATATAACCTTATGTAATAGTCCAACTCTCGTAATAATTCAATCTGTGCCCCTAAAAAACATAAATCATTTCGATGTACATCAAATTTCTCGATTATGTTATACACAATTTCAAAAAATTTAATATATTTCTCATTCTCTAAAGATTTTTTTATAAAATAATAATGTAATTGTGTACCATCATCAAGAGTGAGCTGTAATTGCTCTTGGAGATCAATATTATCTAATTCATATTTCTCTTTAAAAAAATGTTTTTGAAATTCAATTGCTACATCAGATATCCTTGAAGTTAAACGATATGATGTGTTTAATTGGTTCCATGCACCTGAAATAGTTGTCTTCACCTTTTTATCTTCTTCTAGTTCTCGATTATAAATATTCTGCTTCTCATCTCCTAAAAGAACAAACTCCCCTCCCTCTTCTAAAAAATACTTCCTTATAATCTGTTGCCATTCAAATTTAAAATCCTGTATTTCATCAATAAAAATAGCACTATACTTTTCAATCCTGTTTTCTACACCACTAAATAAATCTATATCCTCAAAACTTCCAAGTGTTATCTTAATGCCATGTTTTTTACATTTACTAGATATAAAGAGGTGATAATGTTTAATCTCAAAATTTGACCAGTCGAAATCCTCCCGAACATCACTAATTCGATCTTTAATATAATTTCTTAATGTAATATTAAAAGTTAGAACAAGTACACGTCTCCCTGTCCTTTTGTATGCATTCACACATCTTCTTGCAAGGACAAGGGTTTTCCCTGAACCCGCAACTCCTTTTATCTTTTGGTGCTTTGAACTAGATTGGAGTAGTTGTTTTTGCTTTTTATTATATATAGGCTCTTTACCTGATTCTAAATCATGGAAAGAAGGCATTAAACAACTCTTAATTTTTTCATATAGTTCGTCTGTAAATAAAGATGATTCATTTACTAAGATATTAGAAATTTTATTACTCGTATCCCTCCCCCATATCTGTATAAATTTCGTATCTTGTTCTATTAAGAAATTCTTCGCATTAACTTCTAATTCTTTATGAAAATATACCCCACATTTAATAAGTCCATAATATTTTTTATTTAACATCTTCTGCTCTAGTAAACCTTCTATATGCCAGTCATACATACTATTTTTATAATTAACAACTTGTTTTAAAGGACAATCTTTAATTGGTCCATTATCCTTTTTTACATACCAGTTTCCTGATTTATCTATACGGTAACTATCCAATTCCCAATCTTTCACTTCAATAATTACGGCACCGTATTTTTTTCGCAGTACTACAATATCTGGGCGTTCTCCATTTAAAAACGGTTGAAAAAACACTTCATATGAATCATCTAGAATAACTTGAAGTATTCTCAACAAAGACATTTCTCCATCTGTCGGCTTTACCTTTAATTGTTCAACAACTTCCATTTCTGGGTATAAAATCGCCAAAACAATCCCCCCTCTTTATACTACAAAACTATTACTATAGTTAATAAAATTTATATCTTTATTTACCTATTATAAAGCTATTCAAAAATAACGTTTTTAAAGTTAGCTCTTTGGAAAATTAAAAATTCTCCTTTCTAAACTTTTAAATAGCACTACCTTAGACTCTCAAAGATAAATTTCTTTCCTATGTTTTAATATCCTCAAAGCACCTTAGCAATAGAAGCCTAGCCTTCGTTCATGATTTTCGTTTCAAGCTGTGGCTAGAATTATATTCCTTTCGAAACTCATCTCTTAATATCGCATACTTAATCAAATTTGCCACGAAGAGTTTTACATCTCTGTGCTTCCACTTAAATTCTCTAGAATGATCTAATACTCCTAGAATAATTTGATTGTCTTCATTTACTAGCTCAGGTGCTTTCTGTTTTATAAATTGAATTACTTTATCTCTTTTGACAGCCCCTTTTTTCCCTGCCGTCAAAGTACCATCGTGCCATATCATACATTCTTTTTTTCCTACAGATACATATTTATCAATGCTTAATTGCAAGGAGTTGTGACTCTTATCAAAATCATCAATTGCGACAACCAAATACGTTATCCCTTTTCGTGTGCCGTAAATGGGGTCATTCATAGTTTTTGCTGTAGCAAATATAGACATACTAACAATTTGATGGTTGCCTTCTTTATCTTCAACAATAAAGTATCGATAATCTCCTGTATAAGTTCCACCTGCTGCATTTCCATAAGACATGTAACGCAATCCACCATCTTCAATTAAATTAATACTATTAAAAGATTGAGAGCGTAAAGAATATCTTTGATCTTTTAGTAATCCCATCAAGTTAACAATGAAATTATGTGACTGACTAGGGGTATCTTCCCCAATCCATCCCCTGCCTTTAAATTCTTCTATTATTTGCGAAGGATAATTATCATAAAAAACAGGACGCTCCCATAGTCCATCCAGTTTCTCCCGAACAACTTGAAGATCTTGTCTCTCAACCAGCTCTTTATAAGATGGGAGAACCGCTAAAGTTTTATATAATTCGGTACTTGTACAATATGCTTGAAAAATAGTTTCAATACCATTAGTAACCATAATCATATCCGCAAAAATCATTTCATCATAACGAATAACTTGATTAAAAACACTATCGGTTAATGGAACTAGATTTGCTTTACATTCTATAATTAACACAGGGATAAGTTGATTATCCCTTTCACTATAAACGATAATATCAGCTCTTCCTTTTAAGCCTTTCTTAAAATAAGACATTGGTACTTCAACCTCAATATATTCATTCGGAACATGCATATCTTTAATTAAAAACTGAATAACTTGTTGCCTCACTATTTCTTCTGGAGTAATTAAAATTAGCTTCTTTCTAATTGGATCAAAAAAGCATTCTTTTCCGTTTCTTATAAATTTTTTTGGAAGTTCGTATTTATTATATTTTATACTTTGATACATTTCCCCCACCCAATCCAATCTTTTATATTCACCTTTAAAAATATTCCCACTTAATTTTACAACAAAAAGAAACTAAAGGAATTTTATCAGCATTCGCTCTCATTGCTTTCATGAGGATTGATTGCATAATAAAAAGACATCCTCATAAAAACGAGAATGTCTCATCTATTAACCTTCAATAATCTCCATCTTCTCCGTAATCGGAGTACGAGCTTTTCCTTCTGGTGCTTTATCGAAATAGCCAAGGTGAAGAATTCCAACGATGCGTTGACCTCTTGTTAAACCAAGTCCTTCTATAAATAATGGATTGTAGTTTAATCCGCCTGATTTCCAAACACAACCTAATCCGCGTTCCCAAGCAAGCAGTTGGAAGTTTTGCATAAATGCACATGTTGCAGCGTAATCTTCGTCGCGTTGAATTTGACGTGGATCTTCATTCATATATACAACGATTTGTGCAGGTGTGCTTAAGAAACGATCAGATAAAATTTTACCGCGTTTCGCTCTTTCTTCTTCTGTGAAAGAGTTTAATACTGCATCTACTAATTTCTGACGGCCTTCTCCAATGTATAATTTACAATTCCATGGCTCACGGTGTTGATGATTCGGTGCCCACGTTGCGTCGTTTAATAGTTCAATTAATAACTCTTTTTCTACTGCTTTATCTGTAAATGTACGAACAGAACGTCTTTCTTTAATGACATTTGCAATGGAAGTATATGTAGTCATATTTTTCTCTCCCTTATTTTTATCTATATGTATAAGTTTATTAGTGATATTGATTTTCAATTTCGATTATACCTTAGTTTTTTACTATTAATCAATGTTTTATGTTGGAAAACTTCTAAAAACGTCATTTCATGCTGTGAATAAAAAAACTTAGCTTGTTCACAAGTTTTTCACATTTTATGGAAATGATATGTGTAAAGTTTTCCACATTATCCATCTAGGAGGAGTTTACATGTACAAAAAAATAGCAGTAAGTATGACTATGGCAGCATTATTATGCGGGATATCCACCTTCCCAGCTTCTGCTGCCACGCCAAAAGAAGTAACAATGCATCACCATAAACCAATTTCAGAAGAAGAAATGCAGTCGCTAGAAAAACTCGGCTATAACAAACATGAAATTTGGAAAGCTGCCCACATTGCAAGAATGAGTAAAAAAGCAATTAAAGATGTTTTAGCTTACTATAAGCAAAATAAATCTTGGGAGAAAACCGCACAACATTTCGGTGTAGATTCAAGTAAGCTTAAAAAGCATCATATGAATAAGGAGACAAAAAAAGCATTACTGCAACAATTAGCAACGATGCAAAAATCCACACCAGATGGACTAAAACAAAAAATGAAAGAATATAATATCGGCTTACGTCAGCTCACGGTATTAACAATCATCTCTCAAAAAAGTAATACCCCTCTTGATGATGTACTAAAAATGAAAAAAGACAGTATGGATATTAAACAAATCGCGGAAAAATTAAATGTTAAAAGAGAAGATATACGAGCAGAGATGATTAAATTAGTGAAGTCTATTAAAGAGAAGAAAACAAATTAATACGCAAAAAAGGAAGAGGTATTCACTACTCTTCCTTTTCTTTATCCCGCTATTTGTGGGCAGTAAAACTCCCACCTCAAAATTCGGCTAGAGCAAAGAAGTTAGGTGGGATTCGGGCTGCCCGTAAAAGCTCGATTGGTGAAGGCTAATAATCAGCGGGGGATGCCCCCCCACTGATTAAAGTTTCAATTTTCAAGTATAAATTCCCCTCTTTCCCAAAAACTAACATAAGCAAATGATGTAGTAAGGGGTGAGAAAATGTTTCGTTTATCGTCTAAAAAGAAGAAAAAAACAATCTGTTCCATTCCAGAGTTTATCCTCACTATGAAAGAATCTAGTGATTTCGTTTCTTATAACATCGTAGAAGATGGGACACTATGTTTGTTTTATTATAAATCTACAGCTGAATCACTCCTCATTCATCGATTCATTTTAACACCTATAAAAAGAGAATTAGATCGCATTGAAAATATAAGTGACATAGCAAATATCGTCACACTCGAAGGGATTATCACCAATCCTTCTATCGATGATATTCGTGAAAAATTACTAGTTGGGTATGTACTCATACAGATAAAAAACGGTGCTGAAGCAGCAGAATATGCACTTATTCGTGCTGAAAGTTCAGTTTTAGGTACACGCTTATATAACGATACCGAAAATGAATATAGTGTAATCGGTCCAAAAGTCGGATTTGTTGAAAATATTGATACAAATACACACTTACTTCGCCGAAACATAGTAACAGAGCAATTAGTTTTCAAAGAAGTTATAGTTGGCTCTATATCCAAAACAAAGGTTATAGTTGCTTACATCGAAGGCATTACAAATGAACAACACATCAATACTGCAATGCAGCGCTTACAAGACGTTGACTTTGATGTTCCTTTTGATGCAACTATGATTGAACAGTTTATTAGCGATAATAGTAACTCACCCTTCCCTGTTTTACTACCTACAGAGCGGTTAGACCGCTCTGTGTACGCATTACTGAATGGGGGCGTTGTCATTTTAACAGACGGTTCACCTTACGCATTAGCTGGACCAGCGACGTTACTTGATTTCTTCGTCTCTCCAGAAGATTATTATTTACCATGGATAGCAGGCTCATTTCTTAGATTGGTTCGTTTTTTTGGAGCAGCTTTCTCTCTATTTTCTTCAGCTATTTACACAGCTGTATTAACGTATCATTATCAAATGATTCCTGCAGATTTACTTGGCCCTATTATTTATTCTAGAGCCAATGTACCATTTCCACCTGTTTTGGAAGCTCTTTTTTTAGAAATTACAATTGAATTACTGCGTGAAGCTGGAGCACGCTTACCGACTAAAGTCGGCCAAACAATTGGTATTGTTGGAGGAATTGTAATTGGGCAAGCATCTGTTGAAGCTGCTTTAACGAGTACGATTTTATTAATTGCTGTTGCATTGTCTGCACTGGCGTCTTTTACAACACCAACAGTAAAAATGTCTTCCACTATCCGAATATTACGCTTCCCCCTCATTATTTTAGCTGGAGCTTTTGGAGGCGTAGGTCTTATCGTTGGATTCGTGCTCATATTAGCTCACTTAATTCGCTTAAAGTCACTTGGATCACCTTATTTATTACCTCTATACCCATTCCGCGGTTTAGGGACAGCAGAAGGCCTCCTTCGTTTGCCGTTTAGTCAAACTGCTGGACGTGCCTCTTTTCTGAGACCAAAAAAGAAATGGCGCTATGACCCAAACAAAGCGAAAGAAAAACGTGACGGTGAAGAGAAATGAAAAATATTTTATTATGCTTTTCCATTATCATTTTAATTTTTCAATCTGGTTGTACAGAAACAAATATAGTTGATACACAGCGAATGATTCACGTAGGTGGATTCGATATAATGAAAGATAAAAAATTTCGCGGGACAATTTTATATCCCGATTACACAAAAGGAGTACAATCTAAACCAGAAACTCAATCAACTCATGCAGGTACAATTGAAACAATATCTTCCCTTCTAAACGCCAAATCGCCACATACGATCGCTGTAGGTCAAATGCGTGTGGTCCTATTTGGGAAGGCATTTGGTGAACGTGGAATTGGAGATGTTATTAACAACTTACAACGTGATCCTAACATTGGCCGTGATGTGCAACTAGCACTAGTAGATGGTTTAGCAGAAGAATTACTTAAACATGTTAGAACAAATGGATCACTTTATCTATCTGATTTACTGGAACAAAATATAAAAAACGAGACAATCCCACGGACAGCTTTAAATATTTTTTTATATAACTTTTATTCATCAGGATGTGATCCATTTCTTCCTTATATTAAAGTTGCAGAAGACAAGTCCGCTTCCATTAAAGGACTCGCTTTTTTAAAAAAGGATAAAGTGGTTATGTACACCGATAAAAAAGGATCTTTTTTATTAAAATTACTTATTAATCCAACGAAAAATGGTCGCTACGAAGTTCCAATACGTCAAGGTAAGCATAAAGGATTGATCGCTACTCAAAACTTATCTGGAAAAAGTGTTTGTTCCCTTTCCGACACCAGTGATATTCCGAAAGTTAACATCCACTTAAAATTAAATGGACTCATAAAAAATGCTCCCGACTGGCTTGACTTATCTAAGAACGAAAATGTAACTTACGTAAAAAAACATGTAGAAAAAATGCTTGAGAAGGATTTAAGCGAATTAATAAAACAATTCCAAGAAAAAGAAGTTGATCCAATAGGTATACGAGAAGAAATTCGTAGTCATTCAAGAAAATGGAGTATGAAACAAATTCAAGACATGTATCCTAATGTAGACGTTGCTGTTCATGTGAAAATTAATATCGTACAATCTGGTATCGGAGAATAGTGAGGTGCTATCATGGCTAAACAAGATAAAACACATACTGTTTCCCCTTATTTCACATTCCTTCTATTACACTCCCTTCAAATCGGAGTAGGTGTGTTAGGATACCAAAGAGTTATTGCACAATATGCCGGTTATGATTCTTGGATTTCTCTTATTATCGCTGGTATTGCAACTCATATCGTTTTATTTTGTATGCTTAAAATGTTAGAAAAAGATAATGATTTAATGAATATTCATACGACATGTTTCGGAAAGTGGATTGGAACATTTTTTTCCGTATGCTTTGCTGCATACCTTCTATTATTTTGCCTTACTGTTCTTCGTACATATATTGAAGTTATTCAGGTTTGGGTCTTTCCTACAATTAAGCCATGGAAATTAACTTTACTATTTTTACTTGTAGCTTATTACATAATTAGAGGTGGCTTTCGTTCTGTAACAGGAATATGTTTTTGGGGCGTTATCATACCGATTTTCGTTCTATTTTTCTTAGTTTTCCCAATGAAATATGCACATGTCCGTAACATTTTCCCAATTCTAACTCATGCACCTTTAGACATTTTTACTGCAGCGAAAGCATCTGCATTAGAGTTTCTTGGATTTGAAGCAATCCTTATCTTTTATCCCTTTATAAAAAAAGGAAAATCGTTAAATAAATGGGCACATAGCGGTATTGCTTTTACAACCATTCTATACGTAATATTAGCGATTGTGTCCCTTATGTACTATAGCCAGGGACAACTACATCATACAATTTGGCCAACATTAACGATGCTAAAAATCATCAAGGTTCCTTTTATTCAAAGGTTTGAGTACATTATTATTTTCCTATGGTACCTTATTATTTTACCTAATCTTTGTTTAACGATTTGGTCTTCTTGTTGTATTAGCAAGAAGTCTTTTCGCATACCTTTTAACATTACACTGCCATTTTTTATCGCTGCTATATTTATTTCGTCTTTGTTTTTCACAAACCGTGAAGATATCAATGCATTAAATACCGTACTGTCTCAAGCTGGTTTATATATCGTATACGCTTATATCCCAATTTTATTTCTATTCCATTCACTACGTTGGCGTTTTAAAAATCAGTCGAAAAAATCTTCACCCAACGCACCATGATATTTGATACAATTTGTTTAATACATTTGTAAAGGGGACAAGCGAATGAAAAAGTATGTATTTTCTTTACTTGCAGTACTAAGCTTAATTCTTGCTGGATGCGGAAGTACTGGTACAAATGACAATAAATCTTCTGAATCAAAAAAAGAAGAGCATGACCATGCATCGCACACTCAGCAAGCTGACATTCAAGAAAAAACAAAAGGAGTCGACACACTTCCTACCTTCCTAGACAAGCTTGATCCACAAATGAAAGATATCTACACTGTCGCTGGGCAAAATGCAGAGTTATTAGATTGGATTCCATGTTACTGCGGTTGCGGTGAAAGTGTAGGACATAAAAATAATAAAAACTGCTTTATTCGTGAAATTAAGAAGAATGGTGAAGTTGTTTGGGATTCCCATGCAACGACTTGCGTCAATTGCCTAGAAATCGCAGTTGAATCGGCTGCGATGAAACAAAAAGGAAAATCAACGCTTGAAATTCGTAACTATATTGACAATAAATACAAAGAAGGCTATGGCAAACCAACACCTACGCCAATGCCAAAAGCTTAAAAACGAGGAAATACCTCGTTTTTTTCATTCACTTTTTTTCTTAACAAATTCTTTCAAGTGTATTTCTCCTTACTTATCACACACTATATATAACTCTCGGTAAGGAGGGTACACAGTGCAAACATATAACGACTATGATAAAGCTCTCTATTACACGTATTGCTGTAATTGGGATAAATTACTCGTTCTCATGGTTCAGACGAACGATCAATTATTTTCTAAGCGTATTGAGCATTTTTTACATGCTTATCAATACAGTAAAGAATTACCAGAAGTTGATAAACAATTGCAGCTCCTATTTCAATATATTGACCACGCATCCCAAAAGTCACATGTAGAAGAAGTAGAGCAAATTCAAATGTAAAATATAGCGCTATTCTCTTCTGGAGAATAGCGCTTTTTTAAAATGTTTATATCAATAAAAGTTTCCTCTTATAAAACTTTTATTGATAAACATATTTTTTCTTTCTTTTCTGTGCCACTTCATACTATAATTTAGTATGTAACTATTATAAGTGAGGTATAAAATATGGGACGAGAAAAAAAGCAAGAATATGCTTTACTTACTGCATGGGGAGCTTCATTTATTGCTACATTAGGAAGTCTATACTTTTCCGAAATCATGAAATTTGAGCCTTGTGTCCTTTGTTGGTATCAACGTATTTTTATGTATCCATTCGTTTTATGGATTGGTATCGCTGTAGTAAAAAAAGACTATCGCATTGCAAGTTATTCTTTACCAATTGCAAGTATTGGTGCTTGTATTTCTTTATATCACTATGCAATTCAAAAAATCGCAGCATTTTCAGCTGCTGGGGCAGCTTGCGGCCGCGTACCTTGTACGGGAGAATACATAAACTGGTTCGGCTTTGTGACAATCCCGTTTTTAGCACTTATCGGCTTTATCACAATCGCTGTTTGTAGCTTCATCGTAATCAAAAACAAATAAGGAGATGAAAGAATGAAAAAAATGCTTATATTTGGTGGTATTATTATCGCCCTGTTTGCAGCAATTTTTGCTGTCACACAAATGGAAGAAAAAAATGCTGCAACTAGCCAAAAAATTGATAATGCTACTGGTAGTCCAACTGGTGGTCCTGACTACTACACAAATAAAATCTCTCTTTCAGATCTTCAAAAGAATTTAAAAGAGAAAAAAGAAGAAACAGTATACTTTTATCAAACATCTTGCGTTCATTGCCAAAAATTATCTCCCATCGTAGTACCGATGGCTAAAGACTTGAATGTTGATATGAAAGTTATGGATATTGAAAAATTAGATGCTCCTTGGGATGAATATAAAATTAAAGGCACTCCAACAATCATTCATTTTAAAGATGGTAAAGAAGTGAGCCGTATTAGTGGTGAACAACCGAAAGACAAATTAAAAGAATGGCTTGAGCAAACGAAAAAATAACGAGAAAAGGAAACTCCTTCTACACATGAAATGGGCGTAAAATCCCAAACTAATGTATAAGGAGGGGGTTTTATGCCAGAAGTGAAATGCTCTGTTTCCAATTGCTCATTTTGGGGACAAGGTAACTTTTGTCAAGCAAGTGCAATCGTTGTTCAACCTGATGCACAAGAAGCTGGTTCGAATACAAATGATTCATATACAAGCGCTGTTTTAACAAACGAGACGCTAGAAAGCTCTGTAGCAACGAGTGTAGAAACTTGTTGCCATACATTTAAGCCAAAATATTAAACATAAAAAGCATACGACTACTCGTATGCTTTTTTACATTCCTCTCCAAAAATCATGCATCATAAAAAAGTACAAAATAACGAGAACAACTGTCCCGCATAGGGTAATACGCCGATATATACTCTTCTCTCCTTCTCTTGCTTTCACAAATGCCCAAATAAATCCAAAGAACAATATTAAATCAACATATGGAACATAAAACGAAAAGACGAGAAACGCATACAAATACACGATAAATAAACAGGTCGTTACTAAGAAAACTTTAAAAGCAAATTCACTTTTCATAATGTAACCGCCCCCTATCTGTACTGTATTATATTCAGCAAAATACAATAGTTGCAGTTAAACTCGAAGTAGAAATAAGCTACCGTCTATAATACGGTAGCCATTACGAAACACTATATTTTCGTTTATATATATTACTTAAAATCGAAGAAGGAATTTGCTCATAACGAATTTTCTCTCCTGTTTCATCCATAATATACAAATTGTTTCCTATATAATATATTCCATCTTTTCGTTTTGAATACACCTTGTATCTTTCATTCGGCAATACCGTTTTCACTTTCGTTAACTGTCCATTTGGTTCTTGCCAATATATATCAGCACGGTCTACTAACGTAAGCACGCCAATTTGCTCTTCTTCTACTTTACGACCGTTCCAGCTCACAACGCGATAACCAAGCTTATTTGCCTCATATTCTGGATTCGTATGAAAACGAGAAATGATTACTTTTGTTTGTAATTGTACCCGGTCATATAACCATTGTATATCCCTGTCATGCATACGAATACAGCCATTTGATTCCCTACTTCCAATCGTCCATTCTCGATTTGTTCCATGAATTGCATACTCCTTTTTATCCAGACCTAACCAACGCGTACCGAGAGGATTATTCGGTGCACCCCCAGCTATTTTTTTTCGATGGTATTCTTTATTTTTATATTTAGTTATAATACAAAAATTCCCTTCAGGTGTAGGTGTACGGTCTCTTCCAGTTGTTATGGGGAATGTTTTTGTATAATTTCCATTTTCAAAAAAAGATAATTGGTTTGTCGTAAGATTCACTAATATTAAATGATCTGTATCAGCAAAAGCACTAACCGGTAGGATGAAAAATAATAGTATGACGAAACATAATTTTTTCATCTATATCCCTCCCCTAGCGCTCACTATAATAAGTGGAATTAACTTTACTTTGCTCTTATAAATGAAAACTATCCATTTACAATAACGCCCCCATTTACATGTATCATTTGCCCTGTAACATAGGATGAATCGCCAGATGCTAAGTATACGTATGCTGGTGCTAATTCATATGGCTGACCAGGTCTTTGCATCGGAACATTGCTTCCAAACTGTGACACTTTCTTCTCATCAAAGCTCGATGGAATAAGAGGTGTCCAAATCGGACCTGGCGCAACACCATTTACACGAATTCCTTTTTGCACTAACGATTGAGAGAGAGATCTTGTAAAAGCAACGATAGCTCCTTTCGTTGCAGAATAATCAATTAAAGTTTCATTTCCTTCATATGCAACGATAGACGCCGTATTTATAATGACATCTCCTTGCTTTAAATGAGAAAGTGCTGCTTTCGTAACGTGAAAATAAGAAAAAATATTAATACGAAACGTTTTTTCTAGTTGCTCTGCTGTAATATACTCTAGTCCTTGCTGCGGATATTGCTGCGCGACATTATTTACTAAAACATTTAAACTACCTAGCTGCCGGGCGGTCTCTTCTACAATGTCTTTACAATGCTGTTCATTACTTAAATCCCCCGGCAACAATACACACTTTACGCCTTCTTTTTCAACACGCTGTTTCGTCTCATTTGCATCTTCCTCCTCATCTAAATACGCAATCGCAATATTTGCTCCCTCTTTCGCAAAAGCGATGGAAACAGCTCGTCCAATTCCACTATCTCCCCCTGTAATTAATACATTCTTTCCTTTTAACTTTTCGCTTCCTTTATAATTTGGATTTTCAAACTGCGGAAGTGGATTCATTAATGATTCAATACCAGGCTGTTTATTTTGATGTTGGGCTGGCATTGTTAAAAAGTTTTTTTGCTGTGGCATAACTTCCTTCAGCTCCTTTTCCTTATAATATGCGCACAATAAAAACGGAAATTCACAAATCGTTTTACGATTAATATTCGAATTTAAGACACAAAATATGAATTGTTGTAAACTTTTTATGCAAAACTATTGCAAAATAGTTAAAAAACGAATATTATATATAACTGTTGTGAAAATTATTCGTAAACAGAAAGGATGTTTATATGTTTAACCTTTCAAAACATAAAACTTCTATTAAAACTGAAATTATGGCAGGTATTATTACCTTCTTAACAATGGCATATATCATTGTCGTAAACCCTGTCATCCTTGGGGATGCAGGTGTTCCATTTGAACAAGCATTTACAGCAACAATTATCGCTGCTGTTGTCGGAACATTATTTATGGCAATCTTTACAAACTTACCAATCGCAATTGCACCAGGTATGGGATTAAATGCTTACTTCTCTTACTCTGTTGTAAAAGCTCATGAAGGCATGACTTTCGCAATTGCATTCTCTGCTGTATTCGTAGCAGGTATGATTTTAATTTTGTTATCATTCACATCTTTCCGTACAAAATTAATGGAAGCAATTCCTGAAAACTTAAAACATGCAATTACTGCTGGTATCGGTCTTTTCATCGCCTTTATCGGTTTACGTTTAACAGGTATCGTTACAAAAAATGATGCAAACCTAGTTGGACTTGGTGACCTTCACTCTGCTCCAGTACTACTAGCATTAGCTGGACTTGGAATTACAATTGTACTGATGTCTTTAAATGTAAATGGCGCGCTATTTATCGGTATGCTATTAACTGGTATTATCGCTTTCTTCACAGGACAATTAACATTCTCAAACGGTGTTACATCAATGCCTGGATTACCAGAAGGCATTATCGTTTCAAATCCAATTACTGCTGTATCTGATGTAATTAACTACGGATTGTACGGCGTTGTATTTTCATTCTTCCTTGTCACATTATTCGATACAACAGGTACATTACTGGGCGTTGCTCAACAAGGTGGATTTATGAAAGACGGAAAGCTTCCAAAAGCTGGACGAGCTCTTCTATCTGACTCATTCTCAGCAACAATCGGTTCTATGTTTGGAACAACACCATCAACAGCTTACATTGAATCATCTGCTGGTGTTGCAGCTGGTGGTCGTACTGGTTTAACAACTGTTACAGTAGCTGTTCTATTCGCACTAGCAGCATTCTTCGGACCATTAGTAAGTGCCGTTTCTGGTGTATCAGCTATTACTGCACCATCATTAATTATCGTTGGTAGTCTTATGATGGGTTCAGTTCGTCACATTGATTGGGACTCATTTGATGAGGCATTCCCAGCATTCTTAGTAATCTTAAGCATGCCACTTACATCAAGTATCGCAACAGGTATTGCACTTGGATTTATTTCATACCCACTTATGAAAGTGGCAAAAGGTAAATTCCGTTCTGTGCACCCACTTGTGTATGTATTCGGAATCTTGTTCGCTTATCAATTAATTTTCTTACCACATTAAAAAAGTAGAGCATCGAAATCCGATGCTCTACTTTTCTTTTATAACAATCATTCAAACTATAGCGGTCCCTCCAAAATATGAAGGAGCTTATAACATTTTAATACTTCTCTTCTACCTGTAATTCTTTACTATACCTTTGAATGAAAATTGATGAAATAACCATTATCATCCCTACACTACACCCAATAAGCTGATCTAGTAGCATTTCATCACGAATGAACCAACGCAGTAGAAACACACCACAAAAAATAAGCATCATAGTAAATCCAGTATGTCTAAGCCCTTTATATACATTTTCCATATATATGTATCACCTCTCCACACACACTTATCCATATTATACCATAAAAAAACCCACAAATAACCAATATTTGTAATTGAAACCAATCATAAAAAAGGCTGCGGAGAAACTCTTCTCCGCAGCCTAATACTTATTTTTGTAAAAACGACTGTAAATCTGCAAACTGTCTCTTTGCATCTTTATAGCCTTGCTCATATAGATTTTGTAGTTTTGCTGTATCTTTTTCCATACGATCAACTTGAAGCGGCACTTCTGGGCGAATAACAAATAAATTACCTGCTTGCTCTTCTTTTTCAATGTAGTGAAGTGTTTCATTATACACTTCATAACGATTCAACATCGTGTTAACAAGGTTCGGATATTTTTTATAAGCTTTCGCTGCCACCCATCCAAACTTTGATTTTTTCTTAGCATAACCATGGTTTCTCGTTAAAATAACGACTGATTTTTTAAACCCATCTTCTTGTGCTTTACGAACTGGAATCGGATCAGAAATCCCGCCATCTAATAACTGCTTACCACGGTAGTTTACTACCGGTGCAATGAAAGGTAATGAACTAGATGCTTGTAATAAATTTAATGCATCATCATTCGTTCCCTCTTTTTCAAAATAAACAGACTGTCCTGTTTCACAATCTGTTGTGCCTACAAGGAAACGCTCTGGGCTATTAAAATATGTTTCAAAGTCAAAAGGCACATGCTTTTCTGGAATTTCATGGAAGATAAAATCCATATCAAATAGCTGACGTTTTCTCCATAAGTTTTTATACGATAAATATTGCGGGTGTGATGCATAATCAATATTCACTGTTTTATTTCTATTTCTTTGTCTGGAAAGATACGACGCTGCATGACAAGCACCAGCTGATACACCGATTACATATGGAAAATATAAATCTTGTTCCATAAAGTATTCTAATATCCCGCCCGTATATACACCACGCATACCGCCGCCTTCCAATACTAACCCCGTATTTTCAAGCATGTTATTCTCTCCTCTTATATATTGACTCTTTAATTATTCACTATGTTAAGTATCTTTTTCTATTATATATGAGTTCTTTTAGAATTTATATTCAAAAGGCTTGAAATGAAGGAGTTTTTTCTTCCAATTATATTTCCAAATGATTGGTGACATCCTTTATAAACCTTTGAATAAAATCTTGCTCTTCTTTCGTATATCCATCTAAAAGTAACAGCCACTTTTCTTCAGCTTGTTTATGCAATTTATCATGAGCTTTATATATTTCATCTCCACTTTCCGTTAAGCGAAAAAAAATTTCTTTTTGATTGTCTAACATTTGCATCTTCTCAACAAATTTCTTTTGGAACAACTTTGTACAAATTTTAGAGATTGCGCCCTTCGTCATTCCCATTTCTGTCGTAATTGCCGTTACATTCATCAGACCATTTTTTCCGATACACTCGATCACATGTAACTCAGATAAAGACATACCACTTATACCTGTCTCACGAAGAAACTTCTCATTTTGTCCTTTCAAATGTTCTTCTTTTTTATGCAAAAGTGTACGAATGTCTGAAAGTATTTCCATTTGTTTCGTTGCATGCTCCAATCCGTTCGCCCCCTAAGTTTCCAAAGAAACAATTCAACTATATATCATTGTAAAATCATTTTTTCATATTTACAAGTGAGAAAATGATGTTAAAATAAGTTTAGTTTCCTAGGAAACTAAAAAACAAGGAGGTTAACATAATGAAAAAAAACAAACTAAATCTCATTTTATATGTTGTCTGTATTAGTGCCTTACTCGGTTCCTTCGCTCAAAATATTTACACACCTATCTTGCCTATGATTCAAGGTTCTTTTCACACTTCTCTTTATCTTATAAATTTAACAGTTTCACTTTTCACATTCGTTCTTGCAATTATGCAGCTCGTATATGGGCCTTTAATTGACACAAAGGGAAGAAAATCTGTCCTTATTCCTAGTTTAATCATTAGTACAATTGGTTCAATCGGATGTGCTTTTTCGGCGAATGTTTATTTATTTCTATTTTTTAGAGTTGTTCAAGCTATAGGAATAGCAGCTATACCTGTAGTCGCAGCAACGATTATCGGTGATTTGTTTGAAGGGAAAGAACGAGGAGAAGCAATGAGCCTTTACCAAATGTTACTTGCGCTCGCTCCTGCGATTGGCCCTCTCATAGGTGGTTATCTCGGCAGTATAAATGGCCACTTATCCGTATTTCTGTTTTTATCTATACTTGGCATTCTCTTATTAATTATAAACTCTTCACTACTTCCAGAAACAAAACCAACTGTAATGAAGCAACCTCAAGCAAAAAAGAATTACTGGTTTATTTTAAAAAATAAAACTAGATTTTCTATTACTCTTATTGGCTTCATTCAATTTTGTATTTACTTTTGCTTCCTCGTTTTTTTGCCGAACATTTTAACAAATTTATTTCACCTAACTGCAAGTGAAATTGGTCTTATGTTTGTACCAATGTCTCTTTCTATTATGCTAGGAAGTTATTGCTACAAATTTTTGCAAAAACAGCTCACAACAAAGCAGGTTTTATTCATCACTAGTTTCTTCAATATTATATGTGTCACTTTATTCTCTTTCACATATAGCATCAACATCCCATTCATCACTATCATCACCTCTTTATATGGTTTTAGCATGGGACTTTCTATGCCAACTCACACTACTTTATTAACGGACGAATTCGTACAAGAACGTGCAACAGCTATTGGTATATACAACTTCATCCGCTATCTCGGTATGGGTGCTGGACCTATTGTAGGTGGATTTCTTTTATTTAATCAAAATTACTTTTGGATTTTCTTCCTAGGTGCAATTACATTTCTACTTATCATTTTATGCGCAATGAAAATGCTACATTTTCATGCTGTACAAAAAGCAAAATAGAGACCTACAGATGGTCTCTATTTTAAGCTCTTTGATCCGCAACAATATGAATATCAATATGTTTCGTTTGTCTCATAATTTCATTTACAATAGAACCTTTTCGAATTTCTTCCCAACGCGTTCTTGCCGATTGCCCAAGTAAAATTTGCGTTACTTGTAGTCTTTTCGCAACTTCAATAATAACATCCGCTGGCTTTCTTCCTTTTGCCTCTTCTAACACAAAACTCGCATCAAATTGATTCGTTAGCGATTTCCACTCTGCAATTGTTTGCTTTTTACCAGCTGAAAGAGAGTCTATATTTTCTCTTTCAACATTTAATACATACAATTCAGCGTTTAACCGATCTGCCATGCGCCATCCCCTTCTTATTAATTTCTCTGCTGTTGAACTGTATTGTACACAAACGAGAATTTTTTCTTTTACGCCAATCGGTTCTATAACGGTTTGGCTAATTTTCTCGTCCATATCATCGGCAACTTCCCGAAGTGATAATTCCCTGAGTGCTCCTAAATTATTAAGCGTAAAGAAATTTTGTAAGCTTTGCTCTATTTTTTCTTCCTTATATATCTTTCCGTCTATTAATCTCTTCCTTAATACCTCGGGCGTTGCATCGACAAGCTGAATCTCATTTGCTTTTTGTAAAATAAAATCTGGAATACGTTCTCTTACTTTTACATTCGTAATTTGAGCTACAATGTCATGAACACTTTCTAAATGTTGAATATTAAACGCTGACAATACGGATATACCAGCATCTAACAATTCCTGTACATCCATATAACGCTTCTTATTTTTAGACCCGGGAATATTACTATGTGCGAGTTCATCCACAACAACTACTTGCGGTGCACGTTTTATAATTCCTTCCACATCGAGTTCATAAAATACTTTCCCTTTATACTCTATTTCTTTTAAAGGAACTTTTTCTAAATCGGCAATTGCTTCTTCTGTCTCTTTTCTTCCGTGCGTTTCAATTAAACCAATGACAATATCCATACCGTCTTTTTTCATCTCTCTTGCATCAAAGAGCATTTTATAACTTTTCCCTACTCCTGGAGCTGCTCCTACATATAGCTTTAACTGTCCGCGATTTTGCTGCCGAATATATTCTAAATATTCCTCTGGCGTTCGCCTTTGAAACGTCGGGTTGTAGTCATCTGCATACAACACACACACAACCTTTCTTTCGAAACAACGCTACCTCAATCCATTAGATTGAGGTAGCACTGTTACTATTTCATTAGTTTCTGTAATTCTAAATTTAACTTTAAAACGTTCACGCGATCTTCTCCAAATAAACCAAGTGCCGCACCTTCCGTTTGATCTTTAATTAATTGATTTAGCGTTTCTTTCGGGATATTCGTTAATTTTGAGATACGCTCCACCTGTACGGAAGCCGCCTTCGGACTAATGTCAGGATCAAGCCCTGAACCTGAATTCGTCACTAAATCGATCGGCACTTCTGTAACTGGAACGGCTCGGTTTTGTTTCTTCCACTCTTCAATACTTTTCTCTACTCGCTTCGCTAAATCTGGATTAGACGGTGCATAGTTATTAGACCCTGATGCTTCTGCTTTATATTCAATACTAGAAACACGCCCCTGAAAATAACGTGGATCTGTGAAATTTTGACCGATTAATTTAGAACCAATCACTTCGTTTTTATCATTATATATTAGACTTCCATCCGCATTATCCTTCATTACTGCTTGTGCAACACCAGTAACAATAAGCGGGTATACAAGTCCGCATAAGACTAGAAATGTAAAAGTAATACGGACAATCGGTGATAGTATACTTTGTTTCTTCGCCATCTTTTTCCCCTCTTCCTTATATGAACAAGCCGACAATCATATCAATTACTTTAATTCCAATGAACGGTACAATAACTCCGCCAAGCCCATAAATAAATAGGTTTCGGCCAAGTAGTGCATTCGAACTCATCGGTTTATATGCGATACCTTTCATCGCTAACGGAATGAGTAATGGAATAATAACTGCATTAAATATTAATGCTGACAAAATAGCTGACAGTGGTGATGTTAATTTCATAATGTTTAATGCTTCCATTTGCGGAATCGCAAGTGTAAACATTGCTGGAATGATTGCAAAATATTTTGCGATATCATTCGCAATACTAAACGTCGTTAACGCACCACGCGTCATTAACAATTGCTTACCAATTCCTACAACTTCAATAATTTTTGTCGGGTTCGAATCTAGGTCAATCATATTCGCCGCTTCTTTCGCAGCTGTCGTCCCACTATTCATCGCTAATCCAACATCGGCCTGTGCTAATGCCGGAGCATCATTTGTACCATCACCTGTCATCGCTACAAGTTTCCCTTTATCTTGCTCTGCTTTAATAACAGCAATTTTATCTTCTGGTTTACACTCGGCAACGAATTCATCTACCCCTGCTTCTTTTGCGATCGTTGCTGCTGTTAACGGATTATCACCTGTACACATGACCGTTTTAATCCCCATTTGACGCAGCTGTTCAAAACGCTCACGCATACCTGGTTTTACTGTATCCTTTAAATAAATTAAACCGTAAATACGATTATCCACTGCAACTACAAGTGGTGTTCCGCCCTCTTTTGAAATGAAATCTGCTTTTTGATTTACATCTTTCGGAATTGTTCCGCCTTGTGACCTAACCCATTCAATAACGGCACCGACAGCACCTTTTCTTACTTTCGTTCCGTCCTGTAAATCAACACCACTCATTCTCGTTTCTGCTTTAAACGGAACAAATTCACCTTGTTCTGCAAGTGCTCTATCATATGATAGAGACTTCGTTTTTACATATTCGATAACAGATCGACCTTCTGGTGTTTCATCTAAAACAGAACTAATCGCAGCCCATTTTCCAACTTGCTCAATCGTTTCATTTCCTACAGGAAGCAGTGTATGTGCCATCCGGTTCCCGAAAGTAATCGTACCTGTTTTATCTAAAATAATTGTATTAATATCACCCGCAGCTTCTACTGCTTTCCCTGACATTGCTAACACGTTAAACTTTGTCACCCGATCCATCCCAGCAATACCAATTGCCGATAATAACCCACCAATTGTCGTTGGAATTAAACAAACTAACAATGCGACAAGCACAGCTGTATCAATTTGAAATCCTAAATAATTTGTAAAAATCGGCAACGTTACAACAACGATTAAGAAAATAAGAGTTAAACTCGTTAATACTGTATTTAAAGCAATCTCATTCGGCGTTTTTTGACGTGCAGCCCCTTCTACTAACGAAATCATTTTATCGATAAATGATTCACCAGGATTACTTGTAATGACAATTGTAATTTCATCACTTACGACCATCGTACCGCCTGTTACGGAACAAAAATCACCGCCTGCTTCTTTTATTACAGGAGCTGATTCCCCTGTAATTGCAGATTCATCGACAGACGCTAATCCTTTGATTACTTCACCATCACTAGGAATCATTTCTCCTTGTTTTACGATAACAACGTCACCTTTTCTCAGATCAGTTGCTGAAACTTGGACGATATCTCCATTTTCTTTCACAACATTTGCAAACACATCTTTCTTCGATTGTTTTAAAGAATCGGCTTGCGCTTTCCCTCGTCCTTCCGCTAACGCTTCTGCAAAGTTAGCAAATAAAACTGTAAATAAGAGAATGAGAGAAACTGTTATATTAAACCATCCTGGTACACTACTAGAATGACTTGGAAGAAAAGATAAAATGAACGTAATGATAAATCCAATTTCTACAACAAACATAATCGGATTCTTTACCATCACTTTCGGGTTCAATTTCGCAAAGGATTGCTTCATCGCATGTGTTACGATATCACGATCCATCGTTTTCGCTTGTCTAACTTCATCTTCTACCGCATGTATTTGTGACTCATTTAATTGTTTTTCTTTTACTACTACCGGTCTCATCATTTACCCTCCATTACTTCAATGTAAGAAATTCTGCAATTGGACCGAGTACTAACATCGGGAAGAATGTTAATGCACCGACAATTACAATTGTTCCGATGAAAATGCCGCCAAATAAACTATTATCCGTACGGAACGTTCCGACTGTTTCTGGCACAACCGTCTTTTCTTTTAAGGAAGCTGCAACAGCTAACATCGTAATTAAACTGAAATAGCGCCCTAAAAACATAACTAAACCAGTTGTAATATTCCAAAACGGTGTATTATCCGCTAATCCTTCAAATCCAGATCCGTTATTCGCAGCTGACGATGTATACTCGTATACAACTTGCGTTAAACCATGGAAACCGGAATTAGAAATTGCGTCTGTTCCTAAATGCGTCGAAAGGGCTAACGCTGAAAATCCTAAAATGAGAAGTGGATGAAATAATATCGTTACCGCAATTAATTTCATTTCCTTACCTTCAATTTTCTTTCCTAAAAACTCTGGCGTCCGTCCAACCATCAATCCAGATATAAAGACTGCGATCATCGCATACATAATAATGTTCACAAAACCTGCTCCAACGCCGCCGTATACTGTATTTAACATCATGTTTACGAGTGGTACTAAACCGCCAATCGGTGTCAGCGTATCATGCATCGTATTAACAGCACCTGTTTCCGCAGCTGTCGTTACTGTCGCATAAAGGGAAGAAAATACTGTTCCAAATCGAACTTCTTTTCCTTCTATACTTCCTTGTACATGCTGGATACCCATTTCGTTTAATACTGGATTCCCATGTAATTCAGATGTCGTAATTGTAATAAATCCTAGTAAGAACACCATGAATAATGATACGAAAAGAATACGTCCTTGCTTTTTATTTCCTACCATTCGCCCGTACGTAAATGGAAGTGCTGTTGGCAATAACATCATAAGCATCATTTGCAAAATATTACTCATTTGCCCTGGATTTTCGAAAGGATGAGTAGAGTTGGCTCCGAAAAATCCACCGCCGTTATTTCCAAGTTCCTTAATGGAAACGAATGATGCAACAGGCCCGCGTAATATACTTTGCTTTGCCCCATCAATTGTTTGTGCTGTAACGGCCCCGTCTAACGTTTGTGGTACGCCAAGTGCGACAAAGACTAGTGCCGCAATAAATGCGATAGGAAGAAATACTCTCGTTAATGCTCTCGTAAAATCAACGAAAAAGTTACCGAGTTCTTTTCCAGCGAGCCCTCTTATAAATGCCATAACGAGTGCTAACGTCGTTGACGGTGCTGCAAACATTAAAAATGTAATTCCGATTAATTGTGATAAATAAGATAAACCATTTTCACCGCTATAATGCTGTAAGTTTGTATCAGCCATAAAACTAATTGCTGTATTAAAAGCGAGCGTAGGCTCCATTCCTTCAATGTGTGCTGGATTTAATGGCAATACCCCTTGTAGTCTGAAAATGAAATATACGACAACAATCATAAATCCATTTAATAAAACTAATGACAATGCGTACTGTTTCCATGTTTGATTGTATTCTTTTACACCCGTAATTTTAAAAATAAGTTTTTCAAAAGGCCCGAATACTTTATCTAGCTTTTCACTACCTTGAAAGGCTTTCTCTAAATAAATTCCCATTGGCTTTGCCACAAGAATAAACAACAGCATTGTAATAACGACTGCGACCCAAATCATAATGAATAATTCCCCCTAATTAAAACTTTTCTGGATTTAATAATGCATACACTAAGTACACCGTAATTGCTGCAACAATAACCGATAAGGCAATCATCATGATTGCTTCCCTTCTTTCACAACTTTATCTGACCAACTTGCAAGACTTGCCATCGATGCAACTAATACAACAAAAATCCCGATCATTACAACATCTAACATAGCTATCCCTCTCTTTTTGTAAAAATTTACCACCTGATTATCAAAAAAAGAACACTAAGCTCTACTTAGTGTTCGAAATGAACAACACAAAGTAAACCTCCTCTCTAAACGCTTACGAGGTTAGCTGTCGGATTCGGGCCTAAAGAGTAGCCCTACTTTCAAAACTGAAAGATTCACCCCAAGTGACGATGCACAAAATTGGTTCCCCCGCTCCATTTCTGGAACTCAGCGATTTTAGGTTTTTTTGGAAATTTTATGAATGATTTATGAGAGTAAATATACTCCTCTATATTTCACTTGTAAAGAGGGAAATTACTGAAAATAAGAAAATATCTATCTGTTTAAGCGCTTACATTGAGTATTATTAATATTCTTTCATCTATTTTCTCTTCTTTTCTTTCTTTTTCACAGAAATGACCTTTTAAATACGCAATAAAAAGAGCGAATGACATGAAGTGCATAGCT
Organism: Bacillus fungorum; assembly: GCF_002746455.1. GTDB lineage: Bacteria > Bacillota > Bacilli > Bacillales > Bacillaceae_G > Bacillus_A > Bacillus_A fungorum. The sequence continues at coordinate 15,237 of NZ_NWUW01000007.1, read as the reverse complement.
TGTCGCACTTCGCATTCGCTCTTTTTTCACTCACTATTTATTCTCCTCGTAAAAAAGCACGTAAATTTCTCCCGCGAATATAAACTTGTGACAATTCTGCATGTAGCTGCTCATATTCGATAACATCTGTTTTTAAATATAAAGCGTCTTTCGATGGCAATATGATATATGGCCTTGGAAAAATTGGATCAAGCACCATCAATTCTTGAACTCGCTCTACTGATACCGCCCAACGATTCGCTATATCTCCTAGTAGCAACACCTTCATCTTCTTCTCCCCCACCCTATTCAAAAAATAAAAAAGAAATATTATCACAATTCGTAAACACAACAAATTTAGCTCCAATTGTTTCATAGAGCCTCGCTGGATATCGTTTATTCCTTGTAACAACAGTAATAGGTGCTTGAAAAGAAAAGCGAATGTGTTCGGTGAAGAAACTAACAATTGGAAGCTCATCCCCTAGTAAAATCACCTTCTTAATACTCTCACAAATACTAGTAAAATCCTGCTCCTTACTACAACTATACGTCCAATCAAATCCACAATTCCTAACTTCAGCCGCTATCTCTTCATTTGCTGTAAAAATAATTAACTCATGTTGAAATGCAACTAGGTCTCTTAAACTATTTATCTTGCTTTCTCCTCCAACACAAATAAGTGTTAGTTCCATGTACCTCATCCTCCTTAATATAAAAGAACTCAAAAATAGATTGATATTCCCCTATACTAATCAGATCGATGAAGTGATGTATCCATCATGGCACCGTCCTCTCTCAAGACGCTTACGAAGTTAGCTGTCGGATTCGGACTTTGAGAGTAGCCCTACTTTCAAAATTGAAAGATTCACCCCTAGTGACACTGCACAAATTGGTTCCTCCGCTCCGTATATTTGGACTCAGCGTTTACAAAAAAATGTATTCTGGCTGATATATTACTCCTGTATTTTGAAAAAGTAAACAGAAAAAAAGCCAGTTGTAAAACTGACTTTTCCTTTCTTTATGCTTATGCTTTATTCAATTTGTATGCAAAATGATTCGTCGGTCCATGACCACTTCCAATATTCAATGGCTCTTCAATTGCTATACTAATAAATCGTTTTGCTTCTTGAACTGCCTCTTCAATCGAGTATCCTTTCGCAAGTCCTGCTGCAACGGCTGAAGCAAATGTGCACCCGCTTCCGTGCGTTTGCTTTGAAGGAATCCGTTCACTTCTAAATTCGATAAACTCTTCTCCATCAAAGAGTAAGTCAATTACTTCATTGCCTTGATACTCTGCATGTCCGCCCTTCATAAGTACATATTTTGCCCCTAATTCATGCAGTACTTTCGCAGCTTCCTTACTATCTTCAACATTATGAATCTCTATCCCAGTTAACACTTCTGCTTCAGGAACATTCGGTGTTACAACCGTTGCTACTGGTAATAAATATTCTTTTAATGCTTGTACTGCTTCTTGTTGTAATAATGATGCACCACCCTTAGCAATCATAACAGGGTCTAGCACAATATTATTCCAGCAAAACTTCTTAATATGTTCTGATACAATTTGAATAATTTCGCTGCTAAATAACATGCCTAGTTTCACAGCATCTGGTGTTAAATCCGTACCAATTGAATTCAACTGTTCCGTAATACCTTCTAACGGAACTGGATATACCCCTTGAACGCCAAGCGTGTTTTGAGCAGTAATTGCCGTAATTGCCGTCATCCCATACACACCAAGCTCTTGGAATGTTTTTAAATCTGCTTGAATGCCGGCACCGCCTCCGCTATCAGATCCTGCAATTGTTAAAGCTTTATTTATTTTCATCCCACTCATCCTTTTCTACCCAAAATAGCGATGATAAATCGTTTTTGCTTCGCTTATATCTTTCGTTCCATGTACAAGTACACGACCATCTTTAAAAGCAACTAATCTCTTTTCTTCCACAGAAAATGATAATAAATATGGATTTACATTTAAATCTTTCACACGATCATTCAGCAGCTCTTTGTATCGTTCAAAATCTATTTCTTCTTTATAAGGTGGTCTAATTTGAACTGTATTTCTCCCGCATAAAACTGCTGTTTTGGATGTGTTTTCTTTATTTAAATACGGATATAATGCATTCTCTCCGCACGAAGGACAATTGTGTTTACGAAGCTTTTGCACATTCATACATGAATATTCATTCTTCCATACATCAAACGATACAAGTCCATCTCGAAGTGATTCGTAATCTTCCACTAACAATTTAAGAGCTTCCGTTACTTGATGAGAAACGACGAGAGATACAGCAGGTGATATAATGCCCGCTGTATCACATGTCGCCCCGCCAAGCGGAATCGATTGTAATAAACAAGATAAACATGGCGTTTTACTAGGAAGAATTGTGTAAGAAAGGCCGTAACTCCCTACACATGCTCCGTAAATCCATGGAATAAAATATTTTTGCGCTATATCATTTACAATGAAACGCGTTTCGAAATTATCAGTTGCATCAATAATTACATTAACGTTTGTAACAAGCTCTTCTAATTCCTCAGCTGTTACATCTTGAACGAGAGCTTCTACTCTTACTTCACTATTAATCTCTTCTAGACGCTTCTTTGCTGCTACAGCCTTCGGAAGATTATTTTCCACATCACTCTCTGCGTACAATTGCTGCCTTTGTAAATTACTCCAATCGACATAATCCCGGTCTACAATCGTTACTGTGCCAACACCAGCTCTTACAAACATCTCTGCATTTGCACTACCTAATGCACCTGCACCGATAATGAGTACATGCTTTTCTCTTATCTTTCGTTGCCCTTCTTCTCCAATTGGAAAAAATAATTCTTGGCGAGAATATCGATTATTCAACTATGCTCATTCCTTCTAAAGGACTACTTGCTGTTGCACAACGTTTACGTGCAATACGACCTGCTTCAAATCCTAAACGTCCTGCCTCAATACTTAATTTCATTGCCTGTGCCATTTTAATAGGATCTTTTGCTCCTGATACAGCCGTATTTAATAACACACCATCGGCTCCTAATTCCATCGCGAATGCCGCATCAGCTGGGCTACCGATACCAGCGTCAACGATAACTGGTACTGTCGCTTGTTCAATAATGAAACTTAAATTTAACGGATTTACAATACCAAGCCCTGAACCGATTGGTGATGCTCCTGGCATAATTGCATGCACACCTAGTTCTTGTAATTTACGTGCTAATACAACATCATCAGATGTGTACGGAAGTACGATAAATCCTTCTTCTAATAACATTTCAGATGCCTTTAACGTTTCTACTGGATCAGGTAATAACGTTCTATCATCACCAATAACTTCTACTTTGATCATGTCGCAAAGCCCCGAAGCTTTTGCTAATTTTGCAATACGAACAGCTTCTTCAGCATTTTTTGCTCCTGCTGTATTCGGTAATAACGTATATTTTTTCACATCAAGTTTCTCTAATAAATTAGGTTGCTTTGCATCAAAGATATCCATACGACGTACTGCGAACGTTAAAATTTCAGCCTCAGAAACGTCAATTGCCTTTTGCTGTACATCAAAATCAGGGAATTTCCCTGTTCCTAATAAAAGTCTAGACTGAAATGACAATGGTCCAATGTTTAACATAATCAACCGCCTCCTACGAAAGTTACAATCTCAATTTGGTCTCCATCAAAAACAGATGTATCTGTATGATCATCTTTTTGTAAAATATCTTTATTACGCTCTACTACGACAATTCTATTATCTAACTCTAAATGTGTAAGTAGCTCAGCTACTGTTTTCACACTCTCTGGCACTTCTATTTGATTACCATTAATTTTTAAATTCAAACTTCCATCCCCTTTCTAAACTGTTTTAGAAAGCAATGAATCTAGCAAGTGATTCTCTTGCTTTCCTTCTATTAAATCAGCCATATATTGACCAGAAACAGGGCTTAATAAAATGCCGTTTCGATAATGGCCCGTGCAAGCATATAAACCTTTTATTTCTTCATGCTCTCCCATATAAGGAGCTTCATGATTCGATTGTGGTCTTAATCCTGCCCATGCACTTTCCCATTCCGCTTCTTTTAAAGCTGGCAATATTGTATACGCGCGCTCTAATATAGAAGTAATACTTTCCGGTTGCACAGTTTTATTAAACGTATGGGGCTTCATCGTTGCTCCAATTACGTAACGTCCGCCGCGCTTTGGTGCAATGTAAAATCTTTCTTGGAAAATAGGCGCCTTTAAAAGTGGTTTTCTACTTCTTACTGCTACTACTTCTCCTTTAACTGGATATGTACCCCATTCGCGGTGAAAATCGCCTAATAGCTTCGTGCTCCATGAACCACCGGCAATAACAACCTTCTCGCACGCGATAATACCTTCACTTGTAACAATTCCAGTTACTCTATTATTTTCAACACGAATATCAAACACTTCTGTCTGTTCATATATATCAGCACCCGAAAATGATGCGGAATGTGCGAATGCTTTCGTAAGCTCTGGTGCAATAACATGACCATCTTTCGGATAATATACCGCTCCTATAATCGATTCGGATAGAAACGGCTCTTTTTCCCGCAAATGTTCTCCCGTTAGAAAATAGGAATCTTCACCTGTTTTCTGCTGCCAATCCATAATATGAAGAATTCTTTCCTTCTCACCTTCATTTTGGGCAATGCGATATATCCCTTTTTCTTCATATCCAATATCAATACCCGTCTTTTCACGTAAAACTTCTGCAAGTTGTGGAAATATAGCACGGCTTTCTCTAGCAAGTTCAAATAGAGGGTCATATTCATCCCATTCTGCCTGAACCCCAAGTAAACCAGCGGCTGCTTTCGAGGCTTCAGATGCAATTCTTTGTTTCTCTACAATCGCTACTTTATGGCCTCTTTCTGCTAGAAAATGTGCAACTGAACTCCCAATTACACCACCGCCAATTATCGCTACATCATACTTCTTACACATGTTTTTCCGCCCACTTTCTTATTGATTCCTTATAAGATTTCGCTTTGCTATACGGGTTACTACTACTTATAATCCCAGACATAACAGCAATTCCACTTACTTCACTTACCAGAATATCCTTTGTATTTTCAGGAGTAATCCCTCCAATAGCTATAATTGGTATCGATAAGCTCCTTGCAATGTCCGAAATTTCTTCAAGCCCTCTCGCTGGCACACCTTTTTTACAATCTGTCGGAAATACATGACCATAAACGAGTGAATCCGCTCCATTTTTAAATGCTACTATCGCTTCGTCTAGCGAATGCACGGAATAACCGACATGCAAATAAGAAAACTTTTTTTTCACTGACCTTACATCTGCGCTTTTGTATCCTAATTGAACACGAGGAATATTTAATAAAATAGCGATATCAATTCGATCGTTTATAACAATTTTAGAAGCTGGAAAGCCTTCCGTTAAAAGACTTTCCACACCTTCATATAATTCCTTCGTACTTTTCTCACGCTCACGAATATGCAAATAATCAATCTCACTTTCAATTTGCATCGCTACATCTACTAACTCTTTGAATGACATGTGACCATTTGAGATTACATGAAGCTCATTTTTCATATTCATTCGCCTACTTTAAAATGTTTTCGAATAACTCATCGGCCGGAACGATTTCTTTCGTCATTCCTTTATCTTTCAGCCATTTATTTTGTTTCTCCCATGACTCTTTTGAATCTGATAAAAATGGCTCATCTTTCGTTTCCATCTTCTCTAATAAAATCTTCATACTTTCTTTTTCAACTTCTGGTACAAGCGGGAAGTTTTCTTTTTCTTGATGATTTAATAAAATATTTAATGCTTCATCTGGATTTTTCTTCATGAAATCATAACCTTTTTTCGTACCACGCAAGAAAGCTTGCAACGCTTCTTTATCTTTTTTCAACGTTTTATCACCTGTTACAAATACAAGCTCATGATAATTCGGTACACCATAATCTGCTGGGTTAAAGTATGCTGGTTCATGACCTTCATGACGCATAACAGGTACTTCATGGTTAATGTATGCCCCTGTTACTGCATCCACTTTTTTCGTAATTAATGCCGGTACTAAATCAAAGCCAACATCGACTACTTTCACTGTATCTGGATTACCACCAGCTTCTTTTATCATCGTTTTTAAATACATCTCACTTAAAGGTGTTCCAGAATATCCGACTGTTTTCCCCTCTAAATCTTTCGGCGATTGAATACCTGCTGACTTCAGCGATACAACATGATTTAATGGTGAACGTACGACAGCTCCAATTGATTTCACTGGAATTTGTTCATTTGCTTTTGCTATGACAACATCTGGCTGATAATATAAGCCGACCGTTACTTTTCCTGCAGCCGCTAACGTTAGTGGGTCAGTCGGATTGGAAGGGAATTTAATATTCACCTTCACTCCTTCTTCTTTAAAGTAGCCTTTTTCAATTGCCGCATAAATAAAGCTATGTACCGCATTTGGGTACCAATCAAGCATGACCGTTATTTCTTTTTTACCCTTATCTGATGCTGAATTACTAGAACATCCAGCAATTATTGCAACTAATAATGTCAACACAAAGATGCGTTTTAATAATTTCATGAATGCTTCCTCCAACTAATGAATTTCTTTTCTAATACCGAAATAAGTATGACGAAGAAAATAGCTAATAATGATAACAATACAATGGGTGCAAATACACCTGCTCCGTCTAACTGCGTCATCATTCTTTTACTGAAATATCCTAGCCCCGCTTGTGCACCGAGCCATTCACCAATTGCTGCCCCAATCACACTAAGCGGCACTGCAATTTTTAAAGCTGAGAAAAAATAAGGAAGAGCAGACGGCAACTTTAATTTAAGAAAAATATCTTTTTTCGTTGCCCCATACGTAACTAAGAGCTCCTCCCATTCTTTTTTCGTACTGCGCAGTCCATCATACGTATTGACCGCAATTGGGAAAAACGTAATTAAAACCGTAACAACAACCTTACTCCAAATCGTATATCCAAACCATAAAACGAAAAGCGGAGCAAGCGCTGTAATAGGAATCGTTTGTGAAGCAACTAATAATGGATAAAATGCTCTCTCCATCCAATTACTCGCATTCATTAACATCGCTAGCCCTACCCCAAGTACGATAGAAATAGCCACCCCTATTAAAACGACGTATAATGTTGCTGGCAAATGAACCGTAAATAATATATCTTTTAGTTTCCACATCTTCATTACAATTGCCGACGGTGACGGTAAAATGTACATTTCGTCTACAATTCTTGCTCCTACTTCCCAAAGGACAAGTAAAATACTAGAAAGTGTAAGGGCAGGTAATAGCTCCTTCAACCGGTTCATCATACGAGTACCTGCCTTTGTAACATACTAAGAAGCTCATCTTTAAGCGCTAACACTTCAGGCTTATATAAATCTTTTCTTGTCCGATTACGATCAAGCGGCACAATCCTCTCGGTTAAAGTAGTTATCGGTTGATTTTCTACAACAAAAATTCGATTAGAAAGAAATAGTGCTTCTTCCACATCATGAGTGATAAATAAAATTGTTTTTTCCCACTCTTTCCATTGTTCAAACAGCCATTCTTGCAAAGATGCCTTCGTTAAAGCATCCAACGCGCTAAACGGTTCATCTAACAGCAATATCTCCCCGCCTGTTAATAAAGTTCGAATAAAAGATACGCGTTGTCTCATACCACCAGATAAATCTTTCGGATATTTTGTCTCATACCCTTGTAAGCCAAATTTATGTAACAGTTCCTTTGCCTTTATTTGTGCTTCTTTCTTCTGTACACCTTGGCACTCTAGCGGCAGGGCAGCATTCTCAATAATCGTTCTCCATGGCAGGAGCATATCTTTTTGGGGCATATACCCTACAGGATGGCTCTTTGTTTTTGTCAGCTCTATCTGTCCCGTACTTGCTTCTTCTAAACCTGTAATAAGGCGAAATAAAGTACTTTTCCCGCATCCACTCGGTCCGATAATACTTACAAACTCTTTATCTTGTATAGAAGCATTTAATTCATTGATGATTGGCTTCTCATCATAATGAAAAGAAACATTATGAAACTGTAGTATGTTCTTGCTCCTCAAATCCCCACATCTCCTTACGATAGGACATATCCCAGAATAAATATTCAAATCGACTGGAATATAGGAAAATCTCCTCTAATCGATCTAGCTCTTTTTCAGACTTTCCAACTGCCATTTCATTTAATAAATCTATTAACCAAATACAAAGGTTGCCGTATTCTTCAGAACTATATCCTTGAATCCACTCACCAAAGAATTCATGATCCCTTGCTCCAGGAATATCATTTAAACGCTTTCCAATTTCCCAATAGCTCCACATACATGGAAGCAGTGCTGCTATTAATTCTGCAAGTGTGCCATTTTGAGATACAGACATCATGTAATTTGTATAAGCTAAATTTTTAGCAGATGGTTTTGCTGACTCTATCTCCTCTATAGAAATTCCAAGTCTTTTTGCATACTGTTTATGGATTGTCATTTCTCCATTTAATATTCCATCAATTTGTTCAGCAAATTTCCCCATTACTTGTGGATTCGTTGCTTTTACAACACCGATGGCATATAGCTTTGCATAATCTAACAAATATAAATAATCTTGAATAATATAATACTGAAACTTATCTTTCTCTAACGTGCCATCCCCCATACCTACTACAAATGGATGATTATGACTCATCTCCCAAACTGGTTGTACTGTTTCTAATAATCTATCGCAAAATTTCATTTCTCTATCCCCTTCCGATATGTGTACCTAAATAAAAAACCACTTCTCTATATAAGAAGTGGTTACAGCAAATAAAATTATAATTTATTCGTTGTTCCACTTCCCTTCGCTAGTATTATCTAGATCAGGTCTGTAAGGGTTAAGGATTATTCCTCTCTCAGCACAACAAGCACCCCTAGTGGTTTCAATATGAAATTTTCAAATAAAAAAGCCCCGTTTCTATACGCAAAGAAACGGGGACTCATTATTAGTGTCCAAATTGCTTCCCTACGCTAGCATAATCTAGATCAGGTAATAAAAAGGATCAAAGACTTAAGGTCTTACTCTCAGCTGGCAACACCAGCTCTCCTAGCAAACTATAAAATTATCACTGTCAGTATAACACCGTAATAAGACATCATCAACTGTTTTAATTTTCTCAATTGTCAACAAAATAACGAAACTATATAATACTTATATTCTATCTTAGAAATTATTATCCTAATTAATTGGATAAAAAGGAATCATTATCCTCAAAAAATTTATTTTTATATTGATTTAACATTACATTTATGTGAATACACCCACTATATTATATCTTTATACTATAATAAAATTACAACTATACAACTAGAGGGGGTCTCTATGATATGAATATGAAAGCTACTGCTTTAACAGCAACTACTGTCGCAATTGCTTCTTTACTTCCTTCTATGGGAGAAACAAATGTACAAACAGCCAACGCTGAACAATTATCTAATGTGAAAACTGGATATGTCAAAGTCGATCAAGTAGCCTTACATACTAAAGATAACGCAAATAGCTCATCAATTGATACAATTCGCTTTAATACGAAAGTGAACATACTTGAAACAACTAATGGCTGGTATAAAGTATCTGTTAATAATAAAGTAGGTTACGTACAAAAAGATTCTATTCTACTAAAAAACAAACTTCAATCTAATAATCAATACATCGTCAATGCCAATGCATTAAACGTTCGTTCTGAACCTAATTTAGAATCTTCAATTTTAGATGTATTACCAAATGGGAAATTCGTTACCATTCAAGAAGAACAAGGCGAGTGGTATAAAATTTTACATAATGGCAAAACAGGTTACGTACAAAAGGCATTCGTATCTAATGGTTCACAGCCTTTAGTAAAAGGCATCACAGTTCAAAATAATACGAAATACACAGTGGCAACACCTAAACTTAATGTGCGTAGCAACGCTAGTACAAGTAGCGCACTACTTGGTTCATTACAAAATGGTACACAATTACAAGTAGTGGAAACTGTAGGAAGTTGGTATAAAATTCGTTTTGGCACAGGATACGGATATGTGGCAAAACATTATGTGATGCAAAATCAAACACAATCACAAGACCAAACAGCTCAGCCTACTTCCATTCCAGCAGTTTTCAAATTTCCTACTCAAGGAAGAATTAGTTCAACCTTTGATATTCGCTGGGAACAAATGCATTATGGTATAGATATTGCAGCTCAGGGTAATGTCTCTATCCAGGCAGCGGCTGTAGGTAAAGTTGTGAAATCATATTATTCAGCTAGCTATGGCAATGTTGTGTTCATCGCTCATCAAATAAACGGGAAATTATATACAACAGTCTATGCTCACATGAAAGATCGCACTGTACAAGCTGGTGATCAAGTACAAGCTGGACAATTAGTAGGTCATATGGGAAACACAGGTCATTCATACGGGCAACATCTTCATTTTGAATTGCACAATGGAGAATGGAATTTTGAAAAAACAAATGCAGTAAACCCACTGCCATATTTAGTTAGGTAAATTGTATGCCACGCAATATACCTCTCTTAATTGAATACTTAGCCTTTTTAGGCTTAATCTGTTGCTTAGTAATTTATAATACAAATACTGTATTTTTATCTATTATCATTGCTTTTGTTGCTTTAGAAATTATGATGGAAGCTTTTCAAGTTCAACTAAAACAAAAAATTGCCCATATTTATAATGCCATCTTTCTATTAAGTGCCTTAATAATAAATATTATTAGTAATGGTTTTTATTTATCTACCGTATTTCCCGTATTCTTTATGGCTGTTTTATTATTCATAGCTAGATACATTCATGTCCCTAATAACAAAAAACACGAACAAGAAGCTTAGAAAGAGGAGACACTGTGTACCAATCTTTCAAAGATAATCCGATAAAATATATATTGAATTTATATAAAAAAACAAATACTTTTTTGGGTATACAAGGAAGCTATACTGCACAATTTCTCCTTTATGGAATGTTATTTCTCGTCTTAATTACATTCTCCTTGCTTTACTAACAAAAAAAGGATCTCACATAAACTTGAGATCCTTTTTAATTTATATTAAATTTTTATATAGAAAATGCTCTTTATCCGCAAGCATATTTTTCATAAATAAAACTAAGGTTATATTTTTTCTCTAAGCTCATTCTTTGCTCATCATCGCACCAATAGAACAGAATATCATGAATCGTTGCATAACGCTTATTTTTAAGAAATAGCTTAAAGAATGATGGTAAACAATCATGTAATTGTATAAATATATAATTGCGTAGTATTTCTTCTTTATATTCAATGCCCTTACAAATATATAATAATTCTTCACAATAATATGCATGTTGTGGAACTTGGATCATTTCGAAAAATGGCACATATGATAATAACTTTCCGATAAAATGATCGTATCGATCCATTATTCCTATCGTCATATGCTCCATCATATCTTTCATTACATATAAATAATCATCTACATGAGTAGTCTTCAATGGGTCTAATCGATCTGAAATTTGAGAAAGTACAGCTCTTTGACAAGCTAACACCGCTTGACTAGGTCCATAATATGATAGGAAGTCTGTACACTTACGATATTTTCGTAATAAGTCATGTGTATATAAGTCATACACAAAAGTATTACAATACATCGCCAGACTCATCATATCACTATTTAATTGCTCTTTTGATAGTAACTTAGCTCTCTTACACATATAAAAGAATGTAAATTCCAATACTTCTTTATGGGATAATAGATGTTTACAGTCCGTTATACATTTCTCATTAAATTTAACTCTATCCCAAATTTCTACATCTTCATCAGTTAATTCACCAATGCGATATTTAATAATTAAATAGTTTAAAGCAACCGCTTGTGTCAAAAGATCCCATGTTTCATATTCCAATGAAGTGTGAACAAACTCAGCAAGTCCTTGAGTCACCATAAAAGTATTCGCTTCTTCATACCAACCGATTTCTTGACATAAGCGAAGAATACGTACTAAAGTTGGAATTTCATCTTTATGAAACTGTGGCAAATTTTTTGCTTTGTTCATTCCATATACGATAAATGCAGCTAAATTTTCTTCTTTATAAAATTCTTTTTCTTTCCACACTAATATAGTTCGTTCTTTTCCTTCACCTTTTGGATGACAAGGTACAAGTAAAGAAAATAATTCAGCGAAATTATTTGGTTCTATATATGTATCTGTAACCAAATTCCAATTTGGATCGCGCTGTATAGCCCTCATATAATTCCCCTTCCCTTTTATCTACATAGGAAACATTAATCCGTTATTACATCATTAACAATAAATATTGTTATATTCAAAATCTATCATAATACTTATATCTATCAGTATATCATTTTTTCTCTTATTTAAAATTAAGAATGACAAATTTTAAATAACTGTCGAAATTACTACCTATATACTTATTATATAATGGCTCAGATACATCATGCTAACATATTAGTTTAATCCATATATACTAGAATAATGTATCTGATTTTTATACGTAACTTATTCCACTAATTACATTCTCACTTCATTCCGTATGCTCCGATATTTCACTTAAAGCAAATCCCGCTTGATCATCTGCCGATTCTCTTACAGCTAAATCTCCAAGTGCCAGCATCCCAACGAGTTGACCACTCTCAACTACTGGTAATCGTCTAATTTGATACTGCGCCATTAACTCTGTAGCCTTTTCAATAGAATCATCTGGAGAAACTGAAACAATGTTTGTTGTCATTACATTCGTAATTTTATTAGATCCAGGATGTTTCTCAGCAATCCCTCGAACAACTAAATCTCGATCCGTAACAAGACCAACAACTTGCTCATTTTCAACAACCGGAATCAATCCAATCGATTCTTCTTTCATCTTTACAGCGGCCTCATATACATTGTCTAGCGGTGTGCAATGTACAATATGAGTGCTCATCAAGTCTCTCACTCGTGTCATTTGTATCTCCTCCTTTTTATACATACCATAGCTTTTCCTAAATCCCTTTATTTATTTCAGGAAAATCAGTTGATAAAGGAGGATTAACACACAATAAAAAAGAGTCAGCAATATGCTGACTCTTTTTTTATGACCCGTACGGGATTCGAACCCGTGTTACCGCCGTGAAAGGGCGGTGTCTTAACCACTTGACCAACGGGCCATGGCTCCGCAGGTAGGACTCGAACCTACGACCGATCGGTTAACAGCCGATAGCTCTACCACTGAGCTACTGCGGAATAATATATGGTGGGCCTAAATGGACTCGAACCATCGACCTCACGCTTATCAGGCGTGCGCTCTAACCAGCTGAGCTATAGGCCCATATACTTACAGGGGCAGTAGGAATCGAACCCACACTGGAGGTTTTGGAGACCTCAGTTCTACCTTTAAACTATGCCCCTAAAGGATGCCGACTAGAGGACTTGAACCCCCAACCTACTGATTACAAGTCAGTTGCTCTACCAATTGAGCTAAGTCGGCATAAAAAAATGGTGGCTCGGGACGGAATCGAACCGCCGACACGAGGATTTTCAGTCCTCTGCTCTACCGACTGAGCTACCGAGCCAACATAAATGGCGGTCCCGACCGGGGTCGAACCGGCGATCTCCTGCGTGACAGGCAGGCATGTTAACCACTACACCACGGGACCATTTGGTTGCGGGGACAGGATTTGAACCTGCGACCTTCGGGTTATGAGCCCGACGAGCTACCGTGCTGCTCCACCCCGCGATGATAAAATATTTACTTTAGAAAAAATGGAGGAGGTAGAGGGATTCGAACCCCCGCGCGACTCTCGCCGCCTGTCGGTTTTCAAGACCGATCCCTTCAGCCGAACTTGGGTATACCTCCATGAAGGAAAAAAGAAATACTATATTATTTATGTCTAAACCATTTAAAAATAAAATGGAGGAGGTAGAGGGATTCGAACCCCCGCGCGATTCTCACCGCCTGTCGGTTTTCAAGACCGATCCCTTCAGCCGAACTTGGGTATACCTCCGAGACATATAATAAATAAAGTGGAGCCTAGCGGGATCGAACCGCTGACCTCCTGCGTGCAAGGCAGGCGCTCTCCCAGCTGAGCTAAGGCCCCATATTTTTTGGGAAATCGGGAAGACAGGATTTGAACCTGCGACCCCCTGGTCCCAAACCAGGTGCTCTACCAAGCTGAGCCACTTCCCGTTAATAAAAGCGCGCCCGAGAGGAGTCGAACCCCTAACCTCTTGATCCGTAGTCAAACGCTCTATCCAATTGAGCTACGGGCGCATATGGTGCCGAGGGCGGGGGTCGAACCCGCACGGTGGTCACCCACCGCAGGATTTTAAGTCCTGTGCGTCTGCCTGTTCCGCCACCCCGGCATGTCATATTGAAAATTGGAGCGGAAGACGGGATTCGAACCCGCGACCCCAACCTTGGCAAGGTTGTATTCTACCACTGAACTACTTCCGCAAGACATGTATGAGTTATTTTATTAAAAGTGCGGGTGAAGGGAGTCGAACCCCCACGCCAAAGGCGCTAGATCCTAAGTCTAGTGCGTCTGCCAATTCCGCCACACCCGCATATTTTGTTAAAATGGTGAGCCATGAAGGACTCGAACCTTCGACCCTCTGATTAAAAGTCAGATGCTCTACCAACTGAGCTAATGGCTCTTAATGGCTGGGCTAGCTGGATTCGAACCAGCGCATGACGGAGTCAAAGTCCGTTGCCTTACCGCTTGGCTATAGCCCATTAATTAAGAATGGTGGAGGGGGGCAGATTCGAACTGCCGAACCCGAAGGAGCGGATTTACAGTCCGCCGCGTTTAGCCACTTCGCTACCCCTCCGACATATATGGTGGAGGATGACGGGATCGAACCGCCGACCCCCTGCTTGTAAGGCAGGTGCTCTCCCAGCTGAGCTAATCCTCCATTTTGCCTGGCAACGTCCTACTCTCACAGGGACAAGGTCCCAACTACCATCGGCGCTAGAGAGCTTAACTTCCGTGTTCGGTATGGGAACGGGTGTGACCTCTCTGCCATCATTACCAGACTGTATTCATTTAAGACAAGAATTATTTTAACTTATTCAACTTTGAAAGTCAACAAGTTTTTTATATTCTTTCAAAACTAGATAACATTGCTTCATATTATATGGTTAAGTCCTCGATCTATTAGTATTCGTCAGCTCCACATGTCACCATGCTTCCACCTCGAACCTATCAACCTGATCATCTTTCAGGGATCTTACTAGCTTACGCTATGGG
>NZ_NWUW01000006.1 GCF_002746455.1 Bacillus fungorum | reverse complement strand
AAAAAAATCGCCTCTGCTTTCGTGTTTTTGTTGGTGTGGTTACTTACAATTATACAGGACAAGGCGATTTTTTTGTGCAAAAAAAGGGCTGCCCATAAGTCGGTTTCACCGACTTATGGGACAGCCCCTTTCCTATTACACATCTTCTTTTTTCCAAAGAGGCCTTACATGAACGATCACTGTACGAATGACAGCTAAAACAGGAACTGATATTAATAACCCTACAATTCCTGCCACTTCTCCCCCAACTAGTAATGCAAGCATAATAATAACAGGATGCATACGAAGTGACTTACCAACAATGTAAGGAGATAAAATGTTACTTTCAACGAATTGCAAAATAGCAATCGTAATCCCTGCCTTAATGAGTAAACTCGTTGATACAGTTGCGGCAATCATCAATGTCGGAATCGCCCCTAAAATAGGACCGAAGTACGGAATTATATCTGTTACTCCAATAATAATGCCAAGTAACAATGGATATTTCATACCGATAAACCAAAAAGAAAGAGCAGATACGCCCCCTAATACTAAACAAACAAATAACTGTCCTCGAATATAACTTCCAAGTGATTTATCAATTTCTTTCGCCAGCATTTGCCCCGTACTACGCCACTTACTCGGAACTAGTTTCCAAAAGATATGATAAAACTCACCGTAATCTTTTAATATGTAAAATACAATGAACGGAATTAAGAAAATAATGAGTAACGAATCCAGTACACCACGAGCTGTGCTCATCACTTTATTTAGAAGCGCTTGTATCTTCGTTTCTACTCCAACAAAAATTTGTTTCACCTTTTCATGAATAAAGGACGGGAAGTTCGCTGTCTGTTCCGTAACACCATCCATCCAAGAATCATACATTTTTGTAAACTGCGGAAATTGTTCATTGATTTCTTGTAATTGCTTAATCACAATTGGCGTTCCTTTATAAATTCCATAACCAATTCCGCCAAAGAAAAGGATGTAAATGAGCAAAATAGCGAGTGTGCGTGGCATCCCTTCCTTATGAATTTTTTCAATTAAAGGATGCAATAAATACGCAATAAAGCACGCAATAAGAAACGGTGTAATTGCCACTTTAAATACAAAAATAATCGGTGCCCATAGTGGCTTAATTTTTAAAAAGACGAGCAAACAAAGAAATACAAGTAATAATAACCCTAAACGATATATCCAAATGATTTTAAGATTCTTCACACGAAAAACCTCCTCCCCCTTTATTTTGAAAATAAATAGGGTAGGTTATGTGCAAAAGTTTTAAAATCTTTTCGTGCAGACCATACTGTTTTGTAAAGACGTACATATACATAACATAACAAGGACAACCACCCCTGAAAATGCAGCATGAGACAATATAATCAGGAGGGCTCATAATGGTTTTATTTATGCTCGTATTATCAGCACTTTTTATGATTCTTGAATGGGTTTGTATCGGATTTGGTATTTGGAAAGGTTTCTTTATTCGTTCCTCACGAAAAGAAAGAGCGAAGCAATTATTTCATTACGGCATGCTTGGCGTTGGATGTTACGGTCTATCTTATCTCTTCTCTGAAATTGGACTTTTATATTTGCATACAAGTGCATAAAAAAACTCCCTTATGATGAAGGGAGTTTTTTACGCTTATAAATAAGATTTAATCATCTTACGTGCTTTTTTCATATTGCGTTTTGAAAATACATCTTGTTTGCGAGCATATTGATACGCTGCCGCTCCAACACCTAATGCGATTAATGAATTGCGTAGATTCAAAGTAAATCCCCCTTTTCGTTATCCGATCGTTCTTTCATTCTCATCAAATAAATCATCAAGAGAGCTTAATGAACCATCTTCTTCTACTTGATGCGTATGGATTTTCCCCTTTGAAACCGATAATTCGATATAACAATTCCAGCAATAAAATTGGTTGACACCTATTTTTCCAATGTCTTTCCCTTTGCAATTTGGACAAATAAACATATGGCTTTCATCTCCTTACAGTCTCCCAGATTCTATTCGCCATTATGTCCAAACCGCATTCATTTATACATTACTGGAGCCTTTCAACGTTATACGTTTGAAAGTTTCACTATATAATTTCACCTTGTTACATGAAATCATACGGTGAAATGTTTTCCACGTCCATTTCTTCGCCATTAACTGTTACCATCTGTACTTCTCCTTGTGATTCCTGCAAGCGACTAGCTAAAGTCGTTTGACGCATTGCATCATCAAGACGATTTACACCAGACTGGAAAGCGGCTTCCTCCCCGCAAATAATAAGGAACTTCTTACTTCTTGTAATACCAGTATAAATTAAATTACGACGTAACATACGATTGTAACTTTTTACTATCGGCATAATCACGATCGGAAACTCACTACCTTGCGATTTATGAATCGAACAGCAATAGGCATGTGTAATTTGATTTAAATCTGGTTTTGTATATGTTACTTCAATTCCATCAAATGAAACGATAATCATATCTTGTTGTTCAACATTTTCTTTCGCATAAAACACCGAAACAATTTCTCCGATATCACCATTAAACACTTGGCTCTCCGGCTGATTCACGAGTTGCAGTACTTTATCGCCTCTTCGGTATACAACATCACCGTAAGCAATTTCTTTACTCTTTTCCCTTTTCGGATTAAACACTCCTTGCAACGCTTCGTTTAGCACAT
Source organism: Bacillus fungorum (assembly GCF_002746455.1). Taxonomy (GTDB): domain Bacteria; phylum Bacillota; class Bacilli; order Bacillales; family Bacillaceae_G; genus Bacillus_A; species Bacillus_A fungorum. The sequence continues at coordinate 274,507 of NZ_NWUW01000006.1, read as the reverse complement.
TAATACCAGCCGGTCCACGATACATTGGGGCCAATACTTGTACATCTCTTGCGCTAAACCCTTTTGTCTTAGCATTTTCACAAACCTTCTTAACAACCTCAACAATTTGAGTTCCTGTACAGCCGATAAATGAACGATCTTTTTGATTTTGCGCTAAATCTAACGGGAGTGTTCCATTTTTTATCGCATGGGCAAGTTGAATAACTGATGAGCCCTCCGCCTGACGATAAATTTCAGTAAGCTTTACTGTTGGGACTGCACCTGCATTCAATAAATCTTTCAACACTTGTCCAGGCCCTACAGATGGCAATTGATCTTCATCGCCTACAACGATAACTTGAATGTTCGTCGGCAATGACTTAAACAGCTGATTTGCAAGCCAAATATCGACCATTGAAAATTCATCAATAATGAGCAATTTCCCTTGTACCGGATCCGTTTCATTACGCTGGAAAGACCCTTCTGGCGTCCAACCAAGTAAACGGTGAATTGTACAAGCTGGAAGCCCTGTCGATTCACTCATTCGCTTCGCTGCTCTTCCTGTTGGGGCCGTTAATAATATCGGAAATGGATTATCATCACTGTATTCATTCGGATTTAACGATAATCCGTGAAGTGACGCATACATTTCAACAATTCCTTTAATAACTGTTGTTTTCCCTGTTCCTGGTCCACCTGTTAATAACATCATCGGTTTATGAAGTGCTGTTTGAATCGCTTCTTGCTGAAACGGTGCATATTGTACGTTCAGTTGTTCTTCAATTTCACCTAATGTTTTTAACACTTCTGCTTCTGGAAATGAAGGTGTTTCTTCTTGATTCATAAGCCTGCGAATGGACTTTACAACACCTTTTTCAGAGTAGAACAACGTTGCTAAATACACTCGTTCTTCTTCTATGATGACTTTCCCTTCACTTTGCATCGTTTCAATACAGCCTATAATATCTTCCTCAATTACTCTTCCCTCTTGATTGTTTAAAAGTGACATCGTTTCTCTTACAAGTTGATCTTTCCTCATATAAACGTGACCAAGTTGTAATGAGACATTCTCTAATGTGTAAAAACATCCTGCGCGTACACGGTCGTCGTGATTACCCGATATCCCTAACGCACGCCCTATATCATCCGCTCTTCCAAAACCAATCCCGTCCACTTCTTCAATAAGTTGATACGGATTATTACGAATCACTTCTAATGTCATCTCTTTATATTGCTGGTAAATCTTAATAGAAAGTTTCGTTCCAAAACCGTAACCATTTAAAAAGCTCATTACTTTCTCTAATCCTTGATGTTCAACAATTGTCTCATATATTTCCTGAGCCTTTTGTTTATTAACAACACCATTTAACGCCTCAGGGTCATCCATAATTTTAGAAATAGCATGTTCTCCGAGATGATCTACAATTTTTTCAGCTGTACGCTTTCCTATTCCTTTAAATAAATCACTCGCTAAATATTGCACCATACCGGCTTTTGTTTGCGGCAATTCTTTCTTAAATGTTTCAACCATATATTGTTTTCCATACTTCGGATGGTCTTTAAAATGACCTGTCAATGTAAACACTTCATCTTCATGCATGCGGGGAAAATGACCGTTTATCATCACTTTTTTTTCGTCGTACGTTTCATTCGTTTCAATGACTTTCATACTGACAACGGAATAGAGGTTTTCTTCGTTGTGGAAAATGGTATGAAGAACTTGCGCTTTTATAAACTTTTTCTCTTCCTCAAACAAATCCATTGCATGTTGATTTCCCATCTTTCCTCTCCTTTCCGAATTCTTTTCACTTTAATGAGCAGTACATCCCCCACCTCTTTAGATGAGGGATAACTACCCATTAAACTATATTTTTATCTTATTCAGCTTCTTGCTCTAATAAACGAACGCCATTACCCGCTAAAAAGTGGTCTGGCTGAATTTCAGTTGCTTTCTTAAATAAAGCAAGAGCCTTCTCGTTATTTTCTTCAAATACGTACGCAACACCTAAATTATAATACGCATCTGCATGCTCTTCATCCATTTCTAATACCTTTTCAAAATAAGGTTTCGCCTCTTGGATATGTTCTAATCGTGCGAAACAAAGTCCGCATTGGAACACAGCTTCTACATCGTTTTCATCTAATTCTGTTGCTCTTTGTAAAAACGGCAGTGCAAGACGATCATTTCCAAGTTGCACATGTGTAATACCTAGCATAAATGTTACATCTGCTGATTGTAAGCCCGCTTGCATCGCTTGTTCAAATACAGCTTTCGCCTCTACAAATTGCTCTTGACCGTAATATACGTTTCCTAATCCATAATAAGCAGCCGCAGATTTATCCTCTAACTCTAATGCACGTTTATAAAATAAAACCGCTCTCTCACTGTCACCTAGTACATCTAATAAGTTCGCAAAATTAATGTATCCAAGCGCATCTTTCGGATTTTCTTCGATTGCTTCTGTGAAATTTTTAGCAGCTTCTTCCCAGTTTCCTTCTTGCATATATTGAATACCTGTTTCAAGTTTATTTGACATGTCCTTCACCTCTACAACAAATTATAACAAAGAATGTATTTTCCAAGCGAACGAAAATTCGCCTTATGTAAAAGAAACCTCTAACCGCGAATCGGCAGAGGCTTCTCGTTTTATCCTAAATAATCCAATTTCTTACCGCTACGGTACACTTCATCAATTGTAGCACCGCCTAGGCACTCATCTCCATCATAGAAAACAACTGCTTGTCCTGGTGTAATTGCACGAATTGGCTCGTCACAAAGAATACGAACTGTATTTTCATCAACGATTTGAACCGTTACTTTATTGTCTTCTTGACGATAACGGAATTTCGCTGTGCACTTAAATTCTTTTTCTTTCGCTTCATTACTTACCCAGCCGATATTCGTAGCAATAACTTCATCACCATATAGAAGTTCGTTATGGAATCCTTGATCAACATATAAAATGTTTTCTTTCAAGTTTTTCCCAACAGCAAACCACGGATCACCGTTACCACCAATACCAAGGCCATGACGTTGTCCAATTGTATAGTACATTAAACCGTCATGCTTTCCTTTCACTTCACCAGATAATGTTTGCATCACACCTGGTTGTGCTGGTAAATAGTTACCTAAGAAATCTTTAAAGTTACGCTCACCAATAAAGCAAATACCTGTACTATCTTTCTTCGCCGCTGTCGCTAAACCAGCTTCTTTCGCCATTTCACGAATTTGTGGTTTCTTCAGTTCACCCAGCGGGAACATTGTTTTTGATAATTGCTCTTGGCTTAATTGATTTAAGAAATACGTTTGGTCTTTATTGTCATCAACGCCGCGAAGCATTTTATATTCGCCGTCCATATAAGCAACGCGTGCATAATGACCTGTCGCTACATAATCAGCACCAAGCGCAATTGCATGCTCTAAAAATGCTTTAAATTTAATTTCTTTATTACACATTACATCTGGGTTTGGTGTACGACCAGCTCGGTATTCATCTAAGAAGTACGTAAATACTTTATCCCAGTATTGTTTTTCAAAGTTTACTGCATAATACGGAATACCAATTTGGTTACACACTTCAATTACATCATTGTAATCTTCTGTTGCTGTGCAAACACCATTCTCATCTGTATCATCCCAGTTTTTCATAAAGATTCCGATTACATCATAACCTTGTTCTTTTAATAAAAGAGCTGCTACAGATGAATCGACGCCACCGGACATCCCGATGACAACGCGTGTTTCGTGAGGTAGTTTGTTCATCATGTCACCTCCCATGCTAATTTTGTGTTAATCGCTTCACGATTTTCACTGTTTCGTACGCCGCTTTCTCAATTTGCTCTTTCGTATTTCCAAGTCCGAAACTAAAGCGTACGGATGAACGTATTTGATCGGAGTCTTTTCCGAACATCGCCACTAATACATGTGATGGATCAATCGAACCAGCTGTACAAGCTGAACCACTTGACACTGCAATACCAGCTAAATCCAAGTTCACAAGAAACGGTTCAATGTTCATTCCTGTAAAACTAATATTAAGCACATGTGGTAAGCGATATTCTAAGTTTCCGTTTACCTCGAAAGTAATGTCTTCATTTTTGAAGACAGATACCATTATATCTTTAAACTCTTCATATTGGGCATTTTTTTGCTCACGAGTTTTTTCAGCTAACAAAATTGCTTGTTGCAAACCAACGATACTCGGTACATTTTCCGTACCAGCACGGCGTTTTCTTTCTTGCTCCCCGCCTATTAATAACGGTTCAAATTTCACATTTGCACCAGCGTATAAGAATCCTACACCTTTTGGTCCGTTAATTTTATGAGCTGAAATGGATAATAAATCAATGCCAAACTCTTTCACATCAATTTCTACTAAACCGTAAGCTTGTACCGCATCTGTATGGTAATAAGTTTGATGCTCTTTTAGCAGCTTCCCTATTTCCATAATTGGTTGCATCGTTCCAACTTCATTATTCCCAAACATAACGGATACAAGAATTGTCTCTTCTGTTAATGCCTTTTGTATGTCAGAAACTTGAACGCGTCCTGTTTCATCAACAGGTAAATATGTCACTTCAAACCCTTCACGCTCTAACAATTCACACGTATGCAAAATTGCATGATGTTCAATTTGCGTCGTTATAATATGTTTACCTTTATGACGGTTCGCACGCGCTACACCGATAAGTGCTAAATTATCAGCTTCTGTACCACCGCTCGTAAATATAATTTCATTCGGATTCGCATGAATGCTACGTGCACAAGCGCGTCTCGCCTCATCTACTGCATGGCGCGTTTGACGTCCATAAAAGTGAATGCTAGACGGATTTCCGAATGTTTCTGTCATATATGGAATCATCTTTTCGACCACTTCTGGGTGAGTCGGAGATGTCGCAGCATGATCTAAGTAAATGCGTTCCATTAAATCTCCTTCTTTCCAAATCGTTTCACAAGGAATTAAATGTAAAACATATAGCCCCCGTGATTTTCTTCCTCATAACGTACTAAATCTTCTAACGTTGTACTATCTAACACTTCTTGCACCGCATCACGAACACGCATCCATAATTGGCGTTGTGCTGGCTCTTCTTCTTCTATCATTTCCACAACACTAATCGGCCCCTCTAATACACGGATTACATCCCCAGCTGTAATGTTAGCTGGCTGATCAGATAATACATATCCGCCATATGCCCCGCGCGTACTCTTTACTAGACGAGCATTACGAAGTGGTGAAATTAATTGCTCTAAGTAATGTTCCGATAAGTCATGTGCCTGCGCGATTGATTTTAATGAAATTGGACCTTCACCAAACTTTTTTGCAAGATCGATCATAATTGTTAAGCCGTAGCGGCCTTTCGTTGAAATCTTCATCTATTTTGCACCTCTTTTCAAATTTTCACTTCTATTGGTTACACCTTATTTATCCCGCTATTTGCGGGCAGTAAAACTCCCACCTCAAAATTAGGCTGGAGCAAAGAAGTTAGGTGGAAGATCAACTGCCCGTAAACGCCCAATTGGTTCAACTAATAATCAGTGAGAGATGAACAAAACCCCTACTAATTAAAGTTTCACTTTATAAAAGAACACAATTTAAAATCCTATGAAATTATAGCATAATATAGTATTATAAGAAATTTCAACTTGTGTATCAAAATGATAACATAAAATCCCATTGAAAAACTCGGGAATTATTAAAATTGAAAGAAAAATAAAAATATTCATATTCATTTTTCCCACAAAACAGCATCCTATTTCAAATTCTACTAAAAAAAATGATACGATAGAAAGAGATTATACTTTAAGGGAGACGGTAAAAATGAAACAACCACTCGCACATCGAATGCGCCCTACAAATATTCAAGAAATTATCGGACAACAACATTTAGTTGGTGAAGGAAAGATTTTATGGCGAATGGTCCAAGCAAATCATTTTCAATCTATGATTTTATACGGCCCTCCAGGCACTGGCAAAACATCCATTGCGAGCGCCATCGCAGGAAGTACCGGAACCCCTTTTCGCCTATTAAACGCTGTTACTCATAATAAAAAAGATATGGAAGTTGTCGTACAAGAGGCAAAGATGCATCGCCACCTCGTTTTAATTTTAGATGAAGTACACCGTCTAGATAAAGCAAAACAGGATTTTCTATTACCTCATTTAGAAAGCGGACTCCTTACATTAATTGGAGCAACGACAAGTAATCCATTCCATGCTATTAATTCTGCCATTCGAAGTCGGTGTCAAATCTTCGAATTACATGCATTAACAGAAGATGATCTTTTAATTGGCTTAAAACGAGCACTTGAAGATAAAGAAAAAGGGCTTGGGGAATATGATGTAACTGTTACGCCTGAAGCATTACACCACTTTGCAAATGCATCAGGCGGAGATATGCGTTCCGCTTATAATGCACTTGAACTAGCTGTTTTATCTAGCTTTACAACTGATGACAAAGCTACGGAAATTACGCTAGAAATCGCAGAAGAATGCTTGCAAAAAAAGAGCTTCGTTCACGACAAAGGTGGAGACGCTCATTATGACGTATTATCGGCATTTCAAAAATCGGTGCGTGGAAGTGATGTAAATGCAGCACTTCATTATTTAGCACGTCTTATTGAAGCTGGTGATTTACAAAGCATTGGTAGACGACTTCTTATTATGGCATATGAAGATATCGGACTTGCTAGCCCGCAAGCTGGACCGCGTACACTAGCAGCTATAGAATCAGCTGAACGAGTTGGATTCCCAGAGGCACGCATACCACTTGCAAATGCTGTTATCGAGCTTTGCCTATCACCAAAATCAAACTCAGCTTATAAAGCACTTGATGCTGCATTACACGATTTACGTAACGGTCAAACAGGCGACATCCCAAGTCATTTAAAAGATAGTCATTACAAAGGCGCAGAATCACTTGGAAGAGGCATTGGATACTTATATCCGCACGACCATCCAAATGGCTGGGTACAACAACAATACTTACCTGATAAAATAAAAAACAAGCAATATTATAAACCGAAAACGACAGGAAAATTTGAACAAGCACTTTCTACTGTTTATGAAAGATTACAAAGTTCGAATAAAACGAAAAATAAAGGGTAACATAAGCGAAAACGTCACCATTATGGAGGCTTCGCTTATGAAAACACGTCAAGATGCATGGACAAAAGAAGACGATCTCCTTTTAGCAGAAACTGTTTTACGACATATTCGCAGCGGCAGTACACAAATAAAAGCATTCGATGAAGTCGGCGATACATTGAACCGCACTTCAGCAGCTTGCGGTTTTAGATGGAATGCCGAAGTAAGGCCGAATTACGAAGATGCAGTACAACTTGCAAAAAAACAACGTAAAGAATTAAAGCGCTCTGAAGCTAAAATAGAAAAAGAGCATTTCACGAAAACGAAACAACTCGTAATCGATGCCGATTTTTCAGAAGATACTATACCAAGTAAACAAGAACTTACAATGCAAAATGTCATCTCGTTTTTGCAAAACTTGGAGCATACCAACCCTTCACTCGTAAAGTTACAAACTGAAAATGATGTATTACAAGCTCAACTCACGTCCCTGAAAAGAACGAATCATGAACTTGAAGCAAAATTAGCAGTGCTCTCAAAAAAACAACAAGCAATCGAAGAAGATTACGCAATGCTTGTTAGAATTATGGACCGTGCTCGAAAACTTGTTTCAGTCGAAGAACAAGAAGAACAGATCGCTCCGATTTTCAAAACGGACCAAAATGGGAATTTAGATATTATTTATTCTGCAGAGAATTAAAAAACTCCCCACCAAAAATAAAAAGGTGGGGAGTTTTTTACAACAATAAATTGGATAATTATAACTATAATGTTATTATAAACCTAATGACTTTTCTCAAAAGGAGTTGGTAATCATTTCATTAATAATCTTCAAAATAACTCTCGGCCTTCTCGTCCTGACTTTAGCTCTTTTCACCATTCACAGTTTAAAAAAGACGTCCGCCTATAAATCAGACAAATATGATCATTACTTACTAGCCTTACTTACATTTGAACTAGTAGTAATGCAAATATCCCTATTTCTTTAATACATATAAAAAAGCATATATCCGAAATGGATATATGCTTTCACTTTATTCTTGCCCTACACGTTTCACTTCTACGTTTTTAATACGTTCACGCACAACGTGACTTGCCATAATTAAGCCTGCCACAGATGGTACGAATGCATTTGATGAAGGAGGTAATTTCGCTTTACGAATTTTTGCATTTTCGTCTGGTACGATTTCTTTACGCACTTCTTCACGAATTACGATTGGGTTTTCGTCAGAGAAGACAACTTTCACACCTTTTTTAACACCCTCTTTACGAAGCTTCGTACGAATGACTTTCGCAATTGGATCTGTATGTGTTTTAGAGATGTCCGCAATACGGAAACGAGTTGGATCCATTTTATTTGCCGCACCCATGCTTGAGATAATTTTAATTTTACGACGTAAACACTGTTTAATTAAATGAATTTTAAACGTGATTGTATCAGATGCATCCACTACGAAATCTAAACCGTGTTTAAAGAACTCTTCATATGTTTCATCAGTATAAAACATTTCTAGTCCGATTACTTCACACTCTGGGTTAATGTCTGCAATACGCTCTTTCATTAATTCTACTTTTGAACGTCCTACAGTAGATACTAAAGCGTGGATTTGACGGTTTACGTTTGTAATATCTACAACATCTTTATCAACTAATACAAGACGCCCAACGCCAGAACGTGCTAACGCTTCAGCTGCAAAAGAACCTACGCCGCCAATTCCTAAAATACCGACTGTACTATTTTTTAATATTTCAAGTCCTTCTTTACCGAAGGCTAATTCATTACGTGAAAATTGATGTAACATTCAGCTCTACACTCCTATTACAAAAATGGTCTACCATGTATTCTAGCGTTTTTCCGACTATTTGTATAGAAAAAGTTATAGAATTCCTAAAAATACATATTTCGAGAATAAAAATATAGTGTAAACTGGCGTTTTACTTCTTCTCTCAATCATCCATTAAAAAAAGTCTAGATGGTATTAGTATAACCATCTAGACCCTATTCTTACTTCTCTTCTTTTACGCTTAATTTTAAGTTTAACTCTTCAAGCTGTGTTTCTGCAACTGGGCTTGGAGCTTCTGTTAATAGACAGCTTGCGCTTGCTGTTTTCGGGAATGCAATTGTATCGCGAAGGTTCGTACGACCTGCAAGTAACATTACAAGACGGTCTAAACCTAATGCGATTCCGCCGTGTGGTGGTGTACCATATTCAAATGCTTCTAATAAGAATCCGAATTGCTCTTGTGCTTCTTCTTGTGAGAATCCAAGTGCTTTGAACATTTTTTCTTGTACGTCACGCTCGTAAATACGAAGTGATCCACCACCAAGCTCATAACCATTTAATACAAGGTCATATGCTTGTGCACGTGCTTTTTCTGGTGCTGTTTCTAATAGCTCAACGTCTTCACGGAATGGCATTGTGAATGGGTGGTGAGCTGCGAAGTAACGATCTGCATCTTCATCGTACTCAAGAAGTGGCCAATCCGTTACCCATAGGAAGTTAAATTTACTTTCATCAATTAACTCAAGCTCTTTACCTAGACGTAAACGAAGTGCACCTAAGCTATCTGCAACAACGCTCTTCTTATCTGCTACAAATAGTAATAAGTCACCAGCAGTAGCTCCTAGCGTAGTCATTAACACGTTTGCATCTTCTTCACCGAAGAATTTCGCAATCGGTCCTTTTAAGCCGTCCTCTTCCACTTTAAGCCAAGCTAAACCTTTTGCACCGTATACTTTTACGAATTCAGTTAATGCATCGATATCTTTACGAGAGTATTTACTCGCAGCGCCTTTTGCATTAATTGCTTTTACTTGTCCGCCGCTTTCTACAGCACTTGTAAATACTTTAAAGCCACAACCTGCTGCAAACTCAGATAAGTCTGTTAGTTCCATTTCAAAGCGTGTATCTGGCTTATCAGAACCGTAGCGAGCCATTGCATCAGCATATTTCATACGAGGGAATGGTGCACTCACTTCTACACCTTTTGCATCCTTCATAACTTTCGTCATCATGCGCTCCATCATATCTAAAATTTCATCTTGTGTTAAGAATGAAGCTTCGATATCGATTTGCGTGAATTCAGGTTGACGGTCCGCGCGTAAATCTTCGTCACGGAAACAACGTGCTACTTGGTAGTAACGCTCAAATCCGCCGACCATAAGAAGCTGTTTAAATAGCTGCGGAGACTGTGGTAATGCATAGAATTCACCGTCATGTACACGGCTTGGTACTAAATAGTCACGAGCTCCTTCTGGCGTGCTCTTCGTTAAAATTGGTGTTTCCACTTCTAAGAATTCTTCTGTGTCTAAGAAGTTACGAATTGTTTTTGTTACGTCGTGACGCATTTTGAATGTGTTGAACATTACAGGACGACGTAAGTCTAAATAACGATATTTTAAACGCACATCTTCTGATGCATCTGTATCATCAGCAATAATGATTGGCGTTGTTTTCGCTGCATTTAATACGTTTACTTTCGTTGCTTGTACTTCAATACGACCAGTTGCCATATTGTCATTAATTGCGCCTTCACCACGCTCAACAACTGTACCTTCTACGTGTAATACGTACTCGCTACGAATTGTTTCTGCTACTTCTAGCGCTTCTTTTGATGTTTCTGGGTTAAATACAACTTGTACGATACCTGTACGGTCACGTAAGTCAATAAAGATTAATCCACCTAAATCACGGCGTTTCTGTACCCAACCTTTTAATTGAACTGTTTGTCCAACTGCTTCTACTGTTACTTTTCCACATGCATGTGTTCTTTCAGCCACTGTAAGTTCCCCCTATATTAATTTCTCTGCTACGTATGAAGCAAATACATCTAACGCTACTTCTTCTTGTTCGCCTGTTGCCATATCTTTTAAGTTAATGATGCCTTTATCTAGCTCATCTTCTCCTAATACAGCTACAAACTTCGCTTTTAAACGATCTGCTGATTTAAATTGCGCTTTCATTTTGCGATCTAAATAATCTTTTTCAACCGATAATCCAGCTTTACGAAGATCAAACGCAACTTTTGCAGCATGGTCTTTTGCTTTTTCACCAAGCGCTACAACGTAACAATCGATACTATGTTCAATTGGTAATTCGATGTTTTCAGCTTTTAGCGCCATAATTAAACGTTCAATACTCATCGCAAAACCGATACCTGGCATTTCTGGTCCGCCGATTTCTTGTACAAGTCCGTTATAACGTCCACCACCGCTTAATGTAGTGATCGCACCGAAACCTTCTGCTTCACTCATAATTTCAAAAACAGTGTGTTGGTAGTAGTCTAAACCACGTACTAAGTTCGGATCTTTTTCAAACGGAACATCCATCATCGTTAATAGCTCTTGAACTTTGTCGTAGTATACTGCTGAATCTTCGTTTAAGTATTCTGTAATAGATGGTGCTGTTCCCATTAATTCATGGTTACGGTCCTTCTTACAATCTAAAATACGAAGAGGGTTCTTTTCTAAACGAGATTGACAGTCAGAACAGAACTCGCCGATACGTGGCTCAAAGTGTGCGATTAACGCATCACGGTGCGCTTGACGGCTCGCCGCATCACCTAAGCTGTTTAATACAACTTTAATATTTTTTAAGCCCATGCCGCGATAAAACTCTACAGCAAGTGCAATTACTTCTGCATCAATTGCAGGATCGTTACTACCGATTGCTTCAATACCGAATTGTACGAATTGACGATAGCGACCTGCTTGCGGTCTTTCGTAACGGAACATTTGACCGATATAGTATAATTTCGTTGGTTGTGTTGCGTCACCGAACATTTTGTTTTCAACGTAAGAACGTACAACAGGCGCCGTACCTTCTGGACGTAATGTTAAACTACGCTCTCCACGATCTTGGAATGAGTACATTTCTTTTTGTACGATGTCTGTCGTATCACCAACACCACGTAAAAATAACTCAGTATGTTCAAAAATTGGTGTACGAATTTCTTTATAATTGTAACGACGGCAAATTTCGCGTGCTTGCCCTTCGATATACTGCCATAACTCAACAGTGCCTGGAAGAATATCTTGCGTTCCGCGTGGGATTTGAATAGACATATTCAGTTCCTCCTCAAATTGTTTTAATCTTAATAAAAATAAAAAAACTCCCGCCTCTACTGTTTGAACAGTAGGGACGAGAGTATTATACCCGTGGTGCCACCCTAATTGAAGCACGTATGCTTCCACTTTTTTTAATAACGCTTAAATATGCGTTCATCCCTACTAAGCATATATGCCGTTCAAGTTGAAACCTCTAGAGTGTCATTCAATCAGTCATCATGCAGAAATGTTTTCAGCCTAAGACATTTCTTCTCTTTCCATGTGTGTCTCATTTACTCTTCTCTATCAACGGTTATATTCATATGTAAATATAAAATTACTATACGTTTGTTGAGTAGGATTGTCAAGTACTCTAAGAGCGTTCAATCTGCTTCTTGAGACGCTTTACATCTTGAAGAGAAATGCCAAACTCAGAAGCGAGCTCCATCGAAGTATTGTTTTGCTCTTTTGAAATAAATTCATGAAAATTCACGTTAAACAGTTGATTTGCACCATTTGTAACAGAATGCCCTTTTTCATTCATACGCATACGTATATCCCTCACATTCAATATGGATGTTTTACTTTTTATTGTTCCATATTGATTAAAGAGTTATACATAAACGAAAAAGCTATTGACTCAAAATAAACATTAGTATTGGATTTATAACAATGAGCTAGTCCACTTGCTAGCATATGATGCTTCAAATAATATAACGATACAATACCTACCCCAATTACGAGAATTTCTAACATTACATGTAATACACCTTGTGCTTCCAATTCTTCTATAGGAAGTAAAGCATACATTAAATTACTTCTACACTCTGATTCAATATACGAACCAACGCCTCTGGATTAGTTTCCATTACCCAATGCCCACCAACTTCAATAGAAAAAACTTCCCATTTTCTGTCCCTTGCTTTTTTTGCTGATTCTAAAAAGATAGGCGTCATTGGCCAATGTTCTGGATTATCCTTTACTTCTACGTATATATGCGGTATAAGTTGTGCTTTAGAGTTTTTTATTTCAACCGATTGTGTAAAAGCAAACAATGACATCGCTGATTTTTTTTCATCTGTTGTATTTCTAGGAAGAACACGCCATCCTTCCCCGTATACTTTTACTTCTTCTATAAAATGTGCGGCCATTTCCGGTCCAGAAATATCCATAACAGAATCACCATTTTCCGGAAGCATTGCATCCACGTATACTAGCTCCTTAATAAACTCGGGAATCACTTCTGCCACTCCTGTAATTACCATCCCAGAATAGCTATGCCCTACTAAAATCACATCTTTTAGGCTCTCATATTTAATAGTATTAACAATGTCTTGAATAAATGTTTTCAACCCTATATGAGGTTGCATGAGATGCGTTCGTTCCCCAAGGCCAGTTAATGTAGGAGTATATACACTATGCCCCTCTTCCCTTAAAAGTTGAGCTAGTTTTTTCCAAACATAACCGCCATCCCATGCTCCATGAACGAGTACAAATGTTTTCATAAGATTTGCCTCCTATAATCCCCCGATTATATCTTTTATTGTCTTAACTATCATAACAATAATTAACAAAATATACCATTAAAAATACAAAAGAAGAGAGGGGCTCTCCCCTCTCTTCCTCAGCAACACTATTTACTTTCTACAATTAAGGTCACCGGACCATCATTGATTAAAGAAACATCCATCATTGCTCCGAACTTACCTGTTTCTACATGCAATCCTTGCTTACGAACTTCCTCATTAAAGAAATCATATAAACGCTCCGCATAGTCAGGCTTTGCAGCATCCATAAAGTTTGGACGTCTTCCCTTGCGGCAATCCCCGTATAATGTGAATTGCGAAATTGATAGAACTTGTCCTTCTACATCAAGTACAGAATGGTTCATCTTTCCGCTCTCATCTTCAAAAATACGTAAGTTCGCAATTTTTTCTGCAATGTAAGTTGCATCTTTTTCTGTATCTTCATGCGTAATGCCAACTAGTAATGTTAAACCGAACGGAATTTGTCCTACGATCTCACCGTCTACTGTGACAGACGCTTCTTTTGATCGTTGTAAAACAACTCTCATCTTTTCTACACTCCCTATTAATGCATCATGCGTCGTACTGCATAAATTTCTGGAACACGTTTAATGCGTTCTACTACTTTTTTCAAATGTTGTAAGTTACGAATCGAGATTGACATATTAATTGTCGCCATCTTATTACGGTCACTTCTACCAGAAACAGCTGAAATGTACGTTTTCGTCTCTGTAACAGCTTGCAATACTTCATTCAATAAACCACGGCGATCGTAACCTGAAATTTCAATATCAACGTTATACTCAATTTCTTTTTCAGGGCTACCTTCCCACTCTACTTCTAATAATCGTTCTACAGCTTCTTCTGTATGAACATTTACACAATCACGGCGGTGAATCGATACACCTCGTCCTTTCGTAATATATCCAACGATATCATCACCCGGTACTGGGTTACAGCATTTTGATAAGCGAATTAACAAATTATCAGCACCGCTTACCTTTACGCCAGAATCCCATTTTCGAATTTTCATCGGTTTACGAACTTCTTTAACTTCCACAATTTCTTCTTCTTCGCGTTGCTTACGGAACTTGTCCGTTAGTCGCGTAACAATTTGTGACGCTGTAATTCCGCTATATCCAACTGCTGCAAACATATCTTCTTCATTTGCAAAGTTAAATTTTTCAGCGACGCGTTTTAAGTTATCAAGCGCTAACACTTCTTTCATCTCATACTCTAGGCCACGCACCTCTTTTTCAACAAGCTCACGGCCTTTTTCAATATTTTCATCTCTACGTTGCTTCTTAAAGAATTGACGAATTTTATTTTTCGCATGAGATGTTTGAGCAAGTTTCACCCAGTCTTGACTTGGTCCATACGAATGTTTCGATGTTAAAATTTCAATGATGTCACCCGTTTTTAATTTATAATCAAGGGTCACCATTTTCCCATTTACTTTTGCACCAATTGTTTTATTCCCGATCTCTGAATGGACACGATACGCAAAGTCAATCGGAACAGATCCAAGTGGCAATTCCATTACATCGCCTTTCGGTGTAAAGACGAATACCATGTCAGAGAATAAATCAATTTTTAATGACTCCATAAACTCTTCTGCATTGGAAGCTTCATTTTGCCATTCTAATATTTGACGGAACCACGTAAGTTTCTTCTCTAATGTACCTGTTGTTTCTGCTGTTTTTCCTTCTTTATACGCCCAGTGTGCCGCGATCCCGAATTCTGCAATTTCGTGCATTTCTTTCGTACGAATTTGCACTTCAAGTGGATCACCTTTCGGCCCAATTACAGTCGTATGAAGAGATTGATATAGATTTGCTTTCGGCATTGCAATGTAATCTTTAAAACGACCCGGCATTGGCTTCCAGCACGTATGAATAATTCCAAGTACCGCATAACAATCTTTAATACTATTTACAACAACACGTACAGCTAATAAATCGTAAATTTCATTAAACTGTTTATTTTGCAGTGCCATTTTACGATAAATACTATAAATATGTTTTGGTCTTCCAGAAATCTCAGGTTGAATTGCAACTTCTTTTAATTTCTCACGAATACCAGTCATTACTTCGTCTAAATATTCTTCACGTTCTGCACGTTTACGCTTCATTAAATTTACAATACGATAATATTGCTGTGGATTTAAATAGCGCAGTGACGTATCCTCTAGCTCCCATTTAATAGTACTAATTCCGAGTCTATGTGCTAAAGGTGCAAAGATTTCTAACGTTTCATTCGCAATGCGACGCTGCTTCTCTTGCGGCAAATGTTTCAATGTACGCATGTTATGAAGACGATCAGCTAGTTTAATTAAAATAACTCGAATATCTTGAGCCATTGCAATAAACATTTTGCGATGGTTTTCTGCTTGTTGTTGCTCATGAGATTTATATTTAATCTTTCCGAGCTTTGTCACACCATCGACAAGCATAGCAATTTCTTTGTTAAATTCCCGTTCAATATCTTCTAATGTAATCTCTGTATCTTCCACTACATCATGTAAAAAACCTGCTGATACTGTAGCTGGATCCATGTGTAAATCAACTAAAATACCTGCAACTTGAATTGGATGAATAATGTACGGTTCACCCGATTTTCTATATTGTTCGCTATGCGCATCACGTGCATATTCATAGGCACGTGCCACTAGCTCAATATCTTCATCCGCTAAATATTGACTTGCTTTCTCGAGTACCTGTTCAGCTGTTAGTACCTGCTCATTTGCCATCGAATCACCTTTTATTGAAAATTGACTTTATCTTTATTAAATAGAATAAATTATATTCTATCATTATAACCCAATGATTGTGAATTGTGAAAAGGAAAAGATTTTACTGACATTTCACCATAATTTTTTGTTCAATTATACAAAAGTACCCGCTCCTCTCCAAGAGATTCACGGGTACTTTTTATCACCGTAGTTTTACTATATAGTGATTAGTATTTTTCTAACACTAATACATCGTAACCATCTAACATTTTACGACCATCTAAGTAAGTAAGTTCTACTAAGAATGCAATTCCTGCTACAACTCCTCCTAGTTCTTCGACTAGTTTAATTGTCGCTTCAATTGTTCCACCTGTAGCTAATAGGTCATCTGTAATTAGTACGCGTTGACCTGGCTTAATTGCGTCTTTATGGATTGTTAACACGTCTTTACCATATTCTTTACCGTAGTCAACTGTAATTACTTCACGTGGTAATTTTCCTAATTTACGAACTGGCGCAAACCCTACTTCTAATGCGTAAGAAACTGGGCAACCGATAATAAAGCCACGAGCTTCTGGCCCTACTACAAGATCGATATCTCTTTCTTTTGCATACTCAACGATTGCATCTGTTGCTGCTTTGTATGCTTTACCGTCGTTCATTAACGGTGTAATGTCTTTAAACACAATACCTTCTTTTGGATAATCCGGTACAATTGCGATATGTTGCTTGAAGTCCATATTTCTGAATCCTCCTCAGATCTAAAAGGTTTGTAAATACAAATCCTTTACCCTAACTGTTCTACTTCTTTATGATTACGAATCGTTTCAAACCATGTATATAGTTGCTGATATGTGCTATAAACCAATTCTTTTTCTAATTGTAAGTGGTTCATTTTTTCACGATATGTGTTCGATTCAATTAAATCACGCTTTTGTTTTTTGTCTGCCATAAAAATGACGCCATCTTTTATTGTAACAAATTCTAACTCAAAAAACACCTGTGTCATGAAATTTACTGTATCTTTTGACCAACCTTTATGTTGACATAGTTGTGCTCCATATTGTCTTAAAGAAAATGGTGCTTTTTGGCTCAAGAACGAATAGTACCATTTAAAGTGTTCTCTCGTTGGAACGGTACTAAATAAATGATTATTCTCTTGATAAAATAGTGTATAAATTCGCGACGGGAACCCGACTTTAAATAGCTCTCGTAATTCATCTGTTCCTTTTGGTAAGTCAAGTAACACAACGTATTGATCACCTAATTGGGTTACTTCTGATGCATGTATAATATACTCTTTATAGCCTTCTAAAGAAAATTTATTCAATACCTCTTTAGAAAAATACACCATCGTTATTTTTTCTTTCGGAAGTTCTGCTAAATTTGCTTCTACGTTACGCATACTACGCCAATCAAATAATTGCCATGCTTCTACAGCAATATCTTGTACCATTAATTGTGGCTTCTTAAAATTATTCCATTCATTGATAGACGCTTCTCCTATTACAGATACCTTTGCAACTGGAGAAATTTCTTTCGCATACGCACCAAAACCGAATCCAATTGTATCCAGCGTTGCTTGTCCATCACGAAGAGCCATCTTTAAATGTGAACCATCTGATCCGATTGCACGAATACTTTCTAGCTCTGCATCTTTCACTGCAATACGTGGCTTTGGATTTCCAACACCAAATGGCGCTAACTTTTGCATATCTTCAATTGCTGCAAGTGTTACATCCTCCACTTTACAAAAGACATCCACGGCTGTAATTGGAATAAAATCTTCTTCTGTTAAAACTGTATCTGCCTGCTCATTTAAACGGCGGCGCAATTCATCTACATCATTCATATGTAGCGTCATTCCCGCTGCCATCGGATGTCCTCCAAAGTGTGGCAATAACTCTCTACAATCTGACAAGTTTGCAAACAAATCGAATCCTGCAATACTACGTGCTGAACCTTTTGCTGTTTCTTTTACAGGATCAATGCATAATACAATTGTCGGACGATAAAAACGTTCAACTAATTTAGAAGCGACAATTCCAATTACACCTGGATTCCAGCCTTCTTTTGCAAGCACTAACACTTTATTGTCTTCTGGCGGGAAATTATTTTCCACTTCAGCGATAGCTTCTTCTGTAATTTGCTTTACAATATCTTTTCGCAGTTTGTTCAGCTCATCAATTTCTTCAGCCAGCTCTTTTGCTTCTTCTGGATCATCTGATAATAAAAGGTGTACAGCAGGTGCTGCATCTTCTAAACGTCCAACTGCATTAATACGCGGTGCAATTGAGAAGCCGATACTCTCTTCTGTAATTTCACTTTGCGAAACGTTAGCAACTTTAAATAGCGCCTTTAGTCCGATATTTTTCGTCATGCGCATATGTTTTAAACCGCGCTTCACTAGCAATCTATTTTCACCATGAAGTGATACTAAATCGGCTACTGTACCAATTACTGCAATTTCTAATAAATGTTCTGGTACACGGCCTAATAATGCATGTGCAACTTTAAACGCAACACCTACACCAGCTAAATAGTGAAACGGATACACACCGCCATCTAATTTCGGATGAATAATCGCAAGTGCTTCTGGCATTTCTGGTGGCGGCTCATGGTGATCCGTAATAATAAGATCTAACCCAAGTTCCTTCGCTACCTTCGCTTCATGTACTGCTGCAATACCAGTATCGACAGTAATAATCAGTGAGAATCCTGCGCTATGCGCCCAACGAAATGCTTCTTCGTTTGGTCCGTACCCTTCTGTAAAACGGTTTGGAATATAAAATTCTACATCTGCCCCTAATTCTTGCAAAGCAAGATATAAAACAGTCGTACTACTTACTCCGTCCGCATCGTAGTCACCAAATATTAATATTTGCTCTCCATTTTCAATCGCCTTATTTACACGTTCTACCGTTCTATCCATTCCTTCTAATAAAAATGGATCATGAAATTCTTGATTTTCTGTATTTAAAAAATCTAAAATCTTATCTTCTGTATCTAGTCCTCTACCGAGGAATAACGAAACGACAAGTGGTGATAATTGTAATTTACTTGCTAATTCACTCACTCGCTCGCCATTATATTCTTTTTCTTTCCAACGCGTCTTCGGTTGTAACACGAAATCACCCCTTAACCTGTTCATTATACAAGACAGATTAAGGGGTGACAATATAATGCAAACTACGATGCAATATCTATATACTAAAATGTTAACAATGTTTAATTTGGAGAATACGGATTTATATGTACAAACACATTTTGTACGTTATCTTGTTTCATAAGTGTTTCTTTCACATGCTTTCCAATGCGGTGCCCTTCTTCTACAGTAATGTATGGGTCTACAGAAACTTTAATATCAACAATAACGTAATGACCATGCTCCCTTGCATATAAAGAACCTATTTTTTTCACACCATCGATTTGATGTACTGCTTCTCTAAGCGGAATAACATCTTCCTCATGAAGAACGTGATCAAGCGTTGCATGAATTGCTTCTGCTCCAATACTCCATGCCATTTTTGCAACAAGAAGTGAAACAAATAATCCTGCAATTGGATCGGCATATACAAGCCAATCTAACCCGAACTTACCACCCATAATTGCTGCACAAATACCGATTAAAGCTGCAATTGAAGAAAATACATCCGAACGGTGTTCATATGCATTTGCAATAATTGCATCGCTATTTACCCTTTTCCCTAATCGGAATTTATATTGAAACATTCCTTCTTTCACGATAATCGAAAGAACAACAGCAAAAATCGTAATTCCTTTCGGTGGCTCTAGTTCTTGCGAAAAAGCTTTTATAGACGAAATTGCTATCTCGATTCCCACAATAAATAATAATACTGCAACAATAATCGCTGAAATCGATTCCGCTTTACCATGACCATACGGGTGATCTTCATCGGGCGGTTGCTTTGCTGCTCGCAATCCAAACAGTACAGCAAGCGAACCAATTACATCTGATGCAGAATGCACCGCATCCGCTAATAGTGCTTTACTGTTCCCAATATAACCAATTACCGCCTTTACAATCGCTAATATAATATTACCAACGATCCCGACAATAGCACCGAACTCGGCCTGTTTAAAACGTTCATCTTTTTCCATAATTAAAATCCCTTCTTTTCTTAACCTATCTTTTTATTGTAACAAAAACAGCGATAACATCACCACTTTCTTCCATCTTCCTTTTGTTAAAAAGTTGCTATCTTATTGTATCCACAAACGAAAAAAGAGATGCCTCATAAAGAGACATCATCTTTTTATACTTGCGGTTCAGATTCTACTTTCTCAACCTTCTTCTTGTTTTTCCCCTTTTTCAAACGACGGTTTTCAAGCATTAACCAAATTTGAGAAGCAACGAAAACAGAAGAGTACGTACCTACAACTAATCCAACAAGTAACGCAAACGAGAAGTTACGTAGTGACTCACTACCGAAGATAAGTAACGCAATTACTGGGAATAACACTGTTAATACGGTGTTAATCGAACGACCAAGCGTTTGACGAATACTTGCATTTACGATTTCTTCTAAGTCTTTTATATCGCGAACTCGTTTTTTCTGTTTGTATAATTCACGGTTTCTATCGAATGTAACAATTGAGTCATTAATAGAATAACCGATGATTGTTAATACCGCAGCGATAAACGTTAAGTCTACCTCTAATTGGAAAATACTAAATATAACAATCATAACGAACGCATCATGTAATAATGCAAGCACTGCAGATAATGCGTACGTAAATCGGAATCGAATACTTACGTATAAAATGATAACCGCAGAAGCAATTAATACTGCGATAAATGCATTTCGTGCAATCTCTTTACCGATTGTCGGTGAAACTGTACTTACGTTTGGATCTGTACCATATTTATCGTGGAAGAATGTTTTTGTTTTCGCAATTTCATCTTTTGATAGAACACCTAATGTACGAACTGCGAACCCTTTATTGTCATCTCCAGTCGGTACAATATTTTCTTCCTTCACGTCAATTTTCAATTCTTTAAAATCTTTATGAACATCAGACACAGTAAGTGTTTGTTTTGATTGCAAGTCGATACGGGTACCACTCGCAAAGTCAATACCAAGATTCAATTTGAAAATTGGTAGTATAATTGCACCTGCAATTACAACTACAATCGAGAAAACAAGGAATTTATGACCGATATTTACGAAGTTAATACGATCAAATCTTGTCGGCGGATGTACTACGCCTTTTGTTAATGGAATAATATCCTTTTGTTTCACACCAAAGTATCCTGGTTTTTTATCGAAGTAACGGCTCTTTACAAGTAAACTTAGTAAGAAACGGGTACCGAATACGTTCGTAATAAAACCAACTAAAATACTTACGATTAAACTTGTTGCGAACCCTTTTACAGAACTATTACCATAAACGAATAACACACCAGCTGCTGCAAGTGTTGTAATGTTCGCATCTAAAATCGTTGCTAATGAACGATGGTTACCAGCACGGAATGCTGACATCATTGACTTACCAATTTTCAGCTCTTCTTTCAGTCTCTCGTACGTAATAATATTCGCATCAACGGCGATACCTACCCCGAGCACTAACGCCGCAATACCTGGCAACGTAAGAACTGCATGCATCCAGTTAAAGACAAGTAATGTAACGAAAATGTATAGCCCTAACATAATAACCGCTACAAGTCCTGGTAAACGGTAGAATACAAGCATAAATAAGAAAATAAGAGCGATACCAATCGCACTAGCGAAAATCGTTTGCTCTAACGCTTGTTGACCAAATTTTGCTCCAACAGATGTTGAATACATTTCTTTTAAATCAACAGGAAGTGCACCTGCATTTAATAAAGATGAAAGTTCTTTCGCACTTTCAACTGTGAAGTTTCCACCTACGATAGATACTTCAGCTTGGTTAAATACTTGTTCTACTGTTGCTGCTGATAAAAACTTCGGATTCGGTTTTGCTGATTCTGCTTTATACGAATCTTTTCCTTCTTCAAAATCAAGCCAAATTACCATTAAATTCGTTGGTGGTGGCATTTTTGAAATCTTTTCTGTTACTTCACGGAATTTTTCAGCGCTTTTTAACGTAAGTCCAACACTTGGACGACCTTTATCATCAAATGTTTGCTTTGCTCCGCCGCCTTTTAAATCCGTTCCGTCCATAAGAAGGTTGTCATCTACATCACGGAATGTTAACTTCGCTTGTGTTGATAACATTTCACGTGCTTTTTGCTGATCTTGTACACCAGCAAGCTGTACACGAATTCGATCTTGCCCTTCAATTTGAATGTTCGGCTCACTTACACCGAGTGCATTGACACGGTTTTCAAGAGCACCTACTGTACTTACAAGTGCCTCTCGGTCAATTTTATCACCTTTTTTGGCTGGTTTTACTTCATACAGAATTTCAAAACCACCGCGAAGGTCTAGTCCTAGACTAATTCCTTTTGCTATGTCTTTTCCTGCCGCACCAATGACTCCACCGATTAATAAAACGATGAGGAAAAAGGCGGCAATTCTCGTACCACGCTTTGCCATATGTACCCTCTTTCTGCTACTAACACTTTAAATAAATCTCTTACGATTCACTTTTACACGTGTGCATACGCCTAGTTAGTAGACTTCCTTTCTATAATTTTGCTAGTTCCTCACTAGCTGTGTCGGTAAGTTTTTCACAATACCTACACTTTCAGTATTTATTTTCTCTCTTCACTACCTCCTTTATATATGATCTTAGACATAATTATTTCCTCATTATCAATACCTATCATTATACTGCAAAAGGAAGAACAAACCAATTGCAGTCGGTTATTTATTTTCATATTCATCAAATGACCAAAGTGGCGCTTGATATGCTTCAACAGTTAAATAAGTCATATATTCATTAGCACTTACTCTTAATACGTCATTAACTAATTCATATAATCTAACATCGCTGTCTATCTTCTTCCACTTTTTCACTTTAAGAAACTTCCAAATATCATCATCTGTTACTCGGTCATAACCGAACATGTGGAACTCTTCTACTTTACTTTCTAAAACGACTTGTAACTGTCCGCGGTATGATTCTACCAAAGCCTCTCTATCTAACATATATAACATCTCCTTCTTATTTCGCACGAAAAGTCGCTTTTAGTCCCGCTCTAATGGACAGCAATAACTACTTTCAAGAGCACTCTCTTAAATGCTTGTCATTCTTGTCTCGTACGTGCATATAAATTATTGTAAATCATTCCACTGATTTTGAGAAGGTAGGAGAAGACCATGACGAGACAAAGCTTTTTAAAAGGCGCATTTATTTTAATGATAGCCGGCTTCATTACCAAAATCCTAGGATTTATTAACCGAATTGTAATGGCACGTATTTTAGGAGAAGAAGGCGTTGGCCTTTATATGATGGCTGTTCCTACATTTATTCTAGCAATTACATTAACACAAATCGGCCTTCCTGTCGCAATCGCAAAATTTGTAGCAGAAGCGGAAGCTGTGAACGACAAACAAAGAGTTAAAAAAATATTAACAGTATCATTAGCCATTACATCCGTTATTAGTATTATTTTAACAATTGGAATTATGCTCCTCACACCTATTTTAGCAAAAACATTATTAACGGATGCACGAACGTACTATCCATTAATGGCCATTTTGCCTGTCGTTCCTGTTATAGCTGTGTCTTCTGTTTTACGCGGTTACTTTCAGGGGAAACAAAATATGAAACCTAGCGCTTACGCCCAAGTTATAGAACAAGTTGTCCGTATTACAATTATCGCTATATGCATTCAATTATTTTTACCTTACGGCGTAGAATATGCAGCAGCCGGCGCTATGTTATCAGCCGTTCTCGGTGAAGTTGCATCATTATTATTTTTACTTACTTTATTCCAGCGTGAAAAACATTTATCTATACGCTCTGGATTTTTCACTACTGTAAAGGAGAGCAAAGGAACATTTTATTCTCTTATGGATATCGCTCTTCCGACTACAGGAAGTCGTTTAATCGGCTCCGTTTCATACTTTTTTGAACCTATTGTCGTTATGCAAAGCTTAGCGATTGCCGGCGTTGCTGCTTCTGTCGCAACCCAGCAATACGGTTTATTAAACGGATATGCCTTCCCACTTCTTTCACTGCCAGCCTTTATTACATACGCTCTTTCTACAGCACTCGTTCCATCTATTAGTGAAGCGATGGCCAAAAGACAACATAAATTAGTGGAACACCGCTTACAACAAGCTCTTCGGATCTCATTGATTACTGGTGGGTGGTCAGTCGTTATATTATACGTATTTGCTTCTCCTGTTTTAACTCTTATGTATGGATCGGATAGTGCAACTGCATTCATCCAGCTTCTTGCACCTTGTTTTTTATTTCATTATTTCCAAAGTCCACTTACCTCTGTGTTACAAGCTTTAAACTTAGCACGAGCTGCCATGATGAATACATTTATTGGCGCAATCGTGAAATTAATCGTTATTTTTGTACTAGCTTCAAGGCCAGAGTTTCAAATGATGGGGGTTGCCCTCGCAATTGCAGCAAATATAGTAACGGTAACATTCCTTCATTACGCTACTGTTTTAAAGAAAATTACATTTACCATTTACGCAAAAGACTACATTTTCGGCGGACTTGCCATCGGTATTGCAGGCTCCTTCGGCTTTTACCTTCATAAGTATATGATTTTCTCTCATTCACTTGGCGTACAAACATTATGGGAAATCACTTTAACAACACTCGTTTATATTGTGCTCCTTTTCATTTTCAAGCTCATTCGAAAAGAAGAGTTAAGTCGTCTCCCTATCATTCGAAAACTTTCATTTTTGAAATAAACAGGCTTACTATTTCATATAGTCAGCCTCTAGTTTTCTTTCAAATCAACAAAAAATTGTCCATTTTGAAAGCTACAGTATAAAATTTGTGTTGTATCGTTATAACCTAAGTTTTTTAATTTCTCAATAAGCCATTCATCTGTATGCTCAATCATTTGTAAATGATTAGATTGAATTTCTCCATCAATAATAAGAGGAAGAGTAAACTGCAATGCATCCTGTTTACCTTTTTGTTTTTGAAAGACAGATAACTTCCCAGATGGTTCTAAAATAGCGTATGCTACATCTCGGATATCTCCAACTCCTTGCTCCCTCAACTGCATCATTAAGTCATCTATATTATAACGTTGCTTTCTCATCTTCTTTTCATCAATCTTTCCCGCATTTACAAGAATAGCCGGCTCACCTTCTATTAAATGCCGAAACCGTTGAAACTTTAATGAAATAACTGACAAAATGATTTGTATACACATAAGAAAAGTCATCGGAACTAATTGGTGCCAAAGTGATTTGTCGGTATTTTCAATTGCGACTACAGCCATTTCGCCAAGCATAATGAATACGACTAAATCTAATACACTTAGCTCTCCAATTTCACGTTTACCCATAAGACGAAAAATAATTAAGATGATGATATACAAAAGCATCGTCCGGCCAATGATTGATACCCATTCCATTTCTACATCTCCTTTTTTATCTATAGACTCCCCTTTAAAAAAGAAACTAGTCTAACTTCAGCAAAAGGAAAATATGCTTGTATTAAAAAGGGGGAATGTATAAATGGATGGAACGAAAAAATTATCAACTGCAATCGGATTCGGTGTCGTTACCTTATTAATTCTCGCAACAATTATTAGCATGGTTATGGCTCTTTTATTGAAATTTACAGATATGAATGAAGGGACATTAGCCGTCACTATTTTTATACTAGCTCTTTTATCTATGCTTATATCTGGGTTTACTGCCGGCAAAAAAGCTCAAGGAAAAGGTTGGCTAGTAGGCTTCACAACAGGAATGACATTCACTATACTTGTTTTTCTAGTTAACTATTTAGGCTTCTCTCAAACTTTATCGAACTCACAGTTACTTTATCAATTAGCATTAATGGGCGCGAGTACACTCGGTGGTATTTTCGGTGTAAATATGTCAAAACAAAATAACTAAAAAAGGCCCTGCACATTTCCTGCAGGGCCTTCCTCATTAGTTTTTCACAACTTCGCGAATCGCATTGCGATCGAAAGTTAAGTGTGAACCACCAGATTTAATAACGATTTTCGTATCATCTACTGATTCGATTGTACCGTGTAAACCACCGATTGTTACGATAGCATCACCTTTTGCTAACTCACTTTGCATTTGAGCAACTGCTTTTTGACGTTTTTGTTGCGGGCGAATTAATAAGAAATAGAAAATCGCAAACATCGCAACGATCATAACGATATTCATCATACCTGGATTCATCTTTTGTTCCTCCTTTTAAATTATGTATTAGAAGTTTTTAGCATTCGGTTTATTAAAGCCATACTGTTCAAAGAATTCTTCGCGGAAATCGCCAAGACGGTCTTCACGAATAGCTTGTCTCACCTGCTCCATTAAGTTTAACAGAAAATGAAGGTTGTGATAAGACGTTAAACGAATCCCAAACGTTTCATCACATTTCATTAAGTGACGAATGTACGCACGAGAGTAATTTTTACATGTATAGCAATCACAGTTTGGATCAAGCGGACCGAAGTCTCTTGCGAATTTCGCATTTTTTACAACAAGGCGACCTTCACTTGTCATACATGTACCATTTCGAGCGATACGAGTTGGAAGTACACAGTCAAACATATCAATACCACGAATTGCCCCATCGATTAATGAGTCAGGAGAACCTACTCCCATTAAGTAGCGTGGCTTATTATCTGGAAGAAGTGGTGTTGTAAACTCAAGTACACGGTTCATAATATCTTTCGGCTCACCTACAGATAAACCACCTACAGCGTAACCAGGGAAGTCCATTGAAACAAGGTCTTTTGCACTTTGACGACGAAGCTCTTCGAACTCTCCGCCTTGTACAATACCGAATAAACCTTGATCTTGCGGACGTTCATGCGCTTTTAAGCAACGTTCTGCCCAGCGGCTTGTACGTTCTACAGATTTCTTCATATATTCAAAAGTAGCTGGGAATGGTGGACACTCATCAAATGCCATCATAATATCTGAACCTAATGCATTTTGAATTTCCATTGCTTTTTCTGGTGATAAGAATAATTTATCTCCATTTAAGTGGTTACGGAAGTGAACGCCTTCCTCTTCAATACGACGGAAGTCACTTAAACTGAATACTTGGAAACCACCAGAGTCCGTTAAGATTGCACGATCCCAGTTCATAAATTTATGCAAACCGCCTGCTTCACGAACAATTTCGTGACCCGGACGTAACCATAAGTGATACGTATTACTTAAAATAATGCCAGAATCCATTGCTTTTAATTCTTCTGGTGACATTGTCTTAACTGTTGCAAGTGTACCAACTGGCATAAATGTTGGTGTATCAAATGAACCGTGCGGCGTATGTACACGTCCTAAACGCGCACCCGTTTGTTTACAAGTTTTAATAAATTCATAACGAATTGCTGTCATAATTTACTCCTTTTATTTGTTTCCTATTTTAGCGTGAGATGCAACGAACATTGCATCACCGAAGCTAAAGAAACGATATTTTTCTTTTACTGCTTCATTATAAGCATGAAGTACATTATCTCTATTTGCAAATGCACTTACAAGCATAATTAATGTTGATTTCGGTAAATGGAAGTTTGTAATTAAACCATCAATTGCTTTAAATTCATAACCTGGGTACATAAAAATATCTGTCCAGCCAGAAGCAGCACAAAGCTTGCCATCATGATCTGTCGCAATTGTTTCTAACGTACGAGTTGATGTCGTACCTACCGTAATAATACGCCCACCATTCTCTTTCACACGATTTAATAATGCCGCTGTCTCTTCAGACATATGGTAATATTCTGCGTGCATATGGTGTTCTTCAATCGTATCGGCAGAAACTGGTCTAAATGTTCCAAGCCCTACGTGAAGTGTAATAAATGCTAACTCAACGCCTTTTTGTTTTAACTTCTCCAGTAACTCTTCTGTGAAGTGAAGTCCTGCAGTCGGCGCTGCTGCTGAGCCAATTTCTTTCGCATATACTGTTTGATAGCGATCGCGATCTTCTAGCGTCTCTTTAATATATGGAGGAAGTGGCATTTCCCCAAGTTCATCTAAAATTTCATAGAAGATGCCGTCATATGAAAATTCAAGCTGACGTCCACCTTGATCTGCAGTTCCAATGCAAGTTGCTTTTAATTTCCCTTCGCCAAAAGAGATAATAGTTCCTTCTTTTACACGTTTCGCCGGCTTAACAAGCGTTTCCCACTTATCGCCTTCCTCTTGCTTTAGAAGAAGTACTTCAATGTGTGCGCCTGTATCTTCTTTCACACCGTGCAAACGAGCAGGCATTACTTTCGTTTCATTTAAAACTAAGCAATCTCCCTCATGTAAGTAAGAAAGAATGTCCGTAAAATGTTTATGCTCAATATCCCCTGTTTCACGGTCTAACACCATTAATCTTGATGTTTCACGCTCTTCTAATGGGACTTGTGCAATAAGTTCTTCTGGTAAATGAAAATCAAACAGATTTATATCCATAACTATATCCACCTATTTCTTATTTGAATCGATTTATTATATACATAATAAAAGATAATACAATACTTAACACAATACATGTAATGATAGGAAAATAAAAGGTAACGTTTCCTTTTTTGACAAAAATATCGCCTGGAAGCCTTCCAATGAACTTCCAAGCTAATCCAACAACGATAAGTAAGATACCTGCTGTAATAAGCAATTTTGGAATCTCCGTCATACTTTTGGCATCTCCATTCCGAAATGCTCATATGCAAGCGGCGTTACGATTCGGCCCCTTGGCGTTCGTTGTAAAAAGCCAATTTGTAATAAATATGGCTCATATACATCTTCAATCGTATGAGATTCCTCTCCAATTGTTGCCGAAACTGTTTCTAACCCGACTGGGCCACCACGGAATTTCTCAATAATACCAAGCAATAATTTATGATCGATATGATCTAGACCTAATTTATCTACTTGCAGTAGTTCTAACGCCATTTGTGTAATTTCCATTGTAACTGTTCCGTTACCACGAACTTGTGCGAAATCTCGTACACGTCGTAATAAACGATTTGCAATACGAGGTGTACCACGAGCACGTCTTGCAATTTCTAGTGCGGCTAACGAATCAATTTCAACTTCGAATACTTCTGCTGTACGTTCAACAATCGCAGAAAGCTGATCTACTGTGTAATACTCTAATCTTGAAAGTACACCGAAACGGTCACGAAGCGGTGCTGATAATGCTCCCGCACGTGTCGTTGCTCCAACTAATGTAAATGGCGGTAAGTCTAAACGTACAGATCGTGCTGATGGTCCTTTTCCAATTACAATATCAAGGCAGAAATCTTCCATCGCAGGATATAGTACTTCTTCAATTGATCTATGCAAACGATGAATTTCATCAATAAATAATACATCCCCTGGCTGAAGCGCTGTTAATACAGCTGCTAAATCTCCTGGTCTTTCAATTGCTGGGCCTGAAGTTGTTCTAACATTAACGCCCATTTCATTAGCAATAA
This sequence comes from Bacillus fungorum, assembly GCF_002746455.1. GTDB lineage: Bacteria > Bacillota > Bacilli > Bacillales > Bacillaceae_G > Bacillus_A > Bacillus_A fungorum. Next base: position 244,611 of record NZ_NWUW01000006.1, on the reverse strand, counting down.
TATTCGCAAGCGTCGTTTTACCAAGTCCTGGCGGTCCATATAGAAGCACGTGATCTAACGTTTCTTCGCGCATTTTCGCCGCTTCAATAAACACCTCTAAATTATGTTTCGCTTTATCTTGGCCAATATACTGACGGAGCGTCTGTGGCCGCAATGAATATTCTAAATCCGCATCTTCATATGCAGATTCCCCTGAAAGGAGACGTTCGTCCATTATACTCACCTCTTACCATTTAGTAAAAGACTAAGCGCCTTTTTAATATACTGATCCGTCGTTAATGATTCTTTTAATAACTCTGGTACAACGCGAGAAACTTCTCGTTCTGCGTATCCAAGTGCGCGCAGAGCTTCCAGCGCCTCATCAAGCTCAGCTGAGGAACCTTTCTTCTCATCAAAACGTTCTGTGTCTGAGAATAAATCAACAAATGCATCTGGTACGACATCCGCTAGTTTTCCTTTTAAATCTAAAATCATTTGGCGCGCTGTTTTCTTTCCGACACCCGGGAATTTCACTAAAAACTTCTCATCTTCATGTTCAATCGCTTGAACGACCTGTCCTGTTTGACCAGAAGCTAATATTGCAAGAGCGCCTTTTGGTCCAATGCCAGACACACCTAACAACTTTGTAAATAATAAACGCTCTTCACGTGTTTTAAACCCGTAAAGTGCCATAATATCTTCTCTCACATAATGATATGTATAGACACGGATTTCTTGCTTACTTCTTTGAAATACATACGGATTCGGTGTGAAAATTTGATAACCAATTCCATTATGGTCAATTACAACATATTCCGGTCCTACATACTCCACGTAACCTGTAACATATTCAAACAAAATACGATCTCTCCCTCTTAAATCATGTATTCCATTTTAACATATTTAATGATAGAAAAGCGAGACTACCCCAACAAATGTTCTCTATTTGAAGCTTCTGTTATTTTCCATTGACAGAAAGTATGAAGGACATTAATATACATATGTCGATAATGATTATCAATATTAATTAAAGGGGTTACATCAGGATGAAACGTAAGCTATTTATTTTATTTACTATTATGCTAGTTGTTCTTTCTATCGTTGGCTGTTCTTCTCAAAAAGAAGAAACAAAAACAAAAGAACAACCGAAAACAAAAGTTGTAAAACATGCTAAAGGAGAAACTACAATTCCAGTCAATCCAAAGAGAATTGTTGACTTATCTGGATCAACAGAAGAATTATTACTTCTTGGACACAAACCTGTTGGTACAGCAAATACATATAAAGATAAAATCCAAAAGCATTTAACAGACAAACTAGATGGAGTAAAGGCAGTAGGTTGGTACTGGGCACCTAAAGTTGATTTAGAAGCTGTTACTGCTTTAAAACCAGACTTAATTCTTTTAAATAATCGTCAATTGAAGATTTATGATCAATTAGAAAAGGTTGCACCGACAGTAGTTCTAGAAACAAACTTAGAAGACTGGCGTGGTAAGTTTAAAGAAGTAGGTAAACTATTTGACGAAGAAAAGAAAGCAGACAAATGGATTGCAGACTACGATAAAAAAGCAGACTCTTTATCTAAAAAGATTAAAGAGAAAACAAAAGATGAAAACTTTATGTTCGTTGCAGTTACACCACAAAACTTCCGTGTGTACGGTAGCTTCGGATACGGTGACATCATCTTTAACGACTTAAAACTTCCAGCAACAAAAGGCACAGATTTAAAACAAACGATGGCACAAGTATCGCTAGAAGGTCTTGTTGCATTCCAACCTGACCAAATGTTCGTTGTAAACTTCGGCGGAGAAGCTGATAAAGTGTACGAAGACTATAAAAACAGTGCCGTTTGGAAAGACAATAAAGCAGTAAAAAACAATCACGTATATGAAGTATCAAATGAAGTCTTCAATACAAAAGCATTCAATCCAATCGGAAAAGATATGCTAATCGATGAAATCGCAAAACAAATTTTAGATAAAAACAAGTGAAAAAGCAGCTCACCATGAGCTGCTTTTTCACTTGTTTTGCACTGCGTATTGCTTCATTTTTTCAATCGTCTTCACAAAACCTTCTTTTGATTTTATACGAATTCCACGCTTCAATTTCGCACGCTCATAACTCTCAAGCTTTTTCATATCAATTTGAAAGAAGGAATGAATCGCATTATCACTTTTCGGTACACCTTTGAAAATTTGTAATATCCCTTCCTCTGAAACACCAAAATATCCGCTCGTTTTCAATAACGGAGAAATATCATCAACTTTCTTTTGTAATACAATTTGTACATCATCACGATCAACGAGCTGCCATTCTTTATATTGCTGTAAAAACTTTTCTAAGTTCACCACTTTTTCTGTAAAAATTTCCTCACTTACTTCTCCATCAACATACATTCGCTCTAACAAAATTGTAACTTCAGGTTCTTTTTCTGTCACTTCTGGTACTGGCCCTTCCGCCTTCACATTCGTTTCATAGACTAAGCAAAACATCATCACGAACGCTTGTATTGCAATCAGTATCCATTTCATTTCCGTTCACCTCTTTTAGGCAAAATCAAACTTTCATTAGTAGTTTTTCCGGAAATGGGGGTTTTATCCCTAGTTCATAGAATGCCACCATTAAGAATTATAGAGTTCAATTATTTCTATCTATTTCGAAACACATTGATTATGTGAAAACTTCTTTATATCTTTATTTGATTGTATCGTCGCTATGTAAACCCCAATTAGTACGATTATCATTCCGACTATTTGTTGCCACGTAACAATGGCTCCATACAATACAACTGATATACCAGTTGCCACAATAGGAGTTAGATTCAAATACATACTCGCTTTACTTGCACCTAGCTCTTCTACTCCTTTATTAAACACGATATATCCAATTAATGTCCCGCATATCACCATGTACAACATCTCTATCCATCCCTGTAAAGAAAGCGTTATAACCTTTCCCCAGCCATCTTCATATAGAGAAAGGCCTGCCAAAAACACAGTACCTAATACCGTCATACTCATTGTAGTTAGCAAAGGAGATACACCATGCATAACTTTTTTCCCTGTTAAACTATATAGCACCCCACAGATTAAAGCAGCTATAAATAAAAGATCCCCATTATTAAATGATAACGACATAAGTTTATGCACTGAACCACTCGTAATAACAACTATTACGCCAATCAGGGATAAGATTAAACTTATTCCTATTTTTAAACTCCAAGACTCTTTAAAAAATAATATTGCTCCTAATGTCACAAAGACTGGCATTGTAGCAATGATAAGCGAGCCATTCATAGTAGAAGTATAATGAAGTCCCATAAAGAAAAAAACGTTGTAGCCAAAAATACCTGTTAGTGATACAAATAACAACCCTTTCCAATTCTGTAATAACAAACTTGTATTCCACTCAGATTTCATAAAAACTATGCCTATTAAAATAAAACCAGCTAAACCAAAACGAATTGTTGCTGCAGTAATTGGTGGAATCTCCGTAATAATATGCTCCGCTGTCGCAAAAGAGCCACCCCAAAACAAAGGAACAAGTAACATAATTACGTACATACGATTTATACTATTCATTTTTATTTCCCCTTTTCCACAAAATATGTTTATAAGTTTAAACTTGTTTACCTATTGATCAAAAAAATTAATAATTTGACTCTATCGCTTGAATTAAATCTTTTACCTGTTTTAAAAATTCTCCAGCCACTATAGAATAAAAAATTTCTTTTCCATTCCGATCGGCTTCAACTAGTTCTGCTTGTTTTAAAATTTTTAAATGATGCGAAACAGCCGGTCTAGAAATCCCCATTTCATCTGTTATTTGTGTTACATTCATGTGTTTGTTTTCTAATAACAGCATAATAATTTGCTGACGATTCTCATCTCCCAACGCCTGAAATATAGGTGTTACGACCTGAAATTTCTCTAATACAACTTCTGTATTTCTACATTCAAAATTCTCCATATCCTACTCATCCCAACCTTTTATGTCTAAAAAACATATAATATATTACCATTAAATAGTAACTCTTTCATATACTCTTGTAAATAACTTTATTTTCTGACTTTAATTCCGATAAAAAAAGGAAGATTGGATTCCTCCATTCTTCCCATTACATTCATATAAAATGAAAGACGCCTGCAAAGCAGGCGTCTTGATGCGTTTACGGCGAGAGACCAGGCGACCACATTCGCGTGTTTAGCACTTAAGCATATCTCTCGTCTTACGTAAATTAGCTCATCGCTTTGCTAATATAACATTAATAAAATATAAGTGCAACATGTTTATAAAAAATATTTTATCCCCTTTTTTATCCAAACGGATTATATGTAAGTTATAAATTGATAATTGTAATATATACGTTACAATTGATATAACAGCGAAATCATAATAAACAGGAGATGGATATTATGAAAAAAATAAAGGATGAACGTCTCATTCTGAAAACATTAAAAAACATACGTATTGCTTTTCTTTTTCAATCACTTGGTATAATTGGAATTTTAGGTTATATCGGATTCACTGAGGGAATGGATCAAATTACGAAATCCCCATTATGGTTATTATTTATGCTTACGAGTATTTTAATTGCTTATTTACAGTTAAGCGTTTCAATTGATGTAGAAGAGAGCGAAAAAGATACAAAGTTAACTCCTTATTACAAAATTATTTTACGTTCTCTTATTGTTGGAATTATTATAGCTATTATTTATATCATTTTCAGTCCAGAAAGACCTCTCTTTGAAGCAGTTTTAACAGGTAGTATTTTCTTCATATGCTTTTTAGCGTCTTACTCCGTTAGTTATTTTATTAAAAAGCGTCGTTTACAAGACGACGATGAATAAAGAGGAAGGGCTTCCCCTTCCTCTTTTGTTTTTCTATCGCACTGTACCAGTTAAACCGTAACGAATGTCTCGGAACATATTTGTTATGTCACGATTAAAATCGTTTGTAACAGTACCGTTACGTAGTCGTGTACTCATTGCATCGACACGAGTAAACATATCATTTCTTACAGAAACATATACGTTTCTGTTTCCTACTTCATTTGAAACCGCTTGACGAATTTCGTTCGCCATCGCCGTTTCATTTGTCACTGTGTTACGTGGTTTTACCGCAATCGCTACATCGTTTCCATATACAACTGTAGACACACGGTCTACGTTATTCATACGTTTCACACGATTTGTTATTCTTTCTGCTGTTTTACCATCATTATTAATGTATGAGTTGTTCATTGTAATATTACGAGTTGGATGCGGATTAGCAATTTGCCCGTTGTAATTTACATCGCGGTAATAGTTGTATCCTGTATCGTTACGACCATTTCTATATGTTACATAATCTGTATAACGATCGTTACGCGCCACATTATCACGATACTGATGTGTATCATTATAAGATGTACGCTCGTAATTGTAGTTACGTCCATCCATTGCATTGTTATCTTTTGGTGTACCACATGCAGCTAACGCACTGGTAACTAACAAAGAAGCAGCAATCACTTTTACTTTCGTATTCAATACAAAAACCCCCTCTGTTAGAATGAACTTCTCTTCTGAAAAGCTCCCTCTTATGATGAGTAACAGAGAAGGTTTTTACACTGTTAATATTTCACTGGGGATTTTCTAACATTTGATGTAAATCTTCCATTTTCAGAACGACTCTACATACAAAAAAGGTGGGAATAATCCCACCTTTTTTAAACTTCTTCTTCATCCTCTTCTTCTGAAACTGGCTCCCCAAATACATTTGGCGGATCTGGTTGATAATACATTGTTCCTGGCTGTGGTGCATATGCTGATTGAGTTGGTTGATAATATAAAGGATTCGCGTATTGTGGCCCACCAGGTTGCGGACTATATAGCCTACTCTCTCCTCCACACCCACAATCTTCCTCTCCTTGCACGAGCGGCGGCATATTATCATCCATTGGCATCATATTTGGATTTGGCATAGACGTATATTGCGGTCCAAATGGCGCTCCTTGCTGATACGGCATTTGATATGGATTTTGCTGTTGATAATAAGGATTCGGCGGCATCATAGGCTGTTGGTATGGCATCATATTCGGTGGTTGATTATTATCCATGATCGGCATCATATTTGGCATTTGATTATTATCCATAATCGGCATCATATTCGGTGGTTGATTATTATCCATGATCGGCATCATATTTGGCATTTGATTATTATCCATAATCGGCATCATATTTGGCATTTGATTATTATCCATAATCGGCATCATATTTGGCATTTGATTATTATCCATAATCGGCATCATATTTGGCATTTGATTATTATCCATAATCGGCATCATATTTGGCATTTGGTTGTTATCTATTATCGGCATCATATTTGGCATTTGATTATTATCCATAATCGGCATCATATTTGGCATTTGGTTGTTATCTATTATCGGCATGATGTTTGGTATTAGGTTATTATCCATAATTGGCATCATATTTGGTGGTTGATTGTTATCCATGATTGGCATAATGTTTGGTGGTTGATTATTCTCCAACATTGGCATGATGTTTGGCACTTGAATATTTGGCGGTATTACTTGCGGAATCACTACATTCTCTTTCGATACATTTGGTGACACTATATTCCCTACATTTTCTTTCTTCACTTGCGGTGACACTATATTTCCTATATTTTCTTTCTTTACTTGTGGTGATACTATATTTCCTACATTTTCTTTCTTCACTTGCGGTGACACTATATTCCCTACATTTTCTTTCTTCACTTGCGGGGATACTATGTTTCCTACATTTTCTTTCTTTACTTGCGGGGATACTATATTTCCTACATTTTCTTTCTTTACTTGCGGGGATACTATGTTTCCTACATTTTCTTTCTTCACTTGCGGGGATACTATGTTATCTTTTTTCGTTTGCGGAGAAATGATATTGTTAGGTTTCATTTTATTAATTTGAGGAGCAATTAACTCGCTTCCTTTTTTTATTACATCTGAAATTTTATATTCTTTTTTTGCTTTTATTGGTGGTTGCGGCGGCTGTGGTAATACATTTACCGAAAACTTCGTGTTTTCTTTTTCTGCTGGTTTTTGTTTTTCTATAACAGATGGTTTTTGAATAACAGACGGTTTTTCAACTGGTTTTTCTATTTGAATTGGCTTTTCTTTTTGTACCTCTTTTTGTGGCTTTACCTGCACTTCTTTTTGCGGTTTTACTTGCATTTCCTTCTGTGGTTTTACCTGTACTTCTTTTTGTGTTTGTTGCATAGCAGGTTGCTGTGTAATTGGTGCTGATTGATACGTAACTTCTTCCTCATCTTCTATTCCAAGTGGAGTTGGCGTTGCTGCAAATTCTTTTTGTTGCACTTCTTTTACGTATTGTTTTGGAGGTGCTGAACCTGCTCCAGCATGTTGTTTTACGTGAACGCTGCTTGATGGCACTTTAATTTTCATACCTGGCATGATTAAATCTGGATTACTAAGTTGTGTATTTGTTTTTTTCAACGTATCAAAATCCACTCCGTACTTTTTCGCAATTTTCCAAAGGGTATCCCCTTTTTGCACGATATGAATTTTCAAATTTTCCCCCTCCTGTATAACTTATCTATAAGTAACAAATCTCATGAAGTAACCCTTTCTAAATAACGTTAACTTCTTTTCACTTGTATCACTTCTTCGATTTTTAATATCATTAGAAGTGGAATACGCATAAAGTGAAACTTTAATCAGTGGGGAGGTTCATCCCCCACTAATTATTAGTTGAACCAATCGGACGTTTACGGGCAGTTGATCTCCGCCTAACTTCTTTGTTCCAATCCAACTTTAAAGTACGAGATTTACTGCCCGTTAACGCGGGATAAAAAAATCGCAATGATTTCTTCAAAACAATGTATGCCCATTTCGTTCTCGTTATGATTATATGTATGAAAAAAAGCAACGGAAATACCGTTGCTTCACACACGCTCTAACATACGATTTAATGCAAGAACCGCTTCCTCGGTCACTTGTTTATCGACGCTAATAACGTTAATTTCTTCTCCTCTTTCTATCGTTTCAAGTGCCCATAATAAGTGCGGCAGATCAATTCGGTTCATCGTTAAACACGGACACATAAATGGATTCAGTGAAACAATTTCTTTATCTGGATGTTGCTGAATAATTCGGTTCACTAAATTCATTTCTGTACCAATTGCCCATTTACTTCCAGATGGCGCTGACTCAATCATATCAATAATATATTTCGTTGATCCTGCATAATCCGCAGCAGCTACAACTTCATAGCAACATTCCGGATGTACAATAATATTCATATCCGGATGATTTTCCCGTACGTTCTCAATGTTTTTCACTGTAAAGTTTTGATGAACAGAGCAATGCCCTTTCCATAAAATCACTTGAATTTCTTCTATATTTCCATCATACTCCAATGAATCTGTATGCGGGTCCCATACTGCCATTTTATCTAACGGGATACCTAAATCGTACGCTGTATTTCTTCCTAAATGTTGGTCCGGTAAAAAGACAAGGCGCTCTTTTTGTGTAAACGCCCAAGATACCATTTGTTTTGCATTAGAAGAAGTTACTGTTGCTCCTCCGTTGCGACCGCAAAACGCTTTAATTGCAGCTGTAGAGTTGACATACGTTAACGGAATCATCGTATCTCCAAATAATTTTGTGAGCTCTTTCCATGCCCTTTCTGTTTGTTCGATATCTGCCATATCTGCCATCGAACAACCTGCACGCATATCTGGTAAAATAACGATTTGATCATCAGTCGTTAACATATCTGCCGTCTCTGCCATAAAGTGTACACCACAAAACACAATATATTTTGCGTCTTTATTGCTCGCTGCAACTTGCGCAAGCTGAAGTGAATCCCCTGCTGCATCAGAAAATTGTACTACTTCATCTTTTTGATAATGATGTCCCGGAATAAATAGTGTTTTTCCCATTTTTTCTTTAATTTCACGAACACGCTTTTCCATATCTTCTGTTGACATCGTGTAATAACGCTCTGGTAACATGGTTTCAATCGGTTGCACTTTTTCTAAAATGCTCATATTCCTTTCTCCCCCTCTAAACTACTTTCCTTACGCCTCAATATTGAAACTAATATCAAGTGCTTTCACTGAATGTGTTAACGCGCCAAGTGAAATATAATCTACCCCTGTTTTTCCGTATTTCGATAAATCTTCAATTGTAATGCCTCCCGATGCTTCCGTAACGATGGCACTCGGTACAATCTTTGAAAACTCCCGAATCTCATCTGGCGTACGGTTATCAAACATAATAATATCCGCACCAGCAGCTACAGCTTCTCTCACTTGCTCCTCCGTTTCTGTTTCCACTTCTACTTTCACCATATGTCCTAATTTCTCTTTCACCGATGTAACAGCTTTCGTAATAGAACCAGCAAAAGCAATATGATTGTCTTTGATCATGACACCATCATATAAACCGAAACGGTGATTAAATCCGCCTCCGCACACGACTGCATACTTATCAAACATACGTAGCCCCGGCATCGTTTTTCGCGTATCACAAATACGTGTATGGCTGCTATCTAAAGCAAGAACAGCTTTATGTGTCATCGTCGCTATCCCGCTCATACGCTGGATAACGTTTAATATAACGCGCTCTGCCGTTAATAACGAAGCAATTGGCCCTTGCACAGTTGCTATTATTTCGCCCTTTTCTACAAGATCTCCATCTTTTTTATGGAGCTCCACTTCAATTCTCTCATCAATTAATTTAAACCCTTCTTCAATGACTAAACGTCCCGTAAAGACCCCAGTATCCTTCGCAAGAAACGTTCCTTTTGAAAGTAAATTATCTGGAAAAATAAGCTGAGATGTTACATCCCTTTCTCCTATATCCTCTAGAAAAAATCGATTTAATGCTTCTTTCACTTTTATCGCGTTCATACAGCCCCTCTTCCCTTCATCACACAAGTTGTAGTTTTCTTTTCACTCGAACGATCTCTTTTTTTACGCTATTTCTATCTGGATAATCACTTCGATAATGGCCACCAATGCTTTCTTCTCTTTGCAAAGCTGATACGACTATAAGCTCACAAACTGTTAACATATTAATAAGCGTTATCTCTTCATTTGTAAGAGCAGTATATTGTAATATCATATTTTGAACACCGTACTTACTAAGCCACCTCTTCGCATAAGATAAACTTTGCTCTGTTCGTACAATCCCAACATATTTCATCATGCATTCTTGTATTTCTTCTTTCGTCGGCAAATGATTCAGAACGATAAATTTCTTTTCCTTCTCAGCGAAGTTGTTCAATCTGTCTTTTGTCGCTTTCGTTAAAATATGTTGTCCGATTCTTTTTCCAAACACAAGACCTTCTAATAATGAATTACTTGCTAACCTATTTGCTCCATGAACACCATTACAAGCTACTTCACCGACCGCATATAAATTTGGAATGGACGTCTCTCCATCACAGTTCGTTTTCACACCGCCCATATGAAAGTGAGCACCAGGTACGACTGGAATGCATTTTTCATTTATATCAACACCATTCCTTTTACACAATGATGATACAGTCGGAAAACGTTCTTCGAAATTTTGGATAGACTCGATATTCAAATACACTTTTTCACCCGCCAAAAGCTGTTCATGAATCGCTCTTGCCACTACATCACGCGGCGCGAGATCATGATCAGGGTGTATATCCATCATAAAACGTTGCCCTTTTCCATTTATAAGGACAGCTCCTTCTCCGCGAACAGCTTCAGAAACGAGGCCACAGCATCGCTCGCTCGCGTATAACATTGTTGGATGAAATTGTATAAACTCTAAATCTACAAGCTCTCCGCCTCCACGGTACACCATTGCAAGTCCATCGCCTGTAATTGTCTCATCATTAGAAGTAAAGGCGTATAAACCGCCAATACCGCCTGAAGCTAACACCGTATAATCTGCATTGTAACGTTTCAATTCTCCTTTATTGTTGCGAGTTAAAACCCCAACACATTTATCTTTTTCTATAATAAAATCGAGCACCATTTCCTGTTCCACTACCGTAACGTATGGAGCTACTTCTTGAATAAGATGCTCTAATAAATTCTTTCCTGTTGCATCGCCACCTGCATGTAAAATACGACGTTTTCGATGTGCGCCTTCTTTTCCAAGATGAGGACCTGTTTCATCTCCATCAAATTTCATTCCATTTTCAATAAGGTTATTAATTTCTTTCGGTCCTTCCTCGACTAAATAACGGACCACTTCTTCATTGTTATAATGACACCCTGCTACTAACGTATCTGCAAAATGATCATTAGGATTGTCATATGTAGCTACCGCTGCGGCAATTCCACCTTGCGCTAAATGTGTATTATTATTACGTTTCGTCTCCTTTGTGATAATAATCACATTCTTTTCGTGACAAATCTCTTTTGCAACACGAAGTGCCGCAACACCACTTCCAATAATTAAGACATCTGCACTTGGCATAATTGTTGCCTCCTACTTTACACTTTTCAACTGTCTTGACACCTATATTTACATAGTTTTAAAATAATGACAAGAGTTTTTTTATAATTCTTATTTTCACTCCCATTTAAAAAATACAAGAAATGTAACTCTTACTAGAGAGAGGACCTTACATGATGATATATCTTGATTATGCAGCTACTACACCTATGAGTGAAGAAGCGTTACAAACATATATGAAAGCAGCATCACAATACTTCGGAAATGAACAAAGTTTACACGATATTGGAGGAACAGCCTCTTCTTTATTACAAGTTTGCCGAAAAACATTTGCTGAAATGATTGGCGGAAAGGAACAAGGCGTATTCTTCACAAGCGGTGGGTCCGAATCCAATTACCTTGCGATTCAATCCCTTCTAAATGCACGAAATAAGAAGCATATTATTACGACACCTATGGAACACGCATCCATTCGAAGTTATTTTCAATCCTTACAATCACAAGGGTATACAATTACTGAAATTCCTGTTGATAAAGACGGGCTAATTCATTTAGATGATTTAGAAACAGCTATTACAGAAAATACGGTTCTAGCAAGTATACAGCACGGAAACTCTGAAATCGGAACCGTTCAAAATATCGCAGAGATTGGGGCACTTCTCAAAAAATATAACGTTTTATTTCATTCAGATTGTGTGCAAACATTTGGTAAACTTCCTATCAATGTTTTTGAGATGGGAATTGATAGTCTGTCTGTTTCAGCACATAAAATATACGGACCAAAAGGTGTTGGTGCTTGCTATATAAACCCGCAAGTTCGCTGGGCACAAATATTTCCGAGAACCTCTCACGAAAAAGGGTTTCGCCCAGGTACAGTGAACGTTCCTGGCATCGCATCTTTTTTAACAGCTGCTAAAAATATATTAAAAAACCAACAGGAAGAAAGCTTACGTTTTAAAGCGTTACGATCCTACTTTTTAGAGCAATTACAAACGCTTCCACTAGAAATTGAAGTGGAAGGTCATTCTACTTCTTGTTTACCACATATTATTGGGGTTACAATAAAAGGAATAGAAGGTCAATATACAATGCTAGAATGTAATCGCCGTGGTATTGCCATTTCTACCGGCAGTGCTTGCCAAGTCGGTAAACAAGAACCTTCGAAAACAATGCTTGCAATTGGAAAAACGTATGAAGAGGCAAAACAATATGTCCGCTTCTCTTTCGGACAACGGACAACGAAAGATCAAATTGATACTACTATTCATGCACTACACACAATTGGAAATCAATTTTATAGAGGTGTTAAATCATAATGAAGCAAAATGAACAAAAAAAGATTTTAGGTGAAGAAAGACGGCAGCTTATCCTTCAATGGCTTCTTGCTGCAAATGAACCGTTATCGGGGAATGAACTATCAAAAAAGACGAACGTAAGTAGACAAGTTATCGTGCAAGATATTTCCTTGCTTAAAGCAAGAAACGAACCAATTATTGCAACTGCTCAAGGCTATTTATATTTAAAACCACAAGAGAAACAACAAGCTTTCGAACGCGTAATCGTATGCCAACATAAACCAGCAGAAGTACGTCAAGAACTTACAATGCTTGTTGATCACGGCGTTACAATTAAAGATGTAAAAGTAGAGCATCCTGTATACGGTGACTTAACAGCATCTATTATGGTAAGTAATCGCTTTGATGTAGAGCAATATTTACAAAAAATCGAAAATACAAATGCTTCCTATCTATCGCAACTAACAGATGGTATTCACTTACATACAATTGAAGCAGATTCAAAAGAAAAGTTAGATGCTGCTTGCGAGGCACTAGATAAAGCAGGATTTCTCGTTTATTAATGTAAAGCACAGAGTTTTTTATCATACTCTGTGCTTTTATTTTTTAGATGTTATAATATTGTAAACAATTACAAAGGAGATCCAATATGGGAATTGAACTCGTTCACTTTAGCACTGGTAAACCGAAACAAATGAAATATGGCGAAGACAAAGAAATGATAACAGGTATATGTAAAGATTCTACGGAAGAAGCTTTCCTCTCAAAAGATGGATTCGTTGGTGATGACGTAGCGGATTTAAAACATCATGGTGGGCCTGATCGCGCCGTTTGTGTATACCCATATGAACATTACGCACTGTGGGAAGAAGAATTTCAAACTACGCTTCCCGCTTCCACATTTGGTGAAAATATTACTGTAACAAATATGTTAGAGCGTGACGTATGCATTGGAGATACATATCAACTAGGTGAAGCAATTATTCAAGTAACGCAAGCAAGAGTACCTTGTAGCACGATTTCAAAACGCCTTGACATCCCTAGCATACTGCCGCGCATTGTAGCAACTGGATTTACTGGCTACCTATGCCGCGTTCTTCAAGAAGGTACTGTACGTAAAGATTCTAAAATTACATTACTAGAGCGTCCACCGAGCAATGTTTCTGTTTTGTTCTCTAACGAAATTTATTTTCATAATAGAAAAGATAAAGATGGCATTGAGAAGGTTCTTGCTGTTCCAGAACTAGCTGAGGTTTGGCGTGATCAGTTAGAAGATCGTCTTGCGAAGTTAAAATAAAGAATCCCACCATTTATAGGTGGGATTTTATTTATCTATCACACGGTATAACCTAACTCCCCCTTACAACCAATAAGAAGAATAACTCCCAAGCACAGTAACAGAAAAACCGAGTGCTTCAAGTTCCATCGTTACGCCTGGCAATAATACATCATCGTATGCTTTATCGACATCGATTAAGAAAAAGTAATTTCCAAGACCTGTTTTCATCGGACGCGATTCGATTTTTGATAAGTTTAATTTTCTCCATGCGAAAGCTGATAACACTTGATATAGCGCCCCTGCATAATCAGCAGGTAACGTTATCATAAGCGTCGTTTTCTCTCCTCGGTTTTCTCCGTTATTCGGGAGTATTGCTTTCTTTTTCTTATGGAGCACGAGGAAGCGTGTATGATTATTTTTGTGCGTATGAATGCTACGTCTTACGATCGTTAATCCGTATTTTTCTGCGGCTGCTTCATTTGCAATGGCAGCGATCTTTTCTTCAGGATGTTCTTTCACGTATTGCGCAGCGGCACTTGTTGATGTCATATCTCGCACAGTTACTCCTTTTAATTCTTCATTTAAAAACTTATGGCACTGTGCAATAGCGTGCGGATGAGAATGCACCGCATATACTTCATCCCACACTTCTGTATACTGCGGATGTACAAGTAAATGCTGCTGAATTGGTACTGTAATTTCTCCTACAATGGAAAGCGGCTGCTCATGTACAAGGTAATCAACCGTTATATTCACTGAACCTTCTATTGCATTCTCTAACGGGACAACTGCGAAGTCTACATTTTCATTTGCAGCTGCATCCATACAATCTGGAATCGTTCGATACGGTACATGCTCTGCTTCCGGAAAAAAACGACTCACCGCCATATTTGTAAATGTTGCTTCTGGTCCTAAATATCCTACTCGAATCATCGTCTTTTCCCCTCTTTTTCGTTTTCTTACTGTTATACCATACTTTTTTATATTCTTCTATGTAAATTTCGAATATTAAAAAAAGAATAGCATTCGCTAGTCTAAATGTTTCTTATATTCTCTTTGAGCGAAGAAGAAATAAATGATACATGCTGCGATATAAAACAGAATGAACAAACCTACTTTTCGTAATGAACCATCCATAAAGAGCATATTATGAAACGTATATAACGCAACTGCACTATGCATACTTCCTACTATAATTGGCGCAAAAAATAGCATACATAATTGCCAGCGAGAAATCTTCCATACTTCTTCCTTTGTCATTCCCAGTTTAGAGAGTGCCCCGTACTGCTTTCTATCCGATGAAATATTATGAAACCATTTAAAATATACGATACTACATGATGTAAGGAAAAATAATATACTAATGAATGAGCCTACAAATAGAGTAATATCACCGAACGATTTCATATTCACATATAACTCCATATTACTTCGAAATGCATTATTATCTTGTTTCATATGTTTCCGTAAATCTTCATTTAATTCTTTCGTATTTTCGATATTTGGTAATGTATAGCCTCTATATATCATTTTTTCAGAATCAGGAACCTGATTTGCTATACTGTCAAAGTCTTTATCATTCATAACGAAGAACAGACCGTTAATGTACGAAGGATGATAGTTAAATTGAATCCCTTCTTTCTGACCGTTAAATACGAATTGATATGGTTGATTCATTACTTGCAATTGAATCTCTTTTTGATTATATACATTCGAATTATTGTATTTATTATAATAAACAAGTGTAACTGTTCCTTTTTTAGGATGATACGTTTTCTGTTTTTGTTTTCTCGCCTCTTGATTGTATTCACTTTCTTTAATGAGCGGCGCTACTTCTGTTTCTCCTTTATTGGACTGAAAAGATGCATACACTCCAACAAAACTCATAGATTGAAAATCATCATATCCATATTGGTGCAATAATTGTTCAACCGTACCTTCCGCAAAGACTTCATGAGAAGAAGTACCTTTTTCTATGTAAGAAAATGAGTGCACTCCTCCGCCCCTCCACATATCTTGCATACCAGAAAAATATAAGAACACTGTACCTGTTGCTGTAACTACAAACGTCGTTGCCATTGACATTAGAAAGAAAAAACGACCATTTTCCTTCATTCGATGTGATAATTGATTCACTATAAATAAATACGGATATGTATACATAATCTTTTTATTTCGTTTTATCATTTCTAATATTTGAGCAGTGCCGTGTGTAAATGAAAAATACGTTCCAAAAAAGACAAGTATAGACACAGGAAAAAAGTATAACGCTATCTTTAGCATCGTCGCTTGTAACGCTAACGCATATCCTATCCCTAAACAAATAAAGCCGAATATACAAAGCCATATTGATGTTTTCTTCTCTTTTTTATCTGTTCGAAATTCTTTCAATAACCGAATGATTTTTATATTCCATATACGTAAAGCACTTATAAATGATAAGAGAACAAATGCGACCATATACGCAATAAACGTTCCCCCAATTGCTCTCAAGTCAAATATGACAGGGAGTTCTTTCGGAAGTTGAAGCAACATACTAAACACCATGAAGAAGAGCTTTAAAAAGATCATGCCAAGCCCAATGCCAAAAATATTAGCAAATACCCCGATCAACATTTGCTCGGTCATAATCACTCCTATTACGTTAGATTTCGTCGCTCCCATTAACATATATAATCCTAATTCTTTCTTACGTGCCTCTATGAAAATAGAAGTAGAGTACAAAATGAATATGACGAAAAAAGAAATGATTATAACATTACATATAATCAGTCCCCAGCGTACGTTTTGATACCACATCGTCTCCTGCATATACGGATGTACAATGACAGACATGTATGCAAAAGATGCAAATATTGCAAAACAACTACTTAAGAAAAACACTTTATAATTACGCCAATTTCCCTTTATATTTTGTAGCGCTAGTTGCCGAATGTTCATCTATCGTCCTCCTGTAACTTACTACATAGGCAAAAAGCTAGAGGTTTCTCTAGCTTTGCACATGTTTTAAATATCCTCTTTGCGCGATCATAAAGTAAATGGCAGAAGCTACAATGTATGCTCCAATTACAAGCGCACCTGATTTCCATAAATCGATATAAAGCATTTTCCCTAACGTATGAAGAGCAAATCCACTATGAATGGCACCAATTACAATTGGGATAAAGAAGATAACGCCCATTTGTCGAATTGCAATTTTGCGAATTTCTTTATCTGTCATACCAATTCTCTTTAACGATTTAAATTGAATACGATCTTGTTCTTTATCGTTAAACCATTTAAAGTATGTCATACTACAAGCGAAGAAGAAGAACAGTACCGCTACGAAGAAACCGATGAACATTGTAATTGCCCCTGATTCCCTTATATTTTTATAAGCGAACACCGAGTTATTTAATTCCGCTTGCTTATCTGGTGCAATTTCCTTTTTCAAATCTAACACAAGATCTTCGGTACTTTTCCAGTCTTCTATATAATAACCATAATATTTCGTCTTTTCTTCATCTGGTACGAGCTTTGCGTAGTTCTCAAAATCTTGATCATTCACAATGAGATATTCACTATCATTAAAAACAGAAAATGAAGTTGGCTCATTTAATTGAACAGACTGCGTTTGTCCGTTAATTTTAAATTCATACGGTTTCGTACGATCTATCTTCATCAGATCTTTCACCATATCCATTATGACCATCGTTGCACTACCTGGTGCATTATGAACTTCTCTAACTTGCTCTCTCTTTTGTTTACGTACTTCAGCGTTATATTCTTTTTCTGAAATAATCGCCATTGGCACTTCATGTTCACCGTTAAACATCGTGATTTTTTGAGTTCCAGGAAGTTTTACGTAGGTTACTTCTCGCGCTTCTTCAAATCCGTGTTTTTTTATTAATTCTTTTGTTTTCCCTTCTTTGATGACATTATGCGTATTAATGCCTTTTTCCTCATACGAAATAGCATGCGGGGTACTAGTTACTGTCTTATAACTCATATCCTCAAAGAATACGTACAGTGTACCAACTGCGGAAGATACAACTGCCGTAATAATAGAAATTACAAATAGAAAACGAGCATTATCTTTCATTTTATAAATAAGATTGCTAAGTACGAACATATTTGGATATGTATAAAAAGATTTTTTTCGTTTTTGTAACACCTTTAATACGACTGTACTACCTTGTGTAAACAGCAAATATGTTCCGCCTATCGTCAGCCCTACAATCGGTAAAAACAGAATGATAAAATTCATAAATGTCACTTGGAAGCTAAGTACATATGCAACAATAATACATCCTATCCCTGCTACACATAACGATGTAAACGCAAAAGGTTCTACTTTCTGTTTTCTTGCTTCTCTTAATAAATCAATAATTTGCAAGCGTCCTACTGTCCAAACACTAAACAATGATAGGATTAAAAATAGAATAAAGTATACACCAGCTGTAATAAGAACTGCTTTACTATTCCAAACGAGTGGAAGTGTCTTATCTATTTTTAATAATACGCTTAACGCTTGGAAAAATAATTTTGAACAAAGCATTCCAACCCCAATACCAACTACAATTGCAATACTACCTAACATAATTTGTTCTAATATAATCATTCGTCCAAGTTGAGATTTCGTTCCGCCTATTAATGTTAATAAACCGAACTCTTTTTTCCTTGCTCGTAAAAATGTTGAATTTGCATATAAAATAAAAAGCGCTGAGAAGATGACGACAATATAATTCATCGATTCTAACCCTTTTGAAATCATCTCCCTCATACTAATATTACCACTTACAACATCTGGATGATAAATGAAGGAAGCATACATGAAAAATACGACAATCGATAAACAACTACTTATAAGAAACGCTTTATAATTACGCCAATTTCCTTTTACGTTATTAAGCGCGAGCTGGCGAAAGTTCATGATATTCTCCTCCTAGCATCGCAAGTACATCCAGAATTTCTTGGAAAAAGGCTTGTTTCGTTCTTCCTTTATGTATTTCCGAGAAAATTTCTCCATCGCGTATGAAAAGGATACGTTCACAATAACTAGCCGCTACTGGATCGTGCGTAACCATTGCAATCGTTACTTTCTTTTGCTCATGTAAATCTTGCAGAGCGCCCATTAGCGATTTCGCTGACTTTGAGTCTAAGTTTCCAGTTGGCTCATCTGCTAAAATTAACGTAGGTTCATGAATGATTGCTCTCGCAGCTGCTGCACGTTGTTGCTGTCCACCTGATACTTCGTATACTTTTTTATTTAATATTTCTTCGATGTTTAAAAACTTCGCAATTTCCAGCACTTTCGCATCGATTTCATTTACAGATTTCTTCGCCATTACAAGCGGTAAAATAATATTTTCTTTAATCGATAGCGTATCAAGTAAGTTAAAATCTTGGAAAATGAAACCTAAATGTGTACGGCGAAACTCCGCTAATTTTGCAGCACGCATTTGATTAATTTCTTCTCCATTTACAAGCACATGACCTGAAGTTTGCTTATCAATTGTTGCTAATAAATTTAAAAGCGTTGTTTTTCCGCTCCCTGAAGGCCCCATAATCCCTACAAATTCGCCTTCTTCTATTTTAAAATTTATATCGTTTAAAGCAGTCGTCGCTACTGAACCTTTCGATTGGTACACCTTCGTTAACCCTTTTACTTCAAGAACACTCATTTCTAATCCCCCTATGTGTTTTCTTCTTACATTTACTATAAGAAAAATAAGAAAAAGAAACGAGTGATTTCCCTTACAAAACGTTTTGTTATCTTACAGTTTTGTCATTTTTCTCATTAATGTATGATATTCTTCATCTTTTGCAAATTGGAACGTGAATGTCGTTCCTTCTCCTTCAGCCGATTGCACATAAATACCGTGATGTAAATGATCGCAAATTTCCTTCGTAATATATAAACCCATTCCAGTCGCTTCTCTCGTTTTACGGCCGTTTATTCCCGTAAAGAATGGATCAAATATGCGCTTTACATCTTGCTCTGGAATACCGATCCCATTGTCCTTAATATGTAGTAACACCTTTTGATCTTTCTCTTCAATTTGAAATTGAATTTCCTTTTTCTCTGCTTCTGAAATTTTCGTATACTTAATTGCATTTACAACAATTTGCCCTATAGCAATACTTAGCCATTTTCTATCAGATGCAATCATACAAACATCTTCATCGAACATCACTTTCGGAAATACAGACGATTGAATGAAGGATTTTCGATTTTCATTAATAATCCCTCGAATGATATCTATCACATTTACTATTTCTACTTTATAATCTTTTGCAAATTGCTCTAACCTTGCCATATGTAACGCTAAATCTAAACCATTAAGTATGCGGTTATTTTCTTCGCGGATACTTTCAACTGTTGCTCTTGCTTCACGATACTCTTTACCAAACTTCTGTAATAGCAACTCAATAACAGATACTGGTGTTTTCATTTGATGAATCCATTGATTCATAAATATTATTTGCTGTTGTTCTTTCGCATGTTGTTTATGAACTTCATTCATATATTGCTGTCTTAATAGCGTAAACGATTCGACGACCATCTCTTGCTCTGCCGTATAAGAAGTATCAATAAGTAATGAATCATGCAATGTATTTCCGCCAATAACATACTTTTCGATTCTCTTTAAAAATACACTTCTTTTTCGGTAATCGTAAATGAGGTATACAGTAAACACAACTGTCCCTAATAAAAGTCCATATAACCACGTATTCCAATCAATGGATCGCTTTTCTAAAAGACTTTGCAACTGCAAAACGAGCCCAAATAAACAAAGGCTAACAATATAAGAAAGAATTAAAGAAAAACGGTCCATGAGATAATTTTTAACCTTCATGCCCTTCGCCCCACTCTGTAAGAAGCGCATAACCATATCCACGTTTCGTTACAATTGCATTTTTAATGCCTAGCTCCTCTAGTTTCTTCCTTACACGTTTTACATTTACAGTTAATGTATTATCATCAACAAAAGCTACTTCATCCCATAAGGCTTCTAACAATTCTTCACGCGTTACATATTGATTTGCTTGTTTCATTAAACACTCTAATAAGTAAAATTCATTTTTTGTCAGTTCCGTTTGTTGCCCTTGCCACTCAACAACGTGTTGTGAAGGGAATAACAACAATCCATTTACACCTAAACAATCACTTTCTGCTGCAGAAGCATACTCACCATACCCACGTCGAAGTGCACTTTTCACCTTAGCCATTACAATATCTAAATGGAATGGCTTCGTAATGTAATCATCTCCGCCATTCTCGATCGCCATTACTTGGTCCATTTCCCCTGTTCTTGCAGAAACAAAAATAATGGGTGCATTCGATACACTGCGGATTTGGCGACACCAATAGAAACCATCAAAATATGGTAAATTAATATCAAGTAATACGAGATGTGGATTTACTTTTACGAACTCATCTTTTATATACCGTAAATCACTTGCTCTAAATGATTGATAGCCATACCTTTCTAAATGCTCTTCTAATATTCCCGCTATTTTCTCATCGTCTTCTACAATTAATATTTTATACATGTTCGTTTTCTCCCCATAAAAAATTCTTCTAAAACCACTCCTTTTCTATTATAAATTGAAAATTAAATTAGTGGGGATTTTTCCCTGTACGAATCAGACTTTTACGATAAAAAAAAGACTGCCATATTTCGGCAGTCTTAGTCGATAAATTCAAATTCATATTCAAGAATTTTTACAATATCTCCGTCTTTTGCACCACGTGCACGAAGCGCTTCATCAATACCCATTCCGCGCATTTGACGAGCGAAACGACGTATAGATTCATCACGTGAGAAGTCTGTCATCTTGAATGTTTTCTCGATATCGTAACCAGAGATAACAAACGTGCCATCACTTTCACGTGTAATTTCAAATTTAACACCTTCAGTATCAAATTTGTACATTACACTTGTGTCAGACTCATCCGCAACTTCATGTATCGGGAATTCAGGTGTTGTTTCTATTAAGTTCGCTACTTCAAACAGTAAGTCACGAACACCTTGTTTCGTTACAGCTGAGATTGGGAAGATTTTTACTTCGTCTCCCACTTTCTCTTTAAAGCCTTGTAAGTTCTCTTCTGCATCTGGCATATCCATTTTGTTTGCAACAACAACTTGTGGACGCTCAGTTAAGCGAAGATTGTATTCTTTTAATTCGTTATTAATCGTTACGTAATCTTCATATGGATCACGGCCTTCTAAACCAGACATATCAATAACATGCACGATTACACGCGTACGCTCAATATGACGTAAGAATTGGTGCCCAAGTCCAACGCCAGCATGTGCGCCTTCAATTAGCCCAGGAAGGTCAGCCATAACGAAGCTGCGGTTATCACCAGTTTCAACAACACCAAGATTTGGAACGATTGTTGTAAAGTGATACTCTGCAATTTTCGGACGCGCTGATGATACAACAGATAATAATGTAGATTTACCTACACTTGGGAATCCAACAAGTCCAACGTCTGCTAGTACTTTAAGTTCTAGAATGACATCACGCTCTTGACCTGGTTCCCCGTTCTCAGCGATTTCTGGCGCTGGGTTCGTAGCTGTTGCGAAACGTGAGTTACCACGGCCACCGCGGCCACCTTTTGCAATTACAGCAGTTTGTCCATGCGTTACTAAATCGGCAAGAATTTGCCCAGTTTTTTCATCTTTTACTACTGTTCCTGGTGGAACCTTTACAAGTAAATCTTCAGATTTACGTCCGTGCTGACCTTTACTCATTCCATGCTGACCACGATCAGCTTTGAAATGACGTTGGTAGCGGAAGTCCATTAATGTACGTAAGCCTTCCTCAACAACGAAAACAACATCTGCACCTTTACCACCGTCGCCACCTGCTGGGCCACCTTTAGGTACATACTTCTCACGACGATACGCAACCATTCCGTTACCACCGTCGCCGCCTTTTACATATATCTTGACCTGATCTACAAACATTATTTCACCACACTTTTTTCAATTGGTTGTAATATAACTGAGACTTCTTCGTCTCGTACTGTATAAGAAATGGAATACCATTTATTGTTTTGGTTCGCAAGCCAATTCTGTAGTTCTTCTACACTCGTTAGCTTACCACGAAAATCAAAAAAGAAACGAGCATTCTCCGTGTCACATTCAATTGTGATACAAACATAATTTTCAACATATACGTCTAAACTATGCTGAAGCATTGAGAAAAACTGATTCGTCCATGTACATACAGTCTCATCTAGGTGAGATAAGTTATGTAATTTCCCTAATACTTCGTACTCCAATAAGCACGGCTGCTGTTTCCAATTATATGTTAAAATCCACTCTGAAAATAAAGGCATCGATAGCCCCATCAGATTGGATTCTTGTCTCGCTTCTTGGACAAAACGATCGATGAGACTATGAATTTCTTCCACTTTTCCAAGGGAAAGGTTTCCTTTCACCATCTGCATACGATTGAGCCAATCATGTCTTGAATGGCGCAATGCATCTATAATTGTCCATTTTTCATTCATTTAGATACCCCTTAATATAGAAAAACTCTAACCTGCACTCAGGTTAGAGTTTTCCGTGAGTTCTTATGCTTCTTGAGCAACAGGATATACGCTCACTTGTTTGCGGTCACGGCCAAGACGCTCAAAGCGTACTACGCCGTCAACTTTCGCGTATAAAGTGTCATCGCCACCACGACCAACGTTAACACCTGGATAAATTTTTGTACCGCGTTGACGGTAAAGAATTGAACCACCTGAAACCGTTTGACCATCTGCGCGTTTAGCACCAAGACGTTTTGACTGAGAGTCACGACCGTTCTTTGTACTACCTACACCTTTCTTAGATGCGAAAAACTGAAGATCTAATCTTAACATACGTTACACCTCCTGCACTTTTTCTATTAAACGGATATACTTTCCGTAATCAAGTTCGATCGTCTTAAGCGAAACAACCAATCCCTCTAAAAGCGTTTGTGCTTTTTCTGCTGTATGAACGTCTAAATCATTAGGCAATTCATACGTTAAGAATCCTCCATCACTTCCGAGTTCAATAGTTGCCTGCACATTACAAAGTTCTTCCACTGCATTTATAGAACCAAACACAACCGCTGTAGTTCCAGCACAGACAAGATCTTGTCCATGTGGCGCATAATCGGCATGTCCAGTCATTTTAAATGATTGGATACTTCCTAATTTCGTGCGACTTATCGTAATTTTAATCATGTTAACCTAGATTAAGCGTTGATAGCTTCAACAACTAGCTTAGTGTAAGGTTGACGATGACCTTGTTTCTTACGATTGTTCTTTTTCGCTTTGTATTTGAAAACGATGATTTTCTTAGCGCGACCTTGTTTTTCAACTTTCGCAGTAACTGTTGCACCTTCTACAACTGGGCTACCAACTTTAACGTTTTCGCCACCAACGAAAAGAACTTTGTCAAAAGTAACAGTTTCACCAGCTTCAACATCTAATTTTTCAATGTAGATTGCTTGACCAGCTTCAACTTTAATTTGTTTTCCACCTGTTTCGATAATTGCGTACATACTTGCACCTCCTCTTAATTACTAAGACTCGCCAAAAACGAGGTAGACATAAATGCCTTTAGGGAACCTGTCTTGTGCGGTTGTAGCATATAGCCGTTTAGGTGCTATAAACTATAACATAAAGATGTTACCATAATTCATTGACTATTGTCAATGAAAGTTCTACTAACTATTTTCTCCGTTCTACAATTTCTTTTTTACTTCCAAAACGGATAATTGCATACTTTTCGATCATATCATCTTTGAAATAAATTTCAAATGGAATATTTTTTTGTAATTCTTTTTGCAAAAATTGTTTTTGCAGTTCTTTAGGTGCAGCAATTAATACTGCCTCATCTTCTATATTGCCATATGTGATTAGTTCTCTCTCTAGCTCATACGCAATTGTTTCATACGACATTACACACCCCGTCGCTTTGCACGGTACACACTCTTCTAGTAATACGTCGCGTAAAGAATGTTTTTTACGTTTACGTGTCATCTCTAAAATCCCTAACTCTGTGAATCCGAGCACTCTTGTATATGTGCGATCATTTTGCATAGCAGCGATGAGACATTCTCTTACCTTTTCTTTATCTTCTCTTCTTTTCATATTAATAAAATCAATTAATATCATACCACCGATATCACGCAGTCTTAATTGGCGTGCAATCTCTTCAGCTGCCACTTCATTTGTACGAAGAACTGTATCTTGTAAATTCTGTTTTCCAGTAAACTTGCCCGTATTCACATCAATTACAGTCATCGTCTCCATTTGTTCCACAATTAAATAAGCACCATTTGGGAGCCACACAATTTTTTGAAGTGCTTTCTCGATTTCGCGTTCTATTCCAAAATGATTAAACATCGAAGACTTTTCATTATAAAAAGACACTTTTTCTTTTCCGACTTTTTCTTCTAGTTCTTTTACTATACTTCTTGTATCTACAACTACTTTTTCAATCGTTTCAATCGGATTTTCTTGAAATACACGATCTAAAAAGGTAGCTGGTCGATGAAGTAGTAACGGTGCCTTTCCTTGGCTCTCTTTTCTTTTCAACTCTTCATATAACTGCTGTAACCTTTGCATTTCAGCTTGTATTTCTTCAATTTCTCCTTTTTCAGAAGCAGAGCGGAAAATGTAACCACCTGTCCCTTCTACCTCAATTTGGAGTAATTGTTGCCTTCTTTTATTGTTTTTTATTTTCCGAGAAACCGCGCGCATTTCATCATATGGCATATAAACGACATATTTCCCGGTAAATTCTATGTTCGCTGTCAATTTCGGCCCTTTCGTATCAATTGCCTCTTTCACAACTTGTACGAGTACCGCTTGCCCTTCATGTATACGATAAGAAGATGGTACGTCATCGTATGAAAGATACGCATGTTTTTCTAAACCGATGTTTACAAAAGCTGCGTTCATTCCAGCTATTGTCCTTACGATACGTCCAACATAAATATGTCCAACAATCTCTTGTTCTTCATTTCGTTTCCATAAAAACTCAACAATTTTCTTCTTCTCTTCAATTGCAACGCGTTTTTCCGATCCAGCGTAGTTCATATATAACGTTTTCAAAATTATTTCCTCACTTTATAATCTTCTTTGCTTTTACAATAATAAAAGGTTAGTGCTAACGTCAACACTAACCGATTAATTCTTCAACAGATGATGTTGTTCGTTTTTCAGTAAAATACGCATAGAGCAATTCATTTTCATCCAATGTATAATGTTCTTTATATTTTCCATGGACGATAATAGAGTGCTTATACCCTCTACGAAATTTTGTGAAGATTGTATATAAACGATCTTCCGTTTTCACCTCAATAGGTGCAATCTTTTCAATTCCCCTTTTGTTCCCATAATAACGTTCTAATAAAAAACGCATAAAGGCATACCGTCTTTGTTTCCATTCTTGATATAACGATACTGCTAAAAATATGAGTAGTACCCACATCATAATATTGTTACTATTCCAAAGTAACTGCCACACTAGTATTACACTAAAAAAAACACATGATAATTTCATCATCTTTTCATGTGCTTGTAAATAAGGAAAACGATATGATAATACGTTAAACAATACTTTTCCACCATCAAGCGGCCAAATAGGTAGTAAATTAAATGCTAAAATAATTATATTATTCCACATAAAGAAATAATATAATTCCGCATGAAGCCAACCAGCTTCAAACAACATATAGCCTACCGCCATCATCCAAATATGTTGAATAGGTCCTGCAATTACGACAACAAGCTCCTCTTTCAATGACTTATTCCCATGTTCCTCAAGCTCAGCTACACCACCAAACGGTAAAAGTTGAATCTTTTTAATACGCCAATTATAGTGTGCCGCTGCAAAAGCGTGCCCAAGTTCATGGATGAGAACGATACAAAATAACAATAATAACTCTTTAAAACGTGCCGTAAAAATACCAATGACAATAATAACCCAAAACAACGGATGCACTGAAATCTTCGTTAAAACATCTCTATATTTAATCAAATGAAATCACCTGAATCGGGTCAATAAATTTTTCATCCTTTTTTATTGCGAAATAAAACTTACCATTTTTATCATTTGTATCATTACTCACCGTTCCAATTTTTTGTTTCTTTGAAACGTAATCATATAATTTCACTGACATATCATTTAAATTTGCATACCATGACTCCGTGCCATCTGCATGCTGAATTTGAACTGTATTACCAAGTTCCTCTTTCTTTCCTGCAAAAACAACTAGCCCTTCATTCACTGACTCAACAGTTGCATTTGTAGCTGTTTGAACAAATACACCTTGGCCATTTTTTTGAAACCCTTGCATCACCTTTCCAGAAGCAGGAATTGCATAATCTTTTTGCTGAATAGTTTCTTCTTTTTTCTCATTAGGCGAATAGAATACGAGAGGTTTTCCAAACTGCTTTTCGTACCATTTCGCTACAGTAGCAAACTGAAATTCTTCTTTCATCACTTTTTCTGTAACAGCTTTAGCACCGTCGAAAGAAGGGGGGGCATTCTTATATAAAATAGCGACAGAAAGAACTAATATTGCTGATAATAAAACTTTAAAGAAAAATACTTCTTTTCGAAACAAAGGATGAATTTCCTTTTCTCCATCTTCAATAAATACTGTTTCACTCTCAAAATTCCCTCCAGCAAAATACTGCTCTTCCTCCACCCTTTCTTGCTCTGCCTTCCTCTTCGCAATCCGTTTTTTAATTTCTTCTACACGTCTATTCTTCATACTGTCTCCTTTCTTTCGTTAAGCTAATTTAAATAGAAACAGCTGTATACAGTTTGTACATATGTATGAGCTAGAAAAGGAAGATATGCGTGTGAAGAAAAAAGAAAGCACTCCGCAAATATGCGAAGTGCTTTTAACGGATCCCAAAGAAGTTTTTCATCTTTGTAAATACCGATACCTTTTCTTGTTCAAATGCTTGTAATGGGACATTCTCACCCAACAGGCGTCTTGCAATATTACGATAAGCTAACGCTGCTTTTCCGCTCGGTTGCAACGCTACAGGTTCACCTGTATTTGTAGCACGAATAACATCATCATCATCTTCTACAACACCAAGAAGCTCGATTGACAATGTACGTACGATTTCATCAACATCTAACATATCCTGTTCATGAAGCATATGACTACGCACACGGTTAATAACAAGTTTCGGTGGTTCAATATCCTCTTTTTCTAAAAGCCCGATAATACGATCTGCATCGCGCATTGAGGATACTTCTGGCGTCGTAACAACGATTGCTTTATCCGCACCAGCTACCGCGTTTTTAAATCCCTGCTCAATCCCCGCAGGACAATCAATTAATATGTAATCATAATCTTGACGTAATACTTGTATTAATTCATCCATTTGTTCAGGTGTTACCGCTGATTTATCACTCGTTTGTGCTGCAGGTAATAAATAAAGATCATCAAAACGTTTATCTTTAATAAGAGCCTGAGGTAAACGACAACGCCCTTCAACGACATCAACAAGATCAAATACAATACGATTTTCCAGCCCCATTACTACGTCTAAGTTTCGAAGACCGATATCTGTGTCAATTAAGCACACTTTCTTTCCAGATAACGCTAGGGCTGTACCAATGTTCGCAGACGTTGTAGTTTTACCTACACCGCCTTTTCCAGATGTAATTACTATTGCCTCTCCCACAGCTATACAATTCCCCTTTCTAACTTTGTTAAATTAGGTCTAAGATGAGTGAGAAGTTGCAGTCGATCGACAACAATGTGATTGTTCTCATTAATATACGCACATTCTGCCGCCTCCGCTCCGTCTTCTTTCTCTTCCGGAGCCCGCATTGCCACATCATTAATTCGAAGTTGCATCGGGTTCATAACAGATGCAGCGATTACAGCATCCGAATCCCCATAATACCCAGCATGCGCAATTCCTCTTAATGATCCTACGACAAAAATATTCCCCCCAGCGATAACCGTTCCGCCTGGATTAACATCTCCAATTAACAATAAATTTCCTTTTACATGTAAAACTTGTCCAGAGCGAACAATTTTGGAAATAGGGACAATTTCTGTTTCTTCTTTCCATGCTATTGCTTCCGCTTTAGTTATAACATCACTTTCAATTGAATCCACAACGAGATTCTTTTTATTACGAATTAACGTACGAATCTCTTCTTGTTGGACTTCTGTTAAATAACGATTTCCCACTTTCACATGCACTTCAATTAAAGAGCGCCCATCACCATCATAGTAATGTGTAGAAAGCTTTTCGTCCAATTCTTTCAGTAATTCAGAGAATGAACAACAATCATCTAAATGAAGCGTTATTCCGTCTTTTGTCCCTTTTATTATTACATTTTGTTGCTTTTTTTCTTCCACCAAAGTTCACCCCACCGATTCAATTCGACATAAAATTAGAAAATCCTTTTTTCTTTTTCTTCCATCGCTTTTGAAAGACGCACTAAATATCGTCTCAGTGGGAAACAAACTATCAATAAGAAAATTGCATTTAGCAATAAAGTAGACAGGAGACGATCTGTGAAAAAGACATACGCCGACATATGAGTACGTCCTAACAAAGTTAAAAATCCATACACATAATACTCTAATGCTACAATGCTAGCTAGTACGATAGAAGCAACAATAAATAAATTCAATTGTAGTACTTTCATCACACTATAAACTAAATAAGCTAAAATCGGATATGCAAAAATATATATACCGACAAGTTCTGTGTATACGGTATCAAATAAGAACCCAAATAATAGTCCGTAATAAATCCCTTGGACCGGACTATAGTACACAGTAACAAAACATAACACAATGATAAAGAAATGAGGTGCTGCTATACTGTCTTTCCAAAAAACCTCTGTTGGAACAATAGTAGCAAACATATTTTCAAATAGAAAAACAAAAAGGAGCAAAAGAGGAAGAGCTGCTCTTTTTAAAATCTTCATCATCTCTTCTCCCCCTCCTATTCTAATGGCGCTGAAGGCGTTTCACGTTTAGCAACCATAATATGCTCTACGTCATTCAAATCAGCGGCTGGCTTTACATAAGCTGTTTTTGTTAAACCATATGGATCCGGCTGAACATCCACGATTGTTCCAATTACAAGTCCTCTCGGGAAAATATCACCAAGTCCAGATGTTACAACTAGTTGATCGGGCTTTACCTTTGCATCCGAGCCAATCTTTGTGAAAAGAAGTAAGTGTTTTTCTTTGTCGTAACCTTCAATCAATCCAAAGATTTTCTCATCACCTTGTACGATAGCAGAAACACGATTTGTTCGGCTCATAGAGCTTAACAACTCTACTGATGATGTAAACTGAGATACACTTTTCACTCGTCCAACTAAACCTTGTGAAGTTACTACAGCCATATCTTTTTTAATTCCTTGCTGTGCCCCTTTATCAATTCCAATTAAATCGTACCATTTATCTGGATTACGAGAAACCACAGTTGCTGGAATTTCAGTATAATCGCTATTTAGCTCTTTTTTACCAGTTAACTCTTGTAACTTCTTTTTATCATCTTCTAATTGCTTTACGTCACCTGATAACTTTGCATAGTTATCTAATTTTGCTTTTAATTCTTTATTCTCTTCATACGTGCGCTTTACATCCTCTACATTTTCGAAGAATCCAGCTACGTATTTCGCTGGCTTTTGGAATACACGTTCTACAACACCGACAGTGTCTTTAACAAACTGCTCTGGCCATGTTAAACTGTTCCGTTCTTTCAATGAGATTCCAATCAATGCCACGAGAAGAATAATACTAACTAACAAAACAATTAATCTTTTGTTTAAGAAAAACTGTGGCACGTTCACACCCTCTTAATTTCATTGATTTTTATTTTGCAATATTATCGAGCAGCAGTTTTGAAAAGATCGATATTGTCTAATGCTTTACCCGTTCCAATTGCTACGCAATCTAATGGATCTTCTGCAACAAGAACTGGCATATTTGTTTCTTCACTAATCACTTTATCTAAGTTACGTAGTAATGCTCCGCCACCTGTTAATACGATACCACGGTCCATAATGTCTGCCGCTAATTCAGGTGGAGTTTTCTCTAACGTATTTTTAACAGATTCTACAATTGCATCTACTGTATCTTTTAATGCATCTGCAATTTCTTCTGGCTGAATTAGTACTGTTTTTGGTAAACCACTTACTAAATCACGACCGCGAATTTCCATAGGCTCAATACCTTCTGGCTCGCCTGCAGAACCGATTTCTAATTTTAATGCTTCAGCTGTTCTTTCACCAATCATTAAGTTATAGCTTTTCTTAATGTACTGAATGATTGAATCGTCCATATCATCACCAGCAACACGAACTGATTGACTTGTTACAATACCACCTAAAGAAATGATTGCAACTTCTGTTGTACCACCACCGATATCAACAACCATACTACCAGTTGGTTCCCAAACAGGTAAGTTCGCACCAATTGCTGCTGCAAATGGCTCTTCGATAGGATAAGCATCACGAGCACCCGCTTGACGAGTCGCATCGATTACTGCACGTCTTTCTACAGCTGTAATACCAGACGGTACACATACCATTACGTATGGTTTACGTGAGAAGAATCCATTTGATTTTTGAGCTTGTTGAATGTAATATTTCATCATTGTTGCTGTTGTTTCGTAATCAGCAATTACACCGTCTTTCATCGGGCGAAGTGCCACAACGTTTCCTGGTGTACGACCAATCATTTGTTTTGCATCGCTACCTACAGCAACGATTTGTTTCGTATCAGTTTGTAACGCTACTACTGAAGGTTCACGTAAAACTACACCTTTTCCTTTTACATATACAAGCGTGTTCGCAGTTCCTAAGTCTATTCCAAGATCGCGAGTAAAGCCACCAAATCCAAACATATTATTATCTTCCTTTCTTGTTTTCACGGACTCATTTTTTCTTACTTTATATTATAAAAACAGTACGTTGTTTATATCTTTATCCTTTTTGTAGATAATTTTCTACAAAAAACTCATAAATCACATTATAAAACAAAATAAGTAAAAAGCATAGTCTTAAATATGACCTTTTTCCTTTAAACTCACGAATTTATGGTCACCTATTATAATATGGTCAAGCACTTCAATTCCGATAATCTGACCACATTCTACTAACCGTTTCGTTACTTCAATATCTTCTCGGCTCGGCGACGGATCTCCTGAGGGATGGTTATGGAGACATATGATAGAGGCTGCTGCACGGCGGAACGCTTCTTTAAAAACTTCTCGCGGGTGTACAATGGACGTATTTAAACTTCCAATAAAAATCGTTTGCCTATGTATGACTTGATTCTTTGTGTTCAAATATAAACATACAAAATGCTCCTGCTGCAAGAAGCGCATTTCTTCCATCATATATCTTGCACAATCTTCCGGACTTCTTATGCTATATCTATTTTGATATTCTAAACGTACCATTCTTCTACCGAGTTCAAAAGCAGCTATAAGCTGGGCTGCCTTTGCAACACCAATACCATGTATACTAACTAGCTCTTCTAACGTTGCGTCTTTCAACATACGTAAACCATCAAAGTGATGTAAAATTTTATCTGATAACTTTAAAACATTTTCTTCTTTAGAACCTGTTCTGAGTAACACTGCAAGAAGCTCTCGGTTTGATAAACTCCCAGCTCCTTCCAACAACAAACGCTCCCGTGGCTGTTCTTCCCTTACAACATCACGAATACCGTTCATCTCTCCACCCCTTTATTTGTTATCTCAAAGAAAATCCCATGCAATTTTACGCATGGGCTATATCAGTATCCAATTGTTTTAATTCCCGAACGAGACGTGAAATTGGTAAGCCGACTACACTATAGTAGTCCCCTTGAATATGTTGAACAAAAATAGATCCTTTACCTTGAATCCCATAGCTTCCTGCTTTATCCAGAGGCTCTTTTGATGCAACGTATGCGTCAATTTCCTCTTCTGTTAATTCCCAAAACGTAACTTCTGTACGCTCGTAAAAAGTGACTGTTTTGTTTTTCGCTATAATTGCAACACCAGTATACACTTCATGTGTTTTCCCTGATAATAATTGCAACATTTCTTTCGCCTCAGCCTCATTAGCAGGCTTTCCAAGAATACGCGACTCATATGTAACAATTGTGTCTGCACCTAACACAATATGACCACTGTTATTTTCTGCTACCGCAGATGCTTTTTGCAGAGCAAGGGACATAACAATATCCGCAGGTGATGAATATGCACCAATCGTTTCTTCTACTTCACTTACAACAATTTCAAATGGCACACCTGCTAATTCAAGTAATTCCTTCCTGCGAGGTGATCCCGAAGCTAAAATAATTTTTCTCATATTTTCTCCTTCCTTTCTCACATGAAGCAGAATCATTTACAACAATCGTATCAAAGGAATAGTTTGTCCACAAATGAAAGAAATATTATTTTCCTTAAACAAAATAATACTTCTTTACTAAAATACGATTATATTCCTGCCATAGAGAAAGCACTTTGCTCTAAATTCAAAAGAAAAGAAAGAAGTACCTATACTTCTTCCTTCGTCATTTCATTATCCTATCATTTCACTTTTTGTGAAACAATTTTTTCATACGAAAGTATACCATCAATAATAACTTGATTTAGTTTCGCCAACGATTCCTTATCATCTTTTCCGTCCTTCACTGTTTGCACAGCTACTGACGTATACATATACAATTTCTTCGCTTCTTCTTGCTTCATACTTTTCCCTTCTTTTTCAATCGCTTTCCACTCTTTTTCAATCGCACCTATATCTTTCGCATTACTTTTCCCACTACCTTGTACACTAGAAGCATATTTTGCTAAATGAGTATATAATGGCTGTACTTTTGTTAAAAACGCCCCGACTTCTTTATCATCTTTCAGTAACGCTTTATCTGTTATATCCCAGTTCTTTTTCAATACAGAGACATTATCACTTTTATACTGCGTCATTAATTGATTTATGCCTTGTTCATCACTAGCAATACCAACAACTAACGCATACTTATCACCGCTCGGCTTTAAAGCTGCTACGCCTCCGTTACCTTTCCACTCTTCAAGAGCAGCCTGTCCCTTTTCTTCGGAAGAATAAATTCCTCCTTGAACAAAAAATAATTTCATTGGATCTAATGACGTTCCTGTCTGCGCTTTTTGTTTTTCCTCTTTTGATGCTGGTGTTTGTTCTGCCGTGCCACCCGCCTTTGATTCTTCATTTTGCAGCTGCTTCGAAGCTGTTACTTCGCTTCCCCCTGTCGCACCTTGCCCTGTAAGTAACTGTAGCATTCCCATCCCAAACGCCGTACCAATAATAATCGCAGTTGCAACGATTGCAATTAGCATATTGCTCCACTTCTTTCGCTTTTTTTCCGTAGACACTACTTTCGCTTTTTGAAACGGAACAACGTTTTTTGGTCTTTCACTTTCTACTACCATCCAGTCAAATTCATCTTTCTTCTTCTCCTCATACTTCGCTTCTGTTCCATTCACTTTCACTGAGATCGTTCGTGATTGCTTGTCCATACACTCACACCTCACCTCTTATCGTTGTCCGCATCATATCATATTCCTTTCACAAAAAAACGAGATATTTGTCAGAGGAATTCGCCAAATAACCCTATATATTTATCTTATATGTATGCATTTGACTTCATTTGTAGAACAAAAAAACTAGATAGCAAAGACTATCTAGTTTTTCTCGCGAATATATTTTCGAACTTCCGAAATGAAATAAAGAGAACCTGTTATGATAAAAACATCATTTTCTCCAATCATTTCAACCTTCGTATCAATCGCCTCTTTCCAATTTCCAAAAATTAGTTTTGAATCTTTCTTTGCATACGATGCAAGCTTCTCAGCAGAAATAGCACGATCAAAGGCGAATGTTGTAAAAATAATTTCATCGGCAATGGTTTCTAATTGACCTACCATATTATGCAATCGCTTATCACCAAGGGCAGTAAATAAAACTATTACATTTTTATCTTTGTAATGTGATTCTACCGTTTTCACAAGACTTTCAATACCTTCTGGGTTATGAGCACCATCTATAATAATATCTGGGTTACTTTGCAGTTTTTCAAAGCGCCCTACCCAATACGCTTCCTGTAATCCAGTTCTTATTTCTTCTTCCTCAATTAAAAATGATAAGTATGTTTTTACATACATGACTGCCATAAGTGCAAGTGCTGCGTTTCCTACTTGATGAGCACCTTTCATTGAGATTCGCACATCTTCAAAAGAAGCGAAAGGACAAGTGAAATCAAACTGTTCTCCATCTTCACTAGACTGTTTATGTAACGCTGTAAAATGGTTGCCCATCTCATATAAGTTTGCACGATTTTCCTTTGCAACTTTTTGAATGACTTGCAACGCTTCCTCATCTTGCACACCAGTAATAACCGGAACACCAGACTTAATAATCCCCGCCTTTTCATATGCAATTTCTCCTAGTGTATTACCTAAAATGTGCATATGATCGTGGCCAATATTCGTAATAATCGTGAGAACAGGATGAATCACATTTGTAGAGTCAAAGCGTCCTCCAAGCCCTGTTTCAAATAAAACAACATCACAGAAATTAACTTTACCGAAATAATAAATTGCTATAACAGTAATAATTTCAAACTCAGTCGCTTCCCCTAAATCCGTCTCATCTAGTTTTTCAACGACTGGCTTTACCATCTTTACAAGTGCAGTAATCTCTTCATCTGCAATTGGTGTTCCGTTCACACTAATACGCTCGTTAAATGTTTCAATATAAGGGGAGGTAAATGTTCCTACCTTATATTTTACATTTTCTAACATATAGCGCATATATGTTAACGTTGAACCTTTTCCATTTGTACCAGCAAGATGAACACATTTTATGTGACGCTCTGGATTTCCGAGTTCTTCTAGCATCCATCTCATTCTTTCTAATCCTGGTTTAATCCCAAATTTCAATCGGCTATGAATCCATCCTATCGCTTCTTCGTATGTATGTATCACGTATGCTTTCCCCTTTCAAAAGACAACCTTCATCTTTCTATTATACGCAAAGAAAAGAGACTCACCAATATAGTGAGTCTCTAAAAAGTATTTTATTTCTCAAGATCTGCTAGACGTTGGCGAACTGCTTCGCGTTTTTCTAGGTAATCTTGCTCTTTCGCACGCTCTCCTTCAATAACTGCTGCAGGAGCTTTCGCTACGAAACCTTGGTTTGAAAGTTTCTTCTGTACACGTTCTACTTCTTTGTCGAACTTCTCAAGTTCTTTCTCAAGACGCGCTCTCTCTTCATCAAGATTGATAAGATCAGCTAACGGTAAGAATAACTCTGCACCTGATACGATTGCAGTCATCGCTTTTTCTGGCGCTTGTAAATCCGTTTGAATTGTTAATTCACTTGGGTTACAGAAACGCTCAATGTAAGAGCTGTTTTTCTTAAGTTGAGCAAGTACAGCCTCATCTTTTGCTTTAATTTGCATTTGAACTTTTTTGCTCATTGGCGTATTAACTTCTGCACGGATGTTACGAACAGAGCGAATGATATCAACTAGAAGGTGCATTTCTGCCGCAGCTTCTGTATCTTGTAAATCTTCGCGAACTGTTGGCCATGCTGCTACTGTAATAGATTCGCCTTCATGCGGTAAATGTTGCCAAATTTTTTCTGTTACGAATGGCATGAATGGGTGTAATAGACGCATTGTTTGGTCTAATACGTAAGCTAAAATAGAACGAGTTGTTTTCTTAGCTGCTTCATCTTCACCATATAGTGGAAGTTTCGCCATTTCAATGTACCAGTCACAGAAATCATCCCAAATGAAGTTGTATAATGAACGACCAGCTTCACCGAACTCATATTTATCCATGTTACGTGTTACGCTTTCGATTGTTTCGTTTAAGCGAGTTAAAATCCACTTATCCGCAACTGATTTTTCACCAGTTAAATCGATTTCTTCAAACTTCATATCATCCATGTTCATTAATACGAAACGTGATGCATTCCAAATTTTATTAATGAAGTTCCAAGTAGATTCTACTTTTTCCATGCTGAAACGTAAATCTTGACCTGGTGCACTTCCTGTTGATAAGAAGAAACGCATTGCATCTGCACCGTACTTCTCGATAACTTCCATTGGATCAATACCGTTACCAAGAGATTTACTCATTTTACGTCCTTGCTCATCACGAACTAAACCGTGAATTAATACATCTTTAAATGGACGCTCTCCTGTAAACTCTAAACCTTGGAAAATCATACGAGATACCCAGAAGAAGATGATGTCATAACCCGTTACTAGTGCATCTGTTGAATAGTAACGTTTGAAGTCTGCTGCATCTTCATTTGGCCAACCAAGTGTTGAGAATGGCCATAACGCTGAACTGAACCATGTATCAAGTACGTCGTTATCTTGATTCCAGTTTTCAATATCTGCTGGTGCTTCTGTACCTACGTATACTTCACCAGTTTCTTTATGATACCAAGCTGGAATGCGGTGTCCCCACCATAATTGACGAGAAATACACCAGTCGTGAATGTTTTCCATCCAGCGTAAATATGTGTTTTCGAAACGCTCTGGTACGAACGTTACTTTCTCTTCTTCTTTTTGTTGAAGCGCTACTGCCTTCTCAGCAAGTGGAGCCATTTTTACGAACCATTGTGTTGATAAGTAAGGCTCAACAACTGCACCACTACGTTCACTATGACCTACTGAATGCATATGAGGCTCGATTTCTACTAATACGCCCGCTTCTTGTAAATCTGTTACTAACGCTTTACGGCATTCGAAACGATCCATCCCGTTATACTTACCAGTTTTTTCGTTCATCGTTCCATCTTCGTTCATTACTAAAATACGTGGTAAGTCATGACGGTTACCTACTTCAAAGTCATTCGGGTCATGAGCTGGTGTAATTTTTACAACGCCTGTTCCGAAATCTTTTTCTACGTACTCATCAGCAATAATCGGAATCTCACGGCCTACGATTGGAAGTGTAACTGTTTTTCCGATTAAGTGTTTGTAGCGATCGTCTTCTGGATGAACTGCTACTGCTGTATCACCAAGCATCGTTTCTGGACGAGTTGTTGCAAGACGAATATGACCAGAACCATCTGTTAACGGATAGTTCATATGATAGAATGCACCTTGAACTTCTTTATGAATTACTTCAATATCAGAAAGAGCTGTGCGTGTTGCTGGGTCCCAGTTGATAATATATTCACCGCGGTAAATTAAGCCTTTTTCGTATAATTGAACGAATACTTTATTAACCGCATCAGATAAACCTTCGTCTAATGTAAAACGTTCACGAGAATAGTCTAGTCCTAAACCAACTTTCCCCCATTGTTGACGAATGTGAGAAGCGTATTCTTCTTTCCATTCCCAAGCTTTTTCAAGGAATTTCTCACGGCCAAGATCGTAACGTGAAATACCTTCTTCACGAAGTTTCCCTTCTACTTTCGCTTGTGTTGCGATACCCGCATGGTCCATTCCTGGAAGCCATAATACATCGTAACCTTGCATACGCTTCGTACGAGTTAAAATATCTTGAAGTGTTGTATCCCAAGCATGACCTAAATGTAACTTACCAGTTACGTTCGGAGGTGGAATTACAATTGTATACGGTTGTTTCTTCTCGTCTCCTGTTGCTTCAAAATATTTGCCTTCTAGCCACCACTGATAAAGGCCTTCTTCAACGGACATATGATCATATTTAGTTGGTAAATTCTTTTCCGTGTTTGACATTATTTTCCCTCCTTAAAATAAAAAATGCCCCTCATCCAAAAAAGGACGAGGGACATCGCGGTACCACCTTTATTTACAAACAAATCCAGGAATTTGCTTATACTCTTAATTTGATAACGGACAAATCCGTCTTTTCCTAATGAGAACATTCCGTTCAGAAAAGATGCTCCAGGGCTACCTTCTAACATAACTATCTAGAGAATCTCCCAGCTAATGATTCTCCTCTCTGAAGACGTTTCTTGTTATACTCTTCCCCTTCAAGGCATTTATGTGATTGTTAATTATTATATACAATAGTGTAAAAAACGAAACCTTATTCGTCAAGATAAATTTAATACTACAGCTTTTCGGGCCAAAAAAAGAAGATAAGTAGCACCCTCTACTTATCTTCTTTACCCCGCTATTTGCGGGCAGTAAGACCTCCACCTCAAAATTCAGCTGAAGCAAAGAAGTTAGGCGGGAGATCAACTGCCCGTAAACGCCCGATTGGTGAAGGCTAATAATCAGCGGTGGATGAACACCCCCCACTGATTAAAGTTTCACTTTATCCGTTCCCTTGCTGGGCAGCTTGTAATTGCGACAGGAAATATTCTATATTGCTAACGAGCCAATGCGATTGTTGTAAGCTCTTTACCCCGAGAAGTTCATTTTCCTCATTACGACGCTCTCTTCTTTTCTTATAAGACTGGATTTGCCGAATGAATTGCGATGGATACGTCATATACGCAAACATGAGTAGTTGCTCTTCTTTCGTAAACGGGAAATTTTTTTGGTACATTTGATACCATTCAAACCGATCACTTCGCGCAATTGGATATGTGTTTAATGACCGAGAATAAAACCCTACAATATCTTGCACAGGTGTTGCAAACTTCGATTTTTCTAAACTAATAAAATAGCCATTCCGCTCATAGTCAAATAAAAAATGATTCAGTGACACGTTACCATGTACAAAAGTAATACGTGTTTTTTCTTTTTCTTTCATCGCATCGTTCCACTCATTTAATTGCTTCGTTGCAAACTCACGTGCCCTCATTACATGATGATAATACGTACAATATTGTAATTCAAATGGTGACATATACCACTTCGCTTCAGATTCTACAAGAAACTCTTCTAGCATCTCGCCATCATTCTCCCAGCGATCGGATATATTTGTATAATGTTTTTCTAGATCCTCTTCTGTATACGTTTCTTCTTTTACTGTTTTTTGATGCAACGTTCCGAGAGTTTGAAACATTTTATGGTATTGATCATTATCCTCGCCGTTCCCTTCCGCACGTTCTAACCAAGGCATTAAATAATAATTATACGTCCCGTCACTTAAAATATAATTTCCATCTGTCGCATGGTATATAGGTACATAATTCGAAAAACCTTTCTCCTTTAAATATTGAATATGATGCAGAAAGTTATTCCGCTCTAACTTTCTACCTTCTATTTTCTTAAGCGCATATGGGCCTTGATTCGTATAAATTTTCGTTACACTTCCGTGCTCTTCCATATGCTGCGTATCCAATCTATATTGCCTTACAATGGGTTCATAGCGATTTCGTAATTCCATATCCATACGAATAACCCTTTCTATTCAAAACATAGCCTTTAGAAAAATAAGTGAGTGAAAACACTCACTTATTTCGCTTTTGTTCTTGAAACGGGGATATAAATAATTTGCCCTGTAGTTAAATATATATCTTCTGTTTGATTAACACGGTATAAGTTTTGTACAGACGTTTCATAACGATCTGCAACAGATTCGATTGTATCTCCTTCTTGCACGAAATACATTCTTAACTTTGTAAATTCTTCTTCCGGTTCTTTCGTAAATAATTTCGTTAAATAAAGTGCATTTTCATCTCGCTGTGAATACGTTTCCTCTTCTTGCTCTTCTTGTTTTTTCGCTTTTTCTTTCTTGAAATCTTTTCGTCCGAACAATTCAAATTGCGGCGTTGTTTCTTTCTCCTCTTCACGCGCTACAAATTCATGTTCTTCTATTCCCTCTTCTTCTACTTCCTGCTCTTTTCTTTCTTCTAGTTGGAACGGTTCAAATGCGTAATCTTCCCACTCATCTGATTCCTTATAGGCCGGTTCTTCTAAGTACGGCGTTGGTCTATTTTCATCCTCTTGCACTGAATCAACTTCTAACTCAGCATACGCCGTTTCTTCCTCTTCATCCTCAATTCTTTCTTCATCACATAAACCTGTAATAGATATATCCGCTAATAATTGTAAGCAACCATTTTCCTTTAGTTCATAATCAAATTCCTCGATAGATACATATAGTTCTTCAATTACCTTCACACGGTTTCTTGGGATTGATATTTCAAGCGGAAAGGAATGAACAAGTTCATTAACCCCATCTTCTCTTGTTTCTACATAATCAATTGACTTCGCTGGCGATAGATCTCTTAATGAATAAGCTGAATCATCTTGCCGTGCAACATACTCTCCCGTTAAATCTAATTGCCCTCTCACGATAACTTCATGATCAAGCTCTTCTATCTCAACGTCTGGATCTAACGAAATTGACAAAAGTTCTTCGACTTCCTGTCCTTTTTGGAACCAAACAGATTCTTTTAATGAAAAACGTAATGAATGATCTGTTGCCACTTCTTTTCCCCCTCCCAAACTATATGTCATTACAGATTTATGTATGGAAAGCTGACTTTATGAATAAAAAAAATCACTCCCCTTATGGAGAGCGATTTTCTTTATTCAATTAAGCTTTTAATTTTGACATTGCAATCTCAGCCGCTGCAATTGTCGCCTCAATATCTGCATCACTATGTGCTGTCGATAAGAATAAACCTTCGAATTGAGATGGCGGTAAGAATACACCTTGTTCTACCATTTCACGATAGTAAACCGCAAAGAATTCTAAGTTTGAAGATTTCGCTGCATCGTAATTAATAACTGGTTCATCTGTAAAGAAGATACCAATCATAGAACCCGCACGGTTAATATGATGCGGAATGCCATGTTTTTCAGCCGCTTTACGTAAGCCAGCTTCTAACATTTCAGCTTTACGCTCAAATTCTACATACGATTCTGGCGTTAACTGTACTAACGTTTCATAGCCTGCTGCCATTGCAAGTGGGTTACCTGATAAAGTACCTGCCTGGTAAATCGGTCCGCTCGGTGCAACTTGGCGCATAATTTCTGCTTTACCACCGTATGCTCCTACCGGTAATCCACCACCGATTACTTTACCTAAACAAGTTAAATCAGGTGTTACACCGTAATAACCTTGTCCACAATTGTAAGCAACTCGGAATCCTGTCATTACTTCATCAAAAATAAGCAATGCACCATTTTGCTCTGTTACTTCACGAAGACCTTCTAAAAATCCTGGTTGCGGAGGAACAACACCCATATTCCCTGCTACTGGTTCTACAATGACACAAGCAATATCATCACCGAATTGTTCGAAAGCGTATTTCACACTTTCTAAATCGTTATACGCTACTGTAATCGTATTTTTCGCTACACCTTCTGGTACACCAGGGCTATCTGGTAAACCTAGCGTTGCTACACCAGAACCCGCTTTAATTAATAACGAGTCACCATGACCGTGATAACAACCGATAAATTTCAAAATTTTGTTACGGCCTGTATAACCACGAGCTAAACGTAGCGCACTCATTGTTGCTTCTGTTCCAGAGTTAACCATGCGTACAATTTCAATTGATGGTACACGCTCAATAACAAGTTTTGCTAATTTATTTTCAATTTCCGTTGGGGCACCGAAGCTTGTACCTCTTTCCGCAACAGCTTTTAAAGCTTCAACAACACGATCATTTGCATGACCATGAATTAAAGGACCCCATGATAATACGTAATCGATGTATTCATTTCCATCGATATCGTATACTTTAGAACCTTTTCCACGTTCCATAAACAACGGATTCATACCGACAGACTTAAAGGCACGAACCGGGCTATTTACGCCACCAGGCATTAAATCTTGAGCCTCTTCAAACGCCGCAATCGACTTATCAAACTTTTTCATTATTTAGCGCCTCCTTCTTGTAACCATCTTGCTGCATCTTTCGCATGATACGTAATAATTAAATCTGCTCCTGCACGTTTCATACTAATTAATTTTTCAAGTACAACTTCTTTTTCATTAATCCAACCATTTTGCGCTGCTGCTTTAATCATTGAATATTCACCGCTTACGTTATAAGCAACGACTGGTAAATTAAAATTATTTTTCACATCACGAACGATATCTAGGTAAGAAAGAGCTGGCTTTACAATTAAGAAATCTGCCCCTTCCATTACATCTGACTCCGCTTCACGGAATGCTTCCATGCGGTTTGCTGGGTCCATTTGATATGTTTTGCGATCACCAAATTGCGGTGCACCGTGTGCCGCATCACGGAATGGCCCGTAAAATGCTGATGAATATTTCACAGCGTACGACATAACTGGTACATGTCCAAAACCATTTTCATCTAATGCATGGCGAATTGCTGTTACGAATCCATCCATCATATTTGATGGTGCAATAATGTCCGCTCCTGCTTTCGCTTGGCTTACAGCTGTTTTTGCAAGAACAGCAAGAGACTCGTCATTTAAAATAATACCATCTTCAATTACACCGCAATGACCATGGCTTGTGAATTGACATAAACATGTATCGGCAACTACTACTAGCTCAGGGAATTCACCTTTAATTTGCTTAATTGCACGTTGCACAATTCCATGATCACAATATGCTGATGATCCAACTTCATCTTTTTCAGCAGGTAAACCAAATACAATAACAGAACGAATACCTAAATCAACAACCTCTTGCATTTCAGCTTGCAATAAATCTAAAGACATTTGATATACGCCTGGCATAGAAGGCACTTCATTACGAACATTCTCGCCTTCTAATACAAAAATAGGGTAAATAAAATCTTCCGTATGTAAAAACGTTTCACGCACAAGCGCACGCATACCTCCGCTTTGTCTTAAGCGACGATGACGATTAAATTGTAAAGAGTTCATAGATTTCTATCCCCATTCTTTTATTTTATAGATTCACAAACACATTGTAGTAATGCTTCTACAGTGTACTCTTTCGGCATAATAATATGTGGAAAATAAAGACTCGCCTCTTTTTCCGTAATAGGCCCTATACAAGCAATTGTACATTTTTTTGTCCATTCTCTCCAGTTTGTACCCTCAAGTAAACGAACAAAACTAGTAACAGTTGAAGGACTCGTAAATGTAATAATGTCTACTTTCCCTACTTCCAACGCTTCTATAAGCTCTCGCTTTTTCTCTACATTTTCTTTCGTACCATATACGACGATCTCATCTAGAGAAACACCCATTCCGCGAAGTGCAACTGGAATTACATCTCTTGCTAAATTCCCTTTCGGAAATAAAATGCATTCGTTTCCACTTAGCCTTTTTACAAACTCTTCTGCAAATACTTCCGCAACAAATGAAGTTGGAACAAAGTCCACTTCATAGCCTCGTTTTTCTAACTCTAACCTTGTTTTCACGCCTACTGCAGCAATTTTAGTCGTTACGGGGAGCTTCTTTCTCAAACGATCTAGAAAAAAAGCTACCCCATTTTTACTCGTAAAAATAACCCAGTCATACGAATGTAGCTGTCCTGCTATATGTTGAATTTGCCTATGGGACATACCTTCCATACGCAAAAGCGGAATTTCCAATGGAATTCCGCTCTTTTCTTTCACCGCTACACTCATTTGTTTCGCTTGATGCTGGGCACGTGTAATCAATACCGTTTTGCCAGCGAGAGCGTTCATATTTATTGTTGCCCCTTATTTGCAGCAAGAATGAGTTCTTTTGCGCCTTGTTTAATTAAACGGTCCGCAGCCTCTAATCCTACTTCCTTTGGATCAGTTCCTACTACTGTTTCTTTCAATAAAACAGAACCGTCCATAGACCCGACAAGAGCTGTTAATTCGATTGCATCGTTTTCTGTAAGAGTTGCATATCCAGCGATTGGAACTTGGCATCCACCTTCAAGTTTATGAAGAAATACTCGCTCCGCTGCCACTGTTCTTTCTGTTACTGCATCATTTATATGAGCTAACAACTGTAGTAAATCCTTATCATCTTCACGACACTCAATTGCTAATGCGCCTTGTCCTACAGCAGGTACACATAACGTCTCATCTAAATGTTCTGTAATAACTTCATCATCCCAGCCCATTCTTTGTAATCCAGCTGTCGCTAAAATAATTGCATCGTAATCTTCT
Source organism: Bacillus fungorum (assembly GCF_002746455.1). Lineage (GTDB taxonomy): Bacteria > Bacillota > Bacilli > Bacillales > Bacillaceae_G > Bacillus_A > Bacillus_A fungorum. The sequence goes on along the minus strand of NZ_NWUW01000006.1, from coordinate 199,663 downwards.
TCTTTTAATTTACGTAAACGTGTATCGATATTTCCGCGAATCCACTTCACTTGTAAATCTGGTCTCGCAGCGAGTAGCTGTGCACTACGTCTTAAACTACTCGTACCTAAAATAGCGCCTTCTGCTAACTCTTTAAACGATGCTCCGTTTTTTGAGATAAAAGCATCACGAGGGTCAACACGCTTCGGTGTACAGCCAATCATTAATCCTTCTGGAAGTACGGCCGGCATATCTTTCATACTATGTACAGCCATATCAATTTCTTTCGTAAGTAACGCATGTTCAATCTCTTTCACAAACAAACCTTTTCCGCCTACTTTTGAAAGAGTAACATCTAAAATAACATCACCTTTTGTGACGATTTCTTTCACTTCAAATTCATATGGTAAACCTAGCGCTTTTAACTGATTAATAAACCAGTTCGTTTGCGTTAATGCTAATTTACTCTTTCGTGACCCTACAATAATTTTGCGCATAATTTTCTCTCCTCATTATAAATACCAAAAGTGGAAGTTGGATAAACTGCTTAATAGAAAAATATTAATTAGCATTACGAGAAATGCCCCAATGTTCCACTGCACTATTTTCTTCCCTTGCAACACATCTGCCGCTCTTAAATATAGGCCAGCACAATATACAAATAGTACAACAAAAGACCCAATTACTTTTGTATCATACCAATGGAAATTGTCCAATTTTGTATATCCCCATATGCATCCTAATAAAATAGCTAGTAAGAAAAATGGAACAGAAAATAAATTTAATCCGTAAGACATCGATTCTAGCTTCGGTAAATTCCCTAATCTTCTTAATCTCGCATTCCATTTTTTCTTTTTTAATAGGCGATATTGCAATAAATACATAATAGAAAAAATGAACGATACAGTGAATGTTGCATAAGAAATAATAGCCATACCGACATGTACATATACAAGTTCTGAAACCAATTGCTCTGCAAGTACCGGCGACATCTTTCCGAGCGGTGTAAAAATAGAAAAAGCGCTTACGCCAAATGCGACAACATTTGTAAAAAAGACTAAAAAGTCAATTCTCATAAATCGATTAATGACTAATGACATCGTAATCAATAGCCAAACATAAAAATAAATCCCCGATAATAAAGTTAAAATTGGGTTCGTTTCTGAATCTGTAGCTCTAAGCAACATAAAAACAGAATGTAGAACCCATACAATCGAAAGTAACCAAAAAGCAAATCGGTTCGCCTTTCGGTTACTTTGGAAATAATCTATAAAATATAAACTAATGCTACAAGCATATAAAATAATTGCAATATGATAAATAATACTGTTATTTAAAAAACTCATCCGATCATCCTTCCAAATTATAAAGATGGAACGGATGGTGTCCACACTCTTTTATGTTCTACTTCTTCCGCACGACTCTCTACGTCTTCCATTTCTAAATCGAAAATCTTTGCAAATAACGCTAATTTTTCGTCTGCTCCCTCTTCAGCAGCTATTTCTTTCGCTACTAAAATTGGGTCTTTTAATAATTGATTAATAATACTTTTCGTATGCTTACTAATTACTTTTCTCTCACGATCACTAAGGTTTGGTATTTTTCGTTCCAAGCTTTCCATCGTTTCACTTTGAATAGCAAGTGCTTTATCACGAAGAGCTGATATTAACGGAACGACACCAAGTGTACTTAACCACGTTTTAAATAAAACAATTTCCTCTTCAATCATAAATTGAATTTTCTCTGCTTCTTTCAAACGTTCGGCACGGTTCGCTTCCACTACTCCTTGCAAATCATCAATATCATATAAGAAAGAACCTTCTAGCTCATCAATCGCTGGATCAATATCACGTGGCACTGCAATATCAACCATAAATAAAGGACGGCCAGAGCGCATTTTCTCTACCTTTGTCATCATTTCTTTCGTAATGACATAATCCGATGCACCAGTTGAACTAATTAAAATATCAGCTTCTAATAATGCACATTGTAATTCACTTAAAGGTTTTGCATGTCCCATATATTTCTCAGCCATTACTTCTGCTTTTGAAAGCGTCCTATTCATAACTGTTACTTTACGAGCACCGCTTCCATATAAGTTTTGCAGTGCAAGTTCACCCATTTTACCAGCACCAAGAATAAGTACATGACAATCTGTTAACTCGCCGAATATTTTCTTTCCAAGCTCAACAGCTGCATAACTAACAGACATCGCACTTTCACCAATTGTCGTTTCTGAGTGAGCACGTTTCGCTAATGTAATAACTTGCTTAAACAACTCATTAAAAATTGTGCCTGTTGCTTTTACTTGTTGCGCTTCTAAAAAGCTATCTTTTATTTGACCTAAAATTTGCGTCTCTCCAACTACCATAGAATCTAAACCGCACGTTACGCGGAATAAATGATCTATTGCACCATCTTGTTCAAAAATAGTTAAATATGGTGCGACTTCTTCTATTTCAAGCTGAAACCAATCAGCTAAAAATTTCTTAATATAATACCGTCCCGTGTGTAATTGATCGACAACAGCGTAAATCTCAGTGCGATTACAAGTTGATACAATGACATTCTCTAACACGCTCTTTTGATTTTGTAATGTCGTCATCGCTTGCTCTAGCTCTGCTGCCTGAAATGTGAGTTTCTCACGAAATTCTACAGGGGCTGTTCGATAATTTACACTAACAACAAGAATATGCACGCAGCATGTCCCCCTTCACCCGTTTTATCACTTTATCTACTATCATAATACAACTTTCCTCTTATGAATCTGACAATCGTGTGAACAACCGATTATTTTTTTATTTATTCTCCGTATGCAATAAAGGAGATTCAGTAAAACGAATAAAAACTCCCTACTTTATAATGATTATAAATTAATAACTCTATTTGTACGTTACCAAAAAAAGTCCTCATAATCAAGTGATGGAAACTATTCCATATGAATTATAACATCATCTTTCCTATCTTCTTTCATCATGAAGAAAAATATGTATGGTTATTCCAAAATGTAGCAAACACTTTCTCAATACAATGTATTTGACATTGTATTTCTTTTTCGTTATATTAATTTTACAAAATTAAATTGCGCGCAACTAAATTAGAAAGGAGTTATGTATGACAGAGAATTCTTTACATCTAGATAACCAACTTTGTTTTTCAATTTACGCTTGTTCTAAAGAAGTTACCCGCTTTTATCGACCATATTTAGAAGAGATGGGTATTACGTATCCCCAGTACATTACTTTACTCGTACTATGGGAGCAAGATGGACTAACAGTAAAAGAAATTGGAGAACGTCTATTTTTAGATTCCGGTACGTTAACGCCTATGTTAAAACGAATGGAATCATTACAACTTGTAAAACGCGTTCGTTCCAAAGAAGACGAGCGCAAAGTTTGTATTGAATTAACAGAAAAAGGTAAAAACTTAAAAGAAAAGGCTTGTTCATTGCCGACAACGATGGCAACAAATTTAGGAATTACAGAACAAGAATATCGTTCTTTATTAATTCAGTTAAATAAACTAATTGAAACAATGAAAACAATTAATGATGGAAAAGGGGAATAAACATGGATAAATTATATACTGCTTCAGTAACTGCTACAGGTGGAAGAAACGGAAAAGTAGTTTCAGATGATGGCATATTAAATCTTGATGTAAAAATGCCGAAAGTACTAGGTGGTGCAGGCGGAGAGGCAACAAATCCAGAGCAACTATTTGCTGCTGGTTATGCCGCTTGTTTTGATAGTGCATTACAACTTGTCATTCGCACAAAACGTGTGAAAGTAGAAAGTACAGAAGTAACTGCTCACGTTTCTATCGGAAAAGATACAGATGGTGGTTTCGGCCTATCTGCTGTACTTGATGTACATGTCGCCGGCGTTTCACATAGCGAAGCACAAGAACTTGTAGAAGCCGCTCACGGTGTATGTCCTTACTCTAAAGCAACACGAGGAAATATTGAAGTTACATTAAATGTACGCTAAAAGTGTATAAAGAAAAAAACGCGCGACATTCGTCACGCGTTTTTAGTTTTTGTCATTTTATGAATCGCTTTCCACGCTTCTTCTTTTCCAAGTCCTGTTTCAGAAGAGAATAGAACAATTTCATCGCCAATTTCAACAGCAAGCGTTTCTTTTACAACTTTCAAATGCTTTTGCCATTTCCCTTTCGGAATTTTGTCGGCTTTCGTCGCAATAATAATTGTTGGGATTTCATAATGCTTTAAGAAATCATACATCATCACGTCATCGCTTGTTGGTTTGTGACGTAGATCAACTACTAATACAGCTGCGTCTAATTGCTCACGTGTTGTAAAGTACGTTTCAATCATTTTGCCCCATGCTGCGCGCTCTGATTTAGATACTTTCGCATATCCATAACCTGGAACGTCAACAAAATGCATCATCTCATTGATTAAGAAAAAGTTCAACGTTTGCGTTTTTCCTGGTTTAGAAGAAATACGTACTAACTTTTTACGATTTAAAATTTTATTAATAAAGGAAGACTTCCCGACATTTGAACGACCTGCTAATGCAATTTCTGGTAAATCACTGTCTGGATATTGTTCTGGTTTAACAGCACTAATTACAATATCTGCTTTTGTTACTTTCATTGTTTCACTCCTACTAATGCGTGCTCCAATACTTCATCTAAATGAGATGCAAGCACAAACGTAAGGTTTTCTTTTACGCTCTCTGGAATATCATCTAAATCTTTCTCGTTTTCTGCTGGCAAAATAATTTTTGTTAAGCCTGCGCGGTGAGCACTTAATGTTTTTTCTTTTAAACCACCAATTGGTAATACACGACCACGAAGTGTGATTTCACCAGTCATCCCCACTTCTTTACTTACAGGAATACCTGTTAGTGCAGAAATAAGTGCTGTCGCCATCGTAATACCTGCTGACGGTCCATCTTTTGGAACTGCTCCTTCTGGAACATGAATATGAATATCATTTTTCTCATGGAAATTCGGATCAATTTGAAGCTCTTCTGCACGAGAGCGAATATAGCTAAACGCTGCTTGTGCGGATTCTTTCATAACATCCCCAAGTTTCCCTGTTAAAATTAATTTCCCTTTACCTGGCGCTACAGATACTTCAATTGCAAGTGTATCCCCGCCTGCTGCTGTATATGCTAAACCTGTCGCCATACCAACTTGGTCTGTTTTTTCGGCTTGCCCATAACGGAATATGTGCTTACCAAGTAAATCAACAACATTTTTCTCAGTTACAACAATGCGCTTGCGTTCTGCTGTAACGATAATTTTTGCTGCTTTACGACAAACTTTTGCAATTTGGCGCTCGAGCGTACGAACACCAGCCTCACGTGTATAATAACGAATAATTTCAAGAAGCGCTTCATCACGTACTTGTAAATTACCTTTTCGTAAGCCATGCTCTTTTAATTGTTTCGGCAATAAATGTTCACGAGCAATGTGAACTTTTTCAAGTTCTGTATAGCCAGCAATCGAAATAATTTCCATACGATCAAGCAATGGACCTGGAATACTTGAAAGTGTATTCGCAGTTGCTACAAACATAACTTTCGATAAATCATATGGTTCTTCGATGTAATGATCACTGAAATTATGGTTTTGTTCTGGATCTAACACTTCAAGTAATGCCGCTGATGGATCTCCACGGAAATCGTTAGACATTTTATCAATCTCATCTAATAAGAAGACTGGATTAACTGTTTTCGCCTTTTTCATACCTTGAATAATGCGTCCTGGCATTGCTCCAACATATGTACGACGGTGACCACGAATTTCAGATTCATCACGTACACCACCAAGGGATACGCGAACAAAATTACGATTTAATGATGTCGCAATCGAACGCGCTAACGAAGTTTTTCCGACCCCAGGAGGTCCTACTAAACAAAGGATAGGTCCTTTTAATGAATTCGTTAACTTCTGTACCGCTAAATATTCAAGTACGCGCTCTTTCACTTTCTCAAGACCGTAATGATCTTTGTTTAAAATCTCTTCAGAATGAGCAAGATCAATCATATCTTCTGTTGCTTCTGTCCACGGAAGTGCTAATAACCAATCCATATAATTGCGAATAACACCGCTCTCCGCAGAACTTGCTGGTAACTTTTCATAACGGTCTAATTCTTTCAGTGCAGCCTTCATTGTTTCTTCAGGCATTCCTGACTGTTCAATTTTCTCACGAAGTTCTTCAACTTCCCCGCCCTTACCTTCTTTATCGCCAAGTTCAGTTTGAATCGCCTTCATTTGCTCACGTAAAAAATATTCTTTTTGCGTGCGCTCCATTGAACGTTTCACTTTTTGTCCAATTTTCTTTTCTAAACTAAGTAATTCTTGTTCATCTTGAATAATTGAAATAAGTGTATGTAATCGCTCTTTCACAGATATAATCTCTAAAATCTCTTGTTTCTGCTTCGTTTTAATTGGCAAGTGAGAAGCAATTAAATCAGCTAGTCTTCCTGGCTCTTCTACATCAGCTACCGTTGCAAATGTTTCATTTGAAACTTTTTTCGAAACTTTAATATATTGTTCGAAATGCTCCAGTAATGTACGCATAAGAGCTTTCTCTTCTAAATCAGCTTCCACTTCTTCAGTTACTGTTTTAATAGAAACTTGCACTACATTTTCTTCTTCGATAAACTCTACTACTTCTGCTCTATGTAAACCTTCTACAAGGACACGAAGCGTACCGTTCGGCAATTTTAACATTTGCTTCACTTTCGCCACTGTACCTACACTATATATGTCATCTTCTTTCGGATCATCGATATTCATTTCTTTTTGCATTGCTAAAAAGATGATATTTTCATCCATTGCCGCCTGCTCTAGTGCTTGTATCGATTTATCACGTCCTACATCAAGATGCAGAACCATCGTTGGATATACGAGAACGCCTCTTAATGGTAGGAGGGGCACGATTCTTTCATTCGTATTCATACTAGACATAGCACCTCCATAATAAATTAAACTCCTGTTCAACTATTTTATATTACAATACATCTAGATGCAATTGCAGAGATTCTTCGCAACTGTAAATCCCGCTTTTTTCTCTCTTATGAAAAGAAAAAAAGACTCCGCTTAAGCATACAAACTTAAACGAAGTCTGGCAAATACTATTATCATTCATTCTCACATTGATTGTGCATCTGTTTCGTCTACAGTAGTATGTATATCAAGCTCTCGATGTATATTTTTCTGTATAAACGTTAGCTCAAATACTTCCTTTAACTTACGAACAGGAATAATTTCAATTCCTTTTATTGTGTATAAAAACGGTTGCATGTTTTCAGCTGGAATAATAACTTTCTTAGCACCTGCTTTTTTCGCGGCTTTTATTTTTGCGTACACACCACCAATAGGCTTCACTTCCCCATGTATACTTATCTCACCGGTCATCGCTACTTCATTATTTACATACGTACGATGCACTGCTGAATATACACCTGTTGCCATAGCAATTCCTGCCGAAGGCCCATCAATCGGGATACCTCCTGGAAAATTAATATGTATATCGTACCCTTCTGGCAACACATCTAGAGAACGAAGTACTGTTAATACATTATCTACAGAACCTTTCGCCATACTTTTACGGCGAATTGATTTCGTTTGACTACCAATACTTTCCTCTTCAACAATTCCGGTAACATTTACCGATCCTTTATCTTTCGCCTTGATTGCCGTTACTTCAATTTCTAATAACGCGCCTGTATTTGGTCCGTATACAGCAAGTCCATTTACAAGACCAATCCTTGGAATAGGATAAATACGTTTTTCATACTTCGGTGTAAGCTGACTAGAGTGAACAACCCACTCTATATCTTCATCTTTAATGAAAGAACGTTCTTCATTTATTGCCATTCCAGCAGAAATTTGTACAAGATTAATCGCTTCTCGTCCATTTCTTGCATACATTCCAATCATTTCGATACCATTTTCACCGATTTGCATTTCCACTTTGTCAGCTGCATTCTTCGCTACTTTTTGAATTTCTTCCGTATCTAACTCACGGAAAAACACTTCTAAACAGCGCGACCGAATAGCAGGAGGAATCTCCTCTGGAGAACGTGTCGTCGCCCCAACTAAGCGAAAATCGGCTGGTAAACCTTTTTGAAAAATGTCATGTATATACGTTGGAATCATCGTATTCTCTTCACTATAGTATGCACTTTCCAAAAACACTTTCCGATCTTCTAGCACCTTTAACATTTTGTTCATTTGAATCGGATGTAGTTCACCAATCTCATCAATAAACAAAATACCACCATGCGCATCTGTTACCGCGCCTTTTTTCGGTTGCGGAATACCTGCTTGCCCCATGGCACCAGCACCTTGATAAATTGGATCATGCACCGAGCCAATTAAAGGGTCTGCAATTCCACGTTCATCAAACCGTGCTGTCGTCGCATCCAGTTCAATAAATGTTGCATTCGTACGAAATGGAGATTTCGGATTTTGTTTCGCTTCTTCTAATACGAGCCGTGCTGCCGCAGTTTTTCCGACACCTGGTGGGCCATATATAATCACATGTTGCGGGTTCGGGCCACAAAGAGCCGCTTTTAACGACTTAATCCCGTCCTCCTGCCCTACAATATCTAAAAAGGATGTAGGACGCACCTTTTCCGCAAGCGGCTCTGTTAAAGAAATCTCGCGCATTTTACGAAGCTGTTCTAATTCTTTTTTCGATTCTCGATCAATTGAAACTTTTTGTGTTCGCTGATTTCGAAGTAAATGCCAAAAATATAATCCGACAATTACACCAAAAACAAGTTGAACAAGTAAAAATATATTTGTCCAGCTCATCATTTACTTCCTCCCGCAATGTTTTATCTTTTAGTATTTCCGCGGAGGAACATAGCTAAACATAAAGAAAAACAGCAATTATAAAAATTGCTGTTTCTCTTTCGCATTATGCAGATGTTTTTGTATCAAGTACAGTACCGTCTTGTAACACCAATTTTGGTGGTGCATTATCAGCTACTGTTTCTTTTGTAAGAACACACTTCTCGATATCTTTACGAGATGGAAGTTCGAACATTACATCCAGCATTAAGCCTTCAATAATAGAACGAAGTCCACGAGCACCCGTTTTACGTTCAATTGCTTTTTTCGCAATTTCAATTAGTGCGCCTTCTTCAAACTCTAACTCAACATCGTCAAGCTCCAATAGTTTTTGGAATTGCTTAACAAGTGCATTTTTCGGTTTCGTTAAAATATCAACAAGAGCATCTTCATCAAGCGGCTCTAGGTTCGCAATAACTGGAAGACGACCGATAAACTCTGGAATTAAACCAAACCTTAAAAGGTCCTCTGGTAATACGTGAGATAAAACATGCTTCTCATTTACATCAGCATTTTTCTTCTCAGAACCAAATCCAATTACTTTTTCACCAAGACGACGTTTAATAATTGGCTCGATGCCATCAAACGCTCCACCACAGATGAATAAGATATTCGTTGTATCAATTTGAATAAACTCTTGGTGTGGATGCTTACGACCACCTTGAGGTGGAACGCTTGCTACAGTACCTTCTAAAATTTTCAGAAGTGCCTGCTGCACACCTTCACCAGATACATCACGTGTAATTGATGGATTTTCGGATTTACGTGCCACTTTATCAATCTCATCAATATAAATGATTCCTTTTTCCGCTTTCTCTACATCATAATCAGCTGCTTGGATTAATTTTAGTAAGATGTTTTCTACATCTTCCCCAACGTATCCAGCTTCAGTTAAAGATGTTGCGTCCGCGATTGCAAATGGAACATTTAAAATACGCGCTAACGTTTGTGCCAGTAATGTTTTACCACTACCTGTTGGCCCGATAAGTGCGATATTACTCTTCGCTAATTCTACATCATCAATTTTGCTGTTAGAATTAATGCGTTTGTAATGATTATATACCGCTACCGCTAGTGCTTTTTTCGCGTTATCTTGTCCGATGACATACTCATCTAAGATTTCACGAATTTCTACCGGTTTCGGTACATCTTTGAATTCTACTTCTTCGTCTTTCGCAAGCTCCTCTTGTACAATTTCAGTACAAAGTTCGATACACTCGTCACAAATGTAAACACCTGGACCTGCAACTAACTTTCGAACTTGCGTTTGTGTTTTACCACAGAAAGAACATTTTAATTGCCCTTTTTCATCATTAAATTTAAACATATTTTCACACCCCTTACAAAGTGCTAACCTCTTGCCTTCGTATGTACACGATAAATGTATCGTATGTAAATACATATTATGTCACTACGTGGCGAGAAATACAAATAATATGACTAGTTATGTACAAATAAAAAGTTTTTAAAACTTTTGAAATATGTATATTCGACTTATTAAGGAAGTTTTCCTTCTTCATCGAAAAGTTTTATAAATATATTTCTATATTTATAAAACAAGGCACGATTAAAATCGCGCCTTGTTATTTTATTATGCAGCGTTCTCTACTAAGAAATCTACAGCTTTACGCACTTTAAGATCTTCAGCTAAAGCGTCTACGCTTCCAAGAGCTTGCTTGATAGCGTCTACTGGCATACCGTACATTTCAGCCATTTTTTCAACTTCTGCAGTTACTTCTTCTTCAGTAACTTCGATGTTTTCAGCTTCAATGATAGCTTCAAGAACAAGGTTGATTCTTACGCGTTTTTGAGCGTCTTCTTTCATTTGCTCTTTTAACTTGTCAGCGTCAGTACCTGTGAATTGGTAGTAAAGCTCAAGGTTCATACCTTGTTGGCTTAAACGTTGCTCGAATTCACGAACCATACGATCTAACTCAGTGTCGATCATAGCTTCTGGAATGTCGATTTCAGCGTTAGCAGCAGCTAATTCTACTACTTCGTCACGTACTTTGTGCTCAGCTTCGTGCTTTTTGCCTTCTTCTAAGTTTGTACGAAGTTTTGCTTTTAATTCATCAAGAGTTGCAACCGCTTCGTCCGCTTCTTTAGCGAACTCGTCGTTTAACTCAGGAAGTTCTTTTGTTTTGATTTCGTGAATTGTTACTTTGAATGTTGCTGGTTTGCCAGCTAATTCAGCAGCATGGTACTCTTCTGGGAATGATACTTCAACGTCTTTAGACTCACCAGATTTAAGACCAATTACTTGCTCTTCGAAACCTGGGATGAATGTACCAGAACCGATTGCTAGAGAGTAGTTTTCGCCTTTTCCGCCTTCAAATGCTTCGCCATCAACGAAACCTTCGAAGTCGATTACAGCTGTATCACCGTTTTCAACAGTTCCTTCTTCTTTAACAACTAGTTCAGCTTGACGCTCTTGTAAAGATTTTAATTCGTTCTCTACATCTTCGTCAGTTACAGTTGTTTCAACTTTTTCTACTGCTAAACCTTTGTACTCACCTAATTTAACTTCAGGTTTCACTGTTACTTTTGCAGTGAAGATAAGGTTAGCATTTTTTTCGAACTTCTCGATGTCGATTTCAGGATGAGCAACTGGGAAGATACCAGCTTCATCGATCGCTTCACCGTATGCTTTTGGTAAGATGATATCTAAAGCATCTTGGTATAAAGATTCGATACCAAAGCGTTGTTCGAATAACGGACGAGGCATTTTTCCTTTACGGAAACCTGGTACGTTAATTGTTTTTACTACTTTTTTGAACGCAGCGTCGATAGAGTTATTTACTTCTTTAGCATCAACTTCGATTGTTAGAACGCCTACGTTACCTTCTAATTTTTCCCATTTTGTAGCCATTTATTCTTTCCCTCCAACTATAATAATGTATGCACATACCTCTATAGATTAAGATCTTCATTATCTCTTTTTTGAAATAACAAAAGTACAAATAATCCTCTAGCAAAAGCTTTCAGATATAATGTTCCAATCTACTAATTGCCTAAAAGACAACTACGGTATATTTTGTTCGAGAATAATATGAAACATATTAAGTAAGAGAATTACACTTCTCTTCTCTTACAAACAGGCAGATTTCTGCCTTTTGCAACCCTTACATTATAACATAGAATATGCTCGTTTCAAGAACCGAACGATTCTTTTTCATAATTATACGGGCAAATATCCTTCTCTTTCAACACGTAATAACCATTGATAAGCAATATGAAACTCTTCTAATTCAATATTATACGCTATCATAAGTTCTTCTTCATCAATAGTCAATCCGAAACGCTTTCTTCCAATTCTCTCTAAAACAGCAGCCCAAATCTCGACTTTATCCATTAATAGAGCGAATGGGAAAACGCTAATTTGCAACTCTTTCCAATATGTAACCATCGCATCAAATATATCGGGATACTTTTGCTCTAATCGGCTTGATAATGTATGTATAATGTTATCGGATTGCTCCTCATTATGACCTGTAAATGCTGGAATCACCTTAATCGTATCCCCAAACTTCTCTACCTCTATCTCTTCTTCTATTTGATTTTCTATCATTTTATACAAAATAGAAGTTTTCAAATAAGGGTGCTGTTTTTCGTCTATTAAAAATTTCTTTAAAATAGGTAATGCAAGATCCAAGTCTTTTAACGAAAGTTGCTGAATCGCTCTTAGCTTTTGCCCAAAGTTTTCTCCAAACATTTCATTAGTAAATTCATCTAATTCAAAATTCGAATCGACTAGTGACGTATCTACTTCATTTAACATACCTTCTGCAAATAAAGCGAGCTGTGCTAGTTTTTCCTTTTGTTCAGGCATTATATCTTTCGTTTGCAAAACTTTTTCAACGGTTTCAATTACACCTTCATAATCATTTGTTTGAACTAAAATTGTCACATACGTTTCAAGAATATCACCAAATAATACAGCCCCTGTTTCAAGCAACTGTTCACATTTGTCTTTCGCTTCTTCCATACGCTTTAACTCTAACAAACAAATAACTGAAGCTAGTTCCGTTTGTTCCGTTTCTGCATTATACTGACGTAATATTTCAAAGCAGCGCAATGCATCTTCGAATTTTCGCTCTTTCAGTGCTAAAAAACCTTCATCAATATATCGCTCTGATAGTTGCGGAAACAATACGACCGTATTTTCTTTTTTATCCATACGTCCGCCTCTTTTTCTAGATTTTAATTATCTTTAAAGTAAATATATCAAATGAGTAATGAGAACACAACATCCCAAAACCCTTTGTTTGAAATATGAAAATATTTAATTTTTCTATTTCAATATAAACAAATCCTTACTAAAAATTAAAAATGTACAAATAAAAATCCTCAGCAATTAAAGCAGAGGATTTATCATTAATGGAAAGCTTTTATAATAGTGGGGTATATAACAAGGGTAATAATTTGGAGAACAATAATTGCCATAATAATCATGCTAAAATAGAAGATCGGTTTACTTCGCTTCATTAAAAACATAATGATAAGCATCGTACAAGCAAACAAACTTAAGAAGAACAAACTCGTTGTCGAACTAAGTATACCACTTGGGACAAAAAACAATAACACTACACTACAAGTACCTATAATTCCAAATAACCATTCCATCCATTCACTCATTCCCTCTCAATGGTAGTTCCCTCTAAGCGATTAAATGTTTCACAACATCAACTACATACGTTAGTTTCTCATACGCTACAAATCCAAAAGCAACTGTTAAACCGGTTACGATTAATCCTTTCATCATTTCTTCCTCCTCGTTTTATCGTTGTTACCTTCATTATAGAGGATTAGCAATTTGTTACCATCGAACTACCTTACAGTTACCTTACAGAATTGTAAGATTTCAAAAATAATTTAAAATCATGTTAATATATTTTTGTACAATTAAGAATTTTTTACAAGGGGGATTATATATGTTCAAAAAAGTAGCTGCTGATGTTTTAGGATTAAGTGATGTAGGTTCTGTCATTACACCGAAAGATTACGATAAAGTCGACGCTGATGATTACGTAATGCATGAAGATGGGGAGAAAATTTACTTTCTAATTAAATCGAAATCAGATGAATATTGCTTCACAAACAAAGGATTACTCCATCTAGATGGTACAAGTGCGACAAGTAAAAAACGTACACTACGCCGCTTTAGTTATAGCAAATATCAAATTAAAAACGTAGCACTTGAAACTGCGGGAACGATTGATTTAGATGTAGAAATTAAGTTTCAAATGGGGGATGAGCATTATTCAATTGATATTCATAAAAAACATATTGAGGAATTAAAAGATTTATATAAAGCTTTACTTAAAATAGAAGAAATTTCATACGACAACGACATTACATTACAATATGCACACAAAAGTTTAGATATGGCATCTAACGCTTTCAGCCGTATTTCAAACGCACAAGTAAATTTAGCAGAGCAATTTAAAGAAATGAACGAGATTGCCTTTAACTGGCTTGTTGATACGAAGAAGCAATATAACGTGAAAGATTATGGTTTTGTCTTTGACAAATTTATTAATAACTAATTTAAAATAAACAAAAAACCTTGTTATCAAAAAATAACAAGGTTTTGTTAGCGTCCCAGGAGAGGTTCGAACTCTCGGCCCGCTCATTTCCGTACTATTTTATATATTTTGATCGCAGTCTTAATATATCTTCTCCTTCGCGAATGCCTGCCGATCCCTTCCTCACATTTTTTACGACAGTCCAATTCGGGTTAGTTTCATCACCGATGTTCTGTACTGTAAAGTTGCCATCACCATATTTCCGTTGACCTTCTGCCAATTTCTCCGTTAAATCATTCTCATTTGATCTCGCCATCTTTGCGCCATCTCCCTTTTTATACAACCTTTTTAAACCGTCTAACCAATCACAGGTCCAGTCAATTGGAGATTCTCGTTTTCCGCTTCTATTAATTGTAACACACTATCAGGGATAAGTTCCGATAACGGCTGCTCAGTCGTACTAGAATGGTAAAAAGTTTTATAACATTCTAAGTGAAAAATTAGGAGAATACGGATATGGATTTAAATTCCATCATAAGCCTATTGATTCTTTAAATTAAATAAGAGGAATAAAGCGCATAAATGGTGTTCTTTTCTTAATGTACTTTAATCCGTTACACATAATAATTACCATATATTACGTTATATTTTTTACACCTTTTGCACATATATCAATTTGTAGACAAACAAAAACCTTGTTACCAAAAGATAACAAGGTTTTCTTAGCGTCCCAGGAGAGATTCGAACTCCCGACCGACGGCTTAGCTTACCACCATAGCTTTCGCTACCAGCAATTACTGTTTGTAGTCTGGACTATATCTTCACCATTTCAGGTGCGACACGTGTAGTCTCTACGGAACCTCACGATGATTTCCATCATACTTTAGAGTCTTTACCATTAAGTTTCACTTAATCATTCAAAACTCCTTAATCTTTTTCAAGATCGTAAGTTTCCTCGGTATTACCATCAGCCGAACTGTTAAGGCTTCACCGATATAGTGTCGTCCACTTTATAGGTTCTTGTTTCCCTATAAAGGCTCCTATTTTTCTTGAAGGCCGTTGCTCTATCCTGCTGAGCTACTGGGACATGGAGCGGGTGAAGAGAATCGAACTCTCGACCAGAGCTTGGAAGGCTCTTGTTTTACCACTAAACTACACCCGCATATGTTATTTTACTTTCTTCGTTAGCGCTGTTGCCCTATCGACAATATTTATTATATGTATAACCATACATAAAGTCAACACCTTTTTTAAAAAGAGGATAAATTTTCTTATCCTCTTTTTAAAACTGCTTGTTCAACTAGCTGTCCATCTAGTGTTTCAAAACGAACTTCCATTTGATTTTCATCCACTTCTAATAAAGCAAATGTTTTTTCTACACGCTGACGCGGTAATAAAACACTGCCTGGATTAATAAATAAAACACCGTCGATTAATTCCGCACCTAATACGTGAGAGTGTCCGAAGCATGCAACTTGCGCCCCTACCTCTTCTGCACGGTACGCTAATGTTTGTAATGTCATTTTCACGTTATGACGATGTCCGTGCACAACTACGAAACGAATGCCATCTACATCAGTTACAATTTCATCTTGAAAGTTAGCATAATCACAGTTCCCTTTTACAACATGGAAACCTTGCAGCTCTTCATGAGCAGGCGTTAGCTCTGAATCACCGCAATGAATCATGATATCTACTTTCCCTTCATACTTCTCTTTTAACTGCTGTAATTCCTTCACAGAGCTATGACTATCGCTTACGATTAAAGCTTTCATCAATCTCTCTCCCTTATTCTCCTAAAAACCATTCAGGGATTTTTTCTTCTAATTTACGAAGAGCACGTCCGCGGTGACTAATAGCATTTTTCTCATCTGAACTTAGTTCCGCCATCGCTTTTTTATATTCTTCCACATAAAAGATTGGATCATATCCAAAGCCGTTTTCCCCGCGGCGCTGTTCTAAAATATAGCCTTCGCACGTCCCATTTACAATGACAGGTTTTTTATCAACTTCTGGGAAAGCCACTGCTAACGCACAGTAGAAACGAGCTTTACGCTTTTCAAACGCTACGTCATTTAATTCTTGTAAAACTTTATCAATATTCGCTTGATCATCTTTCGGCTCTCCAGCAAAACGAGCTGAATACACACCTGGTTTTCCATTTAAAGCATCTACAATAAGACCTGAATCATCCGCAATTACAATCGCATTCAGCTGTCTACTCAAACTATCCGCTTTTAAGATCGCATTTTCTTCAAATGTTTCACCAGTTTCTTCGACTTCTTCAATATGAGGAAAATCGTGTAATGATTTCACTTCTAAATCAAATCGCTCAAATAACTCAGCAAATTCACGTACTTTCCCCATATTTTTTGTCGCTACAACAACTTGTTTCATATTTTCCACCTCTACTCTATATGAGATACGATGTCACCTAACGCTTCTTTTTGCATGTCAATCAGTTGGAAAATGCCTTGTTCTGCAGCATCAAGCAATTCATTTAACTGCGCTCTGCTAAACGTCGCTTCTTCTCCAGTTCCTTGCACTTCAACAAATTGACCTTTCCCAGTCATAATTACATTCATATCAACGTCTGCTTTAGAATCTTCTGCGTAGTTTAAATCTAAAACAACGCCTTGCTCTTCAACAATCCCTACTGACGTTGCTGCTAAATAATCTTTCACTGGAATTTTAGATACTTTTTCTGCTTGTAATAACTTCTCAAACGCTAATACCATCGCTACATATGCACCTGTAATAGAAGCAGTTCTCGTTCCACCATCCGCTTGAATAACATCACAATCAATCCAAACCGTTCTCTCACCAAGGGCTTCTAAGTCAACTACCGCACGTAATGCTCTTCCAATTAAGCGTTGGATTTCCATTGTACGCCCTGTTACTTTCCCTTTACTTGACTCCCTGATTGTACGTTGTTCTGTCGCACGTGGAATCATCGCATATTCAGCTGTTACCCAGCCCTTTCCTTCTCCACGCATAAACGGCGGGACACGCTCTTCAATTGTCGCTGAGCAAATTACCTTTGTATCCCCAACCTCAATTAACACTGATCCTTCTGGATGTTTTAAATAATTCGTATGAATATGTATATGGCGTAATTCTGTTTTCTCTCTACCATCTACTCGCATAAAAATAACCTCCTCATAACTACTTGTTAGTATAGCCAAATTTAAATGTATGATATGTATACAATAAAAGAAGGGGAACCCAAAAAGCTATTCCCCTTTCTTACTTAAGTATATCAAATTATTGGCGATTAAAAACTACCTGTATTCACGTTTTCTGGACGATCTACAGGTTTTATTAACTTTCCACCCTTTTCATCTATAAGATTTGCTTTACCATTTACTTCAATAGAAACACTTTTCACGCCTTTCTTTTCTGTTAAAGATAAAACTAATGACTTCAATACGTAATTTGAAATCATATTTTTATCTGGGTTTATAAATATATTTTCATTAAAGTTTAATGTAAGATTTCCATCTTGTAATTTCGGATTCGTAATCAGCTTAACTCCTGGATTGAAATCGTTCAGAAGAGATTGATGAATCGGCCCTTTTACAAGTTCATCTACAATTGCTGCATAATCATTTTCTTTCCCTTCTACAACGCGGCGTGTTACTGG
The DNA here is from genome assembly GCF_002746455.1 of Bacillus fungorum. Lineage (GTDB taxonomy): Bacteria > Bacillota > Bacilli > Bacillales > Bacillaceae_G > Bacillus_A > Bacillus_A fungorum. The sequence goes on along the minus strand of NZ_NWUW01000006.1, from coordinate 181,681 downwards.
TACGTAGTATTGCTGTTTATTATTATTTTGTGCCATAAAATAAAGTGTAACTGGTTTTGTATTTGTGACATCCGCCACTTGTTCATCATCGAAATTGATACCGTTCGCACGGCTCACACCTTCCCCAAGCGGTGTACCACCAATAGGCATCTTCGCCAATTTCTCGCCATTTATTTGGAACTGCACTTGTTTTACTTCTTTAAATTGCGTCAACGTCCACGCTATTGACTCAATAATTTGACGCTCTTCTTCTTTTGCATAGTTTTTCATTTCTTTAGAAAAATCAATGACTGCCGTCCCATCTTTTTTCAAATCTAGTGTCATTGATGTATTTGCTGGAATGACTGCGCGGAACCCATTCGGTAATAAATTCGTTACCGGTCCATCTTTCACAAGGTACTCTAACGTTTGCTGAATAACCTCATTTGCTTTCGGAGTAGGTATAGCTAACGTTTGTGGTACAACATAACCATTTTTATCAACAAGGTATAGTTCTCTATTCACCGTTTGTCCTTGCTTATCTTTCTTAGCTACTTCTTTCTTTCCACCCTCTGTATACGTAACTTGTTTTGGCGGATCAATTTGTTCCGTTGCTTTCTCCTGATTTATAAAGCCACACCCTGTTAGTAAAACAGCGCTCACAGTAGCACCAACAACCCATTTAAAAGTGGATTTAGGCATGCCATTCCCCCCTAAAATCTAAGTTTGTACTATTATGTATACGAGCTGTTTCATGTTTTAGAACTAGCTGTGCTTCCTACAAACAAAAAACTCCTGATTTCTCAGGAGTTCACTTATATGAATGCTACTATTATTCTTTTTCTAAATGAATATGTTTCACATTTTCAATCGGTTGACCGAACCATTTTGATGCAATTTCTTTAAATAGACCTATTTTTCCTGTTGTTAAGAAGAGATGATCACTTTGTTCCTCTCCCTCATTCAACATTTTACTATGGTATAAAATTGTACTTACTTCACGCGCTGTTTCATCACCTGAACTAATCAGTTGCACTTTATCACCCATTACTTGTTTAATAACAGGACCTAAAATTGGATAATGTGTACAACCTAAAATAAGTGTATCAATATCAGTATTCTTCAGCGGTTGCAACGTTTCTCTTACAACTTCATATGCCATTTCACTTTCGAAATTGCCACTCTCTACAAGCTCAACGAAAGGCGGACACGCTAAACTTTCTACCATAACACGGTTATTAATAGACTTTAGCGCTTCTTCGTATGCACCACTTTTCACCGTTCCAATCGTTCCAATAATCCCAACATGATACGTGTTTGTCATTTTTAAAGCTGTACGTGACCCTGGGTGAATAACTCCTACCACTGGAATTGGTAATTGTTTCTGCATCTCTTCTAATACAACTGCAGTTGCTGTATTACATGCAATAACTAACATTTTGATATTTAAATCTAGTAAATGCTCCGTCATTTCCCACGTAAATTGACGCACTTCTTCTCGAGAACGTGGACCATAAGGGCAACGTGCTGTATCCCCTAAATATATAATGCGCTCTTTCGGCAACTGACGAATTAATTCCTTCGCTACTGTTAAACCGCCAACTCCTGAATCGATAACACCGATTGCTCTATTCAACTTCATCACCCGTTTTCTCATTCATCATCTTATTTTATCATTATATTTTACACACTTTAAGTTCGCGCACTTAAACTGCTTCTATATGAAAATTTTCATTTGTACCTGTATAGACTAGGACCTTTTTTATTTTGCTCCTTTTTTTCGTAATTTGCAATAAAAAAGCGACACGCTTAAATTCACGAGGTATACCGTTCGGAATAGACACTCTATCAATAGGTACTCTACCGCCCTTTATCGACACAATATCAACATCAAACTTAGCTTTTTCAAATACATTATAAGGAGCTGCGAGCTCTTCAAGCCACAAACCAGTCGGGTGTCCATTCATATCATGAGCACTTGTTGAAACTAACAATATCCTTTTCAACATATCCCTTCCTTACTACCTATTTATGTATGGAGTGTTCTTATCATTCATACAGAACATGAAACAGACAGAAAAATAGCCGACTCTTCATATAAAAGTCGGCTTTCTTTTTATAGTTCGAGCTCTCCCATGCGAAGAAGCTCAACAACTGCTTGTGAACGTCCTTTAACTCCTAGCTTTTGCATTGCGTTTGAGATGTGATTACGTACTGTTTTTTCACTGATAAAAAGTTCACCTGCAATTTCCTTCGTTGTTTTATCTTGAACCAGCAATTCAAATACTTCTCTCTCTCTCTTTGTGAGTAACGGTTTAGATTGATACGCTTTTTCCTTCAACTGGTATAACCCTCCTTGCTTAAGCCAGAGCCGTGTATGTGTAAGTTGGGTGTTTATTTAGTCAAGATATTGTATGAACGAAATGTGCGGGTGGTGAATGAAAATGGGCTTTATTTCACATGTTATTTTAGACTTTTATACAGTGCGTACACTCTTTGTATCCACTCACTTTTCTGTACGCCATATTTGTTCTAGTAATATGCTGACAACTGTACCTACGAATAAACCATTTCCGAATATATATTGCATAACAGACGGTAAGGACTGGAGTGCTCCAGACGGCAAAAACATAACACCGCTGCCAAATAATACTGCAACGCCTAAAATTGTTACATTCCTTTCATTAAGCTCCACTTGTTTTATATTATTTAATCCAATTCCAATTAGCTGTACGAAAGAAGCCATTAAAACCGCAGATGCAACAGCGGACGGTAAAGATGCTAAATAACGAATAATACTTGGAAACAGCGACATTACGACTAGTAACATACATGCTAGTAAGAACGAGCGTATATATTTTTGTTTCGTTAAACGTATAAACCCTGCCGTTGCTGGTAACGGCACGACACCTACAGTTGAAAATACAGAAGAAATGATATGCGAAACCCCTCCAACCCACGTACCACCCTTCAACTGTTTCTGTTCAATAGTCGCTTTTTGAATAGTGGCTTGATTAATTGCTATAATAGCTGCCACTGTATTTGAAACTAAAATACATACCATAACGAAACTTGATACAGCCATACCTGTATTCCATTTCGGAAGTCCCCAAGCAAATATTTGTGGAAATTGCACAAAATGAGTTACTTGAGATGGAATCGTCACTTTTCCTGCAATTAGAAAAAGAATCCACCCACTAATTAATCCTATTAAAACCGCATAACTTTTGACAAAACCTTTTCCAAAATTAGATAGTATAATAACGAACAGAAATATACTAAACGCAATTAATGCTGTAAATCCATCAATTTGAGAAACAGTAGCTGTAATTCCTAGCATTCCTTTTAGAAATACACCGCTTAATTGTAAACATAATAAAAGTAAAAACGTCCCTGTCACAAGCGGCGTAAATAAAAATAAAATACGTACGATAAAACCAGTTACTCCTAATCCTATTAAAATAACACCGGAAATTGTCATTCCTAATTCTAAAATTTGCAATGTACTATGTAATTGATCTTGCCCGACAGTTGCATAAGCAAGTACGGTAAATACTCCAACCCAAGATCCAGCCGGCCCATCCGCAATTGGCAGTCTATGTCCAAGCCACCCTTGTAAAAAAGAAGATATACCAACTACAAAAAACGTACGCTGCATTAAATAAAATATTTCTTCCGTCGTAAGATGAAATAATCCGCCAACGACAATTGGTAGTGCGATTGAATTCGCTAATAAAAATATAAACCATTGCAAAGTTCCCATAATATGATTTTGATTATGTTGATTGTCCAAATTTTCCATCCCTCCTAGCTTCCCTATAAGAAATATATTGTAAGCATAAAAAAGAAGGGTTCTACACTCACAATTAGAACCCTCTCAAAACATTTAAACGATTCCTTTACACAAGATTATTTAATTTCACCTCTTTTAAACTTCCAACAACAATATTTCCTTTATGCACGACTAAATGCTTCTCTGTTTGACGCGCTACCGCTTCAGCAGTACATGTTGCATTTGTCAAAACAAAACTTGCTTCATCTCCTACATTCGGCCATGCTCGTTTCCCTTCATTGTTTAACGTCTCTTTTCCACCCGTAATAAAGCGAAGTGCTTTTCCTAAAGACCTTTCATCACTCCACCCAAAACGTTCCGCCAATCGATTTGCCTTTTGCAGCATATCACCCGTTCCAAACGGCGACCAATGATCTGTAATACTATCATTTCCTAATGAAACTTTCACACCTTTTTTATCTAATAACGGAATTGGGATTACTTGTTTCCCTATTGGCACCGTTGAAGTGATATCAATGTTTAAAGCAGCTAGTCTTTCCGCCACTTCTTCACCTTCTTTATTCGTAACACCGCCAAGTCCAATAATCGGATCAACATTACAATGCGTTCTTATATTCGTCGCACCATTTCGAAGCAATAATTCTAGCATACTTTCCGCCCTATCTTGAGCAGTTGCTAATTGCTTTGGCAAAATCTTTTTTTCCTCATTAAAGCGTGTAAAAATACTTTCTGCTGGCATGCAAGCTTTCCAAGGGCCACTATAATAGGTTTTATCAATGTGAATATGCATCTCTTCAAAAGCGGGCAAAATTAATAAGCGATTGGCATCAAGAATGAGTATCCCTTCCTCTTGAGCAGCCCCCGCTGTAATTTTTTTAATTCGTCCATCTTCAATGAGTAAACTACATAACCCTGTTTCTGTTTTGAAAATTCCCCCTTCTTCATATATATATCCTAATTCAATCATTACGTTCGTTAACCAATATACTGTCATCTTTATTTCCCACCCTTTATTAAAAATCACCTTATACCACTTACTATAATTTTAATATAAACTGAAAATTAAGATAATTAATACAGTCGTTCCAAAAAAAAAATGTCATACAACCTCATAGTCTTCTCATAAATTTCCATATAGAATAGAAGTATATAGCTTGATATAAAAAGGAGTGGATTGGAAGATGTCAAAAAGATTATACAAATCCGAAACTGATAAAATGCTATTTGGTATATGCGGTGGTTTAGGAGAATATTTTGATATTAGCTCTACTCTCATTCGCATACTTTGGGTCATTGCTGTTTTATGTTTTGGGACGGGGTTTTTAGTTTATTTTATTTGTTTATTACTTATGCCTCGTTCGTACTAGCGGCATCATGCATATACTTAATCAAAATATAAAAAATCACCTATAGAATTCTATAGGTGATTTTTTCATGAAGAGTATTTCATCGTTAAATGTAATACTGCCACTTCATCTTCTTCATTTTTATAACTATGTTTCTTATTCGCTTCAAATTGAATGGAGTCAAACTCATTTAATTCGTATACATCGCTTTCTACTTGAATCGATACTTTCCCTTTCATTACCGTTACAAGTTCAATAGCACCTTCATGATGAGCTTCTGGTTCATATATACTATTTGATCGTAAACAAGCACGATGCATTTCCATCCCCGTTTCTTTCGTATAACGGAACATCGTTTCTAAATGCCATGCTTGTCCTACATCTACTGCAAATCCCTCTCCGCAGCGCGCAACAGCTACAGGTTCTCCAACAACCATCAATCTCGATAAAGGAATTGATAATCCTTTCGTTATTTTCCAAATGACGGCTAACGTCGGATTCGTTTCGCCTCTTTCAATCTTTCCTAACGTTAATTTACTAACTCCTGTTTTTTGGGCTAATTCTTCTAAACTTAATTTTTGTTCATTTCGAATTTGTCTTAATAGCTGACCTACTTGGTGAATGACCTCTTTCGTTTGCATATCTTCATGTTCTTTCATCTATAAAACCACCTTAAAACATAAAATAGTTTACTTTCATAACAATAAAGTATATTATACTATACATAATTGTTAAATTTCGAAAGGAGTGCTATACTTCATGCGCGCAATTTTATTAGGCCTTTTATCATCAGCCTTTTTTTCTGCAACCTTTATTATTAATCGAGCGATGAATATATCTGGAACGAGCTGGGCTTGGACAGCTTCCTTCCGTTTTTTATTTGCTCTCCCTATTTTATTCCTTATCGTTTTATTTCGCAAAAACTTTAACGGGTTATGGGAAGAGTTAAAGAAACATCCATTGGCATGGATCGGGTGGGGTTCTGTTGCTGGTATTGGTTTCTATTCTTTATTAAGTTTTGCAGCTGTCTTTTCTCCCGCTTGGCTCGTTGCTGGAACTTGGCAAGTTACGATATTAGCAGGTTTACTTTTATCACCACTATTTTTCGTTAAAATAGAGACGAAATCAGGAACAGAACTTGTACGCGGAAAAATTCCACTTCGCAGCTTATACGTTGCATTATTTATTTTACTTGGTGTAATTTGTATGCAAGCAACTGCCGCGGGCCACATTACAATAACTCAGTTCATTTCAGGCTTTTTACCTGTTGTGTTAGCTGCTTTCTTATATCCGTTCGGCAATCGGAAAATGATGGAACTTGTTGGCGGACGTCTCGATACGTTCCAACGCGTATTAGGAATGGCGATTGGAAGTCTCCCTATTACAATTTTACTTGGGATATACGGATTTTCTACTACAGGTATTCCAACATCAAGTCAAATGCTGCAAGGATTTTTATTAGCATTATGTTCTGGAGTTATTGCGACGATGACATTTTTCTTCGCTACTGACTTAGCAAAAGACAATCTTTCTCTACTTGGAGCTGTTGAAGCAACGCAAGCTGGAACGATGGTCTTTACCGTACTTGGCGAAATTGTTTTCTTGAATGGTTCATTCCCTGGTGGTCTTTCCCTATTTGGAATGATTATTATTATGTTAGGAATGGTTGCAAATAGCATTTTAAACCGTTCTGTTCCAGTCGTTAAACAGAAAAAAACAGCATAAAAAAGAGTATGGTTCTATAACAAAGAACCATACTCTTTTTTTATTGTCCCCCCTATTTCTCCTTATCAGAATAGTATTTCATTAGTTGTTCATACTAAAACCTATGTTATAATACGTTTCATGCGCAACATTAGGAGGTAAATTATGTTAAAAAAAGCAATCGCTGAATTTATTGGTACATTTGTACTTGTATTATTCGGAACTGGAGTAGCTGTCATTGGCGGCGGAATTGAAGGAATTGGAACGTTGGGAATCGCTATGGCTTTCGGTCTATCTATCGTGGCTATGGCATATAGCATCGGAACAATTTCTGGATGTCACATTAACCCAGCAGTATCAGTAGCTATGTTCATCAACAAAAGAATGAACGCTATGGAACTTTGTTATTATGTATTAGCTCAAATTTTAGGTGGTTTATTAGGAACTGCAACGTTAGTGACAATTTTAAAATCTGCTAAAACACCTTTAGATAATTTAGGACAAAATGGTTTTGGAACTCTTGGTTTATCTGGAGCATTTTTAGTTGAATTTATTTTAACTTTCGTATTCATTTTAGTTATCGTTGCTGTAACAGGTAAAAAAGGAAGTTCTTCTTTAGCAGGATTAGTAATTGGTTTCACATTAGTATTAGTTCACTTATTAGGAATTCCGTTAACCGGAACATCTGTTAACCCAGCTCGTAGTATCGCACCAGCTTTATTCGCTGGCGGAGAAGCCCTTTCTCAACTATGGGTATTCATCGTTGCACCAATTCTTGGTGGTATCGTAGCAGCTATTGTTGGTAAATTCATTTTAAATACTGAAAAATAGATTTTTCAATATTTCTGAATAAAAAAAGGCGAGCCCTCATTATGAGGATGCTCGCTTTTTTACTCTTTCATTTTAGACTTTAAGTTTGTAACTAATTGATCTACCGTTACATTTGCAAGTACGTTTTCCATCGCTTCTTGCGCTTGCATTAAAATAATTTCTAATACTGATTGAATATTAGCTCCTACTGGACATTCAATGTTGGGATTTTCATGGAAGGAAAATAGCTGTCCTTCTTCTACAACTTCCACTGCTTTATATACATCAAGTAATGTAATTTCTTCTAAATCACGAGCAAGTGTCGTACCACCTTTACCAGCTTGTACATCAACAAGTCCTGCTCTCTTCAACATTCCTGTAATGCGACGAATCACAACTGGATTTGTATTCACACTACCGGCAATCCATTCAGAGGTACAGCGAGAGTTTCGATCTATCGCAAGTAATGTCAGCATATGAACACCTACTGTAAAACGACTACTAATCCCCATCTGCACACCCTCCTTTTTATTCATTCTATTAAAAGACGACTCTTATTATTATATACTATTTTTAATTTATACATAAAGAAAAAGCATAATTTCAATAGGAAATCATGCTTTTTCTATCATTATTGACGCTTTATAAATTTCGCTAAATCTTTGAATTTCACTTTATCTGAATAATTCATTACACCGTTTACGTAAATGCGGCTTGTAACAGCACTTAATATGCCGATTGTCGCTAAAAGCCCCGCCAATGTTATCATAATTTCTAACATACCAGCTTCACCAGCTACAAAGCGTGAGAATGTAACCATCGGGGTGAAGAACGGAACATAAGAGCTTATAACAACGATAGTACTATTTGGGTCACCTAACGATTTAAGACTTATAAAGAATGCTGCCATTATTAAAATTGACACCGGTAGCATTACACCTTGCAAATCCTCAGTCTTAGAAACAACCGCACCAGCAGCTGCATACATCATCGCATACAGGAAATATCCTGTAACAAAATAAATAAGGAACATACCGATTACTTTTGCATCTAACTTTGTAACGTCAATTACGCCAAATAATGAACCATTTTCTAAATCTACCCACCCTAGTAAATAAGGAACTAAATAACCACATGCCAATATGCCAAGTTGTAATAGCGCTGTTGAAACAACCGCTAAAATTTTTGCATACATCATCGTAAGAGGTTTTACTTTCGGAATCATAACTTCCATAACGCGAGAAGCTTTTTCAGAAGCAATATTCATCGCAATTGCGCTTCCGAACGCAATAATAAACATATATAAAGCGAATATGAAGAAATATGCAATTCCAGCAGAGGCAGAACGATCTTTTATTGCTTCTTGTTTCACGGAAATGTCCGTTTGTAATTGTTGTGCAATTTCTGGTGAAACATTATGTTTAGCAACTGTTACCGTCATATATTGTCCCTTTAAATAACTAGCTATAATTGTAGAAGTTGTTTCACTAGCAAATCCATTAAACATATACGTGACTTCTGGAACTCCATTCTTTTCAGTTACACGAAACAAACCGTCTAACTCGCCTTCTTCTACTTGTTTATGTAATTTATTGAAATCTTCTTTTGAACCAATTGTTAATTTAGCTGATGGTAATAACTTAGTTAACTCTTCTTTTTGTATTTTATATGTGGAACTCTCTGTCACAACTGCAATTTTATCTTTATCCTTATTTTTATCATTACTTGAAGTAAAATGATTGAATGCAAAAATCCCAAATACAACTAAAAATAAAATCGCGCTCGTAATTAATGATTTTTTAGATAAAAATGATTCTCTAAAATAAAATGAAAATACGTGAGAAAATTTACGCATCGTTATTTCGCCCTCTCTACAAAGATTTCGTTTAACGTCGGCTCTAACATTTTAAATTGTCGTAAGGTAACACCGTGTTCTTGCAATTGTTGTAAAATCGTTAGAGCTTCTGCATCATCTTGTACTTGCACATAAAGAAGGCCTTGTTGTTTTTCATACGATACATGAATAGATTCTAATCCCTTCTCATTCTCTTCTGTATCTTCAATCGTTAAATTACGGAAACCGTATTCTTTCTTAATATCACTTAACTGCCCCTTTACGACAGCTTCGCCTTTTTTCAAAATACATACATGTTGGCAAAAAGTCTCTACTTGCTCCATACGATGACTTGATAAAATAATTGTCTTTCCGCTCTGTACTTGTTCCTCAATAATACTAGCTAACATCCCAGCATTAACTGGATCAAGACCGCTAAATGGTTCATCTAAAATGAGAAGTTCTGGATTATGAAGAAGAGCAGCAATTAATTGGATTTTTTGCTGATTCCCTTTCGAAAGCTCTCCTGCCGTTTTAAATTTATATTCCGGTATTGCTAATCGCTCTAACCAGTGATCAATAGCAAGATCTACTTCTTTTTTCGTCATTCCTTCTAATCTACCAAAATATCGCAACTGGTCTATTACTCTACTTTTTGTATATAAACCTCTTTCTTCTGGTAAATACCCAATCGTTACCCCACTAGTCCCAAATGATTTTCCATCCCATGTAATAGAGCCTTCATTAGGCGTTAATAACCCGAGAAGCATTTTAATTGTCGTTGTTTTTCCTGCACCATTTCGTCCAAGTAACCCTAGTACTTCACCTTTTGGTAACGAAATTTGCAAACTGTTAACTGCTTTTGATTCCCCAAATTGTTTCGTTAAGTTTTGGATTTGTAAACTCAAAGTATAAAGCCTCCTCTTTATTATCATTCGTACTCTCTTTCAAAGACTATGTTTATTCTAAACAAAATATAGCACTCTACGCTTCATCCTCTTATATGTAAACATCGTCATTAATCCATCATTTGTTCTATTTAGTTAAAATTGTAAATAAAAAACCTCTTTTTGTCAATTATAATTGTCATTACGACAATGAAATTTGTCAAAAAACTATTATTATTTTACTCATCTTTCTAATATAGGACATACTACTATATATACAAAAGACAATATGCAAATGTTCATATTAAAATATTATATTTTAATATATAATATAAGATGATTTTCTAACATCAAGGAGGATACATATGAAGATGAAGAGGGGCATTACCACTTTATTATCTGTAGCAGTTCTATCTACATCACTTGTAGCATGTTCAGGAACACCAGAGAAAACAGTGGCGAAAGAAGAAAAAGTAAAATTAACAGAACAGCAATTAATGGCTGATTTATGGTATCAAACAGCTGGTGAAACGAAAGCACTTTACTACCAAGGATACAACATCGGTCAATTAAAGCTTGATGCAGTTCTTGCAAAAGGAACAGAGAAAAAACCTGCTATCGTACTTGATTTAGATGAAACGGTTTTAGACAACAGTCCTCATCAAGCAATGAGCGTAAAAACAGGAAAAGGCTATCCGTATAAATGGGATGACTGGATTAATAAGGCTGAAGCTGAAGCCCTTCCAGGTGCAATTGATTTCTTAAAATATACAGAGTCTAAAGGTGTAGATATTTACTACATCTCAAATCGTAAAACAAACCAACTAGATGCAACAATTAAAAATCTTGAGCGTGTAGGCGCTCCTCAAGCAACGAAAGAACATATATTACTACAAGATCCGAAAGAAAAAGGAAAAGAAAAACGCCGTGAACTCGTTTCTCAAACACATGATATCGTCTTATTCTTCGGTGATAACTTATCTGATTTCACCGGTTTTGATGGAAAGTCTGTAAAAGATCGAAACCAAGCAGTAGCAGATTCAAAAACACAGTTTGGCGAGAAATTTATTATTTTCCCGAATCCAATGTATGGTGATTGGGAAGGCGCTTTATATGATTATGATTTCAAAAAATCAGATGCAGAAAAAGATAAAATCCGTCGTGACAACTTAAAATCATTTGATGCAAAATAAAGAGGATGGCATTCGCCATCCTCTTTATTTTGCTTTCTCTGTTAAAGGCAAGATAAACACTTCCACACGTCTATTCTTTGCCTTTCCTTCTTGTGTATCGTTTGGAGCAATTGAACGGTATTCCCCGTAACCAATCGCACTAAATTTTTCTGGTTGTAATTCTTTATTTTGCAGTAATACTTGCATAAAATTAACTGCCCGCTGCGTACTTAATTCCCAATTCGATGCAAATTGTGAATTGGCAATAGGGACATTATCCGTATGACCAGATACTGTAATTTCACGAGGTGACGCTGAAACAAGTAAGCTAGACATCTCTTTTGCAATCCCTATTGATTCTAACTTCACATCTGCCTTCCCCGAATCAAATAGTATATTTTCTAATATTGTTACCATTAATCCCTGTTCGGTTAATTTAGTTTGAAAAGAAGAGGATAATTGTTTCTCATTAATATATTGATCAATCTTTTTTTGTAATGCTTTCAATTCATCCATTTCTTTTTTTTCTTTTTCTCTAGCTTCTTCTTGTTTTTTTGTTTGTTCTGCCTCAAGGCTACTTGCTGATAATTCCTTTTCATCATTTGGCTTCTGATCACTTAAAAATTCTTTGTTACCTGTTCCACCTGCTAATTCGCTTCGAAAAGCAACAGCCATCTGTTTGAACTTCGCAGCATCTATACTACTCATTGCGAATAAAACGATGAACAATGCAAATAACAACGTTAGCATGTCAGAATATGGAATTAACCAAGTTTCATCGATATGCTCATCATGTTTTTTCTTTTTGCCTCTTCTATTTTTCTTACTCCGCATTTTTTTCTGCTCCTTTTTCCAGCTTTTTACGCTCAGCTGCAGAAAGTGCACCTAAAATGCGGTTCTTCATAATAAACGGATATGTGCCTTCTTGTAACATTAATAAACAATCAATAATTAAACGTTTTTTCTCAATTTCAGCTGCAGATTTTTGCTTTAACTTATTTGCAAAAGGATGCCATAACACATAACCTGAAAAAATACCAAAAATCGTTGCAATAAACGCACCCGAAATAGCATGTCCTAACTTATCAATATCTGTTAAATTACCAAGCGCGGCTACAAGACCAATAACAGCACCTAAAACTCCTAACGTCGGTGCATACGTACCAGCTTGTGAAAAAATAGCAGCTCCTTTTGCATGTCTTTCTTCAATTGCTTCTAATTCAGCTTCTAAAATCTGTTCTAAGTCTTCTGCGGATACACCATCAATCACAAATTTCATACCACGCAAAAGAAATTCATCTTGAATTTTGTCTAGTTGTTGCTCTAAAGACAAAATACCGTATTTTCTACTTTCTGATGTCCAATGAACAAACAATTCTAGCAGCTGTTCATAACTTAAATCCTTTTTATTTGAACCAAAAAGAACTTTAAATAATTTTGGAACTTTTTTTAGTTGATTCATCGGAAATGCGATACATACTGCAGCAAATGTACCAACAAAAATAATTAATGCTGCGGCAGGATTCAATAAGGCTGTTACGTCAGCGCCCTTGACGACCATCCCTACTACCACTGCTACAAATCCTAAAACAAGTCCAATAATTGTTGCAAAATCCATTCCCATTCACTCCTAGTCTATACAAGAAGTTCTTTATTCTCGATAATCGTTACATCTTCTTATATGTATATATTACACAAAAAATTCATTTCATGAAAGATAAGAAATGAATTATATGAAAAAATACTACAAATTCACACATTTTCTGACATTTTCTTTGCATTTCTATTACGTTACAACTCTTATATTTCTTTTTCAGCAAACTAGACTTATAATAAAAACAATACATATTTTATTAAGAAAGGACTGTGATTACAAGGCATCATGAAAAAAATAATCATTATTTCTGCCGCTACTATTGTAATCGGCATCACATCTTTCGCTTATTTCGGTGCTAAATCGCCACTACAAAATGAGGCGAAAGCTGTCGAAAATCAAAAACATAGTAACCATCAAAAAGAAGAGATTCCTGCTTTTCCTAAAGCTGATCATAATGCAAAAAAACTAGACAATGATTTTTCCGTTGTAACAAATCCAGAATCTAATCTTGTATTAGTTAATAAACACCGAAAACTACCAGATGGATACACTCCTGAAGACTTAACAAGGCCAAACGTACCATTTACTAGTCCAAAAGATAAAGAAAAAACATTGTTGCGTAAAGATGCTGCTAATGCGCTTGAAAATATGTTTAAAGCGGCAAAGATAGAAGGACTTGAACTTACAGCTGTATCTGGTTATCGTTCATACAAACGCCAAAAATCATTACATGATACATACGTTAGACGTCAAGGAAAAGCTGAGGCGGATTCAGTAAGTGCCATTCCCGGTACAAGTGAACATCAAACGGGTTTAGCAATGGATATTAGTTCAAAATCTGCTAAATTCCAATTAGAGCCTATTTTTGGAGAGACAGCCGAAGGAAAATGGGTTGCAAAACATGCCCATGAATTTGGCTTTGTCATTCGTTATTTAGAAGATAAAACAGAAACAACGGAATATTCATATGAACCGTGGCATTTGCGCTACGTTGGAAATCCATACGCTACATACATATATAAACATCATTTAACACTAGAAGAAGCGATGGAAGACAAAAAATAAGAGAGCAACTTGCTCTCTTATTTTTCTTTCACTCTATCATTGTAGTAATTTTTTCTTCCATTCTTCAGGCCACGGTTCGCCTCTTCCCGTTTTTTTCGAGGCTTGAACCATCATTCCACGACCAACTAAACAAACTTCTCCTTCTGCATTCTTCACCATATAATGCAAATCTAAAGAAGAATTACCAACTGATCCCGCTTTTACATACACCTTCAACTGTTCATCAAAATATATTTGCTTAATAAAATTACATTGTAAATCCGCAACAACAATCATCGTTTCTGAAGATTCATGCGTCCATTCTTGCATAAATCCAAGTTCTTTAAACAATGCTATACGTGCTTCTTCAAAATAGGTAAAGGCAACGACATTATTTACATGTCCAAACATATCTACTTCACCAAAACGAACCTTTACAGGGTTGTAAAACGAAAAACCACTTTCCCATTGCTTAAAGTCTTCAATATAAGAAATCCTCTTCATTGTTCCCTCTCCTTTTCACCTTAAAATAAACAGAATAAACAGAAAAATATAGTTATAAATATTGCCTCTTCATATTGAAGAGGCAATATTTATTAATAGTTATTGTCGCTACCAAAGAAATCTTTGAACGATTGAATTGTTGTATCACGGTTTAACGCCGCAATTGAAGTTGTTAATGGAATACCCTTTGGACACGATTGCACACAGTTTTGAGAGTTACCACAGTTTGCAAGTCCCCCATCACCCATAATTGCACGCAAGCGATCTGCTTTATGCATTTCACCCGTTGGATGTGAGTTGAATAAACGAGCTTGTGATAACGGTGCTGGTCCAATAAAGTCAGATTTACTATTTACGTTTGGACATGATTCTAAGCATACGCCACATGTCATACATTTTGAAAGCTCATAAGCCCATTGACGTTTCTTCTCTGGCATTCTTGGTCCTGGACCTAAGTCATACGTGCCATCAATTGGAATCCAAGCTTTAACACGTTTTAGAGCATTAAACATGCGACTACGGTCAACTTGTAGGTCACGAACAACTGGGAATGTCTTCATCGGTTTTAAGCGAATTGGTTGTTCTAATTGATCGATAAGCGCTGTACATGATTGACGTGGTTTTCCGTTAATCACCATCGAACATGCACCACATACTTCCTCTAAACAGTTCATATCCCATGCAATCGGAGTTGTCTGATTTCCTTTTGAATCAACAGGATTACGACGAATTTCCATAAGCGCCGAAATAATATTCATATTCGGACGATACGGAATTTCAAACTCTTGGTCAAACGCTTGCGCGTCTGGTCCGTCTTGTCTCGTAATGATGAGGCGGATTGTTTTCTCAGACATGTTGTTTATCCCCCTTCTCTTCACCCTTAGCAGCTACATCGTGTTTTGAAGAATAATCACGTTTACGTGGTTTAATTAATGAAATATCCACGTCTTCGTAATGGAATGCTGGTGCATTTCCTTCTCCTTCAAATTTTGCCATCGTAGTTTTTAAGAAGTTTGCATCATCACGATTTGGGAATTCAGGTTTGTAATGCGCCCCACGGCTCTCATTACGGTTATATGCGCCAATTGTAATAACACGCGCTAATTCAAACATATTTGCAAGTTGGCGTGTAAATGAAGCACCTTGGTTACTCCATCTCGCTGTATCGTTAATGTTAATACGTTTGTAACGAGCCATTAACTCTTCAATTTTTGCATCTGTTTCTAATAACTTTTTATTTTCACGAACTACTGTAACGTTATCTGTCATCCATTCTCCAAGCTCTTTATGAAGAACATACGCATTTTCGTTACCATCGAGCGTTAAAATATTGTTAAATTTCTCTGTTTCGATCAATTCATTTTGTTCATACACAGTAGATGAAACAGCATCAGATGATTTAGAAAGACCCTTCATATATTCAATTGCATTTGGTCCTGCTACCATACCACCGTAAATTGCTGATAATAGTGAGTTCGCACCAAGGCGGTTACCACCGTGCATAGAGTAATCACACTCACCTGCTGCAAATAAACCTGGAATACTTGTCATCTGCTTATAATCAACCCATAGTCCGCCCATTGAATAGTGAACAGCTGGGAAAATTTTCATTGGTAGTTTACGAGGATCGTCACCTGTAAATTTCTCATAGATTTCAATAATTCCACCAAGTTTAATATCTAGTTCTTTCGGATCTTTATGAGAAAGATCTAAGTACACCATGTTTTCACCGTTAATACCTAGTTTTTGCTCTACGCAAACATCAAAAATTTCACGCGTTGCAATATCACGAGGTACAAGGTTTCCGTAAGCTGGATATTTTTCTTCTAAGAAGTACCATGGTTTACCATCTTTATATGTCCAAACACGTCCACCTTCACCACGTGCAGATTCACTCATAAGACGTAATTTATCGTCTCCAGGAATTGCCGTTGGATGAATTTGAATGAACTCACCGTTTGCATAATATGCGCCTTGTTGATATACAGCAGAAGCTGCTGTACCTGTATTGATAATGGAGTTTGTTGATTTTCCAAAGATGATACCAGGGCCCCCTGTTGCCATAATCACGGCATCAGCTCCGAAACTTTTAATCTCCATAGTTTGTAAGTCTTGTGCAACGATTCCTCGGCACACACCTTCATCATCAACAACAGCTCGTAAGAAATCCCAACCTTCATATTTCGTTACTAGTCCTGCTACTTCATGACGACGTACTTGCTCATCTAATGCGTATAGTAATTGCTGTCCAGTTGTTGCACCAGCAAATGCTGTACGGTGATGTTGCGTTCCACCAAAACGACGGAAATCAAGAAGTCCTTCTTCCGTACGGTTGAACATAACACCCATACGGTCCATTAAATGAATGATACCAGGTGCTGCTTCACACATTGCTTTAACTGGTGGTTGGTTCGCTAAGAAGTCCCCACCATAAATTGTATCGTCAAAGTGGATCCATGGAGAATCCCCTTCACCTTTCGTATTTACGGCACCGTTAATTCCACCTTGGGCACATACAGAATGCGAACGTTTTACTGGTACTAAAGAGAACAGTTCAACATTTACTCCTGCTTCCGCCGCTTTAATCGTTGCCATTAAGCCAGCCAAGCCACCGCCGACTACTATAAGTTTCCCTTTCATGCTCTCCCACTCCTTACTGGTTTGCTAGCTGTGGATCGATGAACGCTAATAATGCACTCACACCTACATAAGATAGACCTAAGAAAATAGCTAATGTTACATAAGTAGAGATTCTTTGTGAACGTGGAGATACTGTAATTCCCCAGCTGATGCAGAATGTCCATAGTCCATTTGCAAAGTGGAAAATTGTTGAAACAACACCAACTAAGTAGAATGCAAACATAGCTGGATTGTTTAAAATATCTGCCATCATATCATAGTTTACCTCTTTACCTAACATTGCTTGAATACGAGTTTCCCAGACGTGCCAAGAAATGAAAATCAGTGTAACGATACCTGAAATTCTTTGGAAGACGAACATCCAGTTACGGAAGTAACCGTAAGAAACCGCATTGTTCTTAGCTGTAAATGCAATATATAAGCCATATATAGCATGGTACAGTATTGGTAAAAAGATAATGAAAATTTCTAGCGCATACCGGAATGGAAGGAGCTCCATAAAGCCTGCAGCTTTGTTAAAAGCCTCTGCTCCTCGTGTTGCAAAGTTGTTTACAATTAAATGTTGCGTCAAAAAGACACCAACCGGGATGACCCCCATTAATGAGTGCCACTTACGAAACGTATACTCGCGGCCTTTCATGTCCCCATTACCCCCCTTGAATGATTGACTGCTGTTTTCAGATTAGTTTATGGCAATAATGTTTTTTCACTATTGGCATAAGAAAAACTGAAAAAATTATTCGAAATATTTCAGCATAATTTGATACCAAGTTCATTTTACTCCTATTTTTGTCGAAGCGTCAAGAAAACGTATACATAATTTGCATATAATTTGCCAATTCTTTTTTTCTTCTTATATATTCAGATTTTCCCAAAGAAAAATCTGTTTTTATAAATGAGAAATGTTATATAATAATCCCTATAGAAAGAGGGGAATATTGTGAGTAAAAATACAATCGATACAACATCTTTAGAAGATGTTTCATTGAACGCCTTCGCTTATGAATTGCTACGTGAAGAATTACTACCTGATTTAATCGGTAACGATTTAGATGGTATTTTATACTGGTCCGGTAGAAACCTTGCAAGAAAATATCCACTAGAAACAATTGAAGAAGTCATTCAGTTCTTTGAAAAAGCTGGCTGGGGCACTTTAAGCATTATTGAACATAAGCGTCGTGAAATGCAGTTCCAACTTAAAGGCACACTCATTGCTGAACGTCAAAAACAAAAAAGACATTCTTCTTACCAATTAGAAGCTGGATTCATCGCTGAACAAATTCAAAAGCAACGTAACGTCGTTGCTGAGTCCTATGAAGAAAAGAAAAAACGTTCAGACTCTATTACATTTCTTGTGAAATGGGATATAAAAGATCTCATTGAAGTGTAGCATTACCTACAGTCAACTAGACATTTAAGTTTAGTTGACTTTTTTGCATTTTCATTCAGATCTGTTTATTTTAAATCTTCAGAAATTATACCAAAAAATAGAAGACGTTGTAAACTACAACGTCTTCTTATCCACTAAATAAGTATAAATTGTCTCTGCGACATTTTTCGGCATACCTGCTTCGACAAATTCCGTTACAGAAGCCTCTTTCATCTTTTTTAGCGATCCAAAATGTTTCAACAATACCTTTTTTCGCTTATCCCCAATTCCAGGAATATCATCCAGCGCTGATTGAATGACAGATTTTCCGTGTAATTGACGATGGAATGTAATCGCAAATCGATGCACTTCATCTTGAATGCGTTGCAACAAATAAAATTCTTGGCTATTTCTCTCAAGCATCACAGGTTCAGGTGGGTCTCCAATAATTAAATGGGATGTTTTATGTTTGTCATCTTTTACAAGCCCTGCCATCGGAATGTATAAGCCGAGCTCATTTTCTAAAATATCACTTGCAGCCGCCAAATGGCCTTTTCCGCCATCAATAATGATTAAATCGGGTAAAGGTAGGCTCTCTTTCAGTGCTCTTGTATAACGGCGTCTCACAACTTCTCTCATAGACTCATAATCATCTGGCCCTTGAACCGTTTTAATTTTATATTTCCTGTATTCTTTCTTAGCTGGTTTCCCATCGATAAAAGCAATCATTGCAGAAACAGGATTTGTCCCTTGAATATTTGAGTTATCAAACGATTCAATACGGTAAGGCGTTTCAATTCCGAGCTGCTTCCCTAAATTCTCTACCGCTTTAATCGTTCGCTCTTCATCACGTTCAATTAAGTAGAATTTCTCTTCAAGAGCAATCTTCGCATTTTTATTTGCCAATTCTACAAGATCTTTTTTCTTACCGCGTTTCGGCTGCGTCGCTTCCACTTCTAAAAAGCGCTCTACTAATTCTGAGTCTATACTTCCTGGAACGACAATTTCCTTTGGCTTAAAATGACTGCTGTTTTCATAAAATTGACCGATAAACGTTAAAAACCCCTCTTCTGGTTCATCGTAGATTGGAAACATAGAAACATCACGTTCAATTAGCTTTCCTTTTCGAACGAAGAAAACTTGAACACACATCCATCCTTTATCAACTGCATACCCAAACACATCACGATCCACTAAGTCACTCATAATCATCTTTTGTTTTTCCATAATCGCATCGATATGCGCAATTTGATCACGTAACTCTTTTGCACGTTCAAATTCTAGTTTCTCTGAAGCTTCATACATCTTTGTTTCTAATTCTGAACGAACTTCTTTATGTCCACCATTTAAAAATTTAATAATTTCATCTACAATTTCTTTGTTTTGTTCTTCCGTCACTTCTTTCACACAAGGCGCTAAACATTGCCCCATATGATAATATAAACAAACTTTATCAGGCATATTTGAGCACTTACGAAGCGGATACATACGATCTAGCAGTTTTTTCGTTTCATGAGCTGATTGTGCATTCGGATAAGGACCAAAATACTTTCCTTTATCCTTTTTTACGTTTCGCGTAATGAGTAATCGCGGCTGTTTCTCAGCTGTAATTTTAATAAAAGGATATGTTTTATCATCTTTTAATTGAATATTATATTTTGGATCATATTTTTTTATTAAGTTTAACTCTAAAATGAGAGCCTCTAGATTTGAGGAGGTTACAATATATTCAAAATCTACAATTTCTCCTACAAGCCGAAGTGTTTTCCCATCATGCGAACCAGTAAAGTACGAGCGCACACGATTTTTAAGCACTTTTGCCTTTCCTACATATATAACCGTTCCTTGCTTATCTTTCATTAAATAACAACCAGGTTGATCTGGTAAAATGGCCAACTTCTCTTTTAAATGTTCGTGCACTCGTTACCCTCCCTTTCTACATGCTTAGCATTTTTATTTTCACATGAAAACATACTATGCCAAAACACCCAACATACGTTCTTTTATTGTAACGGAAAGGTGTAAAAAAGGAAAATAAAAAAGCTACCAAATGGTAGCTTCTTTATTTTAGAAGTGTTTAGAAACTAATTCTACTAACGCTTCTTTCGGTTTGTAACCTAACGCTTGATCAACCACTTTACCGTCTTTTAATACGAAAAGAGCTGGAATGCTCATTACTTCGAATTGACGAGCAGTTTCTTGGTTTTCATCTACGTCTACTTTTACTACTTTTACTTTTTCGCCTAGTTCTGCATCAATTTCCTCTAATACAGGAGCGATCATTTTACAAGGTCCACACCAAGGTGCCCAAAAATCTAATAATACAACACCTTCGCTAGTTTCTGCTGCGAAGCTTTGGTCATTTGCGTTTACAATTGCCATTTTATTTCCTCCTTCAAGTATATTCTACCAAGAGTATATCATTAACTTATATACGTGGCGAATAATATGTATCGTTATGTATTGTAACAAAAAAATGTTCCTTTATACTATATAAAAATACGGATTAAATACTAAAAAGATGAGAGACAGGGGATCTCTCACCTTTTTCTATATATAGGGGTACTTCACTTGGAACTCAAGGGTACTCAAATCATGAATGTACTTTTAATTTTTTAAACTCTTCTGTTAAAAGAGGTACGACTTCAAACAAGTCACCGACAATACCATAGTCAGCTACTTTGAAAATACTTGCTTCTGGGTCTTTATTAATCGCAACGATTATTTTTGAGTTAGACATACCAGCTAAATGCTGAATCGCACCAGAAATACCGCATGCAATGTATAGGTCTGGCGTAACAACTTTACCAGTTTGACCAATTTGTAATGAGTAATCGCAATACTCAGCGTCACAAGCACCACGAGATGCTCCAACAGCGCCGCCTAATACGTCAGCTAACTCTTTTAATGGCTTGAATCCTTCTTCACTCTTCACACCGCGTCCGCCAGCGATAATAACTTTCGCTTCAGAAAGGTCAACACCTTCTGCCGTCTTACGGACGACATCTTGAATGATTGTACGTAGGTCTTTCACGTCTACTGTAATAGAAGACACGTCACCACTGCGAGACTCATCCTTTTCAAGCGTTGCAATGTTATTTGGACGTACTGTCGCAAATAAGATGCCGTCTGTTACAATCTTCTTCTCAAACGCTTTACCAGAGTAAATTGGACGAGTAAAGATAACATTTCCACCTTCAACTTCTAAAGCAGTTACGTCAGAAACTAGACCAGCTTCAAGCTTCGCTGCTAATTTTGGTGATAAATCTTTACCAAGTGCTGTATGTCCAAATACAATACCTTCTGGATTTTCTTCACCATATACAGCTAAAAACGCTTGTGCATAACCATCAGATGTATATGATTTTAATTTATCATTTTCAACTGTCACAACGCGATCTGCACCGTAATGAATCAATTCATTTGCAAAAGAGGCAACGCTGTCTCCAACTAGAAGACCTACTACTTCACCGCCTTCTGCAATTGTTTTTGCTGCTGCTACCGCTTCAAACGAAACGTTACGTAGCGATCCATCACGAACTTCACCCATTACTAATACTTTACGAGCCATAGATTTTCCCTCCTGCATATATAATTTCGTATTTTATTAGATTACTTTCGCTTCTGTATGGAGCAACGATACAAGTTCTTTTACTTGATCTTGCAGCTCGCCTTGTAACACTTTTCCTGCATCTTTCTTAGGAGGCAAATAGATTTCAATTGTTTTTGTCTTTGCTTCCACATCATCTTCTTCTAAATCTAAATCATCTAATTCTAATTCTTCTAGTGGCTTTTTCTTCGCTTTCATAATACCTGGAAGCGATGGATAACGCGGTTCATTTAAACCTTGCTGTGCTGTTACTAAAACTGGTAATGAAGTTTCAATCACTTCTGTATCACCTTCAACATCACGCTCAATCTTCACGTTTGTACCGTCAATTTCAAGTTTTGTAATTGTCGTTACGTACGGAATATTTAACGCTTCAGCTACGCGTGGACCGACTTGTCCAGATGCACCATCAATTGCAACGTTTCCGCCTAAAATTAAATCTGCATCTTTATCTTTTAAATATTCAGCAAGCACTTTTGCTGTCGTGAACTGGTCACCATTTTCTACATCATCTTCAATATTAATTAATACCGCTTTATCGCAGCCCATCGCTAATGCCGTACGAAGTTCTTTCTCACTATCTTCGCCACCGACTGTTACAACAGTAACTTCTCCACCTTGTGCGTCTCTTACTTGAATTGCTTCTTCAATCGCATATTCATCGTAAGGGTTGATGATGAATTCCGCTTCGCCATCGTAAATTGCACCGTTTTTAATTACGATTTTTTCTTCTGTATCAAATGTTCGTTTCATGAGTACGTAGATGTTCATTCCATTTACCCCCTTGTTTTTCAGAAAGATTCTATCAATTTTAATTTTCTGTTAATTTATATCAAAAAAATAATTGAACTACCTGCCACTAAATGAAGGCTTACGTTTTTCTAAAAACGCTGCTACACCTTCTCTTCCATCTTCACTCGTAAATACTTCACCAAAGATTTGAGCTTCGCGTTGTACACCTTCATAATAATGAGACGATTTCGTCGTTTGCAATAACTCTAGTACAGCACGAGTCGTCGCTGGGCTTTTTCCAGCAATCTGTTTTGCAACTTTAAGCGTATCATCTAAAAATGTTTCTTCAGCAAAAACTCCGTTAACAAGTCCCCATTTTAATGCTTCTGCACCAGTAATCGGTGTACTTGTTAACATCATTTCACAAGCTTTCGCTTTCCCAACATAACGTGGTAATCGCTGTGTACCTGCAAATCCAGGAATTAATCCAAGTGTTAACTCAGGTAAACCAAGTTTTGCACTTTCAGTTGCAAAGCGCATGTGGCAAGACATAGCAAACTCAAGGCCGCCGCCAAGTGCCGCTCCATGAATTGCCGCGATAACTGGTTTTGAACATTTTTCAACGCGCTCAAACGTTACTTGTCCAAGCTGCGCTAATTCTGTCGCTTGCTTCGCTTCAGTAACAGATGTAAATTCTTTAATATCTGCTCCCGCCGAGAAGAAGCGCCCTTCACCGTGAATAACAACAACACGAATGTTATCATCCTTCTCCACTTGATCAATTAATTCAGTAACGTCATGCATAACTTGTGAAGACATCGCGTTAGCCGGCGCATGATTTAACGTCGCCACCGCGATATGATCTTCAACTCTTACAGATAGGAATTTCAACATGATCCCTCCCATTATTGACGATAGCCACAAGCTGCAATAAGTAGCCCATGTACCGTTTTTGAAAGTGCGACCAGATCATACTTATGATCGCTCATTACCCAATTGGTCACAACTTCATCTACTGTTCCAAAGATCATTTGTCTTGCCACGCGAACATTTAAATCCGCTTGGAATTCACCTTGCTTTATACCTGTTTCTAAAATCTCATCGATAACTTGTAAGTAGCCTTTTAATACTTCATTTATTTTCAGGCGTAAGTCTTGATTAGACTGTCTTAGCTCTAATTGCGTAACGATAGCAAGAGGATCATTTTGTGACAACAGCAAGAAGTGTGTTTCTACCAACATGAATAATTTCGATACAGCGCTTTCAATTCCTGCTGTTTTTTGACGAATTGTTTCGACAAATTCTCCCATCTTCTCTTGGAATAAGGATATTAATATATCTTCTTTATTTTTAAAATATAAATAAATCGTGCCATCAGCTACCCCAGCTTGCTTTGCTATTTTAGAAACTTGCGCTTGGTGGTACCCATTCTCCGCAATCACAATGACTGCCGCATCAATAATTTGATTGTATTTCGGTCTATTTTTCTTCACTTTACTGTCCCCTTCAAGAAGATGACTGAATGAATAGTCATTCATATTCTTATAATACTGACTATTTAGAAAAGTGTCAATCCTATTTTTTCAAAAAGAAAGGGCCTTAGCCCGTTTGCTCATCCTCATTCTTTCTCTTCTCTTCATCTATTAGGACGCGTCGTAATATTTTTCCGACTGTCGTTTTCGGCAGTTCATCTCTAAACTCATATACTTTCGGCACTTTATAGGCTGCTAAATATTTACGCGCAAACTGGTTTAATTCTTCCTCAGAACACTCCGTACCTTCTTTTAACACAACAAATGCTTTAACCGTCTCTCCCCGGTACGGATCTGGAACTCCAATCGTCACTACTTCTTGCACTTTTTCATGCTCATATAATACTTCTTCTACTTCACGAGGATATACATTAAATCCACTTGCAACAATCATATCTTTCTTGCGATCTTTTACATAGAAGAAGCCATCTTCATCCATGTAGCCAACATCCCCTGTATGGAGCCAGCCATCTTGCAATACAGCTGCTGTTTCTTCTGGCTTATTCCAATACCCTTTCATAATTTGAGGGCCTTTCACTACAATTTCACCAATTTCTCCCGGTGGTAATGCCTCACCAGTTTCAAGCGACATAATCATTGCTTCTGTATCTGGCCACGGAACTCCAATGCTACCTGGCACTCGCTTTTCCCATAAAAAATTACTATGTGTAACCGGAGATGATTCTGTTAAACCGTATCCTTCTACTAGTTTACCACCTGTAACTGTTTCAAACTTTTCCTGTACTTCTACTGGAAGTGGCGCTGAGCCACTAATACAAGCACGAATAGAAGAGATATCGTATTCTTTTAAAAGCGAACTATTTAAAAGAGCGATATAAATAGTTGGTGCCCCTGGGAACAATGTCACTTTATGCTTCTTAATCGCTTCAAAAACCATTTTCATATCAAACTTTGGAATAAGAACCATTTTGTATCCTTGCATAATACTTAAATTCATGACAGCGGTCATGCCGTACACGTGGAAAAATGGAAGAACTCCAAGAACGACTTCTTCTCCTTCTTTGCAATTATATAACCAATGAATCCCCATCAACGTGTTAGAAACGAGGTTTTTATGCGTTAACATAACCCCTTTCGGAAATCCAGTTGTTCCTCCTGTGTACTGTAAAAGGGCTAGATCATTTTCAGGATCACAAGGCACTTCAACATCCGTATTCACTTCTTTTTCTACTGAATTCCAAAGATGAATCGTTTCACTCTCCGATACTTTCACAACTAAATTCGACTGTTTTTTCTGCACAAATGGATACAATAGGTTTTTCGGGAAGGGTAAAAAGTCCGCAATACGAGTTACGATAATATGCTCAATTTTTGTAGCAGATTGAACATTCGTTACTCTTGGAAACACTAAATCGAGGCAAAGAATTACTTTTGCTCCCGAGTCATGAAGCTGATATTCTAATTCTCTTTCTGTATATAGTGGATTTGTTTGTACTACGATACCTCCCGCAAGTAATATACCATAATAACCAATTACAGCTTGCGGACAATTGGGCAACATAATAGCAACTCGATCACCCTTTTCCACACCGAGCTTTTGAAGATAATTTGCAAACCTCTTCACCTTATCATGGAAGTCCGAAAATGTAATATCCTTCCCTAAAAGGTGAAGCGCTTTCTTTTCTGGGTAGCGAGAAGCCATCTGTTCTACATATTTATGAAGCGGCTGAATATCATAAGAAATCGTACTTGGAATTTCCTCTGGATAATTTTTCAACCATGGTTTTTCCACCTTCATTCCCCCTTCAAATACATAAAAAATAAATGAATGTTCATTCATGAGGTTGTTTTCATTATATTATAGTCATCACAACGTTACAATCATAATATTCCGACTTTTACATAACTATGCTTTACTTCATTAACTTCTTATTATATGTATAAACTCTCCTAATCTATAAAGTGAAACTTTAATCAGTGGGGGTTTTCTTCATCCCCCACTGATTATTAGTTGAACCAATCGGACTTTTATGGGCAGCCCGACCCCCACCTAACTTCTTTTCTTTCGCTGAATTTTGAGGTGGGGATCTTACTGCCCATTAAAGCGGGATAAAAAAATAAGAGAGTTATTATTTAGCTTAATCTTATTATCGTTAACACAGCTCCTGGTGTAGTTGTTGATAATGTTGCAACAGCCAAAACCCCAAATAATTGTAAACTAATAGCATCTCCTGCTGCAAGAGTTGTAATAATTGTTGCGCTAAATGATGTAGTTGCTAACGCAGGAGAATTGATTGTCCCAGCAAGTGCTGCTCCATTAATTGTAATTCGTGAACTGACTAATAGTGAAGCTGTTATATTAATCGTATATGAAATATAATAATTCCCAGCATTTGCAACCGTAAATACTGTATTTCCACCAGAAACAGTAATTCCTGGACCGATGTTTTGATTATTTGGAAGCGTGACATTCGTTCCACCAAGAAGTACCGATATCGCTGTTCCCGACGTATTATTTGCAAATGCATACGTCGCCGTGATACTTGTACCTGTTACTCCTGTTGAACCCGTTGCCCCTGTTATTCCCGTCGCTCCTGTTGGACCTGTTGGACCCGTTACTCCTGTTATTCCCGTCGCTCCTGTTGAACCCGTTGCTCCCGTTATTCCCGTCGCTCCTGTTGCTCCCGTTGCTCCCGTTATTCCCGTCGCTCCTGTTGCTCCCGTTGCTCCTGTTATTCCCGTCGCTCCTGTTGGACCCGTTGCTCCTGTTATTCCCGTCGCTCCTGTTGGACCCGTTGCTCCCGTTATTCCCGTCGCTCCTGTTGGACCTGTGTCACCCGTTGGGCCCGTCGCTCCTGTTGGACCCGTTACTCCTGTTATTCCCGTCGCTCCTGTTGGACCCGTTGCTCCTGTTATTCCCGTCGCTCCTGTTGGGCCTGTGTCACCCGTTGGACCCGTCGCTCCTGTTGGGCCTGTGTCACCCGTTGGACCCGTTGCTCCTGTTGGACCTAGCTTAGGGACTGTCCCATCACAACTAAAACAACATGAATCAACATGTACACCATTTCGATTATTACAACTACAATATCCATTTGTATTATTGAGCCATGAAGACATGTTGATCCCTTCCTTCAAATTCAATCTTTTAAGTACAAGTAAGAAATTAAAAAACATCTATCGAATCAGAACGAAAAAATTTATTCAGTGGAGATAAATATAGATTTATCCCGTACATTCTAATAATTATTACATGCGATTCTCACTCCTTTTGCTTGTACTTTCGCCTTCTTGCTCAAACGAAATTCTTTTTCTTAATAAAACAACTTGACGTTCTCGTACTTGGAGACGATTGAGCAAGGGGACTCGGGCAACCAGTAAATAAAACACGCCTTGCCCTCATTGTGTTAGCAACACTACTTGCATCTGTAAATATCGCGGTTGTCGGTACAATTGCCTTTCTAGGCCTTGTCGCACCACACTTAGCGCGAATCGTTGTTGGTATGAATCATCAAAGGTTATTCATTTGCTCCGCTTTATTTGGAGCAATCCTTCTTTCCATCGCTGACTTACTCGGACGAACAATTGCATACCCGAAAGAAATCCCTTCTGGTCTTGTCGTTGCTGTACTTGGAGCACCTTATTTCTTATGATTGATGAGGAGGGGGAAAGAAGGTTAGTTAAAAGACGGCTTCATATATGTGAAGCCGTCTTTTTTATTATGACATAAAATTAATATAAGCTTTGTACATAAAGTATATAACAAGTGAATACATGATTATATTGAACATACTTCGTTTTAAAGTTAAATTTCTCTTTAATTTCTTATCCTGTAATCTTAGTTCTATACCGCTTGCTATTTTCAATCCACCTATTGTTTGAAATAGCTCTCTATAATCATCAGCATTTCCTAACAGTACATATTCTTTATCATTTTTATACTTTATATAAAGAAATTCGCTTGCACCTTTACGATCTAATATTGTTTTCATAGAAGCTATTTCATTTAATAGACATACTTTTAGATCAACGTCATTATAATAACGATCAACAAAAAACACGTACAATCGTTTCCTGACACTTTTACAAATATTTTCTAATTATTTTTATATTGTAGCAATGCTTAATTAAGTATTTCTTATGGAACAGGGGATTATATGATCTCTCACGAACTTAATCTATGAACATAACTAGGAGGGATAACTATGTATCAAACTATTGAAGGCTTTTTACAATCATGGACATACGAGGCCGAGTCTACTCAGAAAATGCTCGATGCATTAACAGATGAATCTTTGTCACAGGAAATTACACCTGGGCATTGGACGTTAGGCAGAGTTGCTTGGCATATCGTGACGGCAATTCCAGTTTTACTATCTGGTACGGGACTTACATTTGAAGGGGAAACGAAAGATTATCCTGTTCCAACTTCTGCTAAAACAATTGCAGATGGGTATCGTAAAGTGAATGCGGCTTTTGTTGAAGCACTTCAAAGCGAGTGGACTGATAAGGATTTAACTACTATTAATGACTTCTTTGGTCGCCCTATGCCGAATTCTATATTTTTAATGACACTTATTAATCATCAAAATCACCATCGCGGACAAATGACAGTTTTAATGCGCCAAGCCGGCTTAACAGTTCCTGGCGTATATGGTCCTGCAAAAGAAGAATGGGCTGCAGCTGGAATGGAAGCTCCTAAAATGTAACTACAAAAAAAGACAAGGTGTTTACACATCTTGTCTTTTTCTGTAACTTGTTTCATGTGAAACTATTTTTTTACTAAATGGTTGTTTTATGGAAAAGATAGGTTAAAATGAATACATATTATGAGGAGGGGCAACCAACTTGAATACAAAAAATAAAAAAATAGCTATGAGAACTATTCTACTAACTTCTATTATTGGAGTTATTAGCGTATCTCTTTATGTCACATATTATGGTACCCCTTGGGGAAAACAAACAGCAATTACGGAATCAAAAGAATATATTACAAAATATTTTAATCTAGATGCAGAAGTCAACAATACTTCTTACGATGCTAAAATGAATAGCTACGCCATCTCCTTTGAGACAAGCAGAGACGGCGAATTTACTATCGAATATAAAAGTCCTAATAACTTTAACATTTCTCCAGGAGTGCAAGAGTATTTAAGTAAACACTACAAATTTACAGAGTAGTAACGAAGCATACATATACAAAAAAAGATTTGGTATAACGGAAGGCACTGAAAAAGTGATTGCTTTGAAAAAATAACGTGTATTTTATCAATATATAGAAAAAAACAAAGGAGTCCATCACCTGTATATAGTAGGTGATGGACTCCTTTTTCTTATTATGTGGACTTTTTCAGTGGCCTCGGTATAACGCCAACTCCTTTTTACGTATTCTTATCATACTGAGACATCTTCCCTCTCAATATTTTTAATCCCATAATAAGCAATTGCCATACCAATTGCTGCCAATGCTAGTTGAAGGGGAAGAAAAGTTGCTGTAGAAAACATTGGGTTGCTATTCATTGCAACCGCTACAACGATAAGAGATGAAACAATTGTAGTTGGCACTGAATGTTTACGCATTCCAAAATATAATGGGATTAAACTCATTCCCGCAGCTGCAATGGCTAAAGGAACCAGTTTTATTCCTTCTTGCATCAATTGATCTACTGTAAATGAATTAGGAAGAATTGAAAAATAGCTATCTATCCCAAAGAAAACTCCTACTACTAAAATGTTAGATACAATAACTGTTATAAATGTTAATGTTGCTGTAATAGCCAACTTACTAATCATCATTTTCTTCCGATTAATAGGATAAGAAAACATAAGTAGTATTGTTTTATTTTTATATTCACCAATTATTAACCTCGCGATTAATACACTACCAAAAATAATAAATGTTGCTCTTACTACTGTACTAGCCATTAACAAAATCATCTGCGGATCTCTTATTTCTGGATCTCCTTCTATTTGAGAAACAATGCTAACAAAGATCAACAATGCCAGTATAACAAGATTTGCAATAATTGTTCCTCTCACATACCATCCAAGCTTAAACTTCTTCAGTTCTAGCTTCATTAAATGTAGCATGATAGTCCTCCTTCCAACTAAAACTTAATCAATATAAATGACTCCTGTTTCACTTAAAATCTTCGCTTCATTTTTTGCATCACCAATAGTTCCTTCTTTTATCTTTTCTGTATTTTTATCTTTCTTAAGTCCTTTTAAATCTATCATTATGTCAGTCGAATTACTTTTAGCCGTAAGTTTCAATGAAGCTGGGACATCTTTATACCTTACGCCAATGTCGCCTGATTTTGTTTCTACAAATAATGATTTTCCTTCTGTCATATCTTTCAGTAATACTTCCCCAGATGTTGAAGTGATGTTCATATTTTCGTTTTTTACATTTTTCACATAATTATCGCCAGTAGTAGAAGTTATATTTACTTCTTGTAATGAACTATCTTTTAACATTAAATCTCCACTTTCGGATGTGAATTCACCCTTCTCTGCTGATAGTCCTACAACCATTTCATCCCCAGACTTGCTTTTTGTAACAATACTGTTTACTACTATATCGCTTATTTTCACATCACCCGATTTATTATTTAATACAATTTTATCTATTTCTTTCTTCGGAATAGCTATAGATATACTATTTTTCTTCCTAAACGTAAAACCATAAAAAAATCTGTTCACCTTTTGTTTTTGCTTAATCACAATTTTATTTTCGTCATTTTCTATTTTGACGGGATCTATCTCTTTATCTACTTGTTGACCTTGAGCGGAAATTACTATTTTGTTAACATCTGTACTTTTAAATTCAATATCCCAGTTCTCATTGTCCACTTCTATTTCTTTTATATTATTGATCTCAAAAGACTTTTCTTTCTTAAAATCTTTCCCTTGAAATGTCTTAAAACCAAAAACCACACTAGCAATTGTAATGATTAATATTGCAATTACTATTATTTTTTTCACCATTCATACCCCAGTTCGTTGTTGTTTTAAGCTTTCTTCACGCTACATCTATCTTGTCGATGTTACGATACGATAGATAACTAATAAAAATTCCTAATAAACAGAGTACAATTGGGATAAATATAAAATCATACATACTTACTTGACCGTTTCCAGGACCAACGTTACTATTCATCATCATCCCAATTATTACTGCAGAAGTAATCGTTGTCGGTGTCGATTTTTTTCTCATCCCAAAAAATAAAGGAATTAAACTTATACCAGATATCATAAATGCACTTATAAAAGTAGCTGGAACGGTAGCTATTATTTCACCCATCGTAATAGGTGTTTCAATTAGTCCCATCATTGGATTCATAAAAAATATGAGCAAGTTAATACTGAAAGTAGCGATAATCATACTCACAAAACAAAAACAAAAAACAATTGTTAATTTCGCTCTCATTAGTAGTTTCCTTTGCAATGGGTACATAAATAGTAGTTGCATTGTTTTGTTCTTATACTCATCAATTACTAAACGTGATAAAATGACCGCACTAAAAATAAGAAATGTTATCCTTATAAAAATGTTTGCTAAAGTCATGTATTTTGTGAAATCAGAGAGCGCCGCATCTACTTCGCCTTTCGCCCCCAATCCCATAAGACTTACCGCAGCAAAAATTGCTATAATACAAATGGCTACCCCTTTAAAGTAACTAGATAATTGATGTTTCTTCCATTCGAGCTTCATTAATTTAAACATATAAACCACCCTCCATTACTGACATAAATACCTCTATGCTACTAACATTCTAATTCCAGCCGTAACTACGCTTACTATTCCTATCACTAGTAAAATTAACAACCATTTCCGCTTAGGTTTTCTATAATATAAAATCCCACTTACGAAGATTACGATCCATCCACTTACTAGATTCACTAACAATCCATTAAGCATGAATGCCCTCTCCATCCATTACATTTAAGAAATATTCCTCTAAGGAACTATGTTTCTTATTAATACTTTCAATTTCTACATCATTCATAATAAGTGCTTTTGAAATGGTTTGTTGCGTCGCCTTCAATTCATACACACGAATCATATTCCCACTCATTATTTTGTAATTTTTTATACCAAGTTTATCTTCTAAAATATAAGCTGCCCGTTTCACATCAGGAACAGTAATTTCAATGTACTCTGTTTGTTTTCCGTTAATACTCTTCATCGAAACTTCTTTTATTAATTTTCCATTTTGAATCACACCAATTGTATCTGCCATTAGTTCCATCTCACCTAAAATATGACTAGAAACTAATAATGTAATGCCATATTCTTTGCAGAGCATTTTAAATAAGTCTCTTAATTCTTTAATACCAATTGGATCTAAACCGTTTATTGGCTCATCTAAAATAAGTAGTTCTGGCTTTGTCATGATCGCCCTTGCAATACCAAGTCGTTGTTTCATCCCTAATGAAAAATCTTTTACTTTTTTATCATCTATACCGTGCAGTTTTACTAAATGTAAAGCATGATCAATTGCGTTCTTGTCGTAATACCCCATATATTCACAATGTAATTCTAGGTTTTCCTTCGCCGTTAATTTATCATAAAAGATTGGATATTCGATAATGGTCCCCATCCTTTTTAATACTTCATAAGATGTATCTGTTAACTTCTCACCGAAAATTTCAATATCACCACTTGTCGGTTTTATTAAATTTGTAATCATTTTCATAATCGTTGTTTTACCTGCACCATTCGGTCCTAAGAAACCGTATATCTCTCCTTTTTTCACATGCATGTTGACGCTAGAAATAACTTCTTTCCCTTTAAACACTTTCGTTAACTGATTCGTTTTTAATATATATGTCATGTCACTGTCTCCTTTCGCATTACCTTATACTTCTATAATAGACAACGGAAATCTCTTTTTTCTTACCCGTTCCTTACAAATTCCTTACGCTGAAAAAAAGCTTGTAGAATCTACTTCTCTACAAGCTAAAACAGCATCTTTTTTAATACAACTGTAAAAATCGTTTTTTTATATGGCTTACTAGAAAGGTGAATTGTTCCACCCATCGCTTCCACAAGCCGTTTCGTAATCGTTAATCCTAGACCGCTTCCTTGGTACAATCTATTTCTTGAATCTTCAAGTGTGTACATACGCTCAAACACTTTATCAATATGAGATTCATCAATTCCTTTGCCTTTATCCCATACATCTATATACACGCTCGTGTCATCATCCCTTAACGTCATACCGAGTGCCTTTCCATCGTCTCCATATGTAATCGCATTTGATATTAAATTATTCAATACTCTGCCTAATACTTCTACATTTCCAAGTGCGTATATATTTCTGTCTGGTATATCAATATGAACATGAAAACCTTTCGTCGTCACTAAATCATAAAAAGATAAAATTTTCTCACGACAAACTTCATTCATATTCACTTTTGTCATCTCGATTGCTTTGTCACCAGATTCTAATTTTGCTAAATCAAAAAACTTATGAATTAGCTCCATCACTTCTAGTGTTTTCGTATGCACTTTTTCAAGTAATATTTGTTGTTCTTCTTTGTTTATCGTTTTATCCTTATTTAACATTTCTGTATATCCAAGAATAACTGTTAGTGGCGTTTTCAAGTCATGTGAAATATTTGAAAGCATTTTTCTCATCGAAATTTCTACTTTTGCATGATCTGCATTCGTTTTCTGTTTTGCATCTAATAATTGATTAATTGCCACTAATAATTTTTGCAATTCTAGATCATCTGTCATAACGAGTAACGTCTCGCCTGTTTTTTCATTTACAATACTTTCTAACTTTTCATATGTGTATCGTAAATTTTCACTACTATTTTTCCGCATTTTATATTGTGTATAAATGACACATAACAATATAAAAATAATACCTATTAACAAATTGACCATATTACATCACTTCCAACTTATAGCCGATGCCCCATAACGTTTTAATATATTCTGGATTAGATGGATCACTTTCTATTTTCTCACGCAATCTTCTCATATGAACATTAATAACGTTATCATCACCGTAATACTCTTCGTTCCAAACTAACGTATAGATTTGCGCTTTTGTAAATACACGGTTTTGATTTTTTACGAACAATTTTAAAATCTCAAATTCTTTTAAAGTAAGTTTGAGAGGCTTCCCGTTTTTTTCCACGGTAAAATTAATTGGATCAATTGTTAAATCACCAATTTGAATCATCTTTTCTCCTGTTGATTCTGTAGCCGAGTATTTCGTAGATCTCCGAATACCCGCTTTTACACGTGCAGCTAATTCAATCATAGAAAACGGCTTACAAATATAATCATCCGCTCCAAGTCCTAATCCAACAGCTTTATCAACATCTGTATCTTTTGCCGACATCATTAAAATCGGAACGGCACTTTTTTCTCGAATAATTCGTACAACCTCTAATCCGTCTAACTTTGGCATCATAATGTCGAGGATAATCAAATCAAATGAACCTTTTAAATATGTGTTCACGCCTTCTTCTCCATCAGATGCAATTGTAACTTGAAAGCCTTCTTTTATTAAATACTTTTCCACCATCTCTTGAATTGAAATATCATCTTCAACTAATAAAATATGATGTGACATATGTCTATCCCCTTTTTTACAAACATTAACATATCAATTGTATCGCAACGAATGAATGCTGGAAACAATTATATGAATTTTCAAACCAACTTCCCTTCCTTCCATAACAATGATATGATGAAATTCACTACGATTGTTCATAATTAACTTTATATAAAGGAGACTTATCATGTCAGAAAACAAAAAAGTAAGCTTAGCTGATTTAATGCGTGAACAACTTGCAAAGAAAAAGCAAGGTAACGGCAATGGTCAAAATGCCAAAAACCAAAGCCAAGAAACGAAAAAATTACAAAACCAACAAACAAAGAAAACAAACAACCAACGTAGACGTACAGGTGTGTAAATGAACGGACAAAAACGTTCTAATATCGCACCCGGTCTTGAAGTTGATATTGTATTAAAACAAGATCAACGAACAGGCAAATTAACACGTGGAATTGTAAAAGATATTTTAACGAATTCCCCTTCTCATCCGCATGGCATTAAAGTGCGATTGCAGGACGGGCAAGTCGGTAGAGTACAAAATATCGTTCAATAAGAAAAGGAGCTCAAGTAAACTCGAGCTCCTTTTTCTTTATTAACCTTTAATTTTCTCGATGAAAACTACTTTTAAATAGTCTCCTTCTTTAAATTGATCAATTGTACGGAAATCTTCTGGTAAAGAATGTTCTTCTAATATTTTATATTTGCCATTCATTTCTTTGAATGCTGTATCGATAAAGCCTTTAAACTTTTTCATATCGAATGCACTACAATTTGTAGAAGCAACGATAATCCCGTTATTTTCTGTAATGGCAATTGTTTCTTTTAATAAATTTTTATAATCTTTCGCTGCACTAAATGTATATTTTTTTGAGCGTGCAAAGCTTGGAGGGTCTAATACAACCATATCAAACTTCATCTTTTTCTTCGCTGCATATTTAAAATAAAGGAATACATCTTCAACAATAATATCTTGCGCTTCATAATCAACTTCATTTACACTAAACTGCTCAATCGTTTTACTTAAACTACGATTTGCAAGGTCGACACTCGTCGTTTTACTCGCTCCGCCAAGCGCTGCAAATACAGAGAAAGCACCTGTATAAGAAAACATATTTAACACTGTTCTTCCCTTTGCATATGTATCACGAATTTGTTTTCGAACGTTACGCTGATCTAAAAATACACCAACCATCGCTCCGTCATTTAAATACACCGCAAAGTTCACACCATTCTCTTTTACGATAAGCGGGAACTCACCGCGCTCTCCAGCTACGAAATCATCGCCTTCAATGTATTTCCCTTTCGTATCAAAACGCTTTTTCTCATAAATCCCTTTAAAGTTTGCTACTTTTTGAAGAGCTGCTATAATCTCATCTCTAAAAGTATAAATTCCTTCACTATACCAACTCACTACGTAATAACCGTCATAATAATCGATGATTAAGCCTCCAAGCCCATCACCTTCACCGTTCACAACACGGAATGCTGTTGTATCACTTGATTTGTAAAATTGCTTTCGTTTATGTAAGGCAGATTTTATTTTACTTTCAAAGAAAGATTGATTAATTTGTTCACTCTCTTTTCTCGTTAAAATCCAGCCGTATCCTTTATTTTGTTTTCCATAATAACCTTTTCCAACAAAGTGGTTCTTCTCATCCACTACTTTGATGATTGTTCCTTCTTCACGGACGTCATTTAAATTTCGAATCGCATCTTTTAAAATAAGCGGGTATCCACTTTTAATTTCTTTTATAAATTTCGGTTTTATTTTTATAGTTACTTCTGATCGCATATAATAACTTCCTTTCCATTTGCATGCTTTCTATATAGGAAGCATGTAAAAAACGAGACTGAAAAAACAGCCTCGTTTCACTATACCATATTATTGCTTTGCTAGTACAACTCGCTCATTCTCTCGCTTAACCGCCACATATTTACTACATTTTGAAATAGAAATCTTACTATCCAAAATAATAAAAAAATACTTATATATTTCACATTTATGATTGACATTGATAATGATTTTCATTATCATTTAATATATATGAGTTCTCGAAAATACAGGCTACATTTATAGGAGGAATAAACATGATTATTGTTACAAATACAGCTAAAATCACAAAGGGAAATGGACATAAATTAATTGAGCGTTTTAATAAAGTAGGTCAAGTCGAAACGATGCAAGGCTTTTTAGGATTAGAAGTTCTTTTAACGCAAAATACAGTTGATTATGATGAAGTAACAATTAGCACACGTTGGAATGCAAAAGAAGATTTCCAAGGTTGGACGAAGAGCTCAGCATTTAAAGATGCTCACTCACATCAAGGCGGGATGCCAGATTATATTCTTGATAATAAAATCGCTTACTATGATGTAAAAGTTGTACGTATGCCAATGGCTGCAGCACAGTAAACATATTTCTTTTTTTAAGTATAGAATATGAGAAGCGTTACCACTTCTCATATTCTATACTTTTTTATTTACTTTCTTTTTACTAGTTTCGCATGCACGACTAACCTTCCCGCTTCCGGATCAAGTGCATAGTCACACGTCGACAGTGTTACGATTTGATCGTTTGCTGTCAACTTTGTATCCGTTTTGTACAGCGATTTTTCTTGAATTTTCTCCAAAAATGATGTGTATTCCGTATCACTGCTAAAATCCGTTTCAATGTAATAAAAATCAGTTGTTGTTGTATACACCGAGAACACTTCAAGATCATATCCTTCAAATAATGTATCGTAATACAATTTACGATGCGACATGAAGAACTCTTCATCTAACAATTTCTTTAAACTTCCAAACATAGAACCATCTTTCATACGGTGACCATATAAAATAGTATTTCGATTTTGAGATTTCACATCATTACGATAATCCATAAAGATGCTTCCTGCTCTCATATCTTCACCTTTATAATTACGAAATAAATAGTAATCATTGTCTTTCGCTTGAACGATTGGATAATTAATTTGTGTATCGTCCATCGTAACCCATCCAACTATTTCTTGGTTAATTTGCTGCAGAGCTTTGAACTGTTTACGTACTTCCCCGTCTTGTGATTGCTCTTCCATCGGACTTTTTTCATAAATGTTTTGTGCTTCGGCCATTACTTTACGATTTTCATAGTAATCCATGAAAATATCACCTAATTCATATACTGAATAGAAAAAGGTACCTAAAAAAACAACTGTAAGTATTCGTTGAAAAAAAGAATTCTTCTTCCGTTCTTTTTTACTACTCAAATTATCACCTCAAAACGGATTGTTCGCATATTTAAATACCCATTGGGACCATATACAACCCTGTATCTTCATCTTGCTTTACAACGACATCTACGCCGTATATCGTCTTTATCATACTTTCTGTCACAACATCATTTGGCTTACCTTTCGTAACAATTTCGCCGTCTTTCATAACGATGATATGATCACTATAGCGAATCGCCTGATTAATATCGTGTAATACCATAACGATCGTCAATCCATGTACTTCATTTAACTCTTTTACTAGCTCTAATATTTCAAGTTGATAATAAATATCTAAATAGGTTGTCGGTTCATCTAAAAAGAGCATTGGTGTTTTCTGAGCTAACGTCATGGCAATCCAAACACGTTGTCTTTCTCCACCAGATAAAGCGTGAATCTCTTTATCACGTTTACTTAACAAATTCGTACATGCTAAAGCTCTTTCAATCGCTTCTCTATCTTCATCAGTTTGCGAGGAAAAAATATTTTTATGAGGCATACGACCAAAACTTGTTAATTTCTCTACCGTCATATCTGCCGGCGCTTCATTTTGTTGATGGACAACAGCTAACTTTCTAGCAAACTCTTTCGGTTTATATTGACTAATCGCCTTCCCATCTAGTATTACCTCTCCGCTACGAGGATCGTGATTTCTTGACATCACGCCAAGTAATGTCGATTTCCCGCAACCGTTTGGACCAATAATTGTTGTAATTTTACCAATTTCTATTTCACTACTAACAGACTTTAAGCGATCCGTTATATTATCATACGAAAAGGTTACATTTTTAATTTCCATGAACTTTATCACTCTTTCTAAGCAAGAATATTAAGAATGGGCCACCAATAACTGCCATAATCGTCGCCGCTGGAATTTCGTTAGGTGGCACGATTAACCTTCCAATCGTATCCGCCGTCAAAATTAATAACGCTCCTGCAAGAGCAGAAAATGGAATTAATACTTTATGATTTGAACCGACTAGTTGTCTTGAAATGTGCGGAACGAGTAATCCTACGAAAGCAATAACACCTGCAATCGCTGTTGATACTGCCGCTAAAAGTACTGCAATAGCAGAAATAATAAGACGAACTCTCGTCACGTGCAAACCTAAGTTTTTCGCAGTTTTATCCTGTAACGATAATAAGTTACACCAAGCTCCTACAAACAAAGCAAGAATAAGACCAATTGTTCCATACGTAACCATTATTTCTACATCGCCCCACGTCTTCATCGTTATGTTAGAAGTCGTCGTTTGCTTAATACTCTTAATAAAATATCCGCAAATCGTAATGAACGATTCATTTAATCCAGTGAACATCGCATTAATAGCTATACCAACTAAAATAATGCGAAGTGGACTTAACCCTGACTTCCATGAAAATGCATAAACGAGATAACATGCAAACGCACCACCTAAAAAGGCGAATACTGGTGTCCAGAAAAAGAATTGCGGGAATAACGTAATAATAACAAGTGTCATAAAACTCGCCCCTGAAGATATACCGATTACTCCAGCATCAGCGAGTGGATTTTTCATAACAGCTTGAAAAAGCACACCCGAAACTGCAAGAGCTGCTCCAGTAAATAGTGCAATAATAATACGTGGGAAACGTAAATCTTTAATCACTTCAACATCTTCATTTCCCCCTGTAAATATCCCTTGTACAAGCTCAACAATACCTACTTCTAAACTCCCTTTCATCGCTGACAATGATGTCATAACAATAAGCAATGCAGTAACAATGAGGAAACTCCAAGTTTTTTTATTCATTCCACTCTTCCTTTATATTAAAATGCATCACGGATACATCATTTTTTTCAATTCATCTAACGCTTCAATTGCTGCTAAATTGCCTGTCGTCCCAAATAAACGCTCTTCTAAATCGTAAACACGATTATTTTTAACTGCCGCAAAATGTTTCCAAATGTCATTCGTTTTAAATTCTTTATCGAACATTTTTACAACTTCATCAGGCATACCGTGTGCTGCTCGTAAAATAATATCTGGATCAGCTTTCTTTAAATACTCCGTATTAGAAGCTAAATATTCTACTTGTTCACCTTGCACAATATTTTTACCACCTAGTTGTTTCACCAAATCACCAATATAGGAATGCTCTGTTGCTACTAAATAACTTCCCGGCACACCTAATAAAATAAGCACTGTCGGTTCTTTCTTTCCCTTTACTGCTTTTTTAATCTCTGCAATCTTGTTATCTAACTTCGTTACTACTGCTTCAGCCTGCTTTTCACGTCCATATTTCTTACCTAAATCATTAATTGAATTTTGCATATTTTTCAAACTTGTTAAATCTAAAAAGTTTGCTTTCATACCCACACCATCAAAAACTGGCTTTAATTCATATTCAAGTGTTGTCACGGATAATACTTCTGACGGCTTTAATGATTTTACTTTTTCCATATCAGGGCTCATCGGATTCCCTACTTCTGGTAAACCTTTATATCGTTTTGGTAAAGTTTTAGAACTTGTTGGAACACCAACTAAATCTACTTCTAATGCATCCATAATTTCAGTTACAGCGACTGTCGTTGCAACAACTCTCTCTTTACTCTCGCTCTTTACCTGCTTCGCTGTTTCTTTCTTTGGTGATGAGCACCCAGCTATACTCACTAATAAAATGATAGCCATTAGTACACTTGCAATTTTCTTCACTCTCAATCACCACTCCTTTCCAAATAATATGAAACAAGTCTTGATGCATGCGGACATGCATCAAGACTTCAAAAATTACAATCTACCTGCTCTATATTTACGAACTAGTAAAGCAAGTGAACCTAGCAGTAACACCATGTATAAACCAAGTTGTGCTGTATCTGCTGTTTTTGAGTTTTTCTCTTTTTTTGAATCATTTTTTGTATCTTCTTTTTTCTTCTTATCATCTGCATTTCGGTTAAAATCAGGAGTACTTACTGTTTTTACATTGTCTACTTTCGGTGTAGTCACTGGATTTTTCGGATCATTTTTTGGATCCTCTTTAATAGTTCCTACCGCTCCGATGTTATTTGTATCGAATTGAATTTGTACATCGTAGAAGTGGTGGTAGTTCATTGAATCGATATCTACTTTTACTTTTGCATTTAATTTTGCAAATAAGTCATTAACCTCAAATTCTACTACTCTTGTATTTGCAGCCTTATCTTCACTTACTACTTTTGCATCTGCAAATCCACCATTATTTTCTGTTTGGAATTTTGTAATCCATTCACTATTTTTTAGTGTCATTGCAACATACTTCTTACCATCTTTCACCGTTAATCTTGCTGGACTTACAACATATTGATTCATCATTGAAATTTCTTCAGTCTTATCTTTTAACACTTTAAAAGCAATATCATACTGACCATCTTTTAAATTTTTCGGATCCACTGTTGGTTTTTCATTTAGGTTATTGCTTCCACCTTGGTTGTTGTTTCCACCTTGCTTGTCGTTTCCACCTTGCTTGTCGTTTCCACCTTGCTTGTCGTTTCCACCTTGGTTACCTAAAGCTTTAATACTTCCTTTATCAAATGCAAATTGAATGTCATAGAAGTGATGATAATTCATCGCATCAATGTCCACTTTCACTTTTGCATTTAACTTTTTCGATAAATCATCTACTTCCACTTCTACTACTCTTGTATCTTGCTCTTTATTTGTACCTAATACTTTTGCATCGACGAACGCACTATTCTTTTCAAACTCAAACTTCGTAATCCATGAACTATTTGTTAATGTGAATGACACATATTTCTTACCATCTTTCACTTTTAATACACCTGGACTCTTCGTATATGTGTTCATCATTGAAATTTCTTCTGTTTTATCTTTTAAAACTTTAAAGTCGATGCTGTATTCACCATCTGTAAGAGCATTGGGATCAATTGTTTTGTTATCGTCTTGGTTGTCATTTCCGCCTTGGTTGTCATTTCCACCTTGGTTGTTGTTTCCGCCTTGGTTGTTGTTTCCGCCTTGGTTATCATTTCCACCTTGGTTATCATTTCCACCTTGGTTATCTACCGGCTGAATGCTATCTTTATCAAATGCAAATTGAATATCGTAAAAATGATGGTAATTCATTGAATCGATATCTACTTTCACTTTTGCATTTAATTTTTTCGATAAATCTGCTATTTCTACTTCCACTACGCGTGTATCAGCTTTCTTATCTTCACTTAATACACTTGCATCAAGAAATGAACCATTTTTCTCAAATTCAAACTTTGTAATCCATGAGCTATTCGTTAATGTGAATGATACGTATTTTTTACCATCTTTCACCTTTAACACACCTGGACTCTTTGTATACGTGTTCATCATTGAAATTTCTTCAGTCTTATCTTTTAACACTTTAAAACCGATGCTGTATTCACCATCTTTAATTGTTTCAGCATCTGGCTGTTTATCTCCATCCGGTTGTTTGTCTCCATCTGGTTGTTTATCTCCATCCGGCTGTTTATCTCCATCCGGTTGTTTGTCTCCATCTGGCTGTTTGTCTCCATCTGGTTGTTTATCTCCATCCGGCTGTTTGTCTCCATCTGGCTGTTTGTCTCCACCTGGTTGTTTATCTTCACTTTTAATTGGTTCAAGTTTGTCTTGTTCAAATACAAGTTGTACGTCATGCGTTTGTTTATAATTTTTTGATGCCATCTCAATAAATACTTTTGTATTTATTTTTTTTGATAAATCAGCTACTTCAAACTCTACTACTCTTGTATCTTTTTCTTTATCTTCACTCACTACTTTTGCATCAACAAATGCACCATCTTTTTCTGTTTGGAAATTTTTAATTAATGAGCTACTCTTTAGCGTTACAATTGCTTTTTTCTTACCATTTTCTACTTCCAATACTCCTGGATTTTCCATGTAACTATTCATTTTAGATTCTTCATCTGTTTTATCTTTTAATACTTTGAAAGGAATACTGTACTCACCATCTTCAATTGTGTTAGAATTTGGTTGTTGATCTGGGTCAGGCTTTTGGTCGGGCTTCTGACCTGGATCCGTAGTTTCATTTGGATCTGGCTTATTAGCTGGGTCCTCTTTTTCATCTGGTTTTTCTACATGAATTGGTGTAATACTATTTTGGTCGAATGAAATACGAATGTCATAGTAATGATGATAATTAAACGCATCAATATCAACTTTTACTTTTGCATTTAATATCTTCTCTACATCTTCTACATCAAATTCTACTACTCTTGTATCTTTTTCTTTATCTTCACTAATTACATTTGTCTCAACGAGCTGACCTGCTTTTTCTGTTTCAAATTTCGTAATCCATG
Organism: Bacillus fungorum; assembly: GCF_002746455.1. Classification (GTDB taxonomy): domain Bacteria; phylum Bacillota; class Bacilli; order Bacillales; family Bacillaceae_G; genus Bacillus_A; species Bacillus_A fungorum. The sequence goes on along the minus strand of NZ_NWUW01000006.1, from coordinate 138,058 downwards.
AACTATGCGTTAACGTAAAGAATACTTTCTTTTTCCCATCCTTCACTTTTAAAGTTCCTGGACTTACAGAGTATTGATTCATCATAGATTCTTCATCTGATTTGTCTTTAAGAACTTTGAAACCAATTGAATATTCACCGTCAGCTAGTTGACTAGCAGCTTGAACCGCAAGGGGTTGTAATGTTGATACGAATGTAAATACCATTAAAAACATCGCAACAACCATTTTAAAATATTTATTCAATGGAATACCGCTCCTTTATTTAGTTTTGACGTACTTTACGGATTAAGAAAACACCTGAAATTAGAATTAGCGCTGCAAACAATCCAATACGTGCTTCATCGCCTGTTTTGGGGTTATCTGTTTTTTCAGCTTTTCCATTTTCATTTTTTGTTTCTTTGTTCGCTTCTTTAGCTGTTTCCTTACTCTCTACTTTTGTTTTCTCTTCTTTTACTTGTGTATCTGTTTTCGCTTGATCATTATTTTTTGTTGTAGTAGCCACGCCGTTATCGCCACCTACCGCTTTTACATTTGCATCAAAAGCAAAACGAATTGTGTAATGATGGTCATAGTTTGCACTTGGTACAACAACATGAATTTTTACAGCTGCCGGCTTAGATAAATCATCTACCTTAAACTCTACTGTTCTTTTATCCGCCGATTCATCTTTACTAACAACTTTTGCATCAACAAAATTCCCGTTCTCTGGTGCTTTAAATTCTGTAATCCAAGCACTATGATTCATCGGAACTTGTACTCTCATTTCACCGTTTTTCACTACTAATTTTGCTGGCTTTTCAAAATAGTCATTTGCCATTGAAGCTGAGTCATTTTCCGCTTTTTGAATGACATAGTTAATATCATAAGTACCGTCAGCTAGTTGTGCTGAAGCTTTCCCATATGGCATAACAAGAAAAGTTAGCATACATACGAACGTTATAATAAAAGCGGGTAATACAGAAAACTTTTTCATTTTTCTTGTTTCCTCCTTAGTTATCTTTTATTTCACTTTTTGAAAATGATAATTATTCTCAATTTATAAGAAAAAAATAATCTCTTCTACCTATTATTTAGTTCGCATTACTTTATGTAACACAAACGTTATTGATTATCATTCTCACTTATTATTAAAAATAATCCCCATCCCTTTTAATGATTATCATTCTCAATTAAGCTCAAAAAAAATAAAACTCACCATTCTCCTACTCTATCACCTCTATCTACAAAAATGATATCGTTATAGAAAACCTTATACCTTTCACTCCTCACTTTCCTTCCAATATTTCCACAACTAAGTCAATCTTAGCCTACTCGTAAATTTTTTGTCAACTATATTACGTATAAAATTTTTAATATCTAAATTTCTCTATATACGGCTTTTTCTACAAAAAAAGAGGCTTTCTTTCATAGAAAGCCTCTTTCCTCTATTTTTCTACAGCAATTTCCTGCTTTTGAAACTTAGAAACTATATAACCGAATCCTATACCGATTATGCCTGGAACTAACCAACCAATGCCTACACTATATAGTGGAATCTTATCTAAAATAGGGGCTAGCGCTGCAATTTGAAGGTTTGCATTGTGTAATCCATCAAAGAAACTTATTGCAAATGCTCCTACAATACCACCTACATACATCGCTAATGGAAGACGAACGTAGTTTTCAACAAGTGATAATACAATCAGCACGATACCGATTGGGTAAATTGCAATTAAAATTGGTAATGCTAATGCATTTAACTGAGTTAATCCAAGATTCGCTACCATAAATGCTAATACACAGAAAATGAAAACGACTTTTTGATAAGAAAGCTTTGGTAATAATGAAGAGAAATAATCACCACAAGCTGCAACAATACCTACAGAAGTTGTTAAGCATGCTGCTGTAATTGCAATACCTAGTAATAATGTTCCGTAACTACCGAATAAATGATTTACAACGTTTGTTAAAATAATTCCTCCGTTTGCTCCCATTCCAAGAGATACACTAGAAGCTCCAAGATAAGCAAGCGCCAAGTAAACTAGTAGTAAACCAAGTGCTGCAATAAATCCTGCAAAAATTGTTACTTTCGCAATGCTGTTTTTATTTGTAACACCTTTTGCTTTTAAAGCATGAATGACAACATTTCCGAAAACAAGTGCTGCAAGTCCATCTAAAGTTAAATAACCATCAATAAAACCTTTAAAGAGCGGAGCACTATATGCTTCTGTCGGTGCACCAAATTCTCCAATTGGTGTAATAAGTGCTTTCACTACAATAATTGCAATAACAGCTAATAAAATCGGAGTTAATACTTTACCGATGCGGCCCACTAATTTCGATGGGTTTAAAGCTAAATAGAAAGTTACGGCAAAGAAAATGAATGTAAAAATAACAAGTGGATATGATTGATCAGCTATCTCACTTGGTAAAAATGGTGCCACACTCATTTCATAAGCAACAGTTCCTGTACGTGGAACACTTACGAATACGCCTAAACATAAATAAATTGCAGTGATAAAAACTAGTGCGAATATAGGGTGTACACGCCCTGCTAGCTCATTAATATCTCCCTTTAGAGCTATAACGATAACTCCTAATAAAGGCAATCCAACACCTGTTACGACAAAACCAAACAACGCGATCCATACATCAGTTCCAGCACCTTGCCCTAACGCTGGTGGGAAAATCATATTACCTGCACCGAAAAATAGTGCAAATAACATTAAACTTATTGCAAACATCTCAGAAAACTTTAAAGATGATTTCATTTCTACTAACCTCCTAAATAATTATTAATTAACAAAATATTCTGAATTAAAATCCGTCACATATCCTCTTTCAAGCATACTTCCCCGTAAAAGAACGCAAAAAACACCCGTCCCTAACAAAGGGACGAGTGTTGAAATCGTGGTTCCACCCTTATTCTAATAAAATGAATTTATAACAAAATAAGCTCATTTTATAGCTCGTGTAAATTGATAACGGTTTTATCCGCCAAGAATTACAATGCATCATGCAGTTCACTCTTGAAGTTTAGAGGTGGTAAGCTTGTCTTTCCGTATTAGGAAGCTCACAGCCTAAGGCTTCCCTCTCTGAGAATCGTAAAAAACAACTCATGTCCTCATCATTACTTTTATAAAATATCTTGTCGAAACTTGTTGTTTTTTATTATATGGGCTATTTTTTAAAAAATCAATAGTTTTATTTTTTCTGACAAAAAAATATAGGGAGAAAATTTTTCCGCCCTATAGCTGTCCTATTAATATTTCTAATTCTTCATCTGTAATGTTCCGCCATTTTCCCACTTCAAGATCATCTAGCTCTATATTCATAATGCGTTCTCGCTTTAACTTTGTTACAGTAAACCCGAAAGATCGGCTCATTCTCCGAATCTGTCTGTTCATTCCTTGCGTTAAAACGATACGAAATGTAGACTGATCAACCCTCGTCACTTTACATGGCTTCGTCATGCCATCTTTAATTTTCACACCACTGGACATCTCCTTAATAAACCAGTCTGTAAAAGGTTTATCAACAGTAACAATGTATTCTTTCTCATGCTCATGATCACCGTGTAAAATTTGATTCGCAATCCCGCCGTCATTCGTTAATAAAATAAGTCCTTCTGACGCTTTATCCAATCGCCCAACAGGAAAGATACGCTCTGGGTAATTGATATAGTCAATAATATTACCTTCAATATGATCGGCTGCTGTACAAGTAATGCCAACTGGCTTATGAAAGACGATATACACCTTTTCTTTCTCTTTTTTTGCAATAACCTGCCCATCAATCTTGACAACATCCCCATCGCTTACGAGTGCACCGTGCGTACATATTTCGCCGTTAATAGCCACGCGGTCTGCTTTAATAAGACGATCTGTCTCGCGTCTTGAGCAGGATTTTGCTTCGCATATGTATTGGTTGATTTTCATAGCTTATTCCTTTTCGTATAGATTAAAAGCGTCAATCTATGGCAATATCACTCTGCCACGATTGACGCTCGTTTACTTCGCAAAAACAACTAAATAAATAACCCCAATCACCAAAAATATTCCGCAACAAGCTAACAATACTTTTGCAAGTTTGTCCATAAACATATAATGGTTTCCCCTTTTGTTTCGTTGTTTTCTATTTTAATTCGACAACTGTTACGCCTAGGCCTCCCTCGCCCATGTCACCGTAACGGAATGTTTTCACACCGCGATGCTTCTTCAAGTAATCTTGAACACCTTGGCGAAGTGCTCCTGTGCCTTTACCGTGAATGATTGATACACGAGGGTAGCTTGCAAGCTGGGCATCGTCTAAGTATTTTTCGACGCGCGCCATTGCATTTTCAAATCGTTCACCACGAAGATCAAGTTCTAATGAAACGTGATAGTCTCTACCTTTTACTGTTGCAACTGCTTTTTTCTCTGTTTGCTTTGGCGTGTTAATGTATTCCATATTAGATTCTTTTACTTTCATCTTCAGAATACCGATTTGTACACTCCACTCTGTATCGCTTACTCTTTCAAGTAATTGACCTTTTTGACCGAACGTTAATACTTTTACTTCATCACCTGCACGCAACTGTTGTTTCGGCGCAGTGTTTTTCACGTTTACTTTTTGTTTCTTCACAAGCTCTGGTGCTGCGCCTTCTAGACGGCTCTTCGCTTCAATTAGCTCGTGATCTTTCACGTTTGCAAGCTGTGCTTTACGCAATTGACGAAGTTCTTGAATAATGCCTTCTGCTTCTTTCTTTGCAGCTTCGACTTTTTCTTCCCCTTCTTTTTGCGCTTTTAATAATCGTTCATCACGATCTTCGTTAAATTCAATGATTTGACGTTGTAATTCGCGATGCAGTTTTTCAGATTCCTTGCGAAGTGCTTCTGCTTCGTTCCAGTCACGTTCTGCGTTCTTCTGGCTTTCCTCTAACTTCGCAATCATATTTTCAATTTTGTTTGTATCTGTACTAATGTGGTTACGAGCTTGATCAATAACGCGATCAGATAATCCAAGGCGTTTCGAAATTTCAAAGGCATTACTACGTCCTGGTACACCGATTAATAATTTATACGTTGGACTTAATGTATTTACATCAAACTCAACGCTCGCATTAATAACTTGCTCACGGTTATATCCGTATGCTTTTAATTCTGGGTAATGCGTCGTAGCAACAACACGAGCACCGCGATTACATACTTCATCTAAAATTGAAATGGCAAGTGCAGCCCCTTCTTGCGGGTCTGTTCCAGCACCTAATTCATCGAATAAAACTAAGCTTTCAAAGTCAGCTTTTTCTAAAATATCAACAATGTTCACCATATGTGAGGAGAACGTACTTAAACTTTGTTCAATCGATTGCTCATCACCGATATCAGCAAAGATATGTTTGAATACACAAATCTCTGACTCATCCATTACTGGAATGTGAAGACCAGACTGCGCCATTAATACACAAATACCAACTGTTTTCAGCGTAACTGTTTTACCACCTGTATTCGGTCCTGTAATAACAATTGTCGTGAAATCTTTACCTAACATAATGTTATTTGGCACGATAATTTCTGGATCAATAAGCGGATGGCGCGCTTGTCTTAAATCCATGTAGCGCTCGTTATTTACGATTGGCTTCGTTGCTTTAATACGCTTCGCATAAAAGGCTTTCGCAAAGATAAAGTCAAGATTCGCAACTACTTCTACGTTTGATAAAACGATATCCGCTTCTACCGCTACTTCTTCCGTTAACATCAATAAGATGCGTTCGATTTCTTGTTTTTCTTTCACACGAGCTTCTTGAAGCGCGTTATTTAATTCTACAATGACTTGCGGTTCAATAAATAACGTTTGTCCAGAAGCAGATTGATCATGAACAATACCGCCATATACGCCGCGGTATTCTTGTTTTACCGGAATTACGTAACGTTCGTTACGAATCGTTACAATCGAGTCAGACAGCATCTTTTGCGCGTTTGAAGAACGCGTCATATTTTCTAACTTTTCACGAATACGACTTTCCGCAGTACGAATTTGAGTACGAATACCACGCAGTTTATCACTTGCGCTATCGACTACTTCACCGCCATCACCGATGCAATTTGTAATTTTCTTTTCTAAATCATATAAAGATACAATTTGAGCGACATGAGTTTCTAAAATCGGAAGCTCGACACCATTATCAACCATATCTTCAATGAAACGTTTCATATTGCGACTACCATACATCGTATTAGCAATATCAAGTAGTTCATTTGGACTTAACATACTTCCAATCTTTGCACGCTTCACATTTGAGCGAATATCCGTAATACCACCTAATGGTGCACTACCTTTTAAACGAATGACTTTCGCTGCTTCATCCGTTGTATCTTGCATCTCTACAATTTCTTCAAAATCAGTGCTCGGTACTAAATTCTTCACTTTGTCACGGCCAAGTGAAGATGCTGTATGTTCAAGTAATTGTTCTTTTACTTTATTGTATTCTAATACACGCAACGTTCTTTCTAACATGTTGCAGGTCCCCCTTGTGTTACTTATTACGTTTAATATAGTCTAATAAACGTTCAATATCCCATGTGTTAATCACGTTATCTTTTTGAATCCAACCTTTACGTGCCGCTGCTACACCTGTTTCCATATCTTCTAACATTTCAAGCGTATGAGCATCCGTATTAATCGCTACTTTTACACCAGCATCTTGTGCTTGTTTTAATAATTTCGCGCTTAAATCTAGACGGTTTGGATTCGCATTTAATTCTAAAACTGTATTTGTCTCTTTTGCGAGTTCAATTAATAAATCTGTATCTACATCATAACCCTCACGACGTCCAAGAAGACGTCCTGTCGGATGAGCAATCATTGTGACATGCTTATTCTCTAGCGCAGCGCGAAGACGTTTCATAATCGTTTCACGGTCTTGTGAGAAGCTAGAGTGAATCGCTCCAATAACATAATCTAATTCTGCTAGTACTTCATCATCAAAATCAAGCGAGGCATCCGGTAAAATATCCATTTCAATTCCGCGTAAAATTGTAATGTCTGGATACTTTTCGTTCATACGTTCAATTTCTTTCGCTTGTTCACGAAGGCGCTCTTTCGTTAAACCGTTCGCTACTTTCAAGTATTGTGAGTGATCAGTAATCGCCATAAACTTATATCCACGAGCGCGGCACGCTTGTACCATTTCTTCAATAGAAAAAGCACCGTCACTCCACGTTGTATGCATATGTAAATCACCTTGTATATCGGAAAACTGAATTAAGTTTGGATACTCTTTAATTAATTCAATTTCTTTTCCATCTTCACGCACTTCTGGCGGGATAAACGGAAGACCGAAATGAGCAAAGAACTCCTCTTCTGTTTCAAACGTCTTCACTTCACCTGTTTCTAAGTTTTCTACACCGTACTCACTAATTTTCTCGCCTTTATCTTTTGCGATTTGACGCATTTTCACGTTATGGTCTTTTGATCCTGTGAAATGGTGAAGAGTTGTAATAAATTCTTCTGGTTTTACTAAACGGAAATCGATTGAAATATCATATTCATATTGAAGGCGAACAGAAACTTTCGTATCTCCACTTGCGATTACTTCAATCATATTATCGAATTGCAGTAAATGCTCACGTACTGCTGCTGGTTCTGTCGTTGCAATGATAAAGTCTAAATCTTTCACTGTTTCACGAACACGGCGTAAACTACCAGCGCGCGAGAAACGAATTACTTCAGCAATATTCGACAATTTCTCCTCTATTTCCCCGGCAATAGGCAATACCATCGCGATTGGTAAACGCTCTGGACGAGATCCTACTTGATCGATTGCTTCTAATATTTTCTCTTCTGTCTTCTTACCGAAACCTGCTAAAGCTTGTACTTTATTTTCCTCACAAACCGCTTTTAGCGATTCCATATCAACAACACCAAGTTCTTTATATAACTTAGCTACCTTTTTACCACCAAGGCCTGGCAATTTTAATAACGGTAATAAGCTACTCGGCACTTCTTTTTCAAGCTCCTGTAATACTTCAGATGTTCCCGATTCTATATATTCTTGAATAACGGCTGCTGTTCCTTTTCCAATGCCCGGAATCTTCGTGAAATCTTCAATTTCAGAAAGGCTACGATCGTCACTTTCTAATGCTGCTGCCGCTTTACGAAATGCAGATATTTTAAATGGATTCGCGCCCTTTAGTTCCATAAAAAGCCCGATTGTCTCTAATAATTTGATAACTTGTTTTTTATTTACTTTCATCATTGCCCCGCCTTTCTTTCATAGAAAAAAACTTCTCTTTCCGAAAAAAGAGAAGTTATACTCTGCTACCTGTCTGCCATAGTTCCTTCACCTTTTCAGAGAGAATCGGTGTATCGTCTACAATTATTTTGCTAATTGATGATTTTTGTAATGGTGTTTGTAGTTGTTCAATTGGAAGGATATTTCCAACGATAATTAAAACAAACAAAATAATATACACTTCTAAAAATCCGAGGATTGCCCCCGCAAACGCATTAACTTGCTTTAAAACCGGTATTTCTGCAAACATATTTAACAAATTACCAAGTAATGAAAGTGCGATTTTTGTAATAATAAATAGTACGATAAACGCAAGTGCTTGATAAAATACTTTTTCAATATTATTTGCATCAATCCATTCTGGAACAGATACGTTTTTATCAAATGGATACGGAATGAATTTCGCAAGTGCTGGCGCTAAATCTTTACAGTACCAGTATGCAACAAGGTATGCGATAATAAAGCTTGTTAACTTTACAAGTTGCAGAATAAAACCTCTTCGTAAGCCGAGGAAAAATCCCATAACAAGCAGTAAAATGATAATAATATCAATCATGTTATTCCATTCCTTTTTTTGTCATACTTTCTTTCAATTTCTCATGTTCTTCTTTTAATTTTATGTAATCGTGTATGACGTTTACCGCCGTCAATACCGCTAGTCTACTCGTGTCAAGCGAAGGATTCTTGGCATTGAGTTCGCGCATTTTATCATCCACAATCGCTGCTACCATGCGGATATGACTTGTACTTTCATCGCCAACAACTGAATATTGCTGACCATAGATTTCTACATTAATTCGACTTTTCTTTCCCTTTTGTTGTGACAACTCACCGGCCTCCAATCACGTACAGAATCCTAAAGTTTATCATACCATGAACCTTCATAATATGGAAACAGAAAGAACAATCCGATATGATAAAAATAACAATATAAAAAAAGGGGTGACTATTATGTCAAATTCTATCGTAATTCAAACAAATTCTACAGTAATTGAAGACATGAAACAACAATATAAACAATCGCTTAGCCCGAAAATTCCACAAGGCGGGATCTTCATGGCAAAGGTGCCATCTTGCACAATTACAGCGTATAAATCCGGAAAAGTAATGTTCCAAGGTGGACGTGCTGAAGTAGAAGCTGCTCGTTGGCAAACCGTCTATCAAACACCGAAAACAGCTGTAAAAAAATCTATCGATTCACACCGTTATGCACCGCCTACTTCGATTGGTACAATGTCTATCATAGGGTCAGATGAAGTTGGTACTGGTGATTTCTTCGGACCGATGACAGTAGTTGCTGTATATGTAGATGCGAAGCAAATTCCACTACTAAAAGAACTTGGTGTAAAAGACTCTAAAAACTTAAATGACGATCAAATTACTGCCATTGCAAAACAACTTCTACACGTTGTTCCTTACAGCTCTCTTGTCCTTCATAACGAAAAATATAACGAGCTATTTGATAAAGGAAACAACCAAGGTAAGTTAAAAGCTTTACTACATAATAAAGCTATTACAAACTTATTAGCTAAAATTGCACCTACAAAACCTGAAGGCGTCTTAATCGACCAATTCACACAACCTGATACATACTACAAATATTTAGCAAAACAAAAACAGGTACAGCGTGAAAATGTTTACTTCGCGACGAAAGGCGAAAGCGTCCATTTAGCAGTAGCCGCTGCTTCTATTTTAGCTCGTTACTCATTTGTAAAACAGTTTGACGAACTAAGTAAAAAAGCTGGTATGCCACTTCCAAAGGGTGCAGGTAAACAAGTTGATATCGCCGCTGCTAAATTAATTCAAAAGCTTGGTAAAGAACGATTACCTGAGTTTGTGAAACTCCATTTCGCTAATAAGGAGAAGGCGTTTCGCTTATTAAAATAGTATCGACAAAAACAGGAGCCTACAAACTCCTGTTTTTTTGTTTAACCCTACTATAGACCTTATATTTTTGTTACAATACAAATATACAGATTATTCAAACTAAGGAGAGGATTCCCATTGCTACTTCTACAAATGATTCTAAATATCTTACTAGGTGATCCACACAAAAGACAGTTCGAAATTAGGGAAAACATTCAGCTACTAAGTGAACAACCAGCCTTCAACGATTTAATAGAGCGTTATGGTCGATCTTTCTTATTAAACTTTCGGATCCGCAGATTTATCGGGAAACACGATGCCCGCTTGTTAATACATAATCCAGCAAAACTACAACACTTCTGTGAGGAACTTGAATTTATGATCAGAAAAAGAAGGTATTTCATATGAACGCTGCAAAAGCGAAAAAGTTATTATATGTTTTCGTACACCTCGTAGGCCCGCTTTCTTACTTCATTATTTCTACTGTTTGGGGCGCTTTCTTCACTACTAAATCTACATTCGAAAACATATCTGATAATCTTGGCGTTATGGCCATCTATTACGTGTTCATGAGTTTACTGTGGTTTTTCTATTTAGATCGATTAGACAAAGATGTAGATAAAATTACAAAAGAGATTAATGATAATAAGATATAATACACAAAAAGGGAAAGCCGCCAAGACTCTCCCTTTTTTATGTTAGCTTCGTTTCTGCTTCTTATTTGATGAAGATACTTTATGAGAACCCGTTTCATGTGTCGTCGTTCCTTGTCCTTCTACTTCTGGAGAGCCAAGGCTGGATCTTGAATGATCTTTTTTCACTTTTTTACTCATTTATATTCACCCCTTCGCGTTACTTTTTGCTATGAGGTAATAAACTATGCAAAATAAAAAGCGAGAGGAAATCCTCTCGCTTTTTTCATATTTTAGAATTCAGAAGAACCTGGAGTTCTTGGGAATGGAATGACGTCACGGATGTTAGCCATGCCAGTGATGTACATTAGGAAGCGCTCGAAACCTAGACCGAATCCAGCGTGTTTTGTACCGCCGTATTTTCTAAGCTCTAAGTACCACCAGTAGTCCTCTTCGTTCATACCTAATTCTTTAATTCTGTCTACTAAAACGTCCATTCTTTCTTCACGTTGACTTCCGCCGATTAATTCGCCGATGCCAGGAACTAGAAGGTCAGTAGCAGCTACTGTTTTACCGTCTTCATTTAAGCGCATGTAGAATGCTTTAATGTCTTTCGGATAGTCAGTTACGAATACAGGGCGTTTGAAGATTTCTTCTGATAAGTATCTTTCGTGCTCTGTTTGTAAGTCAATACCCCATTCTACTGGGTATTTGAAGTCAGCACCTGATTCTTGAAGTACTTTAATTGCTTCTGTATAAGTGATGCGACCAAAGTCAGAGTTGATGACGTTGTTCATGCGCTCTAGAACTGTTTTATCAACGAAGCTGTTGAAGAATTCCATTTCTTCTGGTGCATGCTCTAATACGTATTTCATTGCATATTTCAGCATATCTTCTGTAAGGTTCATTACGTCACCTAATTCAGCAAATGCAATCTCAGGCTCAACCATCCAGAACTCAGCAGCGTGACGAGTTGTGTTTGAGTTTTCTGCACGGAATGTAGGTCCGAATGTGTATACATCACGGAATGCTAATGCATAAGCTTCAGCGTTCAGCTGTCCACTTACTGTTAAGTTTGTTTCTTTACCGAAGAAATCTTTTGATTCATCAACTTTTCCGTCTTCACCTTTTGGTACGTTATTTAAATCTTGCGTTGTTACGCGGAACATTTCGCCCGCACCTTCTGTATCACTACCAGTGATGATTGGTGTGTGAACATGTACAAATCCACGCTCTTGGAAGAATTGGTGAATCGCAAATGCTGCGATAGAACGTACGCGGAACGTTGCAGAGAATGCATTTGTTCTTGGACGTAAGTGAGCGATTGTACGTAAGTATTCAAACGTGTGACGCTTCTTTTGAAGTGGGTAATCAGAATCTGATAAGCCCTCGATATCAATTTTTTCTGCTTTAATTTCAAATGGTTGCTTCGCTCCAGGCGTTGCAATTACTTTTCCTTCTACTTTAACTGAAGAGCTAAGTGGAAGCTTTGCAATTTCTTTGAAGTTATCTAATTCTGTATCGAAAACGATTTGAACGCTTTTGAAGAAGCTACCGTCGTTTAATTCGATGAAACCAAATGCTTTTGAATCACGTAAGTTACGAATCCACCCTGATACTTGTACTGTTTGACCTGCGTATTTATCTGTATCTCTATACAGACTTTTTACTAATGTGTTTTCCATAGTGAAATTCTCCTTTGCTGATATATTTAAATACAAAAAAACCTTTCATCCATAAAGGGACGAAAGGTTAAACTTCGCGGTACCACCCAATTTGTCATAAAGACCAACTTTACCTCGTATGTAATACATACTTCCCGGTTTGTAACAGGCCGGATTCCCGTCTAAGTCTACTCTTGAATACAAGATTCAATTTCGGTTAGCAACTCCAAGGTGTTCTTCACATATACCGCCTCACCAGGCTCTCACCGTCCCTGACTCGCTTTGGATTATAGTATATACTACTTTTCCTTATCATCGTCTTTCATTTTGTTAAACTAAAATTAATGTACTACATTCGAGAGAAAGATGCAAGATGTCAAAAAATATATAAGCGATTTTTATAATATATCGACTTACCGACATCTTTCTACAATTGTGCAATAAAAAAATTGCCGGAATGAATCCGGCAATTTTTTTATTACTTACGTAACTCCGCACCAAATTTCTCTTCTACCGTTGTTAATACACGGTTATGTGCTTCTGTTACTTCTTCGTCTGTTAACGTACGTTCTGCATCGAAGTAGGTCATAGAGAATGCAAGTGATTTCTTGCCTTCTTCCATTTTTTCACCTTCGTATAAGTCAAATAGCGTTACGTCTTTCAGAAGTTCTCCGCCAGCTTCAGCAATGACTTGCTTCATTTCACCAGCTTTTGTTTCTTTCGTTACGACAACAGCCATGTCACGTGTCATAGATGGGAAACGTGGAATTGCTGAGTAGTAAGTCTCTTCTGCGTCTGTACCGAATACTTTTACAAGAGATAGTTCAAATACGAATGTATTTTTCACATCTAATTGTTTTTCTGCTTCTGGGTGCAATTGACCGATGAAACCAATTACTTCGCCATCTAATACGATGTCAGCTGTACGACCTGGGTGCATACCTTCACGTTTTGCTGGTGCATAAGTGATTTGGTTTGAAACGCCAAGTACGTCGAATAGTCCCTCTAGTACACCTTTCACAACGAAGAAGTCTACAACCTTCTTCTCACCTTGCCATGCATGGTGAAGAGCAAGACCTGTCATCACACCTGCAAGATGTTGTTCTTCTTTCGGAAGTTCTCCTTCTTCTGTTGGCAAGAAGATAGAACCTACTTCGTATAAAGCAACACTATCGTTTTTACGTGCAATATTGTATGAAACTGCTTCTAACAATTGTGGTACTAAGCTTAAACGAAGTTGGCTACGTTCTTCACTCATTGGAAGTGCAAGATTTACAGGTGCCTTTTCGTTTGGCTCAACCATATATTGTTTCGCTTTGTCAGCGCTTGTTAATGAATACGTAATTGCTTCATATAAACCAGCACCTTCTAAGAAGCGACGTACTTTACGACGCTTTGTTTGTGCTGATGTTAATTTACCACGTGTCATCGTTCCAGAAGGTAATGTAACTGGAATGTGGTCATAACCGTATAAGCGGCCCACTTCTTCTACTAAGTCTTCTGAAATTGTAATATCAGGACGACGTGCTGGTACATTCACATGGAATGTTCCTTCTACTTCTGTGAATGGGAACTTCAAGTTTGTGAACATTGTACCCATTTCACTTGCAGAAATATTTGTACCTAATACACGGTTTACTTTTTCAGCAGTAACAGATACTGTACGCTCTTGTACTTGTAAGTTGTCAGCTTCTACTACACCTTCAAGCGCTTCTCCGCCAGCGTATTTCGCCATTAAAGCAGCTGCATGTTGAATTGCTTCAAATGTACGTGTTGGGTCGATTCCTTTTTCGAAACGTGCACTTGATTCACTGCGAAGACCTAAGTCTTTTGATGTACGGCGCACTGTTTGACCTGCGAAGTATGCAGATTCAATTAAAACGTTTACTGTCTCATTTGTAACTTCAGAATCCGCTCCGCCCATTACACCAGCAACAGCTAAAGCTTTTGTGCCGTTTGTAATTACAAGGTGGTGGCTTTGTAATGTACGTTCTTGATCATCTAACGTTTCAATTTTTTCGCCTTCTTTTGCAAGACGAACAACGATTTCTTTTGAACCTAATTTATCGTAATCGAATGCATGTAACGGTTGACCGTATTCCATTAAAATGTAGTTTGTAATATCAACTACGTTGCTAATTGGACGAATGCCAGCTGCCATAAGGCGAGTTTGCATCCACATTGGTGATGGACCAATTTTTACGTTCTTCACCATTTTTGCAATATATAATGGGTTTTCTTCTTTCGCTTCTACGCTTACAGAAATGTAATCAGAAGTTTTTTCTGCAGTTTCTTGTAAGTCGATAGCTGGAAGTTTTACTTCACGTCCATAAATAGCAGCTACTTCATATGCAACACCTAACATGTTTAAGCAATCAGCACGGTTTGGTGTTAAACCAAGCTCAAGTACTTCATCATGTAAATTTAAAATTTCAAGTGCATCTGCACCAACTTCAGCGTCACTTGGGAAGATGAAGATACCATCTGCGTATTCTTTTGAAACTAATTTCCCATCAATGCCAAGCTCTTGAAGAGCACAAACCATACCATGAGAAGCTTCACCACGTAGTTTTGCTTTTTTGATTTTGAAATTACCAGGAAGTACAGCGCCAACTTTTGCAACTGGTACTTTTAAACCTTTTGCAATGTTAGCAGCTCCACAAATAATTTGAACTGGTTCTTCTTCACCGATATCGATTAAGCATTTGCTTAATTTATCAGCTTCTGGGTGTTTTTCACATTCTAATACGTGACCAACTACAACACCTTTTACACCTTTATTTAATACTTCAACACCTTCTACTTCAATACCACTTTTCGTGATTTTGTCTGCTAGTTCTTGTGCTGTTACATCTTTAATATCTACATACTCTTGTAACCAACGATATGATACGAACATACTTATCCTCTCCTTCCCTTACGCTCGTTTGAATTGTTGTAAGAAACGTACATCATTTGTATAGAAATGACGAATGTCATCCACGCCGTATTTCAACATTGCGATACGCTCTGCGCCCATACCGAATGCGAAACCTTGATATTCTTTTGAATCATAACCAGCCATTTCAAGTACGTTCGGGTGAACCATACCTGCTCCTAAAATTTCGATCCAGCCAGTTCCTTTACAAGTGCCGCAACCTTTGCCGTGACACATCATACAAGAAATATCCATCTCTACAGATGGCTCTGTGAATGGGAAGAAACTTGGACGAAGACGGATTTCACGATCTTCACCGAACATCTTTTTCACGAATACTTGCAGTGTACCTTTTAAATCACTCATGCGAATGTTTTTATCAATTACAAGACCTTCAATTTGCATGAACTGGTGCGAATGCGTCGCATCATCGTCATCGCGGCGATACACTTTACCAGGACAAATAATTTTAATTGGGCCTTTTTCTTTATTATTTTCCATCGTACGTGCTTGCACAGAAGAGGTATGTGTACGTAGTAACGTTTCTTCCGTAATGTAGAATGTATCTTGCATATCACGCGCTGGGTGATCTTTCGGTAAGTTTAATGCTTCGAAATTGTAGTAGTCTTTTTCTACTTCTGTTCCTTCAGCTACTTCATAACCCATACCGATGAATACATCTTCAATTTGCTCAACAACAGCTGTTAACGGATGGTGACAACCTGTTTCAACAGGACGACCTGGTAGTGTAACATCAATTGTTTCAGTAGCTAATTTCGCTTCAATTACTGCTTTTTCCAAGTTACTGATTTTGTCGTCTAGACGCGTTTGAATTGCTTCACGTACTTCATTTACTAATGCTCCCATACGTGGACGCTCTTCTGCTGATAATTTTCCCATGCCGCGTAATACTTCTGTAATTGGACCTTTTTTTCCTAAATACGCTACGCGTACGTCGTTTAAGCCTTTTAGCTCTTTCGCTTCTTCAATAAGCTCTAACGCTTTTTGCTTTAGCTCTTTTAAACGTGCTTCCATTTGGAACCCTCCTAATTTTAAAAATAAAAAAACCTCGCTCCCAAAAAGGGACGAGGTAAATTCGCGGTACCACCCTAAATTGACAGAACAAGTCTGCCCACTCATTAGTTATAACGATCAATTCTGACCGGAACGCCTTTACATACACATGGTCCTGGCGTCAACTCCAGAGGTGAATTCACTTCCGTCTACCATAAGAATGCTTTCAGTCTAAGGCATTCTCTCCCTATATGGCGATTTTGTAAGTTACTCTTCTCTATCAACGTTTTTCGTTATTTAACTTTTAATATAATATACTTCAACTTATTATAAGAAGTTTTTTATTTGTTCGCAACTGGGCTTTGCAAATAATACGTTAAAATCCCTGCTGCAACTGCAACATTTAATGATTCTGCCCCTCCGTAAATCGGAATATACAAGTTTCGATCCGTTTTTGCAAGAATTTCTTGGCGTACGCCGCTTCCTTCATTTCCTACAATTAATGCAAAACTACCAGCTGGTGTTACTTCACCATACGGAACTCCATTTTCAAGAGCTGTTCCATATACAGGAACTTTATTTTCTTTTAGCTTGTCTACCCATTCTTCTAAGTTACCTTTTACAACTGGTAAATGAAAAATAGAACCTTGTGTAGAGCGAAGCACTTTACTATTATATGCATCAACGCATCCTTCTCCAAGCACAACGGCATGAATACCAGCTGCATCAGCTGTACGAATAATTGTTCCTAAGTTGCCCGGGTCTTGAAGGCCATCTAATAAAAGAAACTTCCCATCTGCAAGAGCTACTTCCTTCTCATGCTTTTCACAAACAGCAAATACACCTTGCGTCGTTTCTGTTTCACGAAGTACTTTTACAATTGCTTCAGGTACGATATACATTTCCACATCATTAACTGTCCAATCTTTCGGAAGGTCTGTCTGATCTGAAACGATAAGTTCCGTTACAATTCCTGCCTTTAAAGCTTCCTCCACTAAGTGGAATCCTTCTACAAACAATAAACCTTTTTTATCGCGCTCTTTTTTCGTTTGCAGCTTTTTCCACTGCTTCACACGCGGATTTTGTACTGAATCAATGTTTTTCATAATATGTATTTCCCTCTCTTCTTGTCTTATCATTATAGCCTATTTTTCATACATATTTACATAAAAAAGAACAAAAACTAACGTCAGTTTCAATTCTGAAGAAGAGGTGAAAACAATGAGTTTTAATTTACGCGGTGCTGTATTAGCAAATGTATCTGGTAATACACAAGACCAATTGCAAGAAACAATTGTCGATGCAATTCAAAGCGGTGAAGAAAAAATGCTACCAGGTCTTGGTGTTTTATTTGAAGTCATTTGGAAAAACGCTGATGAAAATGAAAAGCACGAAATGTTAGAAACACTAGAGCAAGGATTAAAAAAATAAGCAATTTGAAAATCACCTTCGCATAAGCTAAGGTGATTTTTTCTTCTCCTAAACATTTCTACTTTACTAACGCTACTCGATGGAGTACAATGTTCAAAATACATTTAAACCGATCGATTTTCTTTATAGACACCATTAGATAAAGTGAAACTTTAATCAGTGGGCGGTGTCCCCCCACACTAATTATTAGTTGAACCAATCGGGCTTTTACGGGCAGTTGATTCCCCACCTAACTTCCTCGTATTCGCCGAATTTTGAAGTAGGAATCTTACTGCCCGTTAAAGCGGGATAAAAAGGAGTGAATGTTTTATGCACCGTATTACGCTTGAACAAATTTTTAAACACCATATTACACAAAAATACGTAAATCGTTCTGGGATGGTCCACGCGATTGCTGTCGCTTACCATGCGTTTCACTTAGCTAAAAAGCATCACGCCTCAGTCGATGCTGCGACAAAAGCCGGTTTCCTTCATGATATCGGACATCATACGTGGTACACAGGTGGCGAATGGGACTATGATTTATATAAAAAGAATGATATACACGCAATTAAAGGAGCAGAAAGAGCTCATAAATTGCTTATTAGATTAGGAGAGCACCCTAAACTAGCAAAAGAAATTTCTATCGCAATTCTTCTTCATACAGATTCTTTCTTATTACAGCAAGAAATCGAAAGAACATCTCTTCAAAACATCATTAAATGGGCAGATGAAGCAGATGAAGAACCGGGCGGAGCGCACCATTATAGAACAATTTCTTATGAAAAAGCATTAAAAGCTATTCAGCAGTTAGATCGATTGGTAGAGCGTGAATTACAAATAGAGCAATCAAAATCGAATAACAAGGCAGAACATAGTTATCAATGAGAAAGAGGCATCACTATAGGGTGATACCTCTTTTATTATTTTATGGAAAATAAACCTTTATATGTAATATTTAAATGTTACATTCGACAATAGAATACTTTATAATTAAATATACAAATATAAAGAGGTGATTTTATAAATGCAAGCCGCTACACAACTTTCTAATGAACAGAAATACTCTATGTCATGGGGACAATTTCTTGGAGTTTTATTCATTCTCTTTCCATGTCTCTCATTAATAAATATAATTCTTACATTTTTACCTATTGAGTTATATCGATACATTAACCCAGATACAAATAAATTTTTGCTTGATTCTATAGAAAATGTAAGTTATGAATTAGTCGCCTTACTTTTACTAATCATATTTATCACGAAATATAAACCACTGAAAGAACTAGTATTACCTATATTCAATTTTCGAGTTTTAAAATCTTTTCGGATGTACATCTATGTTCTTATTTATTATGTAATCACCTTGTTTGTAGATATGTTTGTGCTAGATAAATTATTCCCTTCATCCGTACAAGAACAGTCTGATGCATTACAACTTTCAACACTAGAGCACTATCCACTTCTCTTACTTCTAGCTGGTGGAATTTTGGCACCTATTTTTGAAGAGCTTGTATGCAGAGGTATTCTTCTTCGTTTTTTCGAAGAGAAGTTTACCTTTTGGCCAGCTGTAATCCTCTCAAGTTTAATTTTCGGTATTGCTCATACGTACTCTGTGGGAGTTATGTTTAGTGCATTTGTGACTGGAATTTTCGCTTGTCTATTGTACAAACAAACTAAATCTATTATACCAGCTATACTATTACACATTTTGACTAACATAATCGCTTTTTTACCTTAAGAAAGAGGTATTACAATACCTCTCTTTACTCTTTTATCACAATTATAAACTCTTCCGTTAACACTTTTAGACAAACCGTTTGTACAGAACATCAATATAAAATTATTACTATCTGTAAATAGTAGCTTCAACATATCTTTTTTACTACAATGATGACTTTTTTGTACAAACATTCCATAATCTTTATATACGACTATTAAATAAACAAGGATAGGTGATTCACTATTATACAAGCCACGCAACTAACTTACCCACAAAAACATTCTATGTCACTCTCACAATTTCTATTTTCGCTCGTTTTTGCGATTTGGGGAACAGGATTTCTAGCCGATCTCTTTATAGGCCTTCCTACCGTTATTTATACAGAAGGTCTAACTGATCCAAAACAAATTACTTTAGCAAAATCACTTACTACTTTTGGAAGGCATTTATTTGTATTATGCATTTTATTAATTTTAATTTATGCATATAAACCGTTAAGAAATTTAATTGTCCCAACTCTAAACTTTACAGCATTAAAAAAAGTAAGCACATACATCTATATCATTCTTTTCTACGGACTACATATTGTTAGTGACATATTTATAATTAATAATCTTTTTCCTGATGCGGTAAAAGAACAGTCATCCGCTTTAAACCTAGACATGTTAAAACAATACAAACTAGTACTGCTACTTGGTACCGCTATATTTGTACCTATTTTTGAAGAACTTATATTCCGTGGTATTATTCTTCACTTCCTACAACAGCGCTTTCCTTTTTGGATTGCTGCACTTGGGTCTAGCTTTCTCTTCGGAATAGGTCATATGTACTCAACTGGTGTGATGTTTAGTATGTTCATCCTAGGTCTATTTATGGCTATTTTATGTAAAAAAACAAATTCTATTATTCCAGCTATTTTATTACACATGCTAAATAATACCATTGCTTTATTATAAAACTTCCATCAGTGGTGGATTCTTTATCCGCCACTGATCATTTCTTACTTAAAAATTAAATTTATTAGTGACATCCCCATTCCACCTTTTACTATCAAAAAATAAAAATCAATATATAAATAAAAAAGAAGTTTTTTTCATATGCAATCCACTGCAAAGTTTTCAGATACGCAAAAAACATCCATGTCATGGAGACAGTTTATTCCCTCTACTCTATTTGCATTTTGGGGCACTGGTTTTATAACTGGGTTCCTTATACTCCCACTAATAATTTATAAAAGTTTATTTGCAGATAAATCACAAATCGCCTTATGTGAATCTATTATAGATACGACAGGTACTGCACTAAAGCTGACTATTCTAATGTTCTTTATATTTAACTTCTCATTTCTATCAAATTATACATATTTATTAACAATATCCAAGATAAACCTTATGTAGTAAAATATAACTCATTACATAGAAGGAGATTATATATGTTGAGCTTACTTTGGGTTGTTTATATGCCACTTCTTGTTTTATGCGGATTTTTCGGTGGTATTTTTTTTATTATTACTAGCATTAAACATCGTAAATTATTTGTTAGTTTAATGGGGCTACTTATCCTATCCTTTGTCACACTACCTTTTGTTTTTTGGGTCATGGGGGTGAATAGCGATATATTCCTTCCTATTTCAACTACTTTATATTGGATACTGTTTTCTTTAACCGGATTATTGGCAGGATTAAGTGGATTCCAAGCAAAAATTAAAAGTATACGTAATATGGGATTCATTATTTTTATCGCTGGTATATTAGGGGTTATCTTCTGGGTACTCATGTCTGTAGGTGATTCATTCTATATATAATATTTTTTAGAAACCTACAAATCGGAGGTAATACAGAAGTGTTCGGAATATTAACTTGGATGATTTTAGCTCTTACTTTGATGTTATGTGAATTTATCGTTGGCATTTTTTTAATTATTGCTGGTATTAAATGTCGTAAATCACTTACTATTATAGCTGGCTTAATTAGCATATCTCTTATCGTTGTTCCTATCATTTGTATAGGTTATGGAATAGGCTTAGAGGAGATGGTTCCAATTTCAGGGACTTTATATTGGAGTTTCTTCTCTTTAGCTGGACTATTAGCTATTATAAGCGGAAGACACATATCGAATATTCGTTCTATGGGGACGATTTTGTTTATAACAGGGCTGTGCTCCGTAACTGGTTATCATTTTTTATATCTCACTCTTTAAAAAGACAAAAAAGCAGGGAAATTAATTCCCTGCTTTTTTATTTGCTTTATTGCCTGATGGTAAGAAGAACGATAACACCCAAGCAATCCCTGCAAGTATCGTCGCAATTAAGAAGGCATCGTTAATACCGTTAATTGCAGATAGCTTTGAAATTTGGCCATATAATAGTTGCGTGCTCATCGCATCTCCTGCTTGCGCTGATCCAGCTAAGGCCGCTAAACTTTGACCCATGCCGTGCACTTTATCAACTAAAATTGGATTTGATGTTGTTAGCATGTTTCCATAATCTGCTACGTGAGCAGTTGTTTGTTGCGTCATAAGTGTGATTAAAATCGCTGTTCCGATTGAACCCGCTACTTGTCTTGACGTATTTTGCGTTGCTGTACCGTGAGAAATTAATTTCATCGGCAGTGCGTTCATACCAGCTGTCATAATTGGCATCATAATGAATGACATACCAATTGAACGTATAATATAATCCGTCATAATAACGCTATATGGTGTATCCATTGATAACTTTGTAAATTCATATGTCGCATACGTCGTAATTGCCAATCCAATTATCGCTAATGGACGAATGCCATATTTATCGAATAATTTACCCGCTACTGGTCCCATGATCCCCATAATTAATGATCCTGGAAGTAGTAGTAAACCAGATTCAATTGGCGTGAAGCCACGAATGTTTTGCAAATATACCGGAAGCAATAACATACCTCCGAATAATGCCATCGTAACGATTGCGTTAATTACTAAAGTGAAAGTAAATACTGGATATTTAAATACTTGTAAATCAAGCATTTTATTGTCCGTTGTTAATTCTCTCCAAATAAATAACGCTAAACCAATTACACCGATAACAAGTGAAATAATGACTTCTGCACTAGTCCAACTATTATTTCCAGCTTCACTAAATCCGTACAATAAGCTTCCTAGTCCAATACTTGAACTAACCACACCGAATATATCTAATTTCGTTTTAGACACCGGCTGAGCTAGTGTAAAGAATTTTAAAGAGAGGAACGTAATAATTAAACCGATAATAAACATCGCATAGAACATTAAGTTCCAGCTATAGTTTTCAATCACCCAACCTGTTACAGTTGGTCCGATGGCTGGTGCTAAAATCATCGCTACACCTAGTAATCCCATCGCTGCTCCGCGCTTATGAGGCGGGAATAATGTCATGAAGATATTCATACCAACCGGCATTAAAATACCCGCACCAACCGCTTGAATAACGCGGCCCGTCATCATCATTGTAAAGTTTCCCGAAGTAGCACAAATGATAGATCCTACCGTGAAGAATAACATTGCTGCTATGAATAATTTACGATACGTAAATCGTGAAACTAAAAAGGCACTAATCGGTACTAAAATACCATTTACAAGCATGAAACCTGTAATTAACCATTGTGCTGTTGAAGTTGATACATTAAATTCATTCATTAACGGAGGCAATGCAACGTTAATGATTGTTTGGTTTAAAATAGAAACGAACATGCCGAGAATTAATACAGCTACAACTGCTTTTACGTTCACATTCTCTATAGGCATAGACGTTTGTTTTTTCGGCACTTCTTTTTCTTGTTTTACTCCTTCTTGCTTTCCTGTTTCTAACTCAACCACATTAGAAATTTCCGATTCTTGCTTTCGTTCAATTTCTTTCTCTTCTGTTTCAACTTTACTTACTTCTATTTTACTTACGGCTGGGACTTGTTCTTCTCCCATTTTCGTTTTTTTCTTTCGTAAAAGACGATTTACAAGGAAGAAGACGATTATACAAAATAGTGCATATCCTGCAATTACGATTGAGGACATCTCATCTCCCCCTTACTTATGAATACGAACTGTCACATTCATGCCAGGAACAATATTTACTGATTTGCTATGATCTAAAGAAATTTTAACTGGTACTACTTGTGTTACTTTCGTATAGTTCGCTGTTGCGTTGCTTGATGGCAACATAGAGAATGTGTTCGCTGTTGTTAAGCCAACTTGTTCTACTTTTCCTGTTAACGTTGTATCTGGGTATGCATCTACATACACATCTACATCTTGACCTTTTTGAACATCGTCAACATCTGTTTCTTCAATGTTTGCTGTTACCCATAAATTGTTCATATCAAATGCGTAAGCAATCGGGCTACCTGCTCCAACGAAAGCATTTGTCGTTGCATTTGATTGTACAACTGTTGCATTTTGCGGAATTGTTACATCTACTGTTTGTTCTCCATTAGCTGCTGCTACAGTGACAGCACCTAATTTATCATTCTCGTTGTAGTTCTTACCTACTTCAGCTTTCCAGTCAGTTAATTTACCTGCTACTGGTGATGCAATCGGAATTACCTTTCCATCAATTTTTGCATTGTCTGTTTTTAAGTAATTTTCCGCTTGATTGTAATAGTAATAACCGCCAATACCACCGCCAACTAGTACAATTAATGTGATAATGTTGATAATCACCATTCTTCGAAACTGATTCATTGCATTCCTCTCCTTATATCGCATATAATTTTTTTCTAAACTATTTACGTCCTTATTGTTTAGACTATTTAATTGTTAATTATATTAACCTTTAAACAAAAAAATCACACCATCTGCGGTGTAAATCGAAATTTATCTACCTGCGAGCGGTGCTGATTTCTGAAGGACTATCGTTTATAATTATAAATAATTATTTTAAATCTACAACCGACAATTTACGTATGAAATGTCGCTTAAACAACAATATAATACCAATATGTTGTTTAAGTATAGAAAATTAAACGAGGGGAAATAAAAATGTCTATTAAAAATACAAATGATCCACGTGTAAAACGGACGAGACAACTCATACAGGATGCTTTTGTCGCTTTAGTAGGCGAAAAAGGGTTTGAAAATGTAACTGTTCAACATATTGCAGAACGTGCTCCTGTAAATCGTGCTACGTTTTATAGCCATTACCACGATAAATATGACTTATTAGATAAAAGCATTGAGGAAATGTTAGAGAAGCTAACAGAAGTTATTAAACCGAAAAATAGAAATAAAGAAGATTTTCAACTTGCATTTGATTCACCACACCCAAATTTCTTAGCTTTATTTGAACATATCGCAGAAAACGCGAACTTCTATAACGTCATGCTTGGTGATAAAGCTGCCGGAAACTATACGTATAAGATGATGAAAGCAATTCAAACACATTTAACATTAAGCCTCTCTATTTCACAACCTAACGATGAAAAACTAATGGTTCCACGTGATATTCTCATTAGTTATGTTACTGGTGCCCACCTCGGCATAATTATGTCATGGCTAAAAAGAGGAATGATATATACCCCGCATTTTATGGCCATGCAATTAACTCGTTTAATAATTTTAGGGGCTCATACTGCAGCTGGTTTAGAACGACCTTTTTAAACATAAAAAAGCGAAGGAGAGGCTCCTCTCCTTCGCTTTTTCTATTAATTAAATGTAATGTTATGTACAGCCTCTTTATCAAGACGTTTAATAACTTCCACAATTAACTTCACTGCATTTTCATAGTCATCACGGTGTAACATTGCCGCATGAGAATGAATGTAACGCGTTGCAATCGTAATTGCCATAGACGGAATACCATTTACAGCGATATGAATTGCACCTGCATCCGTTCCACCGCCCGCTACTGAATCATATTGGTATGGAATTTGTAATTCATCAGCAACATCAACTACAAAGTCACGTAAACCTGTATGCCCAATAACAGAAGCATCATATAAAATGATCTGTGGTCCATCACCCATTTTACTTTGCGCTTCTTTTGAAGTTACACCAGGTGTGTCACCAGCGATACCAACATCTACTGCGAATGCGATATCTGGTTTAATATAGTTTGCAGATGTTTTCGCACCACGAAGACCGACTTCTTCTTGTACAGTCCCTACGCCATATACAACGTTTGGATGCTTTTCATCTTTTAATTGTTTTAATACGTCAATTGCAATTGCACAACCAATTCGGTTATCCCATGCTTTTGCAAGTAACATTTTCTCATTCTTCATCACTTGGAATTCAAAATAAGGTACAACTTGATCTCCTGGTCGTATGCCCCACTCCATTGCTTCTTCTTGGCTAGAAGCACCAATATCGATGAACATGTCTTTAATTTCAACTGGCTTTTTACGCGCTTCTGGAGGTAAGATATGAGGTGGTTTTGAACCGATTACACCTGTTACATCTCCTTTACGCGTTACAATTGTCACGCGCTGCGCAAGCATAACTTGTGACCACCAGCCACCAACTGTTTGGAAACGAAGGAAACCTTTGTCATCAATTTGCGTAATCATAAAGCCAACTTCATCTAAATGACCTGCAACCATAATTTTCGGGCCGTTTTCTTCCCCTACTTTTTTCGCAACTAAACTTCCTAAATTATCAGTAGAAAGTTCGTCCGCAAACGGCTCAATATATTTCTTCATTACTTCACGTGGTTCACGCTCGTTACCCGCAATACCACGTGCATCTGTTAATTCTTTTAGCATTGTCAATGTCTCGTCTAATTTTGTCATTGCCAACACCCTCCTTTTTCTTCAGTCACTTCATTATACAAAATGAAATTGAAATATTCAAAAATTAACTTAGTATCCTTGTGTTTGACGCTGATGATTTACTTCATTTTTATCTAAATATGCCTTTTCAATCTCTTCTTGTTCAAACTCAAGTGCTTGTCCAAGTCGAAGATAGCTTGTAAATAATTCAATATAGTTCGTAATAGATGGTTGATCTGTAAAACGAATCACCTTCGCATATGTGTCTAAGAAAATTTCTACTTGTGTTTTATTCGTCTGTGCACACTTATAGAATAGGAAGTTTTTATCAATACCTAAATCAATTCCGATTGATAAAATAAAATGCAAACCATCTACGTATTCTTCTAATATTACTTCACGTTCTGATGCTGGTTTGTTGCTCCAATATTTAAAACAACGTGTTTCATTTGCAAGTTCTCCAATTTCCACAAGAAGAGCTAACATTTTTTCTTTTAACAACTTTTTCGGTTGTAAGTCATGTTCTTTCGCAATACGGTCATCTAATTCTTTTTGTAATTTAAATAGTTGTAGTAAGTCCATTCTATTGCCCTCCTCCAACATCGCATTTTACGCAACAATGTTGTTTCATCTCAAAGTTCATTATTATTTTTCGTTTCTTATTAATAAGTCAGCCATTTACCTCTTTACAAAATAGCTTGTCCTTAATTTACAAATACGTTTCAATCATCACGATTAGATTGTACACTCTGATTGGTGATAACTAATAATTATTCAGAGATTGCCCACTGATAAAAATTTTATTTTATCCGATGAAAGTTCCATATCATCTTTCCATTATAGCAGTGTCGTTTCAGGTAGGAAAGATACTCTTCTTTCCAAAGGAGTATAATTGAAAAAAGCCAGGAGGATTCTCCTGACTTCATATACATATTCTTCTATATTGCTATAGCTTTTATATTGTTTTTGTCATATCATTTAGAATTTCTCTTTACATACAAACAAAAAACCTTAGAAGAAAATTCTTCTAAGGTTTCAACTAATTAATTAGTTAATGTTGTTTTTTGCAACTGTTGCTAATTCAGCGAAAGCTTTTTCGTCATGAACAGCTAAGTCAGCAAGCATCTTGCGGTTAACTTCGATGCCAGCATTTTTAAGACCGTGCATTAAGCGGCTGTAAGAAAGACCATTCATACGAGCTGCTGCGTTGATACGTGTAATCCATAATTTACGGAAGTCACGTTTCTTTTGACGGCGGTCACGGAATGCATACATTAGAGATTTCATAACCTGTTGGTTAGCAACCTTGAATAATGTATTTTTTGAACCGTAGTAACCTTTTGCTAATTTAATTACTTTTTTACGACGTTGACGAGTAACTGTACCACCTTTTACTCTTGGCATAATATTACCTCCTAATTGTTCTATATATCAGCCGAACTTATTTTAAATTGTCAAGCATTTGACGAATGCGTTTGAAGTCACCAGCGCTTACTACACCAGCTTTACGTAGTTTACGTTTAGCTTTTGTAGATTTGTTAGCGAATAAATGGCTTGTGTAAGCGTGAGAACGTTTCAGTTTACCTGATCCAGTCTTTTTGAAACGCTTTGCAGCGCCGCGATGAGTTTTTTGTTTAGGCATAGGTATTTCCTCCTCTATCTATTACTTATCGTTTTTCGGTGCTAAAACTAAGAACATACTGCGTCCTTCCATTTTAGGCTTAGATTCAACTGTGCTAACTTCAGCACAAGCTTCTGAGAAGCGATCTAAAACACGTTGACCGATTTCTTTATGAGTAATGGCACGTCCTTTAAAGCGAATTGACGCTTTAACCTTGTCGCCTTTCTCTAAAAACTTGATAGCATTACGAAGTTTTGTGTTAAAGTCGTGTTCATCAATTGTTGGACTTAAACGAACTTCTTTCATGCTAATTACTTTTTGATTTTTGCGCTGCTCTTTTTCTTTCTTCTGTTGCTCAAAGCGGAATTTACCGTAGTCCATAATGCGGCATACTGGCGGTTTCGCATTTGGAGCAACTAATACTAAATCAAGATTAAGATTTGCAGCTAAGTCTAAAGCATCATTACGAGACTTGATTCCAAGTTGATCGCCATTTGCACCAACTAAACGTACTTCACGTGCACGAATTTGCTCGTTAATCATCATATCCTTGCTAATAGTAAGCCACCTCCAAGGTTTTCTCAGAACATAGTTTGTAGTCATAGAACCCGACAAAAAAAGTGCGGGCATACGACACCCACACTTGTAAAATCTTAAGTAAGAAATACATTTACCTGTAAACTGCGAATGCGTCCATCAGGTGAGAAGCGGGTGCTTCTACTTGTTCCACAAAACAATATTCTATTATCCTTGATGAGTTTATCATAGGACATGACGTCTGTCAAGAAGACGCTATGTGTTTTACTAACAACAAGAAATATTGTAACAAACAACTAACATACTTGCAATACTTTTTTATGATAAGTGTTACATGGTTATTTTTTCTAATTTTTCTCACTTATATTACATAGAAAAGCCGCGGTATACCGCGGCAATTTCTTATCGTTTTCCTTCTACTTTAATCATATCAACAAAAGCATCTAATGCGATTGTTTCTGATTTTTGTTCACCGTATTTACGTACGTTTACGCCGTTTTCAGTTACTTCATTGTCACCTACTACAAGCATGTACGGAATTTTTTGCATTTGTGCTTCACGAATTTTGTAACCAATTTTCTCTTCACGAGTATCTAATTCAACACGGATACCAGCACGGCGCAATTCGTCTTGTACTTTCTTCGCATAGTCTAAATGTACTTGCGGAGAAACTGGAATTACTTGTGCTTGAACTGGAGCTAACCAAGTTGGGAATGCACCTTTGTATTCTTCAATTAAGAAGGCTACGAAACGTTCCATAGTTGATACAACACCACGGTGAATTACAACTGGACGGTGTTGTTTACCGTCTTCACCAACGTAAGCTAATTCAAAGCGTTCTGGAAGTAAGAAGTCTAATTGTACAGTTGAAAGTGTTTCGTCTTTTCCAAGAGCAGTACGAACTTGAACGTCAAGTTTTGGACCGTAGAATGCCGCTTCACCTTCAGCTTCATAGTAATCAAGACCCATTTCATCCATAGCTTCTTTTAACATACCTTGTGCTTTTTCCCACATCTCATCATCAGCATAGTACTTTTTAGTATCTGCTGGGTCGCGATAAGATAGACGGAATGAATAGTTCTCTAAACCGAAATCTTTGTACACTTCTAGAGTTAAGTTTACAACACGTTTTAACTCTTCTTTAATTTGATCTGGGCGAACGAAAATGTGCGCATCGTTTAAAGTCATTCCGCGTACACGTTGTAATCCAGATAACGCACCTGACATTTCGTAGCGGTGCATTGTTCCAAGTTCCGCAATACGGATTGGTAATTCACGGTAGCTGTGAATATCATTTTTATAAACCATCATGTGGTGAGGGCAGTTCATTGGACGAAGAACTAACTCTTCATTATCCATTTCCATTGACGGGAACATACCATCACGGTAGTGATTCCAGTGACCAGAAGTTTCATAAAGCTCTCTGCTTCCTAGTACTGGAGTGTATACGTGATCATAGCCTAAGCTTGCTTCTTTATCAACGATGTAACGCTCGATAATGCGGCGGATTGTTGCACCTTTTGGTAACCAAAGTGGTAAACCTTGTCCTACTTTTTGGCTATTAGTAAATAGTTTTAATTCTTTACCTAATTTACGGTGATCGCGCTCTTTCGCTTCTTCAAGCATACGTAAGTGCTCATCTAATTCTGCTTTCTTAACGAATGCAGTACCGTAAATACGTTGTAGCATTTTATTATTGCTATCGCCACGCCAGTAAGCACCCGCAACACTTAATAATTTAAATACTTTAATTTTCCCTGTAGATGGAAGGTGGACACCACGGCAAAGATCGAAGAATTCGCCTTGCTCATAGATTGAAATAACTGCATCTTCTGGAAGATCGTTAATTAAATCTAATTTTAACTCATCGCCGATTTCTTCAAAGCGACGAAGTGCTTCTGCACGTGGTACTTCATGACGAACGATTTCTAAGTTCTCGTTCACAATTTTTTGCATTTCTTTTTCGATTTTCTTGAAGTCTTCAACTGTAATTGCTTCTTCCATATCGATATCGTAGTAGAAGCCATTTTCGATTACTGGACCAATGCCAAGCTCAAGCTTAACATCTTTATATAAACGTTTTAATGCTTGTGCTAATAGGTGAGCTGTTGAATGGCGTAAAATGTATAAGCCATCTTCAGAATCTAATGTAATGATAGAAACTGCACCATCTTCTTCGATTGGTGTAACAAGATCGATCATCTCATCGTTTAATTTTCCAGCTACAGCTTTTTTCTTTAAGCCTGGGCTAATAGAAGCTGCGATTTCTTCAGTTGTTACGCCTTTTGGAAACTCCTTCACAGCTCCATCAGGGAAAGTAATTTTAACTACATCTGCCATCACTGGTCACTCCTCTTTTTCTCAAAATAAAAAACACTCATCCCGTAAAAAGGGACGAGTGTTGAATTCGTGGTTCCACCCTTGTTCCAATTAACCTTATTGTTAATTGCTCAAGTTCAACATAACGGTGTTGTCCGTTAGCAATTACTAGAAAAACCGTTCACTGCTAAAGTTTAGAGGTGGTAAGTAATAATCCCGTACTAGGAAGCTCACACCCTAAGGCTTCCCTCTCTGAAAATCGTAGAAAACTACTCATGTCCTCATCATGACATTTCAATATATTTCATTTATGTAGGTAATTATATGCTCAAAAACTTAGAAAATCAAGGGCGTTACCTTTATTTTTTAAATTTTTCACATTGCGCTCAAACTCATGTAATCCATGTAATTGTACCCGTTCTTGAAATACATTTCGCAAAGTAATAATCATATTATGGTCTTGTTCTTTCGTATATAAATAAATTTTTTTCGGCGAAATAGAAAGAAGTGGTGCAATTACTTTCGTATCAATATATACATCCTTTTGTTTTAATAAGTCTTCATCTATATATTGAACTAATTTTTCTTGTTTTAAACGTCTACCTTTATCATCATAGAAAATAAAACTTTCATCAAAAATAAGATGTACACATGACAAACGTGATTTCCGGCTACGGACTTGTTGCCGGAGCGTCTCAATAAACATTTGATATTCTTGTTCCAACTTATACTCATCAATCGCCACTTCAGCAAGCTTAGCTACCATTTCCCTATATGTACGAAGACGAAAACGAACATATGATGAAAACGAGAATGAAAGCGGATCACAAAGCCAGTTATTTAAAGAGGATTTAATATATGTTTCAAATGTGTGACGTGTTAATTCACGAGCAATTCCTTTTCTTCTTCCTTTTAAAATTTCTTGTGCCATATGCAATATTTGATGACACTCTTCCTCTTCTTCATAAAAAAACTTCTCTTTTAAGATTGTATATATCCACTCATTTTGCTTTACATTCACAATAAAATACACCATTACTGGCAATAAAATCTTTTCAATATAATTTGATTCACATACTGGTATGTGAATCACCACTTTTTGTTCCTGTAAATACACACTCGTTTCCTTATATAACAGTTCCGCTCTTTTCAGTAGTTGTCTATATACATGTATAGCATCATTTTTTTCTTCGAAGCAAATTTCAATCACTCTTGTCCCCCCCTTTTATCCCCGCTCTAAAGGATTGTATCTATACGTTACAAATCCTATAAGAGTCCGTCCCGCGTGAAGTTCACTCTTAGTAGAATTACATTTCCTATCGTTAGAAAATCCACTCGATATGGCTTGCTAATTTTATATATATTAAGGGAGGGAGAAAAAAATGATACAAGCTACAATGAATTTTTTATTGTATACTTTATTCATCACTAAAAGGGGGTATCTGAATGTTTGAATATAAATTCGTAAAAGTCGAATTACATTGGGGTTCACTCGCTCAAAACCAGCTGAAGACTACCAAGAAATTATTCAAGAACATGCTAGAGATGGCTGGAGGTTCGTACAGATTGTTGCCCCTACGATTGGCAGTTCTGGACAACCTGAATATTTCGACCTCATATTTGAAAAGAAAATATCACTATAATACAAAAGAGCAAGCTTCTCAGCTTGCTCTTTACTTATGACGACGGTTTTTCCCGCCAATTGTAATTGGCTTCGCTAAATATTTAATTCGTTCCATAATACGTGCTGCTTTCATTTGTTCTGCTTCACCACGCTGTGTATACGTTAAATGATG
The DNA here is from genome assembly GCF_002746455.1 of Bacillus fungorum. Taxonomy (GTDB): domain Bacteria; phylum Bacillota; class Bacilli; order Bacillales; family Bacillaceae_G; genus Bacillus_A; species Bacillus_A fungorum. The sequence continues at coordinate 105,597 of NZ_NWUW01000006.1, read as the reverse complement.
TTCCAACTCCTTGAAATCAAAGTTAGACGTAAAGAACGTCGGTAAGTTTTCTAACATACGGAATTGCAAAATTGCGCCAAGCACATCATCACGCACAAAGCTTGACATCGCTTCTGCTCCAATATCATCTAACATTAACACTTGTACGCGTTTCACCGCATCAATCTTTTCCCCAATCGAATTATCTTGAATCGAACTTTTAATTTCACGTAGAAATTCAGGGAAGTATACGAGCATCGAACTTATTTTCTTTCGAGCAAGCTCATTCGCAATTGCTCCTAACAAATACGTTTTCCCTACACCAAATTTACCGTACAAATATAAACCTTGTACTTTTTTACCAGGTTCATATGTACTTAAAAATTCATTGGCTGCACCAATTGCATCAATACGCGCATCTAAATCCGACGGATCTAAGTTTTCCATCGTTGCCTGTAAAATATCAGTTGGCATATATACACTTTGAACGAGTTTTTCATATTTCTTCCTCTCGTCATATGCTACTTTTCTAACGCAACGATCATATTGAATATCAATCATCTTCCCTTGGATAACGAGCTTTGGCTCATATCCTTGCAGCATGTTTTTACACGAACCTAAATCTGGACAATCTGCGCAACCTACACTTTGTCCAATATATTCGTATAATTTTACAAGACTGCGCTCAATCATAGAAGTTGTTACTTCACCTTTATGTTCGTCTATAAATTCTTTCACACGCGGATGTGCCATTACTTCCGCCTTTAATACTTCATATCTATTTTTAAAATTTTCATTTTCCATTAACTTTGCAAATGAATTTTGAATATGCTCCATTTCCTCACCTCAAAGAGCGTTCATTCTCTTCTATTAATCACGCTTATATTTTTTCAACACTTCTTCTAGTCGTTTTCGTTCATCATCTAACGTACTTGCATCTTTTTTCTTACTTACATCTTTCTTCACTGTTTCTTTCTCTTGTTCTTTCGGCTCTTCTTTCAGCCAATCTGGTACCATTTCTTTTCGTACCGTTTTCTTCGACGTACGGCCTTTTTTCTTCGTCTCAGCCCATTCTTGATATTGACGGTTTTCTTCTTTCGCTAACCCCATTGCTTCAGCTACTGTACCAACCTTTTTACGTGCCCAATGTCCAGCAATCTTCTCCACATACGTTTTCGCAAGTTTCATATCTGAGCGTAGCATAACGTAATAAATAAGTACATTCACAACACCTGGCGTTAACTTTTGATTGATCATTACATCTTCAACGATTTGCAAGTCAGCCTTCGTCGCCTCTGCACCACCAGAAATTTCTTTCAATAGTTGTTTTGGTGAGATTTCCTCTAACTGTTTGATTAACATCTCTTCTTGCGTAGAAGGCTCTTTCTCTTTCATCATACGCGCAGCGTGAGGTTGTACTCTTTCACTTAATACAGGTAACGCTTGACCGTTTTCGAACTGATACCAATCACGTGCTCCTTTTCTAAGCCTTTCGATATCAATTGTCTGCATCTCTGTCACCGCACCAAGAACGATATTTTGCATCGATAATACATCTACATCATACACGTAAGCAAGTGTAATGACACATTCTCGCACTTGATCTGTAATCGCCTTTTTAGGAACAAGAGCGGACAAGCCATCTACAAATAAGGAGAAATCAAAGAAATCATTCCAAACTTTCGGAGCGTCTCCCTTCTCGTTACTTGGCATAGCTGTCGTTTTTGGAATACGAAGATCTTCTTGCGCATGCTCAAGCTGTCCTGGATTAAACGAACCAAACACATCATTGAAAGAACGCGTAACATTTTCATAAGATACAAAATCAAATTCTTCTTCCAAGAAATATTGCTTTACTTGATTATATTTTGTCCGACTCAATCGATTGTATAAAAAGATACTTAACACAATATCATCAAAAAACTGCTTCGGAGATAAAGGTGGTTGCAGCTCGTATATAAACATTCGAATATCTTTTTCTTTCTTAATATATACTTTCAAAAGCCCAATTGCCTCTAACTTTACTCGTTCCTCATATATTTCGGGAAGTTGCATTTGCATGGTCACCATAAGGGAATGATGCGTATTCTCTTTTCCAAACACACGATCTTGCTCTAACTCTCCCCATAGCGTCATGTACAAGCTAAAAGCTCTACTACCTATTAACGGCTGATACAACATCGTTAACACTTTTCGGTCGTAATTATGCAATAACCCTTTCGCACTTACTTTATAACGATCAATCGGCAATAGCTCCATCCATGACTGTTTTTCCATTCTTGCTTTTCCTTTCTCTCATCCAAACTATCCTCTACTTCATTCAATCTTCATTATATAATTTCTTAGCGAAAAAGAGCTATTAGCTTTCGCTTCTAGCTCTCTTATCTCATTACTTACGGTATGTAAAGAGAATACAATACAAATTCTACTCTCTTTCTTTTTGCAGTATATCTTTTAATTCTTCAATAAATACATTTAAATCTTTAAATTGGCGATATACAGAAGCAAAACGCACGTAGGCAACATCGTCGATATCACGCAGCTCTTCCATAACAATTTCACCAATCATATCACTTTTCACTTCCGATATACCTAAATTACGAAGTTCACGTTCCACACTTTGAGTTACTTCTTCTAACTGTCTTAAAGATACTGGTCTTTTTTCGCATGCTTTAATTAAACCACGTAAAATCTTTTCTTTATTAAACTCTTCTCGTGTACCTTCTTTTTTTACAACGATAAGAGGTGACTCTTCTACTCTTTCAAATGTCGTAAAGCGGCTTAAACAGCTTTCACACTCTCTCCTTCTTCGAATAGAGCGCCCCTCGTCTACCGGACGCGAATCTAACACTCTTGTACCATTATGAGAACAGGATGGACAACGCAATATATTCACTCCTTTACACTATACTCTTTATTTTTTCTCTACTTACTTCATCTGACAATATATATACATTATTATATAACTCATTCTAACTCTCTTACCACTTTAAGTTGAAGCGCATTATTTTATCATCTCGTTTTCGAAAATAAGATGGCAGATGGAATGCTAACTTATTCGTAAGAGCTCCATTTATTCAACTAACGAGTACGTTATATTTTCCCTTTTTTATAAACTAAAAAAGAGGTGCATTATACACCTCTTTACATTTTAAATCAATTATGTTCTTTTTTAAAGAGCTTTTGTTTCTCTCTGCTTAATTTCGAAGCTACCAGTGCCTCGAGGAAGCTCGATGCTCTCACGCGTTTTCGCGTTTAAACCTTCTGCAATATATTCTGCAGCAACATTTGGATCAATACGATCCCCACAAGTATAAACATCAATACTTGCGTAACCGTGCTCCGGAAAGCTATGAATTGTTAAATGTGATTCCGAGATAATTACTACTCCACTTACACCTTGTGGTGCAAATTTATGGAAAGCTACCTCACGCACTTCAGCACCAGCTCTTAGTGCTGCATCCACAAATAATTGTTCAATATACGGCATGTCATTAAGCTTGTCGAAATCGCAATCCCAAAGTTCAGCGATCACGTGACGACCCATCGTATCCATAGTATCCATTCTACAGTTCCCCCTTGTAAATTTATTCTAACTGTTCGAATTGAAAACTAATTTGCAATTTGGCTTGCTCCACTACCACGGGGGAAAGTTAGTCCAGAGAGGTCCTAACCCTTTAAGTAGTGACTACGTACCTCAGCTCTTAAGTTTACGAGTGTTAGTATACTTTGTTTATTTTCATTTTGCAACAACAGTTTTTTCGATTTTCTGTCATATTTTCCTCTTTACTTTTCCCTAAAAAAAATAAATGATTCACAAATACAGTAATCCCAACGTTTCGTGGTATGTCCACTCCCGAAAATATACTCATATAATTTTTTTCCTTTTCAGAAAAAAATAAAAAAGAGGGCAAATATTCACTTGCCCTCTCCCTTATTCACTTAAATGTGTTGCACATTTTCTTGTTTCGCTAATTCACCAACAACTAACGTTACAAGATCTACAACACGACGAGAGTAGCCCCACTCGTTATCATACCAAGCAAGTACTTTCACTTTACGATCACCCATTACCATTGTAGATAAACCATCAATAATAGCTGAGTGTGTATTTGTATTAAAGTCAATAGATACTAAAGGCTCTTCACTAAATTCTACAATGCCTTTTAACGCACCGTTTGCAACAGTTTTGAATGCATCATTAATAGCTTCTACTGTCACATCACGTTTTACGTCTACTACTAAATCAACAAGAGACACGTTTGGTGTTGGTACACGAAGTGCCATACCATGAAGTTTTCCATTTAAATGAGGAAGAACTTTTGCTAGCGCTTTCGCAGCACCTGTCGTTGTCGGAATGATTGATTGTCCGCAAGCACGTGCTCTTCTTAAATCTTTATGTGGGTTATCAATATTTTTTTGGTCATTTGTATAAGCGTGAACAGTCGTCATTAAACCGTTTTCAATTCCAAACTGCTCATCTAACACCTTAACAACAGGCGCTAAACAGTTTGTTGTACAAGATGCATTTGAAATAACAGTATGTTTTGTAATATCTAATTGGTCTTCGTTCACACCAACTACAATTGTTACATCTTCATTTTTACCAGGCGCTGTTAAAATAACTTTTTTCGCTCCAGCTTCAACATGAAGAATTGCTTTTTCTTTTGAATTAAATTTACCAGTTGCTTCAATTACAACTTCAACACCAAGATCTGTCCAAGGCAATTCCTTTGGATCGCGGTTGTTTAAAAGGCGAATCATTTTCCCATCAACTAATAAGTGATCTTCAAATGCTTCTACTGTTCCGTCAAACTTGCCGTGAACTGTATCATATTTAATTAAATGTGCTAACGTTTCAGATGGATAGCTTGCATTGATTGCTACAATTTCGAATGCGCTTTCTTTTATTGCCTGACGAAATACCATTCTCCCAATACGTCCAAATCCATTAATTGCCACACGAGTCATAATATGTTATCCCCCTTGAATGCGTTATACTATTTATCTCCAATCCCAATAATAGTATAACACAAAAAGGGGATATGTCACTAAGCATTTTCATTAATTTCACAATTTTTTAGTCAATAATGTTCCAATTCTTTAAAATCACCTGCAATTGTGTTTTCGTTCCCATAATTGTGCCATCATTATTTATCACTTCATCTGCATTCTTCACTTTTTCTTCTAACGGTATTTGAGATTGAATACGCGCTGTTGCTTCCTCTTCTGAAAAATTATTTCGCTTCATTAAACGTTCTAATTGCGTATGCGGCTTAACTGCTACAACTAAAACGCGGTCAACGAGACTTGTTAATTTACTTTCAAATAAGAGAGGAATATCTAACACAACCGCTTGCGCACCTTCTTTTATGTACATTTCCTTTTGCTTATTCATTTCCTCACGCACTGCAGGATGAACAATTTTGTTTAACTGCAATCGTTTCTCTTCATTATAGAAAACGACGCTTCCTAATTTCGGCCGATCCAGTTCTCCATCTTCTTGTAATACTTCCGTTCCAAACACTTCTACAATTTTGTTATATGCTGGCTTTCCTCGTTCTACAACTTCTCGCGCAATAATATCTGCATCAATAACTGGTATACTGAGCTCGCGAAACATTTGAGATACTGTACTTTTTCCGCTTGCAATACCTCCCGTTAATCCAATTACTACTGTCATCATATAATCCTCCTCATAATAAAAGGCGCGAAACTAATGTTCCACGCCCGTACTTACATTTTCCAAATTCCAATAATAATGAGTAATACCCCAGGCAGGAATGTAAATTTTTGCAACCATTTCATATTTGATAAAACTGTTCCAAGTTTCATCCCAATAAATAAAAACAAAGAACTCATCACTGCAACTAATATCGCCATCATAGCTGGTGCATACCCTAATAAAGATGCACCAATTCCAGCACCGAACGAATCTATAGAAAGAGCGATGCCAAGAAGTAGCGCTTCTCCTGCAGAAATGGTGCCTGATTTATCAAAATCTGCAACAGTCGGTTTCCGTAAAATTTGAATCACTAGCCCGAGCGAAGCGATTTCTAATTTCCAAACCTTCTCCTCTTGCTTCGGTTCTTCTTTTTTCTCACTTCGAAAAAATTGATATAATACCCAAATCCCTATTCCAATAAGAACAAGCCCACCGATACGCGTTGCGATAACAGGTGAAAATACTTTCGCGATCATATGTCCAATTCCCATTGAAACAATCATAACAGCCGCTGAACACATTCCGATAATTATAATTGATCTTAGTGGAATTCTTACGCTTCTTAAACCATATGTTAGCCCTACACTACAGCTATCTAAGCTTAATGTAAAAGCTAATAAAATAAGAGATAAATAAAGGTACATCGGTAAGCTCCTCCCTTATACATAGCTCTGCTGTATGTATATGACAAATGCCTATCCGATGTTATCTCTTTTCTATATTCTTGGCTGACAAATCGGGCAGTAATGCGTTCCTCTTCCGCCAACAACTGTTTTTTCTAATATCGTACCGCAAGTCACACACGGTTCTCCTTTTTTTCCATATACATTTAGAAGTTCTTGGAACGAGCCAATTTGCCCTTGTGAGTTAATATACGTTCGAATTGTACTTCCGCCACGTTTCACCGCTTCGCCTAACGTTGTAACAGTCGCCTCATAAATTCGCTCAATTTCTTCTTCTGTTAAAGATGATGCTTCTCGTTCTGGATGAATTTGAGAACGGAATAAAACTTCATCTACATATATATTTCCAAGTCCTACTAAAAGACGCTGGTCCAATAATACGACTTTTATTTTACGATTTGTCTTTTGCAATCTTTCTTGTAAATACTGCGGTGTCAATTCAGCATCAAATGGTTCTGGACCTAAGTCGGCAAGAGGCATTTGATTCAACTCTTCACCTTTCTTAAACAGATGCATCGTACCAAACTTTCTTACATCTTTATAATGTAATTCAGTTCCATCTGTAAATACGAAACGGACGTGCGTATGTTTATCAATCGGCTCATCCTCTTGATGCAGTAAGAACTTACCTTCCATACGCAAATGTGAAACAATCACATAATTCGTTACATATAAAAGCAAAAACTTTCCTCTTCGCTTTATATTTTCAATCTTCTCGCCTCTTAGCATTTCTTTAAAGATTTCTACATCATCTGGTCGTTTTACTATTTTCGGATAAGTAACAATGACATCTTCAATCGTTTTTCCTGTTACAAGATTTTCCAGTGTCCGTCTGACGTTTTCAACCTCTGGTAATTCAGGCATTTCATCACTTCCTTATTTTGCGTCGTACCAAGTTGGACCGTAAGAATAATCCACTTTCAGCGGAACTGCGAGTTCAATTGCATGCTCCATTACTTCTGGTACAAGCTTCTCTAATTTTTCAATTTCTTCTTTTGGCGCTTCAAATATCAATTCATCGTGTACTTGCAGAAGAAGACGTGCTTGTAATCCTTCTTCTTCTAAACGATCTGCCATAATAATCATCGCTTTTTTAATAATATCTGCTGCAGTACCTTGAATTGGTGTATTCATAGCTGTACGCTCAGCAAAGCTACGTAAATTGAAATTACGACTCGTAATTTCCGGAATATAACGGCGGCGATTTAATAATGTAGCCACATATCCTTTTTGTTTCGCATCTTTTACGATGTCATCCATGTATTCTTGTACACCAGGGAAACTTTCTAAATACTTTTCAATAAATTCCGCTGCCGCTTTTCTTGTAATTCCTAAGTTTTGCGAAAGACCATAATCACTAATACCATACACAATTCCGAAGTTAACAGCCTTCGCTTGTCGTCTCATATTTGAAGTTACTTCGTCTTTTTCAACACCAAATACATCCATAGCTGTTTTCGTATGAATATCCATGTCATGTTGGAACGCTTCAACTAGCCCTTTATCATTTGCAATATGAGCTAATACACGAAGTTCAATTTGTGAATAATCTGCCGCGTACATAATCCATCCTTCTTCTGATGGAACGAATGCCTGACGAATCTTTCTTCCTTCTTCTAATCGAATCGGGATATTTTGCAAGTTCGGATCCGTTGAACTTAATCGACCTGTTTGCGTTAATACTTGATTGAAACGAGTATGGATTTTAGATGAATCTTCATGTACAACTTTTAATAAACCTTCAATATAAGTTGAATTTAGTTTCCCTAATTGACGATAATGTAAAATGTTTGGAATGATTTCATGGCGATCCATAAGCTTGTCTAGCACATCAGCTGACGTAGAATAACCTGTTTTCGTCTTTTTAATAACGGGTAAGTTTAAGTTCTCAAACAGAATAACACCAAGCTGCTTCGGTGAATTAATATTAAATTCTGTTCCCGCAAGCTTATAAATTTCCTGTTCCATTTCCTTTAATCTACCTGCAAGTTCTTCTCCCATATTACGAAGACGCTCCGTATCAACTTTTACACCTTTTACTTCCATATCAGCTAATACACGCGCAAGTGGTAATTCTAACTCTGTAAACAGTTCATATTGCTCATTCTTCTCTAACTCTTCAACGAATGTTTGCTTTACATCGTATAATACATGCACTTTACGAGCTACATGCTCCGCTACTACCTCTAGATCTGGAACAGCACGCTTTGCACCTTTTCCATAAACTTCTTCATCGGATTTCACAGCATGCGTTTCTTTCATTTTCGCTACAGTACGGAAATCTTTATCAGTATCAGCCGGGTCAAGTAAATAAGCAGCGATTAATAGATCAAAGTCAATCCCTTGTATATCTATACCGTTCCATTTCAATGCAACAATTGCACGTTTCGCATCAAATGTATGCTTTCTCATTTCTCCATTTGCAAGCCAGTCTTTAAAAGCGTCTGACTTAAGAGCAATGTCGGTCTGAATAAAGTAGCAACCATTTTCATTTTGAATACCAAAACCTTGAATGTCTGCTTTATGATAGTTATCTTCTTGTACTTCAACAATAAGCGCACTATCTTGCTGAAGCATTTCTTCTGTAACTTCTTCCACAATATCAAATGTAATATCATCTAATTCAGCTGGAGCCGTTTCTTCTGGCGTAACACCTAATTTATTTAAAAGAGATGTAAATCCTAAATTCTCGAACATTGGAATGACATCACTTGCTTCATATCCTTTATATTCCATATCATCCACATGCACAGCAATTGGCGCGTCTGTAATAATAGTTGCAAGATCTTTACTCATAAGAGCTTGGTCTTTATTCGCTTCCAGTTTCTCTTTTAATTTCTTCCCGCTTACTTGATCTAGATTTTCATACACTTCTTCAACCGTTCCAAACTGTGTTAACAATTTAATCGCAGTTTTTTCACCAACTCCTGGTACACCTGGAATATTATCTGATTGGTCTCCCATTAAACCTTTCATATCGATAATTTGCTTTGGTGATAAGCTGTATTTTTCAAATAAAGCTTCTTTCGTATATTCATCTACTTCCGTAATCCCTTTTCGAGGAATACATACAAGCGTGTTATCAGAAACAAGTTGCAGTAAATCTTTATCTCCTGAAATAACTTTTACACTTGCTCCTTGTTCACTCGCTTCTTTTGCTAGCGTTCCCATAATGTCATCCGCTTCATAATTTTCCAATTCATAACGCGGTACGTTGAATGCATCAAGCATCTCACGAATAAACGGGAATTGTTCTGATAATTCAGGTGGAGTCTTTTGACGTCCTCCTTTATACTCACTATAAGTTTTATGACGGAATGTCGTTTTACCCGCATCAAATGCTACTAACATATGCGTCGGTTTTTCTTCCTCTAATATTCTCATTAACATCATTGTAAAACCGTAAATTGCGTTCGTATGTATACCTTTGTCGTTATTTAAAAGCGGTAGTGCAAAGAAAGCACGATACGCGATATTATTACCATCTACTAATACGACCTTTTTTTCCAAATCAGAAACCTCCCCATACAAATTTGAAATGATTTTTTTCACAGAAAAAAACCGTTCCTTTCCTCTCTCTATATTAACATGACTAATAGAGAGAAGAAAAATAACGGCTATTTTCTATTATATATACAAACGTTTACTAATATAAAAGGGAAGTGACGAGAACAGCATAACTATTCTCGTCCAAAATTACTCCTTGGATGAAGGGGTTTTCATGTATTATATTAACAGAGCTTTATTAATATTTAATTAAGCCATTGTTAATATATTGTAAACATCCTTCATCCTATTTTTCAGTTGCTGATTTTGGTAAAACAACTGTAAATGTTGTCCCTTCTCCTACTTCACTATCCACTGTAATCGTACCGTGATGCGCCTCAACTAAATGCTTTACAATTGATAATCCAAGGCCTGTACCACCAGTATTTCTACTTCTCGCTTTATCCACTCGGTAAAAGCGTTCAAAAATACGCGGAATTTCCTCTTTATTAATACCAATTCCAGTATCCGATACTTTTATATAAGCATTATATTTATCTTCTGCTAATTCTACAGAAACAACGCCTCCAGCCGGCGTATATACGATTGCGTTATTCATTAAATTAATAAAGATTTGCTGCAAACGACTTGGATCTCCAATGACAGAGACACGCTTTAACGCATTTACTTGTAAAGAGATTTCTTTTTCTCCTGCTTTATTATCAAGCACCATATGAATGTCTTCAAGAAGTCCCTTCATATCAACGGTCCCCATACTCAATTTAAACCCTTGTTGCTCAATCTTTGATAAATCTAATAAATCTTCAATTAACCCTTGCATACGTTCACTTTCTTTTAAAATAATATGCAAGAAATGTTCGCAGAATTTTTTATTATCCATAGCTCCATCCAAGAGCGTTTCTGAAAAACCTTTAATAGAAGTAATCGGTGTCTTTAGTTCATGAGAAACATTCGCTAAAAAGTCTTTTCTCATTTGTTCTAATTTCTTTAACTCAGTAATGTCATGGAATACAAGGACAATCCCTTTCCATTCATGATTCGTCCCGATAATCGGTGCTCCATATACTTCGAAATGCTTTCGCTCAATTCCAAGTGGCAATAACATTTGTTTACGCACTTTCACTTCTGTCATAAAGATTTCTTCCACAAGCTCTATAATTTCCGGGTGATGAAACGACTCATAATATAAACGATCTAAATATTCTTCATCTGTTACATGGAAGGTCTCCTTATACGAACGGTTTACAAGGTTTATATAACCGCGGCTATCAATTAAAATCATTCCACTTCCCATGTTTTCAATTAACGTATGCAGACGATCTTGTTGCATTTCTTGCTCAAGTGTCATCTCTTGTAAATTACGGGCTAAAATATTAATCGCTTTACTTAACATTCCCGTTTCATCCGAATGACTTTCATAAGCTCGCGCTTTATAATTCCCTTTCGCTAATTCAATAGCAACTTTCGTAACGGATTCAATCGGTCTAATATATTGCCCTGTAATTTTCATACCTAAAAATACAACTACGAGACAAGCCATAACAAATCCGATAATTAATAATCCCCACGTTTTTTGATGAACAACTTTCAAAGGCTCAATTGTACTTTTCACCAAAATGTACCCTTGTTTCCCTGCTACATCTTGAACGAATACCGCATGATAAAATTCATTATTCTCATCTGTTTCTTTCGTAATGACTTTATTTCTTTGTTTTGTTGTTTCAGATGAAAGTTCTTTAATTATCCCTTGGCTAAACGCAGACTGTTCTCCCCCGCTATATTGAACTTTCTTTTTCTCATCTACAAATGCAATAGAAGCCTGTATTTTTTCTCCTAACTTTTCAAATACATATGGATTTTTTAAAACATCATCAAAACCTTGTTCTTCTGCTAATACCGCAACATACTCTGTCTCTTTTACCATTCTCTCTTTTGCATGATCTATATAGTAGTTTTCAAACACGGTTTCCAGTAATAAACCGAGTCCGACTAAAATAAACACAATAAGAGAAACAAATGTAAAAAGAAGCCTGGAACGAAATTTATTCATCCCCTTTTGGCTCCTCTAATTTATATCCTAAACCACGTATCGTTTTAATGTACGTCGGTTTTTTCGTATTTTGTTCAATTTTATCGCGCAAATGGCTAATATGAACGTCAACAATTCGTGTATCACCAGCAAAATCGTAGTTCCATACAGCACTTAATAATTGATCACGTGTCAACACGCGACTTTTATTTTTCGCTAGATAAACAAGTAGTTCAAATTCTTTTGGTGTTAATTCAAGCTTTCTTCCTTGGAAATAAGCCTCATAAAATTCCGGCAAAATTTTAAGTTCAGCAAGTGTGATGCTCTCTTCATCTGACGATTCTGCAACTTGTTCTTCTTGTTGTAATTTCGTGCGGCGCAAAATTGCCTTCACACGCGCGACAACTTCCCTCGGGCTAAATGGCTTCGTCATATAATCATCTGCCCCAAGTTCAAGACCTAGCACCTTGTCAAACTCATCATCTTTTGCTGTTAACATTAAAATCGGCGTCATAACGCGCTGCAATCGTAATTCTTTACACACTTCCATACCATCCATTTTCGGAAGCATTAAATCTAATATAATTAAATCTGGGCGTTCTGTTGTCGCTTTTTGAAGCGCCATTTCTCCATCCATCGCTGTTATCACTTCAAACCCAGCTTGTTGTAGATTAAATTCAATTAAAGTTAAGATAAATTCCTCATCATCAACTACTAAAATACGATTGTTCATTCTTTTCCTCCAAGTTATAGACTTGAAACCCTCTTCATCCTAGTATTTTCCCCGTTATTCTCATCATACTAGAAAACAAGGTCCCTCTCAATATAATTGTCTATTCATGGATTCAGATTGTTCTATCGTTATTACTCATTCACTTCCATTAACGTGTTGTTATCCATACTTTATACACATCTATCTTTTCATTCCATTCTACTTCCGTATGAATATTGAATTCTCGATTTTGCGCTAGAAAAAACGAAAGAGCATACGCTATTTTATAGTCCAGCGTTTCATATCCATCAAATAGTTTTCCATACATTTCATTCGCAATTGAATCCGCCCACACTTCAGCTTCTCTCATCGTTTCAAAGATAACGTCTTCTTTTTTCCATCTCATCCTAAAAAACCACCCCTTCGATTGACTTCAATTATCAAATCAATATATAGTAAATATTGCTAATCTAAAAATCCTGATATAAAAGACAAGGAGACTCTATTATGCGACTAGTTCTACCTATTCTATCTTTAATAGTAACGTGCATTCTTACATTCAACGCCCCAAGCTGGGATACGATTAAAACAGGTTGCTCCGATTTCGCCGAGGGATTCACACAAGGATTCTTCAACTAAAAATAGCGCTAGCCCCTTATAGTAAGGTATGCTAGCGCCATTCATATTTTCATGCTTTAAAAATTATCTAATGCTTTTTCCATAATAGAAACAGATTTAAAAGGTGGCGTTACTGTTAATGATCCTTTCACAACAGTCTCTCCCTTTTCATCATGAGCAGACACAAGCATATCAATTGTATGTTCCTCCTCAGAAACAGCCACAACTTCAAAGTGGATTTGTAACGTTTCATAATGGTGAACATGCTTCACGAACGTAAGGTCCTTCCTCGTAATATGACTACCTGGACCTGGTAAATATTTCGTAACTGCCGTTGTAATTATTCCTGTTAGCATAATGCTTGGTACAATCGGCTTTTCATACGGAGTTTGGGATGCGTAATCATGCTGAATATATAATGGATTGGCATCATTCGTTAACCCTAAGTACAATAACAAATCTTTATCCTCAATTTTTTCAGTGATAGATAATTTCTCTCCTACTGTAATTTCATCCATTTTACGACCAATTTGAACTTTTTTCTTTAACATGTTACAACCCCCTCCGATTTTTTCACCTTATTATCCTACTAAAAACGATACCTTATCCTAAATTTACAATGATGAGGGCAATGTATAGTATAAATCTACAGTTTCATTATAGGATATTACAAATGATAGCGTTTTCATATTATTTCAAAAAAACATTTGCATAAATAGTAGAAAAAGATTCGGGGCCCCGAATCTTTTTCTACTTATATTTAATTATTAAACAAGAACCTTCATAACATTACGTACAGATTCTACAGAGCGATCTAACGCTTCTTTTTCATCTGCAAGAAGTTCCAATTCAATAATTTTTTCAATTCCGTTACCACCTAGAATTACTGGTACCCCTAAGTAAAGGTCACTATAACCATATTCACCTTCAAGGTACGCAATAGCCGGTAATACACGGCGTTGATCTTTTAAAATCGCTTCTGTCATTTCAACTAAAGAAGCAGCTGGTGCGTAATATGCACTACCGTTTCCTAATAAGCCTACAATCTCGCCGCCACCTTTACGGGTACGTTCTACGATTGCTTCTAAACGCTCTTTCGGAATTAACGTTTCTAACGGAATGCCACCTGCATAAGAATAACGTACAAGAGGTACCATATCGTCACCGTGTCCACCAAGAACAAATCCTGTAATGTCTTTCACAGAAAGGTTTAATTCTTGCGCGATGAATGTACGGAAACGAGCTGTATCCAATACGCCCGATTGACCGATAACACGCTCTTTCGGGAATCCAGCTTCTTTAAATACAGAATATGTCATTGCATCAACTGGATTTGTTAATACAACAATAATCGCATTTGGTGAATGTTTTGCAATATCGCGCGTAATACTTTTCATAATTTTAGAGTTTGTTGCTACTAAGTCATCACGGCTCATACCAGGCTTACGTGCAATACCTGCTGTAATAACAACAACGTCAGAATCAGCAGTATCTGCGTAATCAGATGTTCCAATAATGTTAGCATCAAAACCTTGTACTGGGCTCGCTTCTAACATATCTAACGCTTTCCCTTTTGTTGGATTTTCCAGTTGTGGAATGTCCACTAATACAACATCTGCAAGTTCTTTTTGTGCTAATAAGAATGCTGTTGTTGCTCCTGTAAATCCTGCACCGATGACTGAAACTTTCTTGCGTTTGATTGTCATAATTTACCCCCCGCTTTAATTATGCGTTTTTGATTATCGCTACATCCATGTTTTTAATAAGTTCATTAGCGAACTCAGAACATTTCACTTCTGTTGCACCTTCCATTAAGCGTGCGAAATCATAAGTTACTACTTTTGAAGCAATTGTTTTCTCAACGGAAGCAGTTACTAATTTCGCAGCTTCGTTCCATCCTAGGTGCTCTAGTAATAATACACCAGAAAGAAGAACTGAAGATGGGTTTACTTTATCTAAACCTGCATATTTCGGAGCTGTACCGTGTGTAGCTTCAAAGATAGCATGTCCAGTCACATAGTTAATATTTGCACCAGGTGCAATACCAATTCCACCTACTTGTGCAGCAAGTGCATCAGAGATGTAGTCTCCGTTTAAGTTCATTGTTGCAACAACATCGAACTCACGTGGACGAGTTAAAATTTGTTGTAAGAAGATATCTGCA
Source organism: Bacillus fungorum (assembly GCF_002746455.1). GTDB lineage: Bacteria > Bacillota > Bacilli > Bacillales > Bacillaceae_G > Bacillus_A > Bacillus_A fungorum. Next base: position 90,180 of record NZ_NWUW01000006.1, on the reverse strand, counting down.
ATAGAATCTTTTACGATGATTTTTCCAGCCACTTCAGCGTCTGCCATCGCTTTATTCGCTGCATCTTTACCATCTTTCTCAACGATGCGATCATATTCAGCCCAAGTAAATACTTTGTCACCGAATTCTTGTTCCGCTACTTCGTAACCCCAGTTTTTGAAAGCACCTTCTGTAAATTTCATAATGTTTCCTTTATGAACTAATGTAACAGAAGAGCGTTTTTCGTTAATTGCATATTGAATTGCAGCACGAACAAGACGCTTTGTCCCTTCTTCTGAAATTGGTTTAATACCAATACCAGATGTTTCTGGGAAGCGAATTTTATTAACACCCATTGCTTCTTTTAAGAAAGCAAGAACTTTTTCTGCTTCTGGAGATCCTTGTGCATATTCAATTCCAGCATAAATGTCTTCTGTATTTTCACGGAAAATAACCATATCAGTATCTTCCGGACGTTTTACAGGTGAAGGAACACCTTCAAAATAACGAACTGGACGTAGACATACATATAAATCTAATTCTTGACGAAGTGCTACGTTTAGCGAACGAATACCACCGCCAACTGGAGTTGTAAGTGGACCTTTAATCGCGATTAAATATTCACGGATTAAATTTAAAGTTTCTTCTGGTAACCACTCGCCTGTTTGGTTGAATGCTTTTTCCCCTGCAAGCACTTCTTTCCAAACGATTTTCTTCTCACCGTCATAAGCTTTTTCAACTGCTGCTTCTAGTACACGAGATGCAGCTGCCCAAATATCAGGACCAATTCCATCTCCTTCGATAAATGGAATAATCGGATTGTTTGGTACATTCATAACACCATTAGTTACAGTAATTTTTTCACCTGTCATCAATGTGATAACCCCCATGTTTGAAATTTCATATGTATGAAACTGAGGGAATAACCCCTCAGTTCAAACCGTTAGTCAAATTAAAATATTCTAATCATTACATCTTTCCAAAAAAATCAGACTTTTGAAAGCGTATTTTCACTATCAAAATAGTGTTTTTCGCTTATCGTTGTGCAATTGGTACATACACTTGATGTGTTGGTCCATTGTAATCAGCACGTGGACGGATTAAACGGTTGTTTTCATATTGTTCTAGAATATGAGCTAACCAGCCTGACATACGGCTAATCGCAAAAATAGGTGTAAATAAGTCATGGTCAATTCCTAAACAATGGTATACAGAAGCTGAATAGAAATCAACGTTTGGTGGAAGACCTTTTTCTTTTGTTACAATGTCTTCAATTTTGATAGACATATTATACCATTTCTCTTCTCCTAAAAGCACGCATAATCTCTTAGACATTTCGCGTAAATGTTTTGCACGCGGATCACCCTGCTCATATACACGGTGGCCAAAGCCCATGATTTTCACTTTATTTTGAAGAGCATTATGAATATATGATTCTACATTTTCTTCTTCGCCAATTTCAGTTAACATCTTCATTACATTTTCATTTGCCCCGCCGTGAAGAGGACCTTTTAACGCACCGATTGCTGCTGTAATGCCAGAATATACATCTGAAAGTGTAGCTACACAAACGCGTGCAGTAAATGTAGAAGCGTTTAACTCATGATCTGCGTGAAGTACAAGCGCCTTATCAAAAGCTTCAATTTCAACTTCATTTGGCTCGCGATCATTTAACATGTACAAGAAGTTTGCAGCTAATGATAAATCGTTTCTAGGCTCAACAACATCTAATCCTTTACGAATTCTTGCATAAGCAGCAACTAAAGTTCCTACTTGAGCCTGTAATTTAACCGCTTTCAAATAATTGGACTTTTCATCCATAATTTCAGCGCTCTCATCATATAATGATAGCATGGAAATTGCAGTTCGTAAAACAGACATCGGATGTGCGATTTTTAAATCTACTTGTTTCAAATATGTTAAAATCTCATCTGGGACTTTATAGTATTCCGATACAGTCTCTTTAAATTTCGCTAGTTCTTTTTCATTAGGAAGCTTGCGATGCCATAATAAGTACACCACTTCTTCAAATGTAGCATTCTCCGCTAAATCATCAATATTATACCCAACATAAGTTAATGTATCATCAATAATAGAGCTCACAGATGATGTTGTTGCTACTACCCCTTCTAAACCTCGAATAACAGTCATGACATTCTCTCCTTTTCCTGAAAATTCTCCCAACCTTGCTCCTTATATCTATTTGCTCCCCTTTTAAATTATGAACGCCCGTTCACTCTTTAGGCAAGCAAAATGCACGATCATGCAAATTTGTTGCGATGTTCCCCTCTTATTGTCCATTGTCTACATGGAAAGCATGAGCGTGAATGTCTCCCCGAATCCTCACGCTCAAAACAACAAGTTAGTGAGGAAAATTAATTCCGAAGAGTTTTATGATAAAAACAACATAAAACAATATCATTATAAAATTGTTTTATGTTGTTTTTATTTTATCTGGTGTAAAGTCTCTGCTGTTATGTAACTTTTCAAAGTTTCTAATCCTATTATAAACAATTATCTGACTTTTGTGAACAGAAAGAATTCAAAAATTTTATATTACTATAAAATTTCTTATTTAAACATCTGTATAATACTCATAACTGCATAGGCAATTCCAGCCCCAATTAATGGACCTACAGCAACTCCATTAAATAACGCAACCGCTATAATTGTCCCGAAAACGAGCGCAGTTGTAATATGAGGATCCGTCGTTAATAATTGTACGCCTCCCTTCGCTAACAAAGCAACTGCTACCCCTGAAGCTAGAGCTATCCATGCATAATACGATTTCGCTGCTTCTCCAAGTTGTTTAAAACCTATTTCCCCCGTCGCAATCGGTACGAGTACTGCTATTGTAATAACCGTAACACCGAGGTTAATCCCTTTCGTTTGTAGATAAGGAAAGACTTTATCTCCTAGAAACGTAAATTTCAATAAAAATAACACACCAATAGCTACAGTAAGCGATTGATTTTTCGCAATAAGTCCTATAATAAGTAGTATGAATAAAAATAACGTTGACTGACTAATCATGTCTGCACTTCCTTTCTGAAAATAATGAACTCATTTCCAAACAAAAATACCTTTAAACCTATCGTTATACATGATATACGGATGGCTATTTATCGATAAAACCTTCCATTTTTCATGCATTTTAAAATGAAAAAACGAGACTTTCACCAAAAAAATTAAAGCATATATACATGTTTGAAAACGGTCGTCTCTTCTTTCTTTTCTAATAAGAAACAGGTAAAATAAAAAGAAGAGAAAATGAAGTTTTTACCATATAGTAGAAGCATCAGCACCAAGCTTTTACAGTCACTCATGTACTGAAAAAGCAGGAAAAAATCCATCATTCCACTATAACATAAAGTGAAACTTTAATCAGTGCATCACACTCGTTATAAGTTGAACGAATTAGGATAATCCAAATTGGAATGGGAGGTATACATCTTTGAATCGAAACTTACTATATATGATATTGCGACTCATATTTGTCATTGTAGCGACGGTAGTGGGGTTCTATGCATTACTATATATGTCAGGACTTATCTACCCTTTTATTATCGCTTTCGCATTTGCTTATTTGATTAATCCTGTCGTCAATTTCCTTAATCAAAAACTACAATTTCCTCGCGCACTAGCAGTACTCGTTAGCTTAATTCTTGTATTCGGAGCTATCGTCGGGCTCGTTACATATCTCGTAACCGAAGCAATATCTGCCACAACATACTTACTACAACTTGTTACAGTAAAGCTTCCGGATATCGTTGCATTCGCAGAGCAGTTTGCACTTAATCATATTATGCCTCTCTATGATGATTTAATTTCTAAATTTAATCATCTTGGAGAACCACAACGCCATACGATTACACAAAACATTCAAAACTTAGGAACCGAAGCAACGACGCAAATGAAAGAACTTTTAACCGCTATTATAAGTGGGTTAACAAATTTCATTAGCGCGCTACCAACAACTTTAACTGTACTTGTATTCGTTTTATTAGCCACTTTCTTCATTAGTTACGATTGGCATCGTCTTGCTCAGAAAGTAAGAAAATTTTTACCTAACCGTGTCCATGGCTATGGAAAAACTATTTTTGTCGATTTAAGAAAAGCTTTATTCGGTTTTGTTAAAGCACAACTTACACTCGTATCTATGACAACTATTATTGTACTAATCGGACTTTTAATATTACGCGTACCATACGCCATTACTATCGCGATTATTACAGGGGTTGTAGATTTACTCCCGTATTTAGGAACAGGAGCTGTCTTCGTTCCTTGGGTTATATACGTATTTTTCACTGGCGACACCGCTTTCGCCATCGGCCTTCTCATTTTATACATCGTCGTGATTGTCCAAAGACAAATTATGGAACCTAAAGTACTTTCATCTAATATCGGCCTCGATCCATTAGCAACACTGATTGCTCTATTTGTCGGCTTTAAACTCTTTGGCTTCTTAGGATTAATCATCGGCCCAGTCACCTTAGTACTACTTAATACATTGCACAAAGCTCGTGTATTCCATGATTTGTGGAAATATATTAAAGGCTCACCTTCAAAATAATAATTTCTAATTCATATACAACAAACAACTTACATGTAATCAGTGGGAATTTCCCACTGATTATTCCTTGTACTTATTTTTCACACTCATTACATACAACAAGAGAATTAGACCCAAAATAGGATCATTCTCTTGTTTTTTTGCATAGAAAACGCATATTTCGAGGTGTTTTTACATATTTATTCTATTCAATTCATAATTATTACTAACATTTATTACCTTTTATGTAAATGAATAAATATACAAAATACCGTAGAATGAGACTTAAACAAATATTTTCCCCACTCTTATCTAACTTTTTCATACCAATTGATTCATTTTACACACAAAAATAAGCTTGAGTTCAGAAGGATCTTCCTACAACACACTCATGAGCCACCCCCCTTAAATCACATACCTAACCAAAAGATACATAGCAAATTTATTAAAGTAAAACTTTAATCTGTTAGGTTTTTTTCTTCACTCATTATTAACCTTCACCAACCGAACTTATACGGACAGTCTATTTTCCATCTAACTCCTTCACACCCGCCAATTGTAAAGTAGAATAAAACAAAACTTTAATTAACCGAGCCCTTAACCATCCCCTTACCCTTTTGTAGGTAAAAAAAATAGCGCTTAGATTGCTATAATCTAAACACTATTTCTGCACAATAATAGTAGAGTTCTTTCTAAACTTCCATTCCATCCACTTCATAACAAACGGCTTCAACAAAGCCCTCGTCATAGGGATAACAAAGATAAAACCCATTATATCCGTTACATATCCAGGAAGTACCAAAAGAATACCTCCTACAAAGATAAAAATACCATCCAGTACTGCCCCGCCTGGCATTTCTCCTCTATTCAACCTAAATTGAATCTCTCTTAGCACTTTAAACCCTTGCCTTTTCGCCAAATACACACCTACAACACCCGTAAATACAATCATAGCGAACGTAGACCATAAACCTATTACATGGCTCGAACCAATCAAGACCGTAATCTCAATCGCCGGTATTAAAATCAACAAGAATAGTAGCCACTTCACAGTTCTACACCCCTCTCACATACTATCACTTTAAACACCCTTACAACGCCCATACGCACCACATAAAAGTCGAATATGTTTTTATATCAAACTCCCTAACAAAAAGCTTTTAAAAGCAATTTCAGACGTTTCAAGCTGGTTCTACATCATTTTTGTGTAAAAAAAAGAGAAGGACTCCGATCCTTCTCTCCGTATTACTTATAGCACTTCCGCATGTCCATTATAAACAATTCCGCGTGCTGCATCAACTGTTACTTCTTGGCCATTTTTTAAAGTTGCTGTTACGCCGTTTACACCAACGATAACAGGAATACCGATTGATACACCTACAACAGCTGCATGGCTTGTTAGGCCACCTTCTTCTACAACTAGAGCAGCAGCTTTTTCGATTGCAGGAATCATATCTTTATCAGTGCTTGTTGTAACAAGAATATCACCTTCGTTTACGTTCGCTACAGCTTCAGCAGCTGTTTTCGCTACAACTACTTTACCTTTTGCAGCTTTACGACCAATTCCTTGTCCTTTAGCAACCTCTTCACCAACAACATGGATTTTCATTAAGTTTGTTGTACCAGTTTCAGCAACTGGTACGCCAGCAGTGATTACTACAGTGTCTCCAAGTCCGATTAGACCTGCATCCATACCTGTTTGAATTGCAGTATCTAACATTTCGTCAGTAGACGCTGCACGTTTTCCAGCCATAAATGCTTGTACACCCCAAACAAGTGCAAGACGACGTCCTACTTGCTCGTCAGATGTTACAGCTACAATTGGAGATTTTGGACGGTATTTAGAGATCATTTTCGCAGTATATCCACTTTCTGTTGGAGCTACAATTGCAGCTACATCAAGAGCAAGTGCTGTATGCGCAACAGATTGGCTAATTGCATCTGTAATTGTTGGAGTAAACTCTTTAATACGTTTTTTGAACATATCTTCATATTGTAATGATTTTTCAACACGTACTGCAATGTTAGCCATCATTGTTACTGCTTCTACTGGGTATTGTCCAGCAGCTGTTTCACCTGAAAGCATGATTGCATCTGTACCATCGAAGATTGCGTTAGCTACGTCACTTGCTTCCGCACGAGTTGGACGTGGGTTACGTTGCATAGAATCTAACATTTGTGTTGCAGTAATAACTGGTTTACCTAACACGTTACATTTTTTGATTAGACGTTTTTGTACTAATGGTACTTCTTCTGGTGGAATTTCTACACCCATGTCACCACGAGCTACCATTAAACCGTCAGAAACTTCTAAGATTGAATCGATGTTATCGATACCCTCTTGGTTTTCGATTTTTGGTACAATTTGGATGTATTGAGCGTTATGCTCTTCTAATAATTCACGGATTTCTAATACGTCAGATGCTTTACGTACGAATGAAGCTGCGATGAAATCAACTTTTTGCTCGATACCGAAAATAATATCTTTTACGTCTTTTTCAGTGATACCAGGAAGTTTAATGCTTACGTTTGGTACGTTAACACCTTTTTTGTTTTTTACAGTTCCGCTGTTAAGAACTTTTGTACGGATGTTTCCATCAGCTTTTTCGATTACTTCTAGTTCGATAAGACCGTCATCGATTAGAATGCGAGAACCTGGGTCTACATCGTCATAAAGACCAGCGTAAGATACAGAGAACTTCTCCGCAGTACCTAATACTTGCTCAGTAGAAAGAACTACTTCTGCACCTGTTACAAGCTCAGCTTGTCCGTCTACGAAGTCGTGAGTACGGATTTCTGGACCTTTTGTATCAAGTAAGATACCAACTGTTTTACCAGTTTTCTTTGAAGCTTCACGAATGTTTTTAATACGAGCGCCGTGCTCTTCATGGCTACCATGAGAGAAGTTTAAACGAGCAACGTTCATACCTGCTTCGATTAATTGCTCTAATTTCTCAATACTTTCACTAGCAGGACCTATAGTACATACAATTTTAGTTTTACGCATATTGCACCTCCGAAAATTATGAAACCGTTCCCAAATATCCGACATTAAGCCGATTAGATGGATAATTCTTTAGATAATTGATACATATCTTTATCGATTGTATGCTTTTGAGCTAACGCTTCGATAATATCATGATCAACAAGTTTGTTGTCTTGAATACCTACACAACGTCCACCTTTACCAGCAATTAACAATTCAACTGCTCTTGCGCCAAGACGACTTGCTAATACACGGTCTTGTGCACTTGGTGATCCACCACGTTGTACGTGACCTAATACAGTTACGCGAGTATCAAAGTTTGTTGCTTCTTCAATGTGCTTACCGATATCAATTGCACTTCCAACACCTTCAGCTACAACGATAATACTGTGTTTTTTACCACGTTCACTACCACGTTGTAGACGAGCGATAACATCATCCATGTCATACTCTTCTTCTGGAATTAAGATTGTTTCTGCACCATCAGCTAAACCAGCCCATAATGCGATATCACCAGCGTGACGTCCCATTACTTCGATAACATATGTACGTTCATGAGATGTAGCTGTGTCACGAATTTTATCAATTGCATCAATAACAGTGTTTAAAGCTGTATCGAAACCAATTGTGAAGTCTGTTCCAGGGATATCATTGTCGATTGTACCTGGTACACCAACACATGGGAATCCTTGTTCAGTTAATTTTTTAGCGCCTTGGTAAGAACCATCTCCACCAATAACAACAAGTCCTTCGATACCGTGTTTCTTTAATTGCTCGATACCTTTTAGTCGTACTTCTGGGTCTTTAAACTCAGGACATCTTGCTGTATATAATTTCGTACCACCGCGGTGGATAATATCGCCAACAGAACCAAGTTCTAATTTTTCAATGTGACCAGAAATTAATCCAGCGTATCCATGGTAAATACCATATACTTCAATATCATGGAAAATCGCTTTACGAACAACTGCACGAATGGCAGCATTCATACCAGGTGAATCTCCACCACTTGTTAATACACCAATACGTTTCATTTGTACTCACCTCATAAAGATTATTTGCCTTATAATAAAATAACACGAAAAAATATAAAAATACAATGGAGAAGATGTGTCTTTTCATAATAAAAACGTGCATTCGCGAAGTGGAACGCACGCTTTTCTTATTTTATCCAAATGGAAGCGTTTGAAAACGAAACTTGCCCAATTTTCATATATTTTTCATAACGTTTTTCGATTAATTCATCTTTCGAAATTCCGTTTAATTGTTCAAAAGTTTTTCTAAGCATTAAATCTATATTTTCTGACTGTTTCAAAACATTACGGTGTGCTCCACCTTTTGCCTCTGGAATAATTTTGTCAATTACACCCAATTCTTTCAAATCTGCTGCTGTAATTCTCATCGCCTCTGCAGCTTCCTTTGCTTTTCCTGCATCTTTCCAAAGAATTGCCGCTGCACCCTCTGGTGTAATAACAGAATAAGTGGAATTTTCTAGCATGTGAATGTAATCCCCTACTCCAAGACCTAGCGCACCACCACTACCACCTTCGCCAATAACGATACAAATAACTGGTACCGTTAAGCCTGCCATTTCAAATAAATTGCGGGCAATAGCTTCACTTTGACCACGTTCTTCAGCAGCTTTACCAGGATAAGCTCCTTTCGTATCAATAAAACAAATAATTGGACGATTGAACTTTTCCGCCTGCTTCATTAAACGTAATGCTTTTCGATATCCTTCTGGATGAGGCATCCCAAAATTACGGCGAATATTTTCTTTCGTATCTTTTCCGCGTTGATGCCCAATTACAGTTACAGGCATCCCTTTATATTTCGCAATGCCGCCGACAATCGCTGCATCATCGCCAAATAGACGATCTCCATGACATTCAAAAAAATCAGTAAATAAGTGCTCAATATAATCGAGCGTTGTCGGTCGTTCAGCATGACGAGCAATTTGAACACGGTCCCATACTTTCATATTGCCGTATATATCTTCCTCTAAATTTTCTAGCTTGTCTTCCAAAATACGAATCTCCTCACTGAAATCCATCTGGCTGTTTTTCGTATAGTCTTTCAGTTCACGAATCTTATTTCTTAGCTCAACAACTGGTTTCTCAAATTCTAGCTCTGCCATACAGCCATTTCCCCTCCTTGATGAACTTCTAAAATCTTGCGAAGCGATTCTCTCATATCATCACGATGTACCACCGCATCTAATTGACCATGTTCTAGTAAGAATTCTGCCGTTTGGAAATCTTCCGGTAGTTTCTCACGCACGGTTTGTTCAATTACACGTCTACCAGCAAATCCGATCAGCGCCCCTGGTTCTGCAAGATTATAATCACCAAGTGAAGCGAAACTCGCTGAAACCCCGCCCGTCGTTGGGTGCGTCATAACAGAAATAAATAATCCTCCTGCATTACTATGCTTTTTCAAAGCTACGCTTGTTTTTGCCATTTGCATTAAACTTAATATCCCTTCTTGCATACGGGCACCACCCGAAGCAGTAAAGATAATAAATGGAACTTGTAAGTCGTACGCCTTTTCAACCGCACGGGCAATTTTTTCTCCTACAACAGAGCCCATGCTCCCCATTCGAAAACGAGAATCCATTACTGCAACAACAACAAGCATGTCATCAATTGTTCCTTCACCAGTTACAACCGCTTCGTTCAATTCAGTCTTCTTACGATCGCTCTCTAGTTTCTCTTCATAATCTGGAAACTCGAGTGGATTTAATGAAACCATTTCTTTGTCATACTCACGGAATGACCCTTCGTCCAATATACTATCAAGACGTTCCCATGCATTCATAGGATGATGATATCCACAATTCACACATACTTTTAAATTTTTTAGAAGTTCTTTCGTATACATGATTTTTTTACATTTCGGACATTTTGTCATAACGCCATCTGGTACATCTTTTCGTACTTGTTCTGAAGGTATTGCAGCGTACTTTTTCTTTTTCACGAATAAATCTCTTAGCACAATTTGACCCCCTTCGTTGAGAGCTAAGGTTAGCGTAAGAAGAAAATTGGGCTAACACCAAATGTTGATGTTAGCCTTATCTTCTCAATCTGTCTAATAACCTCACTCTTTACGTTTAACTTTAACCGCTACGCGATAGAATGTTTGTCATAACGTGTCATGGTCATTTCGACAAATTTTATACATTACGAGTGAAACTGTATATTCTCTACTAATTCATCGTAAATTTTTAGTGCATCATTTTCTTGTTTTTCTTCCAAAGTAGCATAAAGTTTTCTATACATATCGATAGAATCTCCTGAAACTTTACAAGAAAGAGTTGCTACATAATCATTTACGATCATCCAAATACGATATAGCAAATAATTATCGACTTGTTCAATAAGTGTTTTAAAGAACGTTTGATGAAGCGTCGGAATTGAATTTCCATTTTCTTCAAGCGCTTGATGTAATTTACTTACCACTTTAGAAAACGTTTCTTTCGGTAAATTACATACAATTCGAATCATATCTTTCTCAAGCAATCGTTTTGTTTGTAATAAATCACGAATTGTTTTCTCATCTTGCAGCAAGAACGGAGCAATCAATTGTACAAGACCGTTATCGTAAAAGTTTCGAATAAACGTCCCTTCACCACGTCTCGTTTCAATTAATCCTACCAGTTCTAAAGCACGCAACGCTTCTCTTACAGAGGAACGTCCTACATTTAAACGTGAACTTAACTCACGCTCAGACGGCAAACGATCCCCTGCTACCAATCCATCCTCTTCCATAATGGAACGGATTTTTTTTACAATTTCGAGATATACTTTTGTATTTGATGATGTCAATGGAAATTCCTCGCTTATTCTTTACCAATCAGCGCTAATTGTTTTGTTTTCTCAGCAACTTCATTTGGATCTACTTGACGGCGAGCTACTCCTGTCTCCATTGCAGCTTTCGCAACGTAAGCTGCTACTTGAGGCGCTACACGCGCGTCAAACGGTGCTGGAATGATATAGTCTGCATTTAACTCATCTTCTGCTACAAGCTCAGCAATGGCTTGTACAGCTGCCATCTTCATTTCTTCGTTAATTTGTGTCGCATGTACGTCAAGTGCACCGCGGAAAATACCAGGGAACGCTAGTACATTATTTACTTGGTTTGCGAAGTCAGAACGACCTGTTCCAACAACAGCTGCGCCCGCTGCTTTTGCCAATTCTGGCATAATTTCTGGAACTGGATTCGCCATTGCAAAAATAATTGCATCGTCATTCATTGTACGAACCATCTCTTCTGTTAATGCACCTTCTGCAGATACACCAATGAATACGTCCGCACCTTGTACAACATCGGCTAAAGAACCTTCGATACGATTCTTATTTGTATATTTTGCAACTTCATCCTTCACCGGATTCATACCTGTAGGACGACCTTCATAGATCGCGCCTTTACGGTCACACATAATAATGTCGCGTACGCCATAGCGATATAAAAGTTTAATAATTGCAATACCTGCTGCACCTGCGCCATTTGCGACAACTTTAATGTCAGACATTTTCTTTCCAACTAGTTTTAGCGCGTTCACAAGACCCGCTACTGTTACGATAGCTGTTCCGTGTTGATCATCATGGAAGATAGGAATATTTGTTTCTTTTTTCAAACGTTCTTCAATAATGAAGCAGTTTGGTGCTGCGATATCCTCTAAGTTAACGCCGCCAAAAGTTGGCTCCATTAATTTTACAGTTTCAACAATTTTATCTACATCGTTTGTATTTAAGGCAATTGGGAATGCATCTACACCGGCAAAGCTCTTGAATAATACAGCTTTACCTTCCATTACTGGAAGTGATGCTTCAGGTCCAATATTACCAAGACCAAGTACAGCCGTTCCATCAGTCACAACTGCTACCATATTTCCCTTCATCGTATATTCATATACCTTACTTTTATCGTCATAAATTTCTTTACAAGGTTCTGCAACCCCTGGAGAATATGCAAGACTTAAATCTTTTGCATTTTCTACTTTTACTTTTGATACAGTTTCTAATTTTCCTTGATGCACTTTATGCATGTGAAGTGCTTCTTCACGAAGTGTTGACAAACTATCCACTCTCCTCAAATTATTCTAGCTGATATCAATTTCTCCAAGTGGTCTGACCACGAACACTACTACTATAATAATCGAAGTGTAGGGAAATTGTCCATTATATTTTCACAACTACATTTTCTTCCCCGACAATTTCACGGAGTGCTCCTAAACATTCTTCACTTGGATGAATCGATAAACTTCGAGATAATTGTACCATTTTATGTTCCTTTTCATAATAAATTAGTACTTTCGCAAAACCCGAATAGTCAAACAATATTTTAGTAACCTGATTTAAAAGCTTTTTCTCATACTGAGACGGCAATTTCACGTAAACAGACGCTTCTTTCTTTTCTTCATACACATCCATCTCTTCTAACGGATATAGTCCATTTACAATCCATTGCAACTTATGATTTCTAAGCTCAATCGTACCGTCGACTAAAACAATTGCTCCTTCTTGTAACTTATCTGAGAAATGTATATACGTTTCTGGGAAGAGAACCGCTTCCATTTCATCATTTTGATCACAGAATGTAATAAATGCCATCTTTTGCAACTTTTTCGTACGAATTACTCTCACGCTTGTTATATACACGATAGCCCTCTGTACTTTTTTCTTATGTCGCATCGCCTGAGCGAGAGATGGAATTTCTAATTCTTTCGCTAACTTCACATACTGCGCTGTCGGATAGCTTGATAAATAAAAGCCTAGTGCTTCCTTTTCTTTATTTAACTGTTCAATAAAAGAGAGCTCTTCTCCTTGTACGTATTTTGATTTTGGAACAGCATCCCCTAAATCACGTGCAAGATTTGCGTACTCTAACGCTCCTTTAAGACTTTTCCATAAATTTGTTCTCGAAATACCAAAATCATCAAAACAGCCAGACCAGACGAATGCTTCCAAATTTCGCTCTGTTACAAACTTTGATGGCATGCGCAGACAAAATTCGAATAAATCTTCAAACATTTTTTTCTCTCGTTCTTCGAGTAAAGCTGTCACTGTAGCCATTCCGATGTTTCGAATGGAAAGTAAGCTGTAACGTATCGCATTTCCTTCTATTTGGAAATTGTAACCACTTCTCTGAAGGGACGGCGACAAAACGTGAAAACCTTTTCGTTTCGTTTCTCGTATATACTGCACAATCTTATCTTCATTTCCAATTGCACTTGATAAGAGTGCTGTCATAAATTCCAGCGTATAATTCGCTTTTAAGTAGGCAAGCTGATATCCAATCATACTGTAGGCTACAGCGTGACTTCGGTTAAAACCGTAATTCGCAAATCTTACAATTAAATCATAAATTTTCTCTGCCGATGTCTCGTCATAACCATTTTGCAAACACCCTTGCACAAAATGCTTACGTTCCTGATCTAAAATATCACGATTTTTTTTACTCACTGCACGGCGCAATAAATCTGCTTCTCCGAGCGAGAATCCCGCTAACTTCGACGCAATTTGCATAATTTGTTCTTGGTATACAATTACACCGTATGTTCTTTCTAAAATTGGCTTTAAATCCGGATGTAAATATTCAATTTTTCTTTTTCCGTGCTTTGATTCAATAAAGGTCGGAATTTGTTCCATCGGTCCTGGTCTATATAACGAGTTAACAGCGACAATATCTTCAAATTCATTCGGTTTTAACCCGCGAAGTACATTTCGCATACCACCTGATTCCAGCTGGAATACACCTGTTGTATCCCCTCTACCTAACAATTGGAACGTCTTTTCATCTTGAAGTGGTAAATTTCTTATATCGATTTCTTTCCCTGTTTTTTGCATGATAAACTTTATAATATTTTCAAGTAACGTTAAATTACGTAATCCTAAAAAGTCCATCTTGAGCAACCCAAGTTCTTCTAATGCATCTGCTGGGTATTGCGTAACATACACATCGTTATGCCCTTCTTGAATTGCAACACTTCCGGTTAATGGCTCTTGGCTCATAATAACGCCAGCTGCATGAATAGACGTATGACGTGGTAAGCCTTCTACACGTTTTGCAATTTCAAACACACGCTCATGCAGAAGGTTTCCTTGTATAAACTCACGAAGTGATTGCGATTCCTCATATGCATCTTTTAACGTTATACCAAGCTTTGATGGGATAAGTTTTGAGAATATATCGATATCTCGCGGCGGAAGCCCCATTACACGCGCAATATCTCTAATTGCCGCTTTCGCTGCCAGCGTCCCGAACGTTACAATTTGAGCAACACGAAGCTGACCATATTTATCTTTCACATATCGAATCATCTCATCACGTCTTATATCTGGAAAATCGATATCAATATCTGGAAGTGTCACACGTTCGGGGTTTAAAAACCTTTCAAATAATAGATCGTATTCAATTGGATCAATATCTGTAATTTCTAATACGTAAGAAACGAGTGAGCCAGCCGCCGATCCACGACCTGGTCCTGTTAAAATATGATTTTCATGCGCATACTTCATAAAATCCCAGACAATGAGGAAATAATCACTAAACCCCATACTAGAAATAACGTTTAATTCATGATTCAAACGCTTTATATGTACTTCTTTTGGCGTACCATAACGTTTCTGCAACCCTTCTTCACAAACGCGCCGTAAATACATATCATTCGTCTCGTTAGCTGGAACAGGGAATTTCGGTAATTGATTTACATGAAACGGTATTTCTACTCTGCAACGTTCTGCAATTTCTACTGTGTTATAAATCGCTTCTTCTACGTGAGAAAATAGTGCTTCCATTTCATCTGATGATTTTAAATAATATTGATCTGTTTTCAGCCTCGGCCTATCTGGATCTGTCATTTTCGTTCCACTTTCAACAGATAATAAGCATTCATGAACAAGTGCATCACTTTGATTGATGTAGCGTACATCGTTCGTTGCCACAACTGGAATATTTATCCTATTCGTAAATGCAGGTAATTTCTCTTGCAAAAGCAGTTCATCTTGAATCGCATGATGCTGTAAACTCATATAAAAATTGCCGAACATACTTTGATACATGCGAGCTACTTCTTCAGCCTGACTCTCTTTGTCTTCTAATAATAATTGTTCAATTTCCCCATCTTTACCTGGTGAAATAGCAATTAATCCTTTCGCATAATGTGCAAGCCATTTCTTAGGAATACCTTCTTTTGACTTCGTCATAATGCTACTAGAAATCTTTAATAAATTTTGATAACCTATTTCATTTTCAGCAAGTAAGACAAGCGGATAAGACTTTTCTTCTTCACTAAAAATAGAAGCTGTTAAGCCGATAATAGGATGTATACCATGTTTCTTACATGCTTTATAAAACGGAATAACGCCATACATAACATTTTCATCCGTAATAGCCAGCGATGAATAACCGAGCTCTTTCGCCCTAACTACAAGCTCATCAATTTTACAAGCACTTTTTAATAAACTAAAAACGGTTTGACATTGTAAATGCACAAACTTCACTGTTGTACCCTCTCTTTACCTATTTGACTACTTTTATTATAGGTGAAGAGGAAAGCGGAAATCAAAACATACTTCTTATACTTTGTCCATATATATGAAGAAGAAAGGAGAATGACGATGGATGTAAGAGAACACACTTTTTTCTCTCTGCTTATTATTAGTTATTTTATTGCCTTTGGGGTTATACTTGGTGGTTCATTAATTGGTGGATTTGGTGCATTTCTTATCGGAAAACCAACTCTAACTTACATTAATCAATTCGCCCAAAATTTAAGAATTTGGGCACTTGTTGCAGCGATTGGCGGAACATTTGATACCTTTTATAGCTTTGAAAGAAGTTTCTTTGGCGGGGATATGAAAGATATCGTAAAACAAATTCTCCTTATTTTTTTTGCAACAGGTGGTATGCAAACCGGTCTTATTATTATTAAATGGCTAACGCAGGAACATGTATGAGAGTACCAAGTGCCAATACAGCAAAAAGATGGTATTTAGTTTTAGCTGGTGCTGCTGTTGGGGGCGTGTTGAGCTGGTTTATTTTTTTGTACATATACGGTGTTTTTCAAGAAGAACAGGCTAGTAAAATAGCAGAACAAAGAGAAATTATAGAAAAACAAGAAGCAAAGCTCCACGTCCTTCTCGAAGATCAAGAAAAATTAAATACAGAAAATAAACGACTCTTAACCATTCAAGAGATTAAAATAAAGATTATAAATCGAGAAAAATACGATTTAGACAACCTTACACTCGAAAATATGACCACTTCTATCCATAATGACCTCCAGCATCTTTTAACGAAAAACATACAAAGTATCGCAAAAAATAAAGACCTACTCAAAAAAGCAATCGAAAATAAAACGTATAAACATTACGATCGGCTATACCGTTTTAAAGTCGATACAATATCTTTTGATACCGTGCTTGAAATTAGCATTACGATAGAGAAAGAAAAATAAAGAAGGAGGGCGTTAACGCCGCTCCTTCTTTTCGTTTTAACATATAATCTTATTTACAAATCGAACGTAAATCAGCAAACAGACGATCCGCTTCTTCCCAAGAAGATGCTTTTGCACCAGAAGCCATCGGATGCCCTCCGCCGTTATATTGCATTGCTAATTTATTTATAACTGGTCCTTTTGAACGAAGGCGAACACGAATGACATCGTCTTCCTCTAAAAATAGAACCCATGCCTTTAATCCGTCAATATTACCAAGTGCTCCAACAACACCAGACGCTTCAGAAGGAAGTACATCAAACTCCTCTAATACTTCTTTCGTTAATTTAATGTAAGCCGCTCCTTCTTCTACCATCGTAAAGTTTTGTAAAATATAGCCGTTTAAACGAGCAATCTTTTCTTTCGTCTTATACATTTCATTGTATAAATCTGTGAATCTCACATCCATATCAACAAGCTCACTTACATAACGAAGTGTTTTCGCTGTTGTATTCGGGAATAAGAAACGACCTGTATCCCCAACAATACCCGCTAAAATAAGGCGAGCTGCTTCTTTTGTTATCTTTAATCCTTTATCTTTTCCATAACTGTAAAACTCATAAATCATTTCACTTGTAGAACTTGCTGTCGTATCTACCCACGTAATATCCCCGTATGGATCTTCATTTGGATGATGATCAATCTTGATTAACATCTTCCCTTTTGTATAGCGTTGATCGTCAACACGTTCTTGATTCGCAGTATCACAAACGATAACAAGTGCATTTTCGTATACACTATCTTCAATATCATCCATTACTCGTAAGTATGCTAGTGACGGTTCATTGTACCCAACCGTATAAATATTTTTCTCTGGAAACGATTCTTGTAGAATTGTACTAAGACCGCCCTGTGAACCTAATGCATCTGGATCTGGACGTACGTGACGATGAATAATAATCGTATCAAACTCTTTAATTGCTCCTAAAATTTGCTCATGCATATGTATAATCTCCTTTTTACTCAACTTCTCCACTTTAACGTGCAGTAAAAGTCCAACCGGTGCAGGCTAATCATTAGCGCGCAGAAACATCCCCGCACTAATTAAAGTTTCACTTTATCCTACATTATAACGGAAAGTATTTCATACATGCGAACAATTGCTTTATAATAAAAGTTAGAAAGTTTAGATATTTCTTTTTCTCCACTATTATTTTTCATAAAGCGATGGGAGTGTGCATTATGCCAGTATTAGTCTTCTGTATTATCGTCTCATTTATGTTGTACCTCTTCTACAAAACAAAATACTTTCGTACAAACCGCCCAATGGAGAAAGGTTGGCTCTCAGGAAAATCCGCAATGGCACTCGGTTCATTCGTCTTATTCTTTGGGATAAACCAATTCTTTTTAGAACTTTCAACCGCTCGTATTATCGTTGGTATCTTATTCGTTCTATTTGGCAGTGCAAGTGCCTTTAATGGATTTCGCCAATACAAACATTTCTTACCATTAGCAGTTGAAGAAGCCGAAGTCTATGAAACAACGTAAAAAAGCATCAACATTGTGATGCTTTTTTACGTCCCTTAACTTTCAAAATCATATATGCGACAAACGCAGAAGGAATATTGAATAGATTGCCTTGCACATGGAGATGTAATTGTTCTTCCCCAAAAGACATTTTTTCATATAGCTCTCGCTGAGATAATCCTGTTTTTTTCTTTTTTTCATGTAAACCTTGTAAGTATAAATATTGAATCGGTATCATCACAAGGAAGTAAAATAGTGCGATACTACCAAAAAAGAGTACTGTTGATGACATAATGCATACCACCTTCCAGAAATCCATTTTCTTACAATATAATTATAACATAGTCTAAAATTCAAATGAATTAATATTCTGTTTTTTCATCAGACAATTGTCTCACCGCATAATTCCTCTTCCGCATACTGAATATATCGCCGAATAAAATTTCCGGGATTCTTTTTAATCGGTTCAATATCAAGTCTTACGCAGCTTAAATAATAGCTTCAAAATCCAATAAAACAAAATAAAGTTAAAGAAAAAGCCTAATGGATGAAACGATATTTCCCATCCACCATAATAAATGATATTTTCTGCTGGTATACCAAAGTAAAGAAAATCGCTATTATTTTCTCCAGTTGTAGGGATAAAGGAACAAATAATAGCGAAAATCAAACTTATTACATACAATTTCTTTTTATTTAAATCCATTATTCTATGAGCTATTACATGAACAGTAATTACAGATATTAATCCTAAAAAGAAAAATATTACTCCCATTCAACACCTCCACAATTATTTTTCAAACATCCTCAAATTATTGCATGCCCTACTTATAAATATGAAACAGAACGTGATTTAACTTTCTCTTTTGCAATTCAAAACATAATAGATTCGATAACTAAATTTTAAAACTCCCTAATGTAGCGTTCTAAAAAAAGATGGAGCAAACCAAAACGGTTTGTTCCATCTTTTTATTTATCGATTAATTGCACCATAAGTAATGCTTTCCCTACAACATTACCTTCATGATGCACTTCTACATCAACCTTACCAAATTTACGCCCAATTTCTAATACTTTCGGATGAACCGATACAACATTGTCAATTTGAACTGGTTTTACGAAATAAATCGTTAAGTTTTCAACAATTAAGTCACTTTTCTTTTGCGCACGAATAACGCGGTTCGTTGCTTCCGTTACAATTGTTGCGAATACACCGTAAGATAGCGTTCCGATTGAGTTCGTCATTTGCGGCGTCACTGAAAATTGATATAGATGTTCATTTTTCGCTTCTTTCGGCGTCATAAATTGATTCGTTACAATATCATCGATTGTTTCGCCTACTTGTGGTTGACGCTGAATCATTTGCAACGCCTGAAGCACATCTTGACGGCTAATAATACCTTGCAGTTTATTGCCTTCATCAACAACGGGAAGTAACTCAATACCTTCCCACACCATCATACGTGCCGCAGCCGCGACAGACATTTTTCCATTTACCGTAATTGGATGCTTTGTCATCACTTTATCAATCGGTGTTTCTTTCGCTACACCGATCATATCTTTTGAAGTTACAATACCTAGAACTTTCTTATTTTCATCAACAATTGGATATCTTCCGTGCATCGTCTCTTCGTTATACGCATGCCATTGCT
Organism: Bacillus fungorum; assembly: GCF_002746455.1. GTDB lineage: Bacteria > Bacillota > Bacilli > Bacillales > Bacillaceae_G > Bacillus_A > Bacillus_A fungorum. Next base: position 70,045 of record NZ_NWUW01000006.1, on the reverse strand, counting down.
GCACTGTATCATCCGGCTTTAAATATAACGTCTCTTCAATTGGTGTTAAAATATCTTCAACGAGTACAATTTCTTTCTTAATAAGCTGATCATAAATGGCACGGTTAATTAACGTCGCAACTGTAAATGTATCGTAACCACTTGAAATAATTGGCAGTTTTAATTCGTCTGCTAATTTCTTCACATGATCTTCCGTATCAAATCCGCCCGTAATTAACACCGCAGCTCCGGTTTCTAACGCTAATTGATGTGCGTTCGTACGGTTACCGATAATAAGTAAGTTTCCAGCTTCTGTATAGCGCATCATCGCTTCTAATTTCATTGCCCCTATTACGAATTTATTTAACGTTTTATGTAATCCCTCTCTGCCCCCAAGTACTTGACCATCGACAATGTTAACGACTTCTGCATATGTCAGCTTTTCAATATTCTCTTTCTTCTTTTGTTCAATTCGAATTGTTCCGACACGTTCAATCGTACTAACATATCCTTTATTTTCTGCATCTTTAATTGCACGGTAAGCTGTCCCTTCACTTACACTCAAATCTTTTGCAATTTGCCTTACAGAAATTTTATGGCCTACTGGCAGATTATTAATATGTTCTAAAATTTGGTTATGCTTGGTAGCCAAATGGTTTCACCATACTTTCTTTTCCCTAAATTCTTCATGTGTTGTATTTTCAGTATACTATATTTTCAAAACTGTTACACTCTCTCTTTGTATATCTGTACTATTTTTTTTATAACAAAATACGCCTTACATTACACCACTGCTACCATTACAACAATGTAATGGTATTGTCATCTTGTTCGATAGTTTGTCCAGCTGCTTCCATATACAATGAAGACAAGAAATGAAACAAAGGAGCGGATACATGATGAAAAAATTATTAGAAGTTGTAGGTGCTGTATTTTTAGCTTTCGTAGACGGGAAAAAAGTTGCAATAGAATTAAATGAAACACCTGAACAGCCACTTCCAAAAAGAAAAGAATCATCAAAACAAGTACAACCTTTAAAAGCTGTCCTACACATGTAAAAAACCCTTCACTTTTCTTTTCAAATGAAGGGTTTCTTTTCTATAGTGTAATACTTTCTCCAGCTTCTAATACTTTCCCTGTACAATTTTGTAGCTTTTCTACAAATTGATATGGATCTTGTTCGATTACTGGGAACGTATTGTAATGCATCGGTACAACTGTTTTCGCACTAATCCATTTTGCAGCTAAAACAGCATCTTCTGGTCCCATTGTGAAATTATCGCCAATTGGTAAAAATGCTACATCAATGTTATTGAGTTCCCCAATTAATTTCATATCAGAGAATAGAGCGGTATCCCCTGCATGGTACACAGTTTTCTCTTCTGCTGTAAATAAAATACCCGCTGGCATACCTGTATATGTAATCGTCTTATTTTCTTCATCAATATAACTAGAACCGTGGAATGCTTGTGTAAATTTCACTTTTCCGAAATCAAATTCATGTGAACCACCAATATGCATCGGATGTGTATTTACACCTTGCCAACTTAAAAATGTCGCTAGTTCAAATGGAGCTACAACAACTGCATTATTTTTCTTCGCAAGCTCTACTGTATCTCCAACATGATCACCATGTCCGTGCGATAAAAGAATCGCATCTACTTTTACATCTTCAGCCTTTAAATCTGTTTTCGGATTTCCCGTTAAAAATGGGTCAATTAAAATCAATTTTCCATTCGTTTCAATCTTTACAACTGAATGCCCATGATAAGATACTTTCATTATTACATTCCTCCCCTATTCACATTCACTTTTTATTCTACATGATTTCTTAATTCCCTGTCTTTTCTAACATCTATTTACTTGTCATAACGCTTTCTTCCGAGTTAAAGTTATATTTGTAATTAAATATCTCGGGGGTGCCAATCAATGAATGCTAGATTAGAAAATTTAATGCAATGGCTAAAAGAAAAAAACGTAGAAGCTGCGTTCTTAACTTCTACACCAAACGTCTTCTACATGACAAACTTCCACTGTGAACCACACGAAAGACTTCTTGGTATGTTTGTATTCCAAGAAAAAGAACCTATTTTAATTTGTCCTAAAATGGAAGAAGGCCAAGCACGTAACGCTGGCTGGGCACATGAAATTATCGGATTTACTGATACTGACAGACCATGGGATATGATTGCAAAAGCAATTAAAGACCGCGGCATCAATGCAAATGCAGTTGCAATTGAAAAAGAACATTTAAACGTAGAGCGCTACGAAGAATTAACAAAATTATTCCCAAATGCAGCTTTCAAATCAGCTGAGGAGAAAGTTCGCGAACTTCGTTTAATTAAAGATGAAAAAGAACTTTCTATTTTACGCGAAGCAGCTAAAATGGCAGACTATGCTGTTGAAGTTGGTGTAAACGCAATTAAAGAAGATCGTAGCGAACTAGAAGTATTAGCAATTATTGAACACGAATTAAAAACAAAAGGCATACATAAAATGTCATTTGACACGATGGTATTAGCAGGTGCAAACTCTGCTCTTCCACACGGTATTCCAGGTGCAAACAAAATGAAACGCGGCGATTTCGTACTATTTGATTTAGGCGTAATCATTGAAGGTTATTGCTCTGATATTACACGTACAGTAGCATTCGGCGGGATTTCTGAAGAACAAACTCGCATTTACAACACTGTACTTGCTGGACAACTACAAGCAGTTGAAGCATGTAAACCAGGTGTTACACTTGGCGCAATCGACAACGCTGCTCGTTCTGTTATCGCAGATGCAGGCTACGGCGAATTCTTCCCGCACCGCCTTGGTCACGGACTTGGAATTAGCGTACATGAATATCCAGATGTAAAAGCTGGAAACGAATCTCCATTAAAAGAAGGTATGGTCTTCACAATCGAGCCAGGTATTTACGTACCAAACGTAGGTGGCGTTCGTATTGAAGATGATATTTATATCACAAAAGACGGATCAGAAATTTTAACGAAATTCCCGAAAGAATTACAATTTGTGAAATAATAAAGTGAAACTTTAATCAGTGGGGGTTTTGTTCATCCCCCACTGATTATTAGTTGAATCAATCGGACTTTTACGGACAGTTGATCCCCCACCTAACTTCTTTGCTTCCGCTGAATTTTGAGGTGGGGGTCTTACTGCCCGTTAAAACGGGATAAAAAGGCAGCGGGAGTGCTGCCTTTTTCTATTTCCGCTTTAAAACCATCTTCTCCTCATACTTATCATCCCATTTAATCACAACTTCTATCGGTTCATCTTTAGATAGAGGTGCACAACTTACACAAGAAGACTTCATTTCAACCTTTGCTCCTTTATGAACTTCTGACGTTTCTGTCATTGCACTAAAGACTCCATTAATAGCAATTTCTAAATTCTTAAATTCTGTATTCCCATCTCCGCCCTTATACTGAAATGTAAACACTCCATCTTCGCTGTCATCCTTAATGTGGCCTTTATATTGTCCCGTCCAACTTTTGCTCTCGCTAGAAAAAGTAAAATACCAAATTGAGCAGCTTCCTAAAAAGAAAATACTAATGAAAAAGAATAATGCTCTCTTCATCATGCCCCTCCATTCAAATGCACTTATTTATTGTCTATTTCTTCCTTCTATTATACTATTAAAATACAGAATTTTCTAAAATAGGAGGTTTATATGTTACAACAACATTTAGAAGAAATTCGTAATAATAATTACGTAATCAATGATGTCCCCAATATCGATTCTTTAAGTTTCAGTATGCTTAAGCATATCGGGGATACTGATAGCTATTTAAGAGACAAACTTATTTACTCTACTTTTTATCATCTCATCAAAAAGGAATACATTTCACACACGCAATTACAGAAACTACTATTAGAAAGCATCGGTGAAAAATATTTATTGTATAAGATTCATTCGGATGACGAAGATGCGGTATTTACCCGAGCATTTACAACATTATTAATTGCCCTCATTATTGATGCTGATACAAATCATAATTTCTTATCACAGACTGATATTTCAAATGTAAAAGATCAATTAATTCTATATATGAACAATGAACATGATTTCCGCGGATATGTGCAAGACCACGGCTGGGCACATAGTATCGCTCATGCTTCCGATACGTTTGAGGCGCTTGTTCATAGTCCTAAACTGGAAACTTTATATTACGAAGAGATATTACAAACTTTATTAAACAAAGTTTGTGTCCATTCTATTTACTACAAATATGAAGAAGATGAACGTATCGTTTATCCGATTATCTCAATGCTACAAAATGGTCTAAAGGAAGAAGTACTCATATTAGCCCTTCAGGATTTAGTAGCTCAATTACCCGTTCAAAAACAAACATTACATATTAAATCGTACGAGTTTCTATACGGAAATATAAAATCTTTCTTACGCAGCTTATTTTTCAGACTACGTACACTTTCTATATGTAAAGAAACCGAATGTGAAATTGAAAAATTGCTACAAGAGCTTCCAAAATATTATTAAAAAAAGAAGGCCACTTAGAAAGTACCTTCTTCTATTTCACTAATATTTAATTGAAATTTCACGATCCAAACTGAGAAAAGGTGGACAAGAAGCGCAAACGCCATACATGCTCCGCTTAAAAAAGTTAGTATAGGATGCGAATACACGTGCCCCAATCCATAGGATATCGCCACGAAAAACATTGTTATGTAAATATAAATTGCTCCATGTATTTGCCTCATATGAACCTCCTTTTCCCATATTATAACATAAGTTTTCTGATTATTCACATTAATCACTTGTAATCAATATTTCTCAACTGTTACACCTCTTACAGCAGCCTTAATATACGGTGACCCTTGTAAACTTTGTAAATCCTCTGTTTTGCCTGTTACGACTACACCGTATATTCTTAAGTCTTCCGGTTCACTGTTTTTTATTTCATCATAGTTTGTCCTAAAATACTCTTGATATCCCCCTTTATTTTCACTTAAAGATTTCATAGATCCAAGAAACCCCGCTGAGTTTCCTTTAATATCCTCGTACTCATCTTCCTTCTTATCAGCATAACTCCCCTTAAAACCAAAAATATCCATCGATACCTCTGCATTTAAAACTGCTCCGGTTTCAGGATCTGCTAGTCCAGTATATGTCTCTGCCTTCGTTTCATCGTATGTATCTACCCAAAGCCACACAGGTCGTATTCCTTCAGGAAGCATTTTCACTACTTCCTCCGCTGTATATGCCTTATCAAAAGATAGTGCCATCTCTGCAACTTTATTCTGCAATTCACTAATCCTCTCTAAATCATTCACATAGTTTAAATACTTTACAAAAGGTAAATAAAATCTCATTTCTCTTTGCATTGTCTGTCTATTATAATCTTGTTTTGTTGCAAATTCTGATTGCTTATTTATATTCTCTTCTTCTAAACCTGTATTTCCATTATAATTTATTTGACTATAACCAAAGATCGAATACTCATAAATTTCATCAATCCATTTAACTGGTTGTCCTTGAATATTTTTATAGGAACTGTACATCATTGTACCGCTAGCTATTCCCATACTTAGTTTTGTATGTCCATTAAAAATAATATTAGGCCCTTGAACACTATGTCGTAAATATGCTCTCTGATCCATTTCTCTCTTATTCTTCTCGTTAAAATAAATTAACAAACTCATACTACCTATAATCAAGACTAATGTCACAACTACTGAAATAACTAGGTTTCTCCAAAACTGTTTCCTTTTCGCTCTCTTCATCAAAACTTTCATCTGCTTATCATCCATATTCAAATCAAAGTCCTTCCGACTCATCGTTTCTCCTCCTATACAATTTTTTAAATTGATTTCTTGCACGGTACAAACTTGTTTTCACTGTTTCTTCTTTCATACTTAATAAAATGGCAATTTCCTTATAAGATAGTTCATATTCATATTTCAACAATAAAATATGACGATAATCCTCCGTCATCGTCTCCAATATTTCTTGCACCTCGCCTTGTAGTTCACTTGTTAAAAGCACTTCATCTAATGATTTTTGGCCAATAAGAACAACAGATTCAATCGCAATGGGATTTAGTCTTTTTTCTTTCCGGTGTAAATCTCGGTGCTGATTAATTGCAACTCTAAAGAGCCACGGTGTTAAATGCTCTAACGGTATTTCCTCCATAAGCAATAAAGCTTTATACAACGTATCTTGCACAATATCTTCCGCTTCTTTTCTATTTGCTCCAATCTTAATTAAGTATCCAAACACTGCTTTTGACTTCTCTATTAATAACGATTCAAATGTATCATGGCTCATCTAGCTCTCCTTTCTATATACTCAACGTTTGAGAGCGTAAAATGTATACAGCTTTTCTTAAAAAAATTTTAATAATAAAAAGCACATCCATTTTGATGTGCTTCTCTCAAAAATACTATTCTATTATTTCATCGCTTCTTTCACAACATCTTGAATCATAACAACTTCTGTTTTCATATCAACAGACGGTGCTTCTTCATCAATACATTCATACCAAAACTCCAAGTGCTTTTTATCAATTTCATGATGAGAATTTTCGACAAGAGTCCCGCCTTCTCCTTGCACAGAATACCAATATAAGTACTCTTCTCCATCTCTTATTTCCCGGAAAATTGTCTCAACATACATCTTTTCGTCGTTTAATGTCAAAAGGACTTCTTTCATATTGTCATTAAGAAGCTGCATCCATTCATCTACTCGATGACTCTTACCAGGCTTAACTTTAAATCTCGTTAATTCTACATTCATTTTTATTCCCCCGTTTTCTTACGCACAAATAAACTATATTCTAATGGATTATGAAAACTTAATTTGTTAGCTAATTTTTGAGAAGAAATATTGTCTACATTACAATCCCAACACGGTGTAATACCATTTTGCATGCAATGTTCAATAAACCTTGTTGCAAGCGCTTGAGCTAATCCTTTCCCTTGATGCGCTTCATGCGTCACAATATCAATCTCTGCAAATCCATTCCCACTAAATATTGAAACACATTCCGCTACAATCATTCCCTCTTGTTCTATACAAAATCCAAAACCACCGTTCAAAAACGCTTCAATTGATCCCCAATATTCTTTGTAGTACTCCTCTGTAAATTCACTGCTTCGTTCTATATCTCTTCTATCAATACGCTTCACTTCATATGTATTTTTGTTACAATCTCGTTTTCTCTCTTCAAAGGTTACGCTTTGAAATTTCATTCGCGGGATGTTCCGAAGTACATTACTAAAACGTTCTTCTATCATCATTTCCCACTCTTCACTCGAAGTGAACAATGTAAATCTCTTCTCTGTTTTTTCAATAGCCTTTTTTATAAACGAAAATAAATCTTCGTTATAATTTTGATCATCCGTATCACCAAATAAATAATAAATACCATTAGCTGTACGCATTAGTCCTACTGTTAATTTCTCGTTTGCAAAAACTTCACCATCTATCATTTGATCACATACCGCATAAGCAAACGTCGTCGTTTTTGTATGACTTTCTAAAATCGGAAGGATTTTTCTATACTCAGCTACAGATAATTGTTTCATAATTGCTCCACTTTAATCGTATCAGCCTCTATATTTTCAAAACAAAGATTTACTGTTCTCTTTAATGCTCTCGTTCTATGGATCGTGCATGCTGGAATTAAGATAGAATCATTTGGCTTTAAAACCGCCGTTTCTCCATCTTCAAAATCAATAAGTAATTCTCCCTCTAACACAATAAATAATTCATCCGAGTTAGAATGATAGTGCCAATCATATTCACCAGTAAATACAGCGATTCGTAAGCAATGACTATTTACATTTGAAACGACGAAGTTTTTATGTTGATCTTGAATGTCCTTTGTTAATTCTATTAAGTTCACAGTTTCCATCTTTCGTCTCATCCTTTCATTAGTCGTTCTTCTGAAAAATCAACTTAGTCTCCACCACCTCCGCAATCTCCTCCACCATCACTTGAACTGCTACAATCGTTGCTACTGTAATCACCAAATCCGCTTGATGAGCTTGAATCGGATGAAGATTTTTTTCTTCTTTTTCTATCTTTTTTACTTTCATGACTAGGCCACACTTTATCAAATAATATAAAGAATAAGAATCCTTCTACCATAACAAGTGTAACGCCAAAAATACCTTCAATAACATTAGGGGTTATCCCAAAATTTTTAACCATCCCACATAAAAACACGCAAAAAATCACATACAAGAACATACAAATATACCGAAATATTTTTTCTATCATAATGACTACTTTTTTTGAAAGAGGTATGTTCTGTTCCTGTTTTTTCTTTATATACTTTTGTCTTTTAGCTTGCTTTTTCTTCCTATTTTTACTCCCCATTGAATCCCCTCTATCGACTTTCATTTTTCATTTAATTCCAAATTATCACAAAAAACAACATCATAACAAGCTATACTTTACGTAAAATTTTGTTTACTTTTTGTAAAGTTTTATCTACTTATTACCTAAAAATAGATATAACAAATTTACAAAAAGGAGACTTTGTATATTTGATTAAAAATAAGGTGAAACAATTCCGCGTCGTTAGAGACATCACCCAAGAACAATTAGCTTCCTCTGTTCAAATCACTAGACAATCCCTCATCGCTATCGAGAAGAATAAATACAACCCAAGTTTAGAATTAGCATTGAAATTATGTGAGTTTTTCAACTGTAAAGTAGAAGATTTATTTCAATTAGATAAAACTGGAGAGGAAAAAGAATGAAAAATACTTTTAATCAAGAATTCATTTCGCATCTTACCATTTTATTGTTAGGTTCAACTTTTCTTTATTTCAATAGTAATGCTGAAGAAAAGATTAGTTCTGTCCTTCTATTCGCTGGCGTATACATACTCTTAGCCTTGATACTATTCGTAGTGAAACGAATATTCTTTAAGAAAAAAGAATGATGCAGAGAAATATCCATTACCTGAGATGGATGAAAGAATCGAGAAGATGAGTTTAAAACTTATGGCACAAATTTTCGGTCTCTCTCATTTAGTCGGCTCTGCGATACTATTTATTTTATATATCACTGACAAAAACTCGATGATACGAGTTGAGTATGCCTTATATTACTTGTTCGGCATTCTTTTCTTTACAATGATGTTCGGATTGAAAATTGTAAAGAAACTAGACAATTAACCCAAACAAAAAGCCCCTCCTTACAAAAAAGGAGGGGCTTACATGTATTTCTATTATGATAAAGCAGGAGCTTTTTCAAGAAGCTCTTTTGCATCAGCATATTGTAAACCGTGAGCTTCTGCAACTGCTTCGAATGTTACATATCCATCTAATGTGTTAATACCTTTTAATAATGCAGTGTTGCCTAAGCAAGCTTCTTTGTAACCTTTGTTAGCAATTTGTACTGCATATGGTACTGTTACGTTTGTTAATGCAAGAGTTGATGTACGTGGAACCGCACCTGGCATATTCGCAACTGCATAATGAACAACGCCATGTTTTTCATAAGTTGGGTTGTCATGAGTTGTAATACGGTCAGTTGTTTCGAAAATACCACCTTGGTCAATTGCGATATCTACAACGACAGAACCTGGTTCCATCGATTGAATCATTTCTTCTGTTACAAGTTTTGGCGCTTTTGCACCTGGAATTAATACTGCACCGATAACAAGGTCAGATTCTTTTACAGCTTCTGCGATGTTGTATGGATTAGACATTAACGTTTTTACTTGGTTACCGAAAATATCATCTAGTTGACGAAGACGTTCTGCACTTAAGTCGATGATTGTTACATCTGCACCTAAACCTACTGCAATCTTCGCTGCGTTTGTACCAGCTTGACCACCGCCGATAATTGTTACTTTGCCGCGTTTCACCCCTGGAACGCCTGCAAGTAAAATACCTTTACCGCCTTTGTTTTTCTCAAGGAATTGTGCACCGATTTGTGCAGACATACGACCAGCTACTTCACTCATAGGTGCAAGTAATGGTAAAGAACGATTGTCTAATTGTACTGTTTCGTATGCAATTGATACAACTTTGTTATCAATTAATGCTTTCGTTAATTCTGGTTCTGGAGCTAAGTGTAAGTATGTGAATAAAATTAAACCTTCACGGAAATAGCCGTATTCACTTGCTACTGGCTCTTTTACCTTCATAACCATATCTTGATTCCATGCTTCTTCAGCAGTTTCAACAAGTTTTGCACCAGCTTGTACGTATTCTTCATCCGTAAAGCCAGATCCTAAACCTGCTCCTTTTTGAACAAAAACTTCATGACCATTTTGTACTAAATGTACTGCTCCCGCTGGCGTCATTGCCACGCGATTTTCATTGTTTTTAATTTCTGTTGGAATACCGATACGCATTATTAGTTCCCCCTTGAGTTATGAAATGACCCCTGAATCATTTTTTAAAGCGCTTTCTACGCTCTTATATTTTAACATAATATCTCAATATTTGACAAAAAATAATGCGAGTTTTCCGATAGATTTAATCTTACATGAAAGGACAGTATTATCCGCACCTCTTTACATAAAGGATAAACTGTCCAATTATTCGAAACTTCACTTTATTTTTCTCTATCGATGTCTATGAATAACATCTACTGCACCAGTCACTTCAATAATTGTACCGGTAATCATATCGGAATCGTCCTCACATAAAAACGAAATCGTTCTTGCGATATCTTCACCTGTTCCAGATCTACCAATTGGTGTGTTATGTTCTTTCAACTGACGTGCTTCTTGAATTGTCGCTTCTTTCATTTCACCAATAATATCACCAGGACATACCATGTTTGCAGTAATACCATATTCTGCTTCTTCGTAAGCAACTGTTTTCGTTAATGAAACAAGTCCTACTTTCGCTGCTGCAAATGCTGAACGATAAATCCATCCCGGTGCGCTATCTGCCCCTTGGAATCCGTAATTAATAATACGGCCAAAGTTCTGTTTTCTCATAACTGGAACGACAAGTTTCAACAAATGAAATACCGCTGTTAAATTACCCTGAATCATTTCATTCCATTCGTCTTCTTCATAATCGACTAACTTTTTTCGTTCAAATACATATGGACCAGCATTATTAATTAAAAAATCAATTTTGCCAAAACGGCTTATCGCTTCTTCTACTATTTTATGTAAGTCTTCCTTTTTCGTGACATCCGCTTGCACGAATTGTAGACGCTCTTCCATATTTTTATATGTTTCTTTCATCTTTTCCATAGCCGTGATATCGCTATGGTACGTTACTGTTACTGAATATCCTTTAGCCAATAACTTTTCTGTTACTTGCTTTCCTAAACCTTTCGTACCGGCTGTAATGAGCGCGTGTCTCACAAACATGCCTCCTTTTAAATTGCTATACTTCATATGTAACAAGTTCTCGCACCAATTACAACTAAAATGAATCAAAACAGAGTTTTCGAAATTCTGTAACGTTTCCGACAAGCACATTACCAAAATTTGTTTTATAATAAAGTTGTAAACGGTAATAAAAATGATTGGGAGGAATTTACTATGAATAATACATATACAAATATTTTAATCGCGGTGGATGGTTCTAAAGAAGCAGAAAGAGCCTTTAAAAAAGCAATTCAAGTCGCAAAACGCAACAATGCAACATTAACAATCGCTCATATCGTTGATGTAAAAGCATACTCAGCAGTAGAAGCTTATAGCCGTGCAATTGCTGAACGTGCAAATTTATTTGCAGAAGACTTATTAGAAGACTACAAAAAAACTGCGCTTGAAGCTGGCCTTGAAAAAATTGAAACTGTATTAGAATTTGGTAATCCTAAATCAAAAATTTCAAAAGAAATCGCTCCAAATCATAAAGTAGATTTAATTATGTGTGGTGCAACTGGTTTAAATGCTGTTGAGCGTTTCCTAATTGGTAGCGTCTCTGAACATATTATTCGCTATGCGAAATGCGATGTCCTTGTTGTTCGTGGTGATGAGGAGCAAGGTGATCTTTAATTCATAAAAATAAATAGGGTAGATAAGAGACTTTCTCTTATCCACCCTATTTTCATTTATACTTTAGGAATTCTGTAATCTGGATTATGTTGCTCCCAGCCACCTTGTGTATTTACACTCGTATCCCCATCACCATCTACCCATATTGTTCTTCCATCAGGTAAAACTCTTTCATGGGGTGTTACATGATGAGTATTCGGGTTTTCCTCCGCTGTATATTCTACATCCATTGCTTCTGGAGCTGATGCTTGTGCTACACTATCGCCTTCTACTCCGTCGGCGATTCCATCCACACCATCAATTATATCAATAACTCCTACTGAGAAGACGCCTACAGCTGCAACCTTTGCTAATTCTTTTCCTGCTTCTATTGCTTTATCAGTATCTCCTTCTCTTATCGCTTGTACAGTTTCAACGCCCTTTTCTGAAACATGTACAATACCTTTTCCAATTGTCGTTGCCGTATCTTGAACCGTTCCAAATATTTCTTTATATCCTCGTTTCGCTTGCTGTTTATCATCTGTAATGAGGCCACCTATAGCATCATACGTCCCATCAGCAAGATTCCCAACGATTTCCCCAGTTTTAATCGTAGCTTTATTAACCCCTTTTCCAACATCCTTTATGAAATTACTGTTCGTAACTTCTCCTACTACTTCTATCGCACCGCCCACTACTTCAGCCGCAACTTTAGCCGTCGCTCTAGTTACTAATTTAATTAAACTCATACCGCATCCTCTTCTTTCTTAATATTATAATATAAAATTATTATAATTATATATCTGTAGTCTATATAACTACAATTTATTTCACATACTTCACTATAAATACAAGACAAACTAGCACAACAATGACAACCGCAAATACATAAGGCGGAAGAAACTTCAAAGACCAGAATGCCATCATAATCGTCGCAACCGTTAAGTACGCTTGCCTTGCATCTTCTGTCATTTTTTTACGAAGGAAGAATACATACAAATAACCAATTGGCGGCGTAATGAAGCAAAGAACATATATAATTTTTGATTTCAAATACCATTTTTGTTCTCCGAGTTTCTTTATGTCTTCTTCTATTCTCTTATGCTCTTGTTCTCTCGCTTCTTCTACAAGCGGATTTTCCTCTTCTCCTCGCTTTTCTTTCATATAAGGAAGAAAGTGCATGAAAAAATAGTATGCAAATACGAATGCTCCAAATCCAATATTTAATCTTTCTAATGGAATATGTTCACTAAAAAAAGCAGCAGTAAGCACTAAAGACAAACAGTACGTCATCATCCAAAATGAACGTTTTCTCTTTTTTCGTTCCATTTCTTTTTTATCTTGTACATGTTTTCTTTTCGAAAGCCATATCGAAATACAGCAGTCTACTATAAATAGAATAAAGATAAATATCCCGATGTGTACTGTTTCTACATCCTCAAATGAAAAGATATTTGGGAATGCAACGTGTAATACAATTAACGTGTACAAAATTAACCCTATAAAATAAATACGTCTCATTTTCCATCCCTTTCTTATTTCCTAACATTACATTAACATACATTTTTTAGGAATAGACGGACAAAATATATATGTTTAAAAAAGGAGGATGCAACATGGATGATTCTGAACGCATTATTTTAGATGTGAATGGGAAAGAAATCGAAATGTTAGATACAATTCGTACACATTTTAAAGAGAAACACGGTGTGGAACTAAGTAACGGCGCATTGCTTAGAGATTTGATGGATATTGAGTATATTCGAATTACGGAAGATCGACATAAATATGATTAATCGATACATTGTAAGCCTAGAACAGATTGCTCTAGGCTTACTTACATTCACACAAAAAATATTATAATTAGGAAAAAAGTATGAAGGATACGAAAATATGAAATCCCAAAATATCTCAAAACATTTTCAAACATTACATGTACAAAGGAACGAGTTCCTTCCTCATCTCCATTCACTATCACAAGAACAACTATGGTATAGGAAAGAGGACAAAAAATGGTCTATTGGTGAACACTTTTATCACTTATATTTAATTGCAAGGATGCTCAAAGTAGCAATTAAAGTCTCTCTCACTCTTTTCCCTTATGCAAAGCTAAGAAAAAATGCCACATTTGCAACTGACATACATGACATTTATGCTGAATATAAAGAAAAGCATGGTAAAGGAATGAAAGCACCTTGGATTTTAATCCCTTCAAAAAAAGTCTATCACTCTATGAATGTAACTGAATTAGAAGAATTACTTGCACGTGAAACAGATGAAATAAAAAAGCTAGTTCAAAATATAGAAGAAAATATTGCAGGACATATCGTATTTTTAGACCCAATTGCTCACTATCCTAACCTGATTCAATCTATTCAACTATTAGCGATACATGAGAAACATCATTTTATGATTATGAAAAATAATTATGAAATGATAGATACTCCCCTAAAAATCTAAATACAAAAAGGTAAGGTACTTTTTAAAAAAGCACCTTACCTTCTTTATCATGCATCATTTAATCCCTACAAACTCTCCAACCAATCCTTTCGCCTTCACCAAAGCCTTTTCAATTTGCTCAAATCCTGTCCCGCCAGCACTGTTACGGCGCTTTACAGCTGCATATGGTGAAAGAACTTCATACAAATCTTCTTCAAATAACAAGCTCATTTCTTTATACGTTTCAAGTGGTACATCTACTAAATAAATTCCTTTTTGTGTGCAGTGTAGCACTAGCTTCCCAACAATTTCATGAGCTTGACGGAATGGTAGTCCTTTACTTGCTAAGTAGTCGGCAATTTCTGTTGCGTTAGAGAAATCTTGCGTTACAGCTTGCCCCATCTTTTCTTTGTTAACAGTCATCGTCTCTAACATACCTGCCATAATATGAAGGCATCCTTCTACTGTTTTTACTGTATCAAACATTCCTTCTTTATCTTCTTGCAAGTCTTTATTGTAAGCGAGCGGTAATCCTTTCATTACTGTAAGTAAACTAAATAAATTACCGTATACTCTGCCTGTTTTACCACGGATAAGTTCCGCCATATCTGGATTTTTCTTTTGCGGCATAATGCTGCTTCCCGTTGCGTATTGATCGCTCATTTCAATAAATTGAAACTCTTGGCTACTCCATAAAATAAGTTCTTCGCAAAAGCGTGATAAATGCATCATGAGCATAGATGAGTTACTTAGGAACTCCAGTATGAAATCACGATCGCTTACCGCATCTAAACTATTTTCATAGATTCCATTAAATCCAAGAAGCTCCGCACTATATTCTCGGTCAATCGGGAATGTTGTCCCAGCTAACGCTCCTGCTCCTAATGGCGACATGTTAATACGCTTTAACGAATCTTCATAACGATTCACATCACGCTCTAACATCCAAAAATAAGCGAGAATATGATGAGCAAATGAAATTGGCTGGGCACGCTGCAAATGCGTATAGCCAGGCATAATCGTTTCAATATTATTTTCCGCTTGATGAACAAGAACAGTTTGCAATTGTTTTGTAGCTTTAATAATATGTTCTACTTTTTCTTTTAAATATAAGTGCATATCAGTCGCCACTTGATCATTACGGCTTCGGCCTGTATGAAGTTTCCCTCCTACTTCACCAATTTTTTCAATTAACATCTTTTCAATATTCAAATGAATGTCTTCAGCTTCAACGGAAAAATGCAATTTATTTTGTTTCGCTTCTTCTAATAAATATTGAAGACCTATCTTTATTTTCTCTGCTTCTTCTTTTGTAACGATACCTTGCTTTGCTAGCATCGTTACGTGCGCAATACTCCCATTTATATCTTGGTTTACTAATTGTTGATCAAAGGAGATGGATGCTCCGAACTCTTCAACCCATGCTTCCGCTTCTTCTGTAAAACGTCCGCCCCAAAGTTTGCTCACGCTTCCACCTTCTTTTGATTCACTTGGCTGTATACTTTCGTCGGTAAACCAAATAATGAAATGAATCCAACTGCAGCATCATGATTAAATTCGTCCTGGACAGTATATGTTGCTAGTTTTTCATCGTATAAAGAGTACTCAGATTTACGTCCTTCTACAATCGCATGGCCTTTAAATAATTTCACACGCACTGTACCTGTTACATTCTTTTGCGTTTCTTGTAAGAAAGCATTCAGCGCTTGTTTTAAAGGGGAGAACCATAAACCGTTATAAATAAGCTCTGTTATTTTTTGCTCAATCATCGGTTTAAAATGCGCTACTTCTTTTACAAGTGTTAAATCTTCAAGTTCCTTGTGCGCCGTAATTAATGTCATTGCTGCTGGGCATTCATATACTTCACGCGATTTAATACCGACAAGACGATTTTCTACGTGATCGATACGTCCAACGCCATGTTTTCCAGCAAGTGCATTTAACGTTTTAATTAATTCTGAAAGTGGATATGCAGTGCCATTTAAAGTAGTCGGTACGCCTGCTTCAAAGCCAATTTCTACAAACTCTGGTTTATTCGGTGTATCTTCTAATGCCAATGTCATCTCATATGCATCTTCTGGCGGTGCTGCCCATGGATCTTCTAAAATTCCGCATTCGTTGCTGCGTCCCCATAAGTTTTGATCAATTGAAAATGGGCTATCTAAATGAATCGGAATTGGTACATTGTTTTCTTTTGCATATGCAATTTCTTCTTCACGTGACCATTTCCATTCACGTACAGGCGCAATTACTTCTAAGTAAGGATTTAATGCTTGAATAGAAACTTCAAAACGAACTTGATCATTCCCTTTCCCTGTACATCCGTGTGCAACTGCAGTCGCTCCTTCTTGTTCTGCAATTTCTACTAATTTCTTTGCGATAAGTGGACGTGATAACGCCGAAACGAGAGGGTATTTCCCTTCATATAACGTGTGCGCTTGCATCGCCATCAATGCATATTCATTCGCAAATTCTTCTTGAACATCAATCATATATGATTTAATTGCACCTACTGAAAGTGCCTTTTCTTTTACAAACGCTAAGTCTTTACCTTCCCCTAAGTCTAAACAAAGCGCGATAATATCATAATTCTTCTCTTGTAACCATTTAATTGCAACGGAAGTATCAAGGCCTCCGGAATATGCTAACACAACTTTTTTCTTCTCCATTTTGCATCCCCCTAAAGAATAAATATTCATTTTCTTTTATAATAATTCAAACTTTAACACCTTTTACAAAATGTATCAAGAGTCATTTTCAAATTTTTTCAAACAATTTCGTCGAACTTATTTCTGTTTTTATGTAAAATATAAGCAGGAAAACGGGGGTGAACTTATGGAAAAATATTTCTTATACGATGAACATCTAGGAATTGAAATTCCACATTTACAAGAAGACTGGGAAGATATCCCCGAAAAAATGCAGCATGCGATTTTACTAAAATGGGAACAAGTTCGCGGGAAAATCCCTGATCGCATTAAAGAACTGGAACACTATATTAATACAAAGCAACATCATTTAAATAACGAGGAAGACTTCGAAATTTCTTGCAAACTAAATTCAGAAATTGCCGATCTCGCTTCCATCATTAATGACCTTTGGCTTTGGTATCGCCTCACTCAAAATGTATCCGAGGGAAAAGCTCACCAATGAAAAAAGCATGCCCCTTAATTACTTTGGGTCATGCTTTTTTGTCGTAACACGATTTACAATATATCTCTTGTGCTGTTTTCGCCAAACACACATCAAACGGGCCAACTAATATACTTCTTTCTTTCGGCAACTTTACAAAAGCAACTAACTCTTCTTCATATTGAATCTTTTTCTGACATGAAGCGCATATTAATTCTTTTCTTTTGAACATGTCTTTTAGCATAGGTTCATTCTCCCCTTCATCTATCTATATTAATATATTCTCATAATAGTTAAAGTTTGTAAAAAAATGACACATTCTAAAGTGAATGATTCATATACTATGTACAAAAGGAGGTCTAAAGCTTATGCGCGCTCTCATTATTATCGCTTTAACTTTTTTAAGTGTGATTAGCTGGGATGCGTTTTTTAAAGATAAAAGTGATGAAAAGGATACAACTGAATAAAACCCATTTTTCTTACTTATTGGACAAACCGTTAAAAACTGTCCAATTCTGCAAAATAACTTAGGCTTTTCTACAAAAATATTTAAACATAACAATTTTTGTAGATTCCCTCCGTTTATTGTCGGTTTCCATCCGCATACATTTTTTGAAAGTATGATATAATAATATAAATCTTGAAGGAAGGGATTTTGATATCATGATCGCTCGAAGGAGCATGTGGCATCGTATTGACGAATCATACACGTAGCGTATTTTCCAGCTTAGATACTTTAGTCTAGCGAAAAAAATACGAGAGTGGGGAAATTATGATTGCCCGAAGGATAATTTGGCAAAAAAAAGACTCTTCTTACACATAGCGTTTTGTTTAGGACTTAATTGTTACTAGCTAAACAAAACAAAGAAGAGCAGGATTGCTAAATGAAGAATCCTACTCCACGTTTTGTTTAGTCGTTTTAAGACTTAAACTAAAACGAAGGTAGGGAGAATTGATGGACGAGAGGATTATTCGTTATTTCTTCAGCGACATATAGCGTAGTTAGTTTTTTTCGTAAACTAACTGAAAGCTACATGTGAGCTCGTAGTTAGTTTACAACACAAAAAGGACTACTAACTACGGAAAGAAGGAATAACGATGAGGAACATCCAAAGTCGACAAATTATTAAAGAAGTTTTTATGGTTTTAATCGGTTCATTTATTTTAGCAGCAGCGCTATATCATATTCACTTCCAAAACCACTTAACAGAAGGTGGCTTTGTAGGTATCGCACTATTCATCCAAAATTTTTATGATATTTCACCATCTATTTCAACTGTAATTATGGATATCCCAATTATTTTACTGTGTGCTTCATTTTTAGGTAGAAAAATGGTTGGCTATTCATTCTTAGGTTCAATTTCATTCGGAGTATTTTATTCTCTTATGGAAAATTATTCTCCATTTACGGTCGATTTATCAAACAATTTATTTATAGCTGCAGTAGTTGGCGGTGCGTTAGCTGGTATTGGACTCGGTTTTATATTGCGATTTGGCGGTGCAACCGGTGGAGACGATATTTTAACAATTGTATTAAGTAAAAAAACACGTTTTACAATTGGGCAAATTTTCTTCGTCTTTGACGCGATTGTTCTTGCGCTTTCATTATATTATTTAAATTGGACAGAAATTGCTTTCACTATTCTTTCGATTGCCGTACAGGCAAAAACATTGGATTTAATTTATTATCCAAAAACAGCAGAAAAGCAACCAGTATCTGTTCCAATGCCAAAAAAACATGCAACAAATTAAAAAAGCGAAAGGCCTCGGCCTCTCGCTTTTTTTATGCTCTTTTTTCCTTCTCGACTATATGGCGTACTTGATAAAATCTATTTGCAAATTCAGTAACGTTTCTTGTTAAACGATAATTCACTGTAGATCCGATTGCCATTCCAATTACCGGAATACCTTGGAATAATTTACGACGAAGAGCATAAATCGAAAATGTTTTCAAAATTTGTTTTAACACAATCTCAGTAGAAGCTGGTTGTAACACCGCTTCGTCTCCTTCATAGAAGAAGGAATCTTCTTGCTCTAGCTCTTGCAATAAATTGTACCATGCGTATTGCTGAAGTCTTCCTGGTAGTAATGACGCATGAAACACCTTTAACGCAAGCATCATTTCATAAGGCTTATTCACATCATGTCCAAATGAGGTTGCAATAAGTTGGACAGCCTTCACATTTAACGCGATCATAGCTGGAAAATCAGCCGTTAATAATAATAAACCTCCAGCACCCGTTGCTCCGCCTTGTACGAATGAATATAAGCGATGGCGTGCTGTTTGCTGCTCTGCTATGTATGTTAATTGATCAATCGATAATGCTTTCAAATCTTCCAGCTGCTCAATCGATTCATCAAATAATCTCGACGTTCCTAAAATACGATTACGCGCATCTAACTGTGTTTGTGAACTTTGAATCAATGCATGCAAATGAAAGAGCCATCCATCTGCTTTCGTAAAGAAGTCTTTTCGTTTTTTCTCAGGTAATTTCGCAATTGTAGTATGTACCCATTTATCAAACATTTTTTGAAAATCAGTCGCTTCTTGCTCAACTAATTGCAATTCCCATTCTTTTATATTGTCTAAAATGGCTTGTTCTCGCTTCGATCGCATCGTAACAACCACCTCGTTCGATTTTTTTCTATTGTAACATATTTGCAAATATGCTTGTACATTGTATGTTCCTTATTTATAGCATATATCCGAATACATGTTACCAATTTCTACTTAGCTACATTATAATCATCCTTATACAAAATATATAAGGAGCGATTATACATATGTATCCACGAGCAAAAGCTTTTGGCATTACTATACATCACAATCGACTTCTCGTACAAGAATATCATACAGATAACGAAACCTATTACCGACCTCTTGGTGGTTCAATTGAACTTGGTGAAAAATCAGCAGATACCGTTATTCGTGAATTTAAAGAAGAGCTTCATACAGAAGTGGAAATCACCAATTATTTAGGCTGCTTAGAAAACATCTTTCAGCTATATGAGGAAATTGGTCATGAAATCATTCAGCTATATTCTTTACGCCTATTAGACACATCACTATATGAAATGGAAATAATGAATATACAAGATGAGCAAACAGTATCGTATGCGAAATGGATTCCCGTTACAGCATTCATTCAAAAAGAGAAAGCACTATATCCAGATGGAATTTTGAAATATCTCCAACAGAAGAAAGACGAAATCCTATAGGATCTCGTCTTTCTTTTCATACAGTATATTAACCAATATCTCCAAGACGTAGTACGTCACGAGCGATCATAACTTCTTCGTCAGTTGGAATTACAATGATTTTTACTGGAGAGTGTGGGAAGTTAATGAATGCTTCCTCACCGAATACGTTATTACGTTTTGCATCGAAGTATACGCCCATGTACTCAAGGCCTTCTAATACGCGTTCACGAATAATCGCACTGTTTTCACCTACACCAGCTGTGAAAATGATTGCGTCTACACCTTTCATACGAGCAGTGTAAGAACCGATGTATTTGTGGATACGGCTTACGAATACATCAAGTGCTACTTTCGCACGGTGGTCGCCTTCTTCTTCTTTCGCAATGATGTCACGTAGGTCACTAGAGTAACCAGTAAGACCTAACATACCACTCTTCTTGTTTAATACGCTAACTACTTCTTCTACTGTTTGGCCTGTTTTTTCCATGATATATGGAATTAACGCAGGGTCAATGTTACCAGAACGTGTACCCATTGTTACACCAGCAAGTGGAGTGAAGCCCATAGAAGTATCGATAGATTTACCGCCTTCTACTGCTGCGATACTTGCACCGTTACCTAAGTGACAAGAAAGTAAGCTTAAGCTCTCAAGTGGACGACCTAATAGTTCAGCCGCACGCTCAGTTACATATTTATGAGAAGTTCCGTGGAAACCGTATTTACGGATACCGAACTTTTCATAGTACTCATATGGTAAGCTGTATAGGAATGCAGATTCCGGCATTGTTTGGTGGAATGCTGTATCGAATACTGCTACTGCTGGTACGTTTGGTAATACTTCTTGGAATGCTTTAATACCAACAACGTTTGCTGGGTTATGAAGTGGTGCTAAATCGCTTAATTCTTCGATATCAGCTAATACTTCATCAGTAATTAGAACAGAGTCAGCAAATTTTTCGCCGCCATGAACAACACGGTGACCGATACCGCCAATCTCATCTAGAGATTTAACAATTCCGTTTTCAGTTAATTTTTTAAGAAGCATATTAACTGCTACTGCGTGATCTGGAATGTTTGTAATTTCTTTTTGTTTTTCGCCATCTACAGTAATAGTGAAGATACTATCTTCTAAACCGATACGTTCTACTAAACCTTTTGTTAATACTGTTTCACTTGGCATTTCAAATAATTGGAATTTTAAGGAAGAGCTTCCTGCGTTAATCGCGATGATTTTTGACATCTAGTCTTTCGCCCCTTTTTCTCTTGGTAGTTGTGTGGGTGTTTCCACAAACCGCTCGATTTTATCTGATCAAATTTACTAAATATGAAAACGTTTCATCATTAGCAAATTTTATACTCACGATTTTAATTTAAACATCGTCCGACATATATTTCAAGTGAAAAAATTGTAACACCAAGAAAAAAAATATATTACAGATTTCAAAAAAATTCAGTTAAATCTTGTATATATTTAAAAATATAACATATAATATAAAACTGTACTACATGAATTACTAACCCTGTTACATATACCTAGCCTTATTTATGCGTTGCAAACCAAGTATTTAATTGGTCCATAATGTCCTCCATCGCCTTCATGTTGGAGAATTTAGGTAACTCCACTAATAACGCCTGTTTTGGCATCGTTACACTAGGGCCTTTCTTTTGGAGAACAAATATACTTTTTGCATTTTTCTCGTTTTTAAACATGGAAACAGGTAACTGTAATAACCCCTGAATAAAGCATGTTTCTTTAATAAATGCATGTAATTTCGGTGCTTGATCACTTTCAAAAATGAAGTTCGGTACTAGGAAGAATAAGTATCCGCCTTCTTTCGTATGTTTCACACTTTGTTCAATAAATAGGTGGTGGGCATATGACATTCCTTCATCTGCTTTTAACTTATATTCACTTGCACCGATTTCATTTGGATAGTAACCAATCGGTAAGTCTGAAACGACTGCATCAACCGGATCGATATAAAGTGGTGCTAGTCCATCTTGATGGAAGAATTCGATTGCATGCTTTTGTAAATTCGCATTTACTAAAGCAAGTTTAATTAGCACTTCATCCACTTCTACACCAAATCCACTCATTGTTAGTCCTTCTTTGGCGCTATTAAACACTGTAGTCATTAAGTTGCCTGTTCCAATAGCAGGGTCTAACACAGTAATTTCATTTTGACCTTGCATAAATTTATGGAATAAGTAACTCATGAACATACCAACTGCATCAGGCGTCATTTCGTGATTCGCTTGCACGCCTTCTTTCATTCCTTTTAAGATGGCTAACTGAAATGCTTTACGAATTTCTTCACCTTTATATGTTTCTTCATTAAACGTACTATATTCACGATTCAGCCTTTCAATTGCTGATTCTGATAATTCCTCTTGTAAAATCGCTCCTTCAAACAAGTTATCACCTGTTTCTACAAGCGCCTCTAAATATGTTACATCTAATTCTTTACGTAAAACTACCGCAGAAGAATCAAAAATAGAAAATAATGTTTCTACTGTCTGACTCACGTACATTCCTCCTTCTCTCTTTTACACATAACTTATATCATACCATAATCTGATTTTTCCCAAAAGAAAAAGCGACCTCTTTTTAAGAGCCCCCTTTTAAGTGATGTATAATATAACGTCTTTTCTCATATATTGGTTCAATATAACAATACATGAGAAAAGACGACCTCTTACAAAGAGGTCATCTTCCTTCACATTACTTTGCCGCTTTAGCTGCTTCTAATGCTGCTTCATAGTTTGGATGGCTTGTACCTTCGCTTACGTATTCTACGTAAACTACTTTGTCGTTGCTATCTACTACGAATACTGCACGAGCAAGTAAACGAAGCTCTTTCATTACTAAGCCGTAAGCTTCACCGAATGAAAGGTCGCGGTGGTCAGAAAGTGTAACAACATTTTCTAAACCGTTTGCTGCACACCAGCGTTTTTGAGCGAATGGTAAATCAGCGCTAATTGTTAATACTTTCGCGTTTTCAATACCTGCTGCATCTTGGTTAAAACGACGTGTTTGTGCATCACACACACCTGTGTCGATTGAAGGTACAACACTAATTAATTTCACTTCGCCTTTGTATGTTTCTAAACTTACTGGAGATAAGTCATTTGCTAACACTTGGAAGTTTGGCGCTTGATCGCCAACTTTAACTTCTGTTCCAACTAAAGTCATTGGATTGCCTTTAAAAGTTACGTTTGCCACTTAAAAATCCTCCCTTATTTAAACAAAATATGTACAATGTAAATGATAGTTTGTCCCTATCGATAATGCAAA
Source organism: Bacillus fungorum (assembly GCF_002746455.1). Taxonomy (GTDB): domain Bacteria; phylum Bacillota; class Bacilli; order Bacillales; family Bacillaceae_G; genus Bacillus_A; species Bacillus_A fungorum. The sequence continues at coordinate 46,069 of NZ_NWUW01000006.1, read as the reverse complement.
TAAAATCGCTTTATTTACAAAAAAATTAAAGAAGCTAATCTATTGATCAGCTTCTTTATTCGTTAAATTTGAAATTCAGGATCATCTTCTTTTCGTTTATCCATCATTTCTTTCACTTTATCAACAGCTTGTGGTGCTAATTCAATTATTTTATCGATGACGTGTGTTTGTTTATCTAAGTGTAACACTTTTACACCTTCTCCATTTATTACAAGAAAAGCAACAGGATTAATAGAAACTCCTCCACCACTTCCCCCGCCAAACGGATGACGGCCTGAATGTTCTACTTTACCAAATTCACTTCCACCAGCAGCAAATCCGAAACTAACTTTCGAAACGGTAAGAATTACACTTCCATCTGCCGCTTTAATTGGATCGCCCACAATTGTATTTACATCAGTCATTTGTTTTAAATGCTGCATTGCAGTGGTCATTAAACCTTGAATTGGATGGTCCACTTTATATCCCCCCTATGCTTGCACAGATTTTTCATTCACACCAGATCTTTGTCTTCTCATAAACGTGAGTAATTTTATTCCTGTTTTTATAGCACGAAATATACGAAAAGATGCTGTTAACTCACATCTTGACGCAAATCCTTTCCCTTGAAAAACAGGGGTAATTTCAAATTCTGGTACGTCGACAATATGCATATATTGTCCTACAACTCCAGCAGCCATTCCTTTTGTCCCCCATGCATATCCGGTGACAATTCCAGTACTAGCTGCATCACCTGCTCCGATTTGCGTATGCCATTTCCAACTATTGATTTTCACTCGTTTGAGAAAATCTTTAACAATAGTATGAACTTCTTGCAGCTTTTTTATCAGCTCCCCAATGCTATCAAGTTGTGCCATAATTTTATTGTCTAGTCCGCCGTCCTCTTCAGCTTTTTCGATTTTTTGTCCTGTTTTCTTCTGCTGTTTTTCAATTCTTTCCAACACATCAAATGTATATCGAATCATCCATATTTTCACTTGAAGCAAACATTGCTTTTCCATTTCTGAATATAAAAATGTCACTTTAAGTTTTATTTTCGACAATAATATAAACAAAATAAAAAGGAGAAGAATTATTATTCCAATTACGAGCCACTTCATACGTATCATCCTTTCACTCCGTACCCATTATCGACAAGTTTATTCATCATTAAACAGAATTCCATAAGATTGAATATAAAAATTTTTCTAAAAATAAAAAGGTGTTTTGACAATTTGTATCGAAATATATTATTTGAACATATCGTCAGGGAACGTATTTTGATGATATGTAGCACGAAGCATAGAAAATTTAACTGCAGTGGAGGGATACATAATGGCAGATCGTCGCAATTTATTTTTCTTTTATGGTGATGACAAAGCAAAGCTCGTTGAAAAAATGAAACCAATCTATCGTATTTTAGAAGAGAATGGATTTACCATATTAGATCATCCAAAAAATGCAAACGCTATCGTCAGTGTTGGAGATGATGCAACTTTCTTACAAGCCGTTCGTAAAACTGGTTTTAGGGAAGATTGTTTATACGCAGGGATTTCTACGAAAGATGAAATTTCATTCTACTGCGATTTCCATATTGATCACGTTGATACAGCCCTTCAAGAAATTACAAAAAATGAAATTGAAGTGCGAAAATATCCAACAATTCAGGTAGATGTAGATGGCAGCACATCTTTCCATTGTTTAAATGAGTTCTCATTACGTTCTAGCATTATTAAAACGTTCGTTGTAGATGTTCACGTTGATGATTTATATTTCGAAACATTTAGAGGGGACGGTTTAGTTGTTTCTACTCCAACAGGAAGTACAGCTTACAATAAATCATTGCACGGTGCAGTTGTTGACCCGCTTATCCCTTGCTTCCAAGTAAGTGAATTAGCATCTTTAAATAACAACACATACCGTACACTTGGTTCACCGTTCATTTTAAATCACGAGCGTACATTAACCTTAAAACTAAGACCAGACGGTAACGATTACCCTGTTATCGGTATGGATAATGAAGCGCTTAGCATTAAACAAGTAGAAAAAGCTGTTGTACGCTTAAGCGATAAACAAATTAAAACAGTTAAATTAAAAAACAATTCCTTCTGGGAAAAAGTACAGAGAACGTTTTTATAGTATTAAAAAACCCGTCGCATTATGGAGATTCCATAATGCGACGGGTTTTCTTTCTCTCGCTATTAGTTGCTATTTGGGTTGAATTGTGTCGGTAAGTTGATATATTTCAATAATCGCTGATATATTTTGAGTTGTGGTCGATATATTCTAAAAAAACGCTCATATATTTCGAGTTGCGGTCGATATATTCCAAAAACCGCTCATATATTCTCACGCTTCTTTTCTATAAACAACCTTCCCATCAATTACAGTCATCGCTGCTTGCACTTCTTTTATTTCTTCTGCCTCTATTTCAAAAATATTGCGGTCTAATATCGTAAAGTCTGCCTCATATCCTTTTGCGATTTGTCCTCGCTTCGCTTCTTTTCCGATTGCATAGGCACTTCCTGTTGTAAATAAAGAGACAGCCTCATATACCGTTAATCTTTCTTCCGTCATATAACATACACCGTCAATAAAACTTCTACGTGTAACAGCGCTATATATGCCTAAAAACGGATTCACTTGTTCAATTGGTGCGTCAGATCCACCGTTGCAATGTAATCCTGCTTCTAGTAACGTCTTCCAAGCGTACGCATAACGAAGACGATGCTCACCTAGTTTTTCAATGACTGATGGAAAATCTGATGAAACAAAAACTGGCTGTATATCAATAATGGCTTGTAAGTTTTTCATTCTCTCAATCAACTCTTCACGAGCGAGCTGACAATGAATAATGCGGTCACGTAATCCTTCCGCTGGCGGATACAATTCAAGCGCATCAATGACATATTCAAGCGATAAATCACCGATTGTATGAATAGCAACTGGCATTTGTAAATCTCGTGCTTTTTTCACTAACTCCGCAAGCTCTTCACGTGAGAAGATTGCAACACCATTTGTTTCCTTTGCATCTTCATACGGTTCACTTAATAAAGCTGTTCTTCCCCCAAAAGAACCGTCAGAAAAAATTTTCATCGCCCCAAACTCAATATAATGCTCGTTTTCATATTCCTTTCGTTCATGTGCTACTTTATGGTGAACGAGCAAATGTGCTTTAAATGGCAATTCTTTTATAACATGAGAAAACGCATTGTGCGTCTTTCTAAAACCACCGTAATAATTTAAATCTTCCGTATGCCCACCAACGAGGCCATATTGCCAGCAGTCTTTAATTGCTGTTCGCAAAGCGCTTTGTAAATAAGCTTCATCAATTTCAGGCTGAACATGTTTAATTAACTCTTGCCCTTGTTCATATAAAAGCCCCGTTAACATATTTGATGAATCACGGCCAATTTTCCCGCCTTTCGGGTCTTGCGTCATTGCTGTTATATCCGCTTCTTGCAGTATGTATGAGTTCACCCATGTAACGTGGCGACAAACCCTCTTTAATAAAATGGGATGTTCTCTTGAAATTGCATCTAAATCTTTTGTATGAACATCTTTCGTATCTGTAAAGTTATTTTCATTCCAGCCTTCTCCAATAATCCAACAACCTTTTGGTGCTTCTTCTACTCGCTTCTGAACGAGAGTCAGCACTTCGCTATACGATGTACAATTTGATAAATCTAGACGAAGTAATCTCTCCCCGTGACCAATAAGATGCATATGGCTATCAACGAGACCTGGAATCATCGTTTTGCCTTTTAAATCGTGTAATTTAGCCACAGCATATCGGTTTTCTAACTCTTCTTTACTTCCAACATCAACGATCGTACCGTTTTCAACGTAAACAGCGTCAACTTTTTCATTCTCTTCTCTCATTGTGTAAATGGTGCCGCCATACCAAATTTCTCCCATATGCTCATCCCCTTTTCCCTTAAGTCTACGAAATTAGTCCGTATAAAAAAAGCACCATTTCGATTAAAAATGGTGCTTTTCCAAAAATTAATTTTGTTCAGTAGGGTTCGTTGTAACTTGCCATTCAATATTAAATTTATCTTTTACTTGTCCGTATGCTGGGCTCCAGAACGTTTCTTGAAGTGGCATAATAACTTCGCCACCTTCTTGTAACTTATCGAATACTTCTTTCGCTTTTTCTGCGTTATTAATTCGAATTGCGATTGTTACTTGAGACCCGATCGCATGCCCTTGACCTGGGAATGTATCAGAAATCATAAGTTCCGTATTACCAACTTTTAAATGAGCGTGTAAAACGCGCTCTTTTGCTTCAGCTGGAATCGGGTATTCTGGATTTTCAGGCATATCACCAAAAGTTTGCATGGCTTCTACTTTTGCATCTAACGCCTCTTTATAAAACTGTACAGCTTCTTGCCCACTACCATCTAAAACTAAGTACGGATTAATACCTAAAATCATACGGACACCTCTTTTTTTAGTTTATAAAATAGAACTTATGTTCGTTTTTATAATATCATATGCTTTACAGTTCTTTCAACTATTTTCGAAATTATTTTGAAGGCAGCTCCATCTCTTGTTTTCTAAGTTCAATACGGCGAATTTTTCCAGAAATCGTTTTTGGTAGTTCATCTACGAATTCAATTTTACGAGGGTATTTATATGGTGCAGTAAGTTCTTTGACGTGTTGTTGGAGTATTGGAATTAATGTTTCTTCGTTCCTTTCTATATTCTCTCTTAATACGATAAATGCCTTCACGACACTTCCGCGAATTTCATCAGGGCTTGCGACGACTGCGCACTCTCTTACGTAAGGATGTTTTACAAGCGCATCTTCTACTTCAAACGGCCCGATTGTATAACCAGAGCTAATAATAATATCATCGCCGCGTCCTTCAAACCAGAAATAGCCGTCTTCATCTTTCTTCGCTTTATCACCAGTAATATAATAATCACCGCGGAATTGCATAGCCGTACGTTCAGCATCTTTATAATATTGTTTAAAGAGTGCTGGTGTTTCAATATGAACTGCAATATCCCCAACTTCTCCTACCTGTACGGGAACTCCTTCTTCATTTACGATATCAACATGGTTGCCTGGCGTTGGTTTTCCCATTGATCCCGGTCTAATGTCCATCGCTTTCATCGTCCCAACAAGTAACGTATTTTCTGTTTGCCCATAACCATCTCTTACTGTAATATCAAAATGCTTTTGGAACGTTTCAATCACTTCCCTATTTAATGGTTCACCTGCCGATACAGCGCTATGTAACGCTTCTAAATTATACTCGTTTAAGCTTTCTACTTTAGCCATTAATCTATATTCAGTCGGCGTACAACAAAGCACATTGACTTTATTATCATCTAATAAATTTAAATACGTTTTCGGTTCAAACTTACCGTGATAGACAAATCCTGTTGCTCCTGATCCGAGAGTTGCTACAAATGGGCTCCAAATCCACTTTTGCCAGCCTGGACTAGCCGTTGCCCATACAACATCATTCTCTTCAATTCCGAGCCAATTTGGAGCGCTCGTACGTAAATGAGCGTATGCCCACGCATGCGTATGAACAACACCTTTTGGGTTTCCTGTCGTTCCTGACGTGTAAGATAAAAAGACCATATCTTCTTTATCTGTCTTCGCCATTTCTAACATGTCGCTTTCTGTTTCTAACGCTGTTTTTAAATTAATCCATCCATCTACTGACTGCTCGCTCAGGACGAATTTTTGAAGAGATTCCATCGCTTCTATATCATCAAATTGTCCAATGTACGGTTCATAACTTACAATCGCTTTTACTTCCCCATGTCCAATGCGATATTCGATATCTTTTTTGCGTAACATTTCCGAACTCGGAATTACAACAAATCCCGCTTTAATTGCAGCGATATACGTCATGTACGCCTCAATTAAGCGCGGCATCATAATGAGGAGCTTGTCCCCTTTTTGCAGACCACTCTTTATAAAAGCGTTTCCAATTTTGTTCGCACCTTGCATTAACTCAGCGTATGTAACTTCTCGTCGATTCCCTTTATCATCTTGCCAAACTAAAGCAAGCTTCTCTTTATCACCTGTATATTTCTCTATTTCAGAAACTAAATTATAAGACGGCGGTGCCAACAATTCTTCTCTCTTCATAAACATCCTCCTTTTTTTATGCCTCCCTTATATAATAAAGAATTTTCTGTCTATTTTGAACCCTCTTCTTTTGACAAATTTTTCAGTTCTGTCGAATTGGTAAATGAAATTATATGGACGGTTTTTCAAACATATCGAACACAACTTAGAATATATCAACGAAAAATTGAATATATCGACGTTTCGACAAATAGCGACACATCAAAAAAGAAAGAGCGGGAGAACCCGCTCTTTCTAAGCCATCGTATATGGGATTATTTTTGGTAACCGCCTAATTGTTGCTCAGCTAGTGAAACTAGACGTTTAGTGATTTCACCACCAACAGAACCGTTAGCGCGAGATGTTGCATCAGCTCCAAGTTGAACACCAAACTCTTGAGCGATTTCGTATTTCATTTGATCTAATGCTGCTTGAGCACCAGATACTGCTAATTTATTGTTGCTTGCCATGTTGTATCACCTCCTTGTGAGTATAGAGTGTGATAAACAACATGACTTCATACACGTTTCAGATATGGTAATTTATGGTTTAGAAAAGTTCTTCGAATTTTTCTTCTTCCGCCACTACTTCTACCGTTTGTAATACCATTGTTTCTTTGTTCGCTACAGCTTCATCAATTAATGGTGTGAAATCGTATTTCGCTTCAAAACGATTCGCTTTTTCACGCTTCGGCTTCGTCGCTGGGCTTGCTGGTGTGAATACTGTACAGCAATCTTCGTACGGACGAATTGAAATATCATATGTGCCGATTTCTTCAGCGATTTTAATAATTTCTAATTTATCCATCGTAATAAGTGGACGAATAACTGGATAGTTTGTTACTTCGTTAATCGTATGCATACTATCTAATGTTTGACTTGCTACTTGTCCAAGACTTTCACCAGTCGTGATTGCAAGTGCATTACGCTCCTCCGCAATACGCTCTGTAATACGCATCATCATACGGCGCATAACAGTCATTGAATAGCTAGATGGAATTTCTTTATTAATCGTTTTTTGCACTTCTGTAAATGGAACAAGGTGAAGTGTTACACGTTTACAGTACTTCGTTAGCTCTTGTGCTAAATCGATTACTTTTTGTTTTGCACGCTCGCTTGTGAAAGGTGGACTATGGAAGTGAACTGCTTCCACAGATACGCCGCGCTTCATCGTTAAGTACGCTGCTACTGGGCTATCAATCCCACCAGAAAGAAGTACCATTACTTTTCCGCCAACGCCAACTGGTAAACCGCCAGCTCCCATACGCTCATCGCACATAATGTAGCTATAACCGCTGCGAATTTCTACACGTACATTTACATCTGGATTATGAACATCTACAGTAATATCTTCTGTATTTTCTAGAATGTGTCCACCAATCTCAGGTAATAATTCCATCGTTCTCATTGGGAAATGCTTATAAGAACGGTGTACTGTAATTTTAAATGTTTTCACATCGCCTTTTACTTGTAAGAAAGCTGCTAATGCACCTTTTTTAATATCTTCTAATTCTGATGGTACTTTCATCGCTAAGTTAAACTTATGAATACCAAATACATCTTTCAATCTTTCAGAGATCGCTTCATGATCTTCACCATTTAATTGGATGTACATACGGTCATGTGTTGCATCGATTTTAATATTTGGGAATTTTTTCAGTTTGAACTTCACGTTATCTTTTAATGTGCTTACAAATTTAGAACGGTTCTTACCTTTAGTCGTCATCTCTCCATAACGAACTAAAATATATTCATATGTCATCATATTCCTTTACCTCATCACTTCATATAATTTTGGCATTGTTTCTTTCACAATACCTTCAAATTGTTTTACTTCTTCCATCGTATTTTCTGGTGCTAAACTAATGCGAATAGCACTTGCAGCTGCGGCATGCGGTACTCCCATTGACACTAACACTCTGCTCACTTCATTTGCTTTTGAAGAACAAGCAGACTTCGTCGATACATATACACCGTGTTCTTCTAAAGCATGAACGACTACTTCTGGTTTTAAACCAACAAATGATACATTTAAAATGTGCGGTGCTGCATATGCAAGCGACGTATTGATCGTTACGTCTTCCATTTCTTTAAAGAAACGAACAAGCTCTGCTTGTAAACTTTGCAAATGAGCTACCTTTTCTTTCACTTTTTCCATCGTCATGCGAAGTGCTTTCACCATCGCTACAATGCCAGGTAAGTTCTCTGTACCAGAGCGATATTTAAGCTCTTGTTGACCACCTGATAAAATTGGGTCTAACCTTACGCCATCACGTACATAAAGAAGACCCGTTCCTTTTACACTGTGGAATTTATGTCCAGATATTGAGCAAAGATCAATATGAGAAGCGTATAAATCAAGCGGTACTTTTCCTATCCCTTGTACATGGTCCACATGGAATCTTATTTTCGGATAGTTCGATAATAACGTTCCAATTTCAGCAACAGGCTGAATTGCTCCAGTCTCGTTGTTCACGTGAATAATTGACACAAGAATCGTATCTTCACGAAGTGCTCGTTTTACATCCTCTACCGATACAACACCATGCTCATTAACCGGTAAATATGTTACAGCAAAACCGAGATCTTCTAATTGTTTATATGCTTCAAACACAGACGCGTGTTCAATATTTGTTGTAATGATATGTTTACCGCGCGAACGATTCCTCATCGCTATCCCTTTAATTGCAAGGTTATTCCCTTCCGTTCCACCTGATGTAAAAATAATTTCAGAAGGTTTAACGTGAAGAAGCTGCGCTGCAATTGTTCTTGATTGTGTTAATAGACGCTCTGCCTCTCCTCCAAGCGAATGAATAGAAGAAGGATTCCCAAAATATTTCCCTGCAACCGTTACGTACGATTGAAGGGCTTCTGGATATGGCTTCGTCGTCGCACTATTATCAAAATAGATCATCATTCTTCCCCTTTCAGCGCTATCACATCATATAATCATATCATAAATACGTGTCATTACGCTAAGACTACTCAAAGGTTCCATTTTATCCCGATTGTGAAGGCTGACAATTAGTGAGGATGCCCTCCTGATTACAGTTTCACTTTATTTTAAAACGAATAACCTTACTGTATTCCGCTATTCATTATAGCAACATCGCTCTCAAAATTACACAAAAAAACAAACCCTTTATGAAAGGGTTTGTTCATTGTCTACATATTCAGCTATTTTTTGAACAACGCCAGGCTCAAGTTGCTCTAGTATAGAAGCCGCTTGTTCTAAAGCTGCATCGTATTGATATTCACGGAATAATTTCTCCGCATAATTTAAGCTTTCTGCAAGGTTCTCATCATGACTACGGTAACGATTACCGTATTGAATTAATTTTTCAACTAAATACGCTTGTCCAATTAACTCTTCTGTCATTTCAGCTACACCATTAACAGTTGTGTACGCTTCTTCTAAACTGCTATTTACAGCATTCATATTTAACGGCTTTACTTCTAATTGCTCATATACAGCTTGCATTGCCATTTGCCCTCTTTTTAAATCTTCCATAATACTTTCTGGAAGACCTGGCAAATTCGACTTTTGCATAAAACGTTTCGTTTCGAAAATAGTATTTCGCATTTCTTGTAACTTCTCACGCGCTTCAAATTCTTCTTTACGCATCGTTTGCAGCATTTCTTTATATTCTGCATGAAGCACTTTTAATGTTTCACATTGCTCATAAACCTCTTCTAGTTCCTCACGAATAATAGAGAAGGCAATATCTTGTTCCGCAACGCGTAATTGTAGCATTTCAAAACGTTTCGTTAAAATGTGCATTTGCTTTTCAATCACTTTTTGAGACTCAATATCCTTATCTTGTAACTGATAACTTTGTTTCACAAGTTGTGTTTCTGCTTTTGTTTCAATCGTTTCAGTGCGAATTTCTTCTAAGTCTTCATAAACAGAAAGTGTTTTTTGCTCCACATAATGTCTCGCATGTACTTCTTGTTCCAGTTGATCATAGAAGCCATCTAAACGTGTTTTTAAGTTTTCTACTTTTTCAGCCGCTTCCGTTATATGAAGCTCCTGTATATCCATTAAACATGTTTGTAGTTGTTTCGTCATATCGCGAACTTCTTTAGGGATTTCCAAATACTCTAATACATAACCTTGTCTTACCATATCATTATGTCCATATAATAAATCTTCCAGCTGAACTGGTAACGTCGCTTGACACTCTACCAATAAATCTGGAATTTGGTGAATAATGATTTCTAAACCTGCTAAACCTTCTTCTAAACTAATAACAATTTCTCTCGCTTTTAAATAGTCACCATTATCTGTTGCTTCTTCAAAGCTTTTAAATTTCTCAGATTCAGCGTCTAGCATCTCTTCGATTTTCTGCTCTGCTGCTCCATACATATGTCTATGAGCAAGAACACTCTTCTTCATACTACGATATGTATCACGTAACCCTTCAATTTCCGAGCTATTTTTTTCATGGCTTTCTAACAATTGCTGTAATTCATTTAAAATATCTGTAATACGATTATCAGCGTCATCTAAACCACTTATGGATTCATTCATCGCATGCTTTGCTTTTCGGAAGGAGAATTGCGAGGCGAATTTTCGCGCTTGCGCTAAATCTTTGTCAGCTTTCGGAAGGGTTGTTGATACAATTTCATCCCATTCTTCGCGCCATTTACCAAACAGTTCTTCTGTTTGACCCGTCATATTTAAGTCTTTTACCCGTTTTAGTTCATCTGCCACAGGTTTATCTTTTATCTCTTGTTTCCACTGCTCAAGTGCTTCGATATCTTTATATGAACGATTTCTTATCACAAGCTCTATCATGAGCAGCACTAGAATAGAGCTTACTACAATGATAACGATCGTCAGGATAGAATCCATGCAAAAAAGCCTCCTAGTTATATCTCTTTTTTTGTCCGTTCCGTTTATGAAATGGAAGGCATTATGTATAAAAAGGGAATTCCCCTATATTTAACAACTAACAATGTACTAATCATACCATGTAATGGCTTGTTTTTGACCTAGTTTTTTTTAAAATTTCATGTTTCTTTCAATGCAATTGTAATCTTTCTCAATATTCCGTTTTGGTTATCTCTCATCATCAAATGAATGCAATAAAGTGAAACTTTAATCAGTGGGGGTTTTGTTCATCCCCACTGATTATCAGCCCTCACCAATCGGGCTTTTACGGGCAGCCCGACCCCCACCTAACTTCTTTGCATTCGCTGAATTTTAAGGTGGGGGTCTTACTGTCAGGCAAATAGCGGGATAGAGGGCCTTCTTCCCTATGAGATGCGAAATAAATTTTGCGCACAAGTGATGGTTCAATAGAAATCGCATGCACATTTCCTTGCTTTACCGCTTGCTCTACTGACATTTCTGGAAGTAACGTGATACCAAGCCCCGCTCCGACCATCGCAAGCATCGGTTCTGCATAAGAAGTTTCAAATGCAATGATTGGTTTCGCCCCTATCCCTTGAAACATATTCGTAATCATTTTCCTTACATCACAGATTTCTGGATATACGATTAACTTTTCATTTTGCAAATCTTCCATTTGGATTACTGTTTTCTCTTTATAAAGATGATCATTTGAAACGACACAAACAATTTTTTCTTCTCGTATTTCTTTTATACACGTAGTGCCTTCTACTACTGAATCTATGAACATCGCTTCAATCTTCCGTTCTTTAAAGAGTCCCATTAGTACTTTCGTATGCTCAATTTTCCATTCTACTTCGAACCCATCACCTAATATATCTTTACATTTTGATATATAATGCGCTGCTAAGCTTGGTAATATGCCTATAGAAATTTTCTGCTTCTCTTGAAATTTCTTCATTTCGGCTTTCACTTCATGTATGTGTTCCAAAATCGGTAACATTCTTGTTATAAATAACTCTCCAGCCTCTGTTAGCTCCACCCCTTGCGCTGAACGCTTGAGTAAAGTAGCCTCTAAATCTGCCTCTAACCTTTGAATTTGCTTACTAAGCGCCGGTTGAGAAATATGTAGAAGCTTACTTGCCTTTGATAAACTTCGCGTATTCTTTACTTCCATAAACGATCGTACTGCCTCTAAATCCACCGTACACACCTCTAACAAAAAGTTATAACTGTCATAAAAAATCGATATTTCCTTTTATAAACAATTACTCTTTATACTTATTTCATCAACTTACTATAACGAAATGTAAAGGGGAAAGATACTCTTGAACAAAAAACAAATGCTACTTGGATCCCTCCTATGCTTACTTGCCGTCACTGCTTGGGGATTTATGTTTCCTGTCATGGCAAGTGCCCTGCAGTTTATCGATCCGTTCTTCTTCACAACTATCCGATACGGATCAGCAGCTATTATTTTTCTTATTTTGCTATTCATTACTGAAGGAAAAACTTCGCTCCGCTTAGAAAAAAGAACATTTTCTTTATTCTTTTACGGAACAGTCGGTTTTGCTGGATATGGTTTTCTCGTTTTTTACGGCCAACAACTTGCCGGACCTGCTGGAGCCATCCATGCTGCAATGATTCAGTCTCTTATGCCACTCATCGCTTTATTATTGCAGTGGATAACCAAAAACAAACGCCCACAAAACTACACATTCCTTTGTATGTTCGGTGCATTGTTCGGTGTTATGCTTGTCATTTCAAAAGGAAATATTTACTTATTATTTGGAGCTGCCAGTCACCTCTCAACAAATATACTTATGCTATGCGGCGTTACTTGCTGGGTCATTTACACGAATGGCGGTGCTCGTTTTCAATCTTGGTCACCACTTCGATATACGACGTTAACTTGTTTATTCGGCTCAATTTCACTCATCGTTATTGTCATTTTCTTCACTTACACAAACGTCGTTACTGTACCGTCACTACGTACAATTATGAACGTTCGTTTTGAACTCTTGTATATGTCGATTATTGCAGGTGTTATCGCTGTATTTTGCTGGAACACAGGAAATCGCTATATTTCATCTATTAACGGCATATTATTTATGAATTTAGTTCCTGTACTTGCACTTATGGGTTCCATCTTTCGAGATTATACAGTCGACAAAATTGAAATTACCGGAGCCTCATTAACAATTATCGCGCTATTATGCAACAATGTATGGCAAAGAAAAGAAAACATAAAAATCCCCACCTCAGTCCGTTAGGTGGGGATTTTTCACATATGAACAGCTCTTGGCCATTCCTGATACATATTCGTTTTACATAATGCTTGTTCCATCCAGTGCTCAATTTCTTTCGTGTACATTTCTAAGAAAAATGTCTCAGATGGAAAAGAATGCAGCACTTCTGATATATATTGCGGATATAAAAACGGCATATTTATCATGCCTTTTAATTGCGTCATAAACATTGTAAAAGATACCTTCTTAAACTCTTGTTTCATTTTGCCTTGCTTTATGATTTGCTCTATATAATATCTTTCTTTAGAAAAATAAACGGTCATCACTTCACGAATTAATGTCGTATCAAGCGAAAGCTCTCGGTAAAAGAAACGTGTCAGTTCTCTATTATCAAATTGATATCGTAAAATCCCGCGCACCATTTGCACCATCACATCTTTAGCTGGCAAATACTCTCTCTGTTCAAAGGACGTTTCAATCACATGAATATACCCTTCTAAAAAATCAGTAATAAGCTGTTCTAATAGGCCTTGCTTTCCAGCAAAATAATATGAAATATTCGCTACATTCACATCCGCTCGCTTTGCAATGTCTCGCACCGACGTTCCATCATAACCTTTCGTGTAAAACAATGATATTGCCGCATCAATTACTTTTTGTTTCGTCTGCTTCATGCGCTCACTCCCTCTCACTGAACAGCTATAGTTTAAATTTCTTGACTTTTAAGACAAATTCCTTTAATTTTCTATCGACAAAGTCATGTGAAATACATCGTATTTTGCTAATGTTTTACACATCTCGATAAAAAGGGAGTTGTTTCTATGTTTACTAAAGAAAGTTATGCAGGTTCTCGTGAAGAGCAATATGAGACAGTAATTAAACAACTGGATGCATTATTAACTGGCGAATCAAACGTAGTCGCAAACTTATCAAATGCGTCCGCATTATTAAACCAATTTTTAGATCGTGTGAATTGGGTGGGCTTTTACGTAACAGAAGGAAATCAGCTTGTTCTTGGACCATTCCAAGGAATGCCTGCTTGCGTGCGCATTCCATTTGGACGAGGCGTTTGCGGCGTTGCAGCTGAAACAAAAACAACACAGCTTGTAGCAGACGTTCACCAATTCCCAGGACACATCGCTTGCGACAGTGCTTCGAATTCAGAAATCGTCGTACCGATTATAAAAGATGGGAATGTCATTGGTGTACTTGATATTGATAGTCCTGAAAAAAATCGTTTTGACGAAGTAGATCAGCGTTATTTAGAAAAATTTGTGGAAACACTCCTAAAACATATGTAACAAAAAAGAGCTAGTTATCGATTAAGTACATCACGTACGAAACCGATAGCTAGCTCTTTTTTTATTGATTACTAACAGTAGATATTTTCTTTAATGCCTGCTCTAAATCAGAAACGATATCCTCCCACGATTCTAAACCGACAGATAAACGTATTAAATTATCATAAATGCCCATTTCTTGTCTTAACTTAGCTGGAATCGCAGCGTGCGTCATCGTTGCCGGATGCTGAATTAACGTTTCTGTATCTCCTAAACTTACCGCAATTGTAATAAAGTGAAGGTCATTGATAAACGCTTGCGTCTCTTCTTTCCCGCCTTTTACCGAAAAAGAAATCACACCGCCGCCCCGTTTCATTTGGCAAGATGCTAGCTCCCCTTCTGGATACCAAACACCTTCTACCGCATCGGGCGAATTTTTTCAGCTAACGCTTTCGTTTTACAAATCGTTACACCCGCTACAACATCGCCATGACCGCCAATATATTTTGTTGCACTATGCACAACAGCGTCACAACCAAGCTCAAGCGGCCTTTGCAAATAAGGTGAACAAAACGTATTATCAACGATGACAAGTAAACCATTTCGCTTCGCAACCCCGATAACTTGTTTTAAATCAATTAATTTCATCGTTGGGTTAATCGGTGTTTCAACGAAAATAAGCTTTGTATTTTGGCGAATTTTATTTTCAATATCAGCCTCTGTCTCCATATCACAAAACGAATGCGTAATCATAAATTTTTCTTCTAACACTTCTAAAAAGCCGTACGTGCATCCGTATAATCCATTTGAACAAATAATATGATCTCCAGCTTTTAGAAAACCAATTAAAGTTGCTGAAATAGCTGCCATACCCGATCCGAAAGCAAGCGCTTCTTCTCCTCCTTCCAACACCGCCATACGTTCTTCAAATAATTTTACAGTCGGATTTCCGAGCCTTGAGTAAATATAAGACAGATCTACTCCCGCAAAACTCGCCTCTCCTTGCTGCGCAGTCTCAAATGTAAATGTAGACGTTTGAAATAACGGTGGTGTTAAACTTCCTTTATGTTCCTCAGGTGTATAACCGTGATGAATTAACGCTGTCTCCATATGCTTCTTTTTCATAAAAACATCCCCCTTATGTTTTTATTGCCGCATATTCATCCATAAAAATTTGATGAATGTTTTACTTCATTTTATGTAAGCGTTTCATTTGTGTTTCTATCTCTTCTTTTATATCGTTTTAAATTCCTTCTTGTTCATTTCCAAAATTTATATGCATAAAACAAAAACGTACTCGCTTGACGAAACTCTGGGTAAAAGATATAATAGCGTTTGTGTAAAATAAAAAGGCAGCCTTGTAATGTGAGTTTATCGTTTGTATTTTGTTCCTCTACGGAGGTGTATCTCGTAACTCCCTGCTGCTGGAGCGAAGGTACATGAAAACAAAATGCCCGTAAATATCGATTACGTCTGTTTTTATTTTACGTAAATAAAAACATTTTTAAAGGAGGAGTCAACTATGGCTCGTTATACAGGTCCAGCTTGGAAACTGTCTCGTCGTCTTGGAATCTCTCTAAGCGGCACAGGAAAAGAATTAGAAAAACGCCCTTACGCACCAGGTCCTCACGGTCCTAACCAACGTAAGAAACTTTCAGAATACGGTTTACAATTACAAGAGAAACAAAAACTTCGTCACATGTACGGCATGACTGAGCGTCAATTCCGTCGCACATTTGACCAAGCAGGTAAAATGCCTGGTAAGCACGGCGAAAACTTCATGATCCTTCTTGAAGCTCGTCTTGACAACTTAGTTTACCGTATGGGCTTAGCTCGCACTCGTCGTGCAGCTCGCCAATTAGTAAACCACGGTCACATCATGGTTGATGGCGCTCGCGTAGATATCCCATCTTACCGTGTAAAACCTGGTCAAACTATCAGCGTTCGCGAAAAATCTAACAACCTTGTTGTTGTTAAAGAAGCGATCGAAGTTAACAACTTCGTACCAGAATACTTAACTTTCGATGCTGATAAATTAGAAGCTACTTACACTCGTCACGCTGAGCGTTCTGAGTTAGCAGCTGAAATCAACGAAGCATTAATCGTAGAGTTCTACTCTCGTTAATGACAAAAAGCCAATCCTGTGGATTGGCTTTTTTCGTTTATATAAAATAAAATTATTTATTTTCCTCTTTCTGAACATATACATAAGCATCTTTCTGCTCTTTATGTATATCCACCTTCGAATTCTCTGCAAGCTGACCCGCATTTAGCAAAGAAAAAATAATGAGCGCTTCTAGTGACATTTTGTTTTACCACTCCTTTCTAGTTGTTATACATTTATCATACCGCTTACATGTGATTTCCGTATGAACTCGAAAAGGAGATTACAACAAAAAGGTTACAAGTATATGAATGCACGCTATAATAACCATAAAATAGGAGGTGGATTCTTTTTGACAATAAACCAAATGGTTCAACTCGGAAGTTCATTTATGCTATTTATTACTTCAGCACTGATAAGTTGGTATCAGGGGAGTAATTTAATAGATTATCCTGATGAATGGAAATATAGCGCTAAGTTTACGAATTACTTTAAAGGCACCGTTTCAAATTACCAAGATATTTATCAAATCGATTTCTTTATATATGCAGCAAAATTTTATCCAACGGCATTTATCGTTATGCTCATTAGCTTACTTTATATGCTCATATTAATTCTTTATATTCTATTTAAAAGAAAAGATCCGGCGATTTAAATCCATACATAAAAACCCCGAATCATAAACTTTTCAGCCTATAATTCGGGGTACTATTTGTTTATATTCGTTCCTGATTAGTAACGAATTAAGAAATATTTCTTTTTACCGCGGCGAATGATTGTGAATTTACCTTCAATGCGGTCGTTTTCTGTTACAACGTAGTCTAATGCTTGTGTACGCTCACCGTTTACGTAGATTGCACCATTCGTTACATCTTCACGTGCTTGACGTTTTGATGGAGAGATTTTGCTTTCTACAAGTAAGTCGATTAATACTGTATCTTCTGCAGTACGTTCTACAGATGGTACGTCTTTGAATCCTTGCTCGATTTCGCTTGCAGTCAGTTCTGCTACAGAACCGCTAAATAATGCAGCTGAAATTTTAATCGCTTGCTCTAATGCTTCTTCGCCGTGAACAAGTTTTGTCATTTCCGCACCTAATGCTTTTTGTGCTGCACGTTTTTCTGGTGCTTCAGCTACTTGTTTCTCAAGCTCAAGAATTTCTTCATGAGATAAGAATGTGAAGTATTTTAAGTATTTAACAACATCACGGTCATCTGTGTTAATCCAGAATTGGTAGAACTCGTAAGGAGTTGTTTTCTCTGGGTCTAACCAAATTGCGCCGCCTTCTGTTTTACCAAACTTCGTACCGTCAGATTTAGTAACTAGCGGAATTGTTAAACCGAATGCTTTCGCATCTTCTTCTGATTTACGGATTAATTCAAGACCAGCTGTAATGTTACCCCATTGGTCACTACCACCGATTTGTAGGCGGCAATTATGGTGTTGGTATAAGTTTAAAAAGTCGTATGATTGTAAAATCATGTAACTAAACTCAGTAAATGAAATACCAGTCTCTAAACGAGATGCGACTGTATCTTTCGCTAACATATAGTTTAAACCGAAGTTTTTACCGATATCGCGTAAGAATGAAATGACGTCTAAGTTACCAAGCCAGTCATAGTTGTTAGCCATTGTTGCTGGGTTGTCCACGTTTTCGAACTCTAAGAAGTTTGAAAGTTGGTTTTTAATGCTTTCTGTGTAGTAAGCAACTGTATCTTTCGTATTTAATGTACGCTCTGCTTTTTTACCACTTGGGTCACCGATCATACCAGTACCACCGCCAACAAGTGCGATTGGTTGGTGACCAGCTAATTGGAAACGACGTAACATTAATACTGGTAACATATGACCGATGTGTAAGCTATCCGCTGTTGGGTCGAAACCACAGTATAATTTAACGCTTTCTTTTTCTAATAATTGCTCAAGGCCCTCAGCATCTGTTTGCTGATTAATTAGACCGCGAAATTCAAGATCTTGTAAAATACCCATATCCTACATACTCTCCTTTAAGTTCATTACTGGCGTGAAGGTTAAAAACATAAAAAAATCGCCCCTTCAAATAAGGGACGATTTTAATTATCGCGTTACCACCCTAGTTGCAGACCAAAAAAGCCTACCACCTTATTTACATAACGGCTTAGCACCGTCTCTTCCCTTTTGAATACAATTCAATCGAAAAAAGATGCTCTAGGGGCGTAATTCGCGATCATCTATGTGCTGATTTCCACCGACCATCAGCTCTCTAAAACAGGGAAATGATCACTACTTCTCCCTTTCCACGCTCAATTATTCATATACTTTTCTTTATACCATCATTTATATAGGCGTGTCAAATAGAGGCCTGGTTTCTCTTCTTACCAACCCTTTACAACGCCATAAAGAGTATCGTAATAAGAGAAAGAATTGGAACCCCAACTAATAATGATACATGAAACACAACCGATAAATCATTCCCAATCGTCGCCTCCACAGGATCTTTCGCCGGAGAACCAAGAAATCCGATTAATCGATCGAAGCGACTTACCGTTTTTGGAAATTCTGGTATTTCTACATGATCACTATCTAAATGCTGTTGTAATTTATATTCATTCTTAAAGGGATTTTCGCTCAATTTCATCCACCTCCAGCAATTGTTTCAATTTCTTTATTCCGTTATGAAGTCTCGATTTCACCGTTCCAATCGGAATGTTTAATATCTCTGCAATTTCTTTTTGCTGCATGTCATGATAATAAGAAAGGATTAGGACCGCTCTTTGCTCTTCTGGAACTTTCAAAATTGCTTCTCTTACTGTGAGCCGATCTTCGTGAGAAAATTCTTTTTCCGGAATCGGCACTAAAAATGGCAAAAGCGTACGCCACTTTTTTCTCCTATTTAATTTATTAATCATAAGACGATAACCGATTTGAAATAAATACGTTTTTATTCTACCTTTTTCAGGTTCATACATATGTTTCTTACGCTCTAGCGTCAAAAACGTATCTTGCACAAGGTCGATACTTAATTGCTCATCTCGGTTAAATCGATACAAAAATGTATATAGCGCTGGTTTGATTAAAACATATAGTCTTTCTCCAGCCTGTTTATCTCCACTTTGATACGCAAGCATGAGCTCTTCCTCAATCCCAATCTGCGCCATGATTTTTGATCTCCTTTATTCCTTTTAACGTTAATGAAATACGGGAAATTAAATATGCAATTGCAATAAAAACCCACAATTGTGATTGATTTGTAAAAAATTGAACATATGGATTTTGAATTGTAAATCCCATTGGAACTAAAAAAATTAAAACTTGCACACATATGCATGCATACAATGCAAGACAAACAGAAATCGTATCAAATACATTCCAGCGAAAATACACTTTTGTTTTTGTAAAATCGATTTTATTCCCTTTTTTTCGTACTATATGTTTTCTATCAAACGGAATAATGATTGAAAACATAACACTCATTATAACTCCAGCTGTAAGCATTGATACTCTATATCCAATTGGTATCGGTAAGAAAAGACCACAAGAAAATACAACTATAGCTCCAATTAAAGCAAAAGTAAGAAGTAATTTATTAGACATATAAAAGCCTCCCTCATCTATTCTTTCATAAATGTATACAGACGAGGAAGGCACTTCGTTCAAATATTATTTTAGTTTTTTTATAATCTTTGCAGGATTCCCGCCAACTACTACATTATTAGGCACATCTTTCGTTACAACGGCGCCAGATGCGATCACCGCATTGTCTCCAATTATTACACCTGGATTAATAATTGCTCTTCCGCCAATCCATACGTTATCGCCAATTGTAACTGGTTTTCCGTATTCTGATCCGCTTATGCGCTCTACTGGATCAAGTGGGTGTGTTGCTGTATAAATGTGAACACCTGGAGCTAACATACAGTTCACTCCGATTGTTACCGGGCATACGTCTAAAATCGTACAATCAAAGTTCGCGTAAAAATTTTCACCGACATGAATGTTATAGCCGTAATCACATCTAAAAGAAGATTCAAGATGAATATTATCTCCTGTCGTTCCAAATAATTCTTTTACGATTTCGCTACGCTCTTTCAATTGCTCTTCTGGCGTATCATTTAATTTTCTCGTTAATATACGCGCTTTCTCTCTCTCTTGTACTAAAACTGGATCAGCCGGTATGTACATTTCTCCTAGTACCATCTTTTCTTTTTCTGTTTTCATCATACTATCCCCTTTAACTTATATATATAAGTTAAAGATATCATAAAAAAGAAAGGTCTGAACATTTTTCGTTCAGACCTTTCTCTCTTAATCTTCCATCGTTGATAAGTCACCTGTTGGTAAGTTTAACTCCCACGCTTTTAATACGCGGCGCATAATTTTACCACTTCTCGTTTTCGGTAATTTATCTCTAAATTCAATTTGTCTTGGCGCTGCATGAGCTGCTAGACCTTTCTTTACAAATTGACGAATTTCTTCTTTTAATTCTTCAGATGGTTCGTATCCTGCTCGAAGCGCGATAAATGCTTTAATAATTTCGCCGCGCACCGGATCAGGAATACCAATTACACCAGCTTCTGCAACAGCAGCATGCTCGATTAATTTACTTTCTACTTCAAACGGACCAACGCGCTCACCTGACGTCATAATTACATCGTCAATACGTCCTTGGAACCAGAAGTATCCATCCTCGTCCATATAGGCAGAGTCACCTGATACGTACCAATTGCCCGGCATAAAGTAAGACTCATACTTTTGCTTGTTATTCCAGATCCCGCGCATCATAGCTGGCCAACCTTTACCAATTGCTAAGTTACCCATTGTGTATGGAGGCACTTCATTTCCTTCGTTATCAACAATCGCTGCTTTCACACCTGGAATTGGTTTGCCCATTGAACCTGGACGGATTTCCATACAAGGGTAGTTACAAATAACTTGTCCACCTGTTTCTGTCATCCACCACGTATCATGAATACGAAGTCCAAATGCGTTCATACCCCAGCGAATTACTTCTGGATTTAACGGTTCACCAACGCTTAACACGTGGCGCACTTGCGATAAATCATATTTTTTAATTGCATCTTGTCCAGCACCCATTAACATACGAAATGCTGTTGGTGCGCTGTACCAAACTGTTACACCGTAATCTTGCAGTGCTTCATACCAAGCTTCTGGACTAAATCGTCCGCCTAAAATAACATTTGATGCTCCGACTAACCACGGTGCGAAAATACCATAAGCTGTTCCAGTTACCCAGCCTGGGTCAGCTGTACACCAATATACATCGTCTTCTTTTAAATCTAATACCCATTTCGCCGTTTGATAGTGCTGCACCATTGCGTTTTGCGCATGAAGCACACCTTTTGGCTTACCAGTAGAACCAGATGTGTAATGTAGAATTAAACCGTCTTCACGGCCTAACCATTCGATATGTAATTCTTTTGAAGCTTGTTCAAATAAAGGATTGAACGCTACCGTTTTACCGCCTTCTTCTACATGATCTCCAACAAGGAAGACTGTCTTTAAAGCTGGTAAATCATTTAATGGTACACGCTCTAACAATTCAGGCGTTGTAATTAACACCTTCGCTTCGCTATCTTCTAAACGATCGCGAACTGCGCCTTCCATAAATGCTTCAAATAACGGACCAACAATTGCTCCTAATTTCACTGCACCTAAAAGTGCGAAATATAACTCTGGAGAGCGTGGCATAAAAATAAAAACGCGATCGCCTTTTTCTACATCGCCATAATTTTTCAGGACGTTTCCTGCTTTATTAGAAAAATCCTTCATTTCCTTAAATGTATACTTCTCTTTTCGCGATCCATCTTGATAATAAAGAGCTACTTTATTTTTTCGATCAGATTTCGCATGCTTATCAATTGCTTCATACGCCATATTTACTCGGCCTGTTTCATTCCAAGTAAAGTTTTTATTAACCTCTTCCCAGTTAAAATTCGCGTATGCCTCATCATAATTCGGCAAATTATTTTCTCCTTTAATGACAGGAAGCGTTTCTACTTTCATACTTTACATCCCCCTCCTATGTATTCTATTATCTATTATAATAACATTATTTAAAATTTTCAGTATATTTGTTGGTTTTTAGACAAATTTTTAATGACAAAATTCGATTCACATCGCATATATTATAAAGTACGATATGAATAGATTCACAAACCCTCAAGGTGGTGAGCAATACATTGATCCATAAAAAAATATATAATGCTAGAAACTTAAAAACAGCGAAAGGCACTTTAATTATTGAAGGTCCTGTCTCTACACATAACTTAGAAATGTATGAATTTCATCCAGATTTAGTTGCGTTTCGTCCTGCCGAGCAGCAATATAAAGCAATTGTCGAAATTTCTAAATTACCAGAAGCTCGTCTCATTATCGCTAGACATGACCAAACGATTGTTGGATATGTTACATACTTGTATCCTGATCCACTTGAACGATGGTCAGAAGGAAAAATGGAAAACTTAATTGAACTCGGGGCAATTGAAGTTGTCCCAGCATTCCGTGGTTGCGCTGTCGGAAAGAACTTATTAGAAGTTTCTATGATGGACGATTATATGGAAGATTACATTATATTGACGACTGAATATTATTGGCACTGGGATTTAAAACAAACAGGCTTAAATGTTTGGGAATACCGAAAAGTAATGGAAAAGATGATGAATGCTGGTGGGTTACAATGGATGGCTACAGATGATCCTGAAATTTGTTCACACCCTGCTAACTGTTTAATGGTCCGCATCGGTAAACGCGTTGATACGGATTCTATTCAAGCATTTGATCGTCTACGTTTTCACAATCGCTTTATGTACTAAATAAAGGGGGCAACTGGAATGATTGTAGAAGAAATTATGAATCAAGATGTGGTGACACTACATCCAAACGATACAATCGAAACAGCAATCCGAACGATACGCACGAAAGGCATTCGGCACATTCCAATTGTCGATCAAAATAATCATGTCGTAGGCATTATTTCTGATCGGGATGTAAGAGATGCAAGTCCGTCTATTTTAGATGAACAAGTTTCACTCGATATGCTGAAGCAACCACTTGAACTGATTATGAAACATCCTGTAATGACTTGCCATCCTCTCGATTTCGTTGAAGAAATTGCTACTTTATTTTTTGAAAATAAAATTGGATGTCTTCCTGTTACAAAGGCCGGAAAGTTAGTTGGAATCATTTCTGAATCTACTGTACTGCACACGTTAGTGAAATTAACAGGAGCACATCAACCGAGTTCACAAATTGAAATTCAAGTAAAAAACGAACCTGGTATTCTCGGTAAAGTCGTTGCTATTTTTAGTGATTTACAAATAAATATCGTGAGCGTTCTCGTCTACCCAGCAAAAGATGAGAATGATAAAGTACTCGTTTTCCGCATTCAAACGATGAATCCGCTAAAAGTGATTGATGCACTTGAAACAGAAGGCTACCGCGTATTATGGCCGAACATTATGGGGATGCAAGCATGAGTAGCGCATTTATTTATTCGGATGACTTTCGGGGCTATTCATTTAGCCCTGATCATCCTTTTAACCAACTGCGCGTCACACTTACGTATGACTTATTACAAAAGGGTGGTTTCATCTCTCCTTCCCAAATCATCTCACCAAGGATGGCTACAGATGAAGAAATCGCCTACGTTCATACAGAGGAGTACATAAATGCGGTAAAACGTGCTGGAGAAGGTAAGTTAGAAAAATCAATTGCGATGACATATGGACTCGGAACAGAAGATACACCAACGTTTCCAAATATGCACGAAGCGAGCGCATTACTCGTTGGTGGTACGTTAACAGCTGTCGATGCTGTTCTTTCCGGGAAAGTAAAACACGCGCTTAACTTAGGAGGCGGCTTACATCATGGCTTCCGCGGCAAGGCATCTGGCTTTTGCATTTATAACGATAGTTCCATCGCAATAAAATATATTCAAAAGAAATACGGTTTACGTGTTTTATATATTGATACAGATGCTCATCACGGTGATGGTGTACAGTGGTCTTTTTACGACGATCCTAACGTATGTACCATTTCATTACATGAAACTGGGCGTTATTTATTCCCTGGAACTGGCGCTGTAAATGAGCGCGGGCAAGGTAATGGCTATAGTTATTCTTTTAACGTTCCACTCGATGCTTTTACAGAAGACGAATCGTTTCTAGAATCATATCGAACAGTTGTAAAAGAAGTTACCGCATACTTTAAACCGGATATTATTTTAACGCAAAATGGAGCCGACGCACATTATTACGACCCACTTACACACCTTTGTGCGACGATGAATATTTACCGTGAAATACCGAAGCTCGCTCGCGAACTCGCTAACGAATATTGCGACGGTCGCTGGATTGCTGTCGGCGGCGGCGGCTATGACCACTGGCGCGTCGTCCCAAGAGCTTGGGCACTCATTTGGCTCGAAATGAACAACATCCAAAACATCTCAGGTTATCTCCCTCCAGAATGGATTGACGCTTGGAAAGGACAAGCAGAAACAGAACTTCCCCTCACATGGGAAGATCCAGACAACATGTATAAACCTATCCCCCGTAAACCAGAAATTGAAGAAAAGAATGCATTAACTGTAGCGAAATCCCTTGAAATTATTCGGAATAATATGACAAAATCTTTGTACTAAACGAAAAGGAGGCTCGTTTTTAAATAGCCTCCTTTTATTTGTTGTCGGTTTATGTCAGTAAGCCAATATATTTTGATAATCGCTGATATATTTTATTTCATAATTAACTGGTCCAACTTTTATGAGAAAAGGTCGTGATATTATGTGGAAACAACAAATGACCCACTCAAAACGCGGCACATTTGAACTATTTACAAAAGGAAATGGCGAACCGCTTTGTATTACACATCACTATTCACAATTTAATGAGACTGGTGATTACTTTGCGGATGTTTTCACTGCTACGCATCGTGTATTCCTTATTAATTTACGAGACGCTGGTAATTCTGAAAAAGCCAATTCAGAAAAAGAATTAAGTATGATTGAAACGGTTCACGATTTAGAAGCAATACGAGAAGCTTTACAACTTCCAATATGGCATTTCGCTGGTCATTCAACAGGCGGTATGCTTGGACTTTTATACGCGATTATGTATCCAAATTCCTTACAATCATTAGTCGTCGTTGGAGCCGCAGCAAGTAACTATACCGAAACACCATTTTGCATTTATCACCCAGCACATCCACAGTTTCATTATATGCAAAAACTTATCGAAAACTTAAAAAGCCCTCACCTTACAAGTGAAGAACGGAAAGAACTATCTACTGAGAGAACAAAATTATCATTGCACATTCCAGAAAATCACAACTCTTATTTTTGTAAACCAATCCAAAAAGCTATGTCCGCTAACCGGATGAATGCTTTCGCCAATGAATATCCGTCATTTGATTTAAGAGAGAATTTACCTTCCATCCAAACAAAGACCCTTATTATATGCGGAAGACATGATGTACAGTGCCCGATTCAATATTCTATCGAGATGCATGAGGGCATACGTAATTCTATTTTTGTGACATTTGAGGAGAGTAACCATTATCCTTTTTTGGAACAAGCTGCTCACTTTACTTCTACTACTCAAACATTTTATAAATCATTACGCCAGTACCGTTATTATTAAGAAAAGCTCACAGCCTCTATAAGACTATGAGCTTTTTTCAAAAAAATATTTCACACTAGCAACAACTAAAAGAAGAACAGAAAAAACCACTAAGCCTAAATCAAGTAATACTGCCTTTTTATCTCCTTCTTTTAAACTTATCATAAAACTAGAAATTATTTTAATTCCAAAAAAGACCATCATAAATAACCCACCGAGATAATCATTCGTATAATCGTCATCATAAAACATTTGTATTGCACCAATAATTAATAAGATAAGTATGATATTAGTTCCAATCTTTAAAGCCTTGTTTGATTTATTATTCTTTACTTCATCCTCCAAAATCTAGCACTTCCTCTCAAACTATCGTGCGTGTTAGCAAAACAAAGATGTTTTATATTTCTTTACATTTTAACATAAATCACCTTACATATCCTTTTTCTTACAGTTATAAGCGTTCACGACAATAATGATGTTCCCTTCATTGCAACACGCTCGCGCTCATAACTTTGAAGAGATAGAAAAGATTTTGCTAGAAGAACATAAGTAAAAATCTAATTTTTGCCTTCCTTCCCCGCCCTATGCTACATTTAACTCGTTACATCAATATGAATAGGGTGGGAATAAACATGAACAAACCTAAAATTGGGATGATTGGACTTGGAAGTATTGCACAAAAAGCCTATCTTCCAACACTTACAAAAGAAACAGATTGGAATTTTGTAGGGGCGTTTACACCTAATGCGGAGAAAAGGAAACAAGTTTGCCAGCAATACCGCATGCAAGACTTCCATTCTATTGAAACGTTAGCTTCGGAATGCGATGCAGTCTTCGTTCATAGTTCAACTGCTACACATTATGAAATCGTTTCTGAACTTCTGAAAAAAGGAATCGACGTTTATGTTGATAAGCCGCTAGCAGCTACAGTGGAACAAGCTGAGAAACTAGTCGAGTTGAGCGAAAAGTATAACCGAAAGTTAATGGTCGGATTTAATCGCCGCTTCGTTCCTATGTATGTTGCTGCAAAAGAACAAGCTCATGATATTTCATGGATTCGAATTGAAAAGCACCGTACAAATAAAGTCGGACCATATACGTACGACTTTACGATGTTAGATGATTACTTACATATTGTAGATACTGCTCGCTGGTTAGCTAACGATGAGCTTAACGTCGTTCACAATATGATGCAAATCAATGAAAAGAATGAACTTCTTTACGGACATCATACATATACAACTCCAAGTGGAATGTTACTTTCTACCGCAATGCATCGCCATGCCGGTACAAATTTAGAACAAATTGAACTTGTTACGACAGGAAAAATCATTCGTGTAAAAAATATGAATACATTTGAAATTGAAGAGGAAAACTCAGTTTCACAAAGCGGTTCCCCATCATGGGATACGACGTTAAAACAACGTGGTTTTGAAGATGCTGTTCATCATTTTATTGAATGTGTACAAGGAGATACGAA
Organism: Bacillus fungorum; assembly: GCF_002746455.1. Lineage (GTDB taxonomy): Bacteria > Bacillota > Bacilli > Bacillales > Bacillaceae_G > Bacillus_A > Bacillus_A fungorum. The sequence continues at coordinate 18,415 of NZ_NWUW01000006.1, read as the reverse complement.
GCCTGTTGTAGATGGATTAGAAGGATTAAAAACGCAACAAATGCTACAAACTCTACTTGACGATGTAAATAAAAATTAAAACGGATACATTTTTCAGAATTTACTTTCATCCCCATTTCCCCTTTATTTCTCGTATAAATTTCTATAGAATATGTTGATAGGAATTATAAATTTCATAATGAATCGTGGAAAGGATGGGATTAACACATGTGGAACGAGTTTAAAAAGTTCGCTTTCAAAGGGAATGTCGTTGATTTAGCTGTCGGGGTTGTAATCGGTGCTGCATTCGGTAAAATCGTTAGTTCTTTAGTAAAAGATATTATTACACCATTACTTGGTATGGTATTAGGTGGCGTTGACTTTACAAGTTTACACTTTGGATACGGTAAATCTGCTGTTATGTATGGTAACTTCATCCAAACAATTTTTGATTTCTTAATTATTGCAGCTTCTATCTTTATGTTCGTGAAGGTTTTCAACAAACTAACATCTAAAAAAGAAGAAGAAAAAGAGGAAGAAATTCCAGAACCAACAAAAGAAGAAGTTCTTCTTGGCGAAATTCGCGACTTATTAAAACAACAAAACTCTTCTAAAGATAGAGCATAATTGAACGGATAAAAAGGCATGTCCCGAGGGAACATGCCTTTTTTATATGCTATAACGTTTCCGAATTCATATGAATAAATAAAATAATACCTGCAACCATAAGTACCATAATACTACCTGCAAATAGTGTAATACCGATAAATATTAAACTCGTGCTCATGTCCACTGATACACTTTCAATAAAAATAGAAATTACATACGTGATAAGGGCAATTCCTGCAAGAATACTTCCTGGAACAAATCGCTTTAAGCCATTTTGTTTTAACGTCATATATGCAAAAATAGCAGTCATACAAAGCGTAATTATCCAAAGAACGATCATCTCTTCTCCCCCCTCACAAGCCTTTTCTTTCTATTATACATGACATTGCCCTATAATAGTTATTTTTGCACTTATGTGACATATAACAAGGAATCATACAATCTATAGAGAAGTGTTCCAGATAAGCTATAGACTCGGGAGGATTTCAATTGGAAGATGATATTGTAGGATATTTTAAACAAGTAGAGCGATTCGATTATATTACGATTGACTTGGAACAACAGTTTTTTTGTATTGAAGTTGTAAATGTAAAAAGCAATACAACTGTACTAAAAATATCAATTAACTTGCAAAAAGACGAAACGATGGTAGAGGGAAATATAATTCATTATGATACTTTTCACATAGATGCATTATTACAAGGATTGAAATGTGTTGCTCGAACATGTATTAATCACAATTTAAGAAACCAAAAGGAACTGTTTGCATTTTTAGAAGAAAATTAGCTCCAATAAAAAATGGTTATTTTTTCTATTAATTGATATAATTATCATATACAAATATTCTTTATAAGGGAGTGTTCATAATGATTTGGATTTCACTAATCTTATTAGCCTATTTCATCATCCTCGTCCCAATACAGTATAACTACATTAAAATACTCAAAGAAAAACAGAAAAAAATGAATGTGTCACAAAACGAACTATATGAAAATATGTCTTATGAAGAATCCCAAATACACTATCATTATCAAAGTAACGTATTTACAATACCTGCTTCACTTGTCGCAAGTATTATTTATAAGGTGAAGCATGCAGCATAATATGTACGCTGTAAAATTATTGTTTGAATCTGTTCATTCTGGTGAGCCTGATCCTACGAAAATTGATGAGCATTATGACAAGAATCACGATATACTTTTTGAAGAAAGTATTATTCTTGTTAAAGCAAGTCGTTTGGAAGCAGCTCATGCACTAGGTGAACAGATCGCTATACAGTCTGAGCATACGTACGATAATATGTACGATGAGCAAATAACATGGACGTTTCGAAAAGTGTTACATGTGTTTGAATTAGACGATACACCATTTGAAACCGGAAAAGAACTGTACGCAAGATTTTTACACGTTAAGAAAGACGAAACGGTAAATGCAGTCGTACAAAAATACTATCCTGAATAAGAATAAAAGCTCACAGCAAATGCTGTGAGCTTTTTTATACTTACTTCGTTGAATCTCTAAATTGGATACGGTGAGGTAAGATTACAGTGTGATCTTCCACTTTTTCTTTGTTCATATACTTTGTTAATAGACGCATTGCTACTGCACCGATATCATACATCGGTTGTACAACTGTTGAAAGTTGTGGACGAACCATTAATGCAAGGCGTGTATTATCGAAACCAAGTACTTCTACATCAGTTGGTACGTTTAATCCAGCGTCTTGTGCTGCATGGATTACACCTAGTGCCATTTCGTCAGAAGATACGAAGATCGCTGTTGGCTTCTCATCACTGCTCCAAAGCTTTTCGAATGCTTCGATACCTGAATCATATGTGTAATCTCCATCGATTACAAGATTTTCATCATATGAAATACCTGCTTCTTCTAAAGCTTTTTGATAACCTTGTAATTTCTTCGAGCTTCCCGCTTTATCAATGAAAGGACCAGAGACGAAACCGATACGTTTATGTCCTTGCTCAATAAAGTGCTTCATCGCATCGTAAGCTGCTTGTGTATAATCAATATTTACTGATGGCGTTTCATTTTGCTCATCAAATGACGCTGCTAATACAATTGGTACCGGAGACTTTTTAAATTCTTCAATGTGAATGTCTGTAATATCTTCACCCATGAAAACAATTCCGTCCACTTGTTTTCCAAGCATCGTATTTAATAGATGGAACTCTTTCTCTTTGTTTTGGTCAGAGTTACTTAAAATGATGTTATATTTGTACATTGTTGCGATATCTTCAATTCCACGAGCAAGTTCTGCATAAAACGTATTTGAGATATCAGGAATAATAACACCTACTGTAGTTGTCTTCTTACTTGCTAGTCCACGTGCTACCGCATTTGGGCGGTATCCTAAACGATCAATTGCTTCTAATACTTTCTTTCTTGTTGTAGGCTTTACATTTGGGTTACCGTTCACAACACGAGATACGGTAGCCATTGAAACGTTCGCTTCGCGCGCTACATCATATATTGTTACGTTCATCTCATCGCACACTCCTTCTATTTTTGTTATCTATTTTTATGTATCGGTTACTTGAATGAAAAAAAGACATCAACTCTATTTGCAGATGCCACCAATCGTCCCGAGTTCTTCCTTTTACTAATGATACGATAAAAACGCAGGCTCATACAATATTTTCCCGCAAAAGTTTCAAAAAAATTCGCTTCTTTTCTCGTATTTTCGTATTTTTTATGAAAAAAAGGGCATTTTTTGTAAAAATATAGATATTTCATACGTAGAAACCTTATTTTAAGCAGTACGATAGTAAATGAAATTTATATCGATGATCTTTCGAATATATCGAATGTAACTCAAAATATGTCGACTTACCAACATAAATCGACAATACTAGTCATTTGTTGTGCTGAATCTGGAAGTACTTCAGCAATAATCGCAACTAGCCATAGAAGATTACGGCGCCTTGTAGAATACGTTACATCGACAACGTCAGGGAGTAAATAGGTTTCTTTCTTTAAAATCGGCACAGCGGAAATATGAAGCGTATGACGCAACGCTCTTTCATACGTGTGGATACCTATTTCGAATTCTTATACGTTACTTTTAAAATAACTTATTATAAGCAATAAATCACTCTCAACAAACAACGTACACTTTCATTTACAATAAAAAAGACAGTTTAAACACTGTCTTTTTTTATAAGAAGGAAACAAACGGTTTATCGCTGTTTTTCTCTTTTATAATAATTGCCTCGATTTTATTTTCGGACTTTATTTGTAATTGTACTTTCGCATCCTTAGGTAACTTTTCTAACATACTTTGAGCAGCCATTTGAGTAAGGGCCATTAATTCTGTTTTACCGTTATATTTAATAACAATATTCATATTTAATGTATCCATTTGATTTTTCTTATAAGACACTTTAGCATTTACTGGGATAAAATCTGCCGGAGAAAACTTTTTTATTAAATCCGCAAATTCATTTATTTTTGTATTATCTTCTCCATATACTTTTGTAAATTCATCAGAAGGATATGAATATGCTTGTTCATCAATCGTACTCCAATTTCCAAGGTTCGTATCATTCTTTTGGACAGTAGCACTAGCAATATACGTACCATTTTTTAAAGAACTTGTACTTTCTTGCTTAAAGATAGCAAACGTAATTGGAGATTTGTTATACTTGTCATTTTTATGAATAGCTTCAACAAGTTGCTTGGCAACTTCAGTACCCTTAGACATAGCTTCTTCATTCGATACACTTGAAGACATAGCTAAACCGATCATAACACCAGATAAACTTAATTCGTTTGAATTCTGCTTCCCAAAATAGTCTTGTTCTATAATATTCGTCAAAACGGGTGCTTCTACTTTTGCGACTAGTTCATCAACTAACTTCTCCGGAATATACTGATTTAATTGTAGTACATGATTTTCTGTATCAAATTGCTGCGCTGCAATATTCATTAAACCATTTTCATACTCTGCTAAATCTAATTTAGAATTTGTTTTTATATTAGCTGTATTTATAACCTTTTGTTCTTTTAAAGGAATTACAGTTCTATAATAATCTTTAGAAACAGCAGTTCTCGGAATCATGCTTTTTTCTTTCGTATCTTTCTGTATAACTTCATCCTTCTTACTAATCGTATCATTACTACAAGCTCCTAGTAATAAACTTACGACCGCGAAGGATAATGCCATTTTCTTCATTACTTAAAACCTACTTTCAACAATCTAGTTATTTAATTTGAACTAATAACAGTGTACCATTAAATATATTTCAACAAAAACAAAAAAAAGAAGCAAGCACCTTTTGCTTGCTTCTTTTTACTTAATATTCTCTTCTAAAGCGTCTTTTTTAATGTTCCAATGAGACGTATTCCATACTACCATCCCATCTTTTATGTATAACACTTGCGGAGATTCATGTTTAATACTGTACTGTTCTGCAACACGATTCGAAACATCTCTCGCATCTTGTACGTATAAGTAATACGCTGGTACCGCTCTTTCTTCACTACAATAAGCTTGAAATTCTGTATAGGCACCATGACTAATCGGGCATGTCGTACTATGTTTAAAAAGAACATACGGCTCGTTTTTTTCTACTAGTACTTCAAGCTCTTCAATTGTTTCAAGTTTTGTCATATTCATCACGATTCACCTCTCATACGAAGTCTAGAGCGCTTCTCTTTCTTTTCAGCTTTCTTCTCAAGTCTTTCTAATTTACGCTCTTCTTTTTCAACCTTTTTCTCTTGTCTTGTCGCACGATAATGATTGTATACTTCAATTGCTGCGCTACTCCACTGTACAACTTGCGCTACTTTATCTGCATTATTTTCAATTTCGTCCGTAACAGAATCTGATACATTACGAAGTTTCGTATTTAAAGAATGGATTGTCGTTCCAATGCCATCCACACCCGATACTACTTTATTTAATGATTGTGACTTCTGTTGAATGTCATCAGCTAAAGCATTTGTTTTATGTAATAATTGCTCCGTCTCTACGCTTATCCCTTGCATTTGCTTTTCTAAACCTTCTAACGTGCTTGCAACGTTTTCTAACGTCTTCTGAACCGATAACAACGTCCTGCATACGTACACTACTAATACAGCGAAAGCAACCGCGATAATAGCCGCACTTACATATAAAAGAACTTGCATTTCATCACTTCCTTTATCTTTTTCATACTTTCTCCTATTATACAATCATTTTCCGTTTCGTTCTAATCCCTATCTTTTCATTAGAATTTTCATACTTATTCGTTAACTTTAACATAAATGATTCAACAAATTCCACTAAGTAGGTTACAATAGGAGAGGATACATAATTAGTAGGGAGGCTTTACATATGAAAGATCCACGCATTGAAAAGTTAGCATACAATTTAATTAACTACTCTATTCGTTTACAAAAAGGCGAAAAAGTATTAATTGAAAACTTTGGCTTACAAAAAGAACTTGTAACTGCACTTGTAAAAGAAGCATATGCAGCTGGTGGTTTCCCATTCGTTTCTTTAAAAGATCATCAAGTAGATCGCTCTTTATTAATGGGTGCTACTGAAGAACATTTTGAACAAATCGCTGCATATGAAGCAAGCGTAATGAAAGATATGGACGCTTATATCGGTCTTCGCTCTGGCGATAACATTAACGAACAAGCTGATGTACCAAGTGAAAAGATGCAAATTCACGGTCAAACAGTTGGTAAGAAAGTTCATAGAGACATCCGTGTTCCAAAAACACGTTGGGTTGTTCTTCGCTATCCAAATGCTTCTATGGCGCAACTTGCTAAAATGAGCACAGAAGCTTTCGAAGACTTCTACTTCGAAGTTTGTAACTTAGACTACGGTAAAATGGATAAGGCGATGGATAGCCTTGTTACATTAATGAATAAAACCGATAAAGTTCGCTTAACTGGCCCTGGAACTGACTTAACATTCTCTATTAAAGACATTCCAGCTATTAAATGCTCAGGTCATTTAAACATTCCAGACGGTGAAGTATACTCTGCACCAGTTCGTGATTCTGTTAACGGTACAGTTTCTTACAACACACCATCTCCTTACAACGGTTATACATTTGAAAATGTACAACTTAAGTTCGAGAATGGCCAAATCGTTGAAGCAACTGCAAACGATACAGAGCGCATTAACAAAATCTTCGATACAGACGAAGGCGCACGCTACGTTGGTGAGTTCGCAATCGGCGTAAACCCATACATCTTACATCCAATGGGAGACATCCTATTCGATGAAAAAATCGATGGCAGCTTCCACTTCACTCCTGGACAAGCTTACGACGATGCATGGAACGGCAACAACTCGAACATCCACTGGGATTTAGTATGCATCCAACGTCCTGAATACGGCGGCGGCGAAATTTACTTCGACGACGTACTAATTCGTAAAGACGGACGCTTCGTTGTACCTGAATTAGAAGCTTTAAACCCAGAGAACTTAAAATAATAATAAAAACGCTCGGAATACTCCGGGCGTTTTTCATTTCTTCCCTACCATTTCTATTTTCACATGTGGATTCTCTTTCTCGATAAGCGCCAAGAATTCATTCATATCTTGCGGCATCGCAACCATATGTACTTTGTATGCATTCGTCGTAATTTCAAGGTATTTTCCAACTTGACGAACAACTCTTATATCTTTTAATACAACATCATCATTTAAAATGCCGTACTTCAATACACCATTTTCTACTTTATGCTTTTTAATAAATACTTCCCAAACAAGCGGAACATTTACGATAAAATATAATCCCATTCCAATTAACGCTGACATCCACTGCTCTTTATTTGCGACAATCATGACAAGTGGATATACAAACATAAAAGCTAACGTGAGACAAACGAAAATTACTACCGATTTACTTCTTTGAATCGGAAAGTTCATACACGCACCCCCAGCCTAAATTATACCACTTTTTCCATTTTAGTCATAAAAAAAGGCCGTTTTTGAATGACCTTTTACACAATGTACCTATAGAATTTCTTATCTACCTCTAACACTGGAAAGTTTTTCGGCAACTCGTCTATACTCACACTTTGAAAACCATTCTTTTCATAAAAGCGATGCGCCGCTAAAAATTTCAATGTCGTTCCTAAGTAAATATCTTTCAGCTTTTTATTCTCAGCCCACGAAATTGCTGTTTGAAGCAACTTATTTGATGCACCCCATTCTTTTCCGCGAAACTCTTTTTGTACGAACATTTTTCTTAGTGCTACTTGCTGATTCTCAATATCTAATAAAGCTACTGTTCCAACTACTTTACCATCATAAGTTGCTACCCAAAAGTTTCCATAATCCTTTTGATAGAACGTTTCTATTTCAAGTAAGTCAGGCTGATCTTCTTTCGTAATGGGGACATTGTACTCTTTTTGCTGAATATGAACGATAAGATTTACTACTTCCTCTTGAAATTTACTTTCATACGGAACAATGCGTATCTTCTCGTTCATCGAATCTCCTTCCATTCTGAAGCTAGTAAACTATATACAGCGATATCGTGGAAGTGATCGTATAGCCATTCTTCATCTCTTAAAACCCCGTCTAACTTAAACCCTAAACGTTCTGGGATAGCGCGGCTTTTCACATTTTCAACACCGCATCTAATTTCCATTTTATTCAATTTTAAATTCTCAAATGCATAGTGAAGTACAGCCTTCACGCTACGCGTCATAATACCTTTCCCGCCAGCATCTTCTGCAAGATAATATCCGAGACTTGCCGCTTTCTTCCCCCAGCTCACTGGATGAATACCTACCATTCCAACGAGCTTCCCTTTATAACGGATACCACTTTCAAAACCGTCTCCCTCTGCAAACTTCTTTAACCACATCGGACAAATCTCATCATACGCATCAGCAGATTTCGTCCCATCTACCCAAGGAAGCCATCTTCTTAAATGGTTACGGTTTTGATTTATTAATTGATATAGTTCCTCTTTATGACGCTTTTCTAATAACTGTAATTCGATTTCGTCATCTACTCGGAGTGTGAACATTTTTTTAGCTCCCCTTTTTTTCTTATTATTCTAACATTTATATCTAAAAAATGTTAAACACTTTATTTTCATTTAAATGAAAAACAACTATATATGATTGATATCTAGATATGAATCATATATAGTTAACGTATGGAAAAAAATGATAATTTTATAATTCAATTACGTAAAGGTGTTTTTGATCTCGCTATTTTATCTTTAATAAGTAAACAACCTATGTACGGATATGAAATTACAAGTGCATTACAAGATATTCCTGTGTTTCATATCCCAAACGGTTCGATTTACCCTATATTAAATCGAATCACGAAAAACAATTGGGCTGTTTCCTATTGGGAAGAGTCTGGTGATGGCCCAAAAAGAAAATACTATCGTATTACAGACGAAGGGAGAGAAATTTTAAATAGTCGCTTACATGATTACGAGGCGGTGTATCAAGCTTTAATGTTACTAGCTAAAGGAGAGAATAAAAAATGAACAAGGAACAATTCTTTTCAAATGAACTCATTGCTTCTTTCTTACACAATCTTCATAAAGGTTTAATGAACTTACCTACATCAGCAAGAGAACAACATATGCTAGAAATTAAATCCGATTTATACGAAAATGCATTACGTAAAGAGAGTCAAGGTATACCGTTAGAAATCATTCCTTCACAAGTAATTGAAGAATTTCTTCCTCCAAAAGAATTAGCATGGGAAATTGCAGCAGAATATACAGACGTTATTGAAGAAGCACAACAATCTACAAATACATTTATTAAATATTATTCTGGCCTATCTATCGGTCCACTTGGCGCTCTATCAGTGCCTATTGTACTAGGCTTCATCAACATTTCAGCTAATTTGCCATTTGTACTAGCCTTTATAGCAAGTAACATTTGGCTTATCTGTAGAGAAAATCATTGGAATACAGACTTATTAAAATACTTTAAAACAATAATTTCCATTAGCTCAAGGCTTTTAATCGCCCTTCCGTTTACTTTTTTCGCAATTCGCATCATCACAACAAAACAATTCGATATGTTTTCATTCTATTATTTAATTGGATATGTACTTTTTAGTTCAATTTATATCGTTTTGTTAAAACAACTCTACAAAAAGAATAAACAATACCAACCTATCAATGCTTTTTAAATGTATCGAACACAACAAAAAAGACGCACAGCCACCGCTATGCGTCTTTTCTATTACTTCTCTGCAACTTGAACTTCTTTTACGTAAGCTGCTTCGAATTTTTGGATGTCTCCTGCGCCCATGAAAATTAGAACGCCGTTTTTATGTTTCTTTAATACATCCGTTGTTGTATCTGTAATTAGTTCTGCACCGTCAATACGCTTTTGCAGATCTTCAATTGTTAATTCGCCTTTGTTTTCACGTGCTGATCCGAAAATATCACATAAGTATACTTGATCAGCTTTGCTTAAGCTTTCAGCGAACTCATCTAAGAACTTTTCTGTACGTGAGAATGTGTGTGGCTGGAATACAGCGACAATTTCACGCTCTGGATGTTTTTGACGAGCAGCTTCAATCGTTGCATTAATTTCTGTCGGATGGTGTGCGTAGTCATCGATAATAACTTGCTCTCCCATTGGCTTTTCATTAAAGCGACGTTTTACGCCTTCAAAAGTTGTTAGCTGATGCTTAACTGCTTCTACATCAACGTTTTCATAATGGCAAAGTGCGATTACTGCTAATGCATTTAATACGCTGTGGTTGCCGTATCCTGTAATTTTGAACGTGTCATAGTACGTATTACGAACGAATACATCAAAAATAGTACCATCTGTTCTCTTTTGAATGTTACGTGCTTGGAAATCATTATCTTCTCCAAATCCATAGAAAATAACAGGTACTTTCGCTTGAATTTTTTGAAGTTCTTCATCATCTCCACATGCAATAATGCCTTTTTTCACTTGCAATGCCATCTCTTGGAATGCACTGAATACATCATTGATATCTGTAAAATAATCTGGATGATCAAAATCAATATTTGTCATAATTGCATAGTCTGGATTGTAAGACAAGAAATGACGACGATACTCACAAGCTTCAAATACAAAATACTTACTATTTTCTACCCCATGCCCTGTTCCATCTCCAATAAGGTAAGATGTAGGATGTGCACCTTGCATTACATGGGCTAACAAACCAGTTGTTGATGTTTTTCCATGTGCACCAGTTACAGCAACACTTGTGTATTGGTTCATAAGATCACCTAAGAAGTGATGGTAACGATGTACTGGGATGTTTAATTCTTTTGCTGCTACGATTTCTTCATGCGTATCAGGAAATGCATTTCCTGCAATAATCACTTGTCCTTCTTTTACATTATTTTTATCAAAAGGAAGGATCGAGATATTACGCTTTTCCAACGCTGTTTGTGTAAAGAAACGTTTTTCATAATCAGACCCTTGAACAGTATGCTTCATGTCATGAAGAATTTGCGCTAATGAACTCATTCCTGTTCCTTTAATTCCTACAAAATGGTAAACTGTCATCTTAAAGAACCTCCAACATTTCGAACTAATACAACGGCCTATCTATAAGACAGTATATGAATCTTTTCTTATTTTGGTAATCATCATACATTTTTGATGTAGTGAAGTTATTCTTCCCTTCACTTATCAGGATAAACTCGTACGTACTTCTTTTTTATGTCCATAACAAGTCCATTATAGCAAAAAAGAAGCCGCTATACTATGATAACAGAAAAACTGATAGGGTCAATCACCTATCAGTTTTTCTATCTTTTACATATCTTCTCTTTTTTCTAATTGAACACGCTCTAGACGTGGGTTTGGACGATATTTACGACCAGCTTTCGCTTCTGGTTTTCCATTTAATTCTACGTTATCACCAGTAAAGCCAATATTCATTTTTAATAAGCTACTTCCTACTCCGTATATATCAACAGGTACGTTTTGAGCTTCAAATTCACGAATACGCTTCTCATCAAATCCACCAGTTACAACGATGTCTACATGCTGGAACCCTTCTTCATCAAGTGCTTTACGAAGTGCGAATACAAGCGATGGGTTTACACCACGTGGATCGAATGTTCCAAGTACCTCTGGGTGGCGAATAAAGTATTGATCAATCATCGTGCGCGATGTATCTACACGTACGCCTTTTAATGTTGATCCAAATTCACGCGCTACGCGAAGTGCATCTGTAATGACATCATTATTGTAATCAATCAATACAACTAATTCATCTTCTGGGAATTTCTTATGATATGCTTTTGCCGCTTCCACAACATCACCATTAAACATTTGAATTAATGCGTGAGGCATTGTCCCCATACCACTTCTGCCCCACCATTCATTCATCGCGTGTGTCGCTTGGGCGCTCATACCTCCGATGTATGCTGCATAACCGTCACCAGCTTGTTGTGTATAATGATCGTCACGGTCTCCCATGAAAATAACTGGTTTTTCTTTATCTACGCTACGTGCAGCTTGGACAACGTTATATACGTTTGTCGCAACTGATGTACGACGAGCTAAAATCCCATCAATGACACCTTCTAAAAATCCGAAATTTTCATAAGGACCATGAATTGTTAACACTGTTTCAAATGGACTAATTTTATCACCATCTTTTAAAGAGTTAATCTCAAGTTCCTCAGGATTTTTAGCGAATGTTTGTAACAACGCAATCACTTCATCTGTTCCGCAAAGAACTGCATTTTCCTTTTGGAAAAATTGCATCGTTACAACACTTTTCGGGCGAAATTCTTCAATGATTTCTCTAGTCTTTAAAAAGTAAACGGCAGAGAACCAACCTTCTCCAACACGTTCGTCAAATTTAAATGTTCTATTTGTTAGTCTATTTATTTCACCTTTTAATTTTAATTCAATTTCTTTCATGTCGCTTTACTCCCTACTTTACTATCCAACATTTTCTCTTAGTATACAGCAAAACCGTTTCCTATACATTTGTTTCCTGCATAGCAGCGAATTCATCCTCAGAAATAAGGACATCTCTTGGCTTCGTTCCTCTTGCTTCAGAAATAATTCCTTGCGATTCCATCTCTTCAATGAGACGTGCCGCGCGATTATAACCGATGCGGAATTTTCGCTGTACAGAAGATGTGGACGCTCCCCCTTGTTCTACAACAAATTGACATGCTTCAAAGAACAATTCATCTTCCGACTCAGCCTGTTCTGTTTTCGCTAATAAATCCTCTTGCTTAAATAAGTAATTCGGCTTCATTTGCTTTTTCACATGTTCAACTGTTTTTTCAATCTCATCATCCGATACATATACACCTTGTACACGAACTGGCTTAGATGTACCGTTCCCTAAGAATAACATATCACCACGGCCAAGTAATTTCTCCGCGCCCCCAATATCAATAATCGTACGCGAATCAACTTGAGATGATACAGTAAACGCAATACGCGTTGGAATGTTTGACTTAATTAAACCTGTAATAACATCTACAGAAGGACGCTGTGTCGCTACTAATAAATGAATACCACAAGCACGCGCTTTTTGCGCAATACGACAAATTGCTTCCTCAACATCACCAGGTGCTACCATCATTAAGTCGGCTAACTCGTCAATGACAATAACGATATAAGGTAATGTCTCTCCCGAAATTTCTCGCTCACTTACAATCGTATTGTAGCGAGTTAAATCACGAGCACCAGCGTGCGCAAACAATTCATAACGGCGCTCCATTTCTTCAACTGCCCACTTTAATGCAGCTGTCGCTGCTTTTACATCCGTAATAACAGGTGCTACAAGATGTGGAACTGAATTGTATGGTGCAAGCTCAACCATCTTCGGATCGATTAACATTAACTTCACTTCATGCGGTTTCGCTTTATATAAAATACTCGTTAAAATTGCGTTAATACACACACTTTTACCAGAACCTGTTGCACCCGCAATAAGTCCGTGTGGCATTTTCCGAATATCCGTCACAATTGGATCACCTGAAATATCGAGTCCTAGCGCAACTGTAAGCGGTGATTCGCTCTTTGTAAACACAGGACTTCTTAAAATTTCACGAAGAAATACTGGCTTACTTTCTTTATTTGGAACTTCGATTCCAATCGCACTCTTACCTGGAATCGGCGCTTCAATACGAATATCTTTCGCTGCTAAACTCAACTTAATATCATCACTTAAGTTTGTAATTTTATTTACTTTCACACCTGGATCTGGCTGTACTTCAAAACGAGTTACCGCTGGACCTTGCGACACATTAATAACATGTGCGCCAACATGGAAATTATTAAACGTTGTATCTAATAATTCTTTCTGTTCTTCCAACCATTCCGTATTATCTAACGTTGCTTGCTGCGGAATCGATAGCAATGTTAATGCCGGAATCGTATACGTCGGTGGTGTTTGCAATACATTTCGCATATCGTTCTCTCTTTGATTTAAAACATATGCTTTCTCTTGTACTTCCGTACTTGAAATTGGCTGTTGTACTTGCTCTACCACTACTTGCTGCGTTGGACGTTCTTCCACTTGTGGTTTTACTACCTCTTGTTGTACTGGTGTTTTTTCCACTCGTGATTCCACTACCTCTTGCTGCATTGGGCGCTCTTCCACTTGTGGTTTTACTACCTCTTGTTGCATTGGTGTTTCCTCCACTCGTGATTCCACTACCTCTTGCTGCATTGGGCGCTCTTCCACTTGTGGTTTTACTACCTCTTGTTGCATTGGTGTTTCCTCTACTTGGTGTACAGACTTATTCTCTACTCGTTCACTCGTAGAAGGTTGCATTGCATTCGTTCTAGCCGCATGTCTTTCCATTAATCTCGCTCTATCTTGTTTCAACATAACAACATTAAATGGTACGTGACGCTTTTTCTCACGTTTTGGTTCTTCTTTTTGTACAACTGGTTGTTTTTCTGCAACTGGCTGCTCTTCTGCAATCGGTGCTTCCTCCACAACTCGGTGTTCTTCTGCAATCGGTGCTTCCTCCACAACTCGGTGTTCTTCTGCAATCGGTGCTTCCTCCACAACTCGGTGTTCTTCTGCAACCGGTGCTTCCTCCACAACTCGGTGTTCTTCTGCAACCGGTGCTTCCTCTACAACTCGGTGTTCTTCTGCAACCGGTGCTTCCTCTACAACTCGGTGTTCTTCTGCAATCGGCGCTTCCTCTACAACTCGGTGTTCTTCTGCAATCGGCGCTTCCTCTACAACTCGGTGTTCTTCTGCAATTAAAACATCCGCAAAGCTTTGAACCTCTTTCTTCGTTTGTTCATCAGCCTCAGCAACATGTATGAACTCGTTCTTTTGTTCAATTGCTTCATTTAACAACATTTCTTGCTGCGTTTCCTCAAGTGCTACTAGTCCTGATTCTTCTGCTTCTGCAATTACTTCCACTTCTTCTAGCTCTTCGGTTTCCGCAATTACTTCCACTTCTTCTGACTCTTCTGCTTCTGCAATTACTTCCGCTTCTTCTAGCCCTTCGGTTTCCGCAATTACTTCCGCTTCTTCTAGCTCTTCGGTTTCCGCAATTACTTCCACTTCTTCTGACTCTTCTGCTTCTGCAATTACTTCCGCTTCTTCTAGCTCTTCTGCTTCTGCAATTACTTCCACTTCTTCTAGTGCTTCTGCTTCTGCAATTACTTCCGCTTCTTCTAGCTCTTCGGTTTCCGCAATTACTTCCACTTCTTCTGACTCTTCTGCTTCTGCAATTACTTCCACTTCTTCTGACTCTTCTGCTTCTGCAATTACTTCCACTTCTTCTGACTCTTCTGCTTCTGCAATTACTTCCACTTCTTCTGACTCTTCTGCTTCTGCAATTACTTCCACTTCTTCTGACTCTTCTGCTTCTGCAATTACTTCCACTTCTTCTGACTCTTCTGCTTCTGCAATTACTTCCACTTCTTCTGACTCTTCTGCTTCTGCAATTACTTCCACTTCTTCTGACTCTTCTGCTTCTGCAATTACTTCCACTTCTTCTAGTGCTTCTGCAATTACTTCTACTTCTTCGGTTTCCGTAATCACTTCCACTTCTTCTGACTCTTCTGCTTCTGCAATTACTTCTACTTCTTCGGTTTCCGTAATCACTTCCACTTCTTCTGACTCTTCTGCTTCTGCAATTACTTCCACTTCTTCTAGCTCTTCTGCTTCTGCGATTACTTCCGCTTCTTCTAGTGCTTCGGTTTCTGCAATTACTTCCACTTCTTCTAGTGCTTCGGTTTCTGCAATTACTTCCACTTCTTCTAGTGCTTCTGCAATTACTTCTACTTCTTCGGTTTCCGTAATCACTTCCACTTCTTCCGGTATTTCCACAATGATTGTTTCTTCAAGTTTTTCTTCTGCTTTGACAATCACTGATTCTTCTGGTGCTTGTTTTTCTACTTCAATAGTAGGTTGTTCTATTTCTGTATTACGTTTAATTTCTTCTGATAATATTGTATCCTCGTGCTCTACTTGAGAAGCTACTAATTCTTCTTGTAGATTATTTTCGTTTAACACCACTACATCTTTTTCTAGCTTAGCACTTTCCATCTGCTCAGCTACTGTTTTATGAAGTAATTCATCCGCTGAAACTTCCTGCGGTGTACTCATTTCTTGAATCACTTCTTTTTCTTCTACTAAAGGCTCTTGGCGTTCGATTTCATAACCGTTTTTCTCTAGCCATTGATCAACAACTGATTTTTCTTTCTTTTTATCCTGTTGACCAACTGATTTATGACTAGGCGACGAAGACGTTGCTTGCCCTTCTGAGAAATCTGATAATGTATACCCTTTTTTCTCTAACCATGCATCAACAACTGCTTTGCCCTCTACGGATATTTCAAGATCTTCGCTTTCCTTTACTTCCTCCTGCTTTTCTTCCTTTTTCTCTACAGAAGGACGATTATATCCGTAAATTGGCGAAATCATTTCTGTTGGACGAAATGGTCTACGGTTACTTTCTTGCGACGATACAGGTGCCTTTTTAATGACAGACTCTCGCTCCGGTTCATATTGCACTTCCGGCTCTTCATATGTAGAAACTACCTTCTCCATATACGGTCGTCTGCTTCTTTCCACTTTTATTCCTCTTTGAATAGGCTGATCTTCATACGTTACAGCTTGAACAGAGTGTTCTTCAAAATGCCCTGTTTCTATAACATCCTCTTCGTCGAACCCATTATCCGGTACTAATGGAAAACGGCATTTACCTGCATTCCTACTTGCCATTTGTGCTTCTCTTGCTTCAGTGTAGTGGTTTACACGAGGAATTTTCGGCTGACTTTCAACTTGCTTTGGTACTTCTTTATTCATCGCTGTTTGTTCTTCCTCTTTGTTAAACAGCTTTTTCATCCAATCTAACATGCTTACCACTCTTTCTACTAAATAGTAACATCCTTTATTGTATCAGCATTCGGCAAAAAGTGCAGGTAAAATTAAGCATGTCATATTTATCCATAATATTCTAATTTACGAGTGTTTTCATATGGAAAAACGCACCCTTACATGTAAGACTGCGTTTAAGCTTTACTCTTTCGATATTCATCTACACTATCCGCTACACTTTGCAATAAAGAATTTACATACTGCGGGTCAGATAATTTTTTATCTTCTTCATGGTTTGACATAAATCCAAGTTCTAATAGCACGCCAGGAACTTTTGACCAATTAAATCCCGAAAGATCATCTCGAAATTTAATTCCATTTACTTTCACTTGATGATTCTCTCTCATTTTATTTACTATCGTTTGAGAGATTTGAAGACTTTCAGCATAGATCTCTTTCGTATACGGACTTCCTTCTGCCGGCGTCAATACAGCAAATCCACTTTGGTTTGGATTTTCAGAACCATCTGCATGAAGACGTAAAAATAAATTCGCCTTATGATCATTCGCGAATGTCGCACGTTCTTTATTGCTTATATCAACATCTTGTGACGTTCTCGTCATTAATACTTGTATACCTTTTGCTTCCAGCTTTTCTTTTAATATAAAAGCCATTTCTAATACAAGGACAGACTCTCTCTTTTTTGTCACAACGCCTGTTGTGCCATCTGTCACTTTATATTTTTGAGTATTTGCTCCTGGACCAATTGGTTCTAAATTTAAATTTGCTTTTTGTTGATGTCCTGGATCAATAACAACGAGAAACTTTTCTTGTTTCTCCTTACTTTCTACTTTTTGTTCATTATTTTGCGCTGGTTGCTCTGTTGGCTGCACCGGCGTAGTTTCCTCTTTCTTTTCCTCGGCCGACGCTTCTTCCTGCTTCACTTCTACTTGCTCATTCGTTTGAACAGCTTGGGGCTCTTCTTTCTTTTCTTGTTCTTCTTGCTGCTTTTCTACCGGTGCGTCTTCCTTTTTATCTTCGCTTGTTTCTCGTACAGCAGATGATGTTTCTTTTTCCGGTTGCGCCTGCGAACAACCTCCCATATATATGCCAATGAATGCAATCACGCTCATTATTTTTATATACTTCATATTTCTCTCCCATCACTTTGCACCGGAATCAAAGTTTTTCTTATAATTGCCCTATAATCTCATCCATACTTCCAATATTAACAGGCTGCCACGTTTCTGTACCACGCTCTGCCGTATACACTGGATACGCATCGTCATCGGTATTCACGAAAACTGGATCGCCCATATCCGTTTCATATCCAATAACAATCCATCCTTCTTGCCATCTTCCATATTATTCTTACCTCATTGAATCCACAATAGAACGTATGTTCTATATATTCAATGAGGTTTGATAGATTTAATTAAATGTATCTCGTTCAACTAAGGGCGCAATTCCTTAGCCAGTTCTCTTATGAACTTCTCATATTTTCACATGAGCGCAGACTATATGTTTATCTCCTTAGAGATAGAGGATTTTTCCACCACCATAGGCTTG
>NZ_NWUW01000005.1 GCF_002746455.1 Bacillus fungorum | reverse complement strand
GACCAAACTTCTCTCGCTAAAGAAAGTTGGCCTATATTTAACTTACCAAATTACAGATGAAATAGAAAGTGAAAATGTCACCTTTTAGGTGACATTTTCATTGACAAAATCTTTTTTCAACAACGTGAAAAACTTGAGGTAACATTACCTCAAGTTTTCTCATTGCTCATTCCGCTTCTCTTCATTCAGCCTTTTAATATCTGTAATTAACTGCACCATCTCTTCTTTCGCATCTGGATACGTCTCATTCCAATGCTTCACTAAAGCTGGCATCGTCTTCGCAATATAAGAATAAAGTGCCCACTTTTGCACCTGTTCTTTTCTCTCTTCATTGCTCTCTCCAAGTAATAGTTCCGTGTATTTCTCTAACAATCCGCCAAATTGTTCGTTAAACTTTTCACTCATCTTATTTACCTCCTATATGAAAAAAGCAGCGAAAATCGCTGCTTTTCTTTATAATTTTGATCGAACAGAGTTTAATTTTTTCTCCATTGTGCTTACTTTATCACGACGATCATCGATACGAATTGTTGTTGCAACGCGCTGTGCACCTTTCGTATATGGAACTTCATGCATTTGTTGGATTACTTCTAGAATGACAGGAAGATCTCCTTCAATAACTGTATTCATTGGTGTTAATTGATACTTCACGCGATCTGCATTTTTCTCTAGCACCTTTTGTACTTCTGCTACATATTCACTCACACTTGGATTACCTGTTCCTACTGGAATAATCGATACGTCAACAATTGCCATAGTAGTTTTCCTCCTATAATTGCTTCTTATATATCCATTGTCTATTTTACCGAAATACGCATCATTTTACTAATTTGTTATTCCTCTATTTTAAACTGCTCAACTAATCTTTCTAAGTCTCTCATATGCTCGGTCAAACTTTCCATCGTATGAGCTACCTTTTCTAGATGATTCACTTGTGACTCAGTTGCAGCATTTACTTCTTCCGAAACAGCTGCGCTTTCTTGACTCGTACCAGCAATGGTATGCATTACCTCTGTAATTTCTCCTTGCTCGTGACCGATGTTATTTACCTCTTCTACAATTTGTTCCACTGACGTACTAATCGTATTTACAACTGACATAATTGTGCGGAATTCCGTTTCTGCCTCTGTCGTAACTTTATTTTGTACATCCGCAATATCTTTCAATTTACTTACAACTTCTACAACTCGTCTTACTTCTACTTGTACATCACCGATCATCGTCGCAATTTCTACTGTTGCATCTTTTGATTGTTCCGCTAATTTCCTAACTTCTTCAGCAACAACAGCAAAGCCTTTACCTTGTTCACCCGCACGTGCCGCCTCAATTGAAGCATTTAAAGCAAGTAAATTCGTTTGATCCGAAATACCTTTTATAAGCTCTACAACATTTTGAATCGATCCAGCTCTTTGCTCTAACTTTCCGGATGCTTCCTCTGTATGAACAACTATCGAAGATGATTGGCCCCTCGTACGAACTAAATTACGCATCGTATTTAATCCTTGCTTAGATGCCTTTTCCGCTTTGCCAGCCACTCCTTTTATTTCACCAACAGAGTTATTCATTTGTTTCACTGACTGTGCCATTTTCTCGAGCTGCTCTGAAACTTCATCTACACTATTAGCAAGAGTAGAAGCTCCTCCGCTCACATCATCCATTGCACCTGACACTTCTCTACTAGCGGCTACAGTTTCATTCGTTAAGTAATGTAGATTATTCGTTGATTGTTGCACTGTTGATACACTATTTTTAATTTTGCTTACCATCTCATTCATTTGCTCAACCATATGATTAAAATGGTTCGTCAGTTCTCCAACTTCATCCTTACTTGTCACTTTCATTTGCAGCGTTAAATCACCTTCCGCTACTTTTTGAACATGATTCGTTAATAGTTGCAATGGTCTCGCTAATCTTCTTGAGAACAAGTATGAAGCTGTGATTCCAACTAATAAGCTAATACATGCCATTATAATGACTGTATTTCTCGTACTATTTAATAGCCCATCAATCGTTTCTTTCGGATAAACAATCCCTATTTTCCATTCCATCTTATCAAACATTTGACTATAGGCTACTACATCTTTTCCGCCTAATGTCGTCACCGCAAATTTTGTTTCATCTTTATTCAAACTTTTTACAAGTGGTTCTTTTGAAACATCTTTTCCTACTTTCTCTGGATATACAATGGCAATATTTTTGTCATTTACGATAAACATTTCTCCGCCATTATTATATTGAATATTATGGAGTAGTTTTTGAATGGTTCCTAATGATACATCCATTGCTACTACCCCTAATACAGAGCCATCTTGTCCGACAATTGCTTTTGACACTCCAATACTTAACTTACCTGTCGCGATTTCATATTGTGGTTGTCCCCAAATAATTGATTTTGTATCAGATTCTGATGCTTTATACCACTGACGACTCGTTGGATCATACCCTTCAGGTACTTGTCCTCCGTCAGCAAGATTTGCACTCAACGTTTTTTTATCTTTTGTCCCAATGTATACATCTAAAATATCAGGATGGTTCTTTTTAAATCTTGAAAACTCTTTTAAAATAAAACTCTCTTCTTCTGGAGTAACTCCATCTTGTAACATGTTTTGAATATCATCATGACTTCCGTAATGACCCATATCTTCCTCAATTCGCTGCATAAATGCAGTTAACTGTTCTGTCACAAGATCCATCGTATTTTGAGAATACTGGTCTAAGGAGTGCGTTTCCTTCTCTTTTTGCAACTGATACACAGCTGTACCTAGTATTACAAACATCATAGAAATAAGTACCGAAAATACTACCGCAATTTTTAAACGTAAACTTCTCAACATCTTCCCCCAAGCATCCCCTTCTCGTTGTATTGTAATCATATTAATCATTATATTAAGTATAATGGATAAAATTAAAAAATTGAAACTAATTCTCATTTCAATCTGATTAGAAAACTTACTACCACTTGTGCAAAAACAAATAGTTCATTATCCTTAAAATATAATCTCATTTGTTCGGAGGGAACTATGTTACAAAAATTCGGTTTCTCACAATATGAAAGCCAAGCTTACGAAGTTGTCGTATCAAGCAACGAGCCATTAGATGCTACGACGATTGTGAAGCATTCTGGTGTTCCAAAAGCCAAAATATATGAAGTACTTGCA
Organism: Bacillus fungorum; assembly: GCF_002746455.1. Lineage (GTDB taxonomy): Bacteria > Bacillota > Bacilli > Bacillales > Bacillaceae_G > Bacillus_A > Bacillus_A fungorum. Next base: position 314,700 of record NZ_NWUW01000005.1, on the reverse strand, counting down.
CGCCTGATCGATAAAGGAATGGTAATGGATTCTGTTTCAGAAAAGAAAAAGCTATATACAGCATTACCACTCAAGCTAGCAATTGAAAAATTAACGACAGAATTCCAATCCAATATTAAAGAATTGGAAACGAATATATCAAAAAAATCATTTACAGATGACCGTGTGTGGAGCTTAAAAATGCAATCTTCTATTCGAGTTCAAAGTAAAGAACTCATTGAGAGTGCAAAAGGATCGATTCGCATTTCAGCTTGGAATGATACTCTTTTAGAATATCTTCCGTTATTAGAAGAAAAGGCAAAACAAGGCGTCAAAACCGAGTCCCTTATCGTTGGAAAAGTAGAAACAGCGTTAGAAAACATGCATTTTCTAATCCCAGCTGAAGAACCTAACGCATTAGAGCGCTACTTGCTCCTCATCGTTGACGACCGTGAAATTTTATTTGCTGGTGTAGAGCAAGAATCATGGCAAGCGATGAAAACAATGTCACAACCTTTCGTGAAGTTCTTTACAGAATTTTTCTATCATGACGTTGCACTTGCAAAGATTACCCAGAAACACCATGATCTCTTTATGGAAGATGAGGAAATTAAGAGTTTGTTGATGAAGTTAAGGTATTAATTGAATGATAAAAAAGGAGTCTAATTCTTCACCGAGACTCCTTTTCTTTTTGCTCCTTTATATCCATCAACAGTTCAATGATTTTCTCATTTTGCTCCACTTGTTTCTCAGAATTTTGATAGATGAAACGAACCCATCTTAATACAAAAACAACTATCAATATCGGTAGTAGTGCAATTATCATACCGAATACCGAGAAATTAGACATCATTTTCCATCACCTCGCTATATACAATTTTCTCCATCTACCCACTAACCCCTTCCATTTTTTATAAATAAAAAAGAACCTATCAAACGATAGATTCTTCCTTCGCAAACTGAGTAGAACGTCCTCTCGTAATCGAGAAAATTGCACAAAGCAGCGCTAATATAATAAAGCCACCACCTACCCAAGCGTTATATATAACAGATGATTTTTCAATAACAACTCCGCCTACTGTTGAACCGAGTGCAATTCCTAAGTGAAGGGCAGAGTTATTTAAACTTTGCTGAATACCAGCTGATTCTGGTGCAATTTCAATTAAATAATTTTGTTGTGCTGGTGAAATAGCCCAGCTCAGCATACTCCAAAGTCCCATCATAATAATGAACAGCGGGAATGAGAATGTCATTAATGGCAATATGAAGATCGCACACGCAAATACGATAATAATTGAGATAATACTTTTCTTCGATCCCCACTTATCAGCAAGCCATCCTCCAAGTCCGCCTCCAAGTACCGCTGCAACTCCGAAAATAAAGTAAAATACACTAATCCAATTCGCTTCCACATGCATCACATCTTTTAAGAAAGGTGTTAAATATGCATATAGTGTTAAATGGCCCGTTAAAAATAAGAATGATGTTAACTGTGCACTTACGATTTTTTTATCTTTTAACGTAGCAATTTGTTCTCTTATTGATAATACCGATGCCGGTGGTACTTTCGTTAAGAATAATGAAATACAAGCGATTGCCATAACTGTTAAAATCGAAATGAGTACAAATGGTGCACGCCATCCGTATGCATTTCCGAGTACAAGGCCAAGCGGTACTCCAAGTACAAGTGACCCACTAATCCCCATGAAAATGATTCCAATTGCACGCGCACGAAAATGCGGTTCTACAACGCTAGAAGCAAGTGTTACTGACAGTGCAATAATAAGCGAACCACTCGCTGCACAAATTACCCTTGAGAACATTAACATCCCATAATTCACACTAAATGCTGAAATAATATTTCCGATTAAGAAAATCGATAATGCCCCAACATACAATATTTTTCTTTCAAACTTCCCTGTTAACGCCAATAAAACCGGACCTGATAAAGCAAATACTACTGAAAATATTGTGATAAGCTGACCAGCTGCACTAATAGATACACCTAAATCATTGGCAACTAAATCGAGCGTTCCTCCTATAATTAGCTCAACCGTTCCGACTACGAAAGCCGCGATAGCTAAAATATACACACGAAAATTCAAGTCTTTCCCCACGCTTTCTATTTTGGTTACTACGATTATAGTAACCAAAATAGAAGTTGAACACAAGTACAATTTTTTTACAGTAAAAAAGGTAGGCGTATTATACGCCTACCCTTCGATCATGACACTTCATTTTTATTCTTCTTATTTAAATACCAATATACTGGAAGTCCAGTAAAGACAATTCCAATGGATAAGAAACAACTTACCGGATCATTAATAATTGCACTACCAATTACAAAGAGCGAACCGAAAATCGCAACGATTGGTACGATTGGGAATAACGGTACACTGTATGCACGCTCTTTATTCTTATTACGTTTTCTTAAAATGAAGACACCAATAAACGTCATTACATAGAAAATATAAATAATGAATACGGAAATCTCAGATAGCTTATTCGGATCACTAATAATCATTAAAATAATTCCTAAAATGATTTCAACAGTAATCGCATTTGCTGGTGTTTTAAATCTTGGACTTTCCTTTGCAATAAACTTAGCAAATGGAAGTTGTCCACGCTCTGCCATCGACATCGGGATACGTGGGAACGTTAAAATCTTTCCATTTAAACAACCGAAAATAGAAACGATAATACCGATACTAATAATTTTCCCGCCATATTCTCCAAGTAGCATGCCCGCAGCTGTCGCTGTTGCATTTTCTCCAAGGTCTACAATTTCCGCTGCTGGTAATACATTTAATAATGCCAAGTTAATTAATACGTAAGCAGCTGTTACAATTAAAATCCCAACTGTCATTGCTTTCGGTAATAACTTTGTTGGATTCTTCATTTCCCCGCCAATCGAAGCAAGTAAAATCCAGCCGTCATAAGCAAATAACGTTGCTAAAATTGCCATCCCGATGCTTTGATTTTCTGATATCGGCACAACTACGTTAAAGATATCGCTATTCCCTTTCCAAAAACCTAACACAACAATTAATACGATTGGAATCATCTTCCCAATTGTCGTGATTGTTTGGACGATACCTCCGTATTTTGTTCCCATACTATTTACAACGCCAAGGAACACAACTGTTCCAATTGCGATTGGTAAATTCCATACTTTATCTAAATAGAAAAAATTAATCATTAAAGAACTAAAGTATAACCCTAATGTTCCAATAATAGCTGGCCCATAAACAATCGTTTGCATCCAGCCTGATAAATATCCCCAAAAACTTCCGTAAATCTCCTCTAAATACGTATACAACCCACCATTTTTCGGGATTTGCGCTCCAATTTCAGCTACTGTTAAACCACTTGCTAACGTCAACAGACCACCAATTACCCAAGCAAGAATCGCCATATTAGAACTCCCTGAGTAATCTAATACGCTCCCTGGTTTCATAAACACACCAGACCCAATAATCGTTCCTACTACGATAGAAAGTGCTACCGTTAAACCAATTTTGTTCTTCTCATCATGATGCATCTGCGTATCCTCCTTCCAATCCTAGTGTGATGCAAAAATGAAATAAAAAAACACTCCTCCCTAAAAAAGGGACGAGTGTTGTATTCGTGGTTCCACCCTTGTTTCAATTCGTAAAGTAACACACTTCACCAATTTCTCAAGTCTAAATAACGGTTTTTGCCGGCAAGCAATTACTAGATGTTCGTTCACTGCTGCAGTTCAGAGGTGGTAATCTATTTTTTCGTATTAGGAAGCTCACAGCCAAAGGCTTCCCTCTCTGAGAATCGTAAAAAATTGATCATGTCCTCATCATCACTTCTTGATGTCGAATTTTGTAGTTATTGTTCATTATATTGAATTGTTAGAAAAAATCAATATATTTTTTTATATAACATACGAAATATTTCTCTTCTTATATTATAACAGAATTTACAACGCTTCTCTAATTCCCTAAAAATGGTATAATCCATATAGGAGGTGCACCAATAATGATTGCTGTTTTTTGTATCATCGCTACGTTTCTTTCTGTTCTATTCGCTATCATGTATCGGCACAAGTATCCTGGTTATAGCATTTTAGCGGTAGCTATTATACCAGCTGTTTCCTTCTACGTATTAGGTAAATATCAATATACGGAAGTGTTTATCGGTTTTGCAATCTTCTACTGCGTCTTTGGATATATACTAACAATGAAAAGAATTTTATTGAATCATTAAAATGGACCGATTTCTACTTATAGAAATCGGTCCTCGCACGTACCTTCCGGTTGCCCACACGAAAGATACGACATAGTTCAATTATTTATCTTCTTTTTTCATAAAAAATTTACCCCGCATTAACGGGCAGTAAAACTTCCACCTTAAAATCCAGCGAATACAGGGATGAAGTTGGAAGATTAACTGCCCGTAAAAGCCCGATTGGTTCAACTAATAATCAGTGGAAATGCACCACTGATTACAGTTTCACTTTATGGTGCGAAAGATCAACATTCAATGCCTCTAATTGTTTCTTTTCATTGTCTAAAATCGCTTTTGCTTTTGTTTTTGTTGCCTCATCTAATCCCGCAAAGATGTCTTCATGTTTCTCTTTCTCCGGAAGTTTCACACCTAGTTTTGTTAATTCTTCTTTTGCTTGTTCATGTGTTAATTTTCCGAATTTTTCTTGTTCAAAAATAGACTTTGCTTTTTCCTTTGCCTGATCATCTAAGTCAGCAAGCATGTCTTTATGCTTACCCTTTTCTGGCATTTTCACGCCTAGTTTCGTTAATTCTTCTTTTGCTTGCTCACGTGTTAATTTCCCAGATTTCTCTTGTTCTAAAATTGATTTCACTTTTTCTTTTGTCGCTTCGTCTAAGTTAGCAAACATGTCCCCATGTTTACCCTTCTCTGGCATTTTCACGCCTAACTTTGTTAATTCCTCTCGCGCTTGTTCACGTGTTAATTTTCCAGATTTCTCTTGCTCTAAAATTGATTTCACTTTTTCCTTTGTTGCTTCATCTAAGTTTGCAAACATGCCTCCATGTTTACCCTTCTCTGGCATTTTCACGCCTAATTTCGTTAATTCTTCTTTTGCTTGCTCACGTGTTAGTTTCCCAGATTTCTCTTGCTCTAAAATAGACTTCGCTTTTTCTTTCGCCTGATCATCTAATCCTGCAAACATATCTTTACGTTTTTCTTTTTTTGGAAGCTTTACACCTAGCTCCTCCAACTGTTTCTTTGTATCGTTCATAATCGTTTTTATTTTTTGTTTTGTAGCGTCATCTAAATCTTTTTTCGCCGTTTTTGTAGGTTGCTCAGCTGCTGGATTATTCGTTGCCGCGAATGCCGGAATACCAACTCCTCCAATGATTCCGAATGATAAAGCACCTGCAATCGCTAAATACCCAACTGTTTTCTTCTTCATAGGAAATTTCCTCCTTCATAGTTCTAAAGCATGTACACTTTCGTATACAAAGCCTATAGTAATATTGGTTTCTTAAAATTTCCTTAACGACTTAACAAAAAACACCGCTCATCCCGAGCGGCGTTGTTCTAAGCTTTTTGTAATTGTAATTCTTCACGTTCCATTATTTTTCTTAATACAATTGTTTGTGTCATTGTAAATAAATTACCCGTTATCCAGTACAACACAAGTCCTGATGGCGCCGCAAATCCCATAAATAAAATCATTGCCGGCATCATAATTTGCTGTATTTTCAGCATCTGTACTTGTTCTCCAGGTGTAATATTAGATTGGAAAACTTTCATCTGAATAAATGTCGTTAGCGCTGCCATAATCGGTAATATATGATAAGGATCTGCATGTCCTAAGTTCACCCATAAAAATGAAGATGTGCGAATCTCTTCTGTTCGGCTAATCGCATAATACAAAGCAGAGAAAATTGGCATTTGTATAAAGATTGGCCAGCAACCAGCTAGTGGATTCCAACCGCCTGATTTCATTAGTTCTGACATTTCCTTTTGATATTGCTTTTGTTTTTCAAGATCTTTACTTACATCACCGTATTTTTTCTTTAGCTTCTGCAATTCAGGTTGCATTTTTTTCATTTTTGCTTGGCTACGATATTGCGAAACTGCTAATGGAATCATAGCTGAACGAATAACGAGCGTCATAATAATGATAGCAATCCCGAAGCTAGCTCCCGGTATATGATGAGCAACAAATTGAATCATGAACGAGATTGGATATACGAAATAATGATCCCAAATTCCCGTACTATGTGCATCAATTGGGGCTGCATTACTGCAACCAGATAAAACAAAAACAAGTAATAATGATAAACTAACGAGCACAGCTCGGTATGATTTTAACATGTTCATTCCTCCAATGTTTCGTAATTATTTAGCGAAACATTGGTGGATACGGACCGACCTCGTCATTCTCTTCACTTGATTCTTGTCTGCGTACAGAACGAATCATTCCATATTTATAAAAAATTGAAAATAGCGGTACATTTCCTGCACTATCTTCACATGTATCAACTAACGCAAATGCTCTCTGTCTACCGCTCGATGCTTGCTGACGCACAAAACGAGAAACGTTAGCGAGAAAGAAAACTTCTAATAAACAAAGTGCCGTTGTTACAAACGATATATATAGAATTGCATCCTGCAATAAAAATTCCATCGCTTCACATCCTTAATAAGGTCATTTTAGCACATTCGGCAAACATTCTCTATTTCCTTTTATCGTCAAAAAAAGTATTTTGCATATTTTCTCAAGAAAACAATAATTAAGAAACATTGTATTCGCTTTCTTTAGTATATTCACACACATCAATGAATAGACTTGATTTATTAGAAATTTAGAAAATTTTTGCATTATAATAAAACTATTGCCAGTTTTTGAAAAAACCTTTATTCTCTTCTTGTAATCAAAAATGAATATGGAGATGAAACATACTATGGGTCAACTAGGAGACGCCGATTACGTTCCCGACACCGCCTTTTTATCCTTCCCAGCAGCTAAAACATTTCACTTAGAATTTATCATACAGTTGGTTGTTATTTTCGCAGCTTCTATTTTGTATGCAATTTCTATGAATATGTTCTTTATCCCGCATAACATGATTAGCGGTGGATTCGCTGGTGTAGGGATGATTATCGGTTATGTAATGCACTACAATATCGGTGCACTTATCTTTTTACTAAACATTCCTCTTCTTATTTTAAGTCACTTTTACTTAGGCAAGAAGACAACCTTTTTAACAGCGTACTTTGTAGCTGTATCATCGTTAGCGATGAACATTATCCCTGTACACCAAGTTTCAGACGATATTTTACTATCTTCTGTATTCGGTGGTGTAATCTGCGGAGCAGCTTCCGGAATCATATTCCGATTTGCTTCTTCAACAGGTGGTTTTGATGTTGTTGGATTGATTGTAGCGAAACATCGAGATATTTCAATTGGAGCAATCATCTTTGGATTCAACTTAATCTTACTTGTTGCAGCAGGATTTATTTTCGGATGGGATATTACACTTTATACGTTAATTAGCCGGTTTGTAGTTAGTAAAGTAATTGATGCCGTGCATACGAAACATATTAAATTAACGATAATGACAGTTACAGAAAAAGGCGAGGAAATAAAAAGCGCCCTACTACATCACGGCATACGCGGGGTGACAATGGTAGATGCTGTCGGCGGCTATACAAACCATAAGAAAAAAATGATTTACACTGTCGTGACTCGCTATGAGTTAGGCGAAATGAAACGTATTATCCGTCAAGTGGATAACAAAGCATTTATGAACATTACTGAAACAGTTGAAATTGTCGGCCGTTTCAAACGTATATAAAAAAGATCAATACATTAAAGGGCATAACATATTAGTCACATACAATATGTTATGCCCTTTGTTATTCAACTCACGTACCCTTTAGCATAATACAATCACTAAGTTTATTACTTCAAATCGGAGGATAGCATTCCATATACAATACTATCTGTCCATTCATCTTTATTCCAAAAATCTTGTATGAAATGGGCTTCCTTTCTCATGCCTATTCGTTCACACAATTTTTGTGAAGCTGTATTACGTGCATCAAGATTAGCTTGTATACGATGTACATTACATTCATGAAATAATTTAAATACCAAATTACTTACTGCTTCTGTTGCCAAACCTCTCCCAGCTACTTCACTTGAAAAACTATAACCAATCTCAACAGTGTCTTTCATATTTGTGTACCATACAGATAAATCACCGACTACTTTAGTTTTGTATATAACTGCCAAACTTAATATTGATTCTTTAGTAAGTACATTGTTTGCTAGCTTCTTATTAAATCTTTCCTGCATGTCTTCATGAGTCCACTTATTATGTAATAGGAACTTACATGTATCATCACTATTATAAATAGCAAATACATCCTGTAAATCAGTACTCTTAAAAGGTCTAATTATTAATCTTTCTGTTGTGAATTCCAAGTTAGCTCTCCTCCCTTCCATTCATGCTATAAAACATTTTTTATAGCATTTAAGCCTCCTTCTTAGATCTCACCTTGATTACATATTTCATCATAATACATTAAAATCCTTCTTCCGCTAAACTGCACCGTTACTGGTATTTCCTCGCGATTTTTATTTTTTACACTTGTTACAAAATCAGATAATTCTATTATTATGTCGCTAAATGTGTTATAATAAAAACAGACTCACAAAAAAAGAGTATATAGACTTGGAAGTTTCTCTTATTTTACAAGCAAAAAGAAACGAGCAGTCGGGTATATTTCAGACACCATACACGTAACGGTTTAAACAACCGATCATCTTAGTTACTCTTCAATGATCTTTTTATAAAAAGATACGTACAATTAAAATTCACTTCAATATACTATACCTACCTTTTTGCCTTCCAAATCATCTTATTACATAGGGAGATGAACATATGAATCAATATGTACGATATACAATAGCTGTCCTGTTTGCTATTATCGGCGGAACAATCTGCTTCTGGACAAACACTCAGCTTGGAGAGAATATCATTTTTAATGGAATCGAAACACTTGTAAGCGCTTCAATTTTAGGCGGATACATTTTCTTCCTCTTTAATCCAGAAGAAAATGCGCAAAAAACAATGTTATTAACAATGATTGGAATCGTTGGTGGATGTATTTCATACTCAATGACTAACTATACATTACCACTTCAATTAAGCTCAGCTTTCTTCCACGGTCTATGGACTTGGTTCATTGCATTCTGCCTAGCAGATGTATTCAACCTATTACAAGACAATGAAGAAGATAGCGGTCGCCAAATTGAAAGTAACTCTTAAGCTGGAAGATATTCTTCCAGCTTTTTTATGTTGTTTTGCATACTCCGTCATCACAATAAAAAGAAGCTACCCTCACGGCAACTTCTTTCCTACATACCCCTGCTCGGAATTCGAAACGAAACATGTGCCCCACCTCGCACCTCGCTATTTTCTACCTGAATTTTACCACCATGCTTCTCAACAATTGTCTTAGCAATATATAACCCGAGTCCAAAATGTTCCTTGCTTCCTGAACGTGACTGATCTCCCTGATAAAAACGTTGTAATACTTTTTTCAAATCTCCTTCTTGAAAACCAGGTCCTGAATCGTATACATGGAATTCTATTGTTTCATGCCAAGCACATACTTTAACGAAAATTTCCCCTGACACCGGCGTAAACCGAACTGCATTCATTACGATATTATCCATTACTTGACTGATTCGCTCTTGGTCAAATACTAAACTCTGTACATCCTCATTATTTTCAAAAGTGACGTCCCACTCAATCTCTTTTTTCCTAGCTATACATTCATACTCTTCTAATTTTTTAAGAAAGAATGGATTTATATGTACTTTATTTAAACGCAATTGAAACGCGAAACTTTCTAATTCATTTACTGTTTGGAACTCCTCAAGAAGTTTTGTCATTCTGTTTGTATTTCGTTCAATCGTTTGTAAATACCGATGTAACAAGTCCTCATTTTTCCATAAGCCACTTTGCAAACCTTCTGTATGACCTTGCACAATCGTTAATGGCGTTTTCAAATCATGAGAAATAGCTCTAATGTACTCTCTTCTCTCTTCTTCTAATTCCCATTGTCGTGACAAGCTAGTAGCTAATGCTGCGCGCATATTTTCAAACGAACCGACTAATTCACCAATTTCATTTTTCGCATTGTATTCTAAATGAAAGTTTAGATCCTTCTCTTGAATTCTTTTTGATGCCCCTGATAATTCAGCGAGTGGTTTCTTTATTCTTTTTCCCATTCGGTTTGAGACGATGTAGGATAAAATGGTAATGTATATAAAGGGTGAAGCTAAAAATAAGATTACAAAAAAGGAATCGACTGCCGAAGCTGTAGATAGTGTCAGATGATAATTAAACCCTATCGCTCCTTGTAAATCTCCATTCCTATCTACTAAAGGCAAATATGTCGTAACTTCAGTATCATCATCTTCCTCATAAATATTCGTATTAATAACACTCCAAATTGGTCTCTCATTTGTTATTAATTTCTTGTTATATGTACCATAAGAAATGTCTCCTTGCCTATTAACAATTTGATAGTTAATTCCCTCTTTAGGGACAATTTTCTCTAGTTCATTTCGCTCTTTCTCATTTAACAATAATGCACCTTTATCTTTTACGTATTCTTTTATCATAGGAATTTTCTGCTCATAATAATTTGCAGGAAATACTTTCCCATTTTTCGTTAGCCAATACCAACCAATACCAGCTGTTAAAACCGTCAGTATTAAACTACCAAGTAAAACTATTAAGAAGCCAATTACTAGCTGTTGTTTAATCCGTAACTTTTGCATCAGTCCTGTACACTCCACTTATATCCAATTCCCCACACCGTTTGAATATATGTATATTCTCTATCATATACACTAAGCTTTGTTCTAATTTTCTTTATATGCTCAACTACAGTAGAAACATCACTTTCACTATCATATCCCCAAATCTTTTCAAACAGCTGCTCTTTCGTCAAAACTTGGCCAGCATGAAGTGCTAACATTTTCACGACTTCATACTCCTTTTTTGTAAAGTGAATTCTTTCTTTACCTAACAGTATTTCATAACTCTGCAAATCTATTACTAAATCGCCATAGCGTAGAAAATTCTTTTGCCCCATCGTTTGCAATTCTGTTGTACGACGCAAATTGGCAACAATTCTCGCTTTCAACTCTTTTAAACTAAACGGCTTACTAATATAATCGTCTCCACCAATCAATAAGCCTTCTATTCGAGACCGTTCACTACTATCAGCACTTAAAAATAAGATTGGGCATGCATAAGATTCTCTCATCTTCTCGCACACTTTAAACCCATTCATATCTGGCAACATAACATCTAAAATAATGAGATTAACGCTGCTATCTAATTTTTCCAAAGCCTCTTCACCACTTAATGCACTTTTTACTTCATACCCTTCCATGACAAGACTATCTTCAATAAATGTAAGAATATCTGGTTCATCGTCTACAACTAATATTTTGTCCGCCACGGTAAGTCCCTCCTAATTAAACACATCTTTTTTACACCAACTAAACATAGCCGCTATTGCGCATCCTCCTAAAATTGTACCATTTATTAGGTAAAATGTTACTTTCCCCTCACTTAATATTCTTAGAATTGATTCGCTTCCCATTACAAAATAACTTACTTCTTCATTCACATATAAACTTGCTACTAGTAAACCAACTATTACAAAATACGTAATAATAGCGTTTTGAAACCAAAGGCTTACAAAACTACTCAACATCGTTAAAGCACTTGCGATAAACCATAGTATTAAATAATATTTTACAGTATATAAAATAGAGACACCCGTACCATAAATGACTTGTTTATCTAAAAAGAATGTCTTCTCTGCGTGCCTTACGAAAAATGTTCCATATATATAACCCTCAATAAAAGCCAGTAACAAAAATAAACTTACAATACTCATTTGAGTAATCCATTTCGCCAATAATAATTCAAACCTACTTACTGGACGAATCATAATAAGCCGATACGCACCAGATGAAATTTCGCTATTAAAACTATCAATAAATAAGATTGGGAAAATCAATAAGAATAGCGTAAAATACCATTCTCTTGTAACTGCGACAGGGAAGTTCAAATTACTTAAGATTGCTTCCGTCCCCTTTGCATCGTAAATAGCAACTCCAAAAGTATGCACCCATACACTGTGTAAAATAAGTAACAGCCCAAAAATAACAATTAATACTTTCGTCTTCTTTCTATCAAAAATCCGTTCAAATTCACTTATAAGTATTTGTCTCATTCTTCACACCTCACACAAAATTATCTTTTTTTCCTATCCAATAAACTGTTACAGCATTGCAAACAACAATGTATATAAGTAAAATTACAGCCCCAAAAAGAATCATCCATGAACTACCAGATAAAGATATAGCAATTCCTTCATGTTGCAGTTTAATTAAAGAAGAATAATTAATATAAAGAAAAGCTTGTGATTTTCTTATCAGTAACGCCATCGCTGGGTATCCAAAAGAAAATATAATGAATCCCATACCAAGAAGGGTTGCACTTGTTGTCGATTTACTTATAACCGACAGCATAATTAGCATACTAACCATCGCTATTAAAGTAAGATAAGCAATTCCATAATAAGAAATACAATATAGGAAAACGCCAAGTGCATTCATTTTTTCTGTATGATAAAACAACAAGATGTTCGGTTCATGCTCAAAGAAAATATAGCCAATACAATAACTACAAATAAAATAGGTACCTATAAATAACAAACTTACTGTTAATATCGTAATTATTTTTGCAATAAGAACTTCCGAATACGTGTATGATCTTTGAATTACCATCCGAATTTGACCGCTATGATACTCTTGAGCAAACACAAGAACAATCAAAACGAGTAAAACAAGGTTACATATACTCATAAGCATTTCAGATAATGCCAGTATTGGGAATGAATTCGCATATGTATAATCAACAGCGATTCTTTCTACTTCTTGATTATGTTTCAAATAGTACTTCGCAGCCCCAAGTAACATCACCGGTATCATCAAAAAACAAAGCCATGTTACTTTCTTCGCCCAAAGCCGCTCCCATTCCGAGCGTACTAACATCATCATGAGCTCATCATCTCCACGAAAATATCTTCTAATGCTTTATTCCTTCCTTGCAATTCTTCCGTCGTTCCCCGCCATATTAGTGATCCTGCGCGAATCATGACCCATGAATCACACATAAGCTCCAGTTCACGAATTAAATGACTAGAAATGAAGAAAGTAATTCCCTTCTCACGCTGTAAGTCGAGTACAATTTTACGAAGTTGCTTAATTCCAACTGGATCCAATCCATTAGACGGTTCATCCAAAATGATAAAATCTGGATCCCCAAGAAGCGCCTGTGCAATCCCTAAACGCTGCTTCATCCCTAACGAATACGTACCAACTTTATCGTCAGCACGATTTTCTAAACCAACGATTTCTAATACTTGCTGCACCTTTTTTTCAAGAACTTCTCCACCAGTACGTAACGTAATCCTACCTAGATTCCGCAAATTTTTTCGTCCTGACATATAAGGGAAGAAAATTGGAGCTTCTACAATTGCGCCTACATGCTGAAGAGCTTCTTTCCGATTTTTTTGTACGCTAATACCATTAACTAATATTTCTCCTTCATTTGGTCGAATTAACCCCATAATCGTTCGAATAAGAGTTGTCTTCCCAGAACCATTCGGCCCAACAAAACCACAAATCTCATTTTTATAAACAGAAAAAGACATATGACTTAGCAACATTCTCCCCTTCACCCTCTTCGTCACATCTCTTACTTCTAAAACCGCTTTTTTCATCTTTACCGCCTCCTTACTACAAGAATAGAAGGTAAAAATAAACAATTTATAAACAAATAAAAAGAAGTTACCCCAACGGTAACTTCTTTCTCACATACCCCACTTCGTATTCACTTAAATATATCAACGATTCTTCAAATATATCGACGATTTCTCCACTTATATCAGCGATTTTTTCATTATATTAACGCTTCGACACTCAAAGCGCACAACATACCCTATCCCCCAAGCAATTTACTGCCGAACTCTACGATTAAAAAGATAACTAATAAGATCGCGAGTATCTTTAATGCTACATATGCTACTTTAAAAACAGCATAAATGAGCAAGACTATTAAAATAATCGTTAAAATTTCCATCTAGAATTCCTCCAAGCTTTGCTCTTCTTATCTTATTTTACTCGCCTCACACTTTTTATGGAACGGCATAAGGCGACATAGAAAAGAGAGGATACCTCACCCATCGTAAGATACCCTCTCTTTCAGCTGCTCAAACCATTCTCTCTCTAATTGTAAATATCCCATTTCACTATTCTCAGCGCTCTTCAATTCTTTATCCGCTTTCCTCATATAAACGTTGGAAGCTTCCATATCGCCCTCTAAATATTTAATAATTCCTTGTGTACGATAATACCCATGTAAGTCTATTTTTGTAATGGCCTTCCCATGTTGCTTTGCTTCTTGCAGAGAAAGACTATCCATCTCATAAAGAGCTTTATATAAAAGATACCAACTATGAAAACTACTAACGAAATATTTATTTTCCTTCGTTACAGGTAGTTGAACAATTGGTTCTATATATGGTATCGCGCTTCCCATTCCTTCTTGATCGGCTCTGGCATAAAAAACGAGCATAAGTCCGCTCATTATATCTCTTATACTTTTATCCTCTTTTAATTTTTCCTCACTAAGTTCTATTAATCTCTTATCCCAGTCTTTCGGCCTCTTATAACTAAATAACTCACTTGATACTTGAATATTGTATAAATGCTGCTTCGCCTTTTGGTCATCTTTAATTAAAATGAGAAATTGCATACCATCACTCAAAAACGTTCCTTTGATCGGTACGATTGTAGCTGCAAATATGACAAAGTGTAAAACAGAAAAATATAAAAGATATTGATAATAGCTCACCATGTATATGTAACCGGAAGTAATACCAAATAGTAAACTTACAATCGGTCCACCTAAAGTCATCCACGCCCACTTTTTCGAAAGATTCGGTGTCTCTATGGAAGGAGGCACTAACATCGCCACGCCTCCAAAGTACATCCACAATTTATTTTCTCGAATGCGTATTTTCCCCTTCTCTTTTTGAAAAGTAATCGGCCCTACTGTCATAAATTTAAAATTTAAACCACCTATTAAACCAAATACTACATGGCCTAGCTCATGAATAGCTAGCACTACTAAAAAGATTCCAAATAACGCCCATATATCCAACATTACTTCTAATTTCTCAGTTCGGATTACTCCGTATAAAATGGACAAAGCTAACGCCGCCGTCATAGAACCAGCTGGCCTTCTTAAAATATCCACCTTTCTCTCCCCTTAATAAATCATTTTTCTCTGCATCTCGTACATGAATTTTCCGATATGTAATATCCAAATAAACGAGATTAAACCAAGCAACACGAAATTGATATCACTAACTGCTGTATATATAACGGCAGCCCACCACACATATGCCAATATTGTATTCGTAAATTCATACGCTTTATATCCAGCCTCATGCACAATATGCTTTAATCCTTCATCTGCGTTTTTCGTCCACATTTTCATAGATTCCATATATGTTACACCTTGTTCAGGATATAGCTTATTATAACGATTTTTTGTTATGAGCCCGCTAATCACTACAATAGTTAAACAGACAATAGAAGCTACTAAATTCCACACTGCAAATGAAACATTTGTATCCTGCAACAGTGCACGTCTACATGCAATAACTGCATATACAAACCAGGCCAGTGTAACTATATCACCTATACGTAAATACATAATTACAATTCCTAATTTTCTACCTTGTACGCTCTCTTCTTCATCGCGTGCCTCCGCTAACATACGTGTATTCTTCCAAGTGTAGTACATCATTAAGATTCCAAAAATAGTACATACACCTATAAATAGATTAGATGATAATTTTCTCGGTTCATCCGAGAGTAAATCTAAAGCTATATAAGAGGTTAAAAAACCACCCATCATACTTAATGCTATTTTCCCCACAAAATCAAATTGTTTTTTTCGTTTACTCTTCATCGTCCTCTTCCCCCTCCACTAACGTGAATATTTCCTCCACCGGTACATTGAAAATTTGTGCGATTTTTAACGACAATACAATAGATGGTGCATAATCCCCGCGCTCAATTAAACTAATCGTTTGCCGTGATGAGCCAATCGCTTTCCCTAAATCCCCTTGTGATAAACGATGCTTTGCTCGCAATTCCCTCACTCGATTTTGAAGCTTCATGTCTTCCCTCTTTTTCATTTATTTAAATAGAATTGTAAATAATATCCTTATTTTTGTCAATTATAATTGTCATTTTGACTTAGATATATGTCAAAAATATTATTTATATTATGCTAGATATAACATATATAATATTTTTTAAGAACTACATAATTGAGGTGTCTCATGGATAAAAAAAGATTTTCTCTTATGCTCTTACTAAATTTTCAGCGGCCTGTTCTCTCTTTTTTTCTTTTTTATTATTTTTCTTTACAGTTATTTATAGGAATTTAGCTTGTTTTTTCGTTTTGGGGAATAACTGTTCTTAATCAAACGTTAGTGTAAAACGACATTTAGAGAAGATATTCCAAATCCAGGTAGGTTATACTCCTGTAATAACATAAGGCAGATAAACAGACTTCTCCAGTATTTCTATTTTGGATTATACAAAAAACCCTTCATTTTCATGAAGGATTGGTTAGATATTTTTATAGTCTCAATATATTTACTCAATTAATTCATTTGAATTGTACGATACCAAGGCTCGGAATCGTTAGTGTTATATTTTTCAGTATTCCATCCAGACATTCCAAAACCAATCAAAGATATGAATACGCCACTTATTAATAATATAATGGATAATTTTAAGCTTTTCTTTTTTAACTCTTTTATTGTCATAGATATACCACCGTCCGTTTAAATAGGCTTATAACCTTTTGAGTAAATCGAATAGTAACCTTGAAAAATTGCTTTGCTATAGCAATGGTAATTATCCCACTTAAAATACTCAATCCTAATACTAGAATTCCAATACTGAATTGGGTAACAACAAGATATGTTCCCTCTTTAAAGAGAAAAGGTGATCCTATAATACTAACTAAAGAAGCATATAATCCAGCTACGGCAAACGTACCTGTTGTAAATGGCAGACACCAGATTACTATATATCCTGATAAAATAAGTAGTACCCCTGTTAATAAAAGAGAACCCCAAAGTGGAAACCCTAAAATAATTAAGAAGCCAATGAAAATTTTGCCACTTTTTGAAAGGACTTTTACCTTCTTTTCCCTCGGTTCTTTCAAAATATTCTGTGCAACTACCAGTGGGTCTCCTACTTTTTTCACTGCATCTTTTTCACTGTATCCATCTTCTATGTAATCTTCAATGATTTCATCATAATAAGAAATAAACTTAAATCGTTCCTCTCTCGAAAGACTTCCTAAATTTTGTTCTAAAGAGTCTAAAAAATAAGCTTTATTCATTTGTTTCACTTCCCTTAATAAAATTATATACTTCCATTACTTGATGCCATTCTTGGAGAAAATTTTTAATTTGAGAATCTCCACTTTCTGTAAGATGATAATATTTGCGCAGTCTACTATTATGTTCTTTAGAATACGTTTCAAGGTGCCCGTTATTCTCAAGCCTTTTCAAGATGGGATAAAGAGTCGATTCAGATATCTCAATTTGCTCTGAAATATCTTTTATGATCTGATACCCATACGAATCATGCTTCTTTAAAACAGCAAGAACACAATACTCTAAAAGTCCTTTTTTCAATTGAGTATTCATAATATACCTCCTGATAAATAATACTATATAATGCATAGTATAATGTGTCAACTTATATATTGATTAATTAAATACTGATAGTTAAAATTAATTGCGTTTTGATAGCATAGTTAAACCATTTATGTGGTTCAGCTCATCAAGAAAAAACGAAATTGTATCCATAAAACGAAAAAAACGATATTCTTTTTGTAGAAATATACAGAAAGGATGGCGTTTTTGGTATGAATTTATCGATTTCTGATGAACAAGAATTGTTCTCTAAAGAATTACAACGGCATATGTCACCACATGCTTTAGAACCGTTAGCTAGAGAAATAGGATTTGTCCAACGAAAAAGCAAATATCGTGCACAAGATTTAGTTGCTCTGTGTGTCTGGTTAAGCCAAAACATAGCGAATACTTCATTGACACAACCATGTAGTCGATTAGAAACTAACACAGGTATTTCTATGAGTCCAGAAGGACTGAATCAACGTTTTAATTCAGCAGCTGTCGCATTTCTTCGAGAAGTTTTTACTTCTCTTCTCACACAAAAACTCTGTTCAAATCACTCGCTTTCTGCACACATAATCTCTACTTTCAATCGTATCCGTATTTTAGATGCGACAGTGTTTCAACTGCCTGACCATTTCGCCACTAACTATCAAGGTTCAGGTGGGAGTAGTAATACGGCAGGCGTGAAAATCCAATTGGAATATGATTTACTTAGTGGTCAATTCCTTATATTTTACCTTTATATGGATAAAAACCCCGATCATAAGTAGAAAACCTATTGGTTTTCTACTTATGATCGGGGTTTTTCGCTTTTGATTGAGCTGTTGTTGTCCATTTCCGTAAATCATGGGCAACACAAATAAGACCCCATTCCAATCTGTTTTTGGAAAGGCCTCGTAAGGAGAAACGTTGGAAGAAACGATTGTATTTAATATGACCAAATACGGGTTCTACTTCTATTTTTCGTTGACCGTATAATTCTTTCCCCTCTTTTGTATGTAAACGTTCTCGCACTTCTTTTCGCTGTTTTTGATTTTTTATAGAGACACTGATAGATTTTGTTTCTTTTCCTTTGGCACATGTTTCTTGAAATGGACAGCCCAAACATTCTGTACAGCGATAGGTTCTTTTGATAGAAGTATAACCATTGCTTGTTTGTTGTTTGCTTTCATGTGAAAAAATAAGGCGTTTTTCATTTGTTCTTCTTCTAATTCCGCTTTCTGATCGTCTTCACTTGCTTGTTCAATTGTCGCGACAATCTTTTGGTACTTCTTATCTAGTTTTTTATCATATTTTTCTGTAGACTTTTTCCACACAAACGTATATCGATTGGCATTTGCCTCAATTTTTGTTCCATCTAGAAAATAATCTTCGAGTTTGACAAGCCCTTCTTGTTTCAACAGGTCGATAAGAGAGAAGAAAGTTTCATAAATCACGTCTTTCATGCACTCTGATCGAAAACGATTGATTGTACGAAAGTCTGGTGTTTTTTCATCAGAAATCCACATGAAATGGATATTTTCATGGAGTTGTTCCTCGATTTTTCGAGAAGAATAGATTCCTTTTGTGTAGGCGTATAATAAGACTTTCAACATCATTTTTGGGTGATAAGAGGATAGAGAGATCCATAGCTTCTACAGCTATATGAACCACACGTGAAAGATGATGTTCAGGAATATGAACCTCAACATCTAATGGAAAAGTGAGTTGTTTTTTGTTATAATCTATAAACATAAGAGAATCGTTCCTTTCTTTTGGTGATTTGGTTGTGGTGACTTAATTATATCAAAGTTGGACGATTCTTTTTTATGTTTTATGCAAAAAAAGAGGTTGTCCCAAAAGTAACTATTCAGCTACTTTTGGGACAACCTCTTCCTAAATTCTGACATAGAATGGATTCCATATTAACTGGCGTTTTGTAAGAATGCTCGTTTTAACTGTTTGCGGAAACGAACTCCTAACGTAACTGCTACAATCACAATCACTCCAAAAATGATTTTACCGATGTGACCTTCTAGCGCTCCAAAAATATCATGTAAGTTGCCACCTAACCAGTAACCACCGATTAAGAAGAATGATACCCAAAATAGAGCACCTGAGTAAATTGTAATTGCAAAGCGGCGGAATGATAAGTTAATAATTCCTGCAAAGTATCCTGTAAAGTGACGTACACCAGGAATAAAGAAACCGATAAAAATCAGGAAGTATCCATACTTATCAAACCACATTCTTGTTAAGTCGATTTTTCTTTGTGTTAAAAATACGTATTTCCCATACTTTTGAATAAAGGGCATACCTAATTTATTTCCTAAAAAGTATTGAATTGTCATTCCTACACTTGTCCCAATAAAGGATAGGATAATTAAAATTGGTAAACTTAAATCGCCCTTCTGTGCTAAAAATCCCGCATATGCTAACGTTGGCTCTCCCGGAAACGGAAGTGCAATATATTCTAACAGCAAACCAACAAGTACAACATAGTACCCGTACTGCTGAAATAATTCATGAATCCATTCCATGTCATCTCTCCTTTCAATCACGTACAACTTCTTACTATTATTGTATAAAAAAAATGTCGAAATAACTATCACAATAGCTTACATTTTTATTACATTTTTGTAAGACTCACACTAAACTTTTACGGTCTTTATTTACTTTCATTTTAAAACAACTTAACAAATATATACCGTGAGAAACCGGGACCTTAATATGCATTTTTTATCCATTTTTTAGCACTTGAAAACCATCTTATTTTGTTCTCAATAAAAAACCACTACAAACTCATACGAACTTCATATTAGCTTCATATACGTATTGTAAGATTATATCGGAATTTGTTGAAAAATTTAACCAATATATGACTAAACATTAATTTGAATAAATATAAATCGCTTTTCGAAATTGAAAAAAGGGTGAATAAGAAATGGAAGCTTATAAAATGCACGATTTTATTAATACAAATGTTGAATCTCACCAAAATGAAACCGTTTTTAATTTACACATATGTGAAACAAATGAATTTGACGTAAGTTTAACAAAATCTACAACACTGTCTTTTATCGTTTCAAAAAAGAACATTAAGATTGTTACGAAAAAATGGATTAATTCAAATCAAGAAAGCATGATTGGCAAAAGTTACATCATTCCAACGAAAGCTTTTAACTACTTCTTACCAATTATTTCTGAAACTGAAGATGAATTAAATATTCAAGTTCAAAGCTTTGGACTACATGGTGAACTTTTACTAAATGAAAGATTACTTATTGATAAAAACAACAAACATAATGCCAAAATTACTAGCTTCTTTGAAACATTAGATGAAAATGTAAATAAAGTATTACGAGGATTGCAAATTCATTGTATGTAAGGCTACTACAATAGTAAAAAGGAGAATATAATGAAAAAACTATTATTAAGCGCACTATTATCATTAGGATTTTTAACTATTCCATTCACAAATGCTGAGGCAGCTACAACGAGAGACCAACTGATTGTAAACACGCAGTTAAATAAAATGGATTATTATCAAAATGGAAAATTTATAAAGAGTTTTACTGTTGCTACTGGAAAAGCAGCCACACCTACACCTAAAGGTACTTTCCAAATTGTTAATAAAATTAAAAACCGTCCTTACTATACAGGTAAAATTAAAGGCGGCGACCCACGTAATCCACTTGGTGACCGTTGGCTTGGATTAAATATGGCGGGAACTTACGGAACAACTTATGCGATTCATGGTACTAACAATAATCAGGCAATCGGCAAATGGACAACACTAGGTTGTATTCGTATGTATAACAATGATATACACTGGTTATTCGAGCGTATTCCCCAGCAGGCTACTGTCACTGTAAAATAACCTAACAACACGACTTACGTGTAGCCAAGAATTTTATGTCTTGGCTTATTTTATTTCTTCATTTACAGTAGCAAAACAACTGTATTTACATATATAATAAGAATAGGTTTCGTTAAACAACATCAAAACATTGATAAACATAGATATTAAAATTATACAGTTATAATATTTTATAAATTTTACAATACATACTATAATAGAACTATTGTACTTCTGAAATATTCAGTTTCTCTAACCAATTCCCCTTGCTACTTTCATGATGATTTTATAGCGGGGGCTTATTATATGTATAAACAATTCGAGTCATCCGAAAAATGATGAATTCGAATATTGCAGTAAAAAGCGTTATTTAGGAGGTGTTACTATGACGCATATACTGGTGATTGAAGACAACCCAGATATACAAGAACTGATTCGTGAATTTCTAATGGCACAAAACTTTACGGTTGATGTCGTTGGCGCTGGAACGGAAGGCATTCTTCTTTTCCAAAAAAATTCATACGATCTTGTCCTCCTTGATGTGATGTTACCAGATATAGATGGCTATAGTATTTGTAAAATTATGCGAGGACAATCTGATGTACCAATCATTATGTTAACAGGCTTACATAATGAAGAAAGTGAAATTAAAGGATTTGAGTTAGGTATTGATGACTATATTACGAAACCGTTCCATTACACCGTATTTATTAAACGTGTAGAAGCTGTATTAAGAAGGGCAGCAACGAAGGAAGCAGAAGCTGCAACTATACTACAATTCCATGAATTGATGTTAAATTCTACAGCATATGCCGCTTATGTTCATGGTAATCAAATTGAATTGACAACAAAAGAATTTGAAATTTTATATACTTTACTGCAAAACCGGGGAAAAGTATTATCAAGAAGTGATTTGTTGAATAAGGTATGGGGCTATGAACATTATGGTGATGTAAGAGTTATAGATACACATATTAAAAACTTAAGAAAAAAATTAGGAATTCCTTATATTAAAACGGTGAAAGGCATTGGCTACAAAATCGAATCGTAGCAAAGACAACATCACCAAAAATATTTTCATCAAAACCTTATTATTTTGTATTCTTTTATCACTTTGTCTTTATCAAATTATTTATCTTCTAGCTTCAAACTACGATAAAGAGCGTTTTGCGAAAGAAAACGGAGCGCTGACTACAGAACAAGCGGATTCAGGCAAACAAAACGACCAAAGTAAAACGAATCAAAGTAAGGCTGTTTCAGAGGGTATACTTTCCAATTTCCAACCTTCTATTATAAATTATAAAGCGCTCTCTACAGCCATAAATCACCTTTTGCAGCCTAGCCAAACTGCAAAAGCAAAAGAACATACACAAAATATTTCGGGGAAAAATAGCGCTTCTGCTCCACTTACAGAAATGGAAAAGCAAGTCGCTACTAATGATGCCTTACATAAACAAAATGCAGCAAGTAAAGCAAATGATGCACAAGATAATCCAAAATTAACAGATGCACTGCAGCATTTAGCTCCACATATTGGCGCAACAATGCTTGCATTATCTCTGCTCGGATCTTTAATTTATGCAAAACTAATTGCTAAACCTTTTAAATATATGAGTGATGCTTTAAGAGATATTATGAATCTTGATTTCTCAGATAAAAAGCTACTTAACAAAAATACAGATCAAAAAGATTTTAATTTGCAAGTAGCTGCTTCACAGGTCCCAAGTATAGTGAAGAATTTACATGCAAGCAATCAAGATTTAAGAAATGAACTCAAAAAGGAACAACAATTAGAACAATCTCGTAAAGAATTTATGTCTATGGTTTCCCATGAATTAAAAACACCAATCGCGGCCGTTATGGGACAACTCGATGGCATGATTCACGGAATTGGAGCTTATAAAGATAGAGATAAATATTTAAAACGTTCCTATGAAATGATGCAAGACATTAACATATTAACGGAAAAAATGTCGGAATTATCCAAAATACAAAACCCTCAATTTAAACCAAATTTAAAAGTTATCTCATTAACTAATATTATTGAGGATGTTATGAAAAAAGTGGATTACTTTGTATCTGTAAAACAATTAAATGTTCAATCTAACATTAAACACGACGTACAAATTTTAGCCGATCCTAAATTTATTCAAACGGCGATTTTTAACATTATTTCAAATGCAATTCATTATACAATTGACCATCAGCATGTATATATAAAGCTTTACGAAAAGCCAAACGGTTACGCATTAGAAGTATTAAATACAGGTTCGCAAATAGATGAAGATAAACTCGCCCATTTATTTGAGCCATTCTATCGCGCAAACCCTGACAAACATGGATTAGTACAAGGTAGTGGTCTTGGGTTATACATTGTAAAACAAATACTAGATAAACATCAGTTTCCTTATGGGATACAAAACACACCTCAAGGTGTAAAATGTTCTATTGTATTCCCAAAAGCAATGTAAAAACCTACTACAATTTCATACCCCAAATTCATACTTCGTATGAGTGGCGGAATTTTGTAGAGTATCTTACTCTGTTTCGTTCGCCCGTTATCCTTATTTGGATAGCGGGCGTTTTTTATTATTTAAAAGGAGGATTTTCATGGAGAAATTTAAGTACTCATTACTCGTTTTATTCGGAGCTTGTAGCTACGGCGTACTTTCAACTATTTTCAAACTCGGATTCATTGATGAATTTTCAGCACATCAACTATTAGGAGGACAATATGTCTTCGGATGGATTGGTCTTCTTCTGCTCGTTCTTTTCGTTTCACGTCATAAAGTAACAAAAAAGCAATTCTTTTCCTTACTAACAGTTGGCACAACGATGAGTATGACCGGTATCTTCTACGCTATTTCTGTAGAAGAACTACCAGCATCTATCGCTGTCGTCCTGCTTTTCCAGTTCACATGGATTGGTGTAGTTATTGAAGCAATTGCAAACCGAACGTTTCCAAGCCGGGAGAAGGTTATATCTATCATTATGTTATTTACTGGAACATTGTTTGCGGGCGGTGTCTTTGAAGGTCTCGGACAAAACTTTTCCACGAAAGGGATTATCTTTGGTCTATTAGCCGCTGTCTCTTTTTCATTCTATGTTTTTGCAAGTGGACGTGTTGCTACAGAAGTTCCGCCTTATACGAAAAGTTTTCTTATGACAACAAGTGCCACTCTTATCGTATGCCTATTCTTCCCGCCAACCTTTTTAACAGACGGTGCCTTGCAAGCCGGTCTTTGGAAATATGCTTTCTTCCTCGGTTTGTTCGGTGTTGTCGTACCTGTCATTTGTTTTTCAATTGGCGTACCGAAAGTAGGAACAGGACTTGGTACAATACTAGGAGCAGCTGAATTACCAACAGCCATTATCGCTTCTATTACACTTGTGCATGAAGTCGTAACATTCATGCAGTGGATTGGGATTATCTTTATATTACTTGGGATTTTCACCCCTCAGCTCCTTACGGCTAGGAAAGAAAAGAAACATAGTAGCGTGCATAGTGCATAACAAAAGACCTTTCATTTAAAGGAAATTCCATCCCACTGCCGAATAACTATACGTTCACAAAAGGAGTGATACGATTGAATCAAAAACAACTAAGCACACGTAATAAAAAAAGCTGGAATGCAGCTGCTTATGAAGCTTGGACGAATCGCCACGGGGCTCCAGCCGATTATGCGAAAAAGCTCATGGAAGACCCTATGCGCGAGGTAGATCACTATTTACCTTACATACACTCTCCAAAAGGAAAACGTATCATTAATTTACTGGGATCAAAAGGGAATAAAGCCGTTGCTCTCGCTCTTTTAGGAGCTGACGTAACCGTTGTTGATATTTCAGCAAGTAATGCAAAATATGCAAATGAACTTGCGGACGCAGCAGGTGTCTCTATCCACTACATTATTTCTGACGTATTAGATGTAGCTCTCTCCGAATCATTTGATATCGTATTGCTAGAACTTGGTGTACTTCATTACTTTCTAGACTTAAAGCCACTGTTTCAAAAAATTGCTACCTTACTTAAAAAAGATGGGATACTTATTCTTCGTGACTATCATCCTGTTTATACAAAATTATTAGGAGTAGACCACCCCTCATTTCGGGCCAATGGAAATTATTTCGATGAAGAATTGATTGAAGATGATGTTGCTTATAGCATCCTTCTTACAGAAGCGCAGAAAGAATCGTTACCTAAAACAACGATCCGTCGCTGGACGCTAGGAGAAATTATTACAACACTTGCGGGAGAACATTTTAAAATTGAAAAACTAGTTGAAGAACACGGGTCGCATCAAAGATGGGTCTTCCCTTCTACTGCACCGGAAGGAATTGAAGAAAAAATACCTGGTCTCTATACATTAATTGCGACAGCATGCAAAAAAGGATCCCTTCACGGATAGGATCCTTTTTGCATGCTCACGCATATAAGTTGAGGTTGGAGATTACCATAATTCTGTAGAATAGGACACAAGAAATTTCAACATTTCGTCTCTGACTTACGTCGTCAAAAAGGGGTATGACCAACATAACGAAGAGTAATGTTTATAGTTGATACTGATAATCGTTATCAACTAATTAGAAGTATACATGATGTTATTTCAAATTACAATAGCATTTTTAATTTTTATTTGTGAATTTTTTAATATGCAAATGTATACATTTTAAGAACATTTACTCATATTAATCTGCCATATTCCATTATCTGCTATAATTTTCATTGAACAGATTAATAACTTCATAATAATGTTTTTATTAATTATGCTTTAATATTTATAAATCATAATAAACAGTTTTTAAAAGGCAGGGGTAACGATGAAATATGTTAGTATTCGAAAAAAACTACTGTTCACACTCTTAAGCATTTCTTCTTTATTTAGCATTGCTCTTATTGTTATTCTTTCATTCGCTATGAACCAAGCAAGTGAAATTGAAACGTTAAAAAATGATGTATCAAAAAGAGCAACAATTTTAAAAGAACGTGGTGATTGGTTCCAAGCACAAGTTGCTGGTTTACAAGAATATTTACTATCACACGATCAAAAAGGATTGGATAAATTCAACCGAGAAGGAAAAAAACTAGCCGATACTAGAGAGAAAGTAACAAATGATAAAAAACTCCCAGAAGGAATGAAAGAAGCGATTTTAATGGGGGCAAAATGGCGAAGTGTCGTAGATAATGAAGTTCTTCCTCTCGCCCGCGAAGGAAAATGGGACGAAGCATCCAAAATCGCTTTAGCTCAAACCGATTATGTAAACGATCTTTTAAGTCGTTTTACGAAATATGCAAATGAAGAAAATGATAAGCGTGACGCATTAATTGCTGACGTAGAGTCTTCTTCAACTCTTATTCAATATATTATTTTCTTCTCACTCATTACATGTACAGTAACTTCGATTTTATTAGCATGGTGGTTCTCTGGTAAACTCGTTAGACCAATACGACAAATTGATGAGAAATTAAAAGAATTAGCTTCTCAAGATGGCGATTTAACTGCTAGATTACACGTAACGAGTAAAGATGAAATTGGTGATATCGCCAATTCCTTTAATCAAATGCTCACTAACTTACAACGTATAATAAAACAAGTGCAACAAACATCAATAAGTGTAAAAGAAGCGTCTGAAAATGTGTTTATCGAAACAACTGCGTCTATGGAAAACACCGCAAAAACCGAAGAAACTATGAATGCTCTTGAGCACAATATTCGTTCACAAGTTTCCAGCATCGAAGAAAGTTCAACTGCAATGGATGATATGGCAACGAGCGTTCAGCGTATTGCAGAATCTGCCTCTTCTGTTGCTAGCTTAGCTGTTACAGCTTCAGAAAAAGCAGATAGTGGGAATAAAGTCATTGAGAAATCTATTACACAAATGCATACCATTAACGAAGCTGTTAACGCTACATCACAAGTAGTAGAGCGACTTATTACACATACGAATCATATTGATACCGCACTTCAGTCCATTTCTAATATCGCGGAACAAACGAATTTACTCGCTTTAAATGCTTCAATTGAAGCTGCTCGTGCTGGTGAACATGGAAAAGGATTCGCTGTTGTTGCCGACGAAGTACGAAAACTTGCTGAACAATCTCAGCTAGCAGCAACTGACATTAACCATTTACTTCATCAAATTCAAGCAGATACAAAAATAGCAAATGAAATGATGACACAGGGGCAGTCAGAAGCGTCTGAAGGAATTACAGTTATTCGCACCGCTGGATCTTCATTCTCAGAAATTGTTAACCACATTAACAAAGTCTCTACACAAATGCAAGAAATGTCTGCAACTGCTGAAGAAATGGCAGCAAGTTCTGAAGAAATGAATGCAGCTTTAAATAACATCGCTTCTATTTCAAATGAGGTTGCCGCCGAAACATCACGCACAGCAACTTCAGCTGGTGACCAAGTAAACAAAATGAGTGTCGTTGCCAAAAAAGCGTCTGAAATGAAAAATACCGTACAAGAACTTGAAGTTCTCGTTTCTCATTTCAAAACAAACGTTTAAAGCGCAACTTGTATTTATACTTCTATGAGCTCTAAATTGTTAGAAAGAGAGATTTATAGTCTCTCTTTTTTCGCTTTAAAATATCTCTTTCTATCTCTCATTCAGTCTGCTATAATTCCTAATGGAAAGAAGAAAGCTTTATTCCAACTGGAGTAAAGCTTTCTTCCAATTTTTTTACATTTATTAATTCTAATACTAAGATTTTACCAAGGAGGCTTTTAATCATATGAATTTTGTAAGTATCAGGAAAAAACTTATGTTCATGATGGGAACAATCTGTGCTTTATTCGGAATTGCCTTAACTTTTATTTTATACTTCGCCATTGATCAATCACAGAAAGCTGAAGCACTACAAAAAGAAATCTCCCCACTTGCAACAGAATTAAAAAATCGTGGCGACGCTTATCAAGTACAGCTTTCTGCTTTAAGAGGTTATTTACTACAACATGATCAAGTCGAATTAGACAAGTTTAATGAGATGAGTAAACGTCTAGAGGATTCAAAAGATAAACTTCTTTCTAATCCAAATATTTCTCAATCCGTGAAAGATACAATGAATTTAGGGTCCACTTGGAGAAAATTTATTGAAGAGAAAGTTTTCACTCTTGCAAAAGAACAAAAGTGGGAAGAAGCTGTACAAGTAGCTTATGCGGAAAATGGTACTGTTTATAAAGTAATTGGTGATTTCGCAAATTACAGTAATGAACAAGCTAAATTACGTGAACAAGCAATCGAAAAGATCGATAAATCTTCACTACAAATTAAATATGTTATCTTCCTATCACTTGTTATTTGTATTATCGTAGCTATCATTCTTGCATGGTGGTTCTCTGGTAAACTTGTAAAACCAATTCAACAAATTGATAGTAAATTAAAAGAATTATCATCTCAAGAAGGTGACTTAACAGCCCGCCTACAAGTAAATAGTAATGATGAAATTGGTACGATCGCAACATCATTTAATAAAATGTTAGAAAACCTACAACATATTATTAATCGTGTTCAAAAAACATCTATGGAAGTACAAACCGCTTCTGAAAATATGCTAGAAAAAACAAATACATCACGTGAGGCGACAATAAGAGTCCAAAGCTCGATGTCCAACTTAAATGCGAGTATTCAATCTCAAGCCTCTAGCATGGAAGAAAGTTCAACGGCAATGGACGATATGGCAGTAAGTGTTCAGCGCATTGCTGAATCTGCTTCATCTATAACTGAACTTGCTGTAGCTACATCTGAACAAGCTAACGACGGAAGTACTGTTATTCAAAAATCCGTTTCACAAATGACAACGATACACGACGCTGTAAATGCTACGTCAGAAGTCGTCGAACGTCTAATCACTCATACGAAATATATTGATACAGCTGTACAATCTATTTCTAATATCGCAGAGCAAACAAACTTACTTGCTTTAAATGCATCTATCGAAGCAGCTCGTGCTGGCGAACAAGGAAAAGGCTTCGCTGTCGTAGCTGACGAAGTTCGAAAACTTGCTGAACAATCTAAAACAGCAGCAACAGATATTAACCAATTACTACATCAAATTCAACAAGACACTGAAACTGCGAGCTCTATGATGTCACAAGGCCGTTCTGAGGCATTTGAAGGCATTCATGTCATTCGTGAAGCTGGCAATTCTTTCACAACAATTGTGGAGCAAGTAAATAAAGTATCTACTCAAATGCAAGACATCTCAGCAACTGCTGAAGAAATGGCTGCAAGCGCTGAAGAAATGAACGCTTCACTGAATAACATCGCTTCTATTTCGACTGAAGTATCTAGTGAAACAGCAGCAACAGCACAATCTGCTGAGCAAAAGGTCATTACTATGAATGAGATGACTGTAACTGCTAGACAAATGAAGCAAACAGTTGAAGAATTAGATCAACTCGTATCTCATTTTAAAACGGAATAGCTTTCAAAAAATCCCTCTTTCAAAAGGGATTTTTTTGAGCTCATTTCCTGCACATTATACACATTTCCGTTATAATGAGAATCGATATCATTAATATGTAGGAGGTGCTACTGATGTCACAAGAAGCATTTGAAAATAAATTATATGCCAATTTAGAAGCTGTTATTGATCCTGAACTAGGTGTTGATATCGTTAATCTTGGATTAGTTTATGACGTTACAGCAGATGAAAATAATAATGCTGTCATTACGATGACGATGACTTCTATCGGTTGTCCAATGGCTGGGCAAATTGTATCAGACGTAAAAAAAGTATTATCAACGAACGTACCTGAAGTCAATGAAATAGAAGTAAATGTCGTTTGGAATCCACCATGGTCTAAAGAACGCATGTCACGTATGGCGAAAATCGCATTAGGTATTCGCGACTAAATAAGTAAAACTTTAATCATTCGCGAATAGCGAGATAAAGAAAAGACCTGACATTCTAGTCAGGTCTTTTCTCTAATTATTTTACGCCTACTGCATCATAAGCTTTCGTTACAGCTTGTACAGCTTTAGAATTTTTACCATATAAATCTTCAGCTGACTGAAGAGCAGCTTGACGCATCATCTTAAAGTCAGAGTTTGCAGTTAAATATTTTGTAAGAGCACGGTAATAAATTTTTTCTGTCGCTTCACGGCCTACTCCAGTTACTTTCACGCCATAATGCTCGCCGCCGTCAGATACTAAATATGCAGCTTTATTGTTAATACTACTGTTAATATGAACGCCGCCATTATCAGCTGTTCCAGTGTAGCGTTTATTGTAATGATCTGGGTAACCTTCACCTGGTTTTAATGGATTTGGAATAGATGCTGGATCTTTCAGAGAACGAAGTGCATCACCAGGTTTTCCAGGTGTATAAATGTCAGCACCTAAATCCCAGCTCTTCTTCTCAACCATAACACCCATAATATCAGATAACGATTCATTTAACGCACCTGATTCATTTTTATAAACAAGATTTGCTGTATGCTCAGTTACAGCATGCGTTAATTCGTGACCAATAACATCTAGTCCAGCAGATAATGGAATGAATGTTTTACCATCGCCATCACCATACATCATTTGCACACCATTCCAAGCTGCGTTATTCCAACTTTCTCCAACGTGAACAGTAGAAATAAGCTTCGCGCCTTTATCATCGAAAGAGTTACGATTAAATGTCTTTTTGTAGTAATCATATACTTTTCCTGCATTTACATGCGCATCAACCGCTGCTTTGTCATCAAAGAATTTATTTTTACTTTCTACTTCGACACCTGTATATCCGAACCATTGTGAGAATATATTAAACCAGTTTTCATCCATATTCTCTGCATCAAACGTATGAACACCTTGTCCACGCTTCCCATCGAATAAGTGGAACGCTCCGGTTTTCTCATTTTGAGCAATTTCAAATGATTGTCTAGCGCCTAATACTCCGTAACCAAATCCTGTAATGTGATCTACAGCGTTATATTTCTCAATCACATTTCCATTCGTTGCATCAACAAAATAATGCCAATAGCCTGGAGCTGGTTTTGAAATCGATGCTTTAACTAAATATGCAAGATAGTAGTTTCCATCTTTTTCATACACATATAAATCTTTTTTCACACCGTCATAACTCTTTACTTTACCAATTTCTTTCTCAATATCTGCCTTTGCAATTGTTTCTGCTTGTTCCGCACTAATGCTTGCAGCTGTAGGAATATTTTTATCATCTAACTTCGGAATAACTTGTCCGAAGAATGCTTTTACATTATTTTCTTTATCTAGTGTAACAGTTTGATCTGAACCATACACAGGAATGTTATTATGTTTTTCAACTAACTTCACGTGTGTTGTGCCAGATTCAGCATCTTTTTCTTCCCCAACGACATTGAAATGTTTATCAATATTTCCTGCTAATTTGAACATATCTTTCTTACTCTCTAAATATTGAAAGACCGTCTCTTTTTTATCTAGTCCTTCCGGTGCTTTCCATTCTTCACCTATGTATGCAGGTGTTTTAAATTCTTGATGATATTGAATTTTTTGTTCTTCCGCTTTCGTTGTCGTTGCCCCAAACGCTCCAAATCCCCCGGCGATAACAGTTAACGCTAATGCTGATGAAATGACTTGCTTTTTCACTATAACATTCCCCATTCCCATAAAGATTTTTGATACTTTTATAAAATTCTGATTTTTCAAACCAATACCTCTACCAAAAATTTGAGAAACATTTTTCAGACAATTCCAATCAAAAAAGAGGATATCCTATCGGATACCCTCTTTTCTTACGTATCTTATTGTTTTTTCAATTCAATTGCTAAATAGTGTGATTGCTCTTTCGCTTCAATATGAATTTCTTCTTCAATCGCTTCTGCTGCATCACGCATAACAAGTGTCTCACCATTTATTACACTACTTCCTTCAATTTGAACAAGATACAATTGACGACCTTCTTTCACTGGAAAATGAATTTCTTTTCCAGCATCTAACGATAAAGAATATAAATTCGCATCTTGGTGAATTTGAATTGGTGCCTCTCCTTCTAGTGCAGATACCATGTGAAACCATTCATTTTCACGCTTGCTCCAATCAAATTTAAACTCACCATAGTTTGGTTTATGATCCGCACGGTCTGGTAAAATCCAAATTTGTAATAAACGTAGTGTTTCATTTCCTAAATTATGCTCACTATGAAATACACCTGTGCCAGCACTCATATATTGAACATGTCCACGTTCAATTGTTCCTCGGTTCCCCATGCTATCCTCATGTGTTAAAGCACCATCTACAACGTACGAAATGATTTCCATATCGCGGTGCGGATGCATATCAAAACCAGTTTGTGCCGCTACTAGGTCATCGTTAATTACACGCAATGCTCCAAAGTTCATGTTATTTGGGTTATAGTAATTTGCAAAAGAAAAATGAAAATGTGTATTTAGCCAACCGTGATTTGCTCTTCCCATATTTTTATGATCAACTTTTCTAAACATATCCTTCACCTCATATTATCTCGAATTCAAGATTTATTTTAAAATTTTTTCTCACTGTAATTTTTTTAGTAATTGTAATAATTGTTGTTGTTCTTCTACATTTAAATTTTGAAACTGCTCTGCTTGGAATGTCTCTTGAGGCGGAACGATTTCTTCATATAAACCTTTTCCTTTTTCTGTTAACGAAATATATTTTGTAGTCCCCTCTTGTTCACGACGAATCCACTCAAGCTGCTCCATTTTATTTAAAAGCTGCGTGATATTTCCCTTCGTAACAAATAACTTATTTCCAAGCTCTTGCTGCGTTAAACGATCATGCACTCCAACTTGAGCTAGCACATCAAACTGAGCCGCAGATACATTCCATTCTTTCAAATGCTGATTCGTCTCACGAATACTTTTATTATAAAAACGTGATAAACGAAACCATAATAGTAATCCGAGTCTATCTTCTGTTTTCATTCTATCACCTCGCTCGTTTTATACCATTAGTTTAGAACTAAACTTCATAGAAGTCAATCACTTACTTTTAGTAATCAACAAAGAAAGCACAGCGCCATTTCTCCACTATGCTTTACATTAACTTTCTATTTTTATATTCATCTAACTTCCTCTCCGCGAACTTTCTTGCATCTTTCTCAATCCATCTATCTTCGTACAATTCACTTCCAACATACAATACTTCCCTCTTATGTTGCATCGCATGGCGAAATTCATGCAGTAGTGTTTTGAGCACTTGCTCATACTCTTCCCACATACAAACAAAAATTAATTGTTTTTCTTTATGATAAAAACCACCTACCGGAAATAGAAACTCTTCTTCCTCTTCCCCTAACGATAGAAGTACATGATTTGCATCACACGTATCACAAAAAATAACTGGCGTTTTACATACTTCAATAAGTGAAAACAAATCATCTCTTAGCCTTTTGACATCCCAAGGAAGCTCCGAATCCAACACATACCAATTCTCCACCTGTTGATATACATTTTGAAACTGGAGTTCCATTTCTCTTTATTCCCCTTTCCAAGCACCCTTTCCCTATATGTATGCCACAATATGGTAAATATTAAACATATTCTTTCATCCTTGAAAAAATGCCAATAAAAAAAGAATCTATATCGGCATAGATTCTTTTCCATAATCAATTTTTCATCAATATCTTTTACTTTTATTTTTAAAATTTAGCTAGCCTTCGTATCCCACTTAAAGATTTTATTTAAAAATTTATATACATTCTTTGACTCTTTCGTCAGAAGTGGACCTAAGATGGATAATATAAGCACGTATAGTGCTGAGAATGGTTTCAGTACTGACATTAAACCACCGGCGATACCGATATTGGCCATAATGATAGAGAATTCTCCTCTTGAAACGATTGTTAATCCAATATTTGTTGACGCTTTATGAGATAATCCAGCTTGTCGCCCTGCAATCATTCCTGCTACAAAGTTTCCGATGATTGTAAGAAGGACAGCACCTAACGTTAACCATATCGCTCCGCCCAATGAGAACGGATCAATACTTAATCCGAAACTGAAGAAGAAAATAGCTCCGAAAAAGATACTAAATGATGTAATGATAAAAAATATATTACTTCTCATTTTCAAACTCTCAAGACTTACTTTCCATAAAGTTTCTTCTTTCAAATCATCCCCTCTTTCTCGCTTTATATTTAGTTTTTTAAAATGTAAATAATTCTAAAAATATTATAATGTAACATAATACTAGCATAAAATACGTTTAAGTAACGTAATTTTTTAGAAAAATTGATTCTCGTATATTTTTTGCATATAATTTTCTTATTATGAAAAAAAGGAAGTGTATTATATGGTTGATATCTTTAGCAGATTCCTTGAGATAACGAATAATATTTTATGGTCATATATTCTTATTGTAATGCTAATCGGCTTCGGTCTTTATTTCTCTTTTAAATTGAAGTTTGTCCAAATTACTCATTTCAGTGAGATGATCGGTTTAATTAGTAAAGGATTTAATCGAAAAGAAAAAAAGAAAGATAGCATCTCCCCGTTTCAAGCATTTTGCTTAAGTGCAGCAGCACGTATCGGTATCGGAAACTTAGCTGGTGTAGCACTAGCCATTTCAATGGGTGGACCTGGCGCAGTATTTTGGATGTGGTTTATCGCTATCCTTGGGGCAGCTACTAGTTTCGTAGAGTGTACGCTCGCGCAAATTTATAAAGTAAAAGATGGAAGCAGGTTCCGTGGTGGTCCAGCATATTACATGGAAAAAGGATTAAATAAACGCTGGATGGGTGTTTGGTTTTCATTTCTTATTACAGTTGCGTACGGATTAATTTTCAATTCTGTACAAGCAAACACTGTAACAATAGCATTTGAAAATGCTTTTGGACTAGAGCGAATAATCGTAGGAGCTCTATTAGCTTTATTAGTTGCCGTTATTATTTTCGGTGGTATCAAGAGCATTTCACGTATTACAGAATTGATTGTTCCTCCAATGGCAATTATTTATATCGGTGTGGCAATTTTTGTCGTTATTAACAACTTCACCATGTTACCAAGCATTTTTCTGGAAATATTTAATGGTGCATTCGGTTTAGACCAAGCTATCGCTGGTGGTATTGGAGCAGCAATCAAGTTCGGAATTCAGCGCGGTTTATTCGCGACAGAAGCAGGTATGGGTAGCTCTCCTAACGCAGCTGCAACATCAGATGTATCTCACCCTGTCAAACAAGGACTTGTTCAAGCATTAGGTGTTTTCGTAGACACATTCTTAGTATGTACATCAACAGCATTTATCGTATTATGTTCTGGACTTTACAAAGGAACAAATTTACAAGGTATCGAATTAACACAAAATGCACTTAGTTCACAAATCGGACCGTGGGCAAGCACTTTCTTAGCGATTATTATTTTCCTATTCGCATTCAGTTCTTTACTAGGAAACTACTATTATGGTGAAACAAACATTGCATTCATTAAAGAAAGCAAAACATGGTTAATGATTTATCGTGTTGCAGTTGTCGGCATGGTATTCTTCGGATCAATCGCTGCCCTTCAAACAGTTTGGAGCTTAGCTGATTTATTCATGGGACTAATGGTATTCACAAACTTAATTGCCATCTCATTCCTAAGCAAGTTCGCCTACGCAGCATTAGTAGACTATATTAAGCAAAAGAAACAAGGAAAAGATCCTGTTTTCGTTGCAAGTTCTATCCCTGGCTTACAAAACACAGAATGCTGGGATGGACAAGATGTAGAAGAAAAACAGAAGGCTGTGTAATAATTAAAAGCAGAAGCGGCTCGTTCAGAATCGCAGGGCACTTTAAGCTCTCGACCTTGAAGCGCTTTTTGCTTCGAGCGAGAGAGCGAAATGGCCGGAGATTCTAGCCGCTGGAGCTGGATATCATTTAAAGCAGAAGCGGCTCGATTAGAACAAGAGCTATATATTTAAGAAAATTCCTATTACTCCACAGTAATAGGGATTTTTATTTACAACAGTTCATAATTTGTTTAAATTAATTCCAGTAAAAAGGTTGATTTATAAGAATTACTAGATTATAATAATTATAAATTAGTAACCCTTATAAAATACAAACTCAAAAGGAGATTGATCATAATGAACAAACAAGTAATCGAAGTATTAAACAAACAAGTAGCAGACTGGAGCGTTTTATTCACAAAATTACACAACTTCCATTGGTACGTAAAAGGACCTCAATTCTTCACATTACATGAGAAATTCGAAGAACTATACACAGAATCAGCTACTCACATCGACGAAATTGCAGAACGTATTTTAGCAATTGGTGGTAAACCAGTAGCAACAATGAAAGAATACCTAGAAATATCTTCCATTCAAGAAGCAGCTTACGGAGAAACTGCAGAAGGGATGGTCGAAGCAATTATGAAAGACTACGAAATGATGCTTGTCGAACTGAAAAAAGGCATGGAAATCGCTCAAGGCTCTGACGACGAAATGACATCTGACCTACTACTAGGCATCTACACAGAACTAGAAAAACATGCTTGGATGCTACGTGCGTTTTTGAATCAATAATAGATTTAAAAGCGGAGGTGGCTCGTTTAGCTCTAACTGGCTAAGGTTCTTTCACATAGAAGGCGCTTTTTGCCTTCTTATGTGGAAGGTTCTTAGACACGAAGAGCTAGCCACCGAAGCTGGATAATAAACTAAAAGCGGAGGTGGCTCGCTCAGAGTCGCAGGGCATTGGAGCTCTCGATCTTGAAGCGCTTTTTGCTTCGAGCGAGAGAGCGAAATGACCGGAGATTCTAGCTGCTGGAGCTAGATAATAAATTTAAAGCGGAAGCGGCTCATTCAGAGTTGCTTTTTTCTATGGGATAATCGCGCAGAAATTATATCAGCGCCTCTCTCCTCTACTTTTATCAATATATTACAATCCCTTTTATGTTAAAATATAGGAAACACCCTTTAGTAAAATAGATCCAAAAAGCTTTTCCATATTCATCATTTACTACTTAAATGGCGGGAGTGGTTCAGTTGAAAGACTACTTAATTAGAGCATTTTTTGCGTTAATAACGGTTGGGATTGTCTTACTTATAGCTAATATTTTCAATATACGTATCGAGGTTAAAGACTACGCTTTCCTCGTTGTTGTAGCAATTGGTGGCGGCTGGGGTGGCTGGTACCTGTATAAAAAACAAAGTAATCAAAGTGATAAAGGCATTCCAAAGTAATATGGAATGCCTCCTTTTATTGCCGTCTATAATAAATAATGAAATTCAAACCGCTAATACAGCCAATCAAAATAAACATACAAAACGATTGTACATCTCCACCTAGATTATACTCATCAACGATAAATCCAGACATAAACAACGTTATCGCTGAAAGACCGATACATAATATCGAAATAAACCAAAGCGAAAATTCATTAATTAGCTTTTTCTTCTGTCTTAAATCAATTAGTATAACAAGAATAGATGCTGCTAAAATACTTTTAAAAACAGGACGTAAATACACAAACTCCTCCATCTATTTCTCCTTTTCCAAAAACATTACATCTCAACATTAACATTTTCAACCAATTTAAAAACACATGCCTTTTCAAAGTAAAATGACATGTGTTTCCAAAAATATCTATAAAATTGCATTATGATAGTTGCTTCCACTTCGTTCCTAAAACAGGACGCTCGTAATTTTGTATCTTGTGAATGAGTGTATCTGCCGTCTCAGCGGCAACTATTAACTCTTTATTTGATGGGTTCATAAATCCTTCTTCAGCTGCACGTTCAACCATTTGCAGAATTGGCCCATAAAAGCCTTTTATGTTCAATAAACCAACCGGCTTATTATGTATACCAATTTGTGACCAACATACAACTTCAAATAGTTCTTCAAACGTTCCGTATCCGCCTGGCAGTGCAATAAAAGCATCCGCAAGCTCCGCCATTTTCGCTTTACGTTCATGCATCGTTTCTACTTCAATTAATTCTGTTAATCCTGTATGTACAATTTCTCCTCGGAATAGACCTCGCGGCATAACACCTGTTACACGCCCGCCTAAACGAAGAACTTCGTTTGCCACTTCTCCCATTAATCCAACGCATGAACCGCCATATACGAGCTCATACTCGTTCTCAACAAACATTCTTCCTAACTGAATTGCCTGCTCTTTAAACTCTGGTCTCTCCCCTAAGTTGGAACCTGCAAACACACAAATCTTTCTCATTCCTACACCCCAAAACTATATATTGTTATGATACAATGAACATTGTACAACATATTGAAGGGATGAGGAAGAAATGGATATCGTCGCATTTCAAAGATGGGTGGAGGAATTTTACGAAAAACGAAGCTGGTCACAGTATAATTCCTTTATTCGCTTAAATTTCTTAACAGAGGAAGTTGGGGAAGTTTCACGCGTTGTTCGCGCTATTGAAATCGGTCGTGATCGTCCTGATGAAGACGCTAAGACAGAAGAAGAGCTAAAACAAGAACTAAAAGAAGAACTTGGTGATGTACTATCTAATCTTATTATTCTTTCACAAAAATATGATTTAGATTTACAAGACATTATGGAAGCACACGTCACAAAGCTTTCGAAAAGGTTCGAAACATCTAAATGATAATATTATCAATTATGATATAATATTCTTGTCACAATACTAAGGGGGATTTTATGTTATCTAAAAAATTGCACGACGCACTAAACGATCAAATGAACTTTGAATTTTACTCTGCCCACGCTTATATGGCAATGGCTGCTTACTGTACAGCCGAGAGCTATGATGGATTCGCTAACTTTTTCCTTGTACAAGCTGAAGAAGAACGCTTCCACGCAATGAAGCTTTACAACTACATTAATGACCGCGGTGAGCGCGCTATTATTACTGGATTTGATAATCCGAATAACGAATATGAGTCTGTACTGAACGCTTTTGAAGTAGCACTTGAGCACGAGCGTGAAGTAACGAAGCGTATTTACAACTTATCTGATATCGCTTGGGATGAGCGTGAGCATGCAACAATTACATTCTTAAAATGGTTCGTCGATGAGCAAGTAGAAGAAGAAGCTTCATTCGATAGCATCATCCAAAAATTAAAACGTATTACAAGCGATTCAAACGCACTATTTATGCTAGATGCTGAATTGGAGAAACGTACATTTACGGCTCCAGCTGAGTAATATTTCAATCACCTTAATGAATGGATTAAGGTGATTTTTTAATTTGTTCTTCTCTAAGCTTAATAAGCTTAGCCACATCTTTCTTATATAGCCTTGAAATTTTTTCAACAAAGTCACTATTAGTAAAAGTCCCATCTCCTTCTTCTACTATGCTTAAATATCCATGTATAAATTTCAAAAACGCTCTAGCATCTTCTCCGGTTAAATGATCAATGTTCTCTATAATCTCATCAAACTCCCTTAAACTATCCCGTTCTTTCAACCTAATTCCCCCTCTCTACATTATTTATCATATCAAAATAAAAAAAGTCGTTTATCCCTCTAGGCGAGAGATAAACGACTTCTTTATTATTTACCCCGCATTAACGGGCAGTAAGACCCCATCCTCAAAATTCAGTGAGGGCAAAGGAGTTAGGTGGGGGATCAACTGCCCGTAAATGCCCGATTGGTGAAGGCTAATAATCCGTGCCCTCCACGGATTAAAGTTTCACTTTATTAAAGCATAACCCCAACGATAATCGCTGATAATATACTTACTAACGTTGCACCATATACAAGTTTTAGTCCGAATGATGATACAACGTTTGCTTGTTTTCCATCGATACTCTTCGTTGCACCTGCGATAATTCCGATAGATGAGAAGTTCGCAAATGACACAAGGAAGATAGATAAAATACCTACTGTACGAGCTGATAAATCGCCAGCTACTTTACCAAGGTCAAGCATTGCAACAAATTCGTTCGTTACTAATTTCGTTGCCATAATTTGTCCTGCTGTTAGCATCTCTGATGTTGGAATGCCCATTACGAATGCTAATGGTGAAAAGACATATCCTAAAATGCTTTGGAATGTGATTCCGAAAATTGAATCGAATACACCGTTAATTGCTGTAATTAATGCTACGAAACCGATTAACATCGCCGCTACTGTTACAGCAATAGAGAAACCAAGCATAATATATTCGCCTAACATTTCAAAGAATGTTTGTTTCTTATCTTCTTGTAATTCTAAAATATCGTCTTCTTCTTTTACTTCATATGGATTAATGATATGAACGATAATGAATCCACTGAATAAGTTTAGTACAAGTGCTGTTACTACATATTTTGGATCAATCATTTTCATATAAGAACCGACGATTGACATCGATACTGTCGACATGGAAGATGCACAAAGTGTGTATAAACGATTTTTCGGTAATTTGCTTAGTTGATCTTTTACTGTAATGAATACTTCACCTTGACCAACAATTGCAGCTGCTACTGCATTATATGATTCTAGTTTTCCTAAACCGTTAATTTTACTTAATAGGAAACCGACTGCACGAATGATAATCGGTAAAATTTTAATATGTTGCAGGATCCCAATTAGTACTGCTAAGAAAATAATCGGTAATAATACCGTTAAGAAGAATGGTGCTTGTCCATCATTTGCTAGACCACCAAATACGAAATTAACCCCTGCTTCCGCAAATTTTAAAATAGCGCCAAACCCATCTGCAATCCCTTTTACTAATACAAATCCGACCTTTGTATTTAGTAAGAAATATGCAAGTACCAATTGAATGACAAGCATAAGTGCAATTGGTTTATATTTAATTTTCTTACGATCTGAACTGATAAGGAATCCTAGTACAAATACTACAAGTAAACCGACTAGAAACATTACTATTTTCATATGTGAATCCTCCACTTTTCCCACGAGTTATTGGTCGTATAACGTATAACGAATGACGTCTGACCATTGATGTTAAAAAAATTTAAAACCCCTAAATACTATTCAACTGTTATCTAAAATCAGTAAGCGTTTACATAAATTGCAATTTATAAAAGGTAGCCTCTTCTCTCCTATCATACTTGAAAGTCTGAAATTGATACCACCTACAAATCAAATTGTAAGCGTTATCTAATCGAAATGCAATATAAATTTAAAAAGATTTTTATATGTTAATATATTCCTAATAAATTGGTTTTTTCATGAAAATTTACCATAAAAAATAGTCCTAACTATGAGCTAGGACCACCCTTTTTTCCCCCGCTTTAACGGGCAGTAAGACCGCCACCTCAAAATTCAGCGGAAACAAAAAAGTTAGGTGGGTGATTAGCTGCCCGTAAAAGCCCGATTGGTGAAGGCTAATAATCAGCGGGGGATAAAGCCCCCCACTGATTAAAGTTTCACTTTATAACATAACACCAACGATAATCGCTGATAGAATACTTACTAATGTCGCACCGTACACAAGGCGTAGACCGAATGATGATACAACATTTGATTGATTTTCATCGATACCTTTCGTTGCACCTGCGATAATTCCGATTGATGAGAAGTTCGCAAATGATACAAGGAATACAGAAAGAATACCAACTGTACGAGCTGATAAATCACCAGCTACTTTTCCAAGATCAAGCATTGCAACAAACTCGTTTGATACTAATTTTGTTGCCATAATTTGTCCCGCTGTTACCATCTCTGCTTGCGGGATACCCATTACGAATGCTAATGGTGAGAAAATATATCCTAAAATAGCTTGGAATGTAATACCGAATATTGAATCAAACAAGCTATTGATTGCTGTAATTAATGCTACGAAACCAAGTAACATCGCTGCTACCGTTATCGCAATTGTAAAACCAAGCATAATATATTCACTTAGCATTTCAAAGAATGATTGTTTTTTCTTATTTTCTAATTTCAGTGTATCTTCTTCTTCTGTAATATCGTACGGGTTAATAATATGAATAATAATGAAACCACTAAATAAATTTAATACAAGTGCCGTTACTACATATTTCGGCTCGATCATTTTCATATAAGAACCTACGATTGACATTGATACTGTCGACATGGAAGATGCACATAATGTATATAAACGATGTTTTGGGATTTTACTTAATTGATCTTTTACTGTAATAAATACTTCAGCCTGTCCAACAATAGCAGCTGCTACTGCGTTATATGATTCTAGTTTTCCTAGACCATTTACTTTACTTAACAAAGTACCAATAGCACGAATAAATATCGGTAAAATTTTAAAGTGTTGCAGAATTCCAATTAAAACGGCAAAGAATACGATTGGTAATAACGCTGTTAAGAAGAATGAAACCTCTCCTTTATTAACAAGGCCACCAAATACGAAAACGATTCCAGCTTCCGCATATCCAAGAAGCGCGCCAAATCCATCTGAAATTCCTTTTACTAAAATATAACCAACCTGTGTATTTAATAAGAAATAAGATAGTGCTAGCTGAATAACAAGCATAATTGCGATTGGTTTGTACTTAATCTTCTTTCGATCGGCACTTATAAGAAAACCGAGTACAAATACAACGAGCAATCCTACAAGAAACATAACAAACTTCATTAATAAAATCCTCCATTTAACTCTTCATTAACGTTGAACGTCTGACCACTCAAAATAAGAAATAATCCGAACTTTCCATTTCTCCTCCAAAACCTTAAACCGGGTAGGAAAGATCATAAAACCTCTTGTTTCAAAGGCATTTTCCATTCTAACATAAATCACAACTCATATCCGCACTTTTCTTTAAAAAATTACATTTTATTATAAAACATTCATGAATGTTCGTCTTTTACTACCTACAAATAGCTAAATAAAACAAAAAATGAGCATCAAGTTTCACTTGATGCTCACCTCATTATACTGCTTTTTCTTTATCTGCTATTTGCTCTTCCCAGCACTCTGTATTTTTCAGACCTGGAATTGCATTCGCATAGAAGACTGGATCTTTTCCTTGTTTTTTTTGCTTTACGTAATCTGATAATGCCGCAAAAGCATACTTAGAAAGGAATACGATTGCAACTAAGTTAATAACAGCCATAATACCCATGAATAAATCTGCTACATCCCAAACGATTTGAATTGTTGCTACAGACCCTAACATAACCATACCAAGTACAGCAATGCGGTATGCATTTAATAGCACTTTACTTCCATTTAAGAACTCAATATTTGTTTCACCATAGTAGTAGTTACCTACTAATGAACTAAATGCAAACAAGAAGATTGCAACCGCTACAAATATAGACGCCCACGGT
This sequence comes from Bacillus fungorum, assembly GCF_002746455.1. Lineage (GTDB taxonomy): Bacteria > Bacillota > Bacilli > Bacillales > Bacillaceae_G > Bacillus_A > Bacillus_A fungorum. Next base: position 270,875 of record NZ_NWUW01000005.1, on the reverse strand, counting down.
CCGATATGCTGGCTTAATGCTTGCTGCGTTAATTGAATACCATTTAGATCAGCTGCATTATGCACATCTGATAAAAGAATGATAAATGCTGTACAACTACAAATTAATAATGTATCTGTAAATACCCCTAAAGTTTGAATGAAACCTTGTTTAACTGGGTGCGTTACGTTTGCAGTCGCAGCTGCGTTCGGCGCACTACCCATACCAGCTTCATTTGAGAATAATCCGCGTTTTACCCCTAGTAAAATCGCAGCTCCTAATCCTCCGCCCACTACTTCTTTAATTCCGAAAGCATGTAAGAAAATTTCTTTAAATACATACGGAATTGCCGTAATGTTTGTTACAACAACGAATAATGCTACTGCTACATAAATAATTGCCATTACCGGGACAATCATTTCAACCGCGCGTGCAATACGTTTTACTCCGCCGAAAATAATAACTGCAAGTAAACCAGCCATTACAAGACCCACTAATCTACTATCTGTTTTGAATGCCCCATCAAAAGCAGCCGCTACAGTATTAGACTGTACAGCGTTAAAAATTAATCCGAAACTTACTGTTATTAAAACAGAGAAAATAGCTCCAAGCCAGCGCTTATTTAATCCTTTTTCCATATAATAAGCTGGGCCACCACGGAACGCATTCCCATCTTTTACTTTATAAATTTGCGCTAATGTGCTCTCTACAAATGCAGAAGCCCCCCCAATTACCGCAATTAACCACATCCAAAATACTGCTCCTGGGCCACCTGCTGAAATTGCGATAGCTACACCAGCTAAGTTACCAGTACCTACACGAGAAGCTGTACTCATACAAAAAGCCTGGAACGATGATACACCGCTCTTCTCTTTTTGAGCCTTCCTCGTTTTCGAACTTGCCCCATCCCCAAGCAATCGAATCATTTCACCGAAGTAACGAACTTGGACAAATTTCACACGGAATGAAAAATAAAGCCCTAACCCAATTAACATCGCAATAATGATATATGACCAAAGGACATTATTTATATCTCCAATTACTTTAGCTAAAAAATCCATAATTGCATTGCCCCCTCTTCTTCACAATAAGAAAATTATATTTTAAAAACTCTTAGTAATCAAGAATTTTCGACAAAAACATGTAAGGTTTTCTAACATGTAATTGTTACCATATATGACATACTTATTTTTTCTATACTTAAAACGTGGAAAATAGCACAAACATCCCTACCTATTCAACTGGTTATTTCCAAACTACAAATAGCAAGAAAAACAAACCGAATTGCAATTCACATCATGTATTACAACAAAAAAGATGAGTATCGAATTCAGCTCGATACTCATCTTTTCATTACATTGCTTTTTCTTTATTCGTTACCACCGGCTTATCCCAACACTCTGTATTCGTTAAACCAGGAATAGAATCTGCACTGAAGACTGGATCTTTTCCTTGTTTCTTTTGCCTTACATAGTCTGCCAAAGCAGCATATGCAAATCGGCCAAGAAGTGTAATCGCAATTAAGTTTGTCATTACCATGAGGCCCATAAATAAATCTGCCATACTCCATACGACTTTAAGCGTCGCAACAGAACCGAATAATACCATTCCAACTACTGCAATACGGTAAATTGTTAACCACGTTTTACTTTGTTTAATGAATTCAATATTTGTTTCACCATAGTAGTAGTTTCCTAGAAGTGAACTAAATGCAAATAAGAAAATAATAATCGCTAAGAAACTGCTTGCCCATGGGCCAATTTGTGAACTTAATGCATTTTGCGTTAATTCAATACCTTCTAAATTTGTTGCTTTATATGCACCAGAACATAGTACGATAAATGCTGTTGATGTACATACTAAGAATGTATCTACTAATACGCCAATTGTTTGAATAAAACCTTGTTTCGCCGGATGCGTTACATCAGCTGTTGCTGCTGCGTTCGGCGCACTACCCATACCTGCTTCATTCGCAAATAATCCTCGCTGAATACCATATTTCATTGCAGCACCGATACCGCCACCTACAGCTGAATCTAAACCGAATGCACCTTTAAAGATTTCCGTAAACACATCTGGTATTAAATAGAAGTTTTTAATGACAACAAAAATAGCTACTGCAATATAAATAAGCGCCATTGGCGGAACAATCATTTCCGACATACGTGCGATACTTTTTACACCACCAAAAATAATAACCGCAACTAATGCAGCTAATGCAATTCCAACAATATAACGCTCTAAACCAAATGCATTTTCAAACGCCAATGTAACTGTATTTGCTTGTACTGAGTTAAAAATTAACCCGTAACTAATTGTAATAAGGATAGAGAACCAAATTCCCATCCAACGTTTATTTAAACCTTTTTCCATATAATAAGCAGGACCACCACGGAAGCCACTGCCATCTTTTATTTTATAAATTTGTGCAAGCGTACTTTCTACGAAACTTGAAGACGCTCCGATAATCGCAATAACCCACATCCAAAATACTGCTCCAGGTCCTCCCATAGAAATAGCTAATGCTACACCGGCTAAGTTCCCGATTCCAATACGAGCTGCTGAACTCATACAGAAAGCTTGGAAAGAAGATACACTACCTTTTTTACGTGTCTTTCCAGTTAATCCATCACTCATTAGTCGAACCATTTCCCCTAAATGAGTAATTTGTACGAATTTCAATTTAATAGAAAAATAAAGCCCTAAACCAATTAACATTGCAATAAGAATATATGACCAAAGAATTGTATTTGTTGACGAAACGAATTGTTCCAAAATATTCATACAATTAACCCTCCTTTTCTCCATAAATCGAATTATATTCAAAAAATATTAAAAAATCAACATTATTCGACAACTTTCGATTTCCAAATGTTAGATGTTTATAAATTAACAATCTTTTTATGACTCTCCTCCCTCTAACTGTACATACTAAAATAAAAAATAAATCTACAAACAACCCCATTGACAAAAACACCTACCTGTAACTATAATGATTACAACGGGTTGTAACAAACCTAATTACAATACATTCATTCACTTTCAGATATACACTTTAACAAAACACTTTGGAGGGATTTATTATGAAAATCGGAATTATCGGAGCAACTGGTAAAGCAGGAAGTCGTATTTTAAAAGAAGCATTAGATCGCGGACATGAAGTAACTGCAATCGTAAGAAACGCTACAAAAATTACAGAAGAAAATGTAACAGTTTTAGAGAAAGATGTATTCGCTCTTACATCTAACGACCTACAAGCATTCGACGTAGTTGTAAATGCATTCGGCGCTCCAGCAGGAGAAGAACACCTTCACGTAGATGCAGGAAATGTACTAATTGAAGCTATGAAAGGTGCACCAAATACAAAATTACTTGTAGTTGGCGGAGCTGGAAGCTTATTTGTAGACGAAGAGAAAACAACACGTGTATTTGAGACACCAGGTTTCCCTAATGAATACCTTGCAACTGCTCAAAATCAAGGTAAAAACTTAGAAATTTTGCAACAAACAAACGATATTACTTGGACATTCATCAGCCCTTCTGCATTATTCGCATTAGGAAAACGTACTGGTTCTTACAAAGCTGGAAAAGACAATCTTCTTGTTAACTCAAAAGGTGATAGCTACGTAAGTTACGAAGATTTCGCAGTAGCAGCACTTGATGAAATTGAAAATCCAAAACACGTAAACGAACGCTTCACAGTAGTTTCTGAAGCTGAATAATAAAAAATGCGCATAGATATTGTATCTATGCGCATTTTTATTATAACGTTCCCTTTACTTGTTCTAATCCACTTTGAGGAATGTTAAATGAAACCTCTGTTGAAGCGAATCGCTCTTCTAATTTACTCTTTTAGAATAATGTTACAATTTCGCGAATGAAATCCATTAATTTTAACATGTAAATTTCTTTATTTTTAAATGCCTTTTAAAACACAAAAACATTGTTTTCACCCTCATTAAAATCATCTTGATATAATTTTAAATTTCATATATAAAAAGCATTGGTTAACACCAATGCTTTCATCCTTACCTTTTATATTGACTCGGTTTATGCGGTTCGTTTGGAGTATGTGGTTTATTATTATCATGACCATTTCCTTTTTTCCAACTCACTGATAACTCCGGACTTGTTTCTTCTTCACTGCGCTCAAGTAATACGACTGCATTTTGAATTGTTGGTGTACCTTTATGTGCAATCCCTTGTAGCTTCGTTAATTTTCCTGATACTTTAAAGCTAAATCCACCAGCTGGTGTCTGTTTCGGAATTAAGATGCGGAATTTTTCTCCTACATTGAATTCCGTTTTTGCTTCGCCCTTTTCATTTACAAACTTCGCGCCCACTGGAGCACCTGTTGCTTGCACTTTATACGTTCCACTTTTCGCGTTTGTTTCTACTGTATATAAACCTGTTTCAAAGAAATCATTTTTCAATACTGCTTGTTGTTCTTCTGATGGTACTACACTCATTGTAATTTCTTGCAATTCCTCACTAGCACTTGCCTTCGCAACGATGTCTTTCGTTACTTTTTCTACATTTTTGTTACGGAACTCTAAATCGTTAATATCAATTTGCTTTAACGCATTCCACACCGCAAGCTGCGTTGCGTAATGCGCATCTCTCCAATCAGAAACACCTAATTCTTGTGGACTCTTTTGTGGATATCCATTTAGTAATACGCGGTACACATTAATATCCACTTTCCCCATTTCCGGTAAATCTTGACCGCTGGGAGATTTCAAATCTACATTTAAGCAAAAGGCAATTTTTCCATCTGCTGTTTTAATAAGTTCTGTTCGGATTGGTTTCTTCTTGGACTTGCTATAACTCCAATCCATTTGATACTTCGTATGGTCCATAACTTCTGCGAATGCTTTTTGAAGTGGAAATAATAAGTTCGCAAATACAAATAAAACACTCAAAAAAGCGGCCACTAGCTTGAACAATCGTTTTATATTCATGTTTACAACCCCTTATGAAATAACAAATTTACTACTGTTTATTATTTAGTTAGAAATTTTTTTTATGCATAAGCAAAACAAAAAAGAGTGCAAACTGTTTGCACTCTTTCTCTCCACTATAAGTTTAGAAATCAAAGTTATCAGGGTCTGGACCAACGCGATGATTTTCATTTAACGCATCAATTTTTTCCATATCTTCTTTCATTAATTCGAAATTAAATATATCGGCATTTGCAACGATGCGCTGTTCTTTCGTTGATTTTGGAATTGTGATTACTCCATTTTGAAGATCCCAACGTAAAATAACTTGAGCTGTCGTTTTACCGTGTTTCTCAGCAATTGCTTGTAATGTTTCGTTATCTAATAATTGACCTTGCATAAGTGGTGACCATGCTTCCATTTGAATACCTTGTTCTTTACAGAAAGCTTGTAATTCTTTTTGTGTTAAACGAGGGTGGTATTCTACTTGGTTAATCATTGGCTTGATTTCTGCATCTTTCATTACATCTTGTAAGTGATGGATTTGGAAGTTACTTACACCAATTGCACGTACGCGCTTTTCTTTATAAAGTGTTTCTAACGCTCTCCATGTATCTTTATATTTCCCTTCTACAGGCCAGTGAACAAGATATAGATCTAAATAATCTAGTTCTAATTTTTTTAAGCTCTCTTCGTATGCAGCAATTGTCGTTTCATATCCTTGATCTGCATTCCATACTTTTGAAGTGATGAATAAATCTTCTCTTGAAATACCAGTTGCTTCGATACCTGCACGAATTCCTTCTCCTACTGCTTTTTCATTTCCGTAAATTGCAGCTGTATCGATGCTGCGGTATCCTGCTTTAATTGCTGCTTTTACAGCTTCTACAAGTTCTGGTCCTTCTTCTACTTTAAATACACCTAAACCGAACCAAGGCATTTCCACACCATTATTTAATACTGCTTTACTTTGTAAGTTTTTCATTTTATTTTCTCTCCTTTTATTTTACCTGATCTCTTTTTTCTAATGTCATACTCCACGCTGTTAAAATAACAGCAGCTACTACCATAAGACCGCCTACCCAAGCAGTGTGGATTAATCCTAACGAATTCGTTACAAGGCCACCTATATAAGAACCTAAAGCGATCCCTCCGTTAAATGCGGCAATATTAATTGCTGAAGCAACATCAACCGCACTTGGAACAAAGCGCTCTGCCAATATAACTACATATACTTGTAGCCCCGGAACATTCATAAATGCGAATAGTCCCATGAAAATAATTGTGATTAATCCAGCTACTTTAAATGGCGCTGTAAATGTTAAAACAAATAATATAATCGCTTGGATAAAGAACATGTAAAATAGCGCTCGAATTGGATTATGATTCGATAATTTTCCGCCGACCATATTCCCTATCGCAATTGCAATTCCATAAACTAATAAAATGATGGTAACGGTACTTGCTTCAAATCCTGTTACTTCTTGTAATAGGGGTGATAAATACGTAAATGTTACGAATGTACCGCCGTATCCAAGTGCAGTAATAATGAAAACGAGTAACAGTCTTCCATTTTTAATTAGTTTGAATTGATCACGAAACGATACAGGTACACCATTTTTAAAATTGGATGGGACGAGTATGCTATTCGCGATAAAAGCAATAATTCCAATTACAACAATCGCCATAAACGACGCTCTCCAGCCAAATTGTTGACCGATAAACGTTCCAATTGGCACACCTGTAATAGTCGCAACTGTTAATCCAGTAAACATAATTGCAATGGCGCTAGCACGTTTATTCTCTGGTACAATTGCAGCCGCAATTGTAGATCCTATCGACATAAACACACCATGTGCAAATGCAGATACAATCCTTGCGATAATTAATATAGTGAAGCTTGTTGCTACTGCTGCAATGCTATTACCAATAATAAAAATAACCATAATCCACATTAATAATGTCTTTCTCGACATACTAGCCGTTAACGCTGTTAACACAGGAGCTCCAACCGCTGCCCCTAACGCATATAAGGAAACCGTTAAACCGGCTGTTGTAACCGAAACATTTAAATCTTTTGAAATAGATGGTAATAAACCGACACTAATAAACTCGGTTGTACCAATTCCAAATGCACTAATTGCTAATGCTAATAAAGCAAACATACTTCTTCGATTCGTCTGAACTTCCGAAGATGGTACTGTATATGAACTCAATTGAATTCCTCCTTATTACAAGAAATCCAATCATAATAGTGCGATAAAAAGGCCCTTTTATCTTCTAAAAAATATATTTAATCTCTACAAATGCTATTATGAATGGTTCCACTCTTTTTTTGAAGAACGCACTTTAAAGTACGATAGGCACCAAAAAGTAACATAGTCACTTTTCAGTACCGTACTACTCATTTGCCTCTTACATATGCTATTATGAAACATATTTAACATGATAAAAAGTACGTACTTTAAAGTGCTATAGGTACTAAAAAGTAACATTTGTATAATTTTGCTTACTTTACTCACAAAAGGAGGGTTTTATATGAAGAAATACAATATTCCTGTAGAAGCGACTTTAGAGGTTATCGGCGGCAAATGGAAGGTTGTTATCCTTTGTCACTTAACGAAAGGTACAAAGAGAACGAGTGAACTAAAACGTTTAATGCCTGGTATTACACAAAAAATGTTAACACAGCAATTACGTGAATTAGAAGACGACGGCGTTATTCAAAGAAAAGTATACAATCAAGTTCCACCAAAAGTAGAATATTCTCTTACAGACTACGGTTGGTCTTTAGAATCTATTCTTGATTCTCTTTGTACTTGGGGCGAATGCCATCTTGAAAAAGAGGGTAACACATCAATGCTAATCACAGAAGGTGAATAATAGAAAAAAAGGAAAAAACGAACGTAAATTTGTTCATTTTTTCCTTTTTTTCTTTATATATATGTACATTTCTAGCTGCAACAAAATATTTTATACGCTTTCATACCTTGTCAGTACTACGTTATACACTCAATATCAAATAATTAGGAATCATTTTTATGTTAACATAGGTGTATATAGTATATAATATAGGATATATATTATATACACTTTCCGGTAACGGAGCTTTTCCATTATGCGGACAAGCCATATATCGGACAGTTCATAAATAATAGGTAGGAAATTATGGTTTTGGATTTATGATTTCAGCTTACTTGCTGACATAAATTTAAAGGCATTTTATTGTGCTTTGTGAAACTTTGTATAATGTTTCGCAAGCGTTTACTATCTTACCTATCAAAAATAAGAGTATTGCTATCGTAAAGGAGAATTGGAGATGCCAGAAACTATGACTCAAACAAAGCCAGAACAAGAAACTGTACAAATTTCTGCTAGCCAAGGACAACTTGATGTACTTGATCAGTTGTTAAAACCTGAGGTACAAGAATCATTAACAACACTAGTAGAACAGCTTCCAAAATTAACTGAGCTTGTTAACATTTTAACTAAGTCTTATGACTTCGCTCAAACTGTTGCTACTGATGAAGTATTAAAAAGCGACACTGTTGGTGCAATTACAGAGCTTGTAGAACCTGTAAAAGATACAGTGAAAAGCATGGCTGCTACTGCAATCGAAGCGAAAGATCGTGCTGACGAAAGCAACGAAGTTATCGGCCTATTCGGTCTGTTAAAATTACTAAAAGATCCACAAGCACAAAAAATGTTCCGCTTTGTGAACGCATATCTTCAAATTAGTGCAGAACGTAACAATAAATAATTTAACTTATAACAACAATTAGTAAAGACGGGGGATATCATACTATGTCAAAACAAATTGTCATCTTAGGCGCTGGTTATGGCGGTCTTCTTGCCGCTTTAAACGTACGTAAATATTACAGCAAATCAGAAGCACAAGTTACAGTGATTAATCAATACCCAACACACCAAATCATCACTGAATTACACCGCCTTGCAGCTGGTAACGTGTCTGAGCAAGCAATTGCAATGCCACTTACAAAGCTTTTCAAAGGTAAAGACATCGATCTTAAAATTGCAACAGTTGAGTCATTCTCAGTTGATAGCAAAGAAATCAAACTAGCTGGCGGCACTACTTTATCTTACGATGCACTTGTAGTTGCTTTAGGAAGTAAAACTGCTTACTTCGGTATTCCAGGACTAGAAGAAAACAGCATGGTATTAAAATCTGCTGCTGATGCAAACAAAATCTACCAACACGTTGAAGACCGTATTCGTGAATACGCGAAAACGAAAAACGAAGCTGATGCTACAATCGTAATCGGTGGTGGCGGATTAACTGGCGTTGAGCTAGTTGGTGAGCTTGCTGACATTATGCCTAAACTTGCAAAAAGCCACGGCGTAAATCCAAAAGAAGTTAAACTTCTTCTTGTTGAAGCAGGTCCAAAAATCCTTCCAGTATTACCAGACCACTTAATCGAACGTGCAACTACTAGCCTAGAAGCACGCGGTGTTACATTCTTAACTGGTCTTCCTGTAACAAACGTTGCTGGCAATGAAATCGACTTAAAAGACGGTCAAAAACTTGTTGCTAACACATTCGTTTGGACAGGTGGCGTACAAGGTAACCCATTAATCGGTGAATCAGGTCTTGAAGTTAACCGTGGACGTGCAACAGTTGATGCATACCTACAATCTACTTCTCACAAAGACGTATTCGTTGCTGGAGACAGCGCTGTTGTCTTCTCTCCAGACGGACGTCCATACCCACCAACTGCACAAATCGCTTGGCAAATGGGTGAGTTAATTGGATACAACTTATACGCAGCACTAGAAGGCAAAGCATTCGAAGAGTTTGCACCTGTAAACTCTGGAACACTTGCTAGTCTAGGACGTAAAGATGCTGTTGCTACAATCGGAGCAAGCAATACTCCACTTAAAGGCTTACCAGCATCATTAATGAAAGAAGCAAGTAACGTTCGTTACTTATCACACATTAAAGGTCTATTCAGCTTAGCTTACTAATCTGAATATAAGCCCGAATCATGCCCTGCATGGTTCGGGCTATTTTTATCCGTAATTTTCTCTAACTTATTTATTCGGCAGAAGAATAATATAATCCTTTTAATTATCTAAATTTACTGATTATTTTATGTCTAAATTGTGTATACGAAAGAATGGAAGTATTCTTCCTACTCCCATCCTTTCACACAAACTATTCTCCTAACTTCACAAGGCTGTAGTTCTTCTTCCCTTTACGAATAATAATAAATCGTCCATCAAATGAATTCTCTACCGTAACATCCGTACCCACATCCGTTACTTTTTCGCCATTCATAGAAATAGCTCCATTATTAATATCTTCACGCGCCTGTCGTCTAGATGGCTCAATTCCTAAATCAACTAGCCATTCTACGATATTTTTCGTCTCTTTTGAAGACTGGAATGTTGGCATTTCTTTAAAGCCTTGTTCAATTTCATCGGCTGTTAACGATTTAATATCTCCGCTAAATAACGCTGCTGTAATTTTCACAGCTTGCAGGAATGCTTCTTCTCCATGAACGAATTTTGTCATTTCTTCCGCTAATACTTTTTGCGCTTCACGTTTATGAGGCTCTGTTTCTACCTTCACTGCCAATTCATCGATGCGCTCTTTCGTTAAGAACGTAAAGTATTTCAAGTATTTAACAACATCACGGTCATCTGTATTCACCCAGAACTGGTAAAATTCAAACGGTGTCGTTTTTTCAGGATCAAGCCAAACTGCACCACCTGCTGATTTACCAAACTTCGTACCATCTGATTTCAATAGTAACGGAATCGTCAATCCAAATACTTTTGCTTCGTGCCCTTCTAACTTACGAATTAAATCTAAACCACTCGTAATATTTCCCCATTGGTCACTACCGCCAATTTGCAGTTGAACATCTTCTTTCGTGTATAAATAATGGAAGTCCATCGCTTGCAAGATTTGGTACGTAAATTCTGTGAAAGAGATTCCTGTATCTAAACGACTTGCTACGATGTCCTTTGCTAACATGCTATTAATGCTAAAATTTTTCCCGTAATCACGTAAAAACTCAATAATATTTATTTCATGTGTCCAGTCGTAGTTATTTACCATCTTCACTTCGCTATTTCCGCCAAAATCAAATAGCTTTTTCATTTGTGCTGTTAACGCATCTACATTATGCTGAACTACTTCTAACGTTTGAAGTTGGCGTTCTGATTGACGTCCACTCGGATCACCAATTGTTCCTGTTGCTCCGCCAATTAAAATAACTGGATGATGGCCGGCTAACTGGAACCTCTTCATCATCATAAATGGAATCAAATGCCCGATATGCATACTATCACCAGTCGGATCCACTCCGCAGTAAAGTGAAATCTTTTTCTCTTCTACTAGCTTACGTAAACCTTCTTCGTCAGTCTGTTGATTAACGGCACCGCGCCATTCTAATTCATCAATAATGTTCACCTTTTGTCATCCCCTTTATTTTAAAAAAACAAAAAATCCCTATGTCTATGACATAGGGACGATTATTCACCGTGTTACCACCCAGTTTGTATAAATAGCATAGCCACTCATACCACTCTTAGCAATAATATCGATTGCCAATCCGCTTAGCATTACCTAAGATACTCCAGAGTGTAATTCACAAGTTTGTTTGTGCTAGGTTCCAGCATCCCCTAGCTCTCTCGTTAACAGTGACAAACTGCTACTGGGCTCTTTCAACGTATGTTATTTGTTAAATTATTAGCCATTATATTGAATTGAAAACAAATTGTCAACAATACCAAAATATTATTTTAAAATAATTCGCAATTTCATACGTATGTTTTATTCTTTATCTTCTCCAATAATCCTTACTTCGCGCTCTAACTTCACGCCAAATTTCTCTTCAACTGTCTTTTGTACGAAGTGAATTAAATCGATATAATCTTGTGCTGTTCCATTATCAACATTCACCATAAATCCAGCGTGTTTTAGAGAAACTTCCACTCCGCCAATCCGCTTACCTTGTAGTCCTGATTCTTGAATCAATTTACCAGCAAAGTTATTTGGTGGGCGTTTAAATACGCTACCACATGAAGGATATTCTAGAGGCTGTTTTGACTCACGTTTAAACGTTAAATCATCCATTTTTGCTTTAATTTCTTCACGTACACCTTCTTCAAGTTCAAATCTCGCTTCAAGAATAATATAATGGTTGTTCGCAAATACACTCTTACGATATCCAAATTCAAATGCTTCTTTCGTCAAAGTACGTAGCTCTCCATCACCTGTCATTACGACAGCTTCTGTTAATACAAACGAAATTTCACCGCCGTATGCACCTGCATTCATATATAATGCTCCGCCAACTGAACCTGGAATACCGCAAGCAAACTCAAGACCCGTTAAGTTATGGTCTAACGCAATACGTGATACGTCAATAATTGCAGCACCGCACTGTGCTACAATCGTCGTTCCTGTTACAGTAACACCTGTAATGTGAATTAAACTTACTGTAATCCCGCGAATTCCACCATCTTTAATAATGACATTCGATCCATTTCCTAAAAACGTAACTGGAATATTATATTCGTTAGCATATTTAATAACTTCTTGAATTTCATCATAATTTGTCGGTGCAACGAACACATCTGCTTTTCCACCAACTTTAATATGCGTATGATTCTTTAACATTTCATCTTGTTTCACATGACCTTCAGGCAATACCGTACTTAAATATTCATAAACCTCTTGCATATTCATTTTACGATTCCTCTATTTCTATATTCTTTTTATCCCGTTATACGGGCCCATAATATCCCCACATACATGAACGAACCTAAAGTGGTGGATACAGTGTACCCAAAATCAATTCGAGACACCTATAAACCCCTTAATTTATAAGAGGTGCCACTCATATTAAAATATATATTGCATAATAAAGCAACCCAAATGGGCTACTAAACTTGACATGTCATCAGAAAGACAACAATTTGTAAAATATATTACTTTTTCAAAACACTATCCTTCAGTATCTTACTATACCACACGAAAATAAAGTGGTATTTTTTTGAAATATTTTTTGTTTTCATCAACAAAAAAGATGCTTTTACCTATGTAAAAGCATCCCTTTCCTTACTTATTTTAAATTACTTTTCGTTCTCTTCTTTTTCTTTATCAAACCATAACAGTTCATCGTTATCAACTTCACCATTATAATTGATTAAGATTTCTTCTCCCGCTTTTATATCCTTATAAGCGAAGAAGTTAAACGTATGGTTCTCGAAGACAATATCATACGTTGCATTCGGTGTATATGAATGATTGAATAACATACCGTATCCTAAAAGGATTGCTGTATGATTAATCCCATACTCAAATGCGTAGTCAGCAAGTAATGTTTTCTCAATGTGTTCATGCTGTTCATTCGGATAAGAGATAACTGGTGCTGCGTGTATCAACTCACCTTTTTTAATATCACGAGTTGCAAATACACCTCTATTAAATTCTCCATCACTAAGTTCAGAAGTCTTAACTTCGATCATATGCGTCACCTATATAATTCTTTCTTTGAAGTATTTTATCTCGCTATCCGCGAGGTTCAACTAATAATCAGTAGCTATAGTTGAATTTTATCTCTTTAAGCTTGGCAGAAAACGCGCAGAAAAGCAATTAAATTCCTATCAAGTATTCGTTTAAATGAAAAAAGGCACACACGGTGTGCCCTTTTAAAGTGATATTACTTTTCTAAAATATCTTCTAGCAGCTTCACTTGCTCACTAACAGTATGTAACGTCTTCACTGATGTATCATTTCGATGTTTTTCTTCTTCCACACTTGCTAACACTTCTTCTGTAGCCACCGAAGTTTGCTGGATTACATTGGAAGCATGTGTAACACCCTTTACGATATTCGTCGTTTTAACTTGGAAATTTTCTTGATGATCAACAATTTCTCTCATTACATCATTAATTTCATCAATAAACTTCCCTAAATCCGTTACATTTGTTAAAACACTTACTAGCATTTCATTACATTCTTCTTGTACTCTTTCTGATTTCTCTACCTGTACTTCGACCTTACTTGCTTGATTACTAAACTCCTTCAAAATCCCTTGAATTCTTCCCGCAGAACGATTCGATTCCTCCGCAAGCTTTAATACTTCATTCGCTACAATAGCAAAGCCTTTTCCATGTTCTCCTGCTCTTGCAGCTTCAATATTTGCATTTAAAGCTAACAAACTCGTCTGACTTGAAATATTCGTTATTACATCTACAATTTCATTAATTTGTTTCGATTGCATCATTAAATCTCTAAATATAATTCCCGATTGTGAAACAACATCATTTAAACTTCTCATATTCGCTTCAAAATTTCGTAAAGTATGTACACTACTCTTTGAAATTTCTAAACTTTCATCAACACGAATCGATGCATTTCTTACTTGAGAAATGATTTGTTCAATATTCCCCTCCATATCATTCAATACTTCTACCGAACGATGCATCATCTCTGATTGTGATTGAGTGCCAACTGCCACCTCTTCAAAAGCGAAATTAATTTCACTCATCGACTCCATCGATGTATTCATATTTTGTCTTAAACAATTGAAATTACTATCTAGTTTCACAACCGTTTCCTCAATCAGTCTTTGCGTTTCTTCTAGCTCCTGAGCTTTCCTCATTACTTCTTGCTTCTCATCACTTAAACGCACTAACAGATTAGAGCCAATCTTCGTGACACCCCACATTGCAATCGTAACGATCGCTAACAAGCTTGCAAAGTTTGCCGCTTCAGATGCAGCTGTATAAGCAAAAAACTGCTCCGGCCAATAGCTACAAAGGATAAATGTGATCACAACAGCTATCCCGCCAAGAATTAAAATGAGACGTTCACTTAAATAAATAAGTGAAACCGCTAGTGTAAAGTAGACCATTTGAAATACAGCCGGGCTTTCATTAAAAGCCTGTACCATAATATAAGACATCATAAGCAACATAAATGTCATGATATATTTATACATCGCTTCCATGCTTTCTATAAAAGTAAGAAGCGTTCCAAATACAACGACAGAAATACCACAAACCCAAAACGCTATTGCTCTCTCTGTAAAAATATATCCGTAATACCCAATCGCGATTATTCCAAGGAAGAAACTACAAATCGTAATAAACAGCAATAAATGATTTTTCTGTGATCCTTTCTCAAGGTTAGAAAAACAAGTTTTCTTTAACCATTCCATATATAAAGTCCCACTTTCTACACTTAATTACTTCAACTTAAATACCGCACTCACTGGGTTATGATCACTATTCTCAAACTTTAAATCTTTCCCTTGTACATTTACAATCTCAACATTCGGTGAAACGATAAAGCCATCAATAATCGTAACAAAGTTTTCACCTTCCACATACTTCTTTACATCATCTCTCACCGTCATAACAGACGAATCTACAGCCCACTTAAAGCCACCATCAGTAAAGTCCTTTGGTAACTCTACTAACCACTCAGGACGCTCCTTCACAAACTTCGGATCACTTAATTGAACATCAGAAACTAATTGATTCCAATCTCCGCCCATTATTACGTAATCACCATTTTTATAATGCTTGTTCATATATTCTTTTAAATACTCTACTTGCTGTTTTCTAATTTTCCCGCCTTCATCGTATGCAGACAAATGTAAGTTGACAAGTCTAACATGTTTTCCATTATTAACTGGGATTGTATGTTCAACAATCGCTCGATCTAAATCGAATAAACGCTTCGGCCAAGGTTCCATTCCAGGAAGCTGGAATCTCTTCGCTGTTTGAACTGTATATTTAGAAAATGTACTTAATCCAGCCTCAGCATATCCCATTGGACTTGTAATTGGAACGGGAACCCATTTTGTATCATAGTTCTTTCCGAACGACGAAGCATAATCAAGTAATCCTTTTTTCAAAAATTCATGCCCATTCACATCAAATGATCGAAGTGATTTTATATCAACTTCTTGTAGTAGCGCAAAATCACTATTCTCATTTTGTAAAAACGAAAGCATATTCTTTAAGTTCACTTCAGTCTGTTCTTTACTACTTGAACCAGACCTCTTTCCCCCATCCATAAAGAAGTCTTGCTCCTTATCTAATCCACCATATCCAATATTAAATGTTGTAACTTTAAATTCATTTCCTGTCGCTAATACGCGCTCTTTATTATTTTCCACCTTCAAACTTATAACATCAGCAGGCTGTTCTTTTGTAAGTGTCATATATCCTAAAAAACCACCTACAACTCCCACTCCTACTAAAATACATATAAGTACTATTTTTAATAATTTCTTCAAATAAACGCCCCTTTTCTAAAACACCAAACTTAATTTTCTTTTTTTTCAGTTAACTAAACTGAATGCCAGACATACGAAATATTTTATCATATTAAAAATCTTATATCACTATATTTAGTTTATAAGTAATATTTCTTGCTCTTGAATCATCAAAAATACAAAATACCTCAACTCCTTCACTGGAAATCCAACGCAATGTTTAGTACACTATATGTAATAATCATAGGCGATGGAGTTCGCCATACACGCTGCTTAGCTAATGACTCCTACCAGTATAACTACTGGTAGGAGTCTATTTTTTTGAGCAAGCTATTTAAAGAGGTGAGAAAATTGATTTATATTATCGTGGGCATTTCCGGTATATTAGGAGCCCTTTCTCGTTATTATTTAGGTCTTACTATTCATGAATTTTGGCATCATGCATTTCCACTAGCTACATTACTGATTAACTTAGTCGGCTGCTTCTTATTAGCATGGCTGACTACGTATATCGCTAAGCTCAACATTTTACGTTCAGATGTAATCACAGGCATCGGGACTGGATTCATCGGTTCTTTTACGACGTTTTCAACATTTAGTGTAGAGACTATTCAATTGATACATCATTCTGAGTGGAGCATAGCCTTCTTATATGTATCATGCAGCATACTTGGTGGCCTCGTTATGTCTGGCCTCGGGTATACACTAGGTCATTTCTTAATTAAGAAACATCTTATGGAAGGTGATCACTTATGATAGAAGCTTTATTAGTGGCAACTGGAGGTTTCTTCGGTGCGATTACAAGATTTGCAGTTAGCAATTGGTTTAAAAAAAGAAATAAAACACCATTTCCAATTGCTACGTTTCTCATTAATATAACAGGGGCATTTTTACTCGGATATATAATTGGAAACGGAGTCACTACAGGCTGGCAATTATTATTAGGTACTGGATTTATGGGTGCGTTCACTACATTTTCGACATTTAAGCTAGAGTCCATTCAGCTCTTCAACCGTAAAAACTTTGGTGTACTATTTATATATATAAGCGCAACTTATATAATCGGTATCGCCTTTGCATTCCTTGGAATGAAACTAGGCGGAATATAAAAAAAGAAAGCGACTCTGATCAGTCGCTTTCTTTCATAAGAAGTATGTCCCGCCATATGGAATGGAAAATGAACTAACTGGATACACATTATAATGTACAATTTGCATAGGCGGCTGCGCATACGGCATATACTGACTTTGCATCATTTGCGCTACTTGTGCTTGTTGCTGCATTTGAATGGCCTGATACACAGCATGAATTGTCCCTTACGCTCCTGCCAGCGTAATAACTGCCCCTACTTGTCTACCATTGTAAAAATAATGATTCATCATTATTCAGCTCACTTATTATTTTTCTTCCATATAGTATGTTTCTATTTCATAGTGGGTGTTTTAGCTCATAAAATTCCATTTGTCGTGAGCTAATAATCTATGAGACCGGCCCCACAGATTAAAGTTCTATTTTATTTATTATTGTTTTTTCAACTTTGAAGTAATAAATCCAAATAGTAATACAGCAATACCACTAAATAACAATACGTAACTTACTGGTACTAGGAAAAAGAAAGGTTCTACAAGCAATCCATTATCCGCTACTTTACTAGTTGTGCCTTGTACTAATAAACAAGTAAATCCTAACGATAACAGTACGATAGCTAATAAAAATTTATTTTTCATAATATATTCTCCTTTAACTTCATAATTATTTTATTTATATCCCTTTGGCTAACATCATAATAAGCCCCACCACATTATAAGTCAACAATCTTTTATCGTTTAACAATAAATAATTATTTTGAAACGTAACAAAAAAGACTATAGATAATCATTATCTATAGCCTTTTCACTTCATTATTTCACTCTAAAATATTCCTTCTGAAACATACACATTCTTATCGCATTATGATAGTTACCATCCACGAAAAACTCGTCGAGAAGTTCACCTTCTACCATAAATCCAACCTTTTTATAAACATGTACTGCTTTTTCATTTTCCTTATCCACCACTAAATAAAGTTTATGCATATTTAATACAGAAAAAGCGTAATCCATCGCTAAACGCGTCGCTTCCGCTGCATAACCATGCCCTTGATAATTCGGATCAATAATAATTTGGAATTCAGTTCTTCGATGAATATAATCGATTTCCACTAACTCGACTAATCCAACCATCTCATTATCTTTCTCCAGGATAAAACGGCGTTCACTTTGATCATGGATATGTTTATCATATAAATCCTGCAGCTCCACAAATGCCTCATATGGCTCTTCAAACCAATACGACATAATATGTGCATTATTATTAAGTTCATGTACGAACTTTAAATCTTCTCGCTCTAATGGACGTAATTTCAATTCCTGACTCATTTCTATAACCTCCAAGTAAAAGAAACCTCTTCACTTAATTTCTCAATTTTTTTCAATTTCAAACGCCCTAATTTCATTGTAAACTTTCAAGCAACTTGAAGGTCAAGACATAAAAAGTAGTGCAAACCTATGTCTGCACTACTACTCTTTTCTCAAATCTCTCATGTTTGATATGTATAAAGCAATGACTAATACAAGAATGGATCCAGCATATAATAATGTCTCCATCGGTTCCTCATGGGATACAATAATTAATCGAATTAAAGCCGTAATTCCAATGTAAATAAAATAACGTAATGGGAAATGATAGTTCGATTTAAAATACTTAATGATTAAAGCGATAAACTCGAAGTATAAGAAATAGACGATGATACTTTCCACTAATTTATAAGATGTATACTCTTTTGCTGAAAAAATATACTGAACAAATGTGATTGTCTCATTCACTAAGAAAATTGATAACACAATCGACAATATAATTAAAGCTATATTTAATATCCATTGCAAAACACTAGCTATAAGATGATCAATATTAAATGACTTCATTTTATCTTTAGACTCCCCTTCGTTTAATTACGTATTTATTATAGCAAAATTATGATTGTAGGTGGGTTAAATCACAGGTTCGTCCTTTGTTGTTGCCAGTGTGGGAGATGTTCATTGTTTGGAGGAGTCTTTTAACCACAGAATTTGTAAGATGACGTCGACACATTATACAAACACCTTTCTCTCGATGATATACAACTCTTTTTACCCACTCATCTGTTTCCAAAAAAATTTAAAAGGGGCAAGTTTTGAACTATATATTTACTAGTAAAAGTAGATTACAGCACAATAGCCAATTTTTATTTGAGAAAACATCATCCATTTGTCGATAAAAAATAAAAATGTGAAGGAATTCATAATAAATGAATAGAAAATAGATGTGTTAGATTCAATTACTACTAGTAAAAAACATATTTCACCAATTGACAAAGAATTTTATGATTCTAAGCTAATAAAGACTAACTTATTTCCTCCTAATTTTAGCCTCTCATCTTAATTTAAACTGCTTATACAGTTAAACATTCTTATTGTCGTAGTCATTGTTTAACTTTCAACGTACTTGTACCACACTCACATAAAGACAAGCTTATGTGAATTGAAGTTCATGTAGGATTTTTCCTTATTTTCTAAAGTATAATTGTAATTTCTTTAATAATCTGCACAAAAATTAAATTCTATACGTATATTTAAATTAGAACGACTGTACTAATTATAGGGAGGAGGATTTATTTGAATAAAAGGCGTTATGATAGTGAGGTTACAAAAAAAGATATCATGGAGCATGCATCTCTTTTGTTTTCTCAAAAAGGATATAATCAAACATCAGTCGGAGATATTTCTAAAGCCTCTGGTTACAGCAAAGGACATATATATTATCATTTTAAAAACAAAGAAGAACTATTTGTCCTCTTAGCTCAAGAAACTATGAAAAATTGGTATGAAAAATGGGCAGCAAAAGAATTTACTTATTCAACAGCAACTGAAAAACTATACGGCATCGCAATTCATGTCCTTTATAATTACCAAACGCCTTTATTAAAATCAGGTCAAGAGCTCGCTTCAAATCCAAAATCTAGTCCTGAATCGATCAAGAAATTATTTGATTTAACAATTGTACCAATGAGTACTTATCGAACAATTTTAAAAGAGGGAGTAGAAAAAAAGGAGTTCAAAGATGGTAATCTAGACGAATGGACTATATTGCTAGGAACTTGGCTTGGGGGATTATGTCAGCTCACGAATACGCAAGAGTTAAAAACACTAGAACCTCTGTTTAACCAAGCGATTACAATCTTTTTAAGATCCATAAAAAAAGGGGGAAATAAAAATGAAGATTGGATTAATCGGTGACAGTTTAACTGAAGGTCGTCCAGGAGTGTCCTTTGTGAACATATTAAAGCAAAAATATCCAAGTTATACACTATTAAACTTTGGTAAACCTGGGGAAACGGTTAAAAGTTTGCATACACGATTATCGAAGACCAAGTTGGAGTCAAATTTTGATTTAATCTTCCTTTGGATTGGTGCTAATGATGTTTATTCAAAATTGTTAAAAGTGCAAGCTCAACCAATTGTTGAAGACCATCGAGAATTTAGTGATTATTTCAGTAAAATATTGAATATGGTCATTCCTTTTTCCAAGTACGTTGTTGTGGTTTCACCAGCAATAGTAGGAGAAAACTTAAAAAATCAATCAAATTGCGAGTTAAAGGATTTGTCTTCTATTATTAAAAATATCTCGAATCAATATTTAAATGTTAGTTTTCTGGATATTCAATCGGTATTTGAGAAACGGTTGGCTAACGTACACAGTTCAGACTACATCAGCACAAGTGTTATGACAGTGATGAAAGATGTATTTTTTTATAAGAATCCAATTCGAATCGATCGATTATCCAGTAAGCGAGGCCTTCATTTGACTTTAGATGGGGTTCATTTAAATAGCAATGGTGCTTTGTGTGTGGCAGACGAATATGCATCTATGATAGATCAACTTTTATTCGATAGCAATGGTACCATTCAATCACAATAATAGATTGATTTATGGAGGAAATGTAATGGGAGAAAATAAAAAGATTGCTATTGTCACGGGTGGTGCATCAGGAATTGGAAGAGCTATTTGTCATGAATTATCCTCTCAAAATATATTTGTAGTTATCGCCGATATTAATGAGAGGGATGGAAAGGCGTTCGAAGAAAAACTTAACCAAGAGATTTCAACTTCTAAATTTATGTATGTAGACGTCACTGATTACAACTGTGTGAAACGTGTATTCAAAGAAATATATGAAGAATTTGGAAGGATAGACTATCTATTTAATAATGCTGGAATTTCTATGTACGGTGAATTGTACGATATGTCGCTAGAAAATTGGAAAGAAATCGTTGATATCAATTTATGGGGAGTTATTTATGGTACTCAAATAGGGTATAAAATAATGAAGGAACAAGGGTTTGGACATATAGTTAACACAGCATCTGCGGCAGGGCTTGGTCCCTCTCCAATAGCTTCAGCCTATTCTACAACTAAACATGCTATTGTAGGTTTAACAACTTCTCTTCATTATGAAGCGGAAGAGTTTGGTATTAAAGTAAGTACACTTTGTCCCTCCTTCGTTGATACTCCAATATTTGATGCAGCAAAAGCAATTAATATTGATAAGTCTGCTATAACAAAACAAATGAAAAAACACAAGATGATGTCTCCTCAAAAACTTGCGAAAATTGCCATTAATGGAGTTCATAAAAATAAACCTATAATATGCCCTATGCCATTACGCAAAACAATGGATGTCATATTTACAATCTTTCCTTCAATGCATAATGCATTAGCGAGGTTTGTTTGTAAAGTGGTTAGAGAAGCCAAATATTCATCTAGCTAAATTTTATAATTCCCTTCAAAATAATCCAACAAAATAGGTTGCCCCTTCGTTATGTAGTTAAGAAATACATTCAAGTTGTAATATAAACCAATCAACCAAATATTATTCTAGTCCGTTGGTAAAATGAGACCATTAATAAGTTGGTTTCATTTTTTTGTCCAAAAATAATTATAAAAATAGAAGTATCCACTTTCTTATCTCATTACAATCAAGCTTTGTGCAACATCATCTGTAAGATCCATTCTCCACTTTTGAAAAAGGGATCAAACCAGACGGTTCGATCCCTTTTGTTTTATAATAAATCTCTCTTATTTTTCTACAATACCTTTTTCCTATAAATTTTATGTTAACATAGCTATTGGTTAACTTATCCTGATATATTATGAATTTCCGTTCAATTTATTTAAGATACTTTTATCTATTTTTGTTTGATCCACCTTAGCTATTTTAGAAACAATCCCACGGCGATCTTCCCAATCAATCAAATAATATTGATTTTTTTCCAATTTATTTTGTACGGAAATTTTCAGTTCTCTTTCTTTCCCTTTTTTATCGTACACCTTCTCATCGTAAACATGATACGTAAGAACTTCTCCATTACTCAATTTTTCGTTTTCTACTGTAGAATCCGTCATTACTTTTACATAATATTGTTTAGTTGAATAGTATCCATTCTCTGATTTCAGATAGTAGAAAGCACCTCCTACTATAACTAATAACACAAAAATTCTCATGATCCATTTCATATGATAATACCTAACCTTTCTATTCTACTTGTAGGATTTATATTCATTAACATATAAATCTTCCTTATCTTAAGTATGCTTTATCCATAAAGAGTGTACAATTCAGTTTCCTTACACCTACATTACACTTTTGTAATCCTATTATTTCGGATTACAACATTGTTATTGTTTTATAAAAGAAACGTAATTTTTCCGCAAATAAACAGAACCATCCCCGCGATTTCAGCCATCTTATGCTTCTTATTCTATGAAGGCTCAAAGGTAAATCCTAACAATCACTACAGTTCATCAATTACTTTCGTTCACTTTTGAAGTGCTGGTAAAAAATTTATTAATTCTTCAGGTGATAAACTTGCATAATATTTTTCTGAAACCTGTTGCATATATGATTAGAAGCCCTATTCCAACTTTAAAAATAATGGTTTTTTTGGTTTATTTTCGTTTAAAACTATTTCTTTTCCCATTTCAAAACCCCTGAATATAGTTTAGTTAACTAAACTATATTCAGGGGTTTTGAAAAAGTTGCTGCCTATAAAATATAGACAGCAACTTCAACTAGCGTAGCTATTATGATCTATGTAAGCTACATTATATAATTTGATTTTCTATTAGTTTTTTTGCATACTCATTTTTTGAGCTGCTTCTTTTTTAAATTCTGTAACTAATAAACAGCTATTGGCCCATAAGGACCATTAATAATCTCTATTTTTGTTTCAAAAATATCTGTCAAAAGTGTTGAGTCCATAACCTCTTCTACTGTTCCAAAAGCAGCAATTTGTCCATCTTTCATAGCACAAATTTTATCCGAGTATTTAGCTGCAAAATTTATGTCATGCATGACAGTCAAAATTGTTCTTCCAAATTCATTAGCTGCACGTCTCAAATGCTCCATCATTTGAACAGAACGAGCAACATCAAGGTTGTTCAGCGGCTCGTCCAAAAGTACATATTCAGTCTCTTGGCACAATACCATCGCTACATATGCTCTTTGTCTTTGACCACCAGAAAGCTCATCTAAATATCTATTCTCTAAACTAGTTAAATCTAAGAAATCGATATATTTAGAAATGATAACCTCATCTTCTTTAGTCAATCTTCCCTTTGAATAAGGAAAGCGCCCAAATCCAACTAATTGTCTCACAGTAAGCCTAGTTACAAAATGATTTTCTTGTCGCAATATAGTCAAAATTTTTGCTAAGTCTTTTGATTTGGATTCGGAAACATCCATATTCGCTACCTGAATTTGACCTTCATCCATATCTAAGAGTCTGCCAATCATCAATAGTGTCGTGGACTTTCCAGCGCCATTTGGTCCAATTAAAGAAGTAAAGCCTGCTTTTGGTATTTCAATATCCAAAGGTCCTATTTTTACCTTATCCGTATAGAACTTTTTAACGTTATCAATTTTTATCATAAAGCCCTCTTCCTTAAAACTATAGTTAAAAATATGATTCCACCAAATAATTCAATAATAACTGAAACTACACCTTGAGCATGGAATACATGATACATTAAAAAGTATGCACTCGTCATGATCAAAAATCCTATAGCGAAAGCCATTGGAAAAATATATCTATGATCATAAGTTGATGCCGCCTGATAACTCAAAGTCGCTACTAAAAAGCCGTAGAAAGTAAGTGGCCCAATTAGAGCTGTTGAGATGGACATTAAAATAGCTACTAATACAAGCGTATAAATGACACTAGGTTGATATTTAACCCCGAAAGAAGTAGCAACATCCTTTCCTAGTGACAAAACATTCAAATTCTTAGAATGAGCGAAAATTAATACCGCTACAATTACGATCATAGGAATTACAATAGGAAAATATGCAGGATCTGCATGATTAACAGAACCAAATAATCTTGCTTGTAAAATATCAAATTCTGAAGGCGCAAGTAGTTTTCTCATGAAAGTTGACACAGAATTTAGCCCGGTACCAATAATAATTCCAACTAAAAGCATAAGTTGTAAATTCCCGTATTTACCGGAAAGTAACCATCCATAAAGTATCAAACTCATGAAGACCATAACAACAACTTGGAATAAAAATGATCCAATTCCAGTAAAATTTATTAATGCACTAGCACCAAAGAAGAATATTGTACTCGTTTGAATTGCTGAATAAAGTGATTCGAAACCTAAAAGCGAAGGAGTAATAATTTTATTATTCGTAATAGATTGGAAAGCAACTGTTGACAAGCTATGGCAAACTGCAGCAATAATCATTGCAACAATAGCTACTATCCTTCTCTTAACAACTGGGATAAAAGAAGGTGAATCTATCGGAACTGGATTGTTATAAACTAAAAGTCCATATGAAGAAAGGAGACCTAAAGCAATCAATGTGATCAGTAAAATCCAGTAACGTCTTGCTTCCTTCTTAGAACGAAAAGCACTAGCTGATCTACTTTCATTATGAAGGCTAGAATCGATTTCGACATTTTTTTTATTTCTATATTCTAATGTGATCATCGCAGCCTCCTTGGTTTTCTTTGTCTCAATAAAATAGTAATAAACACGACTGCTCCCACTGTTGCAAGTATTAAAGAAACAGGTACTTCAAAAGGCTGTATAATTGTTCGAGAAATGATGTCACAGGCAGTTATTGACCCCATTCCGATCACACAAACCCAAGGTAAATTACTCCTAAGATCATCACCTCTAAACATGGAAACGATATTTGGCACAATTAATCCTAAGAAAGGTAAGTGTCCAATAACAGCTGCAACAATTCCAACTGCAACAGAAATAAGAGCAGTTCCAAAAAGAACAATTCTATTGTAATTAACTCCAAGGCTTGTTGCGACATCTTCCCCTAGTCCAGCTAAAGTCAATCTATTAGCATACATAAAAATAAGCAAAGTAATGATAACAATTAACCATAAATATTCATATCTTCCTACCTGAACGTTAGCAAATGAACCTACAAACCAAGTTTCAATACTTTGCGTCTTTTGAAAAAGGAGTCCCAAAAAAGTAGACACTGCAGAAATAACTGCTCCAAGCATCAATCCAATAATCGGGACAATTAAAGACGAACGAAGCTTAACTCTTCTTAAAAATAGAAAGAAAATCATAGTTCCTATAAAAGAAAAAATGATTGCACCAGTCATTCTTTGAACTAAAGTCGGTGCAGGAAATAATAAATATACAAAAAGCAGGCCTAAGCCTGACCATTCAATAGTCCCCGTTGTAGTTGGTTCAACAAATCGATTTTGTGTAATGAGTTGCATTACGAGCCCTGCCATCGCCATTGCAGCTCCAGTAAGCATTAATGCAACTGTTCTCGGAACACGAGTTATGAAAAACATCTCCATTCCGTCCTCTTGTCCACGTATATCATAAACTCCAGTAAACAGTGATATAATCCCTAAAATTATAACAACTACAATCGCTATTATAAAAGGTTTTGTCCATAATTTATTGTGATTATAAAACTGGGGTTGAGAAATATTCTCAACCCTAGAAATTATATTTTTTGACACTGTTTCGTACTCCTTTACACTACTTAGCTAAAGTTTTTGCAATATTTCCAAATAACTCTATATAAGTTTGAATTGATTCATTTGTGTAAGTATCTTCTGGTGCATAAATAACTTGTTTTTTAGAAACAGCAGTTGTGTTTTGAAGAGCAGGTGCTTTAGAGATAACATCCTTAGCAGGTGTTGAAGTAGCTGCATCAGATATTGCGGCATCACGATCTAATACGAAAATCCAATCAGGATTTGTTTGTGCAATAGCTTCAACAGAAACGTCATCACCTTTATGACCTGCAGTAGAATTAGAAACTTCTAATGCTGGAACCCAACCGAAAATTTCATACATTGGTCCCCAAACACGACCAGAATGTGGAGCAGCAAAACCAATATTACCACCAGTAACGATAACACTCATAACTTTATCTTTCCCGTTATAAGCAGATTTTGCATTTTCAATAGATTTATCAAAATCAGCCACTAATTTTTTAGCTTCTTTATCTTTATCAAAGATTTTCCCTAAAGCAATTGTAGAATCTTTAAGTCCTTTTACTAAGTTTTCGCCAGGCTTAGTAGCTTTCTCAGAAACATCAACATTAAGATCAATAACAGCTGCATTTGGCACTAATTTTTTGATCTCTTCGTAATGACTAGCGAATCTTTGACCAACGATTACAAGTTCAGGGTTTGCCGCTGCAATAATTTCAAGATTTGGTTCGCGGTGATTCCCAATATTTTGAACTGAATTATCCTTTTTATATGCTGAATCTGCAGGCATGATATCCTTTGGAGCAGCCGCTAATTTAATTCCCCAATCAGCTAAAGTTTCAAAAGTTCTATTATCCAATGCGACTACATTCTTTGGATTTACAGGGACTTTAACAGTTCCATGTGCATCAGTGATTTCAACAGTCTTTGGCTTATCACTGCTATTATCTTTATTAGCCTTTGACGCTTTAGTGTCATTACTTGAATTTGAGCAAGCTACTAACATTAAAGTGAAAATTGCTAGAATACTTACTAATTTTAAAAGCATAGTTTTTTTCATACGTATACTCCTTATAATGTAATTTAGTTTGAAAATGATGACATCCATAGATTGAATTAGATAATAACTGCTATTCACCTAAATCAATATTGATAATCATTTTCATTTGAACTTCCTGTTAATTAGTATAATCATTAATTCTGTGAAAATCTTGTGAATGGTGTGAGTTAATAGAATTAAGCATAATTTGTATACCAAAAGTAATATGTGCCGTCAGGCGTGTTGAGTAACCTTTATTTTACAGAGAATACATGCGAAAGTGTTGATTTTCTTTTCAAGTAGGTACTTTCAGTAGATACGGTCGCGCTAGAGTTGTCCCCTCCACACTAACCAAATAGATGAGCACCTTATAAACCATTTTCATGACCCATTGCCTGATAGAAATATTCTACTTCCGTCTTTTTATATTTCTCAGAAACTATTTGACTATCGGATTTAATAGAAAAAAACGAGTAAAACTGAATGAAACAGTTTTACTCGTTTTTTTCTATTATGACAAACTGCATTTTACCTATTATCTTATTTTTATCATTCAATCATTGAATAGCCCCTGCCATGTATCGTTTTAATATATCTGTCTTTCTTCTCGCACTTTAACTTTTTTCTTACATATCCAATATATAAGTCTACTACATTTGGATTTACTACTACGTTATATCCCCAAACCTGATTCAAAAGCATTTCACGGCTCAATATTGTGTTTTTATTCTTGATTAAAAATACAAGTAAATCGTACTCGCGCTTAGTAAGGGAGAGAGTCTCGCCACCTTTTTTCACAATATGGCTAGATGCATCAACAAAGAGATCTTTAAACTGAAAAAAGTTTGTCCCATTTTGCTCGTTACAGTCACTTCTCCTTAAAATAGCTTGAACCCTTGCTACTAATTCTTCTTTCGCAAATGGTTTTCTTATATAATCATCAGCTCCTGCTTGTAACCCTGTTACGCAATCTTTGCTAGAAATATTGTCAGTCACAATAATGATCGGTGTCATTTTAACAAGTCGTATTTGTCTGCAAATTTCTGGTCCGGATATACTTAATGAATCCCACTCCAATATGATAATATCCCAATCTTGTTCATATATTATATTTAAACCTTGGTTTTCATTGTGAAGTTTTAAAATGAAATGGCCTTCTTGCGTTAGAGCGCTTACGATTTTCTTTGCTGAAGACCGTTCATTTTTAATTACTAACACCTGCCTCACCGATGGTTCACCTCTAATTCAATATAACTTAGTTAAACAAAAAACTATCTTCAAAAAATAATTTAAGATTTATAAATATTAAACCCCTAAAAAATCCATTAAAACAGCTTATTAGGAGAACTCTATATAATCTTACAATAGATATAGATAAAAACACAAAGCATATAAATATTTGAATAAGGTGAAACCTTAATTAACTCTCACCAATTGGGCGTTTACGAGCATCTATAGTATCTACCTGCTTATCATCAATTACCATTTCTTCATTTTCTGTTTCAGGGGTACTGGCTCATTCCCATCAACTTAAGCATTTTATAAAACTACAAAACAAAAAGAACCATAACCTCACCGAAACGGCAAAGTTATGGTTCAAATCATACAATGTCATTTAAAGAATATAATGTTCCTTTATTTAATCATAACTTGTCTATATTTTATGTAACCTGGGCATAAATATAAACTTATGTTTACAGGTAAATAAATCATAACTTGTCTATAATAATAAAAGTTAATCATATAATGCCTTTTATTTCTTTAATAATCCCCCCTTTACTTCTTCTAAAATGAGACTAACGTATCATATTATTTCTTTTGCATAGAGATATAATAGATGAATAATCCCCCTAAAAAATATCAAGTATATGGTAATATAGTAGATATTGGGAGGAGATTTAAATGAATATTATAAATGATTATAAAGTAATCAAGACACTTGGTTCAGGAGCATTTGGTACAACATATCTAGTTGAAAAAGGTAATAACACTTATGCTCTTAAATTAATTAGAGAAAACATAATGATATTAGAAAAAGATGACCTACGTAGAATTGAACGAGAAATAAACATACTCAAGAAGGTGTCTGGTAATGGAACGGTAAAATATGTTGATGATGGTTTATATGAAGATGGACCTGATAAATATCGATATATCGTTATGGAATATATCGAAGGAGAAAATTTAGAAAGCTTTATAAAAAAATCTGGTTCCTTAGCTGTACATATAGCATCAAAAATTATATTTAATGTTTTTAAAGCAATTAATAGTATTCATCTTGCTGGAGTTTTACATAGAGATTTAAAGCCCGCTAATATTATTTTAACTGACGAAAAAGAATATAACGTTACAATACTTGATTTTGGTATCTCAAAACTAATTGATGCAAGCACATTAACAACTACTGGCCAAGGCATGGGAACTTATGCTTATATGCCACCTGAGCAATTAAAATCAGCAGCAGATATTGATTACCGAGCAGATTACTATTCTGTAGGGGCTATTTTTTATGAGCTTCTCACTAATGAAAAACCTCTTCAGATGACAAATCAGCTTGAAGCTATGTATAAAATAATGAATGAGCAACCAATACCTGTTGTGAATAAAGTTCAAAATATACCCATCGAATTATCTCAACTAATTGAAACTTTACTCTTAAAAGAACCATTTCAAAGGAAGTATACTTATAATGAAGTAATGCTCATTTTGGAAGGTCTAATTAAAAGAAAACAAGGAAAAGACTTTACCTATAACCATAAACCTAATTCTCTTGAATTTCTTGTGCTACCACAAAATAACGATGCAAAAACAGTGATACACCTGGACAATCTTGATGGCGCAGTTTTTAATGCACCTTCATTAGTTCGTTCAGATAAAAATTATTTAGAGTTACAAAAGAATGATAATTCTAGGCTAATCGTAGACCCTTACGTACAAACATTAGGATACTCAGCTTTCACAGCTAAAGAAACATACAAAAAATTACCTTATGTGATCAGCAAGTTAAGAAAAGAGACCCCAAAAGACTTCACCTTAGCATCTGATATATTTCAAAGAGCTAAGCAAGTAATGGATTTTCAGCTATTTTACAATAGCGATATCTTATTATCACCAGTTCACTTATATACTTCTGTAAAAGATCCTTGGATTACAACAGATTATAATCTATATAAAGCATCTAAATCTTATTTGGAATCTTTAAATATTAGAAAACCATTATATTATGGGGTATTCCTTAACATTGAAAAATTTGAGGACATTAACGATATTGATCAATTAGTTAATTATATTTCAGCCGCGCAACCTGATGGATACTACCTACAAATTGCTGGAGATTTCGGGACATTAAATAGTAATCATTATTACGCTTATGCCCATTTAGTAAAAATTCTTTCATACAGTAATAAAGAAGTTATAGTCTCAAGAATAAATGATTTTTCATTAGGATTGCTCTCCATTGGTGCAAACACTATCGCTACCAGCTTGGGGCAAGGAGACAGTTTTAAAGAAGAATTCCTGAATAAACATGAAAGTGGAGGGGCAAAGCGCAGATATTATATACCAGAACTAATGGGACTTTATAATGAAAATATCTTGTCAGACATTTTATCCACTAAAATAGGAAAACAATTAATATGTAACTGTTTATACTGTGAAGGTTCTACAGAAATAGATAAACTAACAAGCTTTCACAATACTATCCAACATCACTACACAGTAAAAAAACAACAAATTGATGAATACTCTATACTTTCTAATGAAGAAAGGTTAAGAAAATTTAGCGCTTCAATAGATCTTGCACAACATTACATTAAGGAGATTCTTAAAGAAAAGAAGATTAAAAATCTTAACTATAAACATCTTGGTATATGGAAAGATGTTATTGTAGAGGTATCAAATATGGATCTTCCTCAACCGTCCAGTATTTAAGCTACTGGAAGCCTGTATAATATTTTCTGCAATTCTATATCTCATTACTGGGTCTAAAGGTTGTTTTATATGAGGCTTATTTAAAACTTGTACTTTAGACCCCACTGAGATTAAACCTACATTATATTTTTTAAATTCATTTAGATCTACTCTATGGATATAATCTACATCTAAAGCAACATATGTACTCCGAGCAAACCTTTGGTATCTAATAGCTTGAGCAAGACCTGATTGCCAATTACTTAGTTTCCCTTCAATTGCAACCATATCTGCAGAAAAAATATTAAACGACTTATTCCGAAAATATTTCCCCTCTCTTAAAGTCACTGCTTCAATACTCACTAGATATTTTAGTATTTTATATTTTAACTTCTCAGCAGGTATATAATGATTAGACAATATTTCCTCAAAACTTACACCTTTTCTCTTTTTCCATAAATACATAAAAATTTTAATTTGTTCATTACTTTGGAAATGAACACCATTTCTACTTTCTAAAAATCGTAGAAATTCAGTTTTATTCTTAATGACAATAAGATCTGCAATTCCATAACCACCACCAATTTCTTCAAAAAATAGTTTCTTTTTATATTCATGCTTTAGTCTCTTAATTAAAGCTTCTTCTGTGACAAACATAAAATCCTCCCTATAAATTCACCGCTAATTAACATTTAAATTATATATTACACATACCTTAAATTCCAATAAGTGATTTTATTTGTTTTTCAAACCCTAATTAATTACACACTGTCTTACATTTCATTTTTTGATATATTTTATAAGTCATAACCCAATTCTTTTCTCACCTCATTCCTAAAATCTCGATAATATTTCTGCTTAAAGATAATAGCACGGGGAAATACTTTGCAAATTAATGTGTCAGAAGGATAAACACCCCTATTATGGTAACTATAAATTATCTCCTTTATATCCGTTTTATCTCTTTTGATACGTTCATTCTTAACCTTCGTCTTATAGATCTTATGTCTTTTGATAATTTCATCGCATAATTCAGGATATAACCTTCTCGCTACTTTGTAGCTAACTTCAAGCAGCATCAAAGTTTTCTTCAAACTAATCTTATTCATGAAAGGATCCTTTAGTATATTTTCTAATTTTAATTTTATCCTCTCTTGATTAAAATCCCTTTCATTATCTCTATATAATTTATTCCTTTCAACAATAATAGATATTAATTCTGGAAAATGATATTCAACACTCTTTCTGTTCAATCCTAAAGACTCTGCTACCTCGGTAAAATTCAAACTATTATTATCTTTCTTAATGTAATCTAACAATATTTGTTGAGTGTTCTCGATATCCGGCCAAGGCTCTACTTTCTTTCTAGTTTTCCTTTGAAGATAGGGCATTAACACATCATAATTGTTTTTTTCCATAAGAAGAGAATGAATAGGTATATTTGTTATTTCAGATATCCTACTCCAAAATTCTAATGGTGGCAGATGTTGATTAGCAAACCAAGTTCCAATTCTCTTATTATTAAATGCATTTAAATTATCGGAAAATGCTTTAAAAGAGATTTTATGATTATTTTCTTTAAGATACTTAAAGAACTTCCTTACAGAATGAGTAGTAGGAAAACCATTAATGGAATGGTTCATAGTAAGAAGTTCAGAGTATCCACTCAAGAAATATTTTTCTCTGTTAGTAAGTGATTCCTTATTCCTCTTAATATGTTCCTGCCCCAAAAATGCATTACAGTATGAACAAAATCCAAGTTTGATTTTAGCAGTAAAATATGGAGATGTTCTTCCACATTCATCACATTCATCTTGTAAAGGCATTTTGTGAATTGAACATATCTTTAATTCTTTTAAGTGCCATAATAGTGGTTCATAAATAGGTTTATGATTCAAAGCCCATTCACTAATACAATTAGGGCACCATCGTTTCTTAGAATTAATAATAGCTGAACGCTTGTTCAAAATACCATTCCAATTCAATAAGGAGATTTCATCTAATCTTTTTATATCGGTAAGTGACTCAATGATATCTATTAGATTTTGTGCAATAGTTCCTATGTGATTAACTGTACTCCCATCTAAAAGTTTTTGATGATTAATATTTTTTTTAAAATATGAATAACTTTGCATTCTCGGATAAATATATTCTGTAAATAATGCTCCAACACTAATATTATGAGCACATGCTAGCCGGCAGATATAACTACTTAAACATTCTACCTGTACATTTCCTCTTTCTAACGGTTCCAATCCATACAGTAAACTTCTTTGTGAAAGAATAATCTCATCTGCTTTTTCCTTTATAATACTATGCTTCATTGTAGTTCCCTGCCTACTTTATCACGAATTGGTTTCCTTACACCAACTCCTCTTGCCCTAGTACCTTTGTTAACGGATGAAGGTTCCACTGCTATACCCAATTTATTTCTAATCTCTTTTATTGTTTCTTTTCTTTCAATAAAAAGAGATTCACCCAACATGATTTCATCTAGCAACTTGGAAATTTTATTAATTGATAGAGCTGTTCTTTCCAAGTGCTGTAATGTGAATACATCACTGTTTTCCTCTAAAGAAATTTTTAATGCGCGTACTAACCAATCCTTTAGTATGCCCACACAACCTAACGTTCTTTCATATAAATATTCATACTCATTAATTATCTCATTCGATACTTGAATAGGGATTCTACCCAAAAGACCATTGATGATTCCAATATAATTATTAAGGTCATTATCAATATTTATATCATATCTTGAAAAGTGTACATCCATAGTTCTTCTAGCAAGTTGACCATTCAAATTTACAAAATCTTTTAATTCATAAGTTCCCACCAATAATTGTGGTATCTGTGTTAAGTTCGATAGGGATTTCAAAGTATCTAATTGATCTTTAAAACGCTTTCCAGAGGCCATCTTGGTAAAATGTTGAGCTTCATCAATTATAAATACTTTTGGTTCTCTATAATAAAATGCATTTTCAATCGATTTTCGCAACTCAGGTGCTGTACGAGGACTATGACTACGAACTAATCGCTTATTGGAATTTTGTTCTTCGTTTGTTTTATATAGTATTTTATTGTGAATTAATGGCTCATGCATTACTTCTAAAGTTCGAATATAAAAGTCTTTCCAATTGAATAAACCACTATCTGGAGAAACCAACTCAACTGTTACCAACGGTAATTTCGATTTATTTTCTTCCAGCTCCTTAATAAGGCTCTTGATGATCCTCTTTTGTAATTCCTCTATTAAAGTTGATTTCCCTACACCGGAAGGCCCCATAAGAATAATAATTTCATTTCCTCCTGGTAATTCAATTAATGTTTTTAGTTTAATAAGTAACTCTTCCATCTTAGGATGTAAAATCCGAAGATTTTTAAACCTTTCCAACTCTTCCTTAATTGATATATTGAATTCGTTGTTTTGATACATCTTGCTCACCCCCTTAATCACTATTTTTCATATACTTCAAAATTTGGAATATTACCAAGGTCAATTTCGTTTTGTACGGTCATATCGGTTCGACATTGTTGCGTTTGACTTGTAATTATTTGCTCAACTCTCAAATTTTCCTTATCTTTCATTGATTGTTTTATAATTTTTTCATGTTCTTCGATATTGTTCATAAAAGATGCTATATCCCTAACTGTTATACTCTTTTTATTTTTATATTTGCACCTAATTTCTTCTGTAATAACTTGCAATTCTTTATGAGTTTTTCCATTTAACAAATAGTAATATTCCGAAATGCATTTTATCCATTTGTTATTAACATAAGCATAAAGAATACCTACATTAAACGGGTCATATTTAAGTTCTATCTTTTCTCTCTCACATGAACGAAGCTCATCATTCCAATACCAAATGTTATTGAATACAATCCCTCTTCCCACCTGTACTAGTCCTTTTCCACGAGGGGTAGATGGTAATGTTGCTAAAATAAAACTCTCATCATAATCAATAAAATTTAATTTCCTACTCCCACCTATAGACATTCCATGTTCAAATTGTTCTTGTGGTGTCATATTCAAACTTGAATGTAGCTGGGACTGATAATAATCAATCCACTTATGAAACATCTTTTCTAATGTTGGCAATGTCCAGATTGCATGTTCTTTTGGATTCACGCTCTTAGTAACTCTCCTTACCTCTTTAGTAAGCTGTGTGTTACCTTGAAGGTTGTGTATAAATTTTGTATTTGTTGTACCAAACAATCTCTCAATTATCGATCCGAATCTCGCCTGTGCCGGCGGCCTGTTCTTTTTTGTTATTTCAAATTGAGCACATAACAAGTCAAAATATTTACTATGAAATTCTTTCCCACCGTCAACAACCAGGGTTCTAGGTAATTGATTATGCTTCCTAACACATTCTCTTAAAATCATCATATTTGAGCGGAAACTTGGAAAATCAAATGTTAAATAATGCGCAAGTATTGTTCTTGAATATGCGTCAATTAAGAGCGTCAAATATGGCCTCAATGTATATTTGTTATTTGAATTAGCAAGGACTAATTCAATATCTAATTCCGTATGATCAATATGAGCAATCTCAAACGGGACATCTCCATGCCTCGGTGTATGCTGCTCCAAATACCAATGTTTTACCTGATAGGCTGATCGTTTTCCTTTTCTTTCATTTTCTTTTGTAATACTAGGCAATTTACCAATTCGTTTAGTAAAAGTAACATAGCTAGGGCATGACAATCCAAGTTTTCTACATTCATCTTCTAATAAGTTATACACCGATCTCATATTAACTTGTTTATATGAGAGATAATAATTAGTAATTAACTCTTCAAGTAATTCATCAACCCTCAAATCAATCTTTTTATTTCTATTCCCTCTATTTTTCTTATTGGATATTAACCCCAAGAAGCCATTTCCATAAATTTTTTTCCCTTCTTCAAAAGCTTTTTCCCATCGTTGAATCGTTTTCGCACTGTAATCATGGTCAATTTCCCCCATAATTATCCGATATCTTTTATAGGCTTCTTCTACGTCAGCAATTGACGCGCATTCCAAAATTGATCGTTTACATTCAATCAACTTATTATCAATTATTAGTTCTTCTATATTAGCTAACTTAACAATCTTTTTCTCTAAGAGCTTTCTCATATTTTCTACAGTAATATTAACCATTCGGTTTTCTTCGTCTACCGCTGAAATTGTAAATCCTCCAAAGTTATCGATTCTATATAACCGATTATCCCACCAGAATTTGTCACCTTCCGTTAAACCCAAAGACCTACTGTTAGTATGTTTTGTCTTCACTTGATCTTCAGTAAACATTTCATTGTATATACGCGACATACTTTCATCTATGAAGATATGCACCTTTTCTTGCTCTATCAAGTTAACTTGTCGAAGATTAACATACAAAATACCTTCAGCAATCAAAATGTGCAAATGTTCAGAATTAAACAAGGTGTTGTTCTCTAATAATTCTTTAAACGTTATTCCAAAATTTTGTTTAACTTGTTCCTTCGCAACTTGTATTTTCTCTTTAGATATTAATCCTATATAAGAGTTCTTTAGATACTCTTCAATTAATTTGATATTTCTCTGAAATACCCAATTAATTTCTTTAGAACTTCTAACATTGAAACTTAGCCCGAATCTCGCAGCGTAGCTTTCTCCAGGTGGGCACCGCCATTTATTACACTCATCTTTTACATACCTATTAGGAGATTTTGTGGATAACTTTATTAATTCTTCTTCTGTTTTCCATTCTTCCCAACCAACTTGTTGTTCCTTTATAACAAAAAAGTCCGGGGTATAATTATGACTAATTTTTCTCCCGGACTTCGATTTATATTCCATATAAATTTGATTTGGTTGATCATAATATTCCAGTACAGACGGATCGTATTCCATTTCATAAATAGCTGGTAATTCAACAGTATGACTTTCAAATTGCACAGTAAAGCCCATTTTTCTACTCGGATAAGAACCTGACACATTCCCTCGACCACCTTGAACCTTCCTAAACGGTTCTGATAACCTTATTTCATTTATCAGTTCTTGCGCTTGACTTGATATACTATTCGCTTTAAACCATTCTATCAACTGTTCTTCATCCATCATTTAGATTGCACTCCCTTTCTTATGAAAGAGTAATCTGTACATAACTTGAAATAGTAACTTCTATACGTCCTATTTTTAAAAATACATCGCATTTTTAAAGCTTCTTCAATTTTTTTTCTAGTAGGCATATAACCGTTAACTATTTCTTTTTTAAACTGTTCCTCAATTCTATCTTTGTTTTCCTGAATAAGTAATTTTTCTTTATCATCTTTTATTCGCCTATTATTGGCAGAAATCCTTTCACAATGGTCTGGGAAGTTTGTATATAGATATTTAGTACTACAATTTAATTTTTTAGCTATTTCAACAATTGATCTGTAAGTATCCTTTTCCTTTTCAACCCTAGATAAATAAACCTTAACATAATTTGCACTTAGTTTATGTTTTTGTCTTATTATCTTTACTTGTTTATATTCTCCTTGATTATTTGATATTTTAATTCTATTAGTATCAATATTTCTATAAAAATCAATTACACTAATTCCTAGCTTAAAGCTTATGTCTAGTAATTGATTTAAAGAGGGTTTACTCTTACTATTACACCAATCCCACATTGTGGTTTTGGGTATTCCAACGTATTTTGCAAAATGATTGATCGTATTCCCAAATTGATTTTTTATGATTTTCTTAATACTATCTACCACAATTATTTTCCCATCAAACACTTGATCATGATTTACATGTAGAAACACTCTTTCCAAATCTTTAGAGATGTATATTTCTTTTTCAGATGGCTGCTTAATATTTTGTTCTCCGAAATGTTTCTTTTGACAATACGGACATATTCCTACTTTGCTTTTCCTATGTAAATAAGGAATAGTTTTATTACACGACTCACATTTATCCTGTAATGCAATTGAATGAATAGTACAGGTAGTATATATTGACACACACCATATCAAAGGATAATAATCTTTAAACTGTAAGCATTTTGAACACCAAGACAAACTCTTTTTCACTAAAATTTTTGTACTTAACATCTTTGAAAGGGGAGATAATGTCAAACTATCTATACATTCTTGTCCAGTAAGAACAAGTAAGCAATTAGATACATCCGCTGAACTTTTATCTATACTATTAATAGAATGGGAGCCATCATAAAATCTGTTTCCACCTCTGGCTATTCCATTATTTAAATACGCTTTATTTAAGTTAGGTGCTACTATATACGATATTAAATCTCCTACGTCTATCCTATGCGCCTCCGCTAGCCTTATTATATAGCTTGTCAATGATTCTTGATAAACAAAGCAGGGCGTTCTTGGAATCAAACTATATAGAGTCGTCCTCGGTGATAAGTTCATTTTCCCCCTCCTTAATTTCCAATATTCAAATTATTGTCTCTATATACAATGGATATACTCATCAAATAGCCTTAATTATAAAAAAACGTTAGAATCAAAATTGATTCTAACATTTTTTATAATTTATTATCTTAACTTATCATAAAGGAGCTCAGCCTTTTCTCTGACTGCTCTTTTACGATTGTTAGAACTCGCTTGCAACAATTGACTGACATGATGGTCTTTTATATTTTTGTTATGTAAATCATACATTTGTACAAAATCACACCATCTTTCAATTACATCATTATCCCTAAGTTTTAATAATATAGTTTCATCACCCATAAAGATTTTATTGAAGTAATATTCCCATCTATCATCAGTCAAGTTACCTAAGATTGAATCAATGTATGTTTGGGCATCCCAAGATACACCCCAACTATTTCCTATTTTACATGCTATAGTAGCTGTCATACATTTCCCTAATGCCGGAACAGGAATTGAACTACCTAAATTGAAAAGTAAGTTTGCTGCTGCTGGTTCATTATAAAAATTATTCATTCCTTGATGCACTTCTAGCAAATGATTTGCAGCTTCAATAAATGTATTAGATCTTAAACTTTCTGGTACATAGTCGAAACCTTTAACCTTTAACAAAACAGATTTCAGCGCTCTTACCAATTGTAAGTTTCCTGCATTAGTAACCTCTGCATATGCAAAACCAATTGGATAACGATCATCTGTTAACAAATCTCCCCAAATTCGCGGAATAATACTTACCATATTAGCAAGAACAATTTCTAGTTCTGCTGCCTTTTGGGATTTTGATAAACTTAGCAAAGTTCTCATTGTTGTTCTTTTATAAAAATAAGGACTATTCATTAAAGACTTAAATATCTCATGACTTTCTGATAAAATTTCTCTTCTAAGAGTGTCTCTAAAATTGGTAAAGGATATACTAAAACCATCGTCACTCATTGCTAATACATATTTAATACAATTTTTTATGCATGCTTGTGCCTGTGTTATATCAAGCTCATCTTCAACATCTCTTCTTAAATAATGCTTAAGTAACTCACTACTTTGTAAAAATAAAATTTTAGCGGTCTTATTAATTAAGCCTAAATCAGCACTTAAATTTATAATGTCTACATCCGATAGAAAATCATTTGAATCGGATAAGCTATCCTCATTACGTCCTAGCATTTCAAGTACAAATTCTTTTCCAAATGACATAATTCTATCCCTTAATACCGCTATTGTCCTATTCCATGTATACTCAGTTGCCATATCAAATAGTCCAGCATCAAAAGACACATTTATTCGACCTATTTCTTTTGGAGACAACATATTTATATATCCTGATAATTCATTCACATTAGAAATAGTAGCAGGTATGCTGGCACCATTAGGTGAATCCCATAATACAATTTCATTAGCCAAGTAAATCACCCATCCTTTTGTAGAAGGTATTACCATCCTGTGATAAAAAATATACTCCCTTAATCTTTGGATCTTGTGATGCTAGGACAGTGTGGGCAGCTCTCTTTCTTGCTCCACCTTCTGCTGGTATATCATCTTGAGTTAACGGCTGCTTTTTCACAAAAATATTAAATCCCCTTACCCTAGCAGAACTATCTATTATAGTAATCCCATCCACATTTAACATCTCAAGAAATAATCCTGAAAGACCATAATACGCTTCTGATGATGCAATATCCTTAATATTCATTGCAGTATCTATTATTTTCTCTCCTAGGTCAATAGGATTAGTAAACCAAGTCCCATCTGAAAGAAAATCATTTGGAAATATGTAATCTGAATCAACAACAACACAGATAGTTCCATGAACTTTATATGGTATTATAGATAATAAGTTAGTAATTGCCTTTTCTATAAATCCTTTGTTTAAGGATGGTATATCTGCAGTAATATCATCAATCATGTTATTAAAAATTGCATTAGTTTCTTGACCATGGTCTACTAGTCTAAAGTCGATCATCAAATTATGTTTTCTAATTCCACAAATATTCAACTCAAAGTTACTAATAACTTCTATATCAATGACTCCAAAATCTATAAAATCAGTATCTTCAATACTCAATAAATTTCGCGAAAAGGAAACACCTATAGGTCCAGAAAAAGATCTAATTATACCATATTGTATTTCATGTTCCTCAATATTCACAAAAACATGCCACCCATTATTGCAAAAAGGTATTAAAGATTTTAAAATCTTTTCCATATCAATACCATCTAAACTACCAGTTTTTGTTTTTACAATATATGAATTAGGTACCGTTTCTATTGCCTCATCAATATTGTTTGTTATTATAATTCGAGGGCGAATTTTTTTTCCTTCTTCTTCATAATTACACAATCTTGATAATATATTCAGAAAATTAGTGAGAAACCTCTCACTTACTAAAATATTTTCTAGTTTAAATATTGTCTCTACCTTTTCTCGAACGGAATCATAATGTAGGCGTGTTTCAATCATTAAATTATTCACTCCTAGGACTAATTCAATATACTTGTTTTAGCAAACAATCAAATATATTATATCACCACATTATAGATTATTTAACATATTTTCATTTATTGTGGTAAATTAAGGCTTAATATCTAATCTTAAGAAGGTATATATATTTGAGTAACTTTCTCCTCATTTAACAGGTTTAATCCAACTTCATAGCTTTTAAAAATAGCATTTATTATCCGACATATAAATTAAGATTGAAACATTATGGATATCCATTTATAGATACAGTTATTACAATGAATTAACTTGGTTTCAAATTTAAAAAGTAAGGATTTAGCTTATCAGCCAAATAGGCGAATTGATATATCTTATATGCTAAAAAGAGCTTATATATCCGTTTCATATCTTGATTCAATTAATTTTACATTCCCACAAACCTAAAAAAACACTATTTAATTTCAAAACGGAAAGAATACTAAAATTATTCCACGCTAAGCTAAAAGACATATTTTTGATATCATGATGAGTGATGTAATTTATTATGTAATAGAGGATTCTAAAGGTCCAAAAGGTTATGAGGAATATACTATAGCCACAATCTAAAAATTGGTTTGTATATACATTTAATAGTGATTGAAAATCAAATTTCTCTGCGGATGATATTATAAGGACCTTTAACACATTAGAGGATTTAGCGTATAGCTACTTTGCAAGAAATCTATCTTTAAACACCTGAATAATTAATAATATTAAGCATAAATTGTCTATTAAAAAAATTAAGCATAAGCTGTCCAAATGGACAATTTATGCTTAATTTTACATACAAAAATAAAAAAACCACCAAATATGTATTGGTGGAGACGGTGGGAGTCGAACCCACGTCCAAAAATATCGGCACTTAAGCTTCTACGAGTGTAGTCGATATATTAGCATTTCGCGAACTCTTCAGCCTATCGACAGGCTTCCAAGTTGCTAGTCTGGTTGTTCTCTTCCTTTGTCCTCAGACGGCGAACTCCGGCGTAGTCCACTTAGTTTGAGTCCCTTACCCTACCACATGGACGATGGAGGGAGGAACCTTTAGTGCAATTAAGCAG
Organism: Bacillus fungorum; assembly: GCF_002746455.1. Classification (GTDB taxonomy): domain Bacteria; phylum Bacillota; class Bacilli; order Bacillales; family Bacillaceae_G; genus Bacillus_A; species Bacillus_A fungorum. The sequence continues at coordinate 228,740 of NZ_NWUW01000005.1, read as the reverse complement.
CTAAAGAAAGATTGTTTTGTTTGCCAATTATAGGCTTTGACGTTTTAACGAGGCCGATCCCCTCGACTCGCAACCTAAGCTCGAACTATCCCTGTCGAATCCGTAACGTCCCCATGATAAAAATGGAGCATACGAAGAAAATATCGTGATAGCTACTAAGAGCTGTTTTTCAATGTGCAACAATCTTACATAAGTTATTATAACATACGCGCTCCATTTTACAAATGTAAATATCTGTATTACATCTTTTGGCGATCACGGAACGCGCGTGCAATTTCACGTTTAGCTTCTTTCTCTTTTAAATCGTGACGCTTATCATATTGTTTCTTACCTTTTGCTAAACCAAGTGCCATTTTCGCAAATCCATTTTTCAAATAGATTCTAACTGGAACTAATGCATATCCTGTCTCTTTTGAAGCACCCGTTAACTTCTCAATTTCTTTCTTATGAAGAAGTAACTTTCTCGTGCGAAGCGGATCATGGTTAAAACGATTCCCTTGCTCATATGTACTAATATGCATATTATGAACCCATACTTCACCATTATGTACACGAGCAAACGCATCTTTCAAGTTCACGCGTCCAGCGCGAATCGACTTAATTTCCGTTCCTTGAAGGACAAGCCCTGCTTCGTATGTTTCTTCAATGAAATAATCATGAAAAGCTTTTTTATTTTGTGCAATAACCTTACCTGTACCCTTTGGCATATAACGTCCCTCCTCTATTTTTACTATTGTAACAAATGTTAATAAAAAGCGAAAGTGGCTCGCTTAGAATCTTTGGACATTGGAACTCCCGACAGAGAAGCGCTTTTTGCTTCGTCCGAGGGAGTGAAATGGCCAACAGATTCTAGCCACTGTAGCTGGATTATACAAAAAGCGAAAGTGGCTCGCTCAGAATGTGAGGTGGATGGAGCTTCTGACCTTGAGGCGCTCTTTGCCCCTCGGGAGGAAGCGAAGCCGCCGAACATTCTAGCCGCTGTAGCTGGATTCCATAAAAAGCGAAAGTGGCTCGCTCTCAAGCCACCAAGAAAAAAGAAAAAGCCCCGCTTTTCATCAAAGCGAAGCCATCCTTTTCTTACTTACGCTTTTTCTTTTTCTTCTTGAATCCTGGTACGTTTTCGAAGAATGCTTTTTTCTTCTTGCCGTTACCATCTTTTTTCCCTGACTGGCTAGCGGACGCGGAAGCTAATCCTCTTCCTTTTCCTGTTCCTTTACCACCACGGTCAAATTTTCTTCCTGTGCCACGTTCTCCGCCGCGCTCGCTACGTCCACCGCGTTTCTTTCTGCCTGTTCTTGGCTGTTCGATAACGACTGGGCGATCTTTGAACTTACGACGAGGCGTACCTTTCATGCCAACGATTTCAAAGTCGATTGCACGCTCGTCTTTGTTTACGTTAATAACGCGAATTGTAATTTCGTCACCGATGCGGAATACGTTACCTGTACGTTCTCCAATCATTGCGAAATGCTGCTCATCGTAACGATAGTAATCATCTGTTAAGTAGCTAACATGTACAAGACCTTCAATCGTATTTGGAAGCTCTACGAATAAACCGAAGTTTGTTACAGAGCTAATCATACCATCATACTCTTCGCCGATTTTATCAACCATATACTCTGCTTTTTTCATTTCGTCTGTTTCACGCTCAGCTTCAACAGCACGACGTTCCATATTAGAAGAGTGTTCTGCAATCTCAGGTAATTTTTCACGCCATTTTGCTTGCGTTTCATTGTCGACTTTTCCGTTAATAATATATTCACGAATTAATCTATGAACAATTGTATCTGGGTAACGACGAATTGGTGATGTGAAATGCGTGTAGAACTCAGTTGATAAGCCGAAATGTCCTAAGCTATCCGCATCGTAACGCGCTTGCTTCATAGAACGAAGCATTACTGTTGAAATAACTACTTCTTCAGGCTGCCCTTGAACCATTTCAAGAATTTGTTGCAGCGCACGAGGATGTACTTCATTCGCACGTCCTTTTACTGCATATCCGAAGTTCGTTACAAACTCGAAGAAACGCTCTAGCTTATCTTCTTTCGGATCTTCATGGACACGGTACATGAATGGTACGTTCATCCAGTGGAAGTGCTCTGCCACTGTTTCGTTCGCAACAAGCATAAATTCTTCAATTAGCTTCTCTGATACAGAACGATCACGCATAACAACATCGGTCGGTTTTCCTTCTTCATCTACTAATACTTTCGCTTCTTTAAAGTCAAAATCAATTGCACCGCGGCGCATACGTTTTTCACGTAAAATTTGTGCCAATTGGCCCATCTCTTTAAACATTGGTACTAGCGGCTCATAGCGTTTAATTAATTCTTCGTCCTCATCTTCTAAAATGCTTCTTACATCAGCATACGTCATACGCTCTGTCGTTTTAATTACACTTTGGAAAATCTCGTGTTTGACAACATCACCTAAGTTGTTGATTTCCATTTCACAAGATAACGTCAGACGGTCTACTTTCGGATTTAACGAACAAATACCGTTAGATAGACGATGCGGAATCATCGGAATTACACGGTCAACAAGATATACACTCGTCGCTCTCTCCGCTGCTTCTACATCAATTGGAGAACCTTCTTGAACGTAATGACTTACATCCGCAATATGAACGCCAAGCTTGTAGTTACCGTTCTCGAGCTTCGTTACTGTAACAGCGTCATCTAAATCTTTCGCGTCTGCACCGTCAATTGTTACGATCATTTGGTCACGCAGGTCACGGCGATCTTTTAAATCTTCTTCTGAAATCGTTTCTGGTACACTGTTTGCATGCTCCATCACTTCTTCAGGGAATGCTAAAGGTAAGTGATGTTTATGGATGACAGATAAAATATCTACTCCTGGATCATTTTTATGACCTAGAATTTGAATAACTTCACCTTCTGCACTTAAACGATTCTCTGGATAGCTCGTAATTTTCACAACTACTTTATGACCTTCTACAGCACCCATTGATGCACTTTTCAAGATAAAGATATCACTCGTCCAGCGCTTATTGTCAGGTATAACAAACCCAAAGTTTTTCGATTCTGTATATGTACCAACTAATTCTTTCGTACCACGCTCTAAAATGCGTACAATTGAACCTTCTTGACGCGAACCACTCGATTGGGAACTAAGGCGTGCTAATACTGTATCACCATGAAGTGCACCGTTTAACTCTGTAGGCGGGATGAAAAGATCATCGTCTCCTGTTTTCTTCTCGTCCGGTACAACGAATGCAAAACCACGTGCATGTCCAATTAACTTACCACGTACTAAATTCATCTTTTCAGGAAGACCGTAACGGTTACTACGAGTACGAATAACAAGTCCCTTCTCTTCCATCGTTACAAGTGCCTTTACAAAATCTTTAAAGCCCTCAGAACCTTCAATCCCAAATGCCTCTTCTAACTCTTGTATCGTTAGCGGTTTATACGCTTCTTCTCTCATAAATAATAACAACTTATCAATATGTTCTTGTATGATTTCTTCCAAGCAAAAATACCTCCTTTAAAACCTTATATTATTTAGTGTATCCGAAAGATAGGAGATGTATAAAGCAAAACTTCAATACTCCCCTCATGATTTTTACAGTTTTCACAAAAAATTCCTTATGAAAAAAAGAGGCAACTAGATCTTACCAATCTAGTTGCTCCAAGAAGTTATATACATCCTCATGTAGCTCGTCACGCTCTTTATCAAGTGTAATGACATGCGTAGAGTCTTCATACCATTTAATGTCTTTTAACGTAGATTCTACACCGTTATAAATAATGTTAGCACTATCTGTATTAATCATTTCATCATGACGCGCTTGTACAACAAATGTTGGTGCATAAATCATGTCCACATTGTTACGTACGTCAGCAATTAATTGTTGTAATGCTTTTAATGTATTCATCGGTGTCTTTTGGAATTCCAACATTTCTTGTTCGATTTGTTCTGGTGATTTTTGCTCACGTTTTTTATATTCGCGGGCGTATGCCAATATACCTTGGTACATTGTTTCTTCACTCTTAATATACATTGGTGCACACATTGGTACTACACCTAAAACCGGTACTGTATAACCTAATTTTAAAGAAAATACGCCACCAAGTGATAATCCAACGACAGCAATTTTCTCGAAGCCTTTATCTTTTAAAAGCTGATATGCCTCCGTTACGTCTTGCCACCAATCTTCAGGACCTGTAAGAACAAGCTCTTCTGGTGGTACACCGTGCCCTTTATAAATTGGCGCATGACAAGTGTAGCCTTTCTTTTCTAAGAAACGCCCTAACATACGTACATCAGCTGAGTTCCCTGTGAATCCATGTAATAATAAAACAGCGCGGTCTCCACCCTCAAATGTAAATGGTTTCGGAGATGCTAATTTCATCATGTACTTCTCCTCTTTCTCTTCTGTAATCTAGTCGTATTCTTTCTATATCTTAGTGTACCATATTTATATTTCTATAATCTAATTAGAAACATCTTTCAAATGACAAATTAAAAAAAGAAGAACCATTAGTACAACTTACTAACGCTTCTTCTTTCAATTCTATAAATTTAAGTACGTAACAGCAATTGTTAATACGAAGAATAGAACAGCTAAAACAATTGTAATACGGTTTAATACCGCTTCGATTCCACGTGCTTTTTGCTTACCAAATAATTGCTCTGCACCGCCTGAAATTGCACCTGAAAGGCCTGAGCTATTACTAGACTGCATAAGTACCATAACAATCATTAAAATCGATACAATAATAAGTAAAACGGATAATAACGTATGCACTTGGCGTACCTCCTACAAAGATTCAGTTATTGTAACTGTAGCATAAATTCTATAGAAAAGCGAGAGCTATAGAGTCACTCTCGCTTTTCTTCTATTACATAAACATCATTGCAAATAACGGTCCGAGCAAACATGTTAAAATGGCTGTTAATGTCATTGTTACCGATCCAATAACACCTTCATGTTCGTTATTTTTCATCGCTCTCATAACACCCATAATATGAGAAGCACATCCAAAGCCAATCCCTTTACCAACCGAGTTTGTAACACGGCTCCATTTTAATAAAAGCGGGCCTGTAATCGTTCCAGTAATACCTGCAATAACAACGAAAGCTGCCGTTAAGGAAGGGACGCCACCAACTTGTTCCGATACGCTCATTGCAACTGGCATTGTCACCGATTTTGGTAAAGAAGATAAAATTAAGCTTTTATCTGTTCCCATAAGTGATGCAATGGCAAAATCACTCGCGATGGCAACTGTTGTACCTACTAATACGCCACCAGCAATCGGTACAACATATTTTTGCAACACGTGACGTTGTTTATAAAGAGGAATTGCAAATGCTACAACACCGGGTCCCAGCAGTTTTGCAATCCAGCCACCACCACTCTCCATATAATGTTGATATGGTATATCAAGCACGATAAATAAGAAAGCCATTAATCCTGTTGCTACAAGCATTGGAATGGTGAATGGGGTTGGAAATAATTTATAGATTTTTTTAGATAATTGGTATAATAGCACCGTAAAAAGAACCCAACCAATTCCGATCAATATTTGGCTCATCGCGACTCTCTTTCCTTTCTATTCGCAAGATATTGTCCTGTATGTCCTGCGACAATAATAATTAAAAATGTACTCGCTACAATTGTAATGAAAAGAGAAATCCCCTTACTCATAAAAAAAGCACCGTAATTCATTAAGCCAAGCGTTGGCGGAATTAATAAAAACGGCATAATAGCAACGAGTGTTTCTGCTCCTAAATCGAACCATTTCACTGGAAGAACTTTTAAGCTAAGTAAAACAAGTAAGAGGAACATCCCAATCAAACTTCCTGGAATCGGAATATTTAACATTTCTTGCACCCAAGTTCCAACCATATAAAACACGTAAAGAGCAGCAATTTGGACAAGAATCTTTGTAAATTTCATCTTCATCATCCCTCATGTTTATACGATCTTCTGTTAATATCTTTATCATAGTATAAATTGTAAAAAGCTGCAATTTATCAACTTGACAGCAAAAACAGCCTATGTAATACGCTTACAACCTTGATATGACTGTGTTTCCAAGCGAAAAATAAGTCAAAAACCTTGACCTAATGTAAGAAGTTTTTATTTTCTGAATTTAAAGTGTTGTTATTTCAATAAAATAATATTTTTATCCTTAAGCTTACATATATATAGAATGAAACTTTAATCAGCCCTCACCAATTGGGTTTTTACGGGACAAACAAGATAGGTGGTGAACATATGCCAAAAAAAGTTCTTATTTTTTGCGATCCTGGGATTGATGATGCGATGGCCCTCCTCTTAGCATTCTTTATCGATGAAATAGAAATCATCGGTATTGTCGCTGATTACGGTAATGTTCCAAAAGAAATGGCTATACAAAATGCCCATTTTCTTAAGAATGAAACAAAGAATAGGAATATCAAGATATTCGGTGGCTCAGAACGTCCGCTTACTGGTGCCCCTCCTGCTTTCTTTACGGATGTACATGGGAAACAGGGGCTCGGTCCAATTATTCCGAAGGGGAATGTACCTAACGGAGAAATGGAGAATTTTTTTGAGGTTATTCCTCTTATTGAACAATATAAAGATGAATTAATCATTGTCAGTTTAGGAAGACTTACCTCCCTAGCAATTTTATTCATTGTATGTAAACAGCTAATGAAGCAAATTAAATCTTACTACGTAATGGGCGGTGCCTTTTTACATCCCGGTAATGTTACTCCTATTTCGGAAGCAAACTTTTATGGCGACCCTACTGCCGCTAATATCGTTCTTCAATCCGCGGCTAACATGTACATCTACCCATTAAACGTCACCCAGTATTCCATCATTACACCAGAAATGGCTGAATACATTGAAGTAAAAGGAAAAGCCCCACTCGTCAAACCGTTATTCGATCATTATTACTACGGATATTATAAAGATGCCCTACCGCATTTAAAGGGTAGCCCCTTCCATGACACAATGCCAATACTCGCTTTACTTGATAATTCTATGTTTACATATCACAAATCACCTATCGTTGTCATGACAGAATCTTATGCACAAGGAGCAAGCATTGGAGAATTTCGCTCTTTAGGAGACCCTAAGCCATTTATTGATTGGCCGAGTCATCAAATCGCCATTGATTTTGATTATAACCGCTTCTTTAAACATTTCATGTCACTTATGACGGGTGAGCAATTTTAACATAAAAAAAAACAGACCGTGATTTCTCACGGTCTGTCGTTATTTTCTACAATTATCGTTTGATATTATAGAAAGATTTTACACCATCGTAAACAGCGATTTCGCCTAGTTCGTCTTCGATGCGTAATAATTGGTTGTACTTAGCAATACGGTCAGTACGGCTCATAGAACCAGTTTTGATTTGGCCAGCGTTAGTTGCAACTGCGATGTCAGCGATTGTAGCATCTTCAGTTTCACCAGAACGGTGAGATACAACTGCTGTGTAACCAGCACGTTTAGCCATTTCGATAGCTTCGAAAGTCTCAGTTAAAGTACCGATTTGGTTAACTTTAATTAAGATTGAGTTAGAGATACCTTTTTCGATACCTTCAGCAAGTTTTTGAGTGTTAGTTACGAATAAGTCGTCACCAACTAATTGTACTTTATCACCGATACGATCAGTTAATAATTTGTGACCATCCCAGTCGTTTTCGTCTAAACCATCTTCAATAGAGATGATTGGGAAGTCTTTGCAAAGCTCTTCGTAGAAATCAACCATTTCTGCAGAAGTTAAGCCAGTACGGCCTTCGCCTGCAAGGTCATATTTACCAGTTTCTTTGTTGTAGAACTCAGAAGAAGCAACGTCCATTCCTAAGAATACGTTCTCGCCAGCTTTATAACCAGCTTTTTCGATAGCTTCGATGATTACTTCTAGAGCTTCACGGTTAGAACCAAGGTTTGGAGCGAATCCACCTTCGTCACCTACTGCAGTGTTAAGACCTTTGTCATGTAATACTGCTTTAAGTGCATGGAATACTTCAGCACCCATACGGATTGATTCTTTGAATGTTGGAGCACCAACTGGTAAGATCATGAACTCTTGGAAGTCTACGTTGTTATCAGCGTGAGAACCACCGTTGATGATGTTCATCATTGGAGTTGGTAATTGTTTTGCATTGAATCCACCAAGGTAACGGTATAATGGAAGACCTACGAAGTCAGCTGCTGCGTGAGCTACTGCCATAGATACACCAAGGATAGCGTTAGCGCCTAGTTTACCTTTGTTTGGAGTGCCATCTAATTCGATCATAGCACGGTCGATACCAGCTTGGTCAGTTACGTCGAAACCAACGATTTCTGGAGCGATTGCTTCGTTAACGTTGTTTACTGCGTTCATAACACCTTTACCAAGGTAACGAGATTTGTCACCGTCACGTAATTCTACTGCTTCGTGTTCACCAGTAGATGCACCACTTGGTACGATAGCGCGTCCGAAAGCGCCGCTTTCTGTGTAAACTTCTACTTCTACAGTTGGGTTACCACGAGAGTCAAGGACTTCGCGAGCATAAACATCAATAATTGTTGACATAATAAATTCTCTCCTTTTTATATAAGCAAATTATTTAATAATTGTTTTACCTGTCATTTCTTTCGGTTGTTCCACATTTAAAAGCGTAAGCATTGTTGGGGCGATATCTCCTAAAATACCACCTTCACGAAGCTCTACATCATTTTTTGTAACGATGAAAGGAACCGGGTTAGTTGTATGAGCTGTCATTGGTCCACCATCAGCAGTTAACTCCTGATCAGCATTACCATGGTCAGCAGTAATAAGTGCTACACCATCTTTTGCAAGAATCGCTTCCACAACTTTTCCTAAACATTCGTCAGTTGCTTCTACTGCTTTAATTGTCGGTTCCATCATCCCAGAATGGCCAACCATATCACAGTTCGCAAAGTTAAGAATGATAACATCATGTTTATCATTTTCGATTTCATTTACTAAAGCGTCCGTTACTTCGTAAATGCTCATTTCAGGTTTCAAGTCATACGTTGCAACCTTCGGTGAGTTAATTAAGATACGCTCTTCTCCTGGGAATTCAGCCTCACGACCACCGCTAAAGAAGAATGTAACGTGCGGATACTTTTCAGTTTCCGCGATGCGAAGTTGCTTTAATCCCGCTTGCGCAACAACTTCACCTAAAGTGTTATCAAGGTTCATTGGCTTGAATGCCACGTAACCATCTACAGTTTCACTGAAGTGTGTCATACAAACGAATTCAGGAATGTGAGGTACTTTTTCACCACGATCGAACTCACGGAAGTCTTCGTTTGTAAATACACGAGCAATTTGAATTGCACGGTCTGGACGGAAGTTGTAGAAGATAACTGCATCATCATCATTGATTGTTGCAACTGGCGTGTTATCTTCGTTAACAATTACAGACGGCAATACGAATTCATCGTAGATACCATTTGCATAAGAGTCTTCTACACACTCTTCTGCTGATTTATAAGTAGGGCCTTCACCATTCACCATAGCACGGTAACATTTTTCAACGCGATCCCAACGCTTGTCACGGTCCATAGAGTAATAACGACCAGAGATAGTCGCGAATTGTCCTACTCCTGTTTCTTTAATTACTTCATTTGTTGCATCAATATAACCTTTTGCTGTTTGTGGTCCAACATCGCGGCCATCTAAGAACGCATGGATATAAACTTTCTCCACGCCTTCTTTTGCTGCTAATCGAAGAAGAGCAAACATGTGATTCATGTGACTGTGCACACCACCGTCAGAAAGTAAACCGAATAAATGAAGTGCAGTACCTTTTTCTTTTACGCTTTTAATTGCATTTTGGAACGTTTCGTTCTTATCGAACTCACCTTCACGAATTGCAACGTTTACGCGTGTTAAGCTTTGATATACTACGCGGCCAGCACCGATATTTAAGTGACCAACCTCAGAGTTACCCATTTGACCTTCTGGAAGACCTACTGCCTCGCCACAAGCTGTAAGTGTTGTGTGAGGGAATTTGTTCCAGTAACCATCAAAATTAGGTTTCTTAGCTTGTGCTACAGCATTCCCGTAAGTTTCTTCACGAAGTCCGAAACCGTCAAGGATGATTAAAGCTGTTGGCTTTCTCATTTTACCGCCCCCAGAAGACCTAAGAACGAAGCAGGCTCTAAGCTAGCACCGCCGACTAAAGCGCCGTCGATGTCAGATTGTGCCATGTACTCTTTAATGTTTTCTGGTTTTACGCTACCGCCGTATTGGATACGAACAGCTTCTGCAGCTTCTGGAGAAACAGCTTCTGCAACAACTTTACGGATGTGCGCACATACTTCATTTGCATCTGCAGAAGAAGAAGATTTACCTGTACCGATAGCCCAGATTGGCTCATAAGCGATAACAGTTGCTTTAACTTGCTCTTCTGTTAAACCTGCAAGTGCTTTTGTCACTTGACCTGCTACTAGATCAAATGTTTTTCCGCTTTCGCGCTCTTCTAAAGTCTCACCACAACATACGATTGGTGTTAAACCATGTTCAAATGCTGCGATAGTCTTTTTGTTTACTGACTCGTCTGTTTCAGCAAACATTTCACGACGCTCAGAGTGACCAAGTACTACGTAGCCTACTTTTAAGTCGCTAAGTGCTACTGGGCTAATTTCGCCAGTGAATGCACCATTTTTTTCGAAGTGCATGTTTTGTGCACCTACTTGTAAATCAGTTCCTTCAGTCGCTGCTACTAAGCGCTCTAAGAATAGAGCTGGAGAGCAAACTACTGCATCAACAGCTGAAGCTGCTGGGATTTGACCTTTAACTTCCTCTACGAAGCTAACTGCTTCAGATAGAGTTTTATTCATTTTCCAGTTACCTGCGATAATTGGTTTACGCATGCTTTGCACCGTCCTTTTTCTTTGGCTGCTACTTATTTGTCGTTAAGACAAACTACACCTGGAAGTTCTTTACCTTCCATGAATTCTAATGACGCACCGCCGCCAGTAGAAATGTGGCTCATTTTATCAGCCATACCGAATTTTTCAACAGCTGCTGCAGAGTCACCACCGCCGATAACAGAGTATGTACCTTCTGCATCTGCTAATGCTTGTCCTACTGCTTTTGTACCTTCTGCGAATGGAGTCATTTCGAATACACCCATTGGTCCATTCCATACAACAAGCTTAGAGTTTTTAATTACATCTGCATAAATTTCACGTGTTTTAGGACCGATGTCCACGCCTTCCCAGTTAGAAGGGATAGAGTCGATACCAACGATTTTAGTTGTTGCAGTTTCAGAGAATTCCTCAGTGATTACAACATCAACTGGCATGTAGAAGTTTACGCCTTTTTCTTTTGCAAGTTGCATAAATTCTTTAGCTAGTTCAATCTTGTCATCTTCACATAGAGATAGACCAATTTCATGACCTAAAGCTTTAACGAATGTATAAGCAAGTCCGCCACCGATGATTAAGTTATCTACTTTGTCTAATAGATGACGAATTACACCGATTTTATCTTTTACTTTCGCACCACCAATAATAGCTGTGAATGGGCGTTCTGGGTTAGAAAGTGCTTTACCTAATACTTCTAACTCTTTTTCCATTAATAAGCCAGATACTGCTGGTAGGTAATCTGCGATACCTGCTGTAGAAGCGTGAGCACGGTGAGCTGCACCGAATGCATCGTTTACGAAGATGTCAGCAAGTGCTGCAAATTCTTTCGCAAGTTCTGCATCGTTCTTTTCTTCGCCCGCATAGAAACGTACGTTTTCAAGAACTAATACGTCGCCTTCGTTCATTGCTGCAACCATTTCTTGTGCAACTGGTCCGAATGCTTCGTCTGCTTTTTTAACATCTTTACCAAGAAGCTCGCCTAAACGTGCTGCCACTGGAGTAAGACGTAATTCTTCTACTGCTTGACCTTTTGGACGGCCTAAGTGGCTTGCTAAAATAACTTTCGCACCTTGCTCTACTAAATATTGAATTGTAGGAAGAGCTGCACGGATACGAGTTTCATCTGTAATTTTGCCTTCTTTCATAGGTACGTTGAAGTCAACGCGGCAAAATACACGCTTACCTTTTAAATCTACGTCACGAATTGATTTTTTGTTCATTGGATTTCCCTCCGACTACTAGTTAGGATTGACAAAACCCACTCAAAAGCTTAACACATTTGCTTTTAAAACGAAAGAAGAGAGAGAGGGAACAAACCCTCTCCCTCGTTTTGTCATTGATAGCTTATATAATTAAGAATTAAAGACCTTTTGAAGTCATGTAAGCTGCTAAGTCTACTACGCGGTTAGAGTAACCAGTTTCGTTATCGTACCAAGAAAGTACTTTAACCATGTTACCTTCCATTACCATTGTAGATAATGCATCGATTGTAGAAGAAGCTGTACATCCGTTATAGTCGATAGATACTAATGGCTCTTCGCTGTATCCAAGGATACCTTTTAATTCGCCTTCAGCTGCTGCTTTGAATGCTGCATTTACTTCTTCAACTGTTACTTCTTTGTCAAGTTCAACAACTAAGTCAACTAGAGAAACGTTAGCAGTTGGAACACGTACAGCGCCACCGTTTAATTTACCTTTAAGTTCTGGTAATACTAATGCTACTGCTTTAGCTGCACCAGTAGATGTTGGGATCATGTTTTCAGCTGCTGCACGAGCACGACGTAAATCTTTGTGTGGTAAGTCTAAGATTTGTTGGTCGTTAGTGTAAGAGTGAATTGTTGTCATCATTCCGCGTTTTACGCCGAATTTTTCGTTTAATACTTTAGCAAATGGAGCTAGACAGTTTGTAGTACAAGAAGCGTTAGATACTACGTTGTGGTTAGCTGCATCGTATTGTTCGTGGTTAACACCCATAACTACAGTGATATCTTCGTCAGAAGCTGGAGCTGAGATGATAACTTTCTTAACTGATCCACCTAAGTGTTTTTCAGCGTCTGATTTTTTAGTGAAACGGCCAGTAGATTCTACTACTACTTCTACTCCGTAGTCGCTCCATGGTAATTGAGCTGGGTCACGCTCAGCGATAACTTTAATTTCTTTACCGTTAACAACGATGCTGTTTTCGTTAGCAGATACTTCTGCATTTAAAGTTCCGTGAACTGTGTCATATTTTAAAAGGTGAGCTAATGTTTTAGCATCTGTTAAGTCGTTGATTGCTACTACTTCTACCTCAGAGTTGTTAAGAGCTGCGCGGAATACGTTACGTCCGATACGTCCAAATCCATTAATACCAATTTTAGTCATTTGAATTTCCTCCTTGGGGGATTATATTAAAGGGTAATACCCTTTGTTAACTGCTTTGCTGCACCTTCATCTGTAATTAGAATTGAAGTGTGCCCTTGTTTAATTACAGCCTGTATTGCCTTTGCCTTTGAAGAACCACCAGCGACTGCAACAACGTGAGATACATTTTGTAAATCCTCAAGTTGCATACCAACTGTTCTTACTTTATGAACAACATTTCCTTGTTCATTAAAGTAGTAACCGAAAGCTTCGCCAACTGCTTCGCTTGCTTGAATCTTTAACCAATCTGCTTCTGAAGTATTTCTGCGACGTGCCATTGTTAACGCATCACCTATTCCATGAATAACGATATTGGAAGATCGAATCAACTCAAGAACTTCTTTCACGGAAGGCTCTGTCACAATAGACGCATATGCTTCGCTACTAACATGGTCTGGAACATACAATAAGCGATAATTACTCATCGTATTTTGCGCCATTTTGGCACAAATGGTATTGGCTTCTAATTCGACACCTTCTCCAATTCCACCACGTGCTGGGACAAATAGCATATGTAAATCTTTGCAATCAAGCTGCATCATGTCCGCAGCAGCAGCTAGCGTAGTTCCTCCAGCCACAGCAACGATATTATTCGCTGTCAAACGGTCTTTTATACAAGTCACACAAGCACGGCCCATCTCCAGTTTGACCCAAGGTGATTCATCACTATCACCAGGGACAACGAAAACTTCATCCAAGTCTAATGTTTCCTTAAGTTGCTTTTCTAAAACCTTTAACCCGGAAATTTCTTTCATAAAGTCTTCCAAAGCAAGAACTAAAGCTGTTCCTTCTTCTGTCAAAGTCATTCCAGAAGAAGCGACGTGAACTAAGTTTTGTTCTTTCAAAACTTGAACTTCACTTCGCAATACTCGTTCTGTCATACCGAGACTTGCTGATAAGTTTCTTCTTCCAATCGGCTGCATGAGCCTAATGTATTGAAGAATTTGCATTCTCGTTTGCATAACAGGTAGCAGATCAGGTAATAATTTTTTTGTGTTCTGAATCCATGAGCGCATATCTTTTCTCCTCACTACATCGGTTCATTTTTCCTCCGTGGTCACTTTACGTCCCGTAGTGACATTTTGTGTCCCACATAGGTTAAAAAAATAATCCCTGCTACGTGTATTATTGTAACAGGAGATAGAAACTTATTCAACTCTTAACTGCATTCTTTATATAGTTTATTATCACACCTTTGTGAATGTTACCATATTCTACTTGTTTTCCGTCTATTTCTACAACCGGAATCATTAAGTGATATTTTTCTAAAAGGTCATTTTCTTCATATATATCTATTTCCTCGATTTGAAAAGAATATTCACATTGTACTTCCTGTAAAACTTGTTTCGCCTTCACGCAAAGGCCACAATCTTTTTTTGTATACAGTACAACCTGCATCTATCTTCACCTATCCGATCGTTTTTCGTAATGACGACGCTGGGATGTGCATTTGCTCTCTATACTTCGCCACTGTTCTTCGAGAAATAACGATTTCATGCTTTTCTTCTAATAATTTTGAAATCTTTTGGTCTGAAAGTGGCTTTTTCTTATTCTCCGCCTCAACAAGCGTTTGAATAAATTGTTTTACACGCTTTGTAGAAACTGCTTCATCTTCAGTAGTCGAAACGGCATTACTAAAGAACGATTTCATCTCAAATAAACCATGTGGTGTTTGCACATATTTATTTCGCGTTGCACGACTAATTGTCGATTCATGCACGCTTAACTCTTCTGCTACTTCTTTTAAAGCAAGTGGCTTTAAATACGCTGGACCTTTCCAGAAGAAATCACGTTGTTTTTCCATAATAATGGTCATCACTTGCAGAAGCGTTTGTTTTCTCTGTTTCAAACTACGCATAATCCACTGCACATGCTGATACTTTTCTGATACGTAAGATGCTACTTCACTTTCACTATTATTAAGAAGCGCACTATACTCAGAATGAATTTCAATTCTTGGCATATTTCTCTCATTCATCTGTAAAACGAGACGATCACCATCTTTTTTCACTGCCATATCAGGCACAATATAAAGTGGTTTATCAGAAGAAAACGCAAGACCTGGCTTTGGTTGTAATGACGTTATACAATTTACCGCATCCTGTAATTCTTCATTACTACACTTCAGCACTTGAACGAGCTTTCGCCAATCTTTCTTCACGAAATAAGCGAAATGATCTTCAACAACCTCTTCTGCTAATCCATTCCGCCTTTGTAAGCGCTTCAATTGCAAGGTTAGACATTCCTGAATATTACGTGCCCCTACCCCTGCTGGCTCTAGTGATTGGACAAGCTCTACAGAGCGGTCGACTACATGAAGCGGTGCGGAAAGAAGATTTGCTAACTCTTCGTTCGTTTCTTGTAAATACCCATTTCCATCCATGTTCATAATAATGAAAGAAGCTACTTTTCGCTCTTCTTCCTCTATTTTATAATACTGTATTTGATTTAATAAATGTTGCTGAATCGTTGTAGAATCCACACTGTAGATTTCCATCTGATTCTCGACTTGTTTGCTGGTACTTTTACTGTTGTTAGAGCTCTTTTTCTTCTCCCTCTCAAAACCACCTAACTCAATAAGGGGATTCTCTAACGATTGCTCATACAAAAACTCCGATAATTCTTGTACATTATACTGGAGCATTGTAATCGCTTGCCTTAACTCTTGTGTCATTGCCAAACGTAAGCTTTGTTCTTGTAAAAGACTTGCCTTCAAACTAATCTCCCCCTTGTTTCTATTGTACAATAAGTTTGGTAAAAGGAGAATCCTCACGCAGACACCCATTCCAAAATATTATTAATTTATATGTATTAATGAGACTTACAACTTACAACCAAAATTTGAATAATATTGAAAGAAAATAATAAGGTAAATATTTATTACCAAGTACTAATAGTAAATCTTATTATCAGATATAACAAGAGGGAAATAAAAAAAGTCCTAACCTACAAAACGTAAGTTAGGACTTTTTGACGCGCCCAGAGGGATTCGAACCCCCGGCAGACGTGGTACCGGAAACCACCGCTCTATCCGACTGAGCTATGGGCGCATGATTATAAAATCACTTCATTTTCTTCTCATAATAATAGCAATAAAATCCATCTAAATCAATAAAAATATCCCCATAATCCTTTATACACCTTAGTTAGGAGTCTATTAGCAAAGCGATATTCCTAAATTTCCCAATCATAAGTTCACCCCAACTCACAAATTATAACCTTTGAATTGATATTCCAAAGGGGGCTTCATTCAATGACCGTAATTACGAAACTAAAGCAAACTGTTTCTGGATTAAAAAGTGCACAAGCTAGCTTAGAGGGATTCGCTCTTGATACGGATAACCAACAAGCTAAGCAACTTTTCCAAACAGCTGCAGAGCAAATACAAACAATTATCGATTCTTTAAACCCACGCGTTGAAGAAGTCCAACAAGAAGAACCACAATACTCACAGCAATAACGAATCCGTCATGCTGTGAAATAGAAAAAGGATGATATGCAGTCATCCTTTTTCTATCACATTACATATTGCAATAGAAATGGAATGATGATTATGCGAAAGATCGGACTCATTACCGCGTTATTTATACTTCTATTTAGTTCTTTTACCGGTTGTGATCATAGCCCATTAGATAAAAAGGTAAAAAAAGAAGAAGCAAAACGAACAGAGAAAGAGAAAGGTCCCAAATTAACAAAGACGAGTACGGAATCCTTTAATCAATCTATATCGCAAGGAGCTAAGAAAAAGGCCCTCGCTATGGATGAAATTATAAAAAGTGCAGCAGTGAATTCAAATTTAGATCTCTACATAGCAGTTAAGCCTGAGCATCATGAACGATTTGGGCTAAAACCTTTACGCAAGAAACTTCAAAAGCAGCTAAGTGATGAACATCCTACTTTCGATGTTCGTGTAAGTACAGATAAAAAAATCTTTATGTTACTTGAAAAGCTTGAAAACAGAATCAAGAAAAAGGAAATATCTAAAGATGAAATCAAAAAACAGTTAAAACTTATCGGATCAGAAATGGAATCTAACACTTAACGCTTTCGAATAGAAAAGGAAGGATTGAAATGTCTAGTAAAGATAAAAACTTAACCCCTGTACAACAGGAATATAAAAAATTTGAGCAAGAACGAGAACCGAAACGCCCTGTCTTAAAAAATTGTATAAAAGCTTTTTTCGTTGGTGGTTCCATTTGCCTAATCGGGCAACTTATTTCTACTTTTTATATTACGTATTTCGATTTCACTGAACGATCGGCAGGGAATCCAACTGTGGCAACTCTTATTTTCATCTCCATGTTACTGACCGGATTCGGCGTATACGATCGCCTCGGACAATTTGCTGGAGCCGGCACAGCTGTACCTGTTACTGGATTTGGCAACTCTGTTATTGCCGCATGTATCGAACACCGAACAGAGGGATTTGTCCTTGGTGTTGGAGGTAACATGTTTAAGCTAGCTGGTTCCGTTATTTTATTTGGTGTATTTTCCGCTTTCGTCATCGCACTTATTAAAACGATTCTTGTTCAATGGGGAGGGCTATAAATGTTACAAGGACACCGAACATGGGTATTCGAAAACAAACCAGTTATTATCTCAACCGGGGTAGTTGGCGGACCATTTGAAGCGAACGGAAATATCCCTGAAGACTTCGACACCCTCCATGAAGATTTATGGCTTGGCCAAGATTCTTACGAAAAAGCACATAAAATTTTATTTGAAGAAGCTTGTAGCCGTGCTACTGAAAAAGCCAAGCTCCGTAAAGACGATATTCAATTTGTACTCGCAGGAGATTTAATTAATCAAATCACTCCTACAAGCTTTGCTTGCCGTACACTCGGAACACCTTATCTCGGATTATTCGGGGCTTGCTCTACTTCTATGGAAGGATTAGCACTTGGGGCAAGTATCGTAAATGCAAAAGGGGCCAAATATTTATTAACTGGTGCATCAAGCCATAATGCCGCTGTAGAAAAACAATTCCGCTACCCTACCGAATATGGTGGACAAAAACCACCTACTGCACAGTGGACAGTAACTGGTGCTGGTGCAGCTATTTTAAGCGATACTGGACACGGTCCTAGGGTAACCTCTGCAACAATCGGAAGAGTAATTGATATGGGATTAACAGATCCTTTTAATATGGGTGGTGCGATGGCCCCAGCGGCTGTCGATACAATTGAAGCTCATTTACGCGAACGACAAATTGATGCTTCTTATTACGACTTAATCGTAACAGGTGATCTCGGACATGTTGGACGCGAAATTGCCTACGACCTACTACATAAGCACGGAACAAAAGTAACGAGCGAACAATTCCAAGATTGCGGAATCATCATTTATAGAGAAGGACAACCTGTCATCGCTGGCGCTAGTGGACCCGGATGCTCTGCAACAGTCGTGTACGGTCATTTATTAAACCGAATGAAAAGAGGAGAGTTCAAAAAAATACTTGTCGTTGCGACAGGCGCTTTACTATCTCCACTTACATTCCAACAAGAAGAAACGATTCCGTGTATCGCTCACGCCGTTTCGATTGAATTTGGAGGTGCAACGCAATGATTTTTTTCTGGGCTTTCGTCATTGGTGGACTCATATGTGTAATCGGCCAACTTATGTTTGATGTCGGCAAGTTAACACCAGCTCATACAATGGCAACACTCGTTGTTGCCGGAGCTATATTAGATGGATTCAATTTGTATGAACCATTAATTGATTTCGCTGGAGCTGGGGCAACAGTACCCATTACAAGCTTCGGTAATGCCCTCGTTCATGGTGCAATGGAAGAAGCTGCAAAACATGGCATCGTCGGTGTCATCACCGGTATGTTTAAAGTAACGAGCGCTGGCGTATCCGCAGCTATTATTTTCGGCTTCATTGGAGCATTGCTATTCAAACCGAAAGGATAAGAGGTGTTTGTATGACTGTTATCGCTAGCGTTAAAACCTGCCTTGCTAGTGTAAGGGGCGCTCAAGCAAGTTTAAGCTCCCTTTCACTAAATTCACAGGATGCGGAATCAAAACGCGTATTTCATGAATGTATGTTAGAAATGGACAGCATCATCGCTGATTTACAAAATAGAGTTTCAGTATTAGAACGTGAAGAACCTCAATATAAAGGGTTTTAAGTAGACTGGAGGAAATGACTATGTCTCACCTGCCGGAATGGACACTTGTCATTCTTCGCTCTGTATTCATATTAATTATTTTATTCGCTATTACGAAATGGTTAGGGAAAAGACAAATCTCGCAGCTCTCCTTTTTTGAATACATAGCCGGAATGACAATCGGTGACATCGCTGCCCAAGTATCTACAGGGCTCGATTCAAAATTTTTCCACGGCGTCTTTGCGATACTTATTTTCGCTTCCGTACCTTTTTTTGTCGGCATTCTTTCCTTAAAAAACAAAGCCGCTAGAGATTTCTTTGAAGGGAAATCTACCGTATTAATAAAAGATGGAAAAATACTCGAAGATAATTTAAAGAAAGAGAAATACACAAGTGATGAGTTACTTGAACTTCTTAGAGGAAATGGTGCATTCAGTATAGCTGAAGTCGAATTTGCTGTCTTAGAACCAAGCGGAGAATTAAATGTACTATTAAAGAAAGATTCTCAGCCACTTACAGCAAAAGACATCGGTTTAAAGGTACCGAATGAAAAAGAACCACAAACTGTTATTATGGATGGAAATGTACTAGATGAACCTCTATCCGCAAGTGGACATAACCGCGCTTGGCTACATTCTGAACTAGAAAAGCTCGGTGTTGTCATTGAAAATGTCTTTCTCGGTCAAGTGGATTCATACGGACAACTGACTATCGACATTTATAATGATAAACTACAAATGCCTTCTCCTCAAAACAAACCTTTGTTATTGGCATCTTTAAAAAAATGTCATGCTGATCTTGAACTATTTTCTTTAGAAACAAAGTCGAAATCAGCGAGCGAAATGTATAGTAAAAACGCAAAACAAATCGAAAAGATTTTAAATAAAGTAACCTACCTTTTAAAAGAATAACTCTCGAAAGAACGCTTCAGTAAAAAGGCGTTCTTTTCTTTTTTTCTCCAGCTCTCATAACGTTTAAATTTATGTAATTCGGTTATGATGTTTAAGATACATAAGCAGGGAATTTCAAAAACATAGCGAATATTTCATGGTACAACTACATATTTTTTTGATTTAAAGTGGTTTTGTTTGACCTTTATTGACCATAATTGTATTATAAGACTAAGAAAGCTTTAGAAGGAGGAAATAACAGATGAATTTAATTCCTACAGTAATTGAACAAACAAATCGTGGAGAACGCGCTTACGATATTTACTCTCGACTATTAAAAGACCGCATCATTATGCTTGGTAGCGCAATTGATGACAACGTAGCTAACTCAATCGTTTCCCAGCTTTTATTCTTGGAATCTCAAGATCCAGAAAAAGATATTCACATCTACATTAACAGCCCTGGTGGTTCTATCACAGCAGGTATGGCAATTTACGATACAATGCAGTTTATTAAACCACAAGTATCAACAATCTGTATCGGTATGGCTGCATCTATGGGTGCATTCTTACTTGCAGCAGGTGAAAAAGGAAAACGTTATGCACTTCCAAACAGTGAAGTAATGATTCACCAACCACTTGGTGGGGCACAAGGTCAGGCGACTGAAATCGAAATCGCAGCTAAACGCATCCTATTCTTACGTGAAAAACTAAACCAAATTCTTGCTGACCGCACAGGTCAACCACTTGAAGTACTACAACGCGACACAGACCGCGATAACTTCATGACAGCAGAAAAAGCTTTAGAATACGGTTTAATCGATAAGATCTTTACAAATCGTTAATAACTAAAAGCGGAAGCGGCTCGTTCAACTCTGACTGGCTAAGGTTCTTTCGCATAAAAGGCGCTTTTTGCCTTCTTATGCGGAAGGTTCTTAGACACGAAGAGCTAGCCGCTGGAGCTGGATATACTGAAAAGCGAAAGCGCCCTATTATAGGGCGCTTTTTTTATGGTCAAACCTCTGTCAATGCATACCCCATCCAGTATCCACTTAAATATATCAGCGATTTTTCAAATATATTGACGTTTCGACAAAACTTACCGACAATCCTCGACAAGCACGCACCCTCTACATACCCGCCCCCACCAAAAACAACAAAAACAAAAAGCTATCGCACATTCGCGATAGCTTTTTTACTGTACATATGCAACTAATGCTTCTAAAGCCTCTTCTGCATCTGAACCTTCTGTTGTAATTGTTATCATGCTACCAGTTCCAATTGCTAAGCTCATAATCCCCATTATGCTCTTTGCATTTACCGTCTTTCCATCTTTCTCGATGAAGATATCGGCATGAAAGCGATTAGCCTCTTGTACAAACAACGCAGCCGGACGTGCTTGTAAACCGTTTTTTAATGAAACCTGAACTCGTTTTTGAACCACAGCTCCATTTCCC
This sequence comes from Bacillus fungorum, assembly GCF_002746455.1. GTDB lineage: Bacteria > Bacillota > Bacilli > Bacillales > Bacillaceae_G > Bacillus_A > Bacillus_A fungorum. Next base: position 207,030 of record NZ_NWUW01000005.1, on the reverse strand, counting down.
CTTTAACCTCTTATTTTTTTGCTATCGTTTCCCCCGCGCGTAATTTCTCTGCAATATCATCGATTTTACGCAAACGATGATTAATACCTGATTTACTAATTTTCCCCCCGGATACCATCTCACCTAACTCTTTCAATGTTACATCTTGATAATCTCTTCGCAGTTGCGCAATTTCTCGTAGCTTATCTGGCAATATATCAAGACCTACCGTCTCATCAATATAGCGGATATTTTCAATCTGCCTTAGCGCTGCACCAATTGTTTTATTTAAATTAGCTGTTTCGCAGTTCACTAAACGATTTACGGAATTACGCATATCACGTACGATTCGAATGTCTTCAAACCTTAAAAGTGCATTATGGGCACCTATAATGTTTAAAAACTCTGTAATTTTTTCCGCTTCTTTCAAATACGTAATGTAACCTTTTCTTCTTTCCAACGTCTTACTATTTAAATCAAATCCGTTCATCAGTTCACATATAGCATCATTATGTTCCTTATATAACGAAAAGATCTCTAAATGATAAGATGATGTTTCTGGGTTATTTACTGAACCACCTGCTAAAAATGCACCGCGTAAATACGATCGTTTACAACATTTCTTCTCAATCAATTCTTGTGATATATTTCGAATAAATGAAAAGTCATCTCGAACGATATGAAGATCAGCTAATATTTCGCGAGACTTCTCAACAAGCCGTACGATATATACATTATTTTTCTTCAATCGCATTTTTTTACGAACAAGTAATTCTACCGTCACGTCATACCCTTTTTTCAAAAGCGTATAAATCCTTCTTGCAATTGCCGCATTTTCCGTTTGAATATCGATAGATAGACGACGGTTTGAAAAAGAAAGCGATCCATTCATTCGAAGTAACGCTGATAATTCTGCTTTCTCACAGCATTCCTTCATCTCAAGGTTCGTCAACTCTTTCTTTGTTTCTGATGCAAATGACACAGTCAACACCTCCTTATACGATTATTGTGGAACAAAAATCTTGTCCTATATGAAATGAGGAGCGTTACCTCAAACGAGGCAACGCGCATCTACAACAGTGAATATAAAATAGAAGCTAATTTTAATGTATCGTGCCTTACAACACGGTCATCATACTTCGCTAATTGATCTTGAATGAGATCAATATTGTTTTTAGTAAAACGCTCTTCATCTACTACAACTGGCGCCGACATTTCTTCCTCATATAACTGACGTAATTCACAAGGAATATCACGGTTATTTACAATTGCAGTATCGATAAATGGTTTACCTAAATGATCATGTAACGCCTGCACATGGTCAAACGCAGTATATCCCATCGTTTCACCAGCTTGCGTCATAACATTACACACATATGCCTTCTTCGCTTTTGCAGCAAGAACAGCGTCCCCGATTTTGTTAACAACTAAATTCGGTAATATACTCGTATACAAACTTCCTGGACCAAAGACAAGTAAATCAGCTCGTTTAATCTCAGTCAAAGTTTCATGTAACGGCTCCACATCTTCTGGTGTTAAAAAGACACGGTTAATCTTCTTTCCGAAATAAGGAATCTTTGATTCACCTGTTACAATTTCTCCATCTTCTAGTTCCGCATGCAGTACTGCACTTTGGTTTGCTGCCGGCAATACACGTCCTCTAACATTTAACACTTTACTCGTTTCCGTAATTGCATGGAAGAAGTCTCCTGTAATCGAGGTCATACCCGCCAATAATAAATTTCCTAACGCATGACCTTTCAGCCCATCTCCCGTTGTGAAACGATGCTGAAATAAAGCTTCCACCAGTGGCTCTACATCTGATAACGCCACAAGTACGTTACGAATGTCACCTGGGGGTGGAATTTCTAGCTCATCACGTAATCTACCTGAACTGCCACCATCATCAGCGATTGTAACAACCGCTGTAATATCAACCGGATATTGTTTTAATCCTCGTAATAAAACAGAGAGTCCCGTACCGCCTCCCATGATAACAATTTTAGGTTTTCTCTCTTTTTTCATCCCTTAATGGCCCTTTCTCTTCTCCACATCACGATGAGATACATGAACGCTATACTCTGGTTTCAAATGTTTCCCAAGGTATTCTGTAAGCGTAACAGAACGATGCTGTCCACCTGTACATCCAATTGCAATTACAAGTTGACTCTTGCCTTCTCTTTTATAATGAGGCAGCATGAAAGTGATAAGATCCGTCAATTTCTCTAAGAACTTATGCGTCTCATTAAATTTCAGTACATACGATGAAACTTCTTCATCTAGTCCTGTTAATGGCTTCATATGTGGAATGTAGTATGGATTTGGTAAAAAACGAACATCAAATACTAAATCTGCATCAATTGGAATACCGTACTTAAATCCAAATGACATAACATTTACACGAAATGCTTGCTCAGTTTCAGTTGAAAACAGATGAACAATTTTTTCACGTAATTCTTTCGGTTTTAAGTCCGATGTATCAAGCACAATATTCGCTCGTGCTTTCATATCAGTTAATAAGCTACGCTCCATTTCGATTCCCTTTAACGGCAAACCAGTTGGTGCAAGCGGATGCGAACGTCTCGTTTCTTTATAGCGCGTTACAAGTGTGCTATCTTTCGCATCTAAGAATAAAATATGAGGAATAATCCATGTACGTTCTGATAAATCATCAAGCGCTCCCCATAAATGTTCGAAAAACTCTCGGCCACGTAAATCAACACCAAGTGCTACTTTATTCATTTTTCCTTTTGAATCCGCCATAAGCTCAATAAACTTCGGCAATAGCATCGGTGGTAAATTATCTACACAGAAATATCCTAAATCTTCAAAACTTTGTAAAGCTACTGTCTTTCCAGCTCCAGACATTCCTGTAATAATTACCATTTTTATATCATTATTCTCTGTCATCGTATCCTCTCCTTGACGGTTTAACTCGGATCTAATCGATATGAAAGCAATTCAAAATCTGGGGTATATACAAATGTACCGTAGATTATGCCATTTCCTTTAATTAAATAATCAATAATGTGATAATCTCCTGGCGCCATTGCTAAATCATCAATTTTGTCAAATGTATGCCAACCAATGATGCCTTCTTCGCTCTCTAGTTTGTTTTCTCCTGCAAAATCTGTCGCTAAAAAGGAGAACATCATCCATTCAGAAACAACTTTATCACCTTCTTGGATAACAAAGGTGAAGACCCCCTTTAACGCTGGGTTCTTTAAATAAATACCTGTTTCTTCACGATACTCGCGAACAACGGAATCTCTTACAGTCTCACCACGCTCCATTTTTCCGCCTGGTGCAACCCACCAATTTCGGCGAGGTTTTTGGAGTAAGAGTACTTCATTATCTCTAATTAACACACAGTTTGTCACTCTTTGCATGTTTCTTCACCTCAGCTACTTGCAGCAAATTTCTCACTGCATACTCATTTCATTATACTATCAAAAACAATTTGCTACAACGAAGGAGCCGGTCCTCTTTCCCTAAGCTATGCTACTCAACAATTTTAAAAAAGCTTTGGAGAACAAGCAATGTAAATGCCTAGACTTTCAATAAATAGCATGAAAAATCCCCTTAACGATTTTTATCGTCAAGGGGATTAAAGCCCTTATTTCTTACCGAAATAAGTAACAATCGCAAATCCTAAAATAAAGGTAAGAATTGAACTTATAATTGAAAATCCACCAGTTGGAATGCCAGGGAATACAATTACAATCGAGCCGATAACAAGTCCAATAATTGCCGCAAATGTCATACTTTTATAACGATCTAATAAGAAACTAATTCCTTTACTACTTACAACAAACCCTACCATAACACCAGCACCGATAACTGCGATTAAAGGTAAGTTCAGTGTAGTTAAAGCATTAATTGCTGTCGGATACACACCAATAATTAATAAAATAAATGATCCACTAATTCCAGGAAGCAACATAGCCATACTAGCCATCCATCCTGCGAAAAATAAACCAATTGCATTTAAAATTGTTAACGTCATAATTGGATCTGCTGCCTTATCTGGTTTAAAGAAAGCTGTGATCGCAACAAGAATTGCCGCAACTATTAGTAAAACAATGTGCTTCCCTTTAAACGACGACTTTGCATCAGCTTCCCTCATTAACATCGGTAATATACTAATAATTAAACCGAGGAAGAAAAATTGAGTCGGTTCATAATGATTTGCAAGTAAATATTTAATAACGTGACTTAACGTTAAAAACGCTACTGCCACACCAGCTGCAAGGGGAATTAAAAACCCTAAATGTTTTTTCCATTCACGACTAAAGAATCCACTAATTGCCGCAAGCAATTGTTCATAAATCCCTAACACAACAGCGATTGTACCACCGCTAACACCAGGAATTAAATCACTAACGCCCATACAAAATCCACGATATATATTACGCCATTCCATACTGAATAAATTCCTCATTTCTTATAGTGATTTTTCCGTAAAGTCCAGTATATCAATAAGAAAGCTTATAATCTTAATATTTTTTGACAAAACTTTGACATTTTCACAAAAAAAGAAGAAAGCTCCTATCGGTAGCTTTCTTCTCAAAAGGTATATGATCCCTTATTTTTCTGATACAGTTTTTAGTTCTTCTAATAATTCTTCTACATAATGTTGCGCACTTTGTGCTGCAATACTACCATCACCTGTTGCAGTTACAATTTGACGTAGCATTTTTTCACGAACATCACCAGCTGCGAAAATACCAGGAACTTTCGTTTCCATACGCTCGTTCGTTTCAAGGTAACCATTTTCATTTGTAATACCTAGTTCAACAAATGGTTTTGATAGTGGTAACATACCGATGTATACGAATACGCCGTCAGTTTTGACTTCTTTCTCTTCTCCACTGTTTACGTCTACAAGTGTTACGCTTCCTACTTTACCACTTGCTTCGTTAATTTCTTTTATAGTGTGGTTCCAAATGAAATCTACTTTCTCGTTATTGAAAGCACGATCTTGTAAAATTTTCTGTGCACGAAGCGTGTCACGACGGTGAACAATTGTTACCTTTGATGCGAAGCGTGTTAAGAACACACCCTCTTCAACAGCAGAATCACCGCCACCAATTACAATAAGTTCTTTTCCTTTAAAGAATGCCCCGTCACATACTGCGCAATATGATACACCGCGGCCGCCAAGTTCTGTTTCACCTGGTACACCAATCTTTTTATATTCTGCACCGCTTGCAACGATAATTGCACGTGCTTTATATTCTTTTTTACCAGCAATAATTGTTTTGTATTCTTTACCATCGATGACTTCTTTCACATCACCGTATGCATATTCAGCACCAAATTTCTTCGCATGCTCGAACATTTTATTTGATAAGTCTGGTCCTAAAATAGACTCATAACCTGGGTAGTTTTCTACATCTTCTGTGTTTGCCATTTGGCCACCTGGAATACCACGCTCAAGCATTAATGTGCTTAAATTCGCACGAGATGTATATACTGCAGCTGTCATACCAGCTGGTCCTGCACCAATAATAATGACATCATAAATTTTTTCTTCTGACACACCACTCACTCCTATTCATTCCTACACAATTAAGTTACCCTCATTATAACTGTTAGCATCATTTTTTTCCCAATGATTTGCTTACCTATGTGTGCGTACGCTTAACAGCCTGCACATACTTTCGAACAGTCGCTACAGATACATTATATACATCTCCGAGCTCCGACTGTGTCATCTTATTTCCTTGTTCACTGCGTACGATATATTCAACTGCAGCTGACCAACCGTATACATTTGTAAAAACTGCCCCAGACGTATATAAGCGTATGAACGTACAAAACCAAAATTGTAAACACTCTTCGATTAATTCATCATCTTTTTTCGTATAATTGTATAAAGCATCCGCGATTCGCGCGCATTGTTCAAATTGCTGTAAATCAGCTGGAATGCTCTTATGGCTATTAAGTAAAAAGAAATACTTTGCTAGTTGCGATACGATTGGAACACCGTTCCTCGCTTGCGTTACATCAAAGAAGAATCCCACCTTCTCCGGCATTGATAATTCATTCATTAAATATAAAGCTAGCATTTGTTCCTCTAGCGTCGCACTTTGCTGAAATGATTTTCTTAATTCTTCAAATAACACGTTTTGTTCTTCATCTGCTAAATTCAACGCATTCCACGGCTCTTTCCCCTTTTTATCAGGCTGCAATTCTACAACATGTTGCCACATTTTTTCAGCTACTTGCTGATCTTTCACCATATAAGCAGAATATGCAAACCAATAATAAAAACTAACGTCTCCTTCGTATCCTTGACGTTTTAATACTTTGAACCATTTATATGCATGCTCGAAATGACCAATTGTTGCAAGTGTCGTTCCAAGTTTCAAACGATGTTCAAATGAAATTGGATATACTGCAACTAACTGAGCAGCTAACGCTTCTACTTGTTTATGCTCTCCAATTGAATATAGAAAAATAAGCGTATTACAAAGCGCATGTATATTCCCTGGGTTTTTCTCTAAAATCATTTCCGTTAACTTCAGCGCCTTATCTACATTGCCAGATTGAAAATGCGCAATGGCCAAATTATTATGCCCTGACCAAAATTCCGGATAATCTTTCGTAACAATTTCTAATGTAGTAATTGCTTCTTCCAATTGTCCGTTACGAATATAACGATTCGCTTCTTCCTGCATAACAATTAAATCATCTTCATCTTCAATTTCTTCTGCACCCATCGCTTCTTCTTCCATAATTTCAAGTAATTCTAATGTCTCTTCAACGAATTCCTTCTCTTCCGTAACCTCTAAATAGCGCTCCGCATACTTCTTCGCCTGCTGAAATAGCCCCATATATGCATAGTTATTTGCAATAAAATAATAGCATTGTTCAAGTTCCGGGTTAGCTCTAACTAGCTTTAAGAAGGTTTGATTCGACTCTTGATATTCACCAGCTTCAGATAATACTGTTGCTAATTGACATAAAATAAACGGCTCCTTCTCACTTTGTGCCGCTCTTCGAAAATATTTAATTGCATCTTGTAATTTTTGCCCTTTGTAAGCCCTCATCCCTTTTTTATAAAAAAAGTCCGCTAATTGATTAAAAGAGATAACTTGTCCGTTCTCCTTATATATTCTTTGATTTTTCCCCATATATCCTCCAGTTTTTTGTTTTCTTCGTTCACACATTCTTCTATCTATAAGTATAAACGATTCCGTAAAAAACAAAACAGTATATTATACTCAATTATTTCCTTTTTATTCATAAAAAAAGAAAAGAAATGTTACATTTTTAACATCCACCTTCTCTAGCATCCATTTCTTCTTTCGTATAAATAACACGCATTGGATTTCCACCCACGAAAGCACCACTTGGTACATCCCTATGAACAAGTGTGCCAGCTGAAACAATCGCGCCATCTCCAATTTTCACACCTGGTAATATCGTTGTATTCGCTCCAATCATCACTTCATTTCCTATGATGATCTCTCCAAGTCGATATTCACGAATTAAATATTCATGTGCTAAAAGCGTTGTATTATATCCAACAATTGAATTTTCTCCCACAGTTATCTTTTCTGGAAACATAATGTCCGGCATTACCATAAGCGCAAACGATGTTTTCTTTCCGACTTTCATCCGTAAAAATGTGCGGTACAACCAATTCTTGACGGATAAAAATGGTGTGTAACGCGCAATTTGAATAATAATAAAGTTTTTCATTACCTTCCAAAAAGATACTGTTTTATACACATTCCATAATGAATTTTCTCCTGAAACAGGATAGCGCGTTGTCCGTCGCACTTAACTCTCTCCTCTACTGATCTTTACGAACGATTCATGTCGGACAAAATCGGCAATAAATCACTCATTTTATCTAGCATAAAGTCTGGCTTATAAGCCTCTAAATACGCTCTACCTTTCAATGTCCATGAAACCGCAGCTGTTTTCGTACCCGCATTTTGTCCGCCAACAATATCATGATGATTATCCCCCACCATCAATGCTTCTTCTGGTTTCGCATCTAATAACTCGAGCGCTTTTTGAAGTGGTTCTGGATGTGGTTTCACATGCTCTACATCGTCAATTGTTACGACAACATCAAAGAACTCATCAAGCTTTGATAACTTTAATCCCATCTCAACGGTTTGTCGTGCTTTCGTTGTAACAATACCAACTTTATAACCTTGCTTCTTCAACTCTTGAACTGTTTCATATACAGTTTCATATTCTTCTACTAATTCATCATGATGATCATGGTTAAATTGACGATAACTCGTAATTAACTCTTCAACCTTACTTTCATCAATCTTACTGAAAGTATCATGCAAAGATGGACCGATAAACGGCAATACATCTTCACGCTTATATTGATCTGGATAATATGTATGTAACGTATGTAAAAAAGAAGAAATAATAAGTTCGTTTGTATTAATTAACGTTCCATCTAAATCAAATAACACTGTATTTATTCTCATTGCCTTAGTCCTTTCGCTTTCCTGAATATGAAAGAAGCAGCACCTTATAATAAGATGCTACTTTTCTCTAATTTTCTAAATATCTTTTATCAGCTTGCCCCATTTTTCGTCTCACAATAATGAAAATAATAGAAATAACAACAAGTCCAATTGACATTACTTGTGCGATACGAAGTGGTCCTAACATTAAACTATCTGTACGTAAGCCTTCTACGAAGAAACGCCCTACTGAATACCAAATTAAATATGTGAAGAATAATTCCCCGCGTCGTAAATTCACTTTTCGTAATGCAAGTAATAAAATGACACCTGCAAAATTCCATAATGATTCATATAAAAACGTCGGATGATAGTACACGCCATCAATGTACATTTGATTAATAATGAAATCCGGTAAATGAAGACTTTCTAAAAACTGTCTCGTTACTTCATCACCGTGTGCCTCTTGATTCATAAAGTTTCCCCATCGGCCAATTGCTTGTCCTAGTAAAATACTTGGCGCAGCAATATCAGCCAACTTCCAGAATGAAACCCCGCGGCGTTTCGCAAAAAGAATCCCTGTAATAACAGCCCCGATTAAACCACCATGAATCGCCAAGCCACCTTGACGAATATTAATAATTTGACTCGGATTTTGCGCGTAATATTCCCATTCAAAAATAACGTAGTACATTCTCGCAAATAGAATAGCAATCGGTACTGCAATTAATACAAGGTCAACAAATGTATCTTTTGGAATACCTATCCTTTCTCCCTCGCGAGTTGCTAGCCAAAGACCTAATAACACACCTGTACCGATAATGATCCCGTACCAATAAACAGGAAACGGTCCAAGTTGGATAGCTACGCGGTCAAGCTGTGGTACAGAACCTAACAGCATATGTATGACCTCCCTCTCCAATGTTTACTCCTGATTTCCTAACTCAATCGCACTCATTAATCGTTCTGAGAACTGCTGTGCTGCATTGACTCCCATACGTTTTAAACGGAAGTTCATCGCTGCCACTTCAATAATAACAGCTAAGTTTCGACCAGGACGAACTGGAAGTGTAATCTTCGTAAGTTCTGTATCAATAATCTTCATCTTCTCTTCATCAAGACCTAAGCGATCATAATTTTTCTTTTGATCCCAAATTTCAAGATTAATAACAAGCGTAATACGCTTATAATTTCGAACTGCCCCTGCACCGAATAACGTCATAACGTTAATAATTCCTAGACCACGAATTTCTAATAAATGCTCAATTAAATCTGGCGAGCTTCCTACTAATGTGTCTTCATCTTCTTGGCGAATTTCTACACTATCATCCGCAACAAGGCGGTGACCACGTTTTACAAGCTCAAGAGCTGTCTCACTTTTACCGACACCACTTTGACCTGTAATTAAAACACCAACGCCGTAAATATCTACTAACACACCATGAACGGCAGTTGTTGGCGCTAACTTACCTTCTAAATAGTTTGTTAAACGACTTGATAATCTTGTTGTCGTTTGAGAAGAACGTAATAAAGGCATGCCGGATTCACGTGATGCTTGCAGTAACTCATCTGGTACATCTTGATTACGAGTTATAATAATACATGGCGTCTCCTCAGTACAAAGCGCTTTCATTCTCTCTTGTTTTTGCTCTAACGTTAACGTGTCAAAGAACGTCAGCTCCGTCTTTCCAAGAAGCTGCACGCGATCAGCTGGATAATATGTAAAAAATCCTGCCATTTCAATTCCAGGTCGTGATAAATCACTTGTATCAATCGGACGATGAATTCCTTCTTCACCACTTATTAACTCCAATTGAAATTGTTCAATTAAATCTTTTGTCCTTACTTTCGGCATATGTATAAACCTCCACTCCGCTGCGGGTTCAGTCTCATTTGATGTAAAATTCCATTCTACCGGATATTGTACCATTTTTTTCTGAAAACAAGAAATACGGTTTCTAATAAATAGAAAAAAACATTTCATACACATCATGAAATGTTTTTCTTTTTGTCATTTTCTCTTTTTTTCATATAAAGGTTCCACAATTGCCTTTTCAATAATCATATTAAAAATTGAAATACAAATTGCCGCAACAATCGCTACACCGAATCCTGATATATTAAATGCATCTCCTAATAATGAATCTGCTATTTTTAACGTAATTGCATTAATCACAATTAAGAAGAACCCGAAAGTTACAACAGTAATTGGTAGCGTAATTAAAATTAAAAACGGTTTTACGAACACATTTAAAACAGCCAAGATAATACTCGCAATAATTGCAGTTTGTATATTTGCTACGTAAAACGCGTCTGGTGCAATCCCTTTTAAAAGTCCCGATACAGCGATTAACACAACGCTATTTACAAGAAGTGATACAATCCATCTCATTTTCTTACACATCCTTTTAAACATATATATTTCATCATACGCTAATAGATAATAAACGCAAGTATGATACGAACACTTATATCAACTTATTCTATCTTTCATGCGTGTATACCTACTAACATTTCCTTGTGAAATAAGGGCCACACCATCTATGTTCATGAGTTTTCACAAAAGTCCAAGTGAAATCTCTGTCTACAACATAGATATCGCCTCTATACATATCATCTGTTTCACGTAATATATCATCCATACTTAATAAACTCGCATCTTTTATTAGTAGTACATCATTACAGTGTTGATAGAAGATACAGCACTCCTTTTTCACTTCATTATGAAACGCGCTCTCTGCTTCTTTCCCCTCTAAACACTTCTTTTTCTCATAACTAAATATGTGCCATAGATAACCACATGCATACTTATCTCCGTAAAGGAAAATGTCTTCTTTTTCTTCATTACTTAAATGATTTGCAAAGCTATCCTCCCAGCGTTTCCGAAAACATACACCCCACTTTTGGAACTCTTTTACCTTCATATTTTTTCTCAAAGCATTTAAAAACTCCATCGTCTCCCCCTATACAATAAAAACCGAGTGTCATTTCCACTCGGTTTTTAATAATACATTTATTGTGATAACTCTACTTCTTTTATTTTCTCTTTCATTCTTGCTTTATCACGATTTAAAATCTCTTTTAAATACTTACCTGTATACGAACGCTCTTCTTTCACTACTTGCTCTGGCGTGCCGGAAGCAACGATTTGTCCACCTTTGTCTCCGCCCTCTGGCCCAAGGTCAACAATATAATCCGCTGTTTTAATTACATCTAAATTATGTTCAATTACAAGCACTGTCTCACCGCTCTCAACAAGACGTTGCAGCACTTCTAGAAGACGTGCGATATCATGTGCATGTAAACCAGTCGTTGGCTCGTCTAAAATGTATAGTGTACGTCCTGTAGAACGACGGTGTAATTCAGAAGCTAATTTCACACGCTGCGCTTCACCACCAGATAACGTCGTAGCTGGTTGCCCTAATTTCATATAACCAAGCCCTACATCTACAAGCGTTTGAAGTTTACGCTTAATTTTTGGGATATTAGCGAAGAACTCTACTCCATCTTCAATTGTCATCCCTAACACTTCCGAAATGTTTTTATCTTTATACTTCACTTCTAACGTTTCACGGTTGTAACGTTTACCGTGACAAACTTCACACGGAACGTATACGTCTGGTAAGAAGTGCATTTCGATTTTAATAATTCCATCACCACGGCACGCTTCACAACGTCCACCTTTTACATTAAAGCTGAAACGTCCTTTTTGATATCCGCGCACTTTCGCTTCATTCGTTTGGGCAAACACATCACGAATATCATCGAACACACCTGTATACGTTGCTGGGTTGGAACGTGGTGTACGCCCGATTGGCGATTGATCAATATCGATTACTTTATCTAAATGTTCAAGACCTTTAATTTCTTTATGAGTACCTGGCTTCGCTTTCGCTTTATATAACTTTTGAGCTAACGATTTATATAGTACTTCATTAATCATCGTACTTTTACCTGATCCAGATACACCCGTTACCGCTACAAACGTACCGAGCGGGAATGACATTTTCGCGTTCTTTAAGTTATTCTCTTTTGCACCGACAATTTCCACTTTACGTCCGTCACCTTTACGTCTTTCAAGTGGAACCGGAATAAACTCTTTACCGCTTAAATACTTCCCTGTTAGCGAATTCTCATCTTGCATCACTTCAGCTGGTGTACCTGCTGATACAACTTGTCCACCGTGAATACCTGCGCCAGGTCCGATATCAAGTAAATAGTCAGCTGCCATCATCGTATCTTCATCATGCTCAACAACAATTAACGTATTACCTAAATCACGCATTTCTTGCAATGTACGAATAAGACGATCATTATCGCGTTGATGCAAACCGATAGAAGGCTCGTCAAGAATGTAAAGTACGCCAGTAAGACGCGAACCAATTTGTGTCGCTAAACGAATACGCTGCGCCTCACCACCTGATAAAGTTCCTGCAGCACGACTTAACGTTAAATAATCTAAACCAACGTTTACTAAGAACCCAACGCGCTCCTGAATTTCTCTTAAAATTAAATGAGCAATTTTTTGTTGTTTCTCTGTTAGCTCCACATTTGAGAAGAATTCCTGTACTTCTTGCACAGAATATTTCGTTACATCAGCAATCGTTTTATCCCCAACGAAAACAGCTAAACTCTCAGGTTTTAAACGTCCGCCTTTACACTTCGGACAAGCTTGCTCTGCCATATACTTTTCCATTTGCTCACGAATGTAATCGGAACTCGTTTCACGATAACGACGTTCAATATTCGGAATAACACCTTCAAATAAAATCTCATTTTCCTTTACTTGGCCAAATTCATTTACATAGCGGAAATAAACTTTCTCTTCACCGCTTCCATACAACACTTTATCAAATAAATCTTTCGGTATATCTTTCACAGGTATATCCATATCAACGCCGTAGTGATTACATACAGATTGTAAAAGCTGTGGGTAGTATTGTGAGCTTGTCGGTTCCCAAGGGGCAATCGCATGTTCATTTAATGATAAATCCCAGTTCGGAATAACAAGTTCTAAATCTACCTCTAACTTTGAACCGAGCCCATCACAAGAAGGACATGCACCGAACGGACTATTGAATGAGAACATACGCGGTTCTAATTCTCCGATTGAAAAACCACAATGCGGACAAGCGTGATGTTCACTAAACAGAAGTTCCTCTTCTCCCATAACATCAATTAACACTCGACCCCCGCCAAGTTTTAATGCACTTTCAAGTGAATCAGCAAGGCGGCTTGCGATTCCTTCTTTTACAACAATACGGTCAATTACAACTTCAATAGAATGCTTCTTATTTTTATCTAACGTAATCTCATCAGACACATCAAGCATTTCACCATCAACACGTACACGAACATAACCTTGCTTCTTAATATCTTCAAGCACTTTCACATGTGCACCTTTACGTCCTGACACGATAGGGGCTAACACTTGTAATTTCGTACGTTCCGGATATTCAAGAACGCGGTCTACCATCTGCTCTACTGTTTGTGATGTAATTTCAATTCCATGATTCGGACAAATTGGCGTACCAATTCGCGCAAATAATAAACGTAAGTAATCATAAATCTCCGTCACCGTTCCAACAGTTGAACGTGGGTTACGACTCGTCGTTTTTTGATCGATTGAAATTGCTGGAGATAAACCTTCAATCGTATCCACATCCGGTTTATCCATTTGCCCTAAAAACTGACGTGCATACGCAGATAACGATTCTACGTATCTGCGCTGCCCTTCTGCATAAATCGTATCAAATGCTAATGATGATTTCCCTGAACCAGACAATCCCGTCACAACAACAAGCTGATTTCTCGGAATGGTTACATCAATATTTTTTAAGTTATGTGCTCTAGCACCTTTTACAACAATAAAATCCTTGCTCTTACTCACTCTTTTCACCCTTCCGCTTTTAATTCTAATAGTAAATCTCTTAATTCAGCTGCACGCTCGAAATCTAACGCTTTTGCTGCTTCTTTCATCTCTGCTTCCATCTTCGCGATTGTCTTTTCACGCTCTTTTTTCGTCATCTTCTTAGCTGGAGTTGCTTCATATGTTTCTGTCTCTTCAGCAGCTGTCGTTGCACGGATGACATCACGCACACCTTTTTGAATTGTTTTCGGTGTAATACCATGCTCTTCATTGTAAGCTTCTTGTATAGTACGACGACGCTGCGTTTCTTCAATTGCAATTCCCATCGATCTCGTTATGCGATCTGCGTACATAATAACGCGGCCGTTTTCATTACGGGCTGCACGACCGATTGTTTGAATTAATGAACGCTCTGAACGCAAGAATCCTTCTTTATCAGCATCTAAAATAGCTACAAGTGATACTTCTGGAATATCTAATCCTTCTCTTAATAAGTTAATACCAACAAGTACATCAAACTTACCGAGGCGAAGATCACGGATAATTTCAATACGTTCTAACGTTTTAATTTCAGAGTGAAGATAGTTCACTTTAATTCCTACATCTTTTAAGTAGTCCGTTAAATCCTCTGACATCTTCTTCGTTAAAGTCGTAATTAATACACGTTCATTTTTTGCAATGCGATCTTGAATCTCTCCTAATAGATCGTCAATTTGCCCTTCAATTGGTCGTATATCAATTGGCGGATCTAAAAGCCCTGTTGGACGAATAATTTGTTCTATTACTTCTGGCGACTGCTCTAACTCATACGGTCCTGGCGTTGCTGAAACGTAAATAACTTGATTCGTTTTCTCTTCAAACTCATCGAATGTGAGCGGTCTATTATCTAAAGCTGATGGCAGACGGAATCCATGATCCACAAGCACTTGCTTACGCGCTTGGTCCCCGTTATACATCGCTCTTACTTGCGGTACTGATACATGCGACTCATCCATAACGATTAAGAAATCTTTCGGGAAATAGTCTAATAGCGTATACGGCGTTGCCCCCGCCGGACGAAGTGTTAAATGACGGGAATAGTTTTCAATCCCTGAACAAAAGCCCATCTCGCGCATCATTTCTAAATCATAACGCGTACGTTGCTCTATACGCTGCGCTTCTAACAACTTACCGTTATCATTTAACTCCTTTAAACGCTCTTCTAATTCTTTTTCGATATTTTCAATAGCGACCTTCATTTTTTCCTCACGTGTAACGAAGTGAGATGCTGGGAAGATTGCTACATGATCACGTTCTGCTAATACTTCACCTGTTAACGCATTTACTTCGCGAATACGATCGATTTCATCGCCGAAAAACTCAATTCGAATACAATGCTCGTCAAGTGATGCCGGGAAGATTTCAACTACATCTCCGCGCACACGGAATGTACCACGCTTGAAATCAATATCATTACGTCCATACTGTACATCAACAAGTTCACGAAGCAATTGATTGCGGTCCTTTTCCATACCAACTCGAAGTGAAACAACTAACTCGCGGTATTCTTCTGGAGAACCTAAACCATATATACACGAAACACTCGCAACGATAATTACATCGTCCCGTTCAAATAATGCTGACGTTGCTGAGTGACGCAATTTATCAATTTCATCATTAATCTGCGCATCTTTTTCAATAAAAGTATCTGTTTGAGGCACATACGCTTCTGGCTGATAATAATCGTAATAACTAACAAAATATTCAACTGCATTATTCGGAAAAAAGTCTTTCAACTCACTATATAACTGTCCTGCTAACGTTTTATTGTGAGCCATGACAAGTGTTGGCTTTTGCACTTCTTTAATAACATTTGAAATCGTAAATGTCTTACCCGTTCCTGTCGCACCAAGCAACACTTGCTTTTTCTTTCCACTATTAATTCCCTCTACAAGCTTCTCTATAGCTACCGGCTGATCACCTTGCGGGGAATACGCTGAGACAATTTCAAATTGACGTTCCAAGAAAATCCGACCTCCTCATAAAAATCTGTATTATTATTTTACCACGAATGCCCATAAAAAACCTAAAAAAACGAACAGATATTCGGTAAAGTTTTCGACAATATATACATAGAAAAAGGAAGGAGTAAATACTTCCTTCCTCTACTAACTCTATTTTTTAGGTACATATACTAAGTCATATCCATTGCGCCCAGCTTCATTCATACAATCTATTAACCGATAAGTACTTTCTAATTCACGCTGCTCTTTAACAATACTTTTACAACTATCTTTATGTAACCCTTTATGGTCATCAGCAAACTTGTCTTGTCTACTATCTAACACATAAAGTATATCTTTCCCGCTATGCTCTAACGTTTGAAAAACCGGGTCACCTTCATCGGTATACTGTGCAATTCTTATTTTATCAACTTTCCCTTGATCAACGTTCATAACGAACTGCTCAAATTTATCTAGATTGGAAATCCTGGTTCCCTTTACAATGACATCGTTCTTCTTATCAATTGTAGTGTTAGATGGTGAACATGCTACTAAACTAAAAAGAAATAGACATATAAAACTGGTTCTTTTTCCTATTGTCATCCTCTCCTATAAAAATTATTTGTATACCCAAAAGCTACTTTCAACTATGAAAGTAGCTTTTCTTTTCCTTTCTCCTTCTTCGGAAAAAGAACATATGAAAATGAAATAACTGTATCCACTAAAAGTATAATCGCCCAAACTTGGCTAACACGACTTGCTTTTTCATTTAAAACAATCCCCGTTTCTAACCAATTATGCCATTGTTCAAACGGGACAAAACCGTACAGAAAGAAAAAGAAAATATGCACAACAACGAATAAAACAAGATGTAATACCCAATTTTTTATTTCCTGCTTCGCATAAGCCATACCTGTTAATTCTACATGTTCTTCCATAATCGGTGCTGGTTCATTCCGCCATTTCGCAACTAGCTTTTGCGCAAATATATCAAGCTTCTTCAAATCCTTTTTCCCATAGAAAACTGCATACAATAAAATAATTACAGTAATGATTTGAAAATTAGAGAACTTTCCTGTTTGATAATAGTCCACTGCCCCTAATGTTAAAATAAACACTTCATTTACTAGGAGTACAATCCCCATAATAAAGCTCGCCTTCTTCAAACGGAATCCATAGCGAAGTAAAAAGAAACCAATAGCCGATAACCAAAATACAATCTCTGCTCCAATTAAAAAATACCAACGATATTCTGCGAGTATACTCATTTACCCTTCTCCTTTTCATCATATATACGAAAAGCTTCATCCATATATAATAAAAATTCTTCTTCGATTGGATACATGCTCATTTTCTGTGAATCTTCCTTCGATTTTCTAACTTCCCATAACTTATCTAAAAACGCTTCGTCACCATTGGCCATTTCTAAACACTTCTGCATTAATTTCTTCATTGCCCCTTGTACCTCATCACTCGCTGCTTCCTTACCTTCTTTCATAAAATGACGTAATTGCTTTAATAAATCTACCCATTCTAAAACATTCGGATCTTCTTCACTCATATTTGGCAAATTGTAAAGCAATTTTTGCTCTTCCTTTGAAAATACTTCATTTTGAAATATTTCACGTATACGAGGAGACTGTTTCGAAAGCTGAATAAGTTCAAACATAACTTTCCAATCAAGTTCTCCCTCCACATCTACTGAATAAACAACTGCTTGTAAAACACGCTCCATTCGATTAAGTTTCTTTTGTTCTTCCTGTACAAACCGAAGTTGTTTTTCAAGCGAATCCTTTAAGTTAAGCTCCCCTTTTACTAACATATTCGCAGACTCTTTTAATGAAAATCCCATTTCTTTTAAGAATAAAATTTGTTGCAGTCGTATTACGTCAGCTTCACTATATAACCGATGTCCACCCTCTGTTTTACCACTTGGCTTTAATAACTCTATTTGATCATAATAACGTAATGTACGTACTGTTACCCCTGTTTCTCTCGTCAATTGTTGTATTGAAATCACTGCCATCACCTCTTCCACTTCATTATAAAAGATGACGTTACGTAACTTTCAAGTGTTTTGTAAAAAAAATACAAAAAGCTGTTTATACTATTTGTATAAACAGCTTTTATGGAAATAACCCCTTTTGTACAGCACGACCACAAAATAAAATAAGTGCTCCAACGACAACACTCGTTGCTGTTTTATGATAATGGGCTAATAATAATAAATAATACGATAAACCTACAGTACCAATCATAATACAAATGCTTGGCACTGGATTACGAGAAAAATTTTGTATTCCCCAAAGAAGCGCAAATATGACTGTAGCGACAGATAATACCGGTAATCCCATCCCAGTTCCCCTTTTCTATCTATTCCTTGTTGCGAAAATACTCGTCGATGCCATACTTATTAATAAACCCAAAATAGTAATATACAATAACTCATTCACATGCATTACTTGTCTATCTACATACTTATTTACACAAAGATACATAATGAACAAAAAACGAAGCTTGTAATACAAATCGTAAAATATGATTTCATCTTGTTCACAACTCTCTCATCAATCGACGGTACTCCCTCTTCTTTCAAACGCTTCTGTTCTCTATATTCGGAAATTCCATATAAAATGACTAGCGCTACATTCGATATGAAAATGGTTCCCCCAAGAAATACTTAAAATCATTAAACTCACATTTAAAACAAACTTCCTATAAACCGTATAATATCTTGCTTACTCATACATGATCAGCCTCTTTTTGATTTCTATATTTCCACTTCGGCCAATAGTTCACAAGAAAATACACCCACTGCCCTAGTACAAATAAAACAAACGGCATACCGGCATTTCCGTCAACAATTAAATTATATAAACTCCATATCGCTAAACTAATCGTAAAAAATAACCCTACATATTTAAACGCTTTATCTGACTGAAATCTCTCAAACTCATCTTGCATTTTTCATTCCCCCTATCGCTATGCTCGTTTCCCCGCCATAACTCCTATGACGAGACTACCCGCAAATAAGAAACTACATACAATGAACATTTCTGTAATAGGTATAGTAATTCGTCCTATTGCTTTGCTCGCAACAATATAAACAATAAGCAACAGAAATGCGAATACAAATGAGACGTTTACATGCTTTTTTATATTTTCATTTACTCGCTCATCTATATCTGGAAGTTCTTCTTCTTTGTACTTACGCTTTTTGTAATACACATACACTGTCAAAAATACAATTGCTAAAACGTTACTCACTACGAGCGGTAAAATTGGTATAGCCGGATTCATAATATGAACTATAATGTCTCCCAAAAACAATCCAAAGGTTGCACCGACAAATAACTTTGTAGTATCGTTCATTTTTCTCCCCTTACTCTAGCGTAAATATTTCCTCCACCTTCATCCCAAAATATTTGGCGATTTTTAAGGATAACTCTAGACTCGGGTTGTAATGATGATTTTCAATCGCCACAATTGTCTGCCGCGTCACCTGCATCGCCTTTGCCATTTCAACTTGCGTTATATGATGTTGCTTTCTTAACTCTTTTATTGTATTTTTCACACCCATAGGCTCCACCTTTAAAAGTAAAGATATCTTTACTTAAATTATAAATATTTTCCAGTTATAAGTAAAGATATCTTTACAAATTTCAGAAAAATGTTTCACTGAATATTTTCTCTAGCCAAGTACAAGAGTAATTAAATTTATATCAGCGATTTTTCAAATATATCGACTTACCGACAAATATCGACATCCATGGCACCATAAACATAAGAAAGAAGCTGTCCCAAAATATCTTTCGGAACAGCTTCTTCGTCCTACTACATAAATCCTAACGCATATACAAGAACGTATCCAAGAATAGAAAGGCAAACCGAGCCAATCAGCCCCGCCACAAATGCTTTGCTTCCTAACTTACGGAACGTTTTAAACTCTACATTTAAGCCAAGACCCGCCATCGCCATTGCGATAAGCATATAAGCAATGACAACAATATATCCAGCAACAACTTCTGGAATAATCCCGAGCGAATGCACTGCACTCATCGCTAAAAATCCGAAGATGAACCATGGAATCGGAAGGTCGCGCCACGATCTTTTTTCCTCGCTTCCTTCACTCTTACCAAACCATAATCCAATTAAAATCGCTACTGGCACAAGCATTGCAACGCGCGTTAACTTCACGATAACTGCGATGTCTACAGCCGTACTTCCTCCTGGCGCCGCAGCTGCGATAACATGGGCGATTTCATGCAGCGTCGCACCTGAGAATACACCGTAACCATACGGTGAGAAGCCAAGCACTGGGTATAATAGCGTATAAATAAGTGTAAATATTGTACCTAAAATTGCAATAATCGCTGCCCCAACTGCCGTTTCTTCATCCTTCGTTTTCACTTGCGGTGCAATTGCCACGACCGCTGCCGCGCCGCAAATTGCTGTTCCGCACGCTGTTAAAATTCCAAGCTTTTTTTCTACCTTAAACACTTTCGTTAGTCCATATACAACGAAAATCGTAAATGTAATAACAACGGCAGCGATGACCAATACTTTCGGCCCTGCCTTCGCAATATCAACAAGATTTAACCGCATTCCAAGTAAGATGATCCCAAAACGAAGCAACTTCTTACTCGCAAAGTTCGTCCCTGCAATCGCATCATGAGGAACTCCAATTGCCGCACGCCAAACCATCCCAATTAGAATAGCAATTACTAATTGTCCCATAATATTTAAAAATGGAAGCTCTGCTAAATATTTCGCCGCAATTGCGATTAATAGTGTAATCCCAATCCCTTGTGAAAATCCAAAGCCCTTCTTCTTTTGTCTAACAAGTGTTTGTTCCACTTCAAACCACCCCAATAATCGTATTGAAACATGCATGTTCTTTATACTTAGATTATAAGAGAGTTTCTATAATAAGTTTAATATCAATATTGAATCTCTATCATCAGAAATACTTATGATAAGATGAAAGAAAAACGAAAGGAGCCCCTTACATGAACGTAGATATTTTAAAAATTTTTGTTACGGTCGTTGAACAGAAACATTTCTCCCGTGCAGCAGAATTATTAAACCTTTCACAGCCTGGCGTAAGTATGCACATTCGCAACTTAGAAAACGAATTTGGAACTACACTCATTCAGCGCTCCCCTAAGCACGTTCAAGTGACAGAGGCTGGAAACATTTTATATATACACGCAAAGCAAATGCTCTCTCTTTACGAAGATGCTAAGCAAGAAATTAATGAGCTACATAACGTTGTAACAGGAACTCTCCGCATCGGTGCTAGTTTTACAATTGGCGAATACTTACTTCCAAAAATACTCGCTAACTTTGCAAATGAAAATCCACACGTCGAGGTTCATACCTTTATCTCAAATACAGAAGACGTTTTGCAAAGCCTTCGCTCTAATCAAATTGATATAGGCTTAGTAGAAGGGCAAGTCGTATACGCCGACGTTGACGTTGAAACATTTATGCAAGATGAAATGAAGCTCGTCGTCCCGCCAAATCATCCACTGCTTCGCACAAATGAAATAAATGAAAACACACTCCAAGATCAAGTATGGGTATTAAGAGAAAGTGGTTCTGGTACACGCGCTTATAGTGATCGCTTTATTCATCAACACCATTTAAAAATGAAACGATTCTTTACATTCAGTAGTATCCAAAGCGTGAAGGAAGCTGTCGCTGCCGGGCTTGGCATCGCCATCCTTTCTGATTGGACTGTACGGAAAGAGTTACTGGCAAAAGAACTATTCCACGTCGAAGTTCCAAATGAACAACTCATCCGTCCATTCTCCATCGTGCGCGGCAAATATTTTATTCCGTCTAAGGCCATTCAAGTATTTTTAAATCATGTAAATTCTTTTACGAAAAAACAGCATTGACCTTCACATTAGTGTGAAGGTTTACAATACATGTAAAAGGAGTGAAATACATTGCGAATTGGAGAGTTATCAAAAGAAACTGGCGTTAGCGAAAGATCACTAAGACATTACGAAGAAAAGGGATTACTCCCTTCGAAGCGCCTCGTAAATGGCTATCGTGATTTTGATGAAAGTGCCATCGAAAAAATGGAGCTTATTCAAATGTACTTACAAATTGGCTTAAATTTAGAAGAGACGGCAAGGATGCTGCGCTGCCTTGAAATTGAACCGCATCTGTACGAAAATCCTTGCAGCAGTATCCTTGCGCTTTATGAAGATAAACTTAATGAAGTAACAAAGCAAATCTCATTACTTTCCAGCATTCAAATGAATTTGCAAAAACACGTTTCACTCCTAAAATAAGCAAAAGAAAAGGAATGATTACATGTTTGTTATACACGGCAGTTCAAGACAAAACGGAAATACGGAAGCTCTAACACATATGGTGATCGATGGAATTGAAACAGAACAAATTTACTTACGAGATTATATAGTTCATCCTATTACAGACCAACGTCATGATGCAGAAGGATTCCAACCTGTAAATGATGACTACGAGCAGTTAACCAAACGCATGTTAGAGCACGACACAATTATCTTTGCTACACCATTATATTGGTACGGAATGAGTGGACATATGAAAAACTTTGTTGATCGTTGGTCACAAAGCTTGCGTGATACATCTCTTCATTTCAAAGAGAAAATGAAAGGCAAAAAAATGTATGTTGTCATCGTTGGTGGGGATAATCCAAAGCTAAAAGCATTACCTCTTATCTCCCAGTTTCAATACATCTTTGATTTTGTTGGTTCATCATTTGAAGGGTATATTATTGGGGATGCGAATGGACTAGATGAAATCAAAAACGATGCCGAGGCGCTGGCAAAAGCACAATTGTATAATAATGAATTCAAAAATAGCAAATAGAAATAAGTTTGACAAACTATTTAGACTTAGCGACGCAAGAAGAATTAGAAATCATGTTACAAGAGTATCCTGGCACAATACTTTTCATTAGCCATGACCGTGCCTTTATTCGCTCTGTTGCAGACCATATTCTACAAGTAGATGAGGGTGAACCAAGAGTATTCCACGGTAATTACGAGCAATATACAAAAAGGACAACCGGGGATTCTGTAAACGTTACTGAACAAGAATTATTACGATTACAAACGAAATTAACAGAAATCATCGGCCGAATTTCCATTCCAAATCATCACGATGATATCACATCTCTCGAGCAAGAATACGAAACATTATTAGTTCAAATCCGGAAATGTAAAGAAGCGCTCTAATGTCTTCCCTATATATCGACGGGACCTTCCGCATTTCCCAAGAAATATTGGAACTTCGACATAGAATAGCATCAATAAAAGTAAAAAACCGTGCATCAGCACGGCTTTTTACTTTATATACGGACAGCAGTCCCGCTCACTGCAACCATTAGCATCCCTTCGCGAACTACTTCGTAATCCACGTCGATACCTACAATTGCATTTGCATTTTTTTGTCTTGCGAAAGTTTTCATCTCTTCCATTGCGATGTCGCGCGCTTCTTTTAATTTACTTTCATAAGCGCCAGCACGACCGCCGACAACGTCACGAACAGAGGCAAAAAGGTCACGAACGATATTCGCGCCCATAATCGCTTCTCCATTGACGATATCGATATACTCAATAATCTCTTTTCCTTGAATTGTAGACGTTGTTGTTACAATCATACTTTATAGCCTCCCATATGAGATTTTCATCTACTTATAGGATGTGCTAATTCAGTAGAAATTATATTTACGAACTGAACTGCGCTTCGTATAACCTGCTGTATCCTCCGCCTTGTTCAATTAATTCATCATGTGAACCTTGTTCTGCAATACCATCTTTATTTACAACAACGATGCGATCTGCATTTTTAATCGTTGCAAGTCTGTGGGCAATAACTAATGTTGTACGGCCGACAGATAGCTCAGCAAGTGACTTTTGAATCGCTAATTCCGTCTCTGTATCTAATGCAGACGTTGCTTCATCCAATATTAAAATTGGCGGGTTTTTCAAGAACATACGTGCAATCGCTAGACGCTGCTTCTGTCCCCCTGAAAGTTTCACGCCGCGCTCACCGATAACAGTATCTAAACCGTCTGGTTGTGAGTAAATTAAGTCTTCTAACTGCGCACGTTTTACTGCCTGCCAAATTTCAGTTTCTGACGCCTTTAAATTTCCGTAAGCAATATTTTCACGAATCGTTCCTGAGAATAAGAACACATCTTGCTGCACGATTCCGATTTGCTTACGAAGTGAAGATAACATCATATCTTTCGTATCAATACCATCAATTTGGATAGAACCAGATGATTGCTCATAAAAACGCGGGAGTAAACTACATAACGTTGTTTTCCCTGCTCCTGATGGTCCAACGAATGCAACTGTTTCGCCTGCATGTATTTTCAAGCTAATGTCATTTAAAATCGGTTCTTTATTTTCATATCCGAACGTGATGTTGTTATATTGAATATCACCGTGTACATATTTAACTTCCATCGCATCTTTAGAGTCTACAATATCTGGCTCTGTTTCAAGAAGCTCTACATATCTCTTAAAACCAGCGATCCCTTTCGGATAGCTTTCGATTACCGCATTAATTTTTTCAATTGGGCGGAAGAAAATATTCGTTAATAGAACGAATCCAATAAATCCACCGTACGTTAATTCACCTTGCAGAACAAACCATGTACCACATATTAAGACGAAGAGTGTTACGAGACGCATGAGCATATAACTAATCGATGAATTTAACGCCATAATTTTATACGCCATTAATTTCGTTGTACGGAAACGAGCGTTGTTAACAGCAAATTGCTCTTTCTCAAACTTTTCATTTCCGAATGCTTGTACAACGCGGATACCACCAACATTATTCTCAATACACGCATTGAAATCAGCAACATCTGAGAATAAACGTCTAAACGTACCTGTCATTTTTTTGTTGAAGTAAAGTGCTAACCATAATAAGAATGGAATAACGAAGAACGTTAATAGCGCTAACTTCCAGTTGATCATCATCATAAATGAGAATGCCCCAACCAAAGTCATTACGGCGATAAATAAATCTTCTGGCCCGTGGTGAGCAATTTCCCCAATTTCCATTAAGTCGTTTGTAAGACGTGAAATTAAATGACCTGTTTTATTATTGTCAAAAAATCTGAATGATAGCTTTTGAATATGATCAAATAATTTCTGCCTCATATCTGTTTCAATGTTAACGCCAAGCATATGTCCCCAATATGTAACGACGTATTGTAAGCCTGCATTTAACATATACACTGCAAGTAAACCGAAACATGCCCATAAAATAAGTGTCCAGTTTTGCCCTGGCAATAACTTATCAATAAATTGATTTACGATAAGCGGGAAGCCAAGTTCTAATAATCCTGCGATAACTGCACAAGAAAAGTCGAGTATAAATAAACCTTTATACGGTCTATAGTAAGAAAAAAATTTACGTAGCATATCTTCCCTCCATTTTCCAAAATTAAAAAGACTCCCTAAATGATAACCATTATCAAATAATTATTCAAGTTATCCGTCTATGAAACTAAAAAAACCTTCATCTATTTCGGATGAAGGTTTCCCATTTATTACATAGCTTCCGAATCCCACTCATGTTCTTGCTGAACAAACACAATTCCTAATTCGTGATGTCCACCGGCGTATAATGCCGTTTGAGCAAGACGTAGCTCTCCATTTGTATCTAATACTTCTAACTTACAAAATGCTCCTGTCGTCTTCGTTTGAAGCGCATCATAAAATTCCTCAGCGCTTCTTGGAATGACTCCATTTACTTTCGTAATCATTTCTCCAGGTAATAAATTCAGCTCTGCCCCAATTGTATTCGGGATTGTATCTAATACAACGAGTCCATCATTACGTGCAGCGAAGTACGCTGGTCTTGTCTCATCGGAAATTTTTTCTTGCATGGAAATCGTAAAACGTCCAAGCATTGCAACTCCCATTGCGATAATTGCAAGCACGTGCCACCAATAACTTGCAATTCCTAAAACAAGCACAAGTCCTGCTAATCCGTACACACGTCTTCCTGTAAATAATAAAGCTTCCGTCGGCTCATAACTTCTAATCCTTCTCATAAATCCAATTAAAAATGGAACGAGGAATAGAGAATATGTATCTGAACCTATTGAAACGACAGGCCACCATGAAATAAACTGCGTTACCGCGTCACCTGGTATAAGAATAAAAATAGGAACGATCCACAAACGCTTTGATTCGTGTAAACCAATCTTTAACCCACGCTTCCCCTTCCTAATCTTCGGCGTCGAATATCCTACTGCATTTTTAGAAATCAATAAGCCCTCTACAACGAGCATGACGCCTAGCAAAATAGCAAGAGACACAATCGTACCCTCTTCACCTTCTCCAAGCTGTAAGAAGGAAACTGGTAGCTTAGAAGATAATAGAACACATACAATCGCGATACTAAACGTATAAGCTGCTGATAAATATCGATACATAGCAGTTAATCCAAATAGTAACGTCCAAAGTAAGATGGCCCATAAGCTCGCTTTAGAAACAACAAGTCCAAGCCCAATCGTAATAATAGATACCACGAATCCATATCCAATCCCCGCAAATAGAGATGTTCGCAGTTCAAACCAAATATCATAAACTTTAAAAGAAAAGTCTTTTCGTTCTCGTAACATACGTAAGTAACCAACGAAGATACTACTTATTAAAAATACATAGACAGCAGGGTGTAAGAAAAAACGTCCAACTGCCCGCATTATCTCAAAAATCCACGCCTCCACGAACCCATTCACCACCATTTATATCATTCTTTCTTTTTATATTATCATAACTGGACAAACGTTTGTTTAACACAAAAAAATACAGGCAGCAAACTGCCTGTATTTTTTTTATCCCGCTTTAATGGGCAGTAAGACCCCCACCTCAAAATTCAGCGAAAGCAAAGAATTTAGGTGGGGGGCGGGCTGCCCATTAAAGTCCGATTGGTGAGGGCTGATAACCCCCCACTGATTAAAGATTCACTTTATTTCGCTATTAATTTTAATGCTGACTGTAATTGTAGATCATTTTCTCCAGAACGGATTTTTTCAATAATTTTCGTTTGAATCGCCTCAGCTGTCTTTTTATCAAGCTGCCCTGTCGCTTCCATCTTATTCGCATTTTGGAATGCTTTCAGCGCTGACTCTGTCTCTTTACTAAAGTATCCATCCTCACGCCCTGTTACATAGCCTAAGCTTTTTAGCATTTCTTGTGCATGCTTTACTTGCTCATCATTTGAATTGTATGAAAGTGTCTTTTCAATTTGAATTGGCGTGGCATGATAATAATCTGGTTGTTTCACTTCTACAGTTGGCTTGATTCCTTTTTTATGAATCCAATTTCCATCTGGAGTTAACCATTTAAACATCGTTAATTTAATGTTACTACCATCTTTAAATGGAACGGCTTGCTGAACAGTTCCTTTACCAAACGTTGTTTCACCAATTAAATCGTAGCCTTCTCCTTCTTTCAGCGCACCAGCTAAAATTTCCGAAGCGGAGGCACTTCCTTTATCAATCAATACTGAAATTGGATATGATTTTCTCTCTTTCAACTCTGTAGAGAATTTCTTCTTCTCACCATTTCGCTGCTCTACTTGCAGCATCGGCTTTTTATCCGTCATAATTTCCCCTAGTATCTCTTCTACACTATTTAAATAGCCACCAGGATTACCACGCACGTCAATAACTAAGCCTTTTATATTTTTCTTCTCTAACTCTTTTAACTGATCCTTAAATTCTTTCGCTGTATTTTCGGCGAAGGAAGTGATTTGCATATAACCGATATCTTTTCCGTTCTCTTGTTTCACAGAACTAAATACTGTGAAGATCGGAATTTTTTCACGCTTAATTTTAAATACAATCGGATCAGTCACTCCTGCACGTTTAATTTCAACCGCGACAGTCGTTCCCTTTTTACCACGAATTTTTAATACAGCTTCTTCACGTGATAAGTCTTTCACACTGTTTCCATCTACAGATAAAATTTGGTCATTCGGTTTAATTCCTATCTTTTCTGCTGGTGAACCTTTAATTGGCGATACGATAATAAGCTTACCGTCCGTCTTGTTCACCTCAGCCCCAATCCCCTCTAACTCAGGATCAAGCGATTCACTAAACTGTTTGGCTGTTTCTTTATCCATATACGTGGAATAAGGGTCCTTCAGCGTAGACAACATACCTTGTATTGCACCTTCGACTAACTTGTCATCTTTCACGTCTTCCACATAACGTGAATCAATTAGTGCATACGCCTCATTAATTTTTGCCAAATTCCCTTGCGCAGTGCTAGCGTTTCCACTCGAAATTGTTTGCGTTACTTCTGCTGGGTTAACCCCAAATAAAGACATACCTGCAAACATTCCGCCAGCACCAATTAAAAATGCAACAACCATTCCAATAATTGCAACTCTACGTTTCAATGCGGAATTCCCCTTTCCAAAACACACAGGTGGTGTAGCAAAAGGCATCACACAGTGTGTGATGCCTTTACCTATTTCTACTATATGATAAGCTTGTACGAATTATGTTTGCAACTTTTTATACTTTTAAGAAGCGACGAATTGACATTACACTTCCCCACATACCGATTAAAGCCCCGATTAACACTAGTAAACCAGCTAATTGGAATACAAAAGGACTGTATGGTAGAAGTTCGAAAATTGTTCCGCCAAGTTTTTCATTAAACACACCTTGTAGTGAATTATACGTAACAAGAATTAAACCAATTGGAATAATTGATCCTAATACTCCTAGGAATAATCCCTCTAACAAGAACGGCCAACGAATAAACCAGTTTGTTGCACCTACAAGTTTCATAATTTCGATTTCTGTACTACGAGCATAAATTGTAATTTTAATTGTATTAGAGATTAAGAACATCGCTGTGAATAAAAGACCAGCAATTAACACAATCCCGATGTTACGACCAGTTTTTACAGTATCAAATAATCGTTCAACTTGCCCTTTTCCGTACTGAACATTACTTACAAACTGCATTTTTTCAATCTTTTTCGCGATTGTCGCTGTATCTGTTGGTTCTTTTGCTTTTACAATGAATACGTTTTTAAGTGGGTTATCTTGTTCAAATAACTCAAACGTTTTTCCGCTATCGCCTAAGCTTTTAATTAAACGTTTTAACTCTTCTTCTTTAGAAGAATATTTAATAGAGTCTACTTTTGCAACCTTACTCATATCATCTTCTAATTTCTTTTGATCAGCTTCTTTTGCTGCTGGATCAATGTGTACACGAATCTCTACATCTTGCTCTACTTTCGTCGCAAAATGGTTCATATTCATAATCGCTGTTAAAAAGACACCTACAAGTAATAATGTAACTGTTACTGCACTAACAGAAGCAAACGTCATCCATCCGTTACGTGATAGATTCTTTACACCTTCTCGCAAATGTCGACTAAGGGTCTTAGCCTTCATATCCGTATCCTCCCTCAATCTCATCTCGAACAATTTTTCCGCCTTCAATCGCGATTACGCGATGACGGATTGTATTTACGATATCCGAGTTATGTGTCGCCATAACAATCGTTGTACCACGCTCATTAATGCGCGTGAAAATCTTCATAATATCAAGAGCTGTTTCAATATCCAAGTTTCCTGTTGGCTCATCGGCAATTACAACCTTTGGTCTATTAACAATTGCTCTCGCAATCGCAACACGTTGCTGCTCCCCGCCCGAAAGTTCACTTGGAAGTGCGTCTGCACGATCTTCAAGACCTACGAGACCTAAAACTTCTGTTACACGCTCAAGAATTGCTTCTTTTTCTTCTTCAATTACTTCTAAGGCAAACGCAACATTCTCATATACCGTTAACTTAGGTAACAATTTAAAATCTTGGAAAATTACGCCTAATTGACGACGGAAATATGGAACATCTCTTTCTGCTAATGTTTCAATAACAAGTCCATTTACATTAATTGATCCTGTAGATGGCTTCTCTTCACGATACATCATTTTAATAAATGTAGATTTTCCGGCTCCACTCGGTCCAACTACGTATACAAACTCACCTTGTTTAATGTTAACTGTGAGACCAGCAATGGCTTTCATACCATTCGGGTACTCCTTATAAACATTCGTCATTTTTATCATTATTTATCACCCAATGCTTAATGATTTTTTTCGAAATACTTTTCTGTACATTTGAAAATAAAAGACACCCTTTATTTTCATCTGGTCTTTCTTGTTGAAGGCAGTTTACTTATGCTTTTTCATAAGCAATACTACTCTATGTAATATATTTCAGCAAAATTCTACAAACCTCATTGTAACATCAAACCGTTTCCAGTTTGGATACAATTTTGTTACAGTTATGTTACACACCCAAAAAAGGAAACGAGTTGTCATAGTTCTTACCCAAAATCATTTTTGGATAAGATTATATAATCAACTCGTCCATTTCCCTCTTTTTATTTATGTTCAGCTAACCACTCAGATACTTTTTTCGCATCTTCACCTTGAATAAGTCCTGGCGACATGGAACCGCGACCTTTTTTAATAATTTCTTCGATATCTGCAGCGTCATACTTACCGCCTACTTTTCTTAAATCAGGTCCAGTTGCCCCTGATAAATCTGTTGCGTGACATCCAGCACAACTTTTTTGGAAAATTTGTTCTGCACTGTCTGTACTTGCAGACTGATTTGAAGACTTACTCTCTTCTTTATTTCCACATGCTCCTAAAGCAAAAACGACTGATGTTCCTAGCGCAATAGCCAACAATTTCTTTTTCACTTCTATCGCTCCCCATTGTTGATATTCTTTTCATTCCTAACACACTCATTTTCATTATAAGCATTATCTTTATATAGAAAAACTAAGGTATATTTCATATTCTCCAAAAATACAGCAAGAACCCTAATAATATAAAGCTTTTATAAGTTGTTTCAATTCTGTGAACAACATAAAAACTTCTATAAAGCATTCTTTTTGAGCGGGAAATTAGAAAAATTCTGTATAAAGTCTTACTCTATTGCCGCTCTGTTTTACTATTCTCTACTTTTTACAAAACAATATACAACATTGTATGCTACCTATAATCCCATCAAAAAGAGAAGTTGTCGTTTCCAACTTCTCTTCCTCTGTAATTCATCTATAGAAATAAAATAACACTCTTTATATCCTCTATATCCTCAGTATGCGCCAACAATTTTGTTGGCTTTTTTTCGCTTATTAAATGCGAGAACGTAAGTAAGCATCAATAAATGGATCAATTTCTCCATCCATAACTGCTTGTACGTTACCGACCTCTGTATTTGTACGATGGTCTTTCACAAGAGAATATGGGTGGAATACGTAAGAACGGATTTGGCTACCCCATCCGATTTCTTTTTGTTCACCGCGAATTTCATCTAACTCCGCTTGTTGCTCTTCTAATTTCTTTTGATATAATTTCGCTTTTAACATCTTCATCGCATGCTCACGGTTTTTAATTTGAGAACGCTCTGACTGACACGTTACAACCGTATTTGTCGGTGTATGCGTAATACGAACTGCTGAATCTGTCGTATTAACGTGCTGTCCACCCGCTCCACTTGCACGGTACGTATCAATTTTTAAGTCTTCTGTACGCACTTCAATTTCAACTTCATCATTGAACTCAGGTACAACTTCACAAGATACGAACGATGTATGGCGACGGCCTGAAGAATCGAATGGAGAAATACGTACAAGACGATGTACACCTTTCTCTGCCTTTAAGTAACCGTAAGCGTTATGACCTTTAATTAATAAAGTAACACTCTTAATTCCAGCTTCATCACCTGGTAAGTAGTCAACCGTTTCTACTTTAAATCCACGTTTTTCAGCCCAACGTGTGTACATACGTAGTAACATAGAACCCCAGTCTTGTGACTCTGTTCCACCAGCACCTGGGTGTAATTCTAAAATGGCGTTATTTTTATCATAAGGATCGCTAAGTAGTAACTGAAGCTCATACTCATTCATTTCTTGAATTAAGCCTTTTACTTCTGATTCAAGTTCCTCATGTAAATCTTCATCATACTCTTCTTTTAAAAGCTCATGCGTGATTTCTAGATTTTCGAATGTCTCATCTAGCTGACGGAACTTTCCAACCATATCTTTCAGTGCATTTGCTTCGTTAATTACAGCTTGTGCGCCTTGTTGGTCATCCCAAAATCCTGCGCCCATCATTTTCTCTTCTAATTCTGCAATTTGTTTTTCCTTAGTAGGGAGGTCAAAGAGACCCCCTAAAAGCCGCTAATCTCTTAGCCATTTTCTCTAATTCCTGTCTAATTTCTACTAATTCCATTTCCTTCACCTCTATGTAATTGCTGTTACTTTCGTATGAAAACAAGGGAAACTCTCTCCACTTATGACGGAGAGAGTTTAATCCTTCTTAATTATACATTTTTGATGTAAAAGTTTGCAAAGTAGCCTGAACTACTGCCCTATATTACTTCCCGATACCACAGCAGTTTTTATATTTTTTACCGCTACCGCATTTACATAAATCGTTGCGTCCCACTTGGTCACCTTTTACAACTGGCTTTTTCTTAGCTTCTTCGCCATCACTAGATGGGTGAACAGCTTCACCTTGAACAACTTCTTGACGCTCTAGGTTTTGTTCAATTTCAGCTTTCATAATGTAACGAGCGATTTCCTCTTCAATAGAAGCAATCATTGACTCAAACATTGCGAATCCTTCCATTTGATACTCACGAAGTGGATCAATTTGACCGTAAGCACGTAAATGAATACCTTCACGAAGGTGATCCATCGCATCAATATGCTCTGTCCATTTCGTATCTACAACACGGAATACAACAACTTTTTCGAACTCACGCATTTGCTCTTCTGGCATAAGCTTTTCTTTGTCATTGTAACGCTCTATTAATTTCGCGATAATTGGCTCGCTCATTTCCTCTGGAGCAAGGCGACGTAATTCTTCTTCTTTCACATCTCCTTCTTGCAGAAGGTTTGTATTTAAGTAATCAACAAGACCTTTAATGTTCCAATCTTCTTCAATTTCCTCTTGTGTATGAAGCGCAACAGCACGTTCTACTGTAGATTTCATCATACCTTCAATAATATCGCGTAAGTTATCCGATTCCATTACCTCTTGACGCTGTTTGTAAATAACTTCACGTTGCTGACGAAGTACATCATCGTATTGTAGTAGCTGCTTACGTGCATCATAGTTATTACCTTCTACACGTTTTTGCGCAGATTCTACTGCACGAGAAACCATTTTACTT
The DNA here is from genome assembly GCF_002746455.1 of Bacillus fungorum. Classification (GTDB taxonomy): domain Bacteria; phylum Bacillota; class Bacilli; order Bacillales; family Bacillaceae_G; genus Bacillus_A; species Bacillus_A fungorum. The sequence continues at coordinate 173,509 of NZ_NWUW01000005.1, read as the reverse complement.
TCGATTGGCTGAGAATCATCCATACCGAGACGATCCATCATCGCTTTCATATTATCAGAACCGAAACGGCGCATTAGTTCATCTTCCATTGATAAGTAGAATTGCGTAACACCAGGGTCTCCTTGACGACCAGCACGACCACGTAACTGATTATCAATACGACGACTTTCGTGACGCTCTGTACCGATAACTGCTAAACCAACGTTTTTAATATCTTCTCCAAGCTTAATATCCGTACCACGACCCGCCATGTTCGTCGCAATCGTTACAGCGCCTTTCATACCAGCTTCTGCAATGATATCTGCTTCACGCGCATGGTTTTTCGCATTTAAAATGTTATGACGTACACCTTTACGCGTTAACATTTTTGAAATAAGCTCTGATGTTTCAATTGCAACTGTACCGACAAGAACAGGTTGTCCTTGTTTATGACGATTTACAATATCCTCAACAACAGCATTAAATTTACCTTCCATTGATTTGAAGATTAAATCAGCACGGTCATCACGGACAATCGGTTTATTTGTTGGAATTACGATAACGTTCATATTGTAAATGTTACGGAATTCCTCTTCCTCAGTTTTCGCTGTACCAGTCATACCAGATAACTTTTCGTACATACGGAAGTAGTTCTGGAACGTAATTGTCGCAAGCGTCATACTTTCATTTTGAATTTCTACGCCTTCTTTTGCCTCGATTGCTTGGTGTAAACCTTCGCTATAACGACGACCTTTCATAAGACGACCAGTAAATTGGTCTACAATTACGATTTCGCCTTCTTGTACAACATAATCTGTATCACGGTGCATAACAACGTGCGCACGAAGTGCCTGATTAATATGGTGAAGAAGTGCTACATGTTTTAAATCGAATAAGTTTTCAATATGGAAAGCTTTCTCCGCTTTCGTAATACCATCTTCTGTTAACATTACATTTTTCGTCTTCACATCAAATGAATATTCTTTTTCATTTTCTAACGTACGAACGAATGCATTTGCAAACATATATAGCTCTGTTGATTTTTGAGCTTGTCCAGAAATAATAAGCGGCGTACGCGCTTCATCGACTAAGATAGAATCGACTTCATCGATAATAGCAAAGTGAAGCGGGCGTTGAACGCACTGCTCTTTATATAAAACCATATTGTCACGTAAGTAATCGAATCCAAGTTCATTATTTGTGCTATACGTAATATCAGCAGCATAAGCCTCTTGTTTTTCTTCGCGTGACATACTGTTTAAGTTAATTCCTACTGTTAAGCCTAGGAACTCATGAAGTTGTCCCATTTCGCTCGCATCACGTTGTGCCAAGTATTCATTGACTGTAACAACATGAACACCTTTTCCTGTTAAAGCATTTAAATATACAGGTAATGTAGACGTTAACGTTTTACCTTCACCCGTTTTCATCTCAGAGATATTCCCTTCATGTAAGGCAATACCACCCATTAACTGTACGCCATACGGACGCATTCCAAGAACACGAGTCGCAGCTTCACGAACAACCGCAAAAGCTTCAGGTAGTAGATCATCTACTGTTTCACCTTTTGTTAGGCGTTCTTTAAATTCAAGCGTCTTCCCTTTTAATTGTTCATCAGTTAGTGGCTTAATAGATGGTTCTAATGCATCAATTTGCTCAACTGTCTTCTGCATACGTTTAATTTGGCGTTGATTTACATCAAACACCTTTTTTAAAATACCGATCATAGGAAATACGCTCCTCTTTTTATTAAAATAAAACTTCCGATTGTTTTTTCTTTTTCTCTATTACAATCAGTCGTTATAAAAATCAAATGTATGTTATGCCAATTTTTCTCCTAATTAAAAAAACTAAAATGTATATACCTAATGATAATTGTAACACTTGTCTTATAACTATGACAACAATCGGCCGAATGTCTCGTTCTAAATTAAGAAAACTTTTTTTAGAAATCTATTTTCAGCAAAAAAAGCGCAGCCATTTCGGCTGCGCTTTTGAATTATTATTTAGTTTCGATTAAACCGTATTTCCCATCTTTACGGCCATATACAACATTAGTTTCATTTGTATCAGCATTTGTGAAGACGAAGAAATTATGTCCTAGCATATCCATTTGTAGGATCGCCTCTTCAACGTCCATCGGTTTTAAATCGAATCGTTTTGTACGTACAAGTTCTAGTTCATCCTCTTCTACCTCATCCAGAACAGCTACTGCTTCTGGAAGGATAAAGTTCGTTTTCATAGAACCTTTCTCACGTAACTTACGATTTACTTTTGTTTTATGTTTACGAATTTGTCGCTCAAGTTTATCAACTACTAAATCGATAGCAGCGTACATATCGCTATTAGTTTCTTCTGCACGAAGTAATAAATCAGTAAATGGAATTGTTACCTCGACACGTTGCTTGTCAGAGTATACTTTTAAATTAACTTTAATCTCTGGGAATGTATCAAAATAACGCTCTAACTTACTTAGTTTTTTCTCTACATATTCCTTTAATGCTGGAGTTACTTCAATATTTTCACCACGAATGTTGAATTTCATAGATGAATTCCTCCTTTCAAGCCTATGTATTATAATTTCGACACTGGCTTAAAAACTCCTTCTAACTTTTTTAAAAAAATTAGTGGAATTGCGATTTTTTTATCGTTTTTTGTTGAAATGAAAAGATGCATCGTTTCTATCTTTATTTTATCCTATTAACATCGTATATAACGAATATAACTGTGGACAATTCGTTACAGAAAAGAAACAACTTTTTGACAACTTAATTCATAACAAAAACCTCTTGTAAAAAACAAGAGGTTCTACTACATATATATAACGTTGCCACAAACGCAGCTTTCTCTTCCCAAAAACAATATCCCTACAGTTTTACAACATTAGCTGCTTGTGGTCCACGTGCTCCATCTACAATATCAAACTCAACTTGTTGCCCTTCTTCTAATGACTTATATCCATCTTGTTGAATAGCAGAAAAATGAACAAACACATCATCACCATCTTCACGCTCAATAAACCCAAATCCCTTTTCTGTATTGAACCATTTCACTCTTCCTTGCATGTTCATTCCATTCCCTTCACTCTAAAAATCAGGGCATCCGCCCCATAATTTGACTATAACGAATGACAACATACGAAGTCAAAGAAGACTTATCGCCTTTTTATTATCCCTTTCGACAGTTACAGATCAACTTCTACAGAGCGTCAAACTAGAAACTTCCCTTGCTCCTCTATCGTATAAAAGACTTCCAATTTGTCTAACTGTAATTCCTGTCGTATATACATCATCAACGAGTAAAATGTGTTGACCATGAAACATCTCTTCTCCCTGAAAATAAAAAGGACTACTTCCCGAAAGCCTTTCTTTACGTGTCTTCTTACTTTGCTTTTCTGTTTCTCTTCTTCTTAATGATGGATAAGAAATTTTGACAGGTAAACAAGTTGCTAATAACTCTGCCTGATTAAAACCACGTTCATATTCCCGTTCCCTACTAAGCGGAACAGCAATAACAGTTGAAACGGCCGTAAAATACTTTTGAAATAGCTCCCGAAAAGATCGATGAAAAATATGAACTAATTCCGCATCCCCCCGAAACTTAAACTGTGCTACTATTTCTTTCACCTCATCATCGTATACGTACAACGAACGATTTTTAAAAGGTCGATACTCTTCATCGTCCATCCATCTTATACAATCCATACAAATATCATCTTTTTTAAACGAATTAGAAATAAGTTCTAAAGGTCGCCCACACTCCATGCAAATCTCTCCTATAATATAGGAAAGTTTCCGCTCACATCTATCACATATATATTTTTTATGAGACTTTACAAAGAAAGTGTACCAACTAACTGTTTCCAAAATACATTCATCACAAAGTAGACAATGCATTAATCAATCCTTGTTCTTTCGCACTTTTGTTCATACTTTGAATATGTTTTTTCGCACGTACCATCGACTCTGTCTTACCGTAATGAAAATAAATAACCTCACCATAAGGTTCTTCAAAACTACGACCTGCCCGGCCTGCAATTTGTACGAGCGCACTTTCCGAAAAGACCTCTTCTTCCGCCCCTAGCACCGCCACTTGTAAGTTCCTCACAGTTACTCCTCTCTCTAAAATCGTCGTTGTAACTAATAACGGAATGTCTCCTTTTCTAAAAGATGCCACTTTTTCTTTTCTCATCGGATCTTCTGCATGTACACCATTGATTCTATTATCCAACCCTTGCAATAACAACCTTATTTCTTCTATATATTGCACATGAGGAACAAACAAAAAAATAGGATACTTTTTATTTAAGTACATTTTTAACCACTGTAGTAACACTCGAGGAATTTTTTTATGATGGAGGCTTTTCTTCCAATTTCCGCACCAACTAAATAGAGGAACTGGCAACGGATGACGATGGTATCGTCCTGAGACAATGATACCTTTTTGTTTCCCCCTTCTGAAATTACGCTCCCACTTTTCATCGGGAGTTGCTGTTAAATAAATACGCGCTGCTTTCTCTTTCATCGCTTGTTGCACCGCATACTGTAACATTTGATCCGCATAATACGGGAAAGCATCAATCTCATCTACAATCATGACATGAAACGCTCTATAGTAACGTAACAATTGATGCGTAGTTGCAACGACTAACGCTGCATCTTTTTCACGATCTACACTCCCCCCGTATAAAGCAGCTACATTTATATTAGGAAACACTTCTTGTAATCTCGGCGCTAATTCCAGTACAACGTCTGTTCTTGGCGTTGCGATACAAACTCTTTCTCCTTTTTGAAGTGCCTCTGCAATACCGTAAAATAACATTTCTGTTTTTCCAGCCCCGCACACAGCCCAAATAAAAAAAGATTCTTTCTGCTTAATCGCTTCTATAACACCTTGCGCCGCTAACTCCTGACCAGTAGACAAAGTCCCTTTCCACTGCAACGGATTTAACTCCCTTTCTTCTTTTCTTTCCTGAATCCCACGAACGAGTACAGTACATTCACTAACTCTCCCCATCGTGATGCACTTCCGGCAATACGCGCATCTTTTACTGCATCTTTTACATAAAAATGATGCAAATAGTCGCTGCTCTATATTTCCGCAGCGTTGACATATATATTTAGAAGCTTTCTTTGTGACGCCTTGTACACATACGACCTCTCCCTTCTTTTTCAAATCATTTAATTCTCTCCGTAGATCTGAAGAAAGTTCTTCTAATAGCAACTGCTTTCCAGCAAGCATCAGCAACCACCTCCAGCACTACTATAAACCTTTCTCATAATCTCGTAAAAACTCAAAAAAGCCGATAACCTACTTATAAAATAGTAAGCTATCGACTTTATACACATGTTTTATTCGATTATAAATCCTAGAATCTACCGTATCCTAAGAAATGTTTTTGGTTGTAGCTACTGCTTAAGCTAGAGTAAGCAATCCCTTTATCACCAGCATGAATCATTTGGCCATTACCAACGTAAATACCGATGTGAGATGGACCTGGTTTATAAGTACCTTGGAAGAATACTAAGTCTCCAGGTTGTGGGCTACTTACTTTAGAAACTGAATTCCAGTAACCTGCAACGTCTTGACGACCTACACCAAAGATGTAAGAAATGAATCCACTACAGTCAAAACCACCGTTTGATGGAGATGCACTTCCCCAAACATACGGTAAGCCTAAGTAGCCTTGCGCTTTACCAATTACGCCACCCGCATTTGGAGTTGGTGCTGGCTCTGGTTTTTTCGTTTCTTGCTTAGGTGCTTCTTTTTTAGGCTCTTCTTTTTTAGCTTGTCCACCGTTGTTTGCTGGTGCAGCTTGCTCTGCTGGTGCTTGTTGAGCTTGCGTAGCTTTAGCAGCTTGCTCTGCTTGTTTTTGAGCAGCAGCTTCTTGTGCAGCTTTTTCTTGCGCTTCTTGTTCAGCAATACGTTGTAATTGTAATGCTTGTTTTTCAAGATCTTTCAATTGACTTTCCGTACTTGTCATTGAAGTTACAACTGTATCCATTTTACCGCTTAAATCATTTACTGCTGTTGCCTTTTTCGCTTTTTCAGCGTCAAGTTCTTTCTTAGCAGTTTCAATTTGAGCTTGTGCTTCTTTTAATTCTTTTTGCTTTGTTTTTACCGTTTCAACATCTTTTTTCACGTTCACTTGATCTTCTTGTTGTGTTTTCATGATATCTTCGTCAGACTCAAGAATTTTAGAAACAGAAGTTAAACGATCAACTAAATCTGCAACGTTTTTAGAGTTTACAAGAACTTCTGTTACAACGTTCGTATTTGGTTGTTCTTGAAGTGCAACTAAACGTTTTCTTAATAACTCTTCACGTTTTGCAATTTTCGTTTGTAGTTCTGCAATATCTTTATTTTTCTTTTCGATTAATTGCTCAGTATCAGCAACTTTTTTCGTTGTTTCATCAAGTTTTGCAGCATTCTCTTGAACAGACTTATCTAAACCTTGAATTGTTTTGTTCAAGTCATTCATTTGTTTTTGTAATTCATCACGTTCTTGTTGTTGTTTATGTAAAGTGTCATTTTGTGTATTAATTTGTGATTTCACGTCAGAAATTTTATCTTCTGCAAATACATTTGGTGTTAGTCCTGAAAACATTAACCCTGCAACTAATGCGCAAGATGCCATTTTTAGCTTTTTCATTTTATTTTTTACACCGCTTTCTTTTTTCTTTTTCCGTATATAACCTATAAAATTTATACCATAATTCGGGATTTTTTTTGCTAATGTTACGCTTTTGTAAAACAAATGTAATATTATATGTAACTCTATCGCAAAATATGCATATTTTTGTATGTATGTGTAGAATTTTAAAAACTTTTTATAAATAAAGAAAAAACGCAAGGTTTCCCTTACGTTTTGCTAAATATACCAATTCGAATGAAATCAAAACGTTATTTCATCCACTTCTCAGCCCAATTTTGGACTTCATCCATAACACTTTCTAATGCTTTCCCTTTGTCAGTTAAGCCGTACTCGATGCGAACGGGTACTTCTGGATAAACATTACGAACTACAATACCTTCGCTTTCCAATTCCTTTAAACGCTCTGACAACATACGATCGCTCATATTCGGTATAATATCTGCGATTTCTCTAAAACGTTTTGACTCTTCAAGCAAAGATTTAATAATTAAGCCAGTCCATTTTTTACTAAGTAAAGTAAATGCTGACTCAAACTTTGGACATAAACAAGAATTATGCTCCATATGTTTCACCTCTATCCTATTATAATATAGTTTCTTGTAAAAAGTAAGTTATAAAACTTTCCTCGTTATTTTATTTTACGTACATTTTATCATTTCCAAATATTAACTTGTCAACTACACGTAAAATATCCGTAAAAAAACCCTCTTCCAAAAGAGAGCTTTTTATATCTTTATTACTTCGTATACCATCCAAGACCTAGTGCGCCTTCACCTAAATGCGTACCAATTACAGCACCGAAATAACCTGTGCGGATTGTAACATGAGGATATTTTGCTTCTAATTCTTTCTTCCATTCATTTGCTTCCTCTTCACGTTGTGCATGAATGATAACCGCTTCCATAGGTACCCCTTTACTTGCTTGCTCATCAAAAATTTCGATGATACGTTTTAACGCTTTTTTACGCGTACGGATTTTTTCAAACGGGATAATGACTTTATCTCTAAAATATAAAACCGGCTTCACTTGTAACAGACTACCGATGAAAGCTTGTGCGCTATTTAATCGTCCTCCACGTTGTAAATGGTGTAAATCATCTACTACAAAATAAGCGTCCATCGTTTTCTTCATTTCATCAAAACGGGCGATAATCTCTTTTGGATCCTTTCCTTCGCTTGCTAGCTTTGCACCTTCACGCACATAGAATCCTTGTACTTCACAACTAATTTCAGAGTCGTACGTATATACATCAATACCCTCTACCATCTGTCCAGCTGTCGTTGCCGTTTGATATGTACCACTAATTCCACTTGAAAGATGAATGCTAATAACTGCATCATAATCCTTAGATAATTCTTCATATAGCTCAACAAACTTTCCGATTGCTGGTTGAGAAGTTTTCGGAAGTTCTTCTTGCTCACGTACTTTTACATAAAAATCATCTGCTGGAATTTCAGCTTCTTCTTGATAAGATTCCGTTCCAAACACAACGTTTAATGGAATCATATATATATTGAGTTCATCACGAATATGCTTCGGTATATATGCTGTACTATCAGTAACAATAGCTGTTTTCATTTGCGTACCTGCCTTATAAAAAAGTTTTTATTCCCTAATTTTACACGAAAACTAAAAATGGTGCATCCATACATGAAAATGCTGGTTTGAAATTATACTCATCATCTCGACAAATTACAACAAAAAGGTAAAATACTCCCCCAAAATTTCAACTTATTTATAAAAAATGTTTGAATATAAAAACGCTCGCTTTTAAAATGTAAAGTACTAGTCATTTTGGTAGATAGGGGCGTATACGAGTGTTATTACAATATTTAACAATCAAAGACTACGGTGAGCACGAAATTGTCATTCAAAAATCAAGATTTATCTGTTACATTAGCCGAGCTACAACCGAGGAAGAAGCTCAAGAATTTATCCAAAAAATAAAAAAACAAAATTGGAATGCCACACATAATTGCTCTGCGTATTTGATTGGCGAACAAGATCAAATACAAAAAGCAAATGATGATGGTGAACCTAGTGGTACAGCTGGTGTACCTATGTTAGAAGTACTAAAAAAACGCGGTTTAAAAGATACCGTCGTTGTCGTTACCCGCTATTTTGGTGGCATCAAACTTGGCGCAGGTGGATTAATTCGTGCATATGGAAAATGTACAAGCGAAGGCATTAATCATGTCGGTGTTGTCGAGCGAAAACTAATGCGTGTTATGCAGACCGAAATTGATTACACATTACTTGGCAAAATTGAAAATGAACTACGTAATTCAAAATATGCCATTAAAGATATACATTATCTCGAAAATGTCACATTTGATACGTATGTAGAAGAAGATGGAAAACAAGCATTCACAGATTGGATGATTGAATTAACAAATGGGAAATGTACAATTACAGAAGGAGATATGTTGTACTTAGAACAAGATGTTATCTAAGAATAACTACTTTATCATCTTTAAAGATTAATGTAGTGAATTACTTCCCTACAAATGAACTAAGGAGATTATATATGGAAGAACGTTATTATCATCTCCAAAATAGCAGAATAAAAAAGAAACGAAGAAGAAAGTTTTTCTTCTTCCTTATTTTCTTATTTTTATTTGGAGGTGTAGGATTTTATATATTAAATTCCTACTCTTCTCTCATGGGGATGTATAGTGGGTTTACTCGTGAAAAATCAGATTTGAGAACCAAAGATGTAGAAATTACAAAGGAGCCTTTTACACTCCTTATTATGGGTATAGAAGATTATGCAACAGACGGTCAAAACGGTCGTACAGATTCATTAATGTTTGCGACAGTCAATCCGAAAACTAAAAAGATTTCGCTTATGAGTATCCCTCGTGATAGCCGCGTTCCAATTATCGGAAAGAATAAAGAGGACAAAATTAACGCTGCGCACGCTTACGGCGGAGAAGAAATGGCAATCAAAACGGTCGAAGGTTTTCTAAAGGTTCCTGTAGACCATTATCTTAAAATTGATTTCCAAGGCTTTAAAGGTATTGTTGATGCTGTTGGCGGTGTTACCGTTGATGTCCCCTTCAATTTTTGGGAGCGTTCAGACATGGATTACTACAAAAAAATTGAATTTAAGCAAGGACAACAAGAATTAAACGGTGAAGAAGCACTCGCTTACGTTCGCATGCGAAAACAAGATCCAAATGGAGATTATGGTCGGGCGGCTAGACAAAGACAATTACTAGCTGCTGTTGCTCAAAAACTAAATTCCACCTCTACCGTATTTAAAATTAAAGATTTAACGGCAGTCGTTGGAAAATATATAAAAACTGACATTCCTATTTCAGACGGTCTTGCTCTTTACAATAAACTCTCTGGATTTGATCCTTCTACAATACAAACGTTAAAACTTGAAGGAGAAGATAAAAAAATAGGTGGTATTTATTACTTCCTTCCAGATCCAATCGGTATAGAGACCGTACGTAACGAAATAAAAAAAGAATTAGGAGAAACAGCAAACACTCAAGACACTCAAGACAATCCAACAAAAAAAACCGAATCAAATCCTTCTTCAAATTCTAACTCTAACGAAAAAGCGAAGAAAGAAACGAACCAGAACCAAAATCAGAACAAAACACCAACTGAGCCCCCTCCTTCTACAAATGCTCATGCAGAGTGGATTATGAGAAATCAGCAATAACAAAAAGAGCCAAATCGCACATGATTTGGCTCTTTTTATTTACTTATTAAAGTGTTGTAAAATTGCTTCTACAATACGCTCTGATGCACGGCCATCACCGTACGGGTTAGATGCTTTTGACATCTTATCATGAGCTTCTTTGTCTGATAACAACTCATCAGCAAGACTAAAGATTGTCTCTTCGTCTGTTCCTGCTAATTTCAATGTGCCTGCTTCAATACCTTCTGGGCGCTCTGTTGTATCACGAAGAACAAGAACCGGTACGCCTAATGACGGCGCTTCCTCTTGTACCCCACCAGAATCAGTTAACATTAAGTATGAACGAGCTGCCACATTGTGGAAATCAATTACATCTAGCGGCTCAATTAAATGAATGCGGTCATGATCGCCTAAAATATCATTTGCTGTTTCACGAACAACAGGGTTCATATGAACAGGGTATACAACCTGTACGTCTTCATGCTTATCAACAAGACGCTTAATTGCACGGAACATATTACGCATTGGCTCTCCTAAGTTTTCACGACGGTGAGCCGTCATAAGTACAAGACGATCACTTCCAAGTTTCTCTAGTACAGGATGACTATATGTTTCTTTTACAGTCGTTTTTAGTGCGTCAATCGCTGTATTTCCTGTTATGAAAATGCGTGACTCATCTTTATTTTCTTTCTGTAAGTTCGTTGCTGATTTCGCTGTAGGTGAGAAGTGAAGATCTGCCATTACGCCTGTTAGTTGGCGATTCATCTCTTCTGGGTATGGAGAATATTTATCCCATGTACGAAGTCCTGCTTCGACATGACCTACTGGAATTTGATTATAGAAAGCAGCTAAACTGGCAATAAATGTTGTCGTTGTATCACCATGTACAAGTACAATATCCGGCTTTGCTTCTTTCATTACTTTATCCAAACCTTCTAAACCACGCGTTGTAATATCAATTAAAGTTTGGCGGTCCTTCATAATATTCAAATCGAAATCTGGCGTAATTCCAAAGATACTTAATACTTGGTCTAACATTTGACGATGTTGTGCTGTTACAGTCACAATCGATTCAATTTTCTCTGGATGCTTTTGCAACTCTAATACAAGAGGTGCCATTTTGATTGCTTCTGGACGTGTCCCGAAAATTGTCATTACTTTTAAACGTTCAGTCATTTCATTGCCTCTTTTCTTTCACTAGTTACAAATTCTATTATGACATATAAGAATATACATGAACACATGCCTTTTTAACGAATAACGGAAAAGTCCCTCATACAAATACTTTCTCTTCCAACAGAATAATAATCTATCCCTTGCTTCTTCACATCCTCATTAGTATAACAATTTCTTCCATCAAATAAAATAGGTTCTCTCATAAGTTGTACGTACCTTTCTAACGGGTAATTTCGGATAGTCCCCCATTCTGTCATGATAAAAGCCGCACTCGCTTCTCTAATCGATTCATCTATACATTCGCTATATTGTATAGTCTCCCCAAAGATATTTTTCATATTTTGAATCGCCTTCGGGTCATATAGAACTACATCCGCACCTATATTCATTAATTCTTCTATTATAATAAGAGATGGCGCGTCTCTTATATCATCAGTATTCGGTTTAAATGCCGCCCCCAGCACCGCAATCCGCTTCTTGTCCATGTTTATTACTTTCTTTGCTTTCTCAATCAATAACAACTGTTGTTTATTATTCACTTCAATAACTGCTTTTAACAAGCGAAAATCATGCTCCACATTCCCAGCAATTTGTACAAGAGCTTTCGTATCTTTCGGAAAACACGATCCCCCGTAACCAATGCCCGCATTTAAAAAAGACGTACCAATTCTCTTATCCATTCCCATCCCTTGTGCAACGTCTAATACATTCGCTCCTACCTTCTCACATATATTTGAAATTTCATTGATAAAACTAATTTTTGTTGCTAAAAAGGCATTCGATGCATATTTAATCATCTCTGCACTTTTTATATCTGTAACATACGTTTTTAAGTGTAATTCACTATATAAATTCTCAACTTTTCTTGCCGCTTCCTCATTATTTGCTCCAATTACAATACGATCTCCCCGAAAAAAATCGTAAATCCCTGAACCTTCCCGTAAAAATTCTGGATTCGATACGATATGTAATTCATGCCTCCCCTGTAACTTCTCCTTAATCCATCCTCTAATAGCAACATTCGTCCCTACAGGAACAGTACTTTTTGTAACAACAATAATGTCGTTAGTCGCATATGTTCCAATATCAACACATGCACGTTGAACATATGTTAAATCCGCTGTCCCATCTAATAAAGACGGTGTTCCAACTGCAATAAATATAAATTCTGCATCGGTAAATGCTTCTTCTTTACTTGTTGTAAAAGTTAAACGATTATTCTCATATGCATCATTTATTAATTCATATAAGCCCGCTTCATAAATAGGCAAATCCCCTTGTTTTATTCGTTCAATTTTCTCATCATTTATATCAAAACATGTGACCGAATGTCCTAATATTGCCAACCCTACTCCTGTAATCAATCCAACGTATCCGGTACCTATTATCGTAATTTTCATTTCCTTTTCGCACAGGAATATGCAATAGAAAATATACGAATACATACAATCCTCCCTGTGCTTCCCCCTCTCACATTAAAAATGAGAAAACTCTTTTACTTCTTTATTATATGAATTACCTTTTTCATTCTTTTTTAAGTTTTTGTAAAATTAAATATCCTTTATTAATTATTAGTTAAACCAATCGGAATTTTATAGGAATTAAAACTCCCTGTTCATGCGGGATAAATTCCCACATTTTAACACGGAACTTACTTATTTCTACGTGTAACACTTATAATACTGAAATAAAAGTATTCACTATCAAAGAAAAAGAGAAAATGTCATATTCCAAAGCGCAATACGATTAACCTTCTCAATTGGTTCAACATTCTATATACAATTGTCATATATTCTATCTGCTTCCATTTACCGTAAAAAGAAAAAAAGATTGAATTCTAATCTTTTTGTGATACCATATGTTATGAGCCTGCAAATAAACATCATAATTTTCAGATAAATATATTTTAAAAAAATTACGTTAGACTATAAAAGGGTGGGGTATTAATGGACTCACAAGTGATTTATGCCATTTTGGCATCTTTCATCACTGTACTCGTCGTTACTCCTTTAGTTATTAAGTTAGCTTTTAAAATAGGAGCAACAGATAAGCCAAACGCGCGTAAAGTGCACCAAAAGATCATGCCTCGTCTTGGCGGGTTAGCGATATTTATCGGTGTAGCTGTAGGATTTGTTGTCGGTGGCTTATATGAACAAAGAATGTTATCGATAACGCTAGGTGCGATTATCATTGTAATCATCGGTATTTTAGATGATATGTACGAGTTATCTGCGAAGGTAAAATTCGGTGGACAACTATTAGTTGCCATTATGATTGTAAAAAGTGGATTATTAGTACAAATATTATATATTCCAATCCTCGGGGATACTGAACTTGGATGGCTTGCTTACCCAATTACAGTATTTTGGATTGTAGGTATTACAAATGCCATCAACTTAATTGATGGCTTAGATGGATTATCTGCTGGTATTTCATCTATCGTACTGGCAACGCTAGCATATATGGCCTTCACTAGCCCATGGGGTACTGGAACAGCTATCATTTTACCTCTAGCACTCATTGCACTTGCAAGTACACTTGGATTTTTATTCTACAACTTCCATCCAGCAAAAATTTTCATGGGAGATACAGGCGCACTATTTTTAGGATACTGTATTTCTGTTATATCGTTACTTGGATTATACAAAAGTGTAACGTTATTCAGTTTTATCGTTCCAGTTATCATTTTAGGCGTACCTGTATTTGATACGACATTTGCAATTATTCGTCGTATCGTAAATAAAAAACCTATTTCAGCGCCAGACAAATCGCATTTACATCACCGTTTACTTGCAATGGGCTTCTCTCATCGTAAAACGGTACTAATTATATACGCATTCGGTATTTTCTTTAGTGTAAATGCAATCATTTTCTCTAGTGCAACATTATGGTTATCCATTACTCTTCTTTTCGTTTTAATCTTCTTTACAGAAATCCTTGCTGAAGTAATCGGACTTGTACATGAACGTTACAAACCACTTATTTCCTTTTATAAAAAAGTGAAAAAACGCGAAGACTAATTGTAGTATAGCCTTTAATATGATGAAATATTCGAATAGCATCCTCTTTTTTATAAGGGGATGCTATTTTTTATTCATTATTTTACATTTCCAAAATATAGCTTGTTTGAGAGTTCCACTATTGGAGAAAGATATACATAATAAGAAAAGGCTTATATTTTCTTTTTTACATCTTGATTGTCAAACTGAGGGTGAATGTTATGATCAAGCGAGTATTTCAATACATTATTTTATTTTTAACGATTACTATGTACGCGTCATCTCATGCAGGAGCAACTACAATTACCCCTGCTGAACATCATCCAAATACCGAAACTACCTCTTCTACCCAAAAAATCGCGTACTTAACATTTGATGACGGACCAAACAAATATACTACGCAAATTTTAGACATCTTAAAAGAAAAGAACGGAAAAGCCACTTTCTTTGTTATTGGTGGAAAAGTGCCACATTATAAAAAGACAATGCAGCGATTAATTAAAGACGGACATTATATCGGACTTCACAGTATGTCACACGATGTAAAACGCCTTTACAACGGGGATCCATACGCTTTAATTACAGAAATGGAACAAACCCAAAACATTGTTCAGCAAATTACAAAATTAAACACACATCTCGTTCGTGTTCCGTATGGTAGTATGCCTTACTTAAAAAAGAATTACCGTGATGCACTTGTATCAGCCCAGTATAAAATGTGGGATTGGACAATCGATACATACGACTGGAAAAGCTATGACAATCCTTCTGCCATACTAGAGAGAGTACGTAATCAGAGCGATGAACAAGTCGAAGTGATTTTAATGCATGATTCGAGTGTAACCGTACAAATACTGCCAAAAGTAATTGATTACTTACAGTCACAAGGATACAAACTTCTTCCCTATAATCCATCTTCCCACCTCGAAGTGAACTTTTGGAAAGACACAAGATTGTAACAGCTTTAGTGCCTATGTGCTAAAGCTGTTTTATTTTTCTCTTCCCACCCTTCCCATTTTTGTGTAAAATTTTAAATAGTGATGAAGTTTCGAGGTGAATAGAAATGAAACGAATAGATCTCATTTTTAACGCAATACAAAAAGGCAATTATACAGAAGGTGTAACCGCATCAGAACTCGCTATCCTGTTGCAACTAGATCGCGCCAATGTAAGTAGCGACTTAAACAAACTTGTAAAAGATAAACGTTTATTAAAAACAAATACGCGTCCTGTTCGTTTTTATATAGAAACGAACACTTCGTTGGAAACGCATTCAAAAAAAGCAACTTCATTAGATACATTTGCAATTGAAAATACAAGCCTTAAAATCGCAATCGAAAAAGCGAAAGCTTCCATTCTCTATCCTCCAAACGGTATGCATACTTTACTGCTCGGAGAAACAGGAGTCGGAAAATCTATGTTCGCTTCTTTAATGCACGAATATGCAATTGAAGTTGAACAGCTTCCTAAAAATGCACCATTTATCGTCTTTAACTGTGCTGATTACGCAAATAATCCACAGCTACTACTAGGGCAGTTATTTGGAATTAAAAAAGGAGCTTATACAGGGGCAAGTGATCAAAAAGGGTTAATTGAAAAAGCACATGAAGGGATCCTTTTCTTAGATGAAGTACATCGCCTTCCTCCAGAGGGACAAGAAATGCTTTTCACCTTTATTGATCGCGGAGTATACCGCCGCCTTGGAGAAACAGAAAACGAACGTAAAGCACAAGTATTAATCATTACTGCAACAACAGAAGAACCAAATTCATTTTTATTAAAAACATTTACAAGACGTATACCTATGACTGTCACGCTGCCACCACTTCGTGAACGTACACATAAAGAACGCTTTGCTTTACTACAACTATTTTTCACAAATGAAGCAATTCGTCTGCGAAAAGAAATTCACGTTAGTCCGAATGCAATGCGTGCTTTCGTCTTTTACAATTGCCCCAATAACATCGGTCAATTAAAAACGGATGTACAAATTGCCTGTGCGAAAGCCTACTCTGACTTCGTGACAAAGAAACGTGATTCTGTCTATGTTTCAAGTACAGATTTACCTTGGTATATGAAAGAAGGGCTATTCATTGAAAGAAAAAGCCGTCATCTATACCAGATACCAAATGAAACATTTATATTTACAGGTGATGAAGGTTGGAGTAACCATAAAATAGAGAATGAAAAACAGTCTTCTATTTACGATTATATTGATTATAAATATGAAGAACTTCAAGCTCGCGGTATTGAAGAGGAAGAATTAGAATTACTAATAGAAAATGATATTCAAAGCTTTTTCGTACAATATTTTAACCAAATGTCAAAAAAGACAAATCATGAAAATGTTTTTAAAATTGTGGATCGTAATATCGTTTCCGTTTGTGAAAAAATTGCGGAACTTGCTGAAAAGCATTTATCTAAGACGTTTGATGAAAAAGTATTTCTCGCTTTAAGTTTACATGTACAGACAACTCTACAACGTTTACAAGCTGGAAAACAAATTCATCACCCACAATTAAATCAAATTCGTACGAAATATAAAGAAGCTTTTTCCGTAGCTATGCAATGCATTCAACTACTGGAAGACGAATTACAAATAACAATGCCTATCGATGAAGCAGGCTTTTTAACAATGTTCTTCGTTGTTGATCCAATTCCTGCCTCACAAACAGAAGTAAAAGTATTAATATTAGCGCACGGAAACGGCATTGCAACAGAAATGGCAAACGTCGCAAATGAACTTCTCGGCATTGAGGAAGTAACCGGTATTGATATGCCGTTACATGAATCGCCGAAAGATTTCTTAGAGCGTGTGAAAGTGTATATGAAAACACTCCAAAATGTAAATGGACTTCTCTTACTCGTTGATATGGGATCGCTCGCTTATATTGGTGATATATTAGAAACTGAGTTCAAAATTCCGGTACGTGTTCTTTCCATGACAAGCACTCCACATGCACTAGAAGCAGCTCGAAAAGCTCAGCTTGGCTACTCATTAGATGCATTATATGAAACGGTGAAGAACTTAACACCGTTTTACTTAAACGTACAAGAAGAAAAGAAAAAGCCACTATCACCAATGAAATCAGTTATTTTAACAGCTTGTTTAACTGGAGAAGGCAGTGCGTTAGCTATTCAAAAAATGTTAGAGAACTATTTGCGATTTGACAAAGACTTAATTGAAATTATTCCGATTAGTATCGTCCATGAAAAAGATTTAACGAAAATGATTGAGAACATAAAAAAAGAGCGGAATATCATTTGTATCGTCACGAATTTCGATGTGCAAGTTCCATGCTTAACATATCATTTTCAAGATATCGTAAACTACACAGCGATTCAGCCAATTCAAGAATTAATTACGTATGAAGAAACATATGCAAAAATGGCTGATATTCTTGAACAACAAATGCAGCGTAACGACGGAGCACTACTTATTAAAACGATTCGTTATGCATTAAATACAATTCAAGAATTAATTTCCTTGCAGCTAACTCCTGATAGCTTAATGGGTGTTATTTTGCATATGAGCTGTATGGTTGACCGTCTTCAAAAAGGAGAAAGCCTCCTTCCTCATCCAGATAAAGAGAAACGAAGACAAGATGAATACTGGATGTACATGAAAGTAAAAAAAGCATTGCAACCCATTGAAAATACATTTGAAATACAAATACCTGATGACGAAGTGTTTTATGTTATGGACTTCTTCATTAAAAATCAGCCTGTAAAAAATTAATCGAGGCATTTTTTTAAATATATCGACCGTAACACGAATTATATCAGCGATTTTTCAAACATGTCGGTGTAACCCGGATTATATCAGCGATTTTCAATATATATCGACTTACCGACAATAATCGCTAAAATTTGCAACTTATAGCAGAAAAGGCTGTTCCAATATATGAACAGCCTTTTTTCTACTTCTTTACTTTCCTGATTCTCCCCCTGATTTCACCCTTCTTATTGGGCTTCGTATAAACATTTACATATACATTCTCCTGAATGATTTCTTGAAGTAAGCTATCAAACGCTCTCCCCTGTAAAGGCCCTTCAAAATCCTCCACATTGACTACACCAGTCACGACTCCTTCATTTAAACTAATTCCTTGCTTTAGCGGACCAAACAAATTTAAAACAACTGGACCAATTTGATCCGCTTTCCCTAAATGAATTTGGCATGATGTAACCTTTTCGATATTTTTCAATATGACCCGATATTGCAACTTCTTTACATCCTCACTAAATATAAACTCTGCTACGCCATAAGCTTCTGTATTTACAGGAGGTATTTCCCTCTTACCTGTTAACCTCGCAAAGAAATGTGTTGTCATACGGGCATTCTCCTTATATAAATTTCCCATCACTACTTCTACTACTTTATGGTTTATACATAATCATTTATGACTTTTTCAACTTTTAATTACGAAGAAAAGATTCACACAATCTTTACATTAGAATTGTTTCCTTTGCTTTACTACCTCTTGTATAATGCACATAGAAAAGCATTCTAGGAGGTTGTTTTGGAAAATAACAAATACACTTTTCACACATTATTAGAGATTTTTCTCGTCTCATTTAAATTAGGACTTACTTCATTTGGTGGTCCTGTCGCCCACCTCGGCTATTTCCACCACGAATATATACAAAAAAGAAAATGGATAGATGAACGAAGTTACGGAGATTTAGTAGCGCTATGTCAATTCCTTCCTGGCCCTGCTAGCAGTCAAGTTGGTATGGGGGTTGGTTTATTAAGAGGTGGGTTATTAGGAGCTATCATTTCATGGATTGGATTCACACTACCGTCTGTGCTTGTTTTAGTTTTCTTCGCCTCATTCCTTAATCAGTTCAATCTTGGAAGTGCTGGCTGGATTCATGGACTAAAACTTGTAGCAGTTGCTATTGTGGCTCATGCCATATGGGGAATGGCGCAAAAATTAACGCCAGACCGAAATCGTGCGACAATTGTGATTGTAACTGCCGCAATCGCCTTACTATGGCCAAGTAGCTGGACACAAGTTATTCTTATTATAGTATCTGGCTTTATCGGCTGGTTTTTATATCGCAACCAATCAATTAGCCAGTCTCAAAATATAAAAGTACCTATTTCAAAAAAGATAGCAGTTTCTTGTCTCGTCTTATTCTTCGGACTATTACTACTGCTACCAATATTAAGACCGTTCTCTTATTACATCGCTTTATTTGATAGTTTCTATCGCTCTGGCGCACTTGTATTTGGAGGCGGACACGTCGTGCTGCCCCTTCTTGAAGGTGAGTTCGTACAAAACGGAATGATGACGAAAGAACAATTTCTAGCTGGATACGGATTAACACAAGCCGTACCAGGCCCACTATTTACATTCGCTTCTTATATAGGAGCTGTGTTAAACGGGACACTTGGGGCAATACTCGCAACAATTGCGATCTTTCTTCCTGCTTTCTTACTCGTTATTGGTGTTTTACCATTTTGGAACAGTGTGAGAAAAATATCTTACATACAAGGCGCACTACTTGGAGTCAATGCAGCCGTTGTCGGTATTTTACTAGCAGCTTTTTATGACCCTATTTGGACAAGCACAATTATGAACGCTGTAGATTTTGTTTTTGCATCTCTTCTATTTTGCTTGCTCGCTTTTTGGAAAACACCACCTTGGGTTATCGTTATACTTGGAGCCTTTGGCGGATATATTTTATCCATTTTGTAAATAAAAAACGACGGCATTCTATAGCCGTCGTTTTTCTATGAAAATTTCACAAGCTCTATTCCTTCAGGCAACTCGCTCTCTGTTAAAATACGTAATTCTTTCACACGATCCATTACGTAAGAAGAACGCTTCACAAGCTCTGGATCAATATAAGCTGGATGAACCATAATTTCTACCGTTTGTTCACCTTGTACTCTTCCTTTTAACTTCACGAAGTAATCTTCCGTCACACCATCTGCGTAAAAATCACTGTAAAATACGTCAGAAAATGGGCGTACTGCTCGCTCTTTCTCACAACGACGAATCGGAACATTATATGTAGCCGCTAATCTCTCCAGAACATCGTGCAAAATCGGTAAGCTGTGCACATGATGATGACTATCTAAATGAGTTGGTGTTAATCCGTAAGATAGGAATTTCTCAATTTGAGCAGTCCATTCTCTCTCAACTTCTTCGGGACTTAGCTTCCCTTCCCATACGACGCTTTGTTTATGAAACAATCCATCGCTACTTACAAGTGATGGAACATCTCCAAGAAGCGGTTTCCCTGCCGTTAATACGAGATGTACTCCTACCCCTAACGTTTTATACTCTTTTGCTAAGCGTACCGCATGCTCTGTTCCCGGCATATTCATCATCATCGTCGTTGAATTTACAAGTCCATTTATATGCCCATCAATAATGCCGTAATTTGTACCTTCTGTAAGACCGAAATCATCTGCATTTACAATTAGTTTAATCATCGTAATACCTCCTAATAGAATAAAAAAAGCGGGCTAAATAGCGCCGCTTTTATTTCTCTACCTTTTTGAAGAACTGCGGAAGATATTCTTTATGCGCTTCCAACATTTCATCTAAAATTTGTTTTGCAACTTTATCTGATGGTACAAGTGGATTAATTGTCATAGCAAGCAGCGCTTTATGATAATCCCCTGTAACAGCAGCTTCAATTGTTGTGCGCTCAAATGATTTAATTTGTTGTACTAAACCGCGAACTGGTACCGGAAGATCTCCAACTGCAATTGGTTTTGGACCTTCTTTCGTAATAATACAGTTCACTTCAACAGCAGAATCATGTGGTAAGCTTGCAATTGTTCCGTTATTTCGTGTATTAACAGGTTGGATATCACCTTTATTATTGTAAATAGAAGTAATTAAACTACATGCTGCGTCACTATAATAAGCGCCGCCACGTTTTTCTAATTGTGGTGGTTTAATATCTAAATTCGGGTCTTTATATAACTCGAATAAATCATCTTCTAATTGTTTTACTACTTCTGCACGTGTACCTTTTTCAACCGAAGCTTCTTTCTCTTCTTCTAACATTTCACGTGTTTTGTAGTAATAACGATGGTATGGACATGGAATTGCACGAAGACCGCGAATAAAGTCTGGCTCCCAGTTAAGCGCAGCGATATTTTCCATCGTAATTTGCTTTTCTGGATCTGTTACAAGCTCTAACACACGATCCATTACACTTACGCCATCTAAATATACGTCTAGTCCGTATACCATATGGTTTAAACCTGCGAAGTCAACATGTACACGACTTGCATCTACTTCAAGTAATCTCGCAAGACCCATGCGAATTCCGATTGGAACGTTACATAGACCAACTACTCTTTGAATATTTGTATAACGAAGAACAGCTTCTGTTACCATACCAGCTGGGTTTGCAAAGTTAATTAACCATGCATTCGGACAAAGCTCCTCCATATCCTTACAAATATCTAAAATAACAGGAATCGTTCTCAATGCTTTGAATAAACCACCAGGACCATTCGTTTCCTGACCGATTACATCATATTTTAATGGGATTGCTTCATCTTTTGCACGTGCTTCTAATAAACCTACGCGAAGCTGCGTCGTTACGAAATCAGCATCCTTTAATGCCTCGCGGCGATCAAGCGTTAAATGTACCTCGATTGGTAAACCAGATTTTTTCACCATACGTTTCGCTAAGTTACCAACGATTTCTAACTTTTCTTTTCCTGCCTCAATATCTACTAACCAAATTTCACGAACAGGAAGTTCATCATAACGTTTAATAAATCCTTCAATTAACTCTGGTGTATAACTAGATCCACCGCCGATTGTAGCAATTTTAATTCCATTCATGCTTTATTCCCCTTTCGCTTCTAACTTTTTATAAAGGTCAATAAATTCTGCTGCTAATTCTTTTACTGTAATCGCATTCATTAAATGATCTTGTGCGTGAATTAAAAGAACACTAATCTCTGTTTTTTCTCCTCTTGCTTCTGATTGTATGAGCTCTGTTTGGAAATGATGCGCTTCATTAATCGCTTCTTTCGCCTTTACCATCGCTTCATCAGCCTCTGCCATTTTCCCCTGTTTGGCAAATTGAAGTGCCTCCATCGCAAAGCTTCGTGCGTTACCACTATTTAAAATTAATTGAAATGGAATTTGTTCTGCTGTAGTCATCATAATTACCGCCCTCTCTATAAAGTTCAACCGATTTAAATACCCCTTCAGTTTGAACATTTCTATTAAATTATTATTTTATGAATGATAGTTTAGTGTTCTTGTAGATGGATTTCATCTTTTTGAACATGATATAAAGGTAGTTGTTCTCACAGATCATGTTATCTGTGAGAACAATTACTATGTTACATAGGTAAAGAATTATTGTTTCCTTGTGCTGCTTTTTCATTGCGAATAACTGAGCGATCGCATGCGACAACGAATGGGAAATAAATCGCCATTGCAACAACAAAGTTGAATAATTGTAAAATCGCACCAGAAGGATGTAATCCTGTTACAAGGTATCCACTAATAATCGGTGGAACGTTCCATGGAACCATCGCTACTGTTTTTGGTACCCACCCTAAATAAATTGCTGTATAAGATGTGATAACTAACACAACAGGTGTTAATACGAACGGGATGAATAAAATTGGATTTAAAACAATTGGTGTACCAAAGATTACTGGTTCGTTAATGTTAAATGCACCAGGTCCAATTGATAGACGAGATACACCGCGTAATTGTGCGCTTTTCGCTACAATTAATACAACGACTAAGAATGCTAATGTTGCACCAGAACCACCAAGATATACGAAAGTATCAAAGAATGGTTTTGTAATAATATTAGGAACATCAAATGCAGATGTACCATCTTGGAATAACTTAATATTTTTCTCTAATGCTGGTAAGTATAATGGTTCGATAATACCACCAACAATATTCGGTCCATGTAAGCCGAAGAACCAAAGTACATGTACTAATAACGCGATGAAGATTGCACTTGGTAACGTACCTGCTAACCCTTGTAATGGAACTTGTAATGTATTAAAGATATACTCATGAACACTTGTACCTGCTAGTTTTACTGCTAATTGAATACCTGCAACACCTGTTAAAATCACAAATGCTGGAACTAACGCAGCGAAAGATTTCATTACTGCTGGTGGTACACCGTCTGGCATTTTAATTGTAATGTTTCTTTGAACAAAGAAGCGGAATATCTCCGTTACGAGTATGGAGACAATAAGTGAAACGAACAAACCCTGTGCGCCTGTCCAAAGCATATTTATTCCAGCTTCTTTTGGTGTTGTTGGTGTAAGAATAATTAATGCACCAAACGAAATAATACCTGCTGACAATCCATCAACACCGTAAGATTTTGCTAAGTTATAACTTATGGTAACCGCCACCATCAGAGCTAATACCCCGAAGGACCCTGTCCACATACCAGCACCAATTTGTGTCCAAGTTTCACCGAATAAATCTTTCATAAAATTTTGGAATGCTGGAATTGGTAAACCATTAACTAGTACTGCCATCGAACCAACTAAAATAAGTGGCATAACTGCAATAAATCCATCTCGGATCGCAGCTAAGTGACGTTGCGATCCGATTTTACCAGCAATCGGAACCATGTACTTCTCCATAAATGCAATAAACTTTTGCATTTTACTTCCCCCCTAATTATTTTTTAAGTGTTAATGCGTGATCTAAAACTGCTTCTCCATTCATCATGCCGTAGTGCATTGGATTGATAACGTCGATTCCAACGTTTCTCTCATCAGCAAGCGTTTTCATTGAAGAAAGCATGTAACGAACTTGTGGTCCTAGTAATAATACATCTGCTTGATCGATATTCGTTTTTACTGCATCCCCAGATACAGCCCAAATCTTTCCTTCTAGACCGCGAGCTTTTGCAGCCGCTTCCATTTTTGTAACTAGTAAACTTGTAGACATCCCTGCTGAGCAACATAATAAAATATTCATTTGAAAATCCCCCTTGTGTAGTATAAAAAGTTTATGTTTATTTATTTTTCTTTACGCTATTTATTAATGCAATTAGCGTGCCAACTTTTTAAAACCACTAAAATCAGCACTTTTTCGACTGTTTTCTTTGTGTGTTAACGCTTTCGATTAGTGTGTCACTCAAAAAACACACAGTGTGTTATAAAACAACACGGTTTTAACACATAACTGTATGAAAATAGATTAGTGTTTAGTTGTCTAGCTCTATTTAAAACAAAAAAACACTAAAAAATTTTTTTAGCGTGAAAATCCAGTAAAAAAATAAACCTCTCTTGAGCATACCTTTCTATCACTTATCAAAACAAAAATTACACAGAATAAAAGAAAGTAAAACATTAATCAGTGAGGGTTTTGTTCATCCCCCACTGATAGTACGGACACATACATAATTTTTTTCACCGTAATTGATGATTTAATTTTTCTATTTTCCGCTTCCAATACAGCGTCATCATACACCATATAATAAAGTAAATAACAATAAAGATTCCTATACAAATAAGAATTGGACCGAAACGATTTGGAACCCATCCAACCCAAATTGCTGTAGGCAAAAATGTTCCTAGCAAAACAATAAAGTGAATCATCGTTTGTTTTAATATACTCCATTCTTCTTTTTCAAAAATAAATGAAGCGAAAGAAAAGATAAGTCCTACTATATTGGCTGTAACTAAATACGTAATTAAGATTTTCGTTTCTACTGTTTCTACCCCTTTCACATAACCGATCCATAAAAACAATAGACTATATATCATCGCCATCCCTAAACCAAAAGCAATTTTATTTATAACTCTATCAAACATCTTTTAACCTCCTCCTATATTTAAAACCTCTTTAATAAGCGGTACGTACTTCCTCGAAACATATTCTTTCATTCCATTAGAAAATTGAGCACACATACTACCGCTAAAAGACATTTCAAAACTTTTTACATGCCCTAAATTTGCAAGTATTGACTTAGAAAATCTAGCAAAACGCTTTCCGGCTAACTGTTCCTCTAATTCATATAAGCGAGCCTTCACTTCAAGACTCCCTTTCTTCGTTTGCGCCATAACTTTTCTTTCTTCTGTATAAAACCAATAAATATCATGTAAATCCAATAAATGATACTGATGATCCAATACACCAACAATTTGATTTACAGTTCCCCCCTCTATTATTTTTAAAAGTTGCTGAATATCATCTGTTATTTCCTTCGTTTTTATAATTATTTCTACTTCTTCTTGTGATGGGTCTAATTCGATGTGAACTTTCATCTATTTCCCACCTCCTTTACACTTTCATTTTTACATAAAGTTGGAAATAATAAATACAATCTTGCGTAAGTGGTCTTCGTTTCGTCATAACAGTATCTTTTCAACATATAAAAAAACCTTGCATAAGCAAGGTTCATTCATTCACTGACATTTTCTTATATAATTCTACAAACTCACTCGCTAATTCCTTTACTGTAATAGCATTCATTAAATGATCTTGCGCATGCACCATCAGAAGGGTAACTTCGGTCTTTTCACCACCAGCTTCTTTCTGTATGAGATCCGTTTGTACACGGTGCGCCTCTTTTAATTCCTCTAACGCTTCTTGTAATTTCGCTTCTGCTTCTGTAAATTCTCCACGCTTTGCGCAATCAATTGCTTCCATTGAACAACTTCTCGCATTTCCCCCATGCAAAATTAAATGAAAAGCCTTCGTTTCTATCGTATCCATTTTAGTTCTTTACTCCCCCTTTTCTTCCGCCAACTTTTGTTTATCCCATATTTTTAAGAACGGTAAATAAATGGCGAACGCTAGTGCAAAGTTAACGAGTTGCAAAATAACACCTGAAATTCTCCCACCCGATCCTAAATATCCACTAAATAGAATTGGTGTCGTCCATGTTACAGCAGCACCACTTGGGCGAGCTACCAATCCCCATTCCATTGCGAAATAAGAAACAATCGTTAACACAACTGGAACTAATATAAATGGAATCAGTAACAGTGGATTCATGACAATTGGCATACCGAAAGTTACCATTTCATTAATGTTAAAAATACCAGGTGCAATTGACAATCGTCCTAAACTTTTTAATTGCTGACTTCGTGCAAACAATAACATTCCGACAACTAAGGCTAGTGTTGCACCAGAACCACCCATATAAATCCATAAATCAAAAAACTGTGCGGTAATTGTATTCGGTACGTCTTGACCAGCCTGAAAAGCAATTCGATTTTGATCCATTAATGATAACCAAATTGGACTCATTACGCCGCCCACAATTGTAGCCCCATGAATTCCACACGCCCAAAGGACATGAACGAGAATAACCGCTATGACTGCTCCCCAAAGACTAGCACCAAGTATACTAAGTGGTTCTTGCAGTAGCTTCCCTACAACATTATGAATGCTTCCGAAAGTTGTGTGTTCAAAAATCAATCTAATGATCCAAACAACTGTCACAACAATAAATCCCGGAATAAGTGCTGCAAATGAACGTGTTACTGCTGGTGGAACGGTCTCAGGCATCTTTATAATCATCTTTTTTTGTACAAGAAATCGGTATATTTCAGTAGATATAATTGCAATAATCATCGCTACAAATAAACCTTGGCTTCCCATTAATGCCGCTGGAATTACTCCATCTACCAGTATACTTTCTTTCGTACCCGGTACAATATATGCAACTTGAAATGGAGTTGCAAGTAAAAACGTCACAAGCGACAATGCCCCAGATGCTAAAGCATCTACTTTATAATACTCCCCAAGCCTGTAAGCGATTCCAAAAACAGCTATTAAAGCCATTATATTAAAAGTTGCACTAACTGGATACCCTAATGCTACGTTCCATTTTTCCCCAAACAAACTTGCCATAAATTCATTGTACCCTGGTATTGGTAACGTACTAATAATAAGAAAAATTGATCCTATAATTAAGAAAGGCATCGTCAATACAAGTCCATCACGAATTGCTAGCAAGTGCCTCTGCTCTGCAATCTTCCCTGCTAGTGGCATTACATATTTCTCTAAAAACCGTATCATCTATCCCACTCTCCTCATGGTTTCATTGACAAAGCTGCTTGCAAGATAGCTTCTCCATTACAAAGTCCGTAATGGACGGATTGAATGACATCAACAGGTATCCCTTTCTCCTTACATAATTCTTTCATTTTCGGTAATAAATAACGTACTTGCGGTCCAAGTAAAAGTACATCAGCTTTATCAATATGACTATTCACTTCTGAACCTGATACAGCCCAAATCTTTACCTCTATTCCTCTTGCCTCTGCTGCTTTCTCCATTTTTGTTACAATCAAACTGGAAGACATTCCCGCTGCACAGCAAAGCAAAATATTCATCCCTTTTCCCTCCCCCTTTTTCCAAACCTAAGTTACGGCGCATCCTTTGCCACCACTAGGTTACAAATATATATGTCTAGATTTCCTGCTGTATGCCGAGCTTAAAAACAAAAAATTCTTAATTTTCACTCTGTTACATTGATCAGTATTCTTCTAGTAAAGGGGATTCTAACTCGCTATAATAATTCAGTAGGATTTTTTAATTGATAGGAGGATATATTTATGAAGGCATATCGCTTTCCACTTATTTTATTATCTTCTATCCTAATTGGTGGTTTCATTGGTTATTTCATGGGTGCCGATGCAGTGGCTTTAAAGCCACTTGGTGACATTTTCTTAAACTTAATGTTTACGATTGTTGTACCGTTAGTGTTCTTTAGCATCGCATCATCTATTGCTAATATGGATGGATTAAAACGTTTCGGTAAAATTATGTCTAGCATGGCTGGTACTTTTTTATTTACAAGTATTTTAGCTGCTATTTTTATGATTATTGTCGTGAAAGTATTCCCGCCAGCACAAGGTGTTGTATTGGAATTAACACAACCTGATAAAGCTGAAAAAGCTGTTAGTGTTGCAGATCAAATCGTCGGTATTCTAACAGTATCTGACTTCTCGAAGTTACTATCTCGTGAAAATATGTTAGCTCTTATTTTCTTCTCTATTTTAATGGGGGTTGCAACTTCAGCAGTTGGTGAAAAAGGAAAACCATTCGCTACATTCTTACAAGCTGGTGCAGAAATTTCAATGAAAGTTGTATCTTTCATTATGTACTACGCTCCAATCGGACTTGCTGCTTACTTCGCAGCGTTAGTTGGTGAATTCGGACCACAACTTCTTGGAACTTACTTCCGAGCGGCAATGGTATACTATCCAGCGTCTCTCATTTATTTCTTTGTATTCTTCACGTTCTATGCATACCTTGCAGGTCGCAAACAAGGTGTACAAGTATTTTGGAAGAACATGGTCTCTCCTACAGTTACATCACTTGCAACTTGTAGTAGTGCTGCTAGTATTCCAGCGAACTTGGAAGCAACGAAGAAAATGGGTATCTCGGCTGACATTCGTGAAACAGTTGTCCTTCTTGGATCTACACTTCATAAAGACGGATCTGTTTTAGGCGGCGTATTAAAAGTTTCTTTCTTATTCGGTATTTTCAACATGGAATTTGAAGGACCGAAAACATTAGCGATCGCACTTGTTGTTTCTCTATTAGTCGGAACAGTAATGGGCGCAATTCCAGGCGGCGGTATGATTGGTGAAATGTTAATCGTTTCTCTATACGGATTCCCGCCAGAAGCATTGCCTATTATTGCGGCAATTAGTACAATCATTGATCCTCCTGCAACGATGTTAAACGTAACAGCAGATAACGCTTGTGCCGTAATGACAGCTCGCCTTGTAGAAGGTAAGAACTGGATCAAAAACAAATTTGCTTAATAAATAGAAAGAGGATGCTCCAAACGAGCATCCTCTTTTTGTTGTGATTTTACAGCAAATCGATATATTAGAAAAATCGTTGATATATTTGAAGTTGTGATAAATATATTTCGAAATAATCCATTCCGCCACAAATTTGTTATAACCTTCACAAATATTCCACATCTATTATCCGTTATCCGTACTATAATCATGTATGGAAAAGGAGATGGGCACAATGGCACAAAGCGCACCAGAATTTAAAGTTTTGCAAAGCATTGCATTCCTTGCTGTCGTTTTGCAAAGTTCCCTATTATATACAATGAATCAAGGAAATGTCTTACTTGAGCAATCCCTCATTATGGGCATGCTATTTAACCTTGCAAAATTTTCAGCACCTGCATTCATATTTATCGTCGGCTTTCACTTAATTCGGCAATATACAAAGCAACTAACCTACACAGAATATATTTATGAAAAAGCCGCACATTTACTCATTCCTTATTTCTTCTGGTCTATTCTTTACTTATTAACAACAAACGATATGATTACACTGCAAAGCGGAATAAAAAGTTTATTACTCGGAACAGCCGCACCCCATCTTTGGTACGTGATTATGATGTTCCAAATTCACTTATTGTTCCCTTTGCTGTGCACACTCTTTTATTGGTTTCAAAAACGAACAGAAAATAAAAAAGACATATATAAATATATGACCATCTTTGCTTGTCTATATTTCCTCTTAATGTGGTATTCTTCTCACTACATTTTTAATGGAGAGAAATTGACTAACTCAACCATTTTACATTATACAGATCGTTCCTTCTTCTTCTACTCATTCTATTTTGTCATGGGGGGAATCGCTGCTGTAGCACTAAAAACGTGGCGTATATTTGTCATGAAACATATCCCGCTTATCACAATATTATTTTTCATCTTATTTCTATTCATCAATTATGAGTTATTTAGTTTTTACGGAGCAAACTCTATTCATTTAACCGTTTCGACTTATTTAAAACCGTCTATGTTTTTATATATCGTATGCGAAATTATCATACTTTACGTGCTGTCTATTACAATCGTACAACGACGCGGTTTCTTATATAAATCTTTACGATTTATCGGGAATTACACGTATGGTGCTTATTTAGCTCACTTTTTCTTCTTACAACTATGTACAAAATTTCTTTCTTTATTCACACTGCAAGAAAATACAATATTATATAGCCTATTATTATTTACAATAACGGCCACAATCTCGATTTCAGCAATGGTCATTTGCAGTACACTACCATTTCATACGTGGATTACAGGACCTTCTCCTACGACAAATGTGAAATGGGCTAAGATTGTACTTCGGAAAAATCACGAAAAGGTATTCAAACCATATCTTTGATATAATAAAATTCCATACAAGAAAAGAAAGTAGGACACACCTATGATTAATCAAATTGGGCAAATTATGTTATATGTAAATAATCAAGATGAAGCAGTACACTTTTGGACTGAAACAGTAGGATTCCACATTATTGCGGAAGAAAATAACGGACAAGGGTTTCGCTGGATTGAAATTGCACCAACGAAAGAAGCAGGCACAAGCATCGTCCTTCACGATAAAGCGTTAATTGCGAAGATGCAACCTGAATTAAACTTACATACGCCTTCACTTATGTTCTTCTCTAATAACTTAGATCAACTGTATGAAGATCTTTCTGAGAAAAACGTTACAGTTGGACAAGTTGTAGATTTACCTACAGGTAGAGCATTCAACTTTGCTGATAATGAAAACAATTACTTTGCGGTAATGGAACGCAAATAAAAAAAAGGTATCCGAAAAAAAGAGGCCACTGAAAAAGTCCACATAATAAGAAAAAGGAGTCCATCACCTACTATATACAGGTGATGGACTCCTTTGTTTTTTCTATATATTGATAAAATACACGTTATTTTTTCAAAGCAATCACTTTTTCAGTGCCTTCGAAAAAAACGGATACCTTTTTTCATTTTAAGAAACTTGTTCCGCATTCGTTTCCCTATGTTGTATATGACTCGTGATCCAAGCAATTCCACCAGCAACAACGAGGTAGCATAACAATATTAAAATTTGCGTTTGTAATTGCGACCAATCTCCTAAAGAGATCACATCTTGTAATCCTCTAAGAGAATGAGACATTGGGAGAAACTGTCCAATTTTGCTAAGAACAGCTATGTTTAACTCTCCTGGGAAAGTCCCCCCGCTTGTAGCTAATTGCAATACGAGCAGCGTTACCGCTGCGAACTTCCCAACAAGACCAAATACCGTTACTAACATAAGGATAAATGTCATGAACGTAAAAGAAATAACAATACTTGATAAAACAAAGAGTGGCACACTTGCAACTTCTAATTTCATAACTCCTAGCACAACCACATCCACAAGTAATGCTTGAATAAGTCCAATTAAATATACCAATCCTAGTTTATTAATAAAATGTACCGTTCCGCTTACCTTCATATTTTGTCTACGGCCAAGCGGTAAAATATTCGAAGCCATAATTCCGCCAACATAAAATGCAAGTGATAAGAAGTATGGTGCAATACCTGAACCGTAGTTAGGCACGTCAGAAACTGTTGACTTTACTAATTGAACCGGTTCTGAGAACATCGTATTGCGTGCATCATCATTGCGAACATCCGCTATCTTCTCTGCGCCCTCTCCTAATTTCGTAGAAAGTTCTTTCGCACCATCGTCAAGTTTAACAAGTCCGTTCGTTAACTGATCAGCCCCGTGATTCAGCTCTGTTCCGCCACTTGCAAGATGATTTACACCTTCTTGCAGGGATGTAAATCCATTTCCCCACTTCGTAAGTCCATCTGCTACATTTGCTGCACCATCTGCTATCTTTTTCGTTCCGTCAGTAGCTTCATTTAACTTAACTCCGAATGTATTCATGCCTTCTTCAACCTTATATTGACCGTCAGCGAGCCTCTTCGCTCCTTGTGTCAATTGTTGTTGGCTATTATTTAAAGTATTTGTTGCTTTAGCTAATCCATTAGAAGTAGCAATGATCTTTTGAAAAGCAGGATCTTGCTGCGCCTCTGGATGACTTTTCACGTACTCTTCTAATTGTTGTTTTATACTACTTGCTGCATTGTCCGCTTTCACTTGCCCTTCAGCAAGTTTCTCACTTCCGCTCACCCATTCACTTGTACCAGCACTTAATTCATTAACTCCTGATTGTAAAGTTTTTTCACCTTGTGCTAATAACTCCATACCACTATGAAGTGATGTCGCCCCTTGACTCAGCTCGTTTGCTCCCCCCGTTAAGGCAGATTGGCTGGATGCAAGCTTGTCACTTCCCTCTTTCACTTTTGATGTCCCGTCACTTAAACGATGAATACCACCTGCAAGCTCATTTGCTCCATTTCTTGCATCTACCATTCCTTCATGTAACTTCTCCGCACCATTACTTGCATCACCCAATCCTTGTGCTAAGTCTTGAAACTTTGAAAAGACACCTTCTGTATAAGATTTCGTAATACTATTTGAGATTTTTGTTTTCATATTTTCCACAGCTGTCGTTCCAATTTGAGCTGCTACAAAGTTTTTACCTGGATTTACTTTGTACTGCAATTGTGCCGGCTCTGGTTTCTCATCCATAAGCGTACTTACCTTTTTAGAGAAATCCTCTGGAATCGTAACAACCATATAATACTTATCTTCTTTTAACCCTTCATCAGCATTTTTTGCTGATACGAAATGAAAAGCTAATTCCTTGTTCTCTTTTAAATTTTTAACAAAATCGTCTCCTGCATGAATTGTTTTCTCATCCATTGCAGCACCCTTATCTAAATTCACAACCGCAACCGGTAATTTATCTAACCGTCCATATGGATCCCAATATCCAGCTAAAAAGAATCCTGAATAAATTAAAGGAACGATTAACAAAAAAATTAAAGCGATACGCCCATGTTTATGGTGCCACATCGCTTTCCAATCTTTAAATACAAGCTGAATTCCCATCATGAAACATACTCCTTCTCCTAATTTAACACCATTAGAATGGTTTAACAGATTTACTATACACGTCACTTTCCATACTGTATAATACATCTTTAATTATTAATTCATTCCTTCCGGTCTATAGAAAAGAGGTTCAAAATGGAACTGCTCCAATTAAAATACTTTCAGACAGTCGCACGATTAGAACATATGACAAAAGCCGCGAAAGAATTGCATATCGCGCAACCTTCGCTCAGCAAAACAATTGCTAGATTAGAAAAGGACTTAGGCGTCCCATTATTTGATCGTCAAGGTCGACAGATTACATTAAACTCTTTTGGGAAAGTATTTTTAAAACGAGTAGAGCGCATTTTTCATGAATTAAGTGAAGGCGAACGAGAAATTAAAGATTTAGCTGAATTACAACAAAGCTCTATTACACTGGCAGTTTCTATCCCGAGAATATTACCAGAACTACTCGGTTCTTTTTTACTAGAACATCCTAACGTTCGATTCCAACAGTTTCTCGCATCTACTCCTTCTATGAAACGACAACTAGATAATATAGAAATCGACTTTTGCATTTCTTCTGTGCCAATCGAAGGCGAGGAGATTATTTGGGAACCACTTATTACAGAAGAAATTTTCTTAGTCGTCCCTTCAGGTCATCGTTTATCAGGCCGCGAAAGTATCCATCTACATGAAGTAAAAGACGAACCATTTATTAGTATGAACACTGGTTACGGATTTCGGCACTTAACAGATGAATTTTGTAAAGAAGCTGGTTTCACTCCACACATCGCTTTTGAAGTAGATGAACCAACCGTGATTAGCGATCTCATCAAGCAAGGTCTCGGCATCGCTTTTGTCCCAAGTTTAACTTTATTAAAAAACTCTACTTTAGCATCAAACAAGTTGCGTATTATTGAACCCGTTTGTAAGCGAACGATTGGCTTAAGCTGGTCAAAAAAACGTTACTTATCAAAAACCGCCCAGCAATTCCGTGAATTCGTGATTGATTACTTCTCCAATATTAGAACATAAAATTATATCGACGATTTTTCAAATATATCGACGTTTCGACAAGAAATATCAATATATTGAAAAATAACGACACAAATAGAAGGTGCCATCCTTTTTGGATGGCACCTTCTATTTCTTACTCTTCTCCAATTCCATTTCCGCTAAAAGCGGCAATACGTTATCGAAAATATGCGTATTATTATTTTCACCTGTTACATATCCACCGTAATATCTACTAAATACATTATCATTCCGGAACGTGACCATATGATTATATAATTCTTTCGCAAACTTTGTATCACCTGTTTGTAGTACGTACAAAATCGTTAGTCCGTAAGCGGCTGGTGATTCATAATTCACAGTTTGTTTTCCCGTTTCTAAATTGTAACGACCGTATAGCTTTCCATCCTCCTGGAATTTTTTCTTTATAAATTCCAAATAAGCATCCGATGAAAGGCCACCTAAACTACGATGATATGCAACGTATGATTGGTCAATAAGATTCGCTTCTTTATCGTACGTAAATGTACCATCTTCTTTATACTCTTTCGGGAATGCCCAGCCATGCCTTGGATAATCCGCTAAAAACTGAACGACTTCCTGATATTGCTGAGCAGAAACTTTTCCGTACTTTTTCATGTAGGAGAATGCACGCGGATTTATATATGATGTAGTTGCAAAATTATTTTGTTTGCCTGTATCTGCATCATAATAATCAACGTAATAATTATTTTTCTTATTATAACGAAGTACGGCATCACTCAATTGATCTGCAAGGTTTTTATAACGATCTTCCTTATACATTTCATAAGCACGATATAATTGTTCTATAATACGAAGATCATCTATAAGTGCATTTGTAGCTGACTGCATTTCTCCCTTTTCAGAGATTTTCCATAAAACGATACGATCCTTATGTACAAAGTTATTTTGAACGACCTTTACTTGTTCATCAAATAACGCTTGATCATCTTTATCCAATGTATATTGTAGCCATAGCCCTGCCGATTCTGATAAAGCTTCACGGCCTTTTGCTTCACCCGTACCTGCCTTTGTATCCCCTAAACGATATGTGGCAAGCGTCCCATTTTCATTAAACATATGCCGTAAAATAAAATGTTCAGTACGGTTTCCTTGTATCGCTGACCAAAATACAATTCCACCTAAAGCGATTAAGAGAATAACTCCAATCCCTATATATATACGTTTCCGCAAACTTTTCACCTCCCTAATAAGGCTATCCTTAATTTTACCAGAACATACGTAAATGTAAAAAAGACAATCTATTAGATTGTCCCACGTGTTTCTATCCCTCACAAGCCTCTTTAGAAGGTCTATATAGCGATTCCACAAGTCGATCATATTCACGACGCGTAATCTCTTTATTATACAACTTCAATAATAAATCTCTATGCTCTTTTGAAAATGCCATCTTTTTAATGACTTCAGGATACATAAAACATCCTCTCCATTTCACATAAACTTCTTCATTCTGAAAACAGAACTTATGTTCGCGTAAAAGATTATAAAATATTCCTTACTAAAAAACAAACAAAATATTATAAAACATTAACTTATTTCTCTTCAGAATATTCAAACATTATATTACCATATCCACTTTTTAAATACATATATATTTTTGGTAGTTTTTTTGAATAAATCTTCCAATTTAATCAGAAAATAATGGCAAAAAAGAAGAGGAGTTTACATATGGATACGGTAACATTAGCAAGAGCATTTTTTGGTTCTTCATTAGCATTCCACATTATATTTGCAACACTTGGCGTCGGACTTTCATTGATGATTTTTATAAGCGAAATACTCTATCACTGGAAGAAAGATTCCGACTACGCCATTATGGCGAAAAGATGGACAAAGGCGTTTGCTATTCTTCTCGGTGTAGCAATTCCAACTGGAACAATTGTTGGTGTGCAAATCTCACTTCTTTGGCCTGGCTTCGCCAAAATTGTTGGGCAAGTTATTTCTGTTCCCTTTCAAATTGAGATTTTCGCCTTCTTTTTAGAGGCTTTGTTCATGTCTATTTATGTATATGCAGCTGATAAATTACCTCCATTCATGAGATTAATCTCACTATTCTTCGTCATGATTGGTGCCACGGCATCCGCCGTGCTTATTACATCAGCAAATACATGGATGAATACACCAGCAGGCTTTTCAATGGGGCCAGATGGATCAGTTTTTAACGTTGATCCGTGGAAAGCTTTCTTTAATCCGAGTTTTGGCACAAGCGCATTCCACGTTGTAATTACTGCCTATGCAACTGGAGCTGCGGTCATTGCCTCTATCGCTGGATTTAAATTATTAAAGAAGAATTTAAGTAAACGTGAGATTGCTTATCATAAAAAAGGACTACTGTTAGGGCTCGTCGTGACATTTATTACAGGTGCTACAATGTGGCTTTCGGGACACGAATCGGCAATTGCCTTACATAAGCATTCCCCTGAAAAACTTGCATCTGCTGAAGCTTTATTTGAAACGACATCACATGCACCGTTATCAATTGGCGGAGTTGTAGATCCTAACACACTTGAACTAAACTATGCATTAGAAATTCCGAACATGCTTAGCCTACTAGTGGGACTAGACCCTAGCACCGTCGTAAAAGGGCTAAAGGAATTCCCACAAGAAACATGGCCACCCTTTTACACACATACACTATTCAACTTAATGGTCGGCACCGCTGCCTTCACTTTTGCAGTTGCAGCAATCGCCCTCCTATATTGGTACTTTGTTTACCGAAAAAAAGGAGCAGAATTACCGAAGTGGCTTCTTTGGGGCGCTGCCGCGTGCGGACCAGTTATGATGCTCGGTATTGAATTCGGCTGGATTTTCAGTTGTAGCGGTCGTCAGCCTTGGACCATTTATGGTATGCAACGTACAGTCGATGCTTCTACACGCGCTGATTTCGTCGGTCCCTTATTTATTCTATTCATCATTTTATATATTGGACTCGGTATTTTAACAGTTTTTGTACTACGGACATTCTTTAAGAAACATCCGCTTACAAATGATTTACATCACGAAGGAGGTGATTCTCGTGCATGAGGAAAGTATTGCAATCATCATCTTATGGGCTCTTATTTTCGTATACAGTATATTAGGGTCCATCGATTTTGGAGCAGGTTTTTGGGGCATGGTATACGCAAAACATCCAACGCTCGCTGCCAAGCTTGCCAATCGATACTTATCACCAACCTGGGAAGTAACAAATACGTTTCTCGTCTTTGTCGTTGTTGCATTTCTTGGCTTCTTTCCAAAAGCAGCCTTTACCCTTGCGACAGTAATGTTCGTACCAGTTATGTTAATTTTAGTACTCGTGGCAATTCGCAGTACATTTATGGTATTTGCTTATTCTCTTCCTAAATATCAACACCTTCTTCGTATTATTTCAGGTATTACAGGGCTCTTAATTCCCGCTCTATTAATTACCGTTTTACCTGTTACAGAAGGTGCCTATATTACAATGTCTGAAGGAAAAGAAGTACTCCTGTATGGAAAACTTCTTTCTAGTCCTGTTATTTATTGTTATATGCTCTTCGGACTAACTTCGGAACTATTTCTATCCTCTCTCTTTCTTGCTGATTTTGCGAGAGAACAAGGTTCAGAAGATGCATATAAGATTTATAGAAGAAACGCCATCATCCTTGGTCCTGCAACGCTCGTTACGGCGATTATCGCCCTCGTTGTAATGGACCCGGAAACACACTGGCTTATGCAAGGACTAATAAAGCAATTCACATGGTTTACAGTTTCCATCGTTTTATTCGTTATCGGGTACTCTTCTCTTTGGTGGACAAACAAAAAGTATGGCACACTAGGATACCCTCGCATTGCCGTTTTAGCAGTCGTCGCTCAATATGCATTTGCAAGTTACGCTTACGGTGTCGCGCATTTACCATATATTATTTATCCTGATGTAACTGTATTTACAAGCTTTACAACGACAGAAACATTTTATGCATTGCTTATTCTATACGCAATTGGAATTGCAATTTTATTACCAGGATTTATTTTCTTCTGGAATTTATTCTTGAAAGATCGAACTTTTTTGAAAGAGAAATAATATTGTGGGAGTCTGTTCCAAAAAGTATTTTGGAACAGACTCCTTTTGTCATGTTTTGTCGATAAGTCGATATATTTTAAAAATCGCTCATATATTTTGAGTTGCACCGATATATTTCAATAATCGCTCATATAAATTTCATTTACTATCTTACTGCCCAAACAATTTATAGACTCCTCTCACAATAGTTATTTCACTATTCGTGACACTTGTCCTTTAGCTTGAAAAACACATATTCACTTTATTCCATCATACGCCTAGTTCTTCCTATTTTTTGCTGAATATACTACCAATACAAACTTGAGACAAGCTACATTTGTTCAAAGGAAATAGAAAGGTAGGCAAAATATGAGCATTGAAATATGGATTACTATTATTGTGTTCTTCTTAACGATGATTGTTATATTTTGGCGACCTCGTGGTTTAAATGAGGCATGGCCGGCAGCAATTGGCGCGGGTATTATCCTAATTACTGGACTTGTATCCAAACCAGACGTCATAGACATTATTAGTAAGATTGGTGGTGCCTCTATAACAATATTGGCGACCATCGTTATGGCGGTTATATTAGAAAGCTTCGGCTTCTTCCACTGGTCCGCGGCGAAACTTGCAAATTTAGCAAAAGGTTCTGGTCGCCGTTTATACTGGTATATTCAATTATTATGTTTTCTTATGACTCTTTTATTTAATAATGACGGTAGTATTTTAATTACAACTCCAATTTTAATTCTTCTCCTAAAAAATCTCCAATTAAAACCGCATCAACAAATCCCTTATTTATTAAGCGGTGCTTTAATCGCTACTGCATCTAGTGCACCAATTGGTGTAAGTAATATCGTAAATTTAATCGCATTAAATATCGTTCATATGACTCTTTATATGCACACCGCGATGATGTTTGTACCAGCAACATTAGGACTATTATTTATGTCATGGCTTATGTATACAGTTTTAAAGAAAAAGCTACCAGAAAGATTACCTGTTTCTTCATATGATATCGAAGAAATATTCTTCACAAAAAACTTCCATCCGTTAAAGGGAAAAAGTTCTGTTGATACGAAACAAAAACGTACAAAATTCATGTTAAAGGTATTAAGTTTCGTCTTCCTTATGCGCTGTCTTCTATTCGTTGCATCCTTCTTATCCATCCCAATCGAAATTGTTGCAGTACTCGGTTCACTCGTCCTTCTCATCTGGAGATGGTACTACTTACGAACGAATCCTATCGATATTTTGAAAAAGACACCGTGGCACATTTTAATTTTCGCTTTCTCTATGTACGTCATTATTTACGGACTTCACAATGCAGGTTTAACAGCTGCCCTTGTACAATGGCTTGAGCCAGTTGTAAATCAGCATCTACTTTATGCTAGCTTTGCAATGGGCGGACTCGTTTCTCTCCTCTCTAACGTCTTCAATAATCACCCTGCACTTATGATTGGTACAATCACATTAACAGAAATGGGACTAGACCCGATTACATTAAAAACTATCTATCTCGCAAACATTATTGGTAGTGACATCGGTTCACTATTACTACCAATCGGTACGCTAGCTTCCCTCATTTGGATGTATATCCTGAGACAAAATAAAATTAAAGTAAAATGGAAAGACTATTTAAGTGTATCCCTTATCGTTATTCCGCTCACAACAGTCGTCACATTATTCCTCTTATACTACTGGGTACACCTCTTCTTCGCCTTATAAAGTGAAACTTTAATCAGTGGGGGTTTTCTTCATCCCCCACTGATTATTAGTTGAACCAATCGGACTTTTATGGGCAGTTGATCCCCCACCTAAATTCTTTGCTTTCGCTGAATTTTGAGGTGGGGGTCTTACTGCCCATTAAAGCGGGATAAACGACAGAAGCCCGCTTTGCTACCGTCTTAGCAAAGCGGGCTTCTTCTATATTTAAATTAGGTACTACAGTGTGATCAATCAAGTAAAGAGGTGTAACGTGTTATTGGTATAAATGACTACCAGTGTCTTTAAATTCTTTCGCTTTCATCCCTTTTTCAATTGCTTCTGTCGTTTCTAAATCATTTTCTTTCGCATAGTCACGAATGTCATGTGAAATTCTCATACTACAAAACTTCGGTCCACACATGGAACAGAAATGAGCCGTTTTCGCGCCTTCTGCTGGTAATGTTTCATCGTGATATTCCATCGCACGTTCAGGATCTAAAGATAAATTAAATTGATCGCGCCAACGGAATTCAAAGCGAGCTTTTGAAAGTGCATCATCACGCTGATGAGCCGTTTTGTGCCCTTTCGCAAGATCAGCTGCATGCGCAGCGATTTTGTACGTAATAACCCCCGTACGAACATCATCTTTATTCGGTAAACCTAAATGTTCTTTCGGCGTTACATAACAAAGCATCGCCGTTCCAAACCAGCCAATCATTGCAGCTCCAATCGCTGATGTAATATGGTCATAACCTGGTGCAATATCTGTCGTTAACGGTCCCAGTGTATAGAACGGCGCGCCCTGACAAATATCAAGCTCTTTCTCCATATTCTCTTTAATTAAATGCATCGGTACATGCCCAGGTCCTTCAATCATCACTTGCACATCGTGTTTCCAAGCAATCTTCGTTAATTCACCAAGTGTTTCAAGCTCTGAGAATTGCGCTTCGTCATTTGCATCTGCAATCGAACCTGGACGCAATCCATCTCCAAGAGAGAACGAAACGTCGTACTGTTTCATAATTTCACAAATCTCTTCAAAATGAGTGTATAGGAAGTTTTCTTTATGATGGAATAAACACCACTGTGCCATAATTGAACCACCACGTGAAACGATACCTGTCGTACGCTTTGCAGTAATCGGTATGTAACGAAGTAATACGCCAGCATGAATCGTAAAGTAATCAACGCCTTGCTCCGCCTGCTCAATTAACGTATCACGATACACTTCCCACGTTAAATCTTCTGCAATTCCATTTACCTTTTCCAGTGCTTGATAGATTGGCACAGTTCCAACTGGTACAGGCGCGTTACGAATAATCCACTCACGCGTCGTATGAATATTTTTACCTGTAGATAAATCCATAATCGTATCTGCACCCCAGCGCGTTGCCCATGTCATCTTCTCTACTTCTTCTGCAATAGAAGACGATACAGCAGAGTTTCCGATATTTGCATTGACCTTCACGTGGAAGTTACGTCCGATAATCATCGGTTCTGCTTCCGGATGGTTAATATTCGCTGGTAAAATAGCGCGGCCTTCTGCGATTTCCTTACGAACAAACTCAGGCTCTACCCCTTCACGAATCGCAACATATTCCATCTCAGATGTAATGATGCCATTACGCGCATAGTGCATTTGCGTAACGTTTGCTCCTTGCTTCGCTTTAAGCGGTTTGCGATCCATTTGCGGGAACACAGGTGTATGCTTCGAAGCCACTTTTACACCGTCATCCTCTGGTTTCACTTCGCGCCCTTCGTATGCTTCTACATCTCCGCGCTCTAGGATCCAAGAGTGGCGCGGCGCCTGCAACCCCTTTTCCAGCTCCACTTTATACTTAGGATCCGTATAAGGACCGCTCGTATCATACACACGAATTGGCGGATTCGGAACGCCGTTTGTGTCGCTTTGTTCAATCTCACGCATCGGCACTTTCATACCTTCTCGTGGTCCATCCACATACACTTTCTTACTTCCTGGTAAACTCGATTTCAATTCAATTTGCTCAGCTGAAACAGACTGTTTCATAACCTTTGTTGCCCCCCTGTACGTGACAAGGACGAGATATGGCCAGCGTATGCCAAAATAAAAAGAGCCAGGTCCATAAAAAAATAAGGACCTGGCTCATAAAGACATCATTATGTAAAGCCGTTAACTTCCCTACGCTGGTACGAGCCAGATCAGGTCCAAAGGGTTAAGAAGTTCACGCGCTTCTCTCTCAGCCTACGCATACGTTAGGCACCCCTAGTTTATCACTGATTTAATTTTCAATACTTTCCCATCATACACGATAATCTGAAAAATGCAAAGTTTATTTCTTTTGCTCTTTATGGAATCATCCACGTTAAATAATATGCCTGTACATACGTCATAATACCAACAATAATTACAAAGAATAAACTATGCTTCACTGTGAATCGGAATAAATCGGATTCTTTTCCAGCAAGTCCAACTGCCGCACAAGCAATCGCAATCGATTGCGGAGAAATCATTTTTCCTGTTACACCGCCTGTTGTATTTGCTGCAACGAGAAGTACTTCAGATACACCGACTTGCTGCGCTGTAATCGCTTGTAAATTCGAGAACAGTGCATTTGCTGACGTATCAGATCCTGTTAAGAACACCCCAATCCAACCTAAGAATGGTGAGAAGAACGGGAATAGTCCGCCAGTTCCAGCAAGCGCTAACGCTAATGTAGATGATAAACCAGAATAGTTTGCAATAAATGCAAATCCTAATACGAATCCGATAGATAGAATTGGCATCTTAAGCTCATTTAACGTTTCTTTAAATGTCGCTACTGCATCTTTTGCACTCATTTTTAAAATAAAGATAGAAATGATACAAGCAATTAAGATTGCTGTTCCTGTTGCTGATAATACGTCAAATTTCAAAATTGCCTCGTAAGGCGTCGGTTTATTTACAATTGGTTCTGCTTTCATTACTAAATTGTGTAATCCTGGCACTTCAAACTTAAACACAAGACTTTCCAATGCGCCACCTGGAGCAAACAACGCTTTAAAGAAACTTTGGCTCCAAATGACTACCATGACAGTTAAAATAATGAATGGAGACCATGCTTTTATTACTTTTCCTACTGTTAGTTTTGGCATAGCTGTCGCCGTTGTTGTCGCAGCTACTTCACTATTTGCTTGCCCCGATTGATAAATTTCTTTCGGCTGCCAAACTTTTAAGAATAGCGATAAACTCACTAAACTTACAAGTGCTGACGTAATATCCGGGAGTTCTGGTCCTAAGAATGTCGCTGTAATGAACTGCGTAATTGCAAATGAGCTACCCGCTACAAATAGAGCAGGCCAAGTCTGTCTTACTCCTTTAAATCCATCCATTAAAAATACGATAAAGAACGGAACGAATAATGATAAGAACGGTAATTGATGTCCAGCCATTTGTCCAATTTTATGTGGATCAATACCTGTTACTTGTCCAGCAACTGTAATTGGAATTCCCATAGCCCCGAACGCTACCGGTGCCGTATTTGCGATTAAACAAAGACCCGCTGCATATAAAGGGTTTAACCCAAGACCAGCAAGAAGTGCTGCCGTAATCGCTACCGGTGCCCCAAATCCAGCTGCCCCTTCCAAAAATGCTCCGAATGAAAAACCGATTAAAATAACGAGTAAACGATGGTCATTCGTAATGGATAATACAGATGCACGAATCACATCAAATTGACCTGTTTTCACAGATATTTTATATAAAAATACCGACATAATGATAATCCAAGCAATTGGCCATAGTCCGTATAAGAAACCATATCCTGTTGCTGCCATTGCCATCGTGAACGGCATTTTATAAGCGAATAACGCCACTAAAATTGTAAGTACAACTGTAATAAATCCTGCCACATACCCCTTCATACGGAAAACTGCTAAAGCTAAGAAAAAAAAGATAATCGGAATAAGTGCGACCGCTGCCGAAATCCAAATGTTTCCGAACGGATCATAAACTTGTGTCCATGTGTTCATTGTTCTCTCCCCCTAAAGAATCCCCTTTTAAATAGAATAACCTCATCAAT
This sequence comes from Bacillus fungorum, assembly GCF_002746455.1. Classification (GTDB taxonomy): domain Bacteria; phylum Bacillota; class Bacilli; order Bacillales; family Bacillaceae_G; genus Bacillus_A; species Bacillus_A fungorum. The sequence continues at coordinate 129,483 of NZ_NWUW01000005.1, read as the reverse complement.
AGACTATCAGGTCATCATACCTTTAAGTCTAAAAATAAAAAACGTTTAAGAAAACGTTTTCAACAACTTTCATTTATACTGTACCATAACAATTTCTATTACAAAAGATTTTTTTGAAAATTTTATTATTTGATATAAAAATCTTACAAAATCGTCATGTTCCTGTAATGTTCATCGATAGTAAGCTTGCCAAAACTATTGCATAATAATAGTATAACAACGGACATTATTTATGAGGTGGTATATATGAACGGAAACAAAATATTAGCAGCTTTATCTTACTTTAGTGTACTATTTGCCCCTATCTTATTCCCTATTATCGTTTGGATTGTTGGGGATGCTGAAACAAAACCACATGCAAAACGGGCTCTATGGACACACATTATTCCAAGTATCGCTACATTCATTGGCGTAACTATTTTAGGAATTATGGGTCTTGGATCTGATCAACCGGATGTAACACTTGGGATCGGTACAATGATTGTCTTATGCATTTGCGGAATTATTAGCTTATACTACTTCATTTGGAATATCGTAAAAGGTATTAAAGTACTGAAAGCTTAATTTCCTTTTTAAACAAACGTTTGATTAATAAGAAAAAACCGTCCCAAAATAAATTTTGGGACGGTTTTTTTATCTTCTGCGTTTCTTCTTTTTTCTCATCATTTTCTTGCGGCGCGTATTCACTTTATCCGCTATAATGTGAAGCGTACTTGCCACAACAATTCCCATTACGAACGTTGTAATTTCAACCTCATGTTCCTTCGCAATTTCTATTAAATTCCCATCAAGGGCGATTACATTTAATAGGAATAAAAATGGGGAAAACACAATTAACATGTATGCAATACGAATTACATCACCGAGTATAATTGTATGTGTAAAGAAGGAGCGATGCGGCATGACCTTCTTATACGGATACCAAAATATACGCAGGAATCCCCATTTATTATACGCATTACTATACGTATCTAAATCCGGCGTTAAAAATGAAGTCCCTACTAAAAAGCCAATTGCAAAAGTTAATAAAAAATTAAAATTTGTTAATCCATACGAAAAGAGCAGAAACAAAACAACCGGAAGGGATATTAAGTTTATTTTCGTATGCGTTCTTCCTGATGGCATAATGCACTTCCTCGCTTACGTTCGCCCTGTCACCATATGACAGTTCTCACCTATTGATCTAGTTTCTGATCGATAAAGGATGTGTCTATATCCGAACCAAACCATTCTGCCAACTTCACTCGTGCCTTATCTTTCACATCTTCATTGACGTATAACGACGCTTGTAATAGTGCAGCCATTAACGCCCCTAAATCATCCGTATACCCAATTCCAGCAACGAAATCTGGAATCGCATCAATCGGTGCAATAAAATAAGCAAGCGCTCCAATTACAATAATTTTCACTCGTTTTGGAACATCCGGTTTCTGCAAAACGTAAAACAATAATAAACTGGCATAAATGACCGACTGCCCTGCTTGCTTTGCAACATGTTTTACTTTCTTCCAAAACGCTTCAACTGAAAATTTTTGTTCCATGTAAAAGCCTCCCTATTTTTAAAAAAATAAGCTACAATATGTTATCAGTAAAAGTTCATCAAAATTACACATAATCTATCAATGAACTCTCATTGTAACAAACAAAACAAAAAAGAACAAGTGTTCGTTAATTTTTACATACTTCCCTTCATATAATGGGTTTCTATATAACCACTTACCCATCGTCATTTCTTATTTCTCAACCAAAGAAATTTTCACTTTCACTTAACATTCTGCTCTACCTTTGTTATATTTTCTAGTTGACGGACATATAAACGAATGTTAAAGTTTTCTCTGGTAGTGACAAACCTCATACAAAAAATGTAAAATGTTATAGTGTTTCTCAGAAATGAATTTTGTTGTATAATACAGAAATGACGTTATGCTTATGAGCAACACAAGAAACCAAAAGGGTATGCATAGTTATAGTCGTATATGGGTGAATATAGAACCTCTAATTATGGCCAAGAAAACTATGTATTTTTTATTTTAGCATCTTTCGCTCCAAAATCGACCAAGCCTGATAGAGAAAGGGTGGAAATGAATGAAAGAAACCTTGAAATCACAATTTCAAAATGTGCGTTTCACTGTATTCGTAGCTTTAGCCTTATGGTTGAAGACATATATTATTACACGCACAAGCTTTGATTTAAAACTTGAATCTTTCATGCAAGAATTCATTTTATTCCTTAGCCCATTAGCAGCATCATTACTGCTTGTTGGTCTTGCATTATTTGCAAAAGGGAAAAAACGTAACTATATAGCACTTGGAATTAATTTTGTTTTAACAATCGTTCTTGTTGGTAACGTAATGTTCTACGGATTCTACAATGACTTCGTTACTTTACCAGTACTAGGACAAACATCTAACTTCGGAAGTTTAGGTTCTAGTGTGAAAGAATTGTTTAACTACAAAATCATCCTTGCATTTGCTGATATTATCGTATTCTTCATTTTATTGAAGAAGATGAAGAATTTTGCACCGACAGAGCGTGTAGCACGCCCAATGCGTTCCCTATACTTCGTGTCAACAGTTGCTATTTTCTTCGCAAACTTAGGACTGGCAGAAGCCGAGCGTCCTGAACTATTAACACGTTCATTCGACCGCGTTATGCTTGTTAAAAACTTAGGTTTATATGTACACCAAGTATACGATCTTGGCTTACAAGCAAAATCAAGTTCACAAAAAGCATTTGCCGACGGTAGTAAATTGCAAGAAACAGAGAATTACGTAAAAACAACACAAAGTAAACCAGATCAAAGTATGTTTGGTACTGCAAAAGGGAAAAACGTAATTGTTGTCTCTCTTGAGTCATTACAAACATTCTTAATTGGTGCAAAAGTTAACGGACAAGAAGTTACCCCATTCTTAAACCAATTTACGAAAGAAAGTTATTACTTTGATAACTTCTTCCATCAAACTGGACAAGGAAAAACATCTGATGCTGAATTCTTAGTAGATACTTCAATGTATCCACTAGACCGTGGTGCGGTATTCTTCACACACGGTAACAACGAATATACAGCAACTCCAGAAATTTTACGTCAGCAAGGATATCACACATCGGTATTCCACGCGAACAACGCAACGTTCTGGAACCGTAACATTATGTATCCGGCACTTGGTTATGACCGTTACTACAACGAGCTTGACTACAAGATTACGCCAGAAACAAAATTAAATTGGGGATTAAAAGATATCGAATACTTCGATCAATCTATCGATATGTTAAAAGAAGTGAAGCAACCGTTCTACACTCGCTTCCTTACGTTAACAAACCATTACCCATTCACTTATGATGAAAGCACAAAATTAATTGATGAATACAATTCTGGTGATGGCGTATTTGACCGTTACATGGTAACTGCTCGCTATTTAGACGAAGCAATGAAACACTTTATTGAGCGTCTAAAAGCAGAAGGTATTTACGACAACTCAGTTATCGTATTCTACGGTGACCACTACGGTATTTCTGAAAACCATAACCGTGCAATGGCACAGTTCTTAGGAAAAGAAGAAATCACTGCGTTTGACCATATGAACTTACAAAAAACACCGATGTTTATTCACGTTCCAGGTCAAAAAGAAGGTAAAACAATTTCAAAACCAACTGGTGAAATTGACATTAAACCAACAATTCTAAACTTACTTGGTGTAGATTCTACGAACCAAATTCAATTCGGTCATGATGTATTCTCACCAGAAAATAAAGGATTCGTTGTTCTTCGTGATGGTAGCTTCGTTACAGATAAGTACATGTACACGAACAATACATTCTACGACCGTGCTACTGGCGAAGTTGTACAACTACCAAAAGAAGAATCTCAACCACTCATTGATCGTGCCCAAAATGAATTGAACATGTCTGACAAAATCATTGAAGGTGACTTACTTCGCTTCTCTGAAAGTAACAAGATCAAAACTGGTGAAGTAAAGACAGCTATTAAAGAAGAAAAGAAGAGCGCTGAGTAATCTCAGCCTCTTTTTTTTATATTTCTCCATACAATCACTTATATTCATTAACTTTAACATTACATAACCTTTACCAAATATTCACATAGAATTAATGAAACATCTCTATAATAAAATTTGTAAACGAGGTTCTATATATTTCTTATCTCTCATCTGTAATAAGATCCCTTAAAGAAATATGCGAATCGTTTATTTATACTTTCTTATAATTGTCTTTTAATATGTTTTGTTTCCATACACAAAACATTCAATAAGACGATGTCCCTATCAAAGATAGCTACCCTCCTTGTGCAGCATTCCATAAGAATGTTGCTTTTTTTTATTTAAAAGCAGGATTCTTATTTCTTATTTTCGAATTTGTATATACAAAATGCTCTAAAACACCACTACTTCTCTACCATTTACAAATACATATACGTCATATGTAAAGAATGACTCACGTAAAAATTACTATAGTGATTTTTATTCCGAATGGATTACAGTTTCACTTTACTTATGCACTTACGAAAGGATGGGACGGAAATTGGCATATGAAAGATTTGTAATTTGGAATGATGCAGTTATTGATACAACGAAACAAAAAACGTACATAGGACTTGAAGAAAGAGGCTTACAGTTTGGAGATGGTGTCTACGAGGTTATTCGCCTATATAAAGGGAACTTTCACTTATTAGATCCGCACATCACAAGATTATATCGCTCCATGGAAGAAATAGAATTAACACTTCCTTTCTCAAAAGCAGAACTTATTATCCTACTTTACAAACTAATTGAAAGTAATCATTTCCACGAAGATGGAACGATTTATTTGCAAGTATCTCGTGGTGTACAAGCTCGTACCCATACGTTCTCATATGACGTCCCTCCGACAATCTATGCCTATATTACAAAGAAAGAAAGACCAGCATTATGGATTGAATATGGTGTACGTGCCATATCAGAACCGGATACGCGCTGGCTACGCTGTGATATCAAATCATTAAATTTATTACCCAACATATTAGCTGCTACAAAAGCGGAACGAAAAGGTTGTAAAGAGGCACTTTTCGTACGAAATGGTACTGTAACTGAGGGAAGCTGTTCTAACTTCTTTCTAATCAAAAACGGAACTCTTTACACACATCCAGCTAATCACCTAATTTTAAATGGAATTATTCGCCAATATGTTCTTTCTTTAGCGAAAACCCTCCGCATTCCAGTACAAGAAGAACTATTTAGTATTCGTGATGTTTATCAAGCGGATGAATGCTTTTTTACAGGAACGACGATTGAAATTTTGCCGATGACTCATCTGGATGGAACCGCAATCCAAGATGGTCAAGTTGGCCCTATCACTAAAATGCTACAAAGATCCTTTTCTCAAAGTTTGTTACAATCCAATATGTCATCTTCTTAAACACGAATAATTTCTATCCTTTCTACATCCAATATATGTATTTAATTGAAAATCAAGGCGTGAAATTCATGCCTTGATTTTTCTTGTAATCTTTTTGTCATATTCAGATTCCCGCATAAGTCTTGACAGTAATCGACATGCTCTTTAGAATTTTTAACAGTTGGTAAATATTTCTTCACTACATTACAGACAGAAAGGAATCGACAAATTATGAAAAAATACCTTGCCGGTCTTGCGGCAGTGTCTGTAGCAGGAGGAGCAGCACCTACACTTGATAGTGTTCAAGCTGCCCCAGAACAAAACACACAAAAAGCTGCTACAACTGTCCAAGCTTCTGCATCAAACAGCTCATCTTATACGGTAAACGCTAGCGTATTACATGTTCGTGCAGGATCAAGTACTTCACACGACATCATCTCACGCGTTTATAACGGTCAATCCTTAAACGTGATTGGCCAAGAAAATGGTTGGTTCAAAATTAGCATTAATGGACAAACCGGCTTTGTTAGCAGCGAATTTGTATCAAAAAATGGAGCAAGCAATTCTAATGTAAGTACAACAGGTGGAAACAATAAAGTTACTGCTGATGTATTACGTGTACGTACAGCTCCAAACACTTCTAGTTCTGTTTCAGGACGTGTATATGAAGGACAAACATTAAACGTAATTGGCCAAGAAAATGGTTGGGTGAAAATCAACCATAATGGACAAGTAGGTTATGTAAGTAGCGAATTCGTATCTGGCGTTTCTTCAAATGCGGGTTCTTCAAACAACAATACGAATAATAACAACCAAGAATCTGTAAAACCAGCAAGCGGAAACTATACAGTAAATGTATCTTCCCTTCGTGTTCGTACAGGTCCTAGCACTTCTCACACAACTGTAGGTTCTGTTACAAAAGGACAAGTAGTACAAGTTGTTGGCGAAGTTCAAGATTGGTTCAAAATCAATTATGCAGGACAAACAGCTTACGTAAGCAAAGACTACGTAACAAAAGGCGGTTCTAACGACAACGTTACACAAGGAAACAACCAAGATAATAAACAAGAACAAAATAATAATGTAACCGTTCAAACTGGTGGTACTTACGTTGTTAACGCAACATCTCTACGCGTTCGTACAGGCCCTGCTGCTTACCATAGTGTAATTGGTGGTGTGTTAAATGGTACTACATTAAACGTAGTTGGCTCTGAAAACGGTTGGTTTAAAGTAAACTATCAAGGAAAAACAGGCTTCGTTAGTAGCGAATTTGTAAAATTCGTTAAAGGTGGCACTGCTACTCCTGAACAACCGAAGCAGCCTGAGCAGCCAAAGCAACCTGATCAAGGTGCAATTGGCGACTACTACATTAATGCTTCTGCCTTAAACGTACGTAGCGGCGAAGGTACAAATTATAGAATCATAGGCGCACTTCCACAAGGACAGAAGGTTCAAGTAATCTCTGAAAACTCTGGATGGAGCAAAATTAACTACAACGGTCAAACCGGTTATATCGGAACACGTTACCTTTCTAAAACACCAGTTGGTGGCGCAGTAGATAATAAGCCTAACAACAACCAAAATAACAATCAAAACAATAATCAAAACAATAACAACAATAATACAGGCAATAATAGCGGTGACAGTTCTTCCATACTTGCATATGCAAAAGGAATGCAAGGCGTACCATACGTTTGGGGCGGTACTTCTGCTAACGGTGTTGACTGTAGTGGCTACATTTACCACGTATTTAAGAAATTTGGTCATAACATTAGTCGTCAAAGTGTGGCGGGATATTGGGGTAGCCTACCACAAACTTCAAATCCACAGCCAGGTGACTTAATTTATTTCAAAGACACTTATAAAGCTGGTCCTTCTCATATGGGTATTTACCTTGGAGGCGGATCGTTTATCCAAGCTGGAGATAAAGGTGTGGCAATCGCTTCATTAAGTAACTCTTATTGGAAGAGCCATTTCTTAGGATACACAAAAGCACCTTAAGTTATATTTTTAGAGCCTTCTAGATTACTAGAAGGCTCTTTTTAGTATGTGTCACCTATATCCCCGAAAAAATAATATATCTATTTCCCTATTTCATACACTATATTCTACAAAAACAATCCATAACGTTATCATAATGTATATTTTTACATAAAAAACATAACCTATTTCATGTCTATTCATTTTATATGTGTTTTTTTGAAGAATTTTCTTTTTATTTAAACTTTTCGTTAGACGTTTGACCTCTGATGTCCATTATGATAAGTTACTTAAGATGTTATATTTGCAGAAGTATAGACAACTGTTTTATACATTTTTTTACTATGAGGAAGGAGCACACACTGCATGAATCTTTTATGGGGAATTGGCGGCGTGATTGGAGTATTAGCAATCGCTTTCTTACTATCTTCCAACCGCAAAGCTATTAATTGGCGCACAATTTTAATCGCGCTAGCATTACAAATGTCATTTTCATTTATCGTATTACGATGGGATGCCGGAAAAGCAGGTTTAAAACACGCTGCAGATGGCGTTCAAGGATTAATTAATTTTTCTTACGAGGGAATCAAGTTCGTTGCTGGGGATTTAGTCAACGCAAAAGGCCCTTGGGGATTTGTATTCTTTATTCAAGCACTACTTCCAATCGTATTTATTAGTTCATTAGTAGCAATCTTATATCATTTCGGTATTATGCAAAGATTTGTTAGTGTCGTTGGTGGCGCATTAAGCAAACTTCTTGGAACTTCTAAAGCAGAAAGTTTAAACTCAGTAACAACTGTATTTTTAGGACAAACTGAAGCTCCAATCTTAATCAAACCTTACTTAGCACGTTTAACAAATAGTGAATTCTTCGCTATTATGGTAAGCGGTATGACAGCTGTTGCCGGATCAGTTCTTGTCGGCTATGCAGCAATGGGTATTCCGTTAGAACACTTATTAGCAGCAGCAATTATGGCAGCTCCATCAAGTTTATTAATTGCGAAACTAATTATGCCAGAGACAGAACAAGTAGATAATAACGTTGAACTTTCTACAGAACGTGAAGACGCAAACGTTATTGACGCAGCGGCACGTGGTGCATCTGAAGGTATGCAACTTGTTATTAACGTAGCAGCAATGTTAATGGCTTTCATCGCATTAATTGCTTTATTAAACGGTTTATTAGGATTAATTGGCTCTCTATTCGATATTAAACTTAGCCTTGATTTAATCTTCGGTTACTTACTATCACCATTTGCAATTTTAATCGGGGTTTCTCCTGGTGAAGCTGTACAAGCAGCAAGCTTTATCGGTCAAAAACTTGCAATCAACGAATTCGTTGCATACGCGAACTTAGGACCACACATGGCAGATTTCTCTGATAAAACAAATCTAATTTTAACATTCGCAATCTGTGGATTCGCAAACTTCTCTTCTATCGCAATTCAATTAGGTGTAACAGGAACTTTAGCTCCTACTCGCCGTAAACAAATTGCACAATTAGGGATTAAAGCAGTTATCGCTGGTACATTAGCAAACTTCTTAAATGCAGCAGTTGCCGGTATGATGTTCCTATAAAATAAAGCAAAGTCCCCTCTTTAGAAAGAGGGGACTTTTTATCATGTTCTTTACCTTTTCGGTATATATTAAATACCCTATGTCTAAATATAAAAACATTATGATACAATAATTAGTAAGTTTTTTTATTTTTTCTTACAGAAGAGGAATACTACTTATTGTTGCTCTCTCAAAAAGAATCTAGTCATCCGGTCTATTTCTTAATAATTGCGCATACTACAAGTATCCTTGCATGAATTATCTTTAAGGAGGAAAGTTTTGTGAAAGATAACTTCTATAAAGTCCTCTCTATGTGGATTTTACAAATTTTATTTTATTTTACAACTGTACATGTAACGCAATATGAGCATGCTCTCATTTTTACAATTATATATGTAATTGTTAATGTACTATTTCTATTTTTGGCTGATAAAACTGCATTTGTTCTCTTCATATTAGGAACCATTATTTCGGTGTTCTACCTATTCTACCAAGCATGGCTTTACTTATGGAGCACATCAGATCAATGGGAATATATTATTACTCATTTCCTAATGGCAGCAAACTTCTTCATTATATATATATCAACTCATTTATTAAAGAAGGTTATTCATGAAAATAAAGAATTAACCGAACGTGTGAGAACGTTAGAACAGTACATTGGAGAATCAAAATTATTAACAAGGCAAGAATTCGAAAGACGACAAGCATTATTAATAAATGCAATGAATCGTCGTAATGAAACAGGCGTTATGATTTATTTTGACTTCACTTCCTTTAGTAAATATACGAAGGAAAGTGTTATGGACCGTGTAGCTTCATTATTAGTTGAAACGGTAAGAGCTGACTTTGACCTTGTTGCTGAATATGATAACAACACATTAGTCATTTTATTACAAAACACAAATGAAGCTGGTGCCGATATTGTAATGAACCGTCTACAGCCCAAAATGGAAAAATGGCTTGCAGCTGAGGCAATTCAAGACATTAAGATTAAACGAGAACAAATCGCTACAAAAGGACCGACAGTATTATGATGACACTCGTTATACTTCTTTTATTCCTCCTGTTTTGCTTACTCGTTTTTTGGATCAGCATCACATTTTCAATTAAATATGTACTTATTTTTACAGCCTTTCTGTTCTCTGGCTTACTCGTTTACTATTCTTTCTTAACACTCGCAGGTTTAGTTCACCGAAATAGGAAACAAAAAGATCGTACGTTAGAACATTATCCAAGTGTCGACATTTTAATACCTGCCCACAATGAAGGCGTAGTTATTAAGGATACTTTAGAGGCGATGGCGAAGATTGAATATCCAGGCAAACTAACTGTTTATTTATTAAACGATAACTCTCAAGACGAAACACCGGAAATTGGTGACGATTTTGACAAAGCTTATGCTCATATTCGTCACATTCGTGTTCCGGCGGGTGAACCAAAAGGGAAATCGCGTGTACTAAACTATGGTCTTAGTATTTCAGATGGTGAATATTTCTGTGTTTATGATGCAGATAATCAACCTGAACCACACGCTTTGCGAATGCTTGTAGAATACGCTGAAACAACTGAGGATGCTGTTGGAGCTGTTGGACATGTTCGTACTGTAAATGAAAAAAGAAACTGGCTAACAAGAATGATTTCATTAGAATTTCAAATCTTCCAGCTCCTTATGCAATCCGGACGCTGGTTATTATTCCAAACAGGTTCACTAACAGGAACAAATATGCTTCTTCGCCGCTCTGCATTAGAAGAGCTTGGTGGCTATGACCCTTATGCCATTGCAGAAGATGCTGAATTAACATTACGTATTACACAAAAAGGCTATCTCTTACCGATTGTTCCAGAATCGGTTACATGGGAACAAGAACCTGAGCATTTAAAAATCCTTATTAAGCAGCGTACACGTTGGCTCCAAGGGAACTTGTACATTTTAGAAAAAATGTTTTCCTCATTAAGCTTCTTTAAAGGAAAGCTTCTCGTCCATTCCTTACAACAAGTTTTAGTGTATGTTGTATTTTGGCTATTCTTAATCATTTCAAACGTTTGGTTTGTAATTGGATTACTCGGGATATTCCAAATTCAATATAGCATTCCGCTACTATTTATGTGGTATGTCGCATATATTACATATGTTTCTCAATTATTTAGTGCCCAGAGTGTGGAACGAACCTTTACACCAACTAATATTTTTATTAGTGTTATCATGTACTTTACGTACGCACAGCTCTTTACGTACTTATTCATTCGTAGCTTAATTTTATACTTACGTGCAAAGAGCAAGAAACAAGTCATTGGCTGGGATAAAACAGTTCGATTTAAAAAAGATAAATAATAAAAATAAGCACAGAGCGCCGTATGCTCTGTGCTTATTTATTGCCGTATAAATTATATATCAGACAATACCCCTTAGCTGAAAGTAATTTCACGTCCATCCCCCAACGAACGATCGACCTTCATTTATATACGAAAAAGTGATTGCTATTTTTGTAGAACCAATTGCTTCTCTTGCTGTTCTTTGCGCGTTTCAGTCTTAGGTTCCGTGCTTTCTTGGACACTACGATGCGCCACACGTTTCAAACAAATATGCTTCCACTTTCTTTCGTAACGTTTCATTATTCTAGATGTCCCCCTTGAATACGCTTTAAAACTATTTGAAATCGCTTACAGGAAATAATATAGCACATATACATAAACGTGACAACACATTTCCGACAATTTTTTGTCAAAAATATGAATAGAATTTTTAAATTATCGAATATTGTCGAAATATATCGTTTTTTCTTCATATAAAGGGCATACTACTTATAATAGTAAAGTATTTTATTTCCCTTGCTTGTATGTAAAATCCCTTCTATATAAAGTGAAACTTTAATCAGGTTTGGTTTTGTCCATCCCCCACTGAATATTAGCTCGCAAATAGCGGGATAAAAAAAGAGCTGATACAAAATCAGCTCTTTTTCCTTCTATTATTTATGACGCTTCATATGCCCTTCTTTTTGTAACTCTTTAAATAATGCTGCCATCATAAAGAAAATAACAAATACGAACGGGAATGCCGCAATAATAGCAGCCGTTTGCAGTGCTTCTAATCCGCCAACATATAATAGAGTAGAAGCTATCGCTGCTAAAACGATACCCCAAACCATTTTAATGCGGTTTGGCGGATTTAAACTACCATGCGTCGTTAACATTCCTAGAACGAATGTCGCAGAATCTGCTGATGTAATAAAGAATGTTGCAATGAGTAGAATGCCTAATACTGATAAAGCTGATCCAAAGCTTCCCATCTGATCGAACATAGCAAATAATCCTACTTCTGTTCCCAGCTCTTTAACTTTTTCAAAGATATGTGCATCACCAAATAGCTCCATATGAATACCTGTTCCGCCAAAAACAGAGAACCAAAGTGCACCAATTACGGTCGGTACGAGTAAAACGCCAATAACAAACTCACGAATCGTACGTCCTCGTGAAACACGAGCAATAAATGTACCTACGAATGGTGACCATGCAATCCACCATGCCCAATAGAAAATTGTCCATGACTGAATCCACTGATTTCCGCCTTCATCTAATGGACTTAAACGGAAACTCATGCTTGGCAATTCCTGAATGTAAGAACCAATTGTTGAAGTAAAGTAATTCATAATAAAGTTTGTTGGACCCGCAAATAATACAATGATCATAAGTGCAAACGCAAAAATAATGTTCGTATTACTTAAATATTTAATTCCTTTATCAAGACCTGTTTGCGCAGATAACATAAATAACACTGTTACGATTGCAATAATAACTAACTGAGTCGTTAATGAGTTCGGGATAGATGTTAAATAACTAACACCACCGGCAATTTGTTTTGCACCAAGTCCTAATGACGTCGCAACACCAAACACAGTTGCGAAAACAGCTAGCACATCAAATGAATGAGCAATACGCCCATGTTCCCCGCTTTTAAATAACGGACCTACTGTCGCACTAATCGTACTTGCTTTCCCTTTTCTAAAAGTAAAGTAAGCAATACACAGCGCTACAAATGCATATAATCCCCAAGGATGTAATCCCCAATGGAAAAATGAAAAGCGTAGTGCAAGGCGCGCACTTTCCTCAGTTGCACCTTCTCCAAACGGAGGTGCATACAAATGGTTTAATGGTTCGGCAACGCCCCAGAAAACTAAACCGATACCCATACCAGCGCTAAATAGCATAGCAAACCATGTCATATAACTATAATCAGGTTCGTCATCATCTTTACCTAAACGAATAGAACCGTATTTCGACACAATTAAAAAGATAGACACACCTAAAATAATAGAAACAGAAATAATATAAAACCATCCAAACTTACTAACTAATGCAGTTTGAATTGCGGTTGTTACATTTCCTAGGCTACCTTTTCCAATAATAGATTCGGGAATAATCCCCCAAAGTGTAAATGCAATACATAATGTTAATGAAACGATGAATGTTTTTGTCAGTTTCCTCATCAAATCCCCCTTCTTAGGTTTCACTTTTGTAAATAACATAAATTCCGATATGTAAAATCGGATAGAAAACTATGATTTTTGCGGTGATTTTCTTACTTTCACCTTCACCAATTCGAATTCTTATGGACAGCCTTACCTTCCGTATAACCTTTTCACTCTGCAAGAGCTACGAGATCGAAATACTGCTGTCAAATTGTGCGAGAAAAATGCGGATGGGAATGTATTTTCCCAAAAAAGGATGTGTTACAGATGTAAAAAAGGGCAAATTTCTTCCTTGCAACCCTTTCTTTTTGTAACAATTATGCGGTTTTTTTGCTAGTATATAGCACGTGTTTATAGTTTCACAAACGAAATGTTTATGTTTATATAACTATATTACCCATAAAACGGTAAAATACTCAAGGAATGTAATCGTTTAGTAAACATTACGTAACACTCTTGTAATATTTTTATTTACGCCGAAAACAATATGTTGTATTAAATATTTTGAATATAAGTAGAAACCTACTAATCACATAGAATGAAAAACGCTTTCCTATATTTTTTGTTATATTACAGGATATTAACGACTTATTACGAATGGTTTGTAATTGTGTGTTTTCCCCAAATCCGAAAAAATCTGTTGCTATAATGAGGACACGAAAACAAACGCAATGGAGGCTATCATGAAAAAATTAATTGGAATAGCAACAGCAGCAGTTTTTGGTCTTGGGATTTTCACATCATCTGCTAATGCAGAAACTGTTGTAACAACAGACGTACTAAATGTACGCGAAAACCCTACTACGGAATCAAAAGTTGTCGGTAAATTACTAAACGGTAATAAAATAGATGTTCAAAATACAGAGAACGGATGGTCAAAAATCACTTTAGATGGTAAAGACGCATTCGTAAGTACAGAGTTTACAAAAAGCATCTACTACGTAACAGCTAACGTATTAAACGTACGTGCTGAAGCGAACACAGACTCAGAAATTCTTGGAACGCTTAAGAAAGACGATATGATTGAAACAACGAACCAAGTACAAAACGAGTGGTTACAATTTGAATATAACGGGAAAACAGCTTATGTTCACGTTCCTTTCTTAACAGGTACAGCACCTGTTATCGAGAAACAAGAACAACCTGCTCCTGCTAAAACTGTAGCACCAGCTAAAGCGCCTGCAGCACAAGCAAAACCAGCTGCTAAGCCTGCTGTTAAAGCTGCTGAAACTAGCGAACCTTCTAATGGTCGTGAGTTAACAGTTGTAGCTACAGCATATACAGCTCATCCGAGCGAAAACGGTGGCACATATGGCGGCCGTGTATTAACTGCAATGGGTCATGACTTAACAGCGAACCCAAACATGAAAATGATCGCTGTTGACCCGAAAGTAATCCCATTAGGATCTAAAGTATGGGTAGAAGGTTACGGAGAAGCTATCGCTGGAGATACTGGCGGTGCAATTAAAGGTAACCGTATCGACATCCTACTTGGATCAGATAGCGCTGCCCAAAAATGGGGACGCAAAACTGTTAAAGTGAAAATTTTAAAATAACCAATGACTGCTAAAGCCGGTTCTCTTTGTTGAGAGCTGGCTTTTATTTTTTTATAATAACTATTAAGGAGGCTATGTCCATGAATGTACAAGCAAAAGTAGACTGGATCGGTACACCAAAACCGTATATATATAAAGATGAAGTAACATACGATGCTACTTCCATTGACTTTTCACTCGCCGGTGATGACAATCGATATAAATTAATTGTGCTCAATTTTGAAGAAAATACCCATTACAAATTTGTCCAATATGGAATCAAACCCGGCTCACAAAAGCCATTTCCTATCGACATTCCATTCGAACAAAACATGTTACCAATTATAGAACAAATATTACATGACCCATATGTACAAGTTGTATTAAAAGAAACGCGTTCATAATGGTAAAAAGGGATATCACCTCGCCGGATTTTTTCAGCGAAGTCATATCCTTTTTATTTTCCCTTCGTGAACACGAGTAGAGAAAAATATATTAACGGTTCGACACAAAATATCGATTTACTAGCAAAGAGTTACAAGAAAAATAAACTACAAAAAAAGAGGCTGTTCAACAATATTGAACAACCTCTCTCCTTTATTAGCGAGTCGGACCAGATACTTCCTCTGACTTAAGCGTATTATTCGCTCCAAGAGAATGGTACAATATTTTTCCGTTTCCATTCACAGTTACAATATGTTCGTTATTAAAACTTTTGAACTTCACAGATCCATCAACGTAACGAATATGGTACTCTTCATATGTCGTTACTTTATATTTCGTCTCACTTTGACGCTCTACATTACGAACTTCCATCGTTAATAAGTCTTCTGTAATTCCTTTTTTGTGTAAATACTGTATATAATCACGGTCTTCCTTGTACGATTTCCCGCTCTTATCATAGTTATTTTCAATTAGACTAAAATCATTTAATGAAATCGCACGTACATTATCATAAATATGATTTCGTACAAAGTCACCAACAGCCGAACTTGATGTTTCTTTCGGGAATTTTAAGTAATACGTGCTTTGGTCTCCAATTTTAATACTTTCAGATTTCATTACACCAAAATCAGTAGTTTTCTCTAAATATACTTCTACTGTTTCATCTGTCGATACAGGACCAAGATTATAACTTCCATAAGTTAATTTCCCACGTTTTTTACCGTTCACAAACACAGTTGCATCATTTTCATCAGAAGAAATCTTTACATACTTTCCTTCAAGTGATAAATCAACTTCTACTTTCGCACTCTGTTCATCTGCTAAATCTACTTCTTTCACTGTTTCTAATTCAGTCAGTTCGGTCTTCGCAGTCGCCTTTACAACATACGTACCTGGGAAGTATGGTCCTAATTCTTTGGAAGTTTTATCACTAGAAAGCTCGGTTTCTTTTTTGTCATTCACATATATTTCAGCTTTTTTTGCAGTTGTATTAACGCTCATGTAATAAGATTTCATGCTGAACTTATACTTCGGATATAAGAACCACTCTTTTCCGTCTTCGACAATTTGTCCATCTTTAAAGGATGCTTTATCTTTTACTAAATTTTGATTTATAGTCTCTTTCTGTAAATAAGATAATAATTCTTTATTATACGAAGGATTCTCCTTTAAATAACGTATGTACGCTTTAATATCTTCTGTCTTAACCTTTAAGCTTGGATCATCTGCTTTCACAAACTCATCAATTGCGTTGATTTCTTTCTTTTGGAATGCTTCAATCATTACATTCACTTGCTTTTCTTTTGAAAACTTATTTGCTCCAAATTTATATGCTCCAAATAATACAGCAGCAATGATGAGGCAACCGATGATTAAAAATAAATTTTTCTTACTTTTCACTGGTTTTATCTCATTTTGTACTTCTGTGTATGAAGCAGCAGTGTTATCAACAATTACTTCAACTTTGCTTCCGCATTCAGGACAAAAGTTCAAATGGTCTGCAACGTTCTTTTTACATGTTCCACAAAACTTCAACATGTTCTCCCCCTATTTTTTAGCTAATTTCATTCCAGCAAATGCCGCCACATATGTCACGATAAAACTAAACATAGTTAAATATACAAATGAATTTTGCATAGATAGTACAGTACCGCCCGCTCCAAATAAATTCATTACATTTCCAGATACATCAATTTGGAACTTAGAAATGATGTTCATTACAACCATCATAATTGTATAAGAACCGCTACAAACAGCTAGTGTGATATACATGTTCGCAGTTGGTAATTTCGCTAATTTCCTCCCAGCCATGAACATAAAGAGTGCTGGAATAATAAGTAGTAATAAACCGTAATGGAATGCACCATTTACTTCTTCTACTTCAGCAAGATCCTCTTGGTTTCCGCCTTGTGCAATTATAATATCCTTTATTCCGATACCATTTACGGAAATACCTGACACCAATGAAAATGTTAATTTGTTATCAGATGCTTTCTTACTAAATTTTTTAAATTCATGATCCAATGCTGGACTTGCTACTTCTACCGGAGAAAAATGAGTCATACTCCATAATTGAGGTGTTAATTCTAGCGCTAATAATACACCTTGTGCTTTAGATTCTTTCATTTCTTTTAACGGTGCAGCACTGTCTACGTTACTTACTAACGATACAGCTAAGATGCACATTACTACCGCTGTCACTAAAAAACCTTTTATCATCGATGAAATTCCATAATAAATAGACGCTCCATATGGTATTAACTCTTGAAGGGCTACTGCCATATTGTTTTTACTTGTATGAGCAATAAATCCTACTAAAGTAAATAACGTTCCGCATACAAATCCACTCAAGAAGCTCTTAATCGCTGAATATCCAACTGTAATCTTCCCTGCATCCGAGAATGGAATTGTAACAGATTGTGATGCTATAAAGCTTATAATGAATAAGAAGACCCCGTAAATAATACCAACTGTTGTCGCTACAAAAATTTGATCCTTAATCGTTTTTGCAACATGCTGTTTTCCTAACCATATTCCTGTTCCAGCGAAAATAATAAATGGAATGATTAATAATAATGTAAATGGAGTATGCCAAGATAAAGATAATATCAATCCACTATCATCACCTGCTGTAAAACCAAGTAAATGGTAATTTAACAACGTAGCAGTTGCGCTTGCATAAAAACTCGGCAGCATTTCTAACTCTTTCGCAAATTTACTAAGCATCTCACTTAATATAGACGCAAATAATACACTACCAATCCATCCTGCAATTAACATGAGAATACTTGCAACAGCTCCACCAATAAAACCTGTTTTTAACACGGCTTTATTTGCTTTAAATTCAACTTTAGGAGCACCATCTATTGTAGGAAATTTTACAGCTTGTTCTTTTTTCTTTACAACAAATAACGAATGCCCACAATTTTGACAATATAAATTTTGCTGAGCATTTTCATTACCACAGCCTTTGCAATATTTCGCAGTATCTTGTTCTAACGTTACTGCATCCGTAGCTCCCGTAATCTCCATACTACCTTCATTTGGGCAATAATTTACTTCTTCACCATGTTGCTTTCCGCACGTGCGACAATACATCTTATTCACTCCCCACTTTGCTTAATTCCACAAACCGGACAGTAAGTAGAGTTTTTATCGATATGCTCATCACATGAAATACAATTTGCCGTTTCACCGTCATTTTCTACCGCTAACATCGGGTTAGGATTTCCGCATGAGCCACAAAACTTATCATTCATCGATAAAGGTCCACCACATTCACATGTAGCTTTCTCACCTTGTTGTTTTTGCAATTCAACAATGCGTTTTCTCGCTTGATAAATAGCCACATCAAATTCTTGGACTGGAGCAATCATTTCTTTTAAACTGGATTCATTTACTCCGTGCCCTCTTAATTGAACATACACTTGTTGTCCAACCTCTAATAGAACTTCTGCCTTTTTCTGCATTTGCACTTGCATTCCCTTTTTCAATTGAGCGATTTCTTGCGCAACTTGTAACTTCATCTTCCCTTGCTCAATTCCTTCTTGTAACTTATTCATTCCACTACCTAATTTCGTCTGTAAATCTGACAAATGCTTTTTCCTCCTATAAAAATATAGTAATATATAAAATTAACATTTTATATATTACCATGATTTTCAATTTATGTAATCCGAATTTCATTTTTTCTGTTTTGAGCATTTTTTGTTTATAATGGTAAAGGAAAGAAATATGTGTACGGAGGAATATTATGCTGCAACACTCAATTACGAAAGATGAAATTATGATGATTGCGAATGAGTTCGTTCAAGGACTAGATCCACAGCAAACAGCTGATCAGGAACATGTCGCTACAGCTCGGCACCTATATCGTAGTGGTGTTGTCTACAACGTTGACTTTGATGGTTATACGCTATCAGGAACTGTAGATGCTGAAGGCAGTGTATATAGCGTCCATATACCGATTCGTAACGTCGCTGAAAGCTATTGCGATTGCTTCGCACCAACGCAATGTGAGCATATGCTCGCTGTGTTACTATCTGCAGCGTCTAGTTTCGGGCAAGTAGGAGATGTATTAACTTTATTCAAAAATAATACGAAACCTTCCCTTCCTCCTATTCGAACTGCAAGACAAGTATTGCAATCATCAGCTTTTGAAGAAACGGATTATAAAAGTTGGCAATCCTATTTTGATAACGAATATGAATCATTTAAGAAAGAACAAGCTCGGCTTACTTATAAACAAATGTATTTTCTTATGAGTATTTTTACGGACTTCTATACGAAACTCGAGCGGAAAGCTCCGCGTATCGTTGCGATACATGAACTGTTCAGGCTACATGCAGCGCTTTATTGCTTTCAAAAATTATTAGAAGAAATTCAGGACTTTGAAGCAAATAAAACATATTCTTATCATCAGCCTGTTAACGTCGTTCGCCTATTTGTAGATAAAGTGGAATCCATCGTTCGGGACTTACAATCAGAAGCGATTCCTTCAGAGTCTGAATCAATTTTGCAAGAAACAGCTCGTCTCGTTCATGAAGTATTCTTCTCCACTGACGCTTATACGCAAGAGAGATATTTTATTTATCGTCACATATGGAGTGAACTCTTACACAATAAAGAGCAACTGCAAGAAGAAGAAAAACGAATCGATACGAAAATCAATCCACTTTCCAAAGCATTAGCATCTTCTCATCTACTCTTTTTAAATGACGAAGACCTATTAGCGATGGACTTACTACAGAAACAGCCTGCTTCTGTTGTGAGTCTATACTTCTATTGGTTAGAAGAGCTATTAAATGCAATGAAGTGGGATCGTGCGAAAAATTGGCTTTCCTTTACGTATAAACAAGTGAAGAAAACGATACATGAGCACGAAAATACGATTTTCATAAAAGATATCGTTCGCTTATTTGTCATCATGTATGAAACGTATGCAACCCATACAAATGAACAAGCCGGATTCGAAATGATTTTGCAAGAGCTATTACCATATAGTTTCGCAAACTATGAGCAATACGTACTCGCGAAAAAGCAATATCGCACATGGGCAGAACTTCATCTCTTACATGGATTTGAAGCAATTGAACTTTTGAAAGAGCCGCTGAAAGATATCGAAAAGGAAGCACCAGAAGCAGCACTTCCTCTTTATCACCTTGCTGCTACCGAGGCCATTGAAGAGCGAAATCGCAAATCATATAGACGTGCAGTTCGTTACTTAAAAAAATTACGTACATTATATAAACGATTAAAGCGTACCGATGAATGGGATGCTTTCATTATTCACATCGCAAACTTACATTCACGTCTGCGTGCACTACAAGAGGAATTACGGAAAGGAAAATTAATCGATGATCAATCAAACTGAGGTAACAATTAGGCTCCAGCACGTTAGTCACGGTTGGTTCCTTTGGGGAGAAGATGACAGCGGTACTCCATTATCCGTAGCAAGCTGGAAACGAAATGCATTTACATGGCACTCCACTTCCTTCTACGGCACGTTTCTTAAAGAAGCAACCTTTGAAGGAAAACAAGGTGTTATGCTAACAAACGCACAAGCATTTGAATACATCGCTAATAAACCGATGAACTCCTTTGCACACATTCAAATGAACGGCCCTATTACAGCACTTACGGAAGATGCGAACGAATTATGGGATGCCTTCACAAGCGGTAGCTTTGTACCTGATATGGAGCGTTGGCCCAAACAACCATCTTGGAAAGTACAACATACACCGATTGAAGATGATACATTAGCATCTCTTTTCTCGTCCGCGGTAAATGAAAGCATATTACAAGATAACCGCTCGAACGACGGATGGGAAGATGCAAAGAGACTTTATGAACATTACGAATTTACGAAAAGACAATTGGATGCAGCACTACATGAGGAAGATTGGCTTCGAAAAATTGGTTACATTGAAGATGACCTTCCCTTTACAATCGGACTACGGCTACAAGAGCCGCAAGAAGAGTTTGAAATGTGGAAGCTTGAAACAATTGTTACACCAAAGCGTGGTGCTCATCGCATATATGTATATGAAAACATCGATTCTTTACCAAAACGCTGGCACGATTATGAAGAGCGTATTCTTGAAACACAAGAAGGTTTCAGTAAGCTCGTGCCATGGTTAAAAGAAGGGGATACATTCCGAAGTGAGCTCTTTGAAACGGAAGCGTGGAACTTCTTAACAGAAGCAAGTAACGAATTACTCGCCGCAGGTATTACGATTTTACTACCATCATGGTGGCAAAATTTAAAAGCGACAAAACCAAAATTACGTGTACAGCTGAAGCAAAATGCGACGCAAACGCAATCTTTCTTCGGCATGAATACGCTCGTTAATTTTGACTGGCGCATTTCAACGAACGGGATTGATTTATCAGAAAGCGAATTTTTCGAACTCGTTGAACAAAACAAACGGTTATTCAATATAAATGGTCAATGGATGCGACTGGATCCAGCCTTTATTGAAGAAGTACGAAAGCTAATGAACCGTGCCGATAAGTATGGACTCGAAATGAAAGATGTCCTTCAGCAACATTTATCAAACACGGCTGAAACAGAAATTGTCGAAGAAGATAGTCCGTTTACCGATATTGAAATCGAACTAGATGGATATTATGAAGAGCTATTCCAAAAACTATTACACATTGGAGATATTCCAAAAGTAGATGTCCCTTCTTCATTAAACGCCACACTCCGTCCGTATCAACAACATGGCATTGAGTGGTTATTATATTTAAGAAAGCTTGGATTCGGCGCATTGTTAGCTGACGACATGGGACTTGGAAAAAGTATTCAAACGATCACTTACTTACTACATATAAAAGAGAACAATCTCCAAACAGGCCCTGCTTTAATCGTGGCACCGACATCTGTTCTTGGAAATTGGCAAAAAGAATTTGAGCGTTTCGCACCAAATTTACGTGTTCAGTTACATTATGGAAGTAACCGAGCGAAAGGCGAATCATTTAAAGACTTCCTTCAATCAGCAGATGTTGTATTAACATCTTATGCATTAGCTCAGCTTGATGAAGAAGAACTTAGTACGTTATGCTGGGATGCTGTTATTTTGGATGAAGCACAAAATATTAAAAACCCACATACGAAACAGTCAAAAGCAGTCCGAAACTTGCAAGCCAATCACAAAATCGCTTTAACCGGTACACCGATGGAAAACCGACTTGCCGAGCTTTGGTCTATTTTCGACTTCATTAATCATGGATACCTTGGCAGCTTAGGACAATTCCAGCGCCGCTTCGTCTCACCAATTGAAAAGGACCGTGACGAAGGAAAAATCCAACAAGTTCAACGTTTTATCTCACCATTTTTACTGCGCCGAACGAAAAAAGATCAAACAGTCGCATTAAACTTACCAGATAAACAAGAACAGAAAGCTTACTGTCCACTGACTGGTGAACAAGCTTCCTTATATGAACAACTTGTTCAAGATACACTGCAAAATGTAGAAGGATTAAGCGGGATTGAAAGACGTGGATTTATATTACTAATGCTGAACAAACTTAAACAAATTTGTAATCACCCTGCTCTTTACTTAAAAGAAACAGAACCAAAAGACATCATCGAACGTTCCATGAAAACGAGCACGCTAATGGAACTAATCGAAAATATAAAAGATCAAAATGAAAGTTGCTTAATCTTCACACAATACATTGGTATGGGAAACATGCTAAAAAATGTGCTAGAAGAACATTTCGGTCAGCGCGTTCTCTTCTTAAACGGTAGTGTACCGAAGAAAGAACGTGACAAAATGATCGAGCAGTTCCAAAACGGAACATATGACATTTTCATCTTATCGTTAAAAGCAGGTGGAACAGGCTTAAACTTAACTGCTGCCAACCATGTCATTCACTATGACCGTTGGTGGAATCCAGCTGTAGAAAACCAAGCAACAGACCGCGCATATCGTATTGGTCAAAAACGCTTCGTTCACGTTCATAAACTTATTACAACGGGGACACTCGAAGAGAAAATTGATGAAATGTTAGAAAGAAAACAATCACTAAACAACGCCGTCATTACAAGCGATAGTTGGATGACCGAACTATCTACAGATGAACTAAAAGAATTGCTTGGTGTATAAAGTGAAACTTTAATCAGTGGGGGTTTCGTTCATCCCCCACTGATTATTAGCCCTCACCAATCGGGCTTTTACGGGCAGTTGTCCCCCACCTAACTTCTGTGCTTTCGCTGAATTTTGAGGTAGGGGTCTTACTGCCCGTTAATGCGGGATAAACAAAAAGAGCTAACCCCAAAAGGTTAGCTCTTTTTTCTATTCCAAAACCAATTACTTATTATAATCCCTGTTAATCCGCCGCACGTATCCAGCAATGAATCTTGCCACATCGGTGTACGATCTCCCGTAAACCATTGATGAATTTCATCAAATGTTGCGTATCCCGCAACGAAAAGGAGAGCGTATATGAAACATCTTTTTCTCGAATAACCCGATCGATGAAATGCATAATACGTCAATGAACCAAGCATAAAGAACACCATAAAATGAGCACCTTTACGAAGGAAAAACTCAATAAATCCGGCTACACCTTTATTTGCAATGCTAACAGGTGTACCACCGCCATAATCGATAGATACCCATGAAAAATGCTCTTTCACAAACTCAACATTTACATATTGTTCAATATCCGAACGCATATCCTGCTTTTTATATGGTTGTGCCGAAGAATAGAAAATCAACCCCATCCATAGTAAAACAGGAATCCAAAATAACCATTTACGATTCATTCTTCCGAAACCCCTCTCTTAGTCTTTTAAGAGTACCAAAAAAAAGAAAAAATTTCACGCCAAAACATGACATTCACGCCCTATTTATATAGTGAAAGGGGGTGATAAACATGGCAGTCGAAACAATCGTAATGGACTTAACTTTACGTCTTGTCTTAAATAATGGATTAGATAAGAACGGAAAAACAGTTTTCAAGAACAAACAATTTAAACGCGTAAAAACAAACGCAAACTTAGAGCAAGTACAAAACGTAGCACGTGCTCTTGCTTCCTTACAAGCATCACCACTGCACGCTGTACAACTTGTTAGCACATCAGATCTTTCTAGCCTATAAGATGAAACTTTAATTAGCGGGGGTGTTCATCCCCCTCTGATTGTTAGCCAACACCAATAGCTGGATAAATAAAAAGGAGGAATTAAAGCATGCAAGTACTAGAATTAATTTTCGCGAAAGAAGATGGAAAAACAGTTGTTTTTTCTATCGAAAAACCCATCACACCCGTCGATGCACAAGTTGTAAATCAAGTAATGGATACCATCCTTGCCTCATCTGTATTTTCATCAATGAATGAAAATACCCGAAAAAAAGGCGCTCGTCTCGTAGAGAAAAACGTATCTGAAGTTCCAATTATCCTATAAATCAGCCCTCACCAATCGAGCTTTTATGGGCAGTTGATTCCCCACCTAACTTCTTTTGTTTGCGCTGAATTTTAAGGTGGGGTCTTACTGCCCGGCAAATAGCGTGATAAACGAAAAGACGAATCTGCATCATTTTGCAGATTCGTCTTTTTTCTTTGGCATTTCAATTGGAATAAAGATTTTTGAAAAACCGACGCATACATATTTATAATGTTCTCCGCCTATATCAAATTCCGTCTTATATGTTGAGAAGAATATATAATCATCTCGCTTCGTATAATGATCAATTAATAACCCAACTTGCGGCTCAACATATTTCTTCGCCAACTTCTTACCAGCCGATGCTAAATCGCCAAGGAGACCCTCTTCATTTTCTTTTTGAACTTCGTCTAGCTTCTTACTTACATCATTACGTTTCATAAACTGCTTTGCTGCCCAGTCCGTATATTCACCTTTACTCGGATTACTATTTGCTAAATATACTAGAAGAACAACAACTAAAGCCATAATAATATACTTTTTCTTCATACTATCTCACCGCCTACTCTTTTCTATTTTCATATATATGTACAAGCGATGCAAATTAGAAAGACTATCATCTATTGATTGTAAACGAATGACCAAAATTTACAATACGAAACAAAAGATTAACAATTATTTTACTTAATTTGTATATAATGATATTAATGATACTTTATAAGGGAGGAATCGGAGTTATGAACGAGGAAAATGATATTTTTATTTCTAATTCTACAATGATGTTAGAGCCTTACAAACACCCTTATTATCGCACAAAGATTATCGACAGTAGCAGGAACCATTTTTACTCCTGCCAAACTGCTCTTCAACTCATCAAGCAATCTTGTTTAGCCAATGTTCATTCTACTTACCAAGGCAGACGTAATGCAGTCCAAACAAACTTTAAATTCAAGCAAAATGTCCCAATTCCAATTAATCATCGAGAATATATTTGTGCTTTCCCGACAGAATCTCCTTCTTCTCCAAACTGTATATGGCTATTTTATAACCATATAGATGACATAGAATTTTTCAAAAAGAGTAAGAAAGCTAACATTCATTTTTCAAATGGCACTACTACAACCATACACATTAGTCCCCATAAGTTAAAACAACAATTATTAAAAGCCGGATATGTATTATCACGTATGAACATGCAAGATTCAATGCAATTTAAAAAACTCTTATTACATTTACTACCTTAACAAAATAAGTAGAATGGAAAGCAATATCCCTTGCCTTCCATTCTTATGAAAATATTTATCCTCTTAAGCTATTTCGCATTTTCTCGAGTGCTTGCCGATACACCCACCTTACTTGATAATAGGTCATCTCTGTCTCTAAAGCGATTTCCCCCATCGTCTTCCCTACAAAGAAACGTTCAAAAATAATATACTTCTCCTTCTCATCTAACACACTCATAAAATCCTTCACTCTTGTTCCCACATCTTCAAAACGAAAGATATCCTCATACTCTCCTACACATACACACTTTTCTTGCACTGCAAACTCTTTCTTCAATCTTTCTAATATATAACCACGTACCGTTACAACTGCATATGCAGGAAAGCTTCCTTTCTCCGCATCAAATCTTTCATACGCATGCCAAAGGCCGATTAAACCACATTGATAATACTCTTCATAATCTTGACGAATACCTAGCTTCTTTATTTGATTTACAATCATCCCTTCATACAAAACAACTGCCTCTTTAAAAGTTGCTGGTTTCACACAGTACCCACTTCTAAAAGGTATACCTCTTTGTTATTCCGCCGGTACCTCCACAATATAAAAATAAAGAAGATAATTCACTGTGAGTAATTTCAAATACTACCGCTGAAATTTGAAATTACATGAAGTAGAATTTGAAATTCTGCTGGTGATATTTGAAATAAGGGTAAAAATAAAAAAGTTCCTTCTATACATTCGAAGGAACCTTTTGTTTATAAAGTGAAACTTTAATCAGTGGGGGTTTTCTTCATCCCCCACCTAACTTCTTTGCTTTCGCTGCATTTTGAGTTGGGGGTCTTACTGCCCATTAAAGCGGGATAAATTTTCAATTTATACTATTCTGTAGTTATACCTTTGAAAAGTCTATCAATTGCATATAGACCTGTAGCTAAAATACAGCTTATAACACCAACATATATATAAGGATTATTATTCAGCATATATTCTACAGCTAACAATAATGCAACTAACATGAACAAAAAATTTGCTGAGAATTTCTTAAACTATGTATCTTCTTCTTTTAACAAAAATGCAGCAATTAATTTTATAATTGCTGCTTTTCTTTCTAGTGACATGAAATATCAAGCTTATTGCACTAGTCCTCGTAGCGCACCAAAGCCAATTGTTAAGACGAAGAAGATAACCATAAGAATCGTTGCTTTCTTTTTGCTTAAACCAGCTGTAATTTGAAGACCTAACCATGTAATCACAAATCCCCAAATTGTAAATACTTCAATGCTATTTGCAATACCCTTTACAGCACCGCTGCTTGAAGCGAAAATCGGACCTAAACCAGTGTAAAATTCTTTCCCTGAACCACCTAGAATAAGCGCTAAAACTGTATTTATTAATAAGCCAAGTAATGAAATAATGTTTGAATATACAGTAATTGTTAATAATTTCTTATAAGAAGTATCATTGCTCATTAACATCATTAACACTTTGTATACTGCTGCGCTAATAAAGAAACCTATTATCATACCAATAACACCAAATACAAAACCAGCACCGAAAGTCATCACAGGTGTAACATTAACCCCTAATTCTTGATTGAGCTTAATTGATTCAGGTGTTAAAGAATATACATAAGTACTAATACCTCCAGTAATCCCCGATAGTAAAGAAAGTATCCAAAACGCACCCCAAACCGCATTACTGTTCTTCATTCTCTCAAACTGTTCACCTGGAGAAGTAATCATCCCTAATAATGACGGCTTTTTTCCACCTACATCTTGCGTATTAATATTCGCTTCCATTATAACGCCTCCTTCTATTTATATAACCCGTTCTAACGGGCGGTTCACTTCCTCATATAGAGGCTACGAACCGCCCACTAGAACGGTAATTTGTAGTAGAGAGCCCCCTCTCTACTACACTATTACTTATTCATAACGTAATGCTTCAATCGGATCTAATTTCGCAGCTTTATTTGCTGGAATTAATCCGAAAATAATACCAAGTGTCATCGAGAATAGTACGCCTCCCACGACAACTTCCCATGAAACGAGTGGTGGCCATTTCGCAAATGTGGAAACGATATATGCTCCGCCGTATCCAAGACCAATTCCGATCAAACCACCTAGAAGCGTTAACATAACTGCTTCAATTAAAAACTGTAATAAAATTTTACTGCGCGTTGCTCCAAGCGCTTTACGTATCCCAATTTCGCGCGTACGCTCCGTTACAGATACGAGCATGATATTCATAACACCGATACCGCCAACAACTAATGAAATACCAGCAATACCACCGATAATCATCGTCATAATACCAGTTACTTTAGAAACATTTTCTTGGAATTCTTTTAAATTCACCAGTTCATATTTACCTGGAATTTCACTTGGCTTACGACTATTTAATACATCAACAGCTTGTTTCCCAGCTGCTTCTAAATTGTCTACATTTTTAGCTTGAATTGCGATATTTTGAATATTATCTGTTCCGTATAAAACAGGCCATAACGTAAGTGGGATTAATGCTTCTTCCATTTCAAATCCCATAAACTCATTATCAGATGTATACACACCAATAATTTGCATCGGTTGTCCTTTCATCTCAATAATTTGTCCTACCGGATTTACGTCCTTAAATAACGTTTTTTCTGTTTTTGTACTAATCATCACAACGTTATTTGCATGAGTAATATCTGATTCACTTAAAGTACGTCCCTTTACGACCTTTACTTTATTAACCGCAAAATATTCATTATCAAGACCAATAACATTCAGATTTGCTTTTTTATCATTTACATCAAGTATCTCCATCCCCTGATTTGTTGTAATAACGTGGGATACATCCTTCACTTGTCTTACTTCCATAATATCTTCTTCCGTTAACTTCGGTATTTCATGCCCGCCCATATTAAACTCATCATTAATATCTGCTTTAAATTGAATTGGCATAAGGTTATTACCACCAGAACCTGCGAATTTCGACTTCAGCATCGCTTCCCCGCCTTGCCCAATTGCAACGACAGTAATAATAGAACCAACGCCAATAATAATCCCGAGCATCGTAAGAGCTGAACGCAGTTTATGAGCTAAAATAGAAGATAGGGCAATTTTTATACTATCTAGTAAACTCATACCGCACACCTTCTATCTTCTGTAATTTTCCCATCTCGCAGTACAATGCGGCGGGAAGAATACGCTGCTACTTCCTCTTCATGCGTAACCATAACAATTGTTGTACCTTCTGCATTAAGCTTCGTGAAAATATCCATAACTTGCTCACCAGACTTCGTATCAAGCGCACCAGTCGGCTCATCGGCCATAATGAACGTTGGATTATTCGCGATCGCTCTTGCAATTGCGACACGCTGCTTCTGCCCGCCTGACAATTCATTCGGTAAATGATGCACGCGATCCGCTAATCCGACTTTACCTAACGCTTCTAAGGCACGCTTGCGACGCTCTGCCTTCTTCACGCCTCCGTATACGAGCGGAAGTTCAACATTTTCTACTGCCGAAAGACGCGGAAGTAAATTAAAATGCTGAAACACAAAACCGATATATTCATTACGAATTAAAGCAAGCTTTGACTCGTCTGCTGTTAAGATATTCACATCATTCAGCATATATTCGCCTTCTGTTGGACGATCTAAACAACCGATAATATTCATAAGCGTTGATTTACCAGAACCAGACGGTCCCATAATCGAAACGAACTCACCGCCCTGAATTGTTAAACTAATACCGTGCAAAATCGGCACTGCCAATTTTCCTTGATAATACGTTTTAGCAATATTATTTAACGTAATCATTTCTCTTTCACTTCCATTCCGTCATACACGTCGTCGGAAGGATTTTTAACCACCTTTTGCCCCACTTTTGCGCCTTCAACAATCTCTGTCCAGTCTCCATCAGTAGAACCTTTTTTCACATTTTGTTTACGAAGCTTTCCTTTATCCTCAACATAAACAAATGCATCATCACCTTTTTCTACAATGCTCTTACTTGGAACAGCAACCATCGTCTTATTCTCTAAATTTACTTGCAATGAAACGTGATAACCTGGAGATAAACCATCTTGACTATCAAGACTTGCTTTATATGTATATTGGGACATATTTTGAGTCGCTTCGCCCATACCGCCTGCTTGAGCCATCTCTGCACTCGTTGGGAATTCACTTACCTCTGTAATCTTACCTGTCCACTTCTTCTTATTATTTGCTTTCGCAGTTACAGTAAAGGTTTGATCCTTTTGAATTTGTGACTTTTGAAGCTCAGTTAACGTCCCTTGAATTTGGAACGGATCTTTAGAAGCAACTTGTAAGAATGCTTTCCCTTGACCACCTAACGCTTGAGATGAACTTTGCGCCGCATCTTTATCTAACTTTTGAACAACACCAGCAAAATTACTATAAATCGTAAGCTCTTTCTGCTTTTTACTTAACTCTTCTTTCTGCAACTTCCCTTTTTCTTTCTCAAGATCAGTTGTCTTTTGCGCTATCTCTAACTCACTTACTTGCTCTTCCATCGGATCTGTTACTTCTTTCCCAGCTCCGCTATCTTTCGCTTTCTTAATTTCTTTCTTCAACGAATCAATCTTCTTTTTCCCTTGATCATGACGCATATCTGCCATCTTCTGATCAAGCTCAGCTTGCTTCATTTGCAAATTAATCTCTTCATTATCATAAGAGAATAACTTCGTACCTTTCTCTACCTCTTGTCCTTCTTTCACTGCAATATCTTTCACTTTTCCTTTAGTCGGATCAGCATAGAAACTTTCAATATTCCCAGGCTTCACCTGACCAGAAATTAACTTCGTATTATTCAGCTTTCGCTCCGTTACCTTCTCAAAGCTTACAGCATCAGCAGATGTTGATGCTCCCTTCTTCTTGCCTTGCATAATAAAAATATTAACTGCTGCTACAATAACAATTAGTGCAATAACCCCAATAATAATCCATTTCTTCTTCTTGTTTGGAGTACGAACCGTATTTGGTAACATATTCTCTCTCCTTTTTATAACTTAATAGTTTAATATAAAAATAGTATAAAACTTTCTGAAAATGAATTACATATTATTACATTCTTTTTACAAAGTTTTACACATCCACTTATATTGTAACAAAAATTCCAATGATTAGAAATATGACATATTGTCTTTTAAGATAGATTTAAGGAAAGGAAAAAGGAGAATTTAAATTGAATGAAAGCCATCCTTTATTAGTAAACTCCTTACTAAGATAAATTATTAAAACCATTTTCCTAATTGCAAAATCGTCATTTTTGTCATATATATTTGACATTTCATCTATTCAATTATAAAATGTCACATATAAATGACATTCCGGTGCACGGGGTCTAAAACCATCAATGGGAGGTTTATATTTGAATAACGTTAAACAATATCGAAAATCTGAAGGTCTATCGCAGCTAGAATTAGCTAAAAAAGTTAACGTAGCGAGACAGACAATAAACTTAATTGAAAATAATAAATATAACCCTTCTTTAGCCTTATGTATCGAATTAGCAAAAGCACTAAAAACAGATTTAAATAGTCTATTTTGGGAGGGAGATTAAATGATGAAAATTGAATGGAAAGAAAGAGTTTATAATAGTTTCGTTGGAACAATGAGTGAGAGAGATGAATATCAAAAGCAAGAAATCAATAAAGAATTAGCTGTGGCTGGAATTGGTTTATGGTGGTTAAATATGTTGGTAATGCTTATTATGTTACTTGTTGATACTATGAACCACACAATATCTATAGGAACTATATTAGTTTTTCTATCTAATATGATTTACGCTAATTATTTAACCTTTAAGTTTAAGAAAAAAGGTTTAAATGATACTGAATGTGCAACAAAAGAAGAATATTTACAACATAAGAAAAAATTAAGAAAAGCTTGCTTAAAAGCAGGTGTACTTTTTGGCTTTCAAATGTTTATTTTTATGAATTATATCCTTCCTTATGTAAGTTCAGAAGAAATCTCTATTTCTTTATTTAAGGTTGTAATTTTCGTCTGTGGCGGCGGATTTTTTGGTCTAACTACGTATCTATTCGGTTTATGGAACCTAAAAAGATTATATTAAGGGACAAAACTCATTTACACATAAAACTGCTATTTTACATACTGTTTGTTTTTCCTATATAAAAATATGAAAAGCTATCCAATATAAAAATCGGATAGCTTTTCGAACAAATATTATGCCGCTTTAGGAGCTTTTCTCTCATGTCCCATTTGAACAATCAGTAAGAATATTGTTGATAACACACCACCTGCTAACAGTAACATGAAGCAACCATCCCAGCCAGAACGATCAACAATAATACCAATCGCTGCGTTTGCTATGAAACTTCCTCCAACATAACCGAACAGACCACACATACCAACGGTTGTACCTACTGCAAATTTCGGTACTAATTCCATCGCACTTAAACCGATTAAGAACTGTGGTACATAAATTAAACAACCGATAATAGAAACTGCAACACTCACAACAATAATATTAGTTGCTTGCCAATAGACGATTGTTCCAACAACAACCCCAGCCATACTCATAACACATAATGGCATACGTTTTCCTTTGAATAATTTATCGCTTAAAAGGCCGACAATTAAAGAGCTTGGAATCGCTGCTGTTTCAAATATTGAATACGCAAAATGCGCTTCTGTTTTTGTAAAACCTTTAACCGTTGTTAAATAAATTGGTACCCAGTTAATAACACCGAAACGAATTAAATAAACAAATGCATTCGCAATACATAAGAACCAAACAAATTTATTTTTCACTACATATTTCATTAAAATTTCTTTTGGTGACATCTTGTTAGCATGATCTGCTTTTTCAAGGTCTTCATAGTCATTACGATATTCATCAATTGGCGGAAGACCTTCAGATTCTGGTGTATCCTTCGCATTAATCCAAACAAGAACTGAAATTACCATTGCAATAATCGCTGGGAAAATAAATACGCCGCCTTGCCAATGATTTTCACCAAAAATACCTACACCAATTCCAATGAATGGTGGAACAAGTAGTGCACCAACGTTATGTGAAATATTCCAAAGACCTGTTTTCGTGCCACGTTCTTTCTTTGAAAACCATTTCGTCATAACAATACTACAAGGTGGTGCTCCCATACCTTGTACAATACCGTTTAGAACAAGTAATGTTAAAATCATCCCAAAGGAAGATGCATAACCGAAACAAATATTAACAAGCCCAGATAAAAATAAACCTACTGCAATAAATCGTTGAGCAAATGCCTTATCCGATAAATTACCCATAAAGAATTTACTAAGTCCGTAAACAACAGCCATTACTGCGCCTAATAATCCAATTTGTGTCGTGCTAAATCCGAACTCATCTACTAAATACGTAGTAGATAAATTAAAGTTACTACGAACTAAATAATAAGCAGCGTACCCAACTGAAATCCCGATTAATACACGAATACGTAGTAATTTATATACTCGATCAATCATATCCGCTGGCAATCTTTCAATTGCAGGTGCTGGCTTAAGCCATTTAAACATATATTTCCGTCTCCTTTTCTCACTTCTGAGAGAGACGCTGTCTATTCCATATCTCGATTATTCCGCTATTTGATATATTTTTGTTTGTTCTTCTAACTGGCTGTCCTTCTATTTCTTGTTCATTCTTCGCAAACATCGTTGGTACGCCAAACGAAACTTTTTCTAAAATATGCCCCGCTTCTTCTGATAAACAATAATCAATAAATAAATCTGCAATAATACCACTCGGTGCACGTTTTAGTTTCGAAATCGCATTAACAGATAACCCGGTTTGCTCAGGTTCATTACTTAAAATAGAAAAGCCTCGCTTTTGAAGCATTCTCTGGTCTCCCATGAAATTGATGCCTATCATATACTCACCGCTCGCAACAAGTTCCACTGGTATGTAACCATTCACTGTTACTTCACCAACTTGTCCTGCCAAGTTCTTAACATATGCCTTCGCTTCCTCTTCACCTAAAGTATCAATAAGTGATTGAAAAAACGTATATGCTGTTCCTGAAACATTTGGATCTGGCATCACAATCTTTCCCTTATATACTGGATTTAATAAATCTTGCCACCTTGATGGATAAGGAAGTCCGAGCGAGGCTATTTCTTCATTCCACCGCTCTTTATTGATCGCAATTGCCAGTTTCTCCACCTCATAACCGTACCAATAACCGTCTTTATCTTTAACAGTTTTTGAAATACGGTTCGCATGCTGGCTCGTAACAGGAATAGATAGATTTTTTTGCTTCATCATTTGATGCGCATCTACCGTACCGCCAATAATAATATCGGCTTTCGGATTTCCAGCTTCCTCTTCTACCCTTCGAAGAAGCTCCTCTGTCGAAAGACGAATAAATTCATACGTACAGCCGCGTGGTTTACAAAATGATGAAAGCAAAGCTTCCCCAACTTCCTCGCGAGCTGCCACATACGCAACGAGATGACGATCATCCAAAATAGGGAGACCACTTTTATTATATTTAATAGAGGTTGTATCTCGAGAGCAACTAGACATCGCTCCTCCAATTACTAGCAAAAAGAAGAAAAAGGCTATCTTTCTCATGACACATTCTCCTTTACAAATAAATTTGCGAGGGAGCTTTTCATATACATGACATTCCCGTTATTATCACCGAGATATTGCACAACAAAATACGATGGATACACAGAAATAGTAAGAATGTCTTCACGCTCATTCTTTATACGCTTACCTGTTTTATAAGCAGTAATATAAGCAATCGGTTCATTCTGTGATTGTAATAATTTCTGTATTTCTCCGTAATCTGTAATTTGCTTTGCGTACCGAATCGAATCAAGTATGTGCGTAAGATTCATTGTACGTTCTACATCACCTTGCCGTACTATGACATCCTGTGCTGATGCAAAGAAATCACGAATACGCTCTGGTGTGTAATACAGGCTTAATAAATACGTTTGAAATGCTGAAATCATTGGATCCGTACCATTCTTTCCATACATATCAGCCCCGTACTGGAACAAGTCACCTACTGCAAAAGTACGTTTATGTCCATTCAAGTACGTTACTTCTCCAGTAAATACTTGTTCTTGATTCTTAGCTTCTCTCGGTTCTATTCTAATTCGGTCAAAGAATGAAACAATCGTATGCAAACGAACTTCATCCGTTATAACAATTTCTCCCCACTTTTCATGCCTAACTTTCATTTCAGTAGGCAGGGATTCATTCACCCTTTGTAAAACAGTTTGTTTGTCATTCACTATTGTGATTCGATTATATATTTGCTTCTCCATTACATAAAACAAAATAAGAGAAACGATTATACAAAGGACAAACATAAGAATTTGAAATGATAGCCTTTTCATTTCTGCCTACCTCCAAGATAAAAAAACGTTGTTTCGAAAATACCGCATAATTGTTTCATAAATGTATCATTTAACCGCTTTCAAGTTTTTTATGTCTTCCATCCGTCTCGGAAGCAAGAATGTAATACATATTGTAGTGCCTATTTCTTCACTACTCTCAATCCGCATACTTCCGCCCTGCTTATTCATAATCTCCTGACAAATATATAAACCGTAACCATTCCCGTAACTAGAAGGAAGTACCTTACCTCCCGGCGATTCATTCCACTCTGCAAGCACACCTTCATCTATACCGATACCATCATCATGAACAAAAACCTTTGCCTCACGTTCATTTACAATTACATTCATACGAATTTGCGTAGCATCACTATATTTTATCGCATTATCCAGCACGTTTAAGAAGATCTGTTTCGTCTTATCAAAATCCGCAACAACATGTACATCTGTTAACTCATTGATAACTTCAATCTCAAATTTCTGCAGGCGAGGTTTCACAATTGAAACTGCTTCTTCTGCTAATCCCTTTATATTCACAACTGTAGGCGACACTTCAAACGTACTCGTCCCGTACTTTGAAGACTTAAGTAACTCCTCTACAAGTGATAATAAACGCTCACTTTCTACAGCCACATAACGCAGGCTCTCCTGTATATCTTCCTGCGCCTTTAACTTCGGAATTAAATCCACATAGCCAATAATCGCCGTTAGCGGTGTTTTTAGCTCATGCGTAATGCGGTCTAAGAAATCTTTCTGCTTCTCTTTCTCCTCTTTCAATTGCTTAATATGCAGTTCAATTCCATCGGCCATCGCATTAAAAGATGCGGAAAGCTGAGCAATTTCCACATATTCATTTAGCTCAATCTTACTTTTATAATCACCATTCGCAAGCCGGTGCGCCATTTGCCTTAACTGATCAATCGGCTTATGAAGAGACTTTGCCAAACGAATTGCAAAGAAAATACCCGCAGCTACTAGACAAAAAGACGTCATTAAAAACGTCCAACCGACATTTGTTAAAACTTCCTTCTCACCCGTTAACTCATTTATAAAACGAACACTTCCAATGACATCGTTTCCATAATACACTGGGCTTGAAAACAAAAGAATTGGAGCTGGGTCTCCCTCTTCGAAAACATAAGATTTCTTCCCCTTCAAAGAACTCTCAATATCAATATTTCGATGAAGAAGTGCTCCTTTTTGCGTATCCGCAACAACATCTCCATTCTTTCCGATCATCTGCACACGGACATCCATGCGCTTCGCTAAATACGAAGCAATTAAAAGTGAATTAGGACCGAGCGTCTCGACCTCTGCTTCCTTCTCTAAATAATTCATCGTATAAATTTGCGCTTCTACACTTAACTTTTCTAAAGAATTTGCCGCGTTATGATACATATTCTTTTCTAACGTAATATAAACAACTGCGTACAAAAGAACAAATATCGGGATTAACAGTCCAACTATTCCAAACACCATATTTCTCTTTAAAGACATACCATCACCACTTAACAATCCAGTTTATAGCCAACGCCATAAATTGTCTTAATATATTCCCCGCTATTCCCTAGCTTCTTCCGCAGTCTTTGCACCATAATATCAACCGCTCTCGTATTCCCGATATACTCAAATCCCCATACTTTCTCAAGCAACTCATCTCTCATAAATACACGCTGCGGATTTGAAACAAACAACTGACATAAATTAAACTCTCGGTACGTTAACTGAATCTCTTGTCCACTAACATGCACTTTTCTTTCCTTAGGATAAATTATTAACTCTCCAGCTCGAATGATCTCGTGCCTTACAGCTTCCCCCTCTTTCTTCACACGCCTGCTCATATTCTTTACACGAAGAATAAGCTCCGCATAATTGAAAGGTTTCGTCACATAATCATCCGCCCCAAGCTGCAAACCAAGCAATTTATCATTCATCTGACTCTTCGCAGTTAACATGAGGACGGGAATATCCCTATCCTTCTCACGGAACAGACGAAGTAATTCATACCCATCTGTATCTGGAAGCATAACATCCAAAATCAATACATCCGGCCCTTCCTTCCATCTCTCTAAAGCTTCTCTCCCGTCAGCCGCAGTCAACACTTCGTATCCTTCCATCTCAAGCTGCATCCGAATCAAATTACGAATACTCGATTCATCATCCACTACAAGTATTTTCATTATTCTCCTCCTTCCACCCTGTATTATAGTACAGTTTAGTATAGCAAAAATCTTATAAAAAAAGAGAGGGTATTGTCGAACATATTTTGTCGACGATACTCTCTCTTTCACTGATTAAAGTTTCACTTTATTTATCATACCCATTAGGTTTCTTCTGATGCCAATTCCAAGCATGCTCAATGATTGTCTTCACATTTACATACTGAGGATCCCATCCTAACTTCGCTTTCGCTTTCTGAGAAGAAGCAACTAAACGTGCTGGATCTCCCGCACGACGTGGTGCTACTTCAGCTGGGATTTCATGATTTGTAACTTCACGAACTGCATCAACGATTTCTTTTACACTGAAACCATTACCATTTCCTAAGTTATAGAAATCACTCTCTCCGCCGTTCTGTAGGTCTTTAAGCCCTAAGAAGTGAGCTGCCACTAAATCTTCAACATGAATATAATCACGGATACAAGTACCATCTGGTGTATTATAGTCATCACCAAACATCATAATCTTCTCACGTTGACCTAACGCCACTTGCAATACAAGAGGAATTAAATGCGTCTCTGGACGGTGATCTTCCCCAATAATACCATTTGGAGTTGCACCAGCCACGTTAAAGTATCTGAAAATCTTATAACGTAAATTAGAAGCTTGGCTATACCAATGAAGCATCTTCTCGATTGCTAACTTCGTTTCTCCATACGTATTCGTTGGATTTGTCATCGTTTCCTCAGTAATAAGGTCCACATCTACCTCACCATACGTTGCCGCAGTAGAAGAGAAAATAAACTTATCTACCTTAAACTCATCCATTACCTCTAATAAACAAAGTGCACCATACACATTATTATTATAATATTGAAGAGGCTTCTCCATACTAACTCCAACTAAAGAATCAGCTGCGAAATGCATAACCGCCTCAATATTTTCTTGTGTAAAAACATCTCTTAAAAACGCTTTATCACGAAGGTCGCCATTATAAAACTTCGCACCTTCCGTAATTGCATCCTCATGACCAGTTTGTAAGTTATCTACTACTACTACAGATAAGCCTTCGTCTACTAATTTTTTCACAGCGTGAGAACCGATATAACCAGCTCCGCCGCAGATTAGAATTGAATTCATTGTCTTCCTCCTATATATTAGGATTTCTTATTCACTCTCTTATTATAAAAGGTATACGATTACTCGTATACCTTTTGTGTACCTTTATTACTTAGCAACGAAATAATCCGTTACATATTGTGCCCAAACCTCGTGGCCTTTAGCACTTGGGAAACCGAACTCTTCTGTTAAGTATGGCAGGATAGCCTTTGTTGTTGCATCAGGCCATACTCCCCAATGATCTACATATGTATAGCCATTTTGCGTCGCAAATTGCTTTAACGCCTCAATTGCCTTCGGATAATTCTTCGCACCATACACTGGGTTTGGTGGTTGAATCATAATCGTAGCACCCTTTGCACTAGTAGAAAGTGCTTGTACAAATTTCTGTGTACTCGCTACAGAGTTTCCATTACCAGTTTTACCATTGTCAGTAATAAACGGTGGTTCGAATAAAATCACATCTGGATTATCTTTCGCAATCTCTTTATCACGCTTATTTGCGATTAACTCTTCTGTGCTTTCACCCTTATATTCCTTTACCGTCACATTCCATAAACCTTTACCGTAAGCAGTCTCTAAATTAGCCGTTAACTTAGCTGCCCAAGCATCTTTTTCAGATGAAGAAGCTTCATCACCAACAATAACAAGATTTACTGCCTTTTTATCCTCAGCAGCTTTCTTTAGCTTCTCTTTCACTGCATCTGGTAAATTCTTCGCATATGCTTCATTAAAAGATGACTTCTCATCTTGTTTTTTCTCTGTCTTCTTCGCTCCGCTATCTTTCACTTCAGACTTTGTTTTCGTTATTTCACTCGTCTGTCCTGTCGCATTCGCAATCTTCTTATTCCAGTATAATTTACCACTCACAACCGAAGCGACAAACAATACAAAAATAAATAGGACAAGTACTGCTTTCTTATTCATCGATTCACCTCATCTATTAATCTCACAACATATAATACTAATATAAATCCATGCAAAAATAAACCCAACTCTTACCAAAGGAGTTGGGTTATTACACATTACTTAGTCAATTCAAGATGCGCTCTTAATTTGTTCGTTAAATCTTGTTTTGCAGCATCTGGAACATAATAGTACCAAATACCATCAGCGGCTTTGTGGCCATCGCCTGGGATTTGGATTTCTTCACTGTTCTGCATGCAATCTTTATAGTTCTTTTGAATATCAAACATTTGCTCTTGAGT
This sequence comes from Bacillus fungorum, assembly GCF_002746455.1. Lineage (GTDB taxonomy): Bacteria > Bacillota > Bacilli > Bacillales > Bacillaceae_G > Bacillus_A > Bacillus_A fungorum. The sequence continues at coordinate 89,636 of NZ_NWUW01000005.1, read as the reverse complement.
TAAACTTGTTTTAACATTTTTCTCAATTGCTTTTAATACATCACCGTAACTTGCTAGAGAAGATACACTTGCACCTTTTTTAATTACCGCTTGGATAACTTGACGTTGACGCATTTGACGACCAAAATCACCGCGTGGGTCTTGATATCTCATTCTAGAATATAGTAATGCTTTATCTCCCTTTAAATGTAAGTCACCTTTTGCATAATGAACGCCATCAATTGTAAAGTCCATATCATTATTAATATCCACTCCACCAACAGCATCCACAATATCTTTAAAACCAGCCATATTTACTTCAATATAATGATCAACTGGTACATTAAGAAAATTCTCAACTGTTTTCACAGCCATATCGATACCACCAAATGCATAAGCATGGTTAATCTTATCTTTTTTACCTTTCCCAACAATTTCTGTATAAGAGTCACGTGGTATACTTGTGATTTTCATAGACTTTGTCTTTGGATTTAAGGTAAACAACATTAAAGAATCTGATCGTCCTATCTCATCTTTTCGTTGATCACTTCCCATTAACAAAATCGAGATCGGTTTTTTATCTGCTACATCTACTTTTTCTGATCGCTTATCTGACTTTTCACGATTTAACGGTTTATGCACAGCATCTAACGTATTAGATACATTAGAATAAACATGGTAAGCATACGCTCCACCACCAATAATGAGCACTCCAATTATACCGAGAATCCAAAATAAAATTTTCTTTTTCATTTCTATACCCTCTTTGCTTATAATTACAAATAAAATACTAAGACTTCTTCATTATATTATAGCAATAATACTAAATGATAAAGTGAAATCACAAAATTAATGTGACCTATCCTAAGGATGAGAGACAATTAAAGTCACATTTCCTTTTACAACAAAACTTTCAACTCCGCCAGGAAGAATAAAGTGATCTCCTTTTTTTATACGAAATTCTCCACTTACAGTTATTAAAATTGCTTCACCTTCAATTACACTTATTAATTGAAATGGTTGATTCTGTTGAAAAGATGATTCTATTTGAATTTCCCATTTATAAACTGAAAAATACTTTTCTTGTACATATTTAGTAACAATGACGCCATTCTCTTTTTCAATCTCAGGATAGACTTTATAATCTTCATGAGGAATCATTGATACGGCAATTGATTTTTCGACATGTAATTCTCGCTTGTTCCCATCAGCATCAACACGACCATAATCATACACACGATATGTCGTATCTGAACTTTGCTGTGTTTCCAATACTAATGTACCTTCACATAACGCATGGATAGTTCCGCTTGGTACATAAAAAAATTCACCCGGTTGGATTTTTTTTCGCTGAAGTAATTGATCCCATTTCCCCCGCTCAACCATTTCCTTAAATTCTTCCTTGGTTTGAGCAGTATGCCCATATACTATTTCAGCATCTTCTTTACAATCAATAATATACCAGCACTCTGTCTTCCCTAATTCACCATGCTCATATATGTTAGCAAACTCATCATTAGGATGTACTTGTACGGATAAGTCTTTTTTTGCATCTAAGATTTTAGTTAATAAAGGGAACTGCTCAGCTTGATAGTTCCCGAATAATGCTCTATGTTCATCCCATAGCTGCTTCAATGTTAAACCTTTATATTTACCGCTCTTTACGATACTCGGTCCATTTAAATGAGCAGAAATTCCCCAGCATTCACCAGTAGTTTGTGAAGGTAACTCATAATTAAATTCTTTTAAAGATTCCCCTCCCCAAATCCGCTCCTGTAATACTGGTTGAAAAAATAATGGTTCTTTATACAAAATGACTCCACCTCTAGTTGCACTTACTACTAATTTTTACTTTTTAAATAACAAGCTTCCTCTATCTCGTTCCATTGCATATAAATCCGGACAATATCTTCCTCAATTAATTCACTTCCTGATTGCACTTCAATAAATTCTAAGTCTGTAACAGCTTTAATTGCATGCTTCTGTCCAGGTTGAATTTCCAGCACATCCCCAGGGCGAACAACTCGTATTTCTTCATCTAATACAAAAATACCTTCACCTTTTACAACTGTCCAAACTTCACTTCTATTATTATGATATTGATAGCTTAAATTTTTACTAGCTGTAATACCAATACGCTTCGTTAATACTTCGTTTCCATCATCATATTTAGTGTGATCTAGTACACGGTACCAACCCCAGCGACGCTCTTCATACATTGGTCTTTGATCCCAATCCCCTACTAATTCTTTTACTCGAGGGCTGGCATCTTTTTCTGAAACTAAAATACCATCTGGGCTAGCAGCTACAATTATGTTAGAAAGACCTAATACAGAAACTGGGATATCCAGCTCATTAATAATATGGTTTTGCTCACACTCACCCCCCATATTTCCTTTACCAAGGATGTTCGTTCCCATTTCTTCTGTAAGAGTATTCCAAGTTCCAAGATCTTTCCATGAACCATTATAAGGAAGTGCAACAATATTTTCTGTTTTCTCTACTACTTCATAGTCAAAACTTATCTTTGGTAAACTTGCATATTGTTGAACTAACACATCATATTGGACAGGAAGTCCTTTCTGATCTAATAGGGAGATAATTTTATCTAATTTAAATGCAAATACACCGCTGTTCCAAAGTGCATTTTGTTTTAGTAGTTCTTCCGCCTCTGCTGTAGCTGGCTTTTCTTTAAAATGACTTACTTGAATAAGTTCCTGTGTGCTTTTCTCTACATTTGGAACAATATAACCGTATTTTTCAGATGGATATGTAGGAGTAATCCCCATTAAACCTAGATCCGCATTTGAAGAGTTTAGTGTCTTTTCCAAATCTAATAGCCTTTCAAAGAAACTATTTTCTACGTATGGATCTACCGGTAATACACCTACAATCTCATCCAAATCAACATGCTCTTTAGAGTATAGATATGAAGCAGCAAGAGCAATTGCCGGGAATGTATCACGGCGTTCTGGCTCGGTGATAATAGGTACATTATTTCCTAGCTGACTATTAATCATATCTACTTGAGATTTACTTGTAGCAATAACTGCATCATTTTCAACCCCTAGGCTTGTTAATTGTCCCCATACCCTTTGAACCATAGATTGCATTTCATCATTCTCATTTTTAAGTACTTTTAAAAATTGCTTAGAACGTGAATCATTTGATAATGGCCATAGACGTTTGCCTGAACCACCAGATAATAGTATTAATTTCATATTTCCACTCCCTTACAAGAAATAAAAAAGGGGAAGATCTTATCTCCTCACCCTAGAAATTTTTCTTTATATTTTTCCTCCACAATACTTCTAATCTCTTCTCTAAATCTCTCTGGAGAAAATCTTATAGCATTTTCCCTACAGTTAGATGGAGTAAACTTATTATAACTTCTTTCAAATTCATTAATCTTCTCAACAATACTTTCAACAGTCTGCTCTTTAAAGAATAGACCAGTCGGTTTCTCATGATTTAAATCCAAAACAGTTTCTGTAGCGCCACCCTTACCATATGTAATAACAGGTGTACCACAAGCCTGTGCCTCTACTGGTGTAATGCCAAAATCCTCTTCTGCAGCAAATACAAAGCCTTTTGCACGTTGCATATGATCTTTAAGTACCTCAAATGATTGATAACCTAAAATTTGAATATTACCTTTAGCCTTAGCTTTCACCTTTTCAAAATCTGGCCCATCTCCAATAACAACCAACTTTTTATCTGGCATATTTGCAAAGGCCTCTACAATTAAATCAATTTTTTTATATGGGACCATACGTGATGCTGTTAAATAAAAATCTTCTTTTTGTTCATGTAACGTAAATGCAGAAATATCAACAGGCGGATATATTACCTCTGATTTTCTTCTATATACCTTCCATATTCTACGCCCAATAAAATTTGAATTACCAATGAAATAATCAACACCATTTGCAGTACGGTAATCCCAATTTCTAACCTTATGCAAAATGGATTTTGTTATTAACCCTTTTATTCCTTTGTCTAATTTAGATTCTCTCAAATACTGATGTTGCAAATCCCAAGCATAACGGATAGGCGAATGTACATATGAAATATGTATCTGATCTGGACCAGTTAAGACACCTTTTGCTACAGCATGTGAGCTGGAAAGAATTACATCGTATTGGGATAAATCTAATTGTTCAATTGCCAACGGCATTAATGGTAAATAATTTCTATATTTTTTCTTCGAGAAAGGTAATTTTTGGATAAAAGTGGTTTTCACTTCCTTATTTTTTATAAACCCCCTATTTTCTCCTAGATGATCTACAACACTAAATAAATCCGCTTCTGGAAAAACATCTAGCATTTGTTCTACAACTTTTTCAGCTCCCGCATATGTCACAAACCAATCATGTACAATTGCTATCTTCATTTAGAAACACCACTAATCTTAGAATATATTTGTTTTGTACCTTTTACCATTTGTTGCACACTATATTTACTAACAACCTTTTCTCTTGCTTTAGTCGACATATAATTCCATTTTTCATCTTTTAATTGAACTATCAAGTCAACTATTTTATCCGTATCATCTAATTCGTATAAATAACCATCCTTACCATGTTCTACAATATCACGGTTTCCAACTACATTAGACAAGACCGCAGGTAATCCCAATGACATTGCCTCTAATACCGCTAAAGGCATACCTTCCCACTTTGCGGATGACAAGTACATATTATACTTCTGCATTTCTTCTATTACATTTTGAGTAGGGCCAAAAAAGATAATATTCCTCTCCAACTTCCTCATATTCACATAATCTTGTAATTCGCTTACTTGAGGTCCTTGACCTATAAAAGTTAAAGTAGATTCTTCATATCCATGCCTTTTAATGAGGTTTTCCATTATTTCTATAGATTTTCTTGAGTTTTTTTGATTATCAAACCTTGTAACTGAAACGATGTTAAAAATTTGATTATTATTAACTACATGATCTTTTGGAATCTCCACACCATTTACAATAACATTGAGTTTATTATTTTGAACTAATTTCACATTATTTACTTTATCTCGTTCCCCATCTGACACACAAATAAAAGCATCTGTGAAATAAGATAAAAATCTCTCTATAAAAATATAAATTTGATTTATAAGATTCTTATAATCTAAATGTATACCATGAAAAGTATGTACTATCTTTATATTTTTTGGAGCAAAAACTTTTAATAATCGACTGTAAATACCTGCTCCCTTTCCATGTGAATGAATAATATCAATATTATTTTTCTTTACAAATCTTAGTATTTCCAAATAATATTTCAATGTAAATTTTCTATGCGGAATTTTTATTAACTTCTCTTCACCCAATAGTTGTATATATTTATCCCAATATGGTTCTTCTTCTGGACAAGCGACATAATACTCTATATTGGTATCCATATTTTTTATCAACCGATATACATGTTCAGGTCCTCCACCATAATCTGCTCTAACTGTTATTAATAGCACCTTTTTTTTCACAATTAATCACCTATTCTAATACTTCTGCTAGCAAATTATCTACCCTACTAGTCCAGCTATGTTGTTTTGCAAAGCTAATATATTTTTCTTTATCCATATCTCTCGCCGCTTCTTTAATGGCGTCTATAAATTGATCTAGGTTTTCAGCTAATTGCGCTGGACTATTTATTAACTCCAACTCTTTCCATTTGCTACTAACTACTGGAATACCTGAAACCATATATTCATACAACTTTAACGGATTTACATAATCTAACAAATGAGCGTACTCTTTAACATTAAAAGGTATAATCCCTACGTTAGCATATTGAAGATATGCTGGGAGTTGATCATAACTCCTTCTACCTAAAATATGAACATTCTCAATTTCATTAATATACTGCTTAGCTAATTTATCAGGACCTATTACTACAAAAGCAAAGTCTGGCATTCTTTTAGCCATCTCATTAAATAAGTTAAAATCAAACCATTCTTCTATAGCACCTACATAAACAATAATTGGTTTATCAATAGATTTATATTCAACAGGTTGCTCTTTTTTTTCTAAAAAGTGAGCTAAGTTAACACCGTTTGGGAAATATAATGTATCTTTAGGTTTTAAACTATTTACATGATCCTCTAACGTATGTGCAGTATATAAAACTCGATCTACACTTTGAGATAACTTTGTTTCTGCTTTCTCTAGTGCTTTTGTACTATTAGAAAAACCAGAGTTTTTATCTGCCATCCTAAAAACTGATTTTTTATAACTTATAAAATCTAACAAGTAATTTTGGAGACCATTATCAAAATAAAGTAAGTCCACTTCCTTAAAATTTTTAAGTTCTATTAACCTTTTTATATTAGGATACCCGAGTTTATTCCAATGATTGTATATAATTTCACTTCTTAAAATAGGTTTATTATTTGGTGTCAATAAGGCCCCAGGCACGTACGACCAGACCTTTCCGTCCTCAAAAGTTTCCCCACCTTTTTTATAAATCTCATATCGGTCATAGAATTCCTTAGTAGGTGAGAACATTCGATGAATAGGAGAGATTGGTGCTGAAATATAAGCAATTTCCCACCCTTTTCTCACTAATTCTTTAGCAATATGATGAGTACCTACTTGGAATGGTGAATTCCAATAGTTACTAGTTGCAAATAATGCTTTTTTCTTCATTTAAATTTCCCCTCGATAAACTTTTATTATCAACTGTATTTTCTTCTTTATTTAAACTGTATAGAATACCAGCAAAAAATATTAACCAATATCCTAATGAGAAGTCGAAAGGCCTTTGATACAAAGACATAAAATAAAACATGGTAAAAACAAATGCTATTTTACACCTTTCTTTAAGGCCAATATATAAAAAGAACAAGGAATGGACTATTAAAAGAAAATAACCGTTGATAACGGTAAAAGTCTTCCAAGATAATGCCTCTGATTTATAATTTAGAGCTTTTTGGAAGTATTCCTTTTCTCCCATTCCAAATAACTGTTCTTTTATACCTCCTGCCTTAAAATCTTTATATAGATACTCAAATCCTTCGTTTGTTCGGTTATTTCCCGCTACACCATCTGAATTTATTTCAAAGCGATAAAGTATTCTATTATATAAATATGAATCCTTTGGCGTGAGTGCAAAAATTAAAATGTATGCAATGAAACATAGGACAAAATATTTTTTATTTTTTGCTATAATATACAAACCTATTAGCAAATAAAAAGCCATGGATAAAGAAAGAATTCCCGCCACTAAAATTATTTTTTCGTATAACCTATCCAATTTGAATTTCTTGGAGATTAAAATCAAAGCACTTACTGTTCCAACTACACCAGGTTCATTAAACATCGCACATATTCTATCAATACTCCCTCCATAAGAAAAAAAGTATTGCTCAGAAAATCCATAATATACTGCGTAGTTAGCACTCCATAAATATTGTCGATAATGAGATTTACTTGTAGAGTAACTAATTAAATTATCCCAACTCAAGTCAATCCCCAATAGTAGTAAAAAGGCAACAATTATTGCAGGAATATACGAAACAGCTATTATTTTAATAAAAAAATCATAAATTTTTAACTTCATTTTGTTTGTTATTAATACAAACGGTATAAGTACAGCGCATAAAAATAAAAAGCTATACAAAATTTTATATATTTCCTCATACCTAAAACTATATAACAACACTAAAAAAATTGTATAAAATGCTAATTTTATATTTTCTCTTGAAATAATCTTATATTTAACGGAAATCAACAGAAAATAAGCGACATAAAAACACCCTACTACCTCTTTTAATTTATTTCCCCATACAAAAAAAGGTTCTAGCGTTAAAAAAGCTAAAAAAGCAGCTAAGAATATGTAGATTTTTAAAGCCAGTTTATTTGTAATAACTTTATGGTTTTGCAAATTAATCATCCTAACTACAATTAAATTATTTAAATTCTTATCCTGATAAACAATAGTCACCTATACTTATTGCCTTTTTCAATAAAATATTGAGCTATGGATGTGATAAATAATGAATCTGTTTATGACAAATACCATAAATATAACTTCCCTTTCCTAAAAATATACTTTTACATAATAGAAAGAAGCATATTTAAAACATACATGTATACAATTACTTGATAATCATTACTTTAGATCCCATCTATTTCTACTCTATAAACAATCTAATTATTGATCTTTATCATATTATCTCCAGTTAGGCAAATTATTTTCCCATAACCACTCGAATAATAATTAAAATACTTAATCCTTTGATTAGAACCATAATCAGAAATAACTACTCTATCATGCAAAATGTCTATAACTCTATATACTTTCTCTCCAAATCCACTATGGCATCCTATAAATCTTGTTAAATCAAACCCTAAACATTTGCTTTCTGTATTTTCTTTTAACATAAATAATCCTGGTAACCCATGATAATAATCATTTTGCTCTTTATTATCCATTTGAATTGTGAAATGTGCACTTGTAGATCTGAATAAGTTTCTTTTTTCAGGAATAGCTGTATATAAATACGTTCCAGGATCTTTTATAATTTCTTTCCCATCAATTGTCAATTCAATACTAAGCTGGTCATTATGATCATGACTACCTTTCCCATCACTTCCAAGAGGTCCACATTTAATTGCTAAATACAAATTATTTGAAGTGTAAATGTACATACCAAACTCGGGATAAGAAATAATTTTCATGTTATCTATCAGGTTCAAATTTGCTGGATATACATATTCAACAAATTGTGATTTTTCTTTAAACAAACTTATATTTTTCTCATCTACTTTATTTAATAGATTTATCGACATATTTTTATAGTTTATATGTTGGCTTTGTTTATTTTTCTCTTTAACTCTTCCTTGTATTAAATCTTTTACTATCTTGTATTCTATCGATTCCCCATTGACATACTGATAAAAATCAGCTCTTTCAAAAAAAGCATTAATTCCAGCTACTAAATAGCGATGGTCTAAAAATTTCTCATCCCAATAGATTTTATCATCATCAAGTGCATTATAATTTTTTAAATTTAAATATAACTCTTTAGCATTTTTTACATACATTTTCTGGTATATTGGTTGTATCTTAAAAAAACGGCCGCTATCATTATCACCAAATTGGATAATTTCTTTATTAGGCTTAGTTATATCCATAGTAAATTCTGCAATTTTTTCTAATCTATCTATATACCAATCAGGAAACAATATATCTTCTTGCACTTTCCAAAAACCTTTTGTATCATGATTAAAACCTTTCTTCTTACAAATTGAAAGGTGTTTCTCTATACTATATTTTCTTAAAATATCTTTTTTAGTTTCTGACAATGCATATCCTAAAGAAGTCGCATATAGTGCTAATTCCCCTGATAAGCGATGATATGCTGTTGACTGCTCAAAATTTGCTCCATCTTTATAAAATTGTGCCTGCATCTCTTGAATATTTTCTTGAAATGCGAAACACAGCCATTCTTTTGTTTCCCCTGTTACCGGTAAATATGCTGCAATAAAAAATAGCCCTACAATATTGGAATAGTAATGATTATTGCGTACCTCACCATCACGTTCTAAATGATTATAGATAAATTTTCCGTGATCATATATAGAGAGACAAAATACTTTTTGGAATTCTTGAGAAAAAGTCACACCATGTACCCTAAATAAATCATAAACCAGTAGCCAATTTGCCGCTCGGATTGCAACGTCCATAGTACAAACCCAATTCACACCAAATTTAGGAGGATTCATAGAGATAAAATCTAGTACTTCATCCTGAAATTCTTTCACATATACTTCAGGTTCTTTGAAACCCTTTTTTCCTTGCTTTGCTAGTAAATATGCCCAAACATATTGAACTAGATGCTGCATACGTGATAATTCCCACGGGATTTTAACATCTACTCCTACATGCTTTCCATAGGAAACTTTCGAATAATGTATATGTGAATCCCAATAATAACCTGACTTAAAATCTAAGCGCCAATCAATTGGAATATATTGAGTTGATATCATATTCCTCAAACGTTTACTATATTGCCTATTTTTTTCATTAATAAGGCCTGTAATATTATTATTTAAATCTACTACAGGCGCGTTATATTTAAATTCTTCTATTCCTTTGCAGTCCATGTTATATTTTATATTCTCCCAACCAGACCCTAATAAATCAAAGTAATGATTAAGATATAATGATGATATTTCTTGGACTTGTAAGATTTCTGCATCAGAGAAATCATATATTACGTACTCGGATAATAGACTTTCAATTTCATAACCATTAATGTTTTGGGAATACGTAGAAGTATGCCTATCTACTAACTCCTCTGTTTTTTTTAGTATTTTATTTTTCACTTTCTTGCTAACTTTATCTACTACTTCTTTAGGGGTTAATTCCTTAACCTTTTTTAAATAATAAGGCATAAAAGATTCTTCTCCTATTTATATGATCTCTCTAAATTTTAAAAGTTCTTTTTACTTATCTAATCTCTTAAACACACGGATTACTATTGTATATTGTAAAGTCAACATAATGACACCATTAGCTATTTGCGCCCACGCAACTCCTATAATGCCAAAGTATTGTGAAGCTGCATAATTAATTAACAAGGCAATAGGTGCTGAGATAAGTGTCACATAAAAATTTTCTTTCATCTTACCCATTGCTAATAATGTAACACCCATAATAGCATAAGATGAATACAACACATATTTAATCATAAGTATTCCTGTATATGTGATTGTACTTTTGTATGATTCCCCATAAAAGAAAGGAACAAATACTAAAGAACCAATATACACTGCTAATCCTGCAATTATACTTAAAATAATAGCTTTCTTTTGAAGATTAAAGGCCATCTCTTTTAAGCCTTTATAATCATTGCTTTTTTCTGTTAAATAAGGTGTATATATATTTTGTAAAGTTGCTGTAATTTGAGTAGCACCTAGAAGAAATATTGTGGCGATTGAATAATATCCCATTTCAACACGATCAGTTATAAAGTTATCCATAACAATAATATCTGCATAGTTACCTATGTTATTTACAAAATTAGCCAAAAAACTAAAAAAAGCAATTCCCCAAAATTGCTTAGGTATATCTATGTTTGAATTATCTAATCTCTTCACAAGATTCGCCTCTTTAAATAGAGGGTATAAACCAATAGCCAATCCTAAAACCGTAGAGATAATAAAACCTTTTACACCAAATAACCAAGTACCAATAATTATAAACAATGCACCCTGCACTTTTATAATCGCTTGTATACTAGCCATTTTATTTACCTTTTTTAAAGCCAGGAGATAATTAATTAATATATTTGTTAAAACTAATATTGGTACACATAAAGTATATATGCCCCAATAAATCGAATATTGTTTAGAGGTAAGTATTAAAAACAAATTAAATAACAGAATGGATAAAAAAGAAAACAACAAACTATTCCGAATAGAATGCGAAAGGATTTTCTCTTTTTGGTTGTCTTCTCTTTTCTCAGCACAAAACTTTAATATAGCGGTATCTAGGCCGAAAGTTCCTATTATAACAGCTAGTGTTAAATATGTTTGTAAGCTTCTTATTTGTGCCATACTTTCAGGATTAATAAATTTAGCAACTAATATAATACTCCCGAATCCTAAGAATTGGATCAAGAATTTAGTAAGTAACAAACTAAAAAAACCCTTTTTACCCAACTGTACTAGGTTATTACGTATTTTGTTAATAAGGGTTATTAAACGATGCTTCATATTATACTTTCTCCTTCGATACCCCATTCATCTGGCCTATGCTATTTTCTACTTTAGTTATAAAATCATCTAAATCTCTATTTTTAAACAGTACTGTTCCTTCCGGTCTCTGACACACATCACTAGCAACTGCTGGACATTCCAAATATAACGCTTCTTCTATACTAATTCCATATCCATCACTATATGTTGGGCGCACCATTAAATTTGCATGTTTAAAAAGTGGCCATAATTCTTTTTGTCCTGTAATGAAATGAATATTATTTTCAAGCCCACTTAAATTTATCTCTTTTTTAATTTCATTAAAATAATCCTCGTCACCAATTTCAGCAAGAGCAAAAATCAATCCAATATCTTTATACTTTTCTTTTAATTTATCAATCATTTTAATACTTATATCTAAACCATATAAATCAAAACCGTTATGAAATGTAATTACAGAAGCATTGCCTACTATAAGAGGATTTGCTTGTGCTATAAATTTTTTGGTTTCATATGAATAGGTATCCATAATTTTTTGTTCATCTTCCATTGGGGGTGGTACAAAGGGTGATTGAATAGTTATTTTCTTTGGTAATTGAAGGTTATTTTTTACATAACCATCCTTCAAATGAGCTCCTACCATAATACATTCATCTATTTTTTTTACGAATATTCTAGCAATCCATTTTTGAATTCTACCTAAGTTATCTAATCTTCGAATTGAGTGATGATGTAAAATGATATGGGATTTAAATGGCCTAAAAATTAACATTAACATTAAAGGAAATTTAAATCCATCCAAATGAAATGTATGATATGACGGTGATAAAAAACTCGTGACTAACAAAAATTTAATCTTCTCATAACGTGACATCCTCGAAAAATCTATTACTTCAGCCTCAACACCCATCGATTCCAATCTTTTTTTTGAACGATAAATATAGACACTTACCCCTCCTAAAGGGGGGGGATAAGGGCCAATTAAAAAATATTTATTCTTTTTCATCTCCATACGCCTCTAGTATCAATAACAACTTTTTCATTTAATATCAAACGATCAATATCTTTATATGCGTCATGATCTACTAATAACACAATTATATCTGCCTTTGAAATAGTTGAAACTGTTGAATCTAATTCAATTCCTAATTTGCTTAATTTCTCAGGTAGTTGTTGAATATTGGGTTCAGATACAATAATTTTTCCAAATTGCTGACTAGCTAAATATTCCACAATTTCAACAGACGGACTTTCACGCAAATCATCAATATTAGCCTTAAACGCTAGACCTAAACAAGCAATAATAGGATTTTTAAATTTGTCTGCTTTTTCACGAATCTTATCTATAACATAACCTGGCTTATAATCATTTACTTGTCGAGCTGTATGTATAAGTTTAGCTTGTTCTGGCGCTGCATCTACAATAAACCAAGGATCTACAGCAATACAATGTCCACCTACTCCTGGTCCTGGTTGTAAAATATTCACACGAGGATGTCTATTTGCTAGACTTATTAATTCCCAAACATTAATATTAAGTTCATCACAAATCATAGATAATTCATTAGCAAATGCAATGTTTACATCTCGGAATGAGTTTTCTGTTAGCTTTGCCATTTCTGCTGTTCTAGCATTTGTTTCAAGTATTTTACCTTTGACAAATTTCTTATAAAAATCTACAGTTTTCTTCGTAGATCTTTGGTTAATACCGCCTATTATTCGATCATTTTCTACTAATTCCCTTAAAATATGTCCTGGTAATACTCTTTCAGGGCAGTGTGCTACAAAGAAAATTCCTTTATTTGAATTAACTTCTTCTGTCACAGTTAAATCTTCACGCTCTTCTAAAATCCATTCTGTCACTTTTTCCGTTGTTCCTACTGGGCTTGTAGATTCTAAAATAACTAAATCACCTGGTTTTATGTATGGTGCTATTGTTTTTGTTGCTTGTTCAACATAAGTTAAATCTGGCTTGTGATCACCCTTAAACGGTGTTGGAACAGCTAATATGAAAATATCCGAAGTTTCCGGTACAATTCCTGCCTTTAAATTTCCACTTTGCACAGCGGCTTTTACCATAATATCTAAGTCCGGCTCATAAATATGTACTTTTCCGCTATTAATCATTTCTACAGCAGATTCATTGACATCTATACCATATACCTGAAATCCTTTAGTGGCCAATAAACTTGCTGTTGGCAATCCAATATAACCTAATCCTACTACACAAACTTTTTCATTCATCTGTAACATCCTTTCTATTTTACAACAATGAAGTTAATTAATAAGCGCCTCTTCTTAATACCACATTTACTACAGTTAAAAATAAAATTTTTATATCGAAAAATAATGATGCATTGTATACATAATGCAATTCTAAATCTACTCTTTCGGGGTATCCAACGTCACTTCTTCCACTAACCTGCCAGTATCCTGTAATTCCTGGTTTTACAGATAAAAATTCATCTTTTCTTCCCCCGTATTCCAGTAGTTCTTCTTGAACTACCGGTCTTGGCCCAACTAAACTCATGTCGCCCTTAAGAACGTTGATAAACTGAGGTAATTCATCTAAACTCGTTTTTCTCAAAAAACGCCCTACACTCGTAATACGAGGATCTTCTTCCGGCTCGAGTTTATAGTTATTATCTATATACTTTTTATAAAGCATTTCATTTTGCTTTAGCTTTCCTTCAGCATCAATTACCATGGAACGAAATTTATATATACCAAAAGATTCACCATTTTGACCTATTCTAGATTGTCTAAAAAATACCGGTCCTTTTCCCTCTCCACACATATAAAGAATGGGAATTATAATAAAAAATGGGGAGAATATAATTAAACCTATAATTGCACCTGCAATATCTATTGCTCTTTTCAAGAATAAATACAAAACATTTTGCTTTCTAACGGTATTGATAGTTGTAGATTTACTTATCAAATTTCTTTCTTCCAAATTTTCCCCTCCTCTCTTTTATACAAATACTTTCTCTTTGCTGACTATTGTATTCATATATTTCACTAACTCTTCTTTCAATTCTTCATGCTGAAGTGCCATCTCAATAGTAGTCTTAATAAAACCAAACTTCTCACCAACATCATAACGAGTTCCTTCAAAGTCATAAGCAAATACACGCTGAATTTCATTTAATCGTTGAATCGCATCTGTTAACTGAATTTCTCCACCAGCACCTGTTTGTTGGTCTTCAAGAAACATAAAGATTTCTGGTGTTAACACGTAACGACCCATAATTGCTAAATTAGATGGTGCTGTGCCTTCTGCTGGCTTTTCAACAAACTGACGCACTTGATAACGACGTTCATTTTGTTCAACAGGATCAATAATGCCGTAACGATGTGTCTCATGTTCTGGTACTGTCTGTACACCAATTACAGCTGATTGTGCAACTTCATACTGATCCATTAATTGACGTAAACATGGCGTTTCTGCTTGTACAATATCGTCACCAAGTAATACTGCAAATGGCTCATTTCCAATAAACTTACGCGCACACCATACTGCATGCCCAAGTCCTTTTGGTTCTTTTTGTCTTATGTAATGAATGTTAATCTTCGATGAAGCTTGTACCTTTTCGAGTACTTCCAATTTTCCTTTTTCAAGTAAATTTTGTTCTAACTCAAAAGAGTGATCAAAGTGATCCTCAATGGCACGCTTTCCTTTCCCAGTCACAATAATAATATCTTCAATTCCTGATTCTATCGCTTCTTCTACTATGTATTGAATTGTCGGTTTATCGACGATTGGTAACATTTCTTTCGGCATCGCTTTCGTTGCTGGTAAAAATCTCGTCCCAAGACCAGCTGCTGGGATAATTGCTTTTCTCACTTTTTTCAATTGTAGCCCTCCAATATCGTTTTATTTATATGTAACAATAACAAAAACCCTACCTACAGAGTCATTTGTATAACTCCATAGGTAGAGTTTCTATTAGAAATAAATTATGGGCATCTAACCCATCCTCACGCCATACTCCCGACGACAAGCGTCTAAGGTAGGTTGAAATGTAATTTCTACCCACAGCACGACCGAGTGCCTCCGTTGATAACGGTTAGGAGGCATCACCTGTTCTTTATTTAAAAAATACCAAACAATTTTTTACGACGAATTTGTTCTGGATCTTCTTTATAAATTGCTTTCCCGCTAATTATTAAATACGGATTCTCTCTTAAATCATTCATAACACTTGCGCCGAATTCTTTCTCTATTAGTTCGTAGCTCTCTGCTAGATGAAATCCTCTTGATGTTGTGTTATGTGCATCTGATGCGATCATATGGGTTAAATTATGTTCCACAAGCTGCAATGAAAACTTTTTAATTTTTTTACCGAATTTACCCAGCAAACTACCTGCCGTCACTTGTGTTAATGCACCTTTATTAACAAGGTTATATAACTTATCTGGCCGCTCGATTAACTCGGCATTACGTTCGGGATGAACGATAATTGGGATCATTCCTTTTACACGTAGTTCATAGAATAGTTGTTCTGCATAACGAGGTACATGATTAGACGGAAATTCAATGAATATGTATTTGTTTGTTTCATTTAAAGTAACAATTTTACCAGCTTCGTAGTCTTCTAATAAATCACCATATAACCTGACCTCTTGCCCCGGTAAAATGGTAAGTGGAATATTATGTTGTTGTAGTTCATCATTTAGTTGTTTTACTCCATGAATAATTGAGGTACGTTCGTTTATATATTTTCCATTTTGATGATGTGGCGTTGCGACAATTGTATGAATGCCTTCTTCTACTGCCTTTTGTGCCATCGCTAAACTATCTGTTACTGTCTGTGCACCGTCATCGATACCAGGTAAAATGTGACAATGTAAATCTATCATTTGTTTCATCCTCCCTCTCTCATATAAATCTTTTTTCCCTTGAATATGAGAGATTTCTCTTATTCAAGGGAAAAAAGGAGATATGTTCTTCTCATATCTCACTCTTTCAATTAATTTGCACCGTAGTAATAATATAAGCTTTGTTCACGTTCACGATCGTTCAGAACAACGCCTAACAGTTTACCTTTAGCAGATTCTAACAATCCTTTTGCTTTTACTGCTGATTCCTTTTCTGTCGATTCACTACGAACGACAAGAATGGACGCATCACATACATTTGCCATAATTTGTGCATCGGTTACAGCCAAAATTGGTGGCATATCAAAAATAACTAAATCGTACATACTATATGCTTGTGCAAGAAGTTCTTGCATCGACTTTGAACCTAACAATTCTGCCGGGTTTGGCGGGATTGGACCACAAGCTAAGAAAGATAGATTATCAACTAATGTTGTTTGTACACATTTCTCTAAACGCTCACTATGTGTTAATACGTTCGTTAATCCGAAAATATTATCTACTTGGAACATTTGATGCATCGCTGGTTTACGCATGTCTGCATCAATTAATAGCACTTTCTTTCCTTGCTGAGCAA
This sequence comes from Bacillus fungorum, assembly GCF_002746455.1. Lineage (GTDB taxonomy): Bacteria > Bacillota > Bacilli > Bacillales > Bacillaceae_G > Bacillus_A > Bacillus_A fungorum. Next base: position 72,495 of record NZ_NWUW01000005.1, on the reverse strand, counting down.
ACACGACAGCCATATTTGCTGTTGTCGTTGTTTTCCCTTCACTTGGGTTTGCAGACGTAACCATTAATGAATGTAAGTTTGTATCAATAGCTGCAAATTCGATATTCGTTCGAATATTACGATATTGTTCTGAAATTGGTGATTTCGGTTGTTGATGAGCAATTAATTGACGACGTTGACGATGATTTTTTTTCTTTTTAAATAAATTAAGAGCCAATTGTTTGTCCCCTCACTTTTCTTGATGATGGAGCGTGTGATTTCACGTTCATTGTTTCTTCATCCATGCGTGCTACAATACCTAACACTGGTAAACCAAGTAAGTTTTCGACATCTTCTTCTTTTTTTACTGTGTTATCTAAGTATTCTAGTAAGAACGCAAGACCAACTGCAGCCATTAAACCAACAACGAAGGCGATTGCTACATTTAACATTGGACGTGGTTTAATCGGAGATTGATTTTCTGCAACTTCTGCTTTTGATAATACTGTTACGTTATCCACGCTCATAATTTTTGCAACTTCACCTTTAAATACATCCGCAGTTGCATTAGCAATATCACGAGCTAATTTTGGATCTTTATCCTCAGCTGTTACAGAAATGACTTGTGAATCTTTTTCATTCGCAACATTAATCTTTTCTGTTAAAGCTTGCGGTGTCATATTTAAATTTAATTTTTCATTCACTTGATCTAAGATTACTGGACTTTTAATAATAACCTTATATGTATTCGTTAATTGAATATTCGTTTGAACTTCACCTGCTTGAATCATTGCACCCTCTTGCTTCTTCTGGTTAACAAGAATTTGCGTCGAAGATTGATAGATTGGTGTCATAAAGAAGAAGCTAATGATAGCACTTACAATAGCTGCACCAAAGGCGATTACGAGGATCATTGCTAAACGTTTTTTTAAAATATGAAATAACTCTTTTAAACTAATTGTTTCTTCCATAAGTTCCTCCAACTTTCTAAAATTTGCACATAAGAAAAATTATAACATATAAATCTTACATTTTTTTATTTAAGTAATATCTATGTACGTTTCTTATTTAAAAACATATATAATCTTACAAAATAATCTTAAATATGACAACACATTACATCAATTTGCCAAAAATTCTATTATATCATTTTTTTCGTATAATACGATACGTAATTTTAAAACAATTCAAAAAAGCTAGTAAAAAAATTACTAGCTTTAAAAAATACTATTTCATACATTATTTTCTAATAATATCCATATCGCTCTTGTTCTTCTCTTTTATCGTTTAATATAACACCAAGTAGCTTTCCGGATGCTTTATCTAATATTTGTTTTGCTTTTATTAGTTTATCTTTTTCTGTTTTTTCACTGCGTGCTACTAATACAACTCCATCACATTTATTAGCGAGTATTTGTGCATCTGTAACAGCCAGTACAGGTGGTGTATCAATCAAAACGATGTCAAACATCTTATATGCCTCTAAAAGTACTTCGTCCATTTTACGATATCCAAGTAGCTCTGCTGGGTTTGGGGGGATTGGACCTGCTGACATAACATATACGTTCTCTATGTCTGTTTTTTGAATACATTGCACAAACGATGCTTGTCCTGATAATAAATTCGTTAATCCATTTGGATTGTGTGCAGCGAATAAATTTTGCAATGTTGGTTTACGTAGGTCAGCTCCAATTAACAATACTTTTTTACCTTGTTGTCCAAAAACAACTGCTAGATTAGAAATGGTCGTTGTTTTCCCATCACCTGGATCTGCTGAAGTGACAATGATGGAACGGATATGGTTATCTACTGATGTAAATTCAATATTTGTACGGATATTACGGTATTGTTCCGCAATGCGTGATTTAGGCTCTTTATTTGTAATTAATTGTCTTAATGGCTTTCTTTTCTTTCTCCCGAACATGTTATGATCTCCTTTTTCAGAATACGACATTTTCCCTTTTTCTCTTTTATGCTCGATATGCTAGGCCAATTTTTCATTTACTTCTACCGTTAAATTTCTCCATTACTTTCCTCTACTCTTCATCATAACGAATCAGAATAACCTTTGTCCTATCCCACACCTTCTATAATGTGACAACGACATCTCTATTTTTATCGCGCTATCATTTATCTTAATTTCAAGATATTTATAGCGTCATTATATACGAACTTCCATTCATTTACAATAAAAATTCTGATTAATCTGTATCTTAATATTTCGAATCAAAAATACATTAATCAAAAAAATTCTTCTGTAACATACAGAAGAATTTTTTTAATTAACATCTATTCTTTTTTATCACCAATCGCAAATGTAATTTCAGCTTCACATGCAACTTCACCATCTACTGTTGCGATTGCTTTTCCTTTTCCGATTGGACCACGTACACGTGTCATTTCTACTTCTAGGCGAAGTTGATCACCTGGACGTACTTGTTTTTTAAAACGACAATTGTCGATACCTGCGAAGAAAGCAAGTCTTCCGCGGTTTTCTTCTTTCTTTAATACAGCAACTGCTCCGACTTGTGCTAATGCTTCCACGATAAGTACACCAGGCATAACTGCATAGTCTGGGAAGTGTCCGTTAAAGAATTCTTCGTTTGCGGATACATTTTTAATTCCAACCGCTCTTTTTCCTTCATCTACTTCTAATATTTTATCAACAAGTAAAAATGGATAGCGGTGAGGAATGATTTCTTTAATTTGTTCTATATTTAGCATATAACAATCGCCCCTTTTGTAATATTGGTCTTACCACTTGGACATATTGTTTATTATCCCATTTTGTTTATTATTTGTCATTATAAAGTGAAACTTTAATCAGTGGGTGCCATTTCCCGCTGATTATTAGCCTTCACCAATCGGGCTTTTACGGGCAGTTGATCTCCCACCTAGCTCCCTTGTATTCGCGGAATTTTGAGGCGGGAGTCTTACTGCCCGTTAATGCGGGGTAAAGTGAAACTTTAATATCTTTTCAACTCTATATATAAAAAAATGCACACACTCTATTCTCTTAAAATAGCTGCATATACTTGCAACTGACACGGAGGTAGAAAAGAGTGTATGCCCAGATTAGGGAAAGGCAATATGTATTAAAACATGATTTGCCTTAATGTCGTATTCGACTCATTATATTATAAACGTTTTCGAATAAGGAAATATTAAATTTAACCATATATATCAATATTTTACCTATATTCTTCGTTTTACTTTATTTTTCTTCCATTTTCTCAAAAAATCAAAATAAAAAAATAGAAAAATAAAAAAAGACTACGATTAAAACCGTAGTCCTTTCACTTTATCTCAAAGCACGACGTGGTAATTTATCGATATTCTCTAACATAATACCTGTACCAACCGCAACGCAGTGCATTGGGTTTTCAGCAATTAATACTGGTACTTTTAGTTCTTCTGCTAGAAGCATGTCGATACCGTGTAGTAAAGCTCCACCGCCTGTTAGAATAACACCGCGGTCGATGATGTCCGCTGATAATTCTGGTGGTGTGCGCTCTAGTACGCCTTTTGCAGCTTGTACAATAACAGCTGCATTTTCTTTTAATGCTTCTGTAATTTCTTCAGAGCATACTGTAATTGTGCGTGGTAAACCTGTTACCATGTCACGTCCGCGAATTTCAAGTTCCTCGCTACGTGCACCTGGGAATACTGTACCAACTTTAATTTTAATATCTTCTGAAGTACGTTCTCCGATTAATAGCTTATACTTACGTTTAATGTAGTTTAAGATCTCCATATCAAACTTATCGCCAGCCATTTTGATAGAGGAAGAGGTAACAATATCACCCATAGATAGTACAGCGATATCTGTTGTACCTCCACCAATATCAACAACCATGTTACCGCTTGGTTGGAAGATTTCCATACCAGCACCAACTGCGGCTACTTTTGGTTCTTCTTCTAAAAATACTGTTTTACCACCTGAACGTTCAGCAGCCTCACGAATTGCTTTTTGTTCTACTGATGTGATATTTGTTGGACAACAAATTAAAATGCGAGGTTTTGAAAAGAAGCTCTTTACGTCCAATTTGTTAATGAAATACTTTAACATTGCTTCTGTAATTTCGAAATCTGCGATTACACCATCTTTAAGTGGACGAATGGCTACAATATTACCAGGCGTACGTCCCACCATACTTCTTGCTTCTTCACCTACTGCTAATACTTTACCTGTGTTACGATCAATAGCAACAACAGATGGCTCATTTAATACAATACCCTTACCTTTAACATGGATTAATACGTTAGCCGTACCTAGGTCAATTCCGATATCTCGCGCAAACATTCCCGTTTTTTCCTCCTCGATATTCAAAATCAGGTTACACCCGAATTCTTTTACACCTAATTTCTGATTTTATCATAAATTTAACAGAAACGTAATATTCGCAAAAAGAATTCTTCTGAAAAATATTACCGAATTGAAACGGAATGTTCACGATTGTACCTTTATTGACGTACCGGCTTTTCTACATCTTCTTTTCTATACTTTTGTTTTGTTGCTTCTCCGCCTCTTAAATGACGAATAGACTTATGATAATCAAGAATTTCTTTCACTTCATTTGCGAGCTCTGGATTAATTTCTGGTAGACGTTCCGTTAAATCTTTATGGACTGTACTCTTTGATACCCCAAATTCCTTTGCAATGACACGCACTGTCTTTCTTGTCTCCACGATATACTTACCAATCTTGATAGTTCTCTCTTTGATGTAATCGTGCACACCACTCGCCTCCCTAATTTGGATGTGAGAAGTGTGAAATGAGCCTCGCTGCATACGACTAAGAAGTAAGTGTGAGTGCTGTTTGTAAGCGTTAAACATTCTTGGATTTATAATGAAATGATTCACGATTTCTCACCTCAAACACTCTCTTTGCTTTGGTTTATACCATTGTATTGCCCGCACTACTGATATATGCTACATGTTCACTATTTTTGCGGACTAAGTTAAGAAAAATTACGTTTTTTTGTGAGAAATATGTTAACAATGACTATTTTGGCGAAAAAAATGACACCTTGTATATAAGGTGTCATTCTTCTCGTTCAAACTCTTCTTCTAACAACTGATGGTGGGGAACCTCTTTCTTACCGGCAATATAATAATATAAGGTGAATAAAACAAACAATAAAATAATAGCAGTCGACAGAACAAATAAAAATGACACAGTATCCCCTCCCTTTTGTAATATATATTCGAGAATCTCGTCATTTTTCCTTGTTATTGCAACTTTTTTCTCGAAATTGAGTATTTTCATATGAAAGTAAAAAAATCAGCTCTCCTAGTGAGAACTGATTTTTCCACTTTTTTATTCTTGTGAAGAAGAACTATTAGATGATTCTGTAGAACCATTTGTTGATTTTTCTTCTTTCTTCGGTTCTTCTTTTTTGTCACTAGTCGAACCGCTTGTTGATTTCTCTTCTTTTTGAGACTTATCTTCTGTTTTACTTTCTGGTTTCGTGCTCGTTGACTTTTCTTCTTTTTGAGATTTCTCATCAGCTTTTTTACCAGAAGCATTCGTTGCTTTTGCAGCACCTGCATCAGCTTTAATTTCTGCTACTGACTTATTTAAGTAGCGCTCAGGGTTCACAGCCACATTGTCTTTACGTACTTCAAAGTGAACGTGAGAACCTGCTTCTTTATTCATTGCACTTAGACCGGATTTTCCTAATACTTCACCTTGTACAACTCGTGCACCTTTTTCTACTTTTACACTGCCTAAGCTTTGATAAGAAGCTGCTACACCATTTCCGCTATCAACTGTTACAACATAACCAAGAAGTGAATCTTTTTCAGCTTTCGTTACTGTACCACTTAAAGCAGCTGTAACATTGAACTCTTTTCCATTCTTCGCAGCAATGTCAATTCCTTTATTTGGGGAATATGTGTTGTTATAAAAGACAAGTGCTTTTTCTTGTTCCGCCTCAGTTGCTGCATCTTCATAGAACTTCTTCTGTACGACTACTTCCACACTCGCGGCAGCTGGCATTTTCACTACTTCTGAAGATTTCGTTACTGGTACTGCTGGATCTTCCGATTGTGTATACGGTGTTGCTTGATCTTGGTTCGGAGTCTTCTTCGGATTAGCTCCTTGGAACCATAACGCAACCATTAAAATTACCGCTGCACAAGCAATGTACAGTGCCGGAAACACCCATCTTTTTTGAAATAAATGTACTACCTTTTGCGACTTTTTATTATTTCTTCCTCGCATTCCATCATCACCTCAGCAATCATTTTGAACAATATTCACGTATCCTATACAACGTATAACTAATTACTTTTCGACAAAATCTGTAAAAATATGTATAGAAATTGAAAAATTTCCGAGGAAATGATAGAAAAAAGAAAAAACTGAGCGTTTCAGCTCAGTTTTTAGTCCAATTGTTTCTTTTTATATACGATTAAACATGCAATAAGTGAAATAATAAGCCACACTCCAACATTTAGCATATGCCCAATAATACTACTAAACCCTGCACCCTCTACTAAGCTTTTAATTGCCTTTTCAAGATGAGATGTTGGAAGATAACTAATCATTGTCTTAATTACTTTATTTTCAACCATTGGCTCAAATTGCACTGCTAAATACATCGTCATTAATATCGGCATTCCAATTAGTGATGTTTGCGGGACAGACTCAGCAAGTAATCCAATTACTGTTCCAATTAAAGTAAATAGAATTGTTCCACATAAGAAAATAAATGCTAGCAATAAGAGATTTCCACTTAATTGATCTAAAATGAATAAGTTCACAATACAAATACCCAACGTCAAACATGCTGTTAATATACTTTTTCCAAGCAGAACTTCAACAGAAGAAGCTGGTGATAACATTAACACACGTAACGTATGTTTTTCTTTCTCTTCTGCAATTACCATTGATTGAACAAAACCTGCTACAAATATAAAGGCCATTAAAGTAATAATGCCGACCCCTGCCTGCCCTCCTCCAAATCGGCTAAATATAAATGCAAATATAATTGGTAAAGATGCCATTAGCAACACTTGTGAATTTGTCTTAAAATCTTGTACTTCTTTTCTAAAAATAGCTGATACACGTCTCATTGAAAATGTCATTATAATCCCCTCCCAGTAACTTCAATAAAGATATCGCCTAGCGTTGGTTCGTGTGAATGAATCGATAGTAATTCGCCTTTTTTCATCCATTCTGAAATGCGTTTTGCACCTAATTCATCTTTTTTTACGATTTCTTTCTTCTTGTCTTTTAGTATGACTTGTATTTGATCTTTCGCATATTGTAAGCGTAGGTTTTCCGGTGTATCAAGTGCTACAATTTCTCCGCCGCATAGAAAGGCAATGCGGTTACAAAGTGTTTCTGCTTCGTCCATATTATGAGTCGTTAAGAAAATCGTCGTTCCTTCTTTATTTAAGTCTTTTAAGATTTTATGAATGTTTTGTACGTTTACTGGATCAAGCGCAGATGTTGGTTCGTCTAAGAAGAGGATATCTGGTTTATGTAGGACTGCTCTTGCTAGTGTAACGCGTTGCTTCATCCCTTTTGATAGTTTCTTTACTAATGTTTTTTTATCATCTAATAGATTCACTTGTGCTAGCACTTCATCGATTCGTTCTTTTTTGCACTCGTATAAGTCACAAAATAATAGTAAGTTATCATAGATGCTAAGTCGTTCATATAAGCCACTGTTGTCTGTTAAAATACCAATTCGTTTGTAATCGATGTTGCTTGGTCCTGTAATATCTTTCCCTAATACTCTTACCGTTCCAACGCTATGCAGTAATTGAGAAGTTAAAATCTTTACTGTTGTCGTTTTCCCAGATCCACTTGGTCCGAGGAATCCGAAAATTTCGCCTTGTTTCACCTCAATATTCACATTTCGAAGTGCCGTTTTTTCATTGAAACTTTTCATTACATCTTTCATTTCAATTGCCAATGTCATCTCGTCATCCCCTTTGTTTTTCTCTTTTATAAATGAAAGTCGCTTTAGCGCTTTTCGTTTTTTGTTTTGCTTTTCTTGACTCAATCATATGAAAAACAAAGGGTAGGCGCAGTAAAATACCGGTAAAAGGAGTATTTTTACCGGTGAATAGATCGTATTTCGAACTTATTGGAGCACTTTTTATAGCCCAATCACGCCTTTTAATTCATCCATTCGTCCTTTCGAAAGCGGAATTGAACTTTTTCTTTCGTCATCCAAAATTAAACTAAAACTATTACGAGTCCACGTAATCACTTCTCGCACTCTTTGTAAGTTCACAAGGTACGAGCGATGACATCTAAAGAAACCAAAACCTGTTAATCTCGCTTCTAGTTCACTTAATGTTAATGCACATACGAAATCACCTTCACGAACATGAATATGTGTCACGCCGTTTTGCGTTTCAATGAAATGGATCTCCATTGGATCAAGTAAAATGATTTTATCGTTCACTTTCGCTGGTATTCTTTCTACCTTCATTTGCGGGATCATTTGAACGACTTTTTCTTCATCAACTTCTTCCACTTCCTCTTGTCCGATTTCTACTTTTTTCACACCATAGTTGTTTAATATGTATACATCTTCTGTTAACGAAAGGGCGTCCGATAGAAATGATGACGTAATAAAGATTGCCTTTCCTTGCTCTTTCATTTTCACAATTGCTTTTCGAATAATAATCGTGCTTTCTGTATCTACATTTTGCTCCGGCTCTTCCAAAATAACTAGATCCGGATTATGAATCATCACTCGCCCGATATGAAGACGACGTTTCTCTGAAAATGATAGTTTTTCTATTTTAACGTTTAATTTATCTAAGAGGCCGACATATTGTACAACTTCTTCTATACTCATATTCGATTCATACAGCCCTATTAAAAACTTAAAGTATTCCTTCACCTTCAAACGATCATATGCCTCATCTTTCAAAAAACAAAAGCCAATGCGAGAATAGTTTTTCTTTCCAATCGACTCTCCCTCAAATAGTACATTGCCAGTTGAAGCTTCTTCCTCACCAATAATGATGCGGTACAACACTTTAGCTGTATGGTTATTACATTGCAAAACAACACACTGCCCCTTCTCAACCTTCAGTTCAACTGCCGGTAACTGGTTCGTCTTTCCTAATTGTTTCAACTCCAGTAGCGCCATTCTGTCTCCCCCAAATACTTTTTACCCTATTGTATCAAACAATTAATGGGAAATTTAGATATTTTATGAAACACCATAAAAAGAAGGCTATCCAAATGAAAGGATGCCTTCTTTTCTAGTTTTTTTCTACCATATACGTCTTAAGCTGATCACGCAGCGCTCTCTTTAAGAACTTCCCTACAGATATTTTCGGAATCTCGTTTACAAATAAAATATCATCTGGCATCCACCATTTTGGAAATTCTGCTTCTAGTAAAGCATACAGCTCTTCTCTTTCTACTGCTTGTCCCTCTTTTAATACAACAAAAGCAACGGGGCGTTCTTGCCATTTTTCATGCGGCACCGCCACGACAGATGCTTCTAATACTTTATCGTGTGACATTAAAGCATTCTCTAAATCTACGGAAGAAATTCATTCGCCTCCGCTTTTAATTAAATCTTTCGTCCGATCAGCAATTTTAATAAATCCTTCCGAATCAACCGTAACAATATCGCCTGTATGGAGCCAACCGTCTTTCATTGATTCTTCTGTACGCTCATCCTTATAGTAGCTACCAGCGATCCACAGACCCCTTAAACAGAGTTCTCCCATCTCTTCTCCATCCCACTTAATTTCACCATCTTGTCCATTCACTTTCATTTGTTTTCTACAAATAATGACAAAAGGAGCTAATTAAAATTAGCTCCTTTTACCCCTACTTCTTCACCATCAACTTTCCTTCATAATCGTTCATCGTCTTTATTTCAACGCCTTTATAGTAATGGGCGACGATATCTGTATATTTCTTACCTTCCGCTGCCATACCGTTCGCTCCGTATTGGCTCATACCAACGCCGTGACCGAAGCCTTTCGTTGTAACGATGATTTTATCCCCTTGTTGTTTCCATGTGAAGTCAGAAGAGCGTAAATCTAATTTGTCACGCACATCTCTTCCTGTTAATGTTTTACCTTGAAACGCTACATCTTTTACACGCTTTCCTTCTGTGCGCTCTTTAATATCGCCAACTTTTCCGTCCGCTAGCACTTTCACGCCGAGACGCTTTTGAAAGTCAGCTACTGTAAATGTTTGCTCACTCGTAAATTTCGGAGATGCTTCATCCCACGGACTATCTACGCTCTTTAAGTACGGATAATCATTTCCCCAATAATCAGCCGCATTTTCTGTCCGGCCATTACTCGTTGAGAAGAAGGATGCTGAGATTGGCTTTCCATCATACGTTAAAACTTGTCCTGCGGTTTTCGAAACAGCTTCCTCGATTTTCTTCAAATTATTTTCGTAGTTATTACCCCATTGTTTCTTTAATTCTTCTTTGCTTTTGTACACTTGATCTTTCACCGTATCTGTCACGTCCGCATTGTTTTTCTTTCCTCCGCTTAGCATACGCTGGACTACAAATGTTCTCGCTGCTAATGCCTGCGCCTTTAGCGCCTCTATTTCAAAACTGGCATTCATCTCAGAAGCTACTACACCGGTCACATACTCCTCCATAGGTAATGTCTCTACCTTCTTCTGTTTCTCACGATATACAGCAACTTGAACCGCTGTATCCACTTTCCCTGGAGCTGGTATACTTTCTATCGCTGGAGGAGTTTTAGAAGCTGCTTCTTCCCCTACTTTTGCTTTCGCAAACGGAATAACAAGAGCAGCAGGTACAATGATAACGAGCGCTATGAGAAGCGCTACTGTGATGAAAAGTGGCTTTGAAAATTTCATCTTATTTCCCCCAATATGAAAAAGCTTTACTCCCTTCATTCTTATGGAACAACTCTTTCTTTTAGAACATACTTAAGGGGAACCCTATAAAACAAAAATTTTCTAAATATTTTTACTGGTACGTGCATAAGTATAGAATTTATTGACTATAACAGTAATAACCCAAAAAAAATAGCCCCTACGTCAAAAGACATAGAGACTATTTCAATTAAGCGTGAAGATCAGAAACTTCTTGTTCTTTCACTTCTTCTACTTTTTCGTTTACACGTTCGATAGTTGCACCTAATGCAGCTAATTTCTTATGGAAATCTACATAACCACGGTCAAGATGCTTTAACTCAGTTACACGAGTGTAACCTTCTGATACTAAACCAGCTAAAATTAATGCAGCAGCAGCACGTAAGTCAGTTGCGCCTACTTCAGCACCCTGTAAGCTGTTTGGACCGTTCATAATAACAGAACGACCTTCGATTTTAATATCAGCATTCATACGACGGAATTCTTCAACGTGCATAAAGCGGTTTTCGAATACCGTTTCTGTAATCATACTTGTTCCATCAGCTTGTAGTAATAATGCCATCATTTGTGATTGCATGTCTGTTGGGAAACCTGGATGAGGCATAGTTTTAATATCAACCGCTTTTAACTTATCTGGGCCGATAACACGTACACCTTCATTTTCCTCAATAACTTTAACACCCATTTCTTCCATTTTCGCTGTAATTGAGCGTAAATGTTCAGGAACAGCATTTTCAATTAAGATGTCTCCACCAGTAATTGCCGCTGCAACCATGAATGTTCCCGCTTCAATACGGTCAGGAATAATAGAGTGGTTTGCGCCATATAATTTATCAACGCCTTCGATACGAATCGTTCCAGTTCCAGCTCCGCGTACTTTCGCTCCCATCGCATTTAAGAAGTTAGCTAAGTCAACGATTTCTGGTTCTTTCGCTGCGTTTTCAAGGATTGTTGTCCCTTTTGCTAATGTAGCTGCAGACATAATGTTCTCTGTCGCGCCCACGCTTGGGAAGTCTAAATAAATTTTAGCTCCTTTTAGTTCTCCCTCAACGTATGCCTCAACAAAACCGTTACCAACCTGTACTTTTGCTCCCATTGCTTCGAAGCCTTTTAAATGTTGGTCAATTGGACGTGAACCAATTGCACATCCACCAGGAAGTGCAATACGAGCACGACCGTTACGTGCTAATAATGGTCCCATTACTTGAACAGATGCACGCATTTTACGTACATATTCAAATGGAGCTTCAATGTTTAGTTCTTTAGAAGCATCGATTGTTACTTGGTTATTTTCAAATACGACTTCAGCATTTAAATGACGTAATACCTCATTAATTGTGTATACATCAGACAAAACTGGTACTTCAGATAGTACATTCTTTCCATCACTCGCTAATAGGGCTGCAGCGATTATAGGTAATACAGCATTTTTTGCGCCCTCAACACGCACTGTGCCGTTTAACCGCTTTCCGCCACGGACGATGATCTTTTCCAAATTATTCCCCTCCGTGTCCTTTTTTCAGTATCTATTCACTCAATACTCAGAAGTTATGATCGGTGTGCCAACCACAATTGTATCTTTGTTGTCTGTAGAACGTATTGCTATTTGCACATTTATTTTCTCTCTATTTGTTGAAAGAGCGTCATCCCACTTTTTATTGTATGCGGAGACTGAAACAAATGCTCTTTCTTCTATCTGTTCGATCGCTCTTGCTGAAAGATCTTTCAAAACCTGATTGGTTTTATTTTGCAAAACACCTTCAATCTTATCATTCAGTACACCTTGAACACAAGTGTAAATTATAGGTTTTTCACTAAAAATTTTATTCATATTTTGAATGTACTTCGGGTCCCATTTCGCCCCACTTACTTCAACAATAATGAAAGTGTTTTCTTTAGTATTTTCCTTACTCCAAGTTACTACTACTCGTTCTTCATAAGAAGAAAACTTTTTATAGGATGTAGCTTTATATCCATCTGGAGATTGCTCTAATTCCCACTTTTGAACATTCGCCTTATCCCTCACGTCGTTTAACAACCTTTGAAACGTATGTATATTAGAAATTGTTTTTGTTTCTCGCGCTAACCATGACCATTTCTCTACTTTAGCATCATTTTTCTCTAAAGCTGCGATCATGCTCTCCATTTTCTGTTCATCGCCGATTGGTTTCATCTCTCTATATCCAACCAAAAATAAAACAACACTAAGTGCAACAATAAGAATGGCTTTAAGCTTCAATTTCATCCCCTCCTATCCCCATTGTTAACGGAGATATGAGGTTCTATACACTTACTTTACTAAATACGTTAAACTCTTTGAATAGCCTAAATAATCAAGGAAAAAGTTACTTACAGATGTCCCAATTGCAATTGTAATTAGGATGAGCAGTACTCGCGTCTGCATCACCTTTCCAGGCTTCATTAAACGCTCAATGTGAATACCTTGTAAGGCCCACCACGTAATGGTAATAAACAATAAATGCGAAACAATGGCAATCAGTGCTTGTTGCCCTAAAAGATGTGCCAAAAAATCGACCCCTTTTTACCCAGCTATTACTTACGAAATCACATAAAAACGATACCATAATAAGTAAGAGCCACACTTTTTCAAATGCAAATAAGTATCTTACATTTTACATCGTAATTTCCTCTTAAAAAACGTATACTTATATGCATTTTTAATTGTAGTTCACACAAAATAAAAAGCGCAGAGTAACGACTCCACACCTTTTATTTTCACTATTGTACCACGTTCCCTAGGAAGAAGAAATCCTTCATTAATGGAAAATATTCATAAAAAAAATTGTATCCAATCATCGGCATAATCCCTAGTATTACAATCGAAATTGCACAAAGGCTCATCACAACCTTTATATTGAATGGCAAACGAATTTTCTCTTCTACTTCTCCCGTCCGGAAAAACATTTGCTGTAAAATACGGAAATAATATACGAATGAAATGACGGTCGTACCCATCATAATAGAAGCTAGTACGTAATGAGCTGGCTCTACATGAAGTGCACCTAAAAAGATGTTAATTTTCCCGATGAAACCAGCTGTTCCTGGTATCCCCGCTAGCGATAAAATAAAAATCGTCATCACGATCGCTGTAAATGGCGACCTTTTATATAATCCGGTGAAAATGGTGATATTTTCTTTGTCACTTTGTAAGATTAAGCCGTGGATAATTGCAAACGCGCCTATATTCATAAGCATATACGCCAGCATATAAAACCACATGCTATCCATCGTAAATGGTGATAACGCTACAAGCGGAACGAGTAAATACCCCGCATGCGCGATTCCTGAATAGGCGAATAGACGTTTTACGTTATATTGCTTTAACGCGACTACGTTTCCGATAATCATCGTAATACTAGCTAGCACCGCAATGTATATGCTCATACGTCCGTATAAAGATTGCATGTCTCCTTGCACCGATACACTTGCAAAAACCATGAGAAACAAACGAATAATGAGCAAGAACCCCGCAATTTTAGAAATCGTTCCAAGAAAAGCAGTAACAGGTGTAGCAGCCCCTTCATACACATCAGGTGCCCACATATGAAATGGTACTGTCGCAATTTTAAACGAGAGCCCAACGAGCAATAGTAGAAATGCGAGAGCTAACAATAACTGAATACCACTAGCCAGTTCCCCAGCAAATACTTTTTGCATATCCACGATATTAGTTGAACCTGTAATACCGTACAAATAACTCATTCCAAAGAGTGTAATTGCCGTGCCAATTCCTCCATTAATGACACATTTCATTGCCGCTTCGTTTGATGCACGGTTCTTTTTTCGTATTCCTACTAAAATATACGAAGAAAGTGAAAGCAATTCTAAACCAACGAAAAGTGTGATGAAATCAACGCTAGAAGCCATAAACATAGCTCCAAGAAGCGCCATTAAAAATAAGTAATAATATTCTCCCTTATCTTCAATTGGATTCTTCTTATCATCGCTCACTGCGGTGCATAAAATGAGGACCGCCCCGCCTAATAACAACGTTTTAAACCCTTTTGAAAACCCATCTAGCACAAACGATCCGTTTAAAATATCTCCCGCTGGTTCGCCGTATAACGTGATTAATGACACGATTGCTACTATGACAGCTGCGATTGCACTAAGCGCTACATACCTATGGTTCACCTTAAAAAACAAATCACATATGGAAAGAAGGATGGCAGCTCCGAGAATAATGAATTCTGGCACCATTAGATGCCACGATAAGCTAAGTAACGTATTCATATCCATCCTACTTCACCCCCAATGTTTTCAATGTATTTTGAAGCGGATCCCCTAGTATTTCTGGCATTACTCCAATTGCAATAATGCAAAAGATAAGTAGCAAAATAGGGACATACTCCCATCCGTGTATATCAGCTTTCAATTCCCACTCTTTCTTACCAAATGTTACTTGAAGTGTCGCTCTTAATACGTATACAGCGGTTAAAATGATACCAAGTACTCCGATTGCCGCAATGACTGGCTCTCCTTGGAATAAACCGAGAAAGGCAAGAAACTCGCTAACAAATCCAGACATTCCTGGCAATCCGAGCGATGCCATTCCTCCTGCTAAGAAGAATCCACTAAGTACTGGAACACTTTTTGCGAGTCCGCCAAGCGCTGTAATATCCGACGTTCCAAAACGCTCTTCAATAATGCCAAGTAAGAAGAACAGTAATGCTGCAATTAAACCGTGCGACACAACTTGGAATAGTGCCCCTTGTGTACCTGGGGCATTTAACGCCGCAAGGCCCATTAACACAATTCCCATGTGCGAAATACTAGAGTAAGCGAGCACCTTCCGAAAGTCCGTTTGGATAAGCGCTAAGAAGGCTCCGTACAATAAATTAATGACTCCTAAAATCGCAATTAACGTTGCAAAATCACGAAAGTATTCCGGGAATAGCCCCTGTCCGAAGCGAATCATACCGTATGCGCCAATCTTCAATAAAACGCCCGCATGAAGCATAACGACAGCCGGGTGCGCTTCAATATGCACATTGACCATCCAGCGATGCAACGGGAAAACGGGCAGTTTAATCGCAAAAGCAATCATTATTGCAATGAATACACCGAGCTGTAAGCTACTCGGGATGATTTGTCCTCCCCCCGCATTTACTCCTGCTAATATCTCTTTCAGTTCTGCAATATTTGTCGTACCTGTTTTCGCAAATAAAACCGAGAAAACGATAAGCAAAATAGCGGATCCAATACCGTTATATATTAAATAACTATAAGCAGCCTTTTCACTCGACAATTTCCCCCACTTTCCAATTAATAAAAACATTGGTGGCAACGTAATTTCAAAGAAGATAAAGAACAACATTAAATTTTGAGCAGCAAAGACGCCGAGCATCCCTATTTCTAACATGAGTAACAGCATATAAAAAGCTTTCAAATTTCTTTTAATGGTAAATGCCGCAATTGCTGCAAGCATCGCTAGAAGGGCTGTCAGCACCATCATAACGAGCGATAAACCATCAATACCAAGCTCGTAATAAATGGAAAACCACCTTTTATCCACCGCTGCAAAATCCCCAAATTTAATCCATTTCACTTTTTCATCAAATAGCGATAAACTCTTTCCAGAAGTATATGTACAAGCGAGGACGATAGCGATTCCAAATGGAAGCGCCGTTCCAAATAAACCAAGCGCTCGCACTGTACGCGATTCCTTTTTCGGTGTTAATGCAAGCAAGAGAATTCCTAAAAGCGGGGAAAAAATGAAGAACGTTAATAACAAATCATTCATCGTAAATCCCCTCCCGTATAGAGCAAAATAATGACGAGTACTGCAAGCGAAACAGCTGTTACAGTCCCATACACTTGTACATTTCCGTTTTGGAGTCTAGACCCGATTCCGCTTATCCCTTTAACTAGACTCCCTATTAAAACGGCAATTCCTTCGACTACATACACCTCAAATAAGCGAAGCACATGAGCGATTCCTTTCGTAATAGGAAGCACCGTCATATTGTATAGTTCATCCACATAATATTTTTCTTTCAAAAGATTATAAAGAGGTGTTCCCTCGCCCCCAGCCCAATCTCTAGAAATAGATTTCTTGCCATATATGAAATACGCAAGAGCAATCCCTGCCAAGGAAACGAGCGTCGCAACAATCATAATCCAAACTGGTCCGTGTGCCTCTCGCGCTTTAAATGCTACATCTTTCGTAAGCCAATCCCCGAGAAACGTTCCAAACCACGGTGTATTTATATAACCTGCCACTACTGCAAGGACGCCGAGGACGATCATCGGATACGTCATAATGCGGGGCGATTCATCCACGTCTTCCTTCGTCTTCGCCTCCCCAGTAAAGACAAGGAAGTATAGCCGGAACATGTAGAATGCTGTTAAGAATGCTGCAATTACTGCTAATATGAATAAAACGTAATTGCCGTTCATCCAAGCCTCCGCTAAAATTTCATCTTTACTAAAGAAGCCTGAGAGGAGCGGCACACCACTAATTGCAAGAGTACCGATTAAAAATAGTGCACCGGTTATTTTCATCTTCTTCTGTAAACCGCCCATTTTATTAATGTTTTGCGTATGCACTGCATGAATTACACTTCCTGCCGCCAAAAATAGTAGCGCTTTAAAAAAGGCGTGTGTCGTTAAATGGAAAACACCAGCTACATAACCAGCAGATCCTAACGCAAGCATCATATACCCGAGCTGGCTAACTGTAGAATAAGCAAGCACTCTCTTTATATCCGTTTGTACAAGACCGATAGAAGCCGCAAAGATTGCAGTGAAGGCTCCAACGATGGCCACCGTCTGCATCGCCACCGCACTTGCTGAAAATAGCGGAAACATTGTCGCCACTAAATATACGCCAGCTGCAACCATCGTCGCCGCATGAATAAGTGCCGAAACAGGCGTCGGTCCTTCCATCGCATCTGGTAACCACGTATGAAGCGGGAACTGACCTGATTTGCCCATCGCACCGATAAAAATTAATATTGCCGTTATTGTAATCATAGTAGGGGTAAGATCGCCCGTATGAATCGCTCTAAAAATTGCGTCATATTCAAAACTACCCGCGTGCCAGAAAATTAAGATCATCCCAATAAATAAACCGATATCTCCAATACGAGTCATAATAAAAGCCTTTTTCGCAGCAGCCCTCGCTTCTTCTTTAAAGAAATAAAAACCGATGAGTAAAAATGAACCGAGACCAACTAACTCCCAAAATATATAAAGCTGTAATAAATTCGGTGATATAACGAGCCCAAGCATCGCAAATGTAAAGAGCCCTAAATAGGCATAAAAGGTTGGTAATCTTTCCTCACCTTTCATATAACCTTTCGAATACACATGTACAAGTAAACTCACAAGTGTAACGATAAACAGCATTAAAGCACCTAATGCTGTCACTTCAAAGCCAAACGATATATCAATATCTCCCGTTCTAAGCCATACCCACTTATGCTTCACCGGTACTGTCGAAAGTCTTTCTATTAATACAAGTACCGCAAAGATAAAGGAGAGAAAAACGAAGAAAATACTAAGTACACTGCTTCCTTCTCTAATTTTCTTCCCGAATATAATTAATAACAAAAACGAAACAAGCGGGAAAAGCGGTATAAGCCATACATAATCGATCATTGTTTCCTTCCCCCTTTTCGGTCACAATGTTATCCTTTGAGCGTATCCATTTCATCTACATGAACCGTCGTACGATTACGATACAAAGCAATCAAAATGGCGAGTCCTACCGCCGCCTCCGCTGCTGCTACAGCCATCGTAAACAGAGAGAAAATTTGCCCTGTTAAATTTGGGAACAAACCTAATTTACTAAACGCTACTAAATTTAAATTGGCCGCGTTAAGCATTAATTCGATACAAACTAAGACAATTACTGTATTTCGCTTTGTTAAAGCTCCAAACAAGCCGATGCAAAATAAAATAATCGCAAGCATTAAATACGCAGAAGCCGGAATGCTACTCATTGGAATCCTCCTCTTTCTCATCCTTCTTCGCAAGTATAATCGCGCCAACAAGTGCTACAAGTAAAATAACTGAGGTTAATTCAAACGGAATAATATATTTCGAATAGAGAAGTGTACCGATTTGAAGTGTGTTTTTTTCATGGAGAGGTAAACTTCCTTGTGTGCTTTCATTTGCAAAATCAATGTTGTTAACAGCGAAATACATAACTGCCCCAAATGCTACAACCGCAAAGAAGATAATCCATTTTCGAAGAGTAAGACGCGATTCATTTTCCGCGTTATGTTGCGTTAACATAATGCCAAAAATCATAATAATTGTGATCGCACCAGAGTAAAGTAAAATTTGTGCGACTCCGATAAATTCAGCTGATAAAAGAAAATACAAACCTGCAATACTGAGGAATGTTAGAACGAGAGCTAGCATCATATGCATAACTTTCGTTAAATTCAACATAAGAACACCGCCGATAATTGCAGACAAGGATAGTATAAAGAATGCTACAAACTCGCCATTCATGCTTTATTCTCCTTCCTGACATTTTCGTCGTTTTCATCAAGCCACTGCAAATTTTTAAATAAGTCATCACGTGAATATTCCGCAAGTTCAAAGTTATTTGTCATGACAATTGCCTCTGTCGGACAAACTTCTGTACATAAATCACATAGAATACAAATTTCAAAATTAATATCGTACGTGTCGATAATTTTTCCTTTTTTCGTAGGATCCGGATGTTTTTTCCCCGTTAACTGAATACAATCTGTCGGACAAATGTTGGAACATTGATTACAAACAATACATTTTTCCGGATAAAACTTTTGAATCCCTCGAAAACGGTCTGGCAGCGGTAACGGTTGATTCGGATAATCATATGTCACCTTCTTCTTACTCAAATTGCTTAATGTATATTTTAATCCTTTAAATAGTCCTTTCATCTCTTACTGGCACCCCCCTCATAGATTAGAAGAATAACTCCTTAATCAATGCCGTTAAGAAAATATTTGCAAGTGCAATCGGCAATAATACTTTCCAGCCAAACTCCATTAACTGATCACCTCTTATACGCGGAAACGTGACGCGGAACCAAATTAACAGAAAGACTACACTGCTAAACTTTAAGGCAAACCATACGGCACCCGGGATAAATCCAAGAAACATAACTGGATTCCATCCACCTAAAAAGAGTACTGTGATTAAAGATGCCATCCCGAAGAAATATACGTACTCTGAAAGCATGAAAAACGCCCAGCGAAACCCTGAGTACTCCGTATGATATCCAGAAACAAGTTCTGACTCCGCTTCTGGTAAATCGAACGGTGTCCTATTTAACTCTGCAACTGCTGCGATTAAGAAAACGACGAACCCGATTGGCTGCGCGAAAATGTACCAAACCTTCTCCTGCGCTGCTACAATCTCATTTAAATTCAGGCTACCAGCTAACAAAACAACACCTATTACACTCATTACGAGCGGAATTTCATAAGAAATCATTTGCGCCGCCGCACGCATCCCTCCTAAAAGGGAATATTTATTATTCGATGCCCATCCCCCGGTTACAACACCGATCGTCGTAATACCAGAAACGGCGATATAGTAAAGTAGTCCTACTCCAATATCCGCGAACTGAAATTTATCAGTAAACGGGATAACTGCAAGCACCATAAATGCTGGTGCGAATGCAATGACCGGTGCTAATATAAACAACGGTTTATCTGCCGCCTTCGGAATACTATCTTCTTTCAGTAATAGTTTTAAAACATCGGCTACCGTTTGTAGCAGACCGAACCGGCCCCCAACTTGGTTTGGTCCAATCCGCCCTTGCATAAAACCCATCACTTTCCGTTCTGCCAAAATACCATATGTAACGAAGCCAAGGACTGCAAATAATAGGAGCACCGCTAATCCGAAAAAAATGAAGAAATTCGTCCAGCTTGAAGGTGATTGTAAGAGCGTTTCAATCATTAGCCATCAACCTCCCCAAGTACAATATCAACTCCACCTAAAATCGTAATTAAATTGGCGATATTTTCACCTTTCAATAACTTCGGTAAAATTTGCAAATTGTAAAAAGACGGCCTGCGGAACTTCAAACGGTACGGCTCTTTCTTTCCGTCACTAGCAATATAGCAACCAATCTCTCCGCGCGGCGACTCTATACGGACGAATGCTTCCCCTTTTGGCGCCTTAATAATTTTTGGCACTTTCGCCAGCACAGCTCCTTCTTTTGGGAACTGCTGGACAGCTTGCTCAACGATTTTTAATGACTCCTCAATTTCTTGCATTCGGCAAACGTAGCGATCCCAAGCATCCCCCGCGCTTCCAACTGGAATATCGAAATCAAAACGATCATAAATCGAATATGGCTCATCTTTGCGAAGGTCCCAGTTTATTCCGGTGCACCGCAAATTCGCTCCGCTTAAAGAATACGAAATTGCTTCTTCCGCGCTATATATACCAACGCCTTTCACACGATTTAAGAAAATCTCATTACCGCTAACAAGGTCGTGGTAACCTGCCAATTGCTCTCTCATATAGGGAACAAACTCTTCCACCTTTTCAATCCAACCGTCCGGCGCATCCCATTTCACACCGCCGACTCTCATGTAGTTAAAAGTAAGCCGTGCCCCGCATAATTCGTTTAATAAATTTATAATCATCTCTCGTTCACGAAACGCGTACAAAAATGGGCTGACCGCTCCTATATCAAGAAGATTCGTCCCCCACCAAACAAGGTGACTCGCAATCCTTCCAAGCTCCATTGCAAGCACTCGCAAGTATTCGGCTCGCTCCGGGATTTCAAGTCCCATCATCGTCTCTACAGCATGGCAAATGACGTAATTATTCGTCATGGCCGATAAATAGTCCATCCGATCTGTATAAGGGATAATTTGCGTATACTGTAAGCTCTCTGCAATCTTTTCGGTCCCGCGATGCAAATACCCAATAACCGGTGTAGCTTCTTTAATAATTTCCCCGTCAATCTTAATAACAAGCCTGAACACACCATGCGTACTCGGATGCTGAGGACCTACATTCAAAAGCATTTCTTCCGTACGGATCATTAGCTACACCTCCTCATCATACGGTTCATAATCTTTCCTAAGCGGGTGCCCTACCCAATCATCAGGCATTAAAATACGTGATAAATTCGGATGCCCTTTAAATACAATACCAAGCAAATCATACGCTTCCCGCTCTGGCCAATCCGCCCCTTTCCAAAGCGCTGTCACCGATTCTACTTGCGGCGCTTCCCGGTCTAGCTTCACCTTCACCGCTACTGACTGTTTCTTTCCATATGAAAATAAATGAACATACACTTCCATATGTGTTACAAAATCTGTCGCATGTAACTCTGACAGATAATCAAAAGCAAGTCCCTCATGGAATCGCAGTGACTCCATTACTTCATAATATTTGGAGGGCTCCACTACAAGAGTTGGCACATCTTTTGAAAGTTTATTAATGTAGGAATCTACTAATGTACCCTCTCCTACTTTCCCCTTAATAACTTCAACATACTGATTTAAATACGGTTGATTCACGGATGGTTCTTCCTGCTTCGGCTCTTCTTCCTTCTTACCTTCATCGCCCTTTGTCTTCGCCCTTACAGCCGCAGCCGCTTTTGCCTTCGCTGCTGCAATTGCCTTCGCCTTTTCATCTCCCGAATCTCCATCACCTTGCGAGGCCTTCTGCTTCGCTAATGCCGCTGCTTTTGCTTTCGCGACTGCTGCTGCCTTTGCTTTCGCTTTGGCCTTCTCTTCTTCCGTTACTTCTTCTGTTCCTTTCCTTTTTTGCTTTGCTAACGCCGCCGCTTTTGCTTTTGCGGCCGCTGCTGCCTTCACCTTCGCTTTGGCCTTCTCTTCTTCCGTTACTTCTTCTGTTCCTTCCTTTTTTTGCTTCGCTAATGCCGCTGCTTTTGCTTTCGAGGCTGCTGCTGCCTTCGCTTTCGCTTTGGCCTTCTCTTCTTCCGTTACTTCTTCTGTTCCTTCCCTTTTTTGCTTTGCTAACACCGCCGCTTTTGCTTTCGCGGCTGCTGCATGTCGTTTTGCTTCTTCCACAGTCATATCATCATTTTTTGGTAGCGCTTTCTCTTTTTCTCGATTTTCTTCCTCAAGTTTACTTATTTCTACATCATGTTTCGCAACGAGACGCTTTCTCGCCTCTTCTTTCGCACGCCTAGCTGCTTCTCTTTTCAAGTCCTCTAATTCTTTGTTTGGATTACTCATTTATTCGTCACCTGCTTTCCCGTCTTTGCCTCGTAACGAATTTTTTCTTTCAATTTATTAATTCCATAGATTAAAGCTGCAGGATTTGGTGGGCAACCAGGAATATACACGTCAACTGGTACGATTTGATCTACACCTTTCACAACAGCGTACGAATTTACGTATGGGCCACCTGCTGTCGCACAGGATCCCATTGCAATAACCCATTTCGGTTCAGGCATTTGATCGTATAAACGCCTAACAATAGGAGCCATCTTCTTCGTTACCGTTCCCGACACAATCATAACGTCCGATTGCCTTGGTGAAGTCCGAAAAAATGACCCAAATCGATCTAAATCGTAATGTGATGAACCTACTCCCATCATTTCAATTGCACAGCATGCCAGTCCAAATGTCATCGGCCACAAAGAATTACTTCGCGCCCATCCTTTCAACTGTTCCAATGTAGAAAAAAAGATATTTCGTTCTAATTCCGCTCGCTCATTTGGATGTAATTCCTCAAAATTTATAACCATTGTAACACCTTCTTTTTCCAAGCATACGCTAATCCAACTAGCAACATTACAACAAAGATGAGCATTTCAATCAGTGCAAATAAACCGAGCTTGTCATATGCAACAGCCCATGGATATAAAAATAAAGTTTCTACATCAAAGATGACAAACAATAAAGCAAAAATATAATAACGAGCATGAAACCGAATATTTGCATCATGAAAAGGCTCAATCCCACTCTCATACGTCGTCGCTTTCGCTGCACTTGGTTTGTTCGGGCGCAGCATCCTTCCTAATGTAAGAGCCACTACCGGTAGCAATATGCCTAATAGCAAGAAAATCAAAACGATCATATAACTATTTTCATATACACTTTCCATTGTGAAACCCTCCCCCTGAATTAAGAACAAGTTCACTTAGTAAACAATATGTCCTAGTTGCAGCAATTATTATTTTTAAATTTTTCTAAATAATGAAACTATTTCACTCATTATAGCAAACTTCAAATTCCGATGTCGATATGTTGGGGACAGAAACGAGAATTATTAAAATTTATTTGTATAACTCGCTATACCTGTGCAAAATAAGTATAGAAATTATATATATTTTTTCAAGAAACAATAAAAAATAAAAAGAGGAATTTATATGTATATACCGTGGGTGAGATAAATGAAAAAACAAACACATGTAAGTATTCTTATAAGCATTATATTGTTGTCTATAGCGATTCATTACATGGCAATGCCTTTTCTATATGAATACTCATCTCCTTTTCAAATATTAATTGGAATAAGCACCTTATTAATTGATATTATCGCTTGTAGTTATATACTTTATTTTTCAAACATGAAAGAAGGGTTACCTCGTTTATTTTGGACCATATTATCTGTTGGAACCCTCTCTTATTTCATTGGGGATATCGTTGTTTCCTATAAACGTTTAATTTTAGAGAACTACTATACATTCGTTGATCCGTCCGATTTTTTTTATCTACTTTTTTTAATTAGCTTTGCATTTGCCTTTCTATATGAAATCATTTATAACCGAGATTTATTAGAAAAGCTTTTTATGATATGTGATATTTGTATTATCGTTACAGCACAATTTACTTTAAGTTACTACTTACTTATTGAACGAACCATTCACGTTTTTACGACATCCTATATCGACATATTTGTTCAACTTACCTATCCAATGGCCGATTTACTCTTTTTTCTCATAGGAATCAATCTATTATTCAGACCATTATCCTTATTATCAAAAAAAGTCGGGGTGCTTCTTGCCAGTGCTTTAATTTTATATGCGACTACAGACGCGATTTATGCTTATATCAAATACTTCACACCCGAGTATTCTATGTTTACAGTTACACCCTTCTATCAAGTAACGTTAGTACTAGTAGCAATCGCCTGCATTCTTCATAAAAAAGAACCTGAAAAACAAGAGCAAGTACTATTAACACCTAAACTTGGGGAATCAATTAGATTATCATTACCTTATATTTCTGTAGTAATGCTTATTGTTTTTATATTAGTTGAATACGTTTTTGCACCTATTGTAGTAATTGGGCTTATGATAACTTTCTCCTTCGTTCTCATACGCCATAGTTTAGTTCGAAAACAAAATAAAATATTATTACTAGCCCAAATGCAATTCAACTCAGAACTCGAAAAACAAATTGAACTACGTACAGAAGATTTAGTAGAACAAAAAAATGAACTATATCATAACCAACAAATGTTTAAGTCTCTATACGAGCATCATCCAGATCCAATCTTCACATTAGATTTGTATGGTAACTTTCTCAAAGTGAATAACGCCGGTACGACTTTACTCGGCTATCAAACAAACGAATTATTAAATCAACCTTACTACTCACTCATATACGAAGAAGATTTAGAAGAAATTATTAACACCTTTCATCGCGTAAAAAAAGGGCATTCTATCTCTTTAGAAATACGGGCTTATCACAAAAATAGAGATATTTACTACTTGCATGTTACGGCTGTTCCTATCTTTTTAAAGGATCATATTTCGGGAGTTTATTTAATGATTAAAGATATTACGGAAAG
This sequence comes from Bacillus fungorum, assembly GCF_002746455.1. Lineage (GTDB taxonomy): Bacteria > Bacillota > Bacilli > Bacillales > Bacillaceae_G > Bacillus_A > Bacillus_A fungorum. Next base: position 46,904 of record NZ_NWUW01000005.1, on the reverse strand, counting down.
CAAACAACAACAAGAGCAAATTAACTTTCTAGCATATCATGATACTTTAACAGAGCTTGCAAACCGCCGTGCATTTCACCAATATGTAGAACAAGCAATTGCTCGATCTGAAATATCCAAAAGACCTTTTGCTGTTATGTTTCTCGACCTAGACCGCTTTAAAGTTATTAATGATACCCTCGGTCATAGGGTAGGGGACCTTCTATTAATTGCAGTAGCAAAAAGACTCGAAAGAATAGCGACACCAAATATGAAACTTGCCCGGCTAGCTGGGGATGAATTCACAATCCTTATCGAAAATTATAAAAAAAGGCCAGATGTAAAAAAAATAGCTGATACAATTGTAGCGATCATGAACGAACCATTCGAAATCGAAAATCAGCATTTACAAATCTCACCGAGCATCGGAATTGCAATATATCCTGAAGCAGGTGAAGATCCATTATCAATTTTGCAGCATGCTGATATGGCCATGTACGAAGCAAAAAATAAAGGAAAAAACGGTAGCTCTTTGTACACGAAAGAATTATATAAAAAAATGGAACGAAAAGCTCGAATTGAAAAAGATTTACCACTCGCTTTAGTAAACAAAGAATTTTATCTCGTCTATCAACCACAAATTGATATTACGACGAAAAAGATTATTGGTGCTGAAGCATTAATACGCTGGAAACACCCACTCCTAGGTGACATTCCGCCATGTGAGTTCATCCCAATTGTAGAAGAGACTCCACAAATCATCCCACTTGGTCATTGGGTATTAAGTGAATCTTGTCTTCAGCTAAAAATATGGCATACTTTTGGTTACAAAGATTTAAAAATAAGTGTTAACTTATCAGCAAAAGAGTTTCAGCAAGATCATTTAATCGAGAACATTTCACAAATAATAACAGACGTTAACGTCGACCCAAAGTATGTAACACTTGAGTTAACAGAACGAATTGCGATGATTGATGAAAAAGAAACCTTATCACGGCTAAAGCAATTAAAGGAATATGGTATTCAAACGTCCATTGATGACTTCGGTACCGGCTATTCTTCTCTCGCTTATTTATCCATTTTCCCTATCGATACATTAAAAGTACCGAGAGAATTTACACAACTCGCCGATCATCGGCCGGAAGAAAGAGCCATCGTTTCCACTATCCTTTCCCTTGCAAATACTTTAAACCTTTCTGTCGTTGCTGAAGGAATTGAAACAGAAAAACAACTTAAGTTTCTACAAAAGAATAACTGTAAATATATGCAAGGTTACTATTTCAGCAAACCACTTACTAGTCATCAATTTATAAAATTCCTACAAAAAACACCCAGTATGAACCAATAGCTCATACTGGGTGTTTTTATCAAACTATTTGCCGACAGTAAAACTAGTCACCATTACAGTTTCACTTTATAATGTCGGAATTTTTTTCTCGTAATATTCCTCTGCAATCTCTTCATAAAAAGCTGCTGACGTCGTATAAAAATATGGAATTAGCCATAGGAATCCGATCCCTAATGTAATACAACTTAATATAAACCAACCAATAAAGCTTAAACATAAAATGAAATACTCCATCTTATGTCCATCCATCATACGACGGCTTTCTGTAATAGCTTGATTTATAGAATACTCAGGATGGTCATTTATTATAAAATACGTCATCGCATAAGAAAATGATTTAATAATACCTGGAATAATGAACAGTAACGTCCATAAGAAAAGATAAAGATTCACTAATAAATATAATAAAAATGATTTCAGAAATCTTTTTCCCTCTGAAAACCAAACAAATACATTACCGATACTAGCTTGCTTTTCACGAAGGATATTTAAACCAAGATAATATCCACCTAAAGTTAACGGTCCAGTAACAAAAAATGTAATTATATTCATTGAAAGTGAACGACCTGTTTCTTGCCAACCAAAAATCAAAGAAAATCCCGACTCAACACTAAAACTAAAAGCTGTGATAAGAATTGAAATAAGTAGTGTAGCTCCAACAGCTAATCCCCATTTCCCCTCTAATGAATCTAGCGCTTCTCCTTTTAAATCACTAATCATATTTTTCCTCCTATACGAAATAACTCTATTAGTATAGCATGTTCCTACTACAATTCATCTTTTGAAAGATAGCGATAAAAATGTGCTGTCGTTGTGCTCACGTACGGACTAAGCCAAAGAAAACCTATTCCAAGTGTAAGAATCGATAAAATTGCCCAACCTATAAAGCTCAGCCATAAAAGAAATAAATCTAATTTATGCCCCTTCATAAGATTCTTACTTTCTTTCATTGCCTGCGAAACACTATATTCTGGTTTTTCAACCATCACATAATATGTCATCGAATATGAAAAATACAGAATAGCCATTACAATAAACGAAATAGCTAATAAAACAAAGAAAACGATTATGAACGATGGATTTGCATTCTCATCAAAGAATCCTAATATCCCAAATACAATTGTTCCTAGCATTGGAACCCATGTACCTGTATATAACAAAATTGCAAGCATAGCCCACATCGTTTTCATCATTCTTTTAAAACCACGAAACCCTTCAAATAAATAATCCACTCTAGCATCTTCCCGTTTACTTATTTGTAGAAACACATTCGTGTAACCGTATGAGGTAATGCCATAAGCCGCATAACTTAAAATTATCATAAGACAGTAAAAAAAACCAAACGTAATAACAGCTCCAATTGACATCACGTCTTCTTCAATTGAACCAGTTGAAATAGACACTAAAAGAAATATTATAACTCCTGGAATTAATAGTATAAACATTACAGCCATCGAAACGACGTAACTTATAATATGATATAAAATCGTTGATCCAACACCTAGTCCCCAATTTCCCTTTAAAGAGTGCAACGCTTCTCTTTTCATTTCACCGATCATTTACTCATCTCCTTTATAAATTGTTGTACATTCTCTACTTATACAAGCATCAATATAATTATACCATTTTTGTAAAATTATCCATAAACTACACAAAAAAATCCGTAAAGGCAAGAGCCCTTACGGATTTTTTTACTTCATATCAGAAACGTTTAAACGGTTCACGGCACGTTGTAATGCCATTTCTGCACGTTTAAAGTCAACATGCGCTTGTTTATCTTGCAGACGTTGCTCAGCGCGACGCTTCGCTTCGTTTGCACGATGGATATCGATATGGTTTGCTTCTTCAGCAGATGATGATAATACAGTCACTTTATCTGGACGAACTTCGATAAAGCCACCGCTTACTGCTACATAATCAGTGTGTCCACCATTTTTCAGACGAACTGCACTAATCTTTAATGGTGCAACAGTTGGAATGTGACCTGGTAAGATCCCCATTTCCCCACTCTCTGCTTTTACACTTACCATCTCTACTTCTTTTTCGTAAACCGGTCCATCAGGAGTTACAATACTGACTGGAAATGTCTTCATACTTCGTCCCTCCTAAGGCCTTACGCCATCATTTTCTTCGCGTTTTCAATAACTTCTTCAATGCCACCAACAAGGCGGAATGCATCTTCTGGAAGGTCATCATATTTTCCTTCTAGAATTTCTTTGAAACCACTAACTGTATTTTTTACAGGTACATAAGAACCTTTTTGACCTGTAAACTGCTCAGCTACGTGGAAGTTTTGAGATAAGAAGAATTGAATACGACGAGCACGATGTACAACTAACTTATCTTCTTCAGATAACTCATCCATACCTAAGATAGCGATGATATCTTGAAGCTCTTTGTAACGCTGTAAAGTTTGCTGTACTTGACGAGCCACTTCATAATGCTCTTCTCCTACGATTTCTGGAGAAAGTGCACGAGATGTAGATGCTAATGGATCTACGGCTGGGTAAATACCCATTTGTGTTAAACGACGCTCTAAGTTTGTTGTTGCATCTAAGTGAGCGAACGTTGTAGCTGGTGCTGGGTCAGTATAGTCATCGGCTGGTACATATACCGCTTGGATAGACGTGATAGACCCTTTATTTGTAGATGTAATACGCTCTTGTAATTGACCCATTTCTGTTGCAAGTGTTGGCTGGTACCCTACCGCAGATGGCATACGACCAAGAAGGGCAGATACTTCAGAACCCGCTTGCGTGAAACGGAAGATGTTATCGATGAACAATAGTACGTCTTGTCCTTGCTCATCACGGAAATGCTCAGCCATTGTTAAACCTGTTAATGCAACACGTTGACGTGCTCCAGGTGGCTCATTCATTTGTCCGAATACCATCGCAGTTTTCTTGATTACGCCAGAATCGCTCATTTCGTGGTATAAGTCATTACCCTCACGAGTACGCTCACCTACACCAGCGAATACAGAGATACCACCGTGCTCTTGTGCGATGTTATTGATTAATTCCTGAATTAATACTGTTTTACCTACGCCGGCACCACCGAATAGACCGATTTTACCACCCTTAATGTAAGGAGCAAGTAAGTCTACTACTTTAATACCAGTTTCAAGAATTTCTACTTTAGTAGATAATTCTTCGAATGCAGGTGCTTGACGGTGAATTGGATCACGGTGTACATCCGCAGGAACTTCACCATCTAAGTCAATTGCATCACCTAATACGTTAAATACACGACCAAGTGTTACATCACCAACTGGTACTGAGATCGCTTTACCAGTATCTTCTACTTCTGTGCCACGAACAAGTCCATCTGTGGAAGACATCGCAACTGTACGAACTGTGTCATCACCTAAATGAAGTGCAACTTCAAATGTTAAGTTAATGCTTCCGTTTTCGTTGCTTTGTTTTACCGTAAGGGCGTTGTAGATTTCTGGTAGCTTTCCGCCATCAAACTTAACGTCTACAACCGGACCCATGATTTGCGTAACGCGCCCTTTATTCATCGGGTTCCCTCCTAGCTTTCTTTTAATTAGCCAACTCGCTACGAGCAGTTAGCTTTTAATTTTTTATTAGTTTATAGCTTACGCGACTCTTTTGACAGAGCCGCCTACGCTTTTTATTGAATCCAGCTCCAGCGGTTAGAATGTTCGGTGGCTTCGCTTTTTCCTACGAGGCACAAATCGCCTCTACGTCAAAAGCCCCATCCCCCTCTCATTCTGAACAAACCGCTTCCGCTTTTTAATACTATTCTAACGCTGCTGCTCCACCAACGATTTCCGTAATTTCTTGCGTAATCGCTGCTTGACGCGCACGGTTGAATGAAAGTGTAAGTGAATCGATAACTTCCATTGCGTTGTCTGTAGCACTCTTCATTGCTGTCATACGCGCTGCGTGTTCACTTGCTTTACCGTCTAGTAATGCACCGTACACTAAGCTTTCTGCGTATTGTGGCAATAGTACTTTTAAAATTTCTTCTTCAGAAGGTTCGAATTCATAAGCTGTCGTCGTTTTATCAGACGCCACATCAGTAAGCGGTAAAATTTTATTTTCCGTTACTTCTTGTGAAATTTTACTTACGTAATGGTTGTAGTAAATATACAGCTCATCATAAGCACCATCTGCAAACATCGCAATTGCTCGAGAAGCAAGTTCTTTAATATCAGTAAATGATGGGTGGTCAGATAATCCAACTACTTCATCAATGATGTTAAAGCCGCGACGTTTTAAATAATCACGTCCTAGTCGTCCAAGCACAATAATTGAATATTGGTTTGAATCCATATTATGACGTTCACGAATTACGTTACTCACTGTACGTAATACGTTACTGTTATAACCACCTGCTAGTCCGCGATCAGATGTAATAACGATGTATCCTGTACGCTTTACAGGACGCTCATTTAGCATCGGATGATTAATTCCTTTACTTCCTTGCGCAATGCTCGCTACTACTTCTTGAATCTTTTCCATATACGGAACGAAAGATTTAGCATTTTGCTCTGCACGGTTTAACTTAGATGCAGATACCATCTCCATCGCTTTCGTAATTTGACTCGTTTTCTTTGTCGAGTTAATCTTCGCTTTTATATCGCGTAAAGATGCCACAGGTTTTCACCACCTTTTTTCCGGAAGTTGGCACGATTAGTAAGAATCCTCTTCCTAATCTACGTTGCAAGATATTCTTGCTCATGATTGAAGGAAAAGAATAGGTGCACCTACTCTTTTCCTTTACATAACCGTCAGCAATCTCAGAAATTGAGATGCCTTATATATACTATCTAGCTCCAGCGACTTGAATGTTCGGTGGCTTCACTTCTTCCTCACATTCAGAACGAGCCGCTTCCGCTTTTATTAATCTAGTTCCGCCTCCTAGCCCCTTTCGTCTAAGAACCTTAGACGATGGGGCTGAACAGTCGGCTTCACTTTTTATTATTATTCAGAAGCTACGAATACTTTTTTAAATCCGTTAATTGCTGCTGCAAATTTGTCGTCATCCGCAAGTTTCTTAGTTGTGCGGATTTCTTCTAATAAGTCAGTCGCATTAGAATCTAACCAAGCATGGAATTCTTCTTCGAAACGAGTGATATCTGCTACTGGGATATCATCTAGGAATCCACGTGTTAAAGCGTAAAGAATGATAACTTGTTTCTCTACACGTAACGGTTTGTGTAATCCTTGTTTTAATACCTCAACAGTACGAGCACCACGGTTTAGTTTCGCTTGAGTTGCTTTATCAAGGTCAGAACCGAACTGAGCGAACGCTTCTAACTCACGGTAAGATGCAAGGTCAAGACGAAGTGTACCTGATACTTTACTCATTGCTTTAATCTGAGCAGATCCACCTACACGAGATACAGAAGTACCCGCATCAATCGCTGGACGTACGCCAGAGAAGAATAGGTCAGATTGTAAGAAGATTTGTCCATCCGTAATCGAGATTACGTTTGTTGGGATGTAAGCTGATACGTCCCCTGCTTGTGTTTCGATGAAAGGTAGTGCAGTTAAAGAACCGCCGCCTTTTGCATCACTTAATTTTGCTGCACGCTCTAATAAGCGAGAATGTAAGTAGAATACATCCCCTGGATAAGCTTCACGACCTGGAGGACGACGTAATAGTAATGACAGCTCACGGTAAGCTGCTGCTTGTTTTGATAAGTCATCATATACTACTAATACGTGTTTACCATTGTACATGAACTCTTCACCCATTGTTACACCAGCGTAAGGAGCTAAGTATAATAATGGAGCTGGTTGAGAAGCAGATGCAGTTACAACGATTGTGTACTCTAATGCACCGTGCTTACGTAGTGTTTCTACTACGTTACGTACAGTTGATTCTTTTTGTCCGATTGCTACGTAGATACAAATCATATCTTCATCTTTTTGATTAATGATTGTATCAAGTGCAACTGCTGTTTTACCTGTTTGACGGTCACCGATGATTAACTCACGTTGACCGCGGCCAATTGGTACAAGAGCATCGATTGCTTTAATACCTGTTTGAAGTGGCTCATGAACAGATTTACGATCCATTACACCTGGTGCTGGACTTTCGATTGGACGAGTGTTTGTTGTATTAATTGGGCCTAAACCATCAACTGGTTGACCTAATGGGTTTACAACACGACCAATTAGTTCTTTTCCTACTGGTACTTGCATGATGCGACCAGTACGACGAACTTCGTCACCTTCACGGATTTCTGTGTAAGGTCCTAAAATGATAATACCTACGTTATTTTCCTCTAAGTTTTGTGCTAGTCCCATAACGCCGTTAGAGAACTCTACAAGTTCACCAGCCATAACGTTATCAAGACCATGAGCACGCGCGATACCGTCACCAACTTGGATAACTGTACCAACATCACTAACTTCGATTTCAGACTGATAGTTCTCGATTTGTTGCTTTATCAGTGCGCTAATTTCTTCAGCTCTGATGCTCATGTGCTTCACCCCTATCTATTCTTCATTAATTCACGCTGAATACGTGCTAATTTTCCTTGTAAACTTCCGTCATAAATGCGATTTCCAATACGTACTTTAATGCCGCCTAGTAAATCTTCATCTACAACATTTTTTACGCGAATTGCATCTTTTCCCGTTCTCTTCGCAAATGCTTCTGCAATGTTAAGCTTCTCTTCTTCTGATAGAAGACGAGTGGAATATACAGTTGCGTCCGCTACGTTACGTTCTTCATTAGCAAGAACAACATATTCATCTGCAATTTCAGGCAAGATATCAATGCGTTTGTTATCAATTAAAATATATAACGTATTTAAAATAGATTCAGAAACAGATCCGAATACGTTTGCAAGAAACGTTTTCTTTTGTTCCTTTGAAATGTTCGGTTGCGTTAAAAAGCTATGTAGTTCTCCGTTCTTTACATAAACGTTTTGTACAAGGCGTAATTCCTCTTCAAACATTTCTAATACGTGTTTTTCTTTTGCAATTTTAAAAAGAGCGACAGCATAACGTTTTGCTACAATCCCATTGCTCATCGCGCTTCTCCTACTTCTTTAATATAATCGCGAATTAACTTCACTTGATCTTCTTCTTTTAATTCTTTTTCAATTACTTTAGAAGCAATTTGAACAGATAAAGAAGCAACTTGTTCTTGTAAAGCAGCAATTGCTTGCTCTTTTTCGCGTTGAATTTCTTGTACAGCAGATGCTTTAATTGACTCTGCTTCTTCTTTCGCAGCAGCAACAATAACATCTTTTTGATCTACAGCTTGCTTTTTCGCTCTTTCAATTAACTCTTGTGCTTCAACACGTGATTGTTTTAACATCTCACGTTGTTCTTCCACTAATTTCTTCGCTTCAGCGTTACTTCTTTCTGCAGCGTCGATTTCATTAGTAACGTGCTCTTCACGTTCTTTCATAATTCCCATTAAAGGACCCCACGCAAATTTGCGTAGCATTACTAATAGAAGTAAGAAAATGAACAATGTGTAAGCAATCGTTCCAAATGGAATGGCAGCTCCTAATAATAAAGTTGGCACAAGGATTCACTCCCTTCAAAATATCTAAATTGATCATATGAAAAAAAAGACATACGTTTCATTCATAAAGCAATGGCGAAGAAAGTTCGGAAAAACACTCTTCGCCATCTATGTAAGGGGAGTCTCCCTTATTTGTTCATTACGATGAATGCAATAACTACACCGATGATTGGAAGTGCCTCAACTAAAGCAACCCCGATGAACATAATTGTTTGAAGTGCGCCTTTTAATTCTGGTTGACGAGCAACACCTTCGATTGTACGTGATACGATAAGACCGTTACCAATACCTGCACCTAATGCTGATAAACCAATTGCAATTGCAGCTGCGATTACACCTAAACTCATTTAATTTGTCCTCCTTTGTATTATAAAAAAATAATTTTTTTCTTACTTAAATTATATTAATGGTCATGGCTTACTTTATGAGCCATATAAACCATCGTTAACATTACGAAAATAAATGCCTGGATTGAACCAACGAATACACTGAATCCCATCCATGCTAACATCGGTACAAGTGCACCTAATGCTCCAAGGAATGATGCTCCGCCTAACTTAGCAAGTAATCCTAATAAAATCTCACCTGCATAAATGTTACCGAATAAACGAAGACCTAACGTTAATGTGTTAGCAAACTCCTCAATAACCTTTAATGGGAATAAGAATTTCATAGGTTGGAAATAACCTTTTACGTATTCTTTCGTACCCTTCATCTTAATTCCATAATAATGGGTGAGGGTAACTACCATCACGGCTAATGTTAATGTAACTGCTGGATCAGACGTTGGTGATCTCCACCATGCAATATGTTCGCCAGCTTCAGTTGCTGAATACATGAATGGTAAACCAAGGAAGTTCGATACGATAATAAACATGATAAGCGTAACGCCAAGCGTTAAGAAACGTCCACCCGTTTTCCAGTCCATCGTACTATTGATAATCCCTTTCACGAAGTCAAACACCCATTCCATGAAGTTTTGCATTCCTGTTGGGCGAAGAGCTAAGCTGCGAGTTCCGATAACAGCGATTAAGAAAACAATAACTGCTGCTACAGTAACCATCATAACTGACGACAAATCGAACGTTAAACCTAGAAATTCAACTAATTTACCGTGTTCCACTAGTAATTCACCTCTCTTCCCTGCTCTTATACTCTAAATAAAGAAAATCTATGATCATGACAAGGTATCCTGTCAGCAATCCTACACCTAAGCCCCACATCGCAATTAACTCTTGATATTTGGCTGCAAATAAAATCAATAATCCAATCGTAGCGAATCTTGAATATGTACTTACCGCTGTTGCCTTAAACTTCACGTTTTCTCCATTTGTTACGCGATCCAACAGCTTGTCTGTTCTACGTGCAATGATGCGCAAACTAAGAAAACTGAAAATCGTCCCGATAATCAGTCCAAGAAATACATCCTTGTAAGAGGTGAATCCCCATCCTAGCACTAGAATCGCAAGCAAGTAGTACATATATTTCTTTTGTCTTTGGACAAGTCCATGTACGTCTATCATCATTGCTCTCCCGAATAGTAATGGCGAATGAGTCGAATCATTGCGTATACCCCTGTTCCTAATCCGAGTAATAACCCTATAATAAGAAACAACGGGAACGTTCCAACCTTATTATCAATCCACTGCCCACCAAAGATTCCAACGAGAATAGAACCGACTAACTGAGCAAGAATACCTGACATTAAAGCATAAGCTTTTATATGGCTGCGATCGTTTTTTTGCAAGGATTCATCCCTCCAATATGTAACCCTCATTCACGATGTGTTAATAATAACTCATTTTTTTGCATAAATCCTATACAAAATAAAAAGTTTACATTTTCGTCACGGAATAGATGTAATTTTGTCACTGAAAGCCCTACCATCTATCCCCGTTGTTAGCATACAATAGGGTATTAACAGTGTCAACGAGAAATCGTAAAAAATCAAAAAATTTGAGTATTAGTCATTTCCTCCCAAAAATGAAAACGTTCCCCTTCTAAATACTGGTTAGAGATATGCAATTTCTAACATTTTTCTCTTTATAATAGAAGAAAATGTTCACAAGTTTGTCACCATTATATTTTTACGATATAACGCTTTCCTTCCATAATATAGTGCTCTTTAGACGTAAGACTTCTATATTATATGTGATGTGCATGCAACTTATGTTGTATATACTATGTATATTTATCCCCCTCCCCTACCTCATCAAGGTACAAAAAAACGAGAGGGGAATCCCCTCTCGTCAGTTGTCTTACTTCGTTCCGAATAAACGGTCACCAGCATCACCAAGACCTGGCACTACATATCCGTGGTCATTTAATTTCTCATCTAATGCTGCTACATAAATATCAACATCAGGATGTTCTTCTTGTACTACTTTTACTCCTTCTGGAGCTGCAACGATACACATTAATTTAATTTGTTTCGCACCGCGCTTTTTCAGAGAGTTAATTGCTTCAGCTGCAGAACCACCTGTTGCTAGCATCGGATCTAGTACGATAAAGTCACGCTCTTCTACATCCGTTGGAAGTTTCACATAGTATTCTACCGGTTGCAATGTTTTAGGGTCACGGTATAAACCAACATGTCCTACTTTTGCTGCTGGAATTAATTTCAGAATTCCATCAACCATTCCTAAACCTGCACGTAAAATCGGAATTAAACCAAGTTTTTTACCAGCGATCACTTTTGTTGTCGCTTTGCTTACAGGCGTTTCAATTTCAATGTCTTTAAGTGGAAGATCGCGAGTAATTTCGAAAGCCATTAAGCTTGCTACTTCGTCCACTAATTCACGAAAATCTTTCGTACCTGTATTCTTATCGCGAATATATGTAATCTTATGTTGAATTAACGGGTGATCAAATACATACAGTTTTCCCATGTGAATCTCTCCTTTAGATGATATTCATGCGTTTGCACGCTTTTTTACACTATTTACGATTGTAAAGAAAACGCTACTAATATTCAAGGGCAAATTTGGCAAAATCATGATTTTACGATGAATCTATCTAGTATCTTTACCAATTATGGAAGCTGTATCCTTCATTATATTGCCAAAATTTATTCATCATTTGTATACATACTTAAAGAACAATATATGTCCAAAAAAAAGACTGCTAAAACAATTACGTTTTAGCAGTCTTCTTCAATCTATTATAGACTTGGATACATTGGGAATTTGCTCGTTAACGCTTCTACACGCTTACGTGCTTCTTCTAATGCAGCTTCATTTTCATGATTTTTTAATGTGTAAGCAATAAGTGACGCAATTTCATCCATTTCTTCTAAACCGAAACCACGAGATGTTACAGCTGCCGTACCGATACGTACACCGCTTGTTACAAATGGGCTTGCTGTTTCAAATGGAATTGTATTTTTGTTCACTGTAATACCAACTTCGTCTAATACGTGCTCTGCTACTTTACCTGTGATTTCTAAGTTACGAACATCAATCAAGATTAAGTGATTGTCTGTTCCACCAGAAACAAGTGTAAGTCCTTCTTTTTGAAGACCTTCAGCTAAGCGATTCGCATTGTTAATGATATTTTGTGCATATGTTTTAAAATCTTCTTGAAGTGCCTCACCAAACGCAACAGCTTTTGCAGCGATTACGTGCATAAGTGGACCACCTTGAATACCAGGGAAGATTGATTTATCAATTTGTTTTGCAAATTGCTCTTCACATAAAATCATACCACCACGTGGACCACGTAATGTTTTATGTGTTGTTGTTGTAACGAAATGTGCATGTGGCACTGGATTTGGATGTAAACCAGCGGCTACTAAACCAGCGATATGTGCCATATCAACCATTAAGTATGCGCCCACTTCATCTGCAATCTCACGGAATCGTTTGAAATCGATAACACGAGGGTATGCACTTGCACCTGCAACGATTAATTTTGGTTTATGTTCTTTCGCTTTTGCTAATACATCATCGTAATTAATACGGTGAGATTCAGCATCCACGCCATATTCTACGAAATTATATTGTACTCCACTGAAGTTAACAGGGCTTCCGTGTGTTAAGTGACCACCATGAGATAAATTCATACCAAGTACTGTATCGCCTTGCTCTAAAATCGTGAAGTATACTGCCATGTTCGCTTGTGCACCAGAATGCGGTTGAACATTTACGTGCTCTGCGCCAAAAATTTCTTTTACGCGGTCACGTGCGATATCTTCTACTACGTCTACGTGTTCACATCCACCATAGTAACGTTTTCCAGGATATCCTTCAGCATACTTATTCGTTAAAACAGAACCTTGCGCCTCCATTACTGCTTCACTTACGAAGTTTTCCGAAGCGATTAACTCAATCTTTGAACGCTGTCTTCCTAGTTCTGCCTCAATTGCAGCAAATACCTTTTCATCTTGACGTTTTAAATGATCCACCAAAATCCCCCTTTTCTGAACGAATTACATCGATTCCCAACAGTTTTTTCTTATTTATTCAGAAAAAACGAAAATTCAGGTTGTAATTCTTTCGAACCTTCATGTTTTCAACTACATTCTAACATGACTTTCTATATCATAAAAGAAAAAAAAGACCGAAAATCGGTCTTTTCTTTCTTCTATGATAAAGTCAGACAACATACCTTGTTCGTAGGATAAAGTGAAATTTTAACGGCAAGTGATAGTCTCTTCAGCCGCCGCATAAACAGCACGTGCTCCACCAATTAGTTTTCCACGTGTTGTTGCCATTGTTACATGTGCACTTCCAATCTCCTTCACACTTGTACGAACCGGAACAGCTACATGCTTTAAATGCATACCGATAAATGTATCACCAATATCCATTCCTGCATCTGCTTTAATAAACTCAATTACTACCGGATCTTTCAAATTGTGATAAGCATATGTTGCTAATGCACCACCTGCTGATCTAACAGGCGTAACTGTTACAATTTCAAATTGATATTTCATCGCTAACTCTCTCTCAACTACTAAAGCACGATTTAAATGCTCACAACATTGAAACGCCAATTCAATACCTGTTTGCTGTTGAAATTGTTTTAACTCAGAAAAAATCGCCTCTGCTACTTCCATCGTTCCTGATGTTCCAATTCTTTCTCCTAGCACTTCGCTCGTACTACACCCCACTACAAAAATTTGACCACTTTGTAATGAAGCTTGTTCTTGGAAATCAGAAAGCGAAATTTGTAGCTGTTCTCTTACCTTTACGATTTCTGTCATTACGCCTCTTCCTTTCACAGGTTGGTTCACCAAATTATATTTCATACTGCTTCTAGTTAGAAGCTATTACTTTGCTTCGTATGTTTTAATTTTTCCTACGCGGTTTTCGTGACGGCCACCTTCATAGTCAGTTGTTAACCAAATTTTTGCGATGTCACGAGCTAGACCTGCACCAATTACACGCTCGCCCATTGCTAACATGTTCGTATCATTATGCTCTCTCGTTGCTCTCGCGCTGAAAGTATCATGAACTAGTGCACAACGAATACCATTTACTTTGTTTGCAGCAATTGACATACCGATGCCTGTCCCACAAACTAAAATACCACGATCTACTTCGCCATTCGCTACCATTTCCGCTGCGGGAAACGCAAAATCAGGGTAATCAACAGAACCAGCTTCACATTCACAACCTAAATCAATATATTCAATGTTTAACTCTTCTAATAAACTTACAAGTTCTTTACGGATATTCATACCGCCGTGATCAGATGCTACTACTACTTTCATTTTTACCCCTCCAAAGTTTCAATCAATTATCTTCATTTCTCACTCGCTGCCTTTAATGGAACGAAATGATCTCCAATATCGTATTATACACGAAACATCAACCTTCTGAATGTTTTTTCAGTAAAGTTTGTACAAGTTCTTCCATCTCTTCTAACGTTTCTTTATAAATCGAAAGTGAGCCGCCAAACGGATCTGAAATATCCTTACTTATCCCCTCGGTTACCCCATATAATGTATCTACTTTCTTTTCACAGCTCGGATAATGTCCTAGAACAATTTGCCTATGGTTTTCCGTCATTGTTACTACAATATCAGCCCAATCAAGCAAAGCTTCGTTTACTTGCTGCGCGGCATGATCGATTGCAATTCCCTTTTCAGCTAAAGCTTCCTTTGCGTGTATCGACGCGTCACTTCCAGGATAGGCAAAAACACCAGCAGATTGCACTTCAAACTTACCTTCCCCATGATGACGAAGTAATGCTTCAGCCATCGGGCTACGGCATGTATTTCCCGTGCAAATAAATAATACTCGTTTCATCTAAACCCACCCCTTTTCTCTAGTTTCCTACCCTTTATCATAGCGTACATTAGAATAGAACAAAAGAAATGTGAATATACGAAAGGCGCATTTCTCTTATATTTTTTCTAAGAAAAATGCGCCTTATCCACATATATGTGAAACCCTATTTCCAAGTGCCCAAAGTATTTTACCATACATAAGGAACAGACTACAAAACAAAATAAGGAATCCATTTCATACGAAACGGATTCCTTTCATGTGATAATTATTTCATTGTAACCTTCATTACTTCTGTTGAACCTTTTGTAGCAGTTACACCTACAGTTGTCTTAATAGACTCAGCTGCATCTGTGTTTGTAATAACGATTGGAGTAATTGTGCTTTTCGCTTTTTCACGAATTAATTCTAAGTCGAATGAGATTAATTTATCTCCAGCTTTTACAGCTTGTCCTTCAGAAACGTGAGCTTCGAAACCTTCACCTTCCATTTTTACAGTTTCTAATCCAACGTGGATTAAAATTTCTGTACCGTTTTTCGCTTTAATTCCAATCGCATGTTTTGTGTGGAATAATTGTACGATTTCACCATCAACTGGAGATACAACTACGCCTTCAGTAGGATCGATTGCAACACCGTCACCCATCATACGACCAGCGAATACTGGATCTGGTACTTCTTCAATATTTTTCACTGCTCCAGTTAATGGAGCTACGATTGTTTCTTCATTTGTTTTTGAACCAAAACCGAATAATTTTTTAAACATAGGATAGTCCTCCTTATAATTTACCTAAAAGTTTATAGGGCAATCTCTATTAAAGATCGGAATAAACGTAAGACCTCATACTTCGAATATTATACTGTAAAAACGCTTTCGAAATAAATTACGTCATTACTACTAGACTCTTATTGTAGCGCCTCACAAAATTCCAGTCAATTCTGATTGTCTGAATAACAATAAGAAGTTAACTTCTACTTATATTTTCTCTTTTTTTACGTAACTTGTCTAGAGGTCTTTACTACATTTTGTTTTTTATTGTTAATTTGTAAAATTTTTTCAAACTTTTTTAAAATCCACTTGACTAAAGTAAGTAACTATTTTATTATTGCTTACATAAGATAAGTTAATAACTTTTAGGGGGTTTTCAAAAATGATGGATTTCGGTCTTCTTATTATTCGTCTTATTATAGGTATTACATTCATGGGTCATGGTGCTCAAAAATTATTTGGTTGGTTCGGCGGTCACGGTTTAAAAGGAACAGGTGGCTGGATGGAATCAATCGGCTTACGCCCTGGTGTATTTATGGCATTTATGGCTGGCGCAACTGAATTATTAGGTGGTTTCTTATTCGCATCAGGTATTTTCACTGCAGTTGGTTCATTATTTATCGTTGGAACAATGTTAATGGCAATCTTCACTGTTCACGGAAAAAATGGTTACTGGATCACACAAAACGGATTTGAGTATAATTTAATGTTAATTGCTGTCGCTATTGGGGTAGCTTTAATTGGACCTGGCGCATACGTTTTACTATAAATTTCATCTTGAATTCGAGATTATTTAGACGGAACTTACTTCAATCACAATGAAGTAAGTTCTTTTTATGTAATAAAAATATTATTTTCAGCAGGAGTTTTCCACTAACATCTTGTAAACAAACAATAAGTCGTCATATTTAGAAAGGGGATTTCAAGCATGCTATCCATTAATCCAAATGAGCAAACGGAAAAAGAGAATTACAAATTATTAACGGGAAGTATCATTCCACGCCCTGTCGCATTCGTTACTTCTGTAACAAAAGACGGCGTATTAAACGGTGCACCATATAGTTATTTCAATATTGTCGCTGCTAATCCACCACTTATCTCAGTTTCTGTACAACGAAAAGCAGGAATACCGAAAGATACTTCTCGAAACGCAATTGAAAAGGGGGCGTTTGTCGTACATATTTCTGATGAATCTTACGTAGAAGCAATTAACGAAACAGCAGCTAACCTCCCGCCAAATGAGAGTGAAATTAAACTAGCGAAACTAACACCAATTGAAAGTGATGTCATCTCCGTTCCAGGTGTAAAAGAAGCAAACATTCGAATGGAATGCGTACTAGAACGATCAATCCCTCTTGGCGGAACAGAAGACTCACCAGCTTGTGATTTGCTAATCGGACGCGTCGTTCGCTTCCACGTCGCAGAACACCTATACGAAAATGGCCGCATTCATGCAGAAGAGCTAAAACCAGTAAGCCGCCTAGCAGGACACAACTACGCAAAACTAGGAGAACAATTTGAATTGGTTAGGCCAGTTTAAAAGTGGAAGGGGCCCGTTTAGCTCTGACCAGCTAAGGTTCTCTCGCACAAAAGGTGCTTTTTACCTTTAGTGAGGGAGGTTCTTAGATGCGAAGAGCTGGCCACTGGAACTGGATAATATATAAAAGCGGAAGCGGCTCGCTCAGAATCGCAGGGCATTGGAGCTCTCTCGCATGAAGCGCTTTTTGCTTCATGCGAGAGAGCGAAATGACTGGAGATTCCCGCTGGAACTGGATAATATATAAAAGCGAAGGCTACTCGATTCCTTCCACCACTTAAACATAAAATCCCCTGCTACTAAGCAGGGGATTTTATTATTGTAATTCTTCCTTCTTCTCTTCTAAAGTAGGCATCTTCTCTTTTTTCGGTTTCCCAAGCTTAATGACTAAGAAATATAGGGAAAGCAATGTAATAAGAAAAACGATTATAAATGGATACGGAGAATAAAAAGCACGCGCCGCCTCCGTTTTTCCCGCCACAAACTTCAATGACTCAATATCTAAAAACTCAGCAAACATTTGTACACCGAGCATACTAAACCAAAAAACAAAAAAACTAATAATAATACCAAAAACTTGCTTCAATCTCGTCATCCATCTCATCCTTTCTATATGTGTAATTTTTTAGCGCAATCAGTATAGTACAAACAAAACTATGCACAGAAAGGAACCCTCTTATCATTCACGAATTAACTTAATCCAACCTAAAATTGAAATTTGCAAAACAATACCCCAAATAATAAGCAGTCGTAACCATCTAGGAAAGAAAGTTACAAATCGAATATACCATTCCAATAACCTGTTCATAACGTCCTCCTCCTTAAAATTATATAGGAAAAAGGAGATATAATCCAAATCCAACCAAAATGATACCACCTACTATCTCACCATATGTACCGAGCATATCTTTCGCATGTCTACCAATTAATAAACCAATCCACGCTAATAACATACTAACAAATCCAAAAAGTAATATCGTAATAATTGTCTGTGCTCCGTAAATACCAAGACTAAGCCCTACTGAAAAACTATCTATACTAACGCCAAATGCAAATACGAATAAGCTAATTCCGATAGGAGCCGTTCTAGCCTCTTCATTCTCTAAAATAGAGGAATATACAATATAGAATCCTAGTCCAATTAATAAAATAGCACCTGCAAAATGTGCAATGTCTCCATACTTCTCTGATAAAAAACGACCTAATACCATCCCTATAAATGGCATGATAATATGAAATATCCCTATCGTCATACCTATATACAGGATTTGTCTTATCTTTAAGGTCATCATTCCCATACCAAGACTCACCGAGAATGCATCCATCCCTAAGGCGAATGCCATAATTATTAAAGGTATTAGCTGTTCAAGCGTCATTCATGTCCCTCCTCGGACGTGCTACTTCACAATATGCTTATCCGAGGAGAAATATTCTGTTTGCTAATCTTGCCTTATCATTCAGTAATAATATGATGTCCCGCTGCTTTTGTTAAACGGTTCATAATGGCATTCCCTATTCCTTCATTCGGGAATGATTCACTAAAAATAACATCCACTTCACTTGCATCAAACGTTCTAAGTACATCATATAATTTAGTCGCAACGCTAGCTAAATCGCTTCGAACACCGCAAGATAATATAACATCTGCGCTATATACATGCTGATACTCTTCTGTCGTTAATACGCCTACTTTGAATCCTTCTTCCTTCTTCTCATCCACAAGACGCTGAATAAACTCACGTGATCCTTCAACAATACTGAGCGGCGCTTTCGGTGCATAATGTGTATATTTCATTCCAGGTGATTTCGGTTTTTCTTTCTCGTCCTTTAAAGCCGGATCTATAGAAACCGTACCAATCACTGCTTCCAATTGTTCTTTCGTAATCCCGCCTGGGCGTAATATCGTTGGAACAGCGCTCGTACAATCAATTACAGTTGATTCAACACCTACTCCAGTTGCACCACCATCTACAATACCTGCGATTTTCTCATTTAAATCTTCATATACATGAGACGCTAACGTCGGACTTGGACGCCCCGAACGGTTCGCACTCGGTGCTGCAACAGGTACATTTGCCTCCTCAATAAGAGCAAGCGCTACCGGATGATCGGGCATCCTCACTCCAACTGTATTAAGTCCTGCCGTCACTTTCTCTGAAATTCCTTCTTTTCTAGGTAAAATAATTGTTAACGGCCCTGGCCAAAAATGCTCCATTAACTTCTCTGCAACTAGCGGAATTTCCGTCACAATCCCATCTAACTGAGATTTTGTACCTATGTGCACAATAAGTGGATTATCACTCGGTCTTCCTTTCGCTTCAAAAATTTTCGCAATCGCTTCATCATTCATCGCGTTCGCACCTAGTCCGTATACCGTTTCTGTAGGGAAGGCAATCGCCTCATTTTCCCTTAATAATTTTGCAGCTTCTTGTAACTGTGGATAATATTTTTTTCTTTCCACAACATTATCCACAACCCACATATTTGTATGCATTTTTTCCCACGTCCTTTTCTACCCTGAAATACTTGTCTATTTTTAGTTTACTATGAGATTTATCCAAAAGACAAACAAGGTTTATCCACAAAATGTGGATAAACCTAATTAATCCGTGGATAACTTTGTGAATAGCTGACAATTTAGTATTATTGCATTTGGCTCTTTTATATTTTTACAAAAGTGTTCTAACTGTCGAATTCCCTCTGGTATGTTTTCTTTCTCTATAGTAACAAAGTCAAAAAACTGAAAGATTGTTATAGATTGTGGATGATTTGTTAGTAAGTACAATTGTCGAATATTTTTTTCTTTCATATACTGCAAAAACATTTCAAAAAAATATAAGAAAGTCTGTTTATCCACATTAGGTGTGAATAAACAAGAACGAATAAGTGCGTTTTCTTCACTTTGTTCATATCCAATGACAGCTCGTATTTCTTCCGCCTCTTCCAAAATCATAAATTGCGTGTACAACTCATTTATTTTATCATCTTTTTTATTAGCTTGTCCGAAAAAAGAATGCAATCTTTCCACATCTGCTTTCGTAGCAAAATATACCGTCTTCATAGTAAATCCCTCCTCTTTTTTATATATGAGAAGGGGTCTACTAATAGTACTATTTAGGGAATAAAGATGTAAAAGCTTCTACAATAAATAACTTAACTTCTGGCTTTTCTTCTTCCTCCTCTACTTTTACATACTCATTTTGTTTTTCTTGTTTTTGTTCCACAGGTTTCTCCACTTTTTCCACAGTTTTTGTTTCTTCTTTACTTACAGGTTGTTCTTCTACTTTCTTTTCATTTTTTACTATTTTCTTTTCAGAAGCTGTTACTTTTTTTGCGACTTCCTGCTTTACAACTTTCTTTTCTTTCACCGCATCCTCTTTTTTCTCTTGTGTATCCACTACTTCCTCATCTATTTGTTTTACCTGCTCCTCCTCAGGCGATTCAGCCTTCACAACATGTTCTTCTTTCCTTACAGCTGTACCACTTGAAAAATCTAAGAAACACATC
This sequence comes from Bacillus fungorum, assembly GCF_002746455.1. Lineage (GTDB taxonomy): Bacteria > Bacillota > Bacilli > Bacillales > Bacillaceae_G > Bacillus_A > Bacillus_A fungorum. The sequence goes on along the minus strand of NZ_NWUW01000005.1, from coordinate 26,019 downwards.
GGCGGAAATAATACACACCACCAGTTTGCCCCTTCACCTTTCCCAATTGTAATCAACACCGCCTCATATTCCCCTGCTGGATAAATAAAATTCCCATATACCTTCGTAGGAAACTTTACATTCTTACTGAATTTCACTTGAAATGAATCTTTACTTCCTTCTTTTTTCAACGTATTTCCTACTGTTTTTTCGATTTCTGGAATATGACTTTGAATAACTTTACGCGCCTCTTCAAATGAAGTTAAATCCGCTACCCATCCATCAATTTGCGCTTTTACTTCATCACGTACTTTGCGCTTTAACGCCTGATCTTTATCTGAATCACTATTTGCTAAAATCCGTAATCGAACGGCCTCTTTCGGAATAACCGAAGGTCCTTTCGCATCAGCTTTCATATATCCAAACTGCACAAGCAACTGTGCACCAATTAATAATAGAAGAAGATAAGCAATAACTTGTTTTTTCATTTCCTCCACCGTCCCTTCTACAAACAGTGTGGACAGACTTTCATCATTCTAAACTATTAAATTCAAAATCTATATGAATTTTTCCACAAAAAAATAGAGTAAGGTGTGAACCTTACTCCATCTCTGCAAATACCATACGATCTTTTCCATTAATATCAAAAACAACCTCAACATGAGCATGTGGAAAAGCTTGTTGTAACAACCCTTTCACGTCCTCACCTTGCCCTACTCCAATTTCAAATGCCACAATCGCTTTCTTCTGCAACACATTCGGCAACTCTTCCATAAAACGACGATAGAAATCTAATCCGTCGTTACCGCCAACAAGTGCTCTCTTTGGCTCATGCTCTTTCACCACAGGAGAAAGACAACGCCAATCTTCTTCCGGTATATATGGAGGATTTGAAACAACAACATCTAACCTTTGACCTGTTTTATAAAATGGCGATAATAAATCACCGTGATAGAACGTTACTTCTGCACCCAAAGTTTTTGCATTTTCTTTTGCAACTTCAATCGACTCCTGCGCAATATCTACCGTATACACATGAAGATTTTTATTTTCTAAAGCGAGCGTAATAGAAATTGCTCCGCTACCTGTACCGATATCTGCTACATGTAGTTTCTCATCATCAAAATGGCGCTCGATTCTTTCTAATACTCCCACTATAAGTTCTTCTGTTTCAGGTCTTGGTATTAATACTTCTTCATTCACAAAGAACGATCGTCCATAAAACATTTCATAACCAATCATATATTGAATCGGAATACCTTCTACATGCTTGTGGATAAACTCTGCAAAACTTGTTTCTTGTTCCACAGTTATTTCTTCACGCATATTCATCAATAACCCTGTTCTGTTCGTCTTTAATACATGACAAAGGACAATTTCTCCCGCATTTTCATCTCGTCCATTTTCCTGTAAAAAAGAAGAAGCCCATTTCAGGGCTTCATAGACACGCATTACTCAGCTGCCTCCATCTTTTGAGCCTGATCTTCCATCACTAAGGCATTGATGAAATCATCTAACTTACCTTGTAAGATTTGATCTAGCTTTTGAATCGTTAAACCGATTCGATGGTCTGTAACGCGGTTTTGCGGGAAGTTATACGTACGAATACGCTCTGAACGATCCCCCGTACCAACAGCTTGTTTACGGTTTTGATCATACTCAGCTTGTGCTTCTTGTCTAAACTTATCATAAACACGTGCGCGTAATACTTTCATCGCTTTTTCTTTATTCTTAATTTGTGATTTCTCATCCTGACACGATACAACTACACCAGTCGGTAAATGCGTTAAACGCACCGCTGACATCGTTGTATTAACGCTCTGTCCACCAGGTCCACTAGAAGCGAATGTATCAACACGAACGTCTTTCTCATGAATGTCAATTTCTACTTCTTCTGCCTCTGGTAATACAGCTACAGTTGCTGTAGATGTATGGATACGTCCACCAGATTCCGTTTCAGGAACACGTTGTACACGGTGAGCACCATTCTCGAATTTCAGCTTCGCGAAAGCACCTTTACCATTAATCATAAAGATAATCTCTTTATATCCACCTAATTCTGTATAGCTAGCCTCGATAATCTCCGTTTTCCAACCTTGTACCTCAGCATAGCGGCTATACATACGGTATAAGTCACCAGCAAATAAAGCGGCCTCGTCGCCACCAGCAGCTCCACGAACCTCAACGATAACGTTCTTATCATCATTAGGGTCTTTTGGAACAAGTAAAATTTTCAGACGCTCTGATAATGTTTTATCTTGTGATTCTAACTCAGAAACCTCTTCTTTTACCATTTCACGCATTTCTGCGTCTAACTTATCTTCTAACATTGCTTTCGCATCTTTTAATTGCTCACGAACATCCTTATACTCACGATACACCTCTACCGTTTCCTGTATATCAGATTGTTCCTTTGAATATTCACGAAGCTTATTTGTATCGCTAATAACCTCCGGGTCACTTAACAATTCATTTAACTTCTCATAACGATTTTCTACAGCTTGCAAACGATCTAACACATCATTCACCTCTACATCCTAGTATCTAATACAAATAGTATATGGTACTTACTCAAAAAAACGCAAATTATATTTAAAAGTGGAGGTGGCTTGCCCAGCTCTGACCAGCTAAGGTTCTTCCGACCTAAAGGTGCTTTTTACCTTTCGGGCGGAAGGTTCTTAGATGCGAAGAGCTAGCCACCGGAACTAGATATCATTTAAAAGCGCAAGCGGCTTGCACCACTCATTCTCTCTATTCTGAAAAAAACCCGCCCTACATAGCGAGTTTTACTTATCTTTGTTTGTAGGAATTGCATGACAATGACGACAGCGTGGTTCATACGATTCTGAAGCCCCAACTAAAATAATCGGATCATCAAATGCCGCTGGTTCTCCATCAATTAATCGTTGTGTACGACTTGCTGGAGATCCACATGCAGAACATACTGCTTGTAGTTTTGTTACATGTTCAGCAATCGCCATCAGCTGAGGAACTTGTCCAAATGGTAGACCACGGAAATCTTGGTCTAAACCAGCTACAATGACACGATAGCCACGATTTGCCAATACTTGCACCACTTCCACAATGTCCCCATCAAAGAATTGCACCTCATCGATTGCAATTACATCCATATCTTCAGTGATATGTTCAAATATATCTTTTGAAGCTGAAACAGGAACTGCTTTTACCTTTAATCCGTTATGTGATACAACGTCTTCTTCACTATAGCGATTATCAATACATGGTTTAAATACAATTGCATGTTGTTTCGCAAATTGCGTACGACGCACACGGCGGATAAGCTCTTCTGATTTACCAGAAAACATACTACCGCAAATCACTTCAATCCAACCGTTCTGATTTATTAAGTACATGAAGCTCTCCTTTCGTCTACTTTTTAGTTAAAAGTAGGGTAAAGGTATAATATTTTCGCAAAAAAAACAGACAAGCGAATAGATACACTTGCCTGTTTTATGTTTTTATTACTTAAGACCGTATTTCTTATTGAAGCGGTCAACGCGTCCGTCTGCAGTAGCAAACTTCTGACGTCCAGTGTAGAATGGGTGAGAATCAGAACTGATCTCAACTTTTAGTAATGGATAAGTGTTACCATCTTCCCACTCAACAGTTTCGTTAGATCCTTTAGTAGATCCGCTTAAGAATTTGAAGCCTGTGTTTGTGTCCATGAATACAACTTTCTTGTAATCTGGGTGAATTCCTGCTTTCATTCTTTTCATCTCCTTCCGCCCTGAATCATTTTCGAAACAGAGTTTTTCATCTTCAGCTGCATACACAACTATATTGATGAAACACATATGATGAAATTATAACAAGGCTAACTTCATTTTGCAACTACCTGTTTTTGTCTTTTTAAATTTAAAAGCGCAAGCGGCTCATTCAGAATGGGAGGGGGATGGAGCTTCTGACATAGAGGCGCTTTTTGCCTCGTAGGAAGACGCGAAGCCACCGACCATTCTAGCCGCTGGAGCTGTGGAGGTGGCTCGCTCAGCTCTGACCAACTAAGGTTCTTTCGGGCGAAAGGTTCTTAGATGCGAAGACCTAGCCACCGGAACTGGATATTACTTAAGAATCCAGGACACTTCAAGCTCTCGACCTTGAAGCGCTTTTTGCTTCATGCGAGAGAGCGAAATGACCGGAGATTCTTCCACTTATCTCTCTTTAACATCACCTAAAAAACATAAAAAACTCGCTTACCACAAAATAAGCGAGTCCCAATCTTTTCCCTTTACTTAGTTGTTACATATCTTTTCGAATCTGCAACAATGTTTTGTAAAAATTCTTCATTTGTCTTTGTTTGACGAAGTTTACGTAAGAAACTTTCAACAAAGTCTGGTGTATCGCGCATTGTTTTACGAATACCCCATAACTTGTCTAAATGTTCTTTCGGAATTAATAGATCTTCTTTACGTGTACCAGAACGGCGAATATCAATTGCCGGGAAGATACGACGCTCAGCTAATGAACGATCTAAGTGAAGTTCCATATTTCCAGTTCCTTTAAATTCTTCGTAAATTACATCGTCCATACGAGATCCTGTATCAACAAGCGCTGTTGCTAAAATCGTTAAGCTACCGCCTTCTTCAATATTACGCGCAGCTCCGAAGAAGCGCTTCGGTCTATGGAAGGCAGCTGGATCGATACCACCCGATAATGTTCTACCACTTGGCGGAATAACAAGGTTGTAAGCTCGCGCTAAACGGGTAATACTATCCATTAAAATGATAACATCTTTTTTGTGCTCTACAAGACGCATTGCACGTTCTAATACAAGTTCCGCTACTTTAATATGATTTTCTGGTACTTCATCAAAAGTAGAACTTACAACATCTCCTTTAACAGAACGTTCAATGTCTGTTACTTCCTCTGGACGCTCATCAATTAAAAGTACAATTAATTCAGCTTCCGGATGATTTGTTGTAACACTGTGTGCAATTTCTTTTAATAGACTTGTTTTACCAGCCTTTGGAGGCGCGACAATTAAACCACGTTGTCCAAATCCAACTGGTGCAATTAAATCCATGATGCGTGTCGGTAACTTTTTCGGTTCCGTTTCCAACTTCATTTGGCGATCTGGGTATAATGGTGTTAATGCAGGGAAATGCACACGCTCTTTTGCTGACTCTGGATCATCTCCGTTTACAGCTTCAACTTGTAATAATCCAAAATAGCGTTCATTTTCTTTCGGAGGTCGTACTTTACCAGAAACTTTGTCTCCATTACGTAAATCGAAACGACGAATTTGCGAAGCTGAGATATAAATATCTTCTGAGCTTGGAGAATAGTTGATAGGACGTAGGAATCCAAATCCTTCTGATTGAATAATTTCTAATACGCCTTCCATGAAGAAGAAACCTTCTTTTTCTGCTCGAGCTTTCAAAATGGCGAAGATTAACTCTTTTTTCGTTAATTTGCTATAATACGAAATCTTAAATTCTTTCGCAAGCTCGTATAACTCTTTTAATTTCATGTTTTCTAATGCTGCAATTGACAAATTCATTCAGACACCACACTTTAACGTTATTCTCTTTTCACATGGGTAAAGGGAAAAAATACGGAAGGCAAATAATTAATAATGAAAGGCAATAAGTTCAAGTAGGGTAATATTCACTATTGTAACCCTTTTATCTAGTTTTAATCAATACGTTGAAACACAAATACAAGAAGCGAAGACAAGAAAATTTGTCTTCGCTTTTTATTTAATCTAGTTTCAGCAGCTAGAAGGGCCGATAACTCCAATGCCCTGCGATTCTGAGCGAGCCGCTTCCACCTTTTACTTAATAACCAAGTTCGGTTTTTTATTCAAGCTATGACGTCCGTCTACGAAGCGTACTGTGCCTGATTTTGCACGCATAACAAGAGATTGTGTTGTTCCTACGCTACCTTTAAATTGAACGCCGCGTAATAGTTCTCCGTCTGTTACGCCTGTTGCTGCAAAGATTGCATCATCACCTTTTACTAAGTCCTCCATGCGAAGGATACGGTTGATGTCGTCTATGCCCATCTTTTTGCAACGCGCCAATTCAGCTTCATTTTGTGGTAATAGTTTCCCGTGAATTTCGCCGCCTAAACATTTTAATGCAACTGCCGCTAATACACCCTCAGGTGCACCACCAGAACCGAATAAAATATCTACACCTGTACGATCAAATGCAGTATTAATTGCGCCAGCTACGTCTCCATCATTAATCAATTTAATGCGAGCACCAGCTTTACGAATTTCTTCAATAATCGCTTGATGACGTGGACGGTTTAAAACTGTCGCTACAACATCTTCAATATCTTTATTTTTCGCTTTCGCAACTGCACGTAGGTTATCAATAATAGGCGCATCGATATCGACCGCCCCAACCGCTTCTGGGCCAACCGCGATTTTATCCATGTACATGTCAGGAGCATGTAACAAATTTCCATGATCTGCAATTGCAATAACAGCAAGAGCATTCCATCCACCAGCTGCCACGATATTTGTCCCTTCTAAAGGATCAACCGCAACGTCTACACGTGGACCATATCCTGTACCTAATTTTTCTCCGATATATAGCATTGGTGCTTCATCCATTTCACCTTCACCAATTACAACTGTACCTTTCATCGGAATTGTATCAAATACATCACGCATAGCTGATGTTGCTGCACCGTCTGCTTCATCCTTTTTCCCGCGTCCCATCCAACGCGCTGATGATAATGCTGCAGCCTCTGTTACACGTACTAACTCCATAGATAAACTTCTTTCCACGATAATCCCTCTCCTTTAAGCCTTTATATTTCTGCCGTATTTTGTGAACCGTGTTTTTCTATAAAGTGTACTTCCGCAAGTAGTGATGCTTCGCTTCCCCCTTGCGGAAGTATCACTTATGCGTTCTTCATTTCTTCAATTTCCTGCTTTGTCATTTGTTCTCGCCAAATGTTTGCACCAAGCCCTTTAAGCTTGTCTACTATATTTTCATAACCTCGATCGATATGCTCAAGTCCGGTTACTTCTGTAATTCCATCTGCCATTAACCCTGCAATAATAAGGGCCGCTCCAGCTCGTAAATCACTCGCTTTCACTTTTGCACCTTGCAATAAAACAGGACCAGTTACAATAGCTGAACGACCTTCTACTTTAATTTGCGCATTCATACGACGTAATTCATCAATGTGTTTGAAACGTGCACCATAAATTGTATCTGTAACAACTCCCGTACCGTGCGCCTTTGTTAAAAGTGTTGTAAACGGCTGTTGTAAATCTGTTGGGAAACCTGGATATACAAGTGTTTTTATATCCACTACTTTTAACCTTCCATTACCGTTCACTGTAATTTGGTCATCGTTCGTTTCAACTTGAACACCAGCTTCTCTTAACTTCGCCGTAACTGACTCTAAATGCTGAGGAATAACATTATCAACTGTTACTTCTCCTCCTGATGCAGCTCCTAAAATCATATACGTACCCGCTTCAATACGATCCGGAATGATAGTATGGTGACAACCGTGCAGTGAATCCACACCATCTATTCGAATTACATCTGTACCAGCACCTTTAATGCGTGCACCCATGCTCGTTAACAATGTAGCTACATCAATAATCTCTGGTTCTTTCGCTGCGTTTTCAATAACAGTTCTACCTTTCGCTCGCACAGCTGCTAGCATAATATTAATCGTAGCTCCTACACTAACAACATCTAAATAAATACGTGCCCCGCGTAACTCATCTGCTCTTAAATAGATAGCACCTTGTTCATTTGTAACATGTGCTCCTAACGCTTCAAACCCTTTAATATGCTGATCAATCGGCCTCGGTCCTAAATGACATCCACCTGGAAGCCCAATAACAGCTTTTTTAAAACGGCCAAGCATCGCACCCATTAAATAATAAGAAGCACGCAATTTTTTCACTTTTCCATTTGGTAAAGGCATTGCAACCATGTTAGAAGGATCGACTACCATCTCTTCCTCCTGTCCATAAGTTACTCTTCCTCCAATTTCCTCTAGTAAGTCTCCTAACATTTTCACGTCCGAAATATTAGGGACACCACCAATAGTTACTGGAGTATCTGCTAAAATTGTCGCTGGAATTAGTGCAACGGCGCTGTTCTTTGCACCACTCACGCGAATTGTTCCATTTAAAGCTCTTCCGCCTTCAATTAGCAATTTTTCCATATTGAGCTCCCTTCTTGTGAATGTATTTACTTTCTATATTTTTATAGAAAGCTCCCCTTAAGAATCTCAATCACTCTTTCCACCCTAACACTCGATAAATAGGAACCCATTATCTTCATTTCTCCTATAATACAAAAAGATAAAGATTAACTATTCATCGAATTCACTTTATCAATTTAGATACGTTATCACATTTATTAATAGGACTATGCACATTATTTTCTATTTCAAAAACAAAATGATAAAATCTTTAGACTTGTTCACGCTTTCATTATACAACGAAAGGAAACCGTCTAAAAGACTAGACGGTTTCCAAAACGGAATTTTATTCTTACGCTTTACCGTTAGAACCGAACTCACGCATTTTACCAGCAACAGTTGCTTTAATAGCGTCGCGGCCAGGTCCGATAAATTTACGAGGATCGTAAACTTCTTGGTCTTTGTTTAATACTTCACGAACAGCTTTTGTAAACTCGATTTGGTTCTCAGTGTTTACGTTAATTTTTGAAGTACCTAAAGAGATAGCTTTTACGATATCAGCAGTTGGGATACCAGTACCACCGTGTAATACTAAAGGTACGCCAGTGAAGTCACGAACTTGTTCCATTTCAGCGAATCCTAAGTTAGGCTCACCTTTGTAAGGACCGTGTACAGAACCTAAAGCTGGAGCTAGGCAATCGATACCTGTTGCTTCAACAAGGTGCTTACACTCTGCAGGATCAGCGTAAATTACGCCTTCAGCGATTACGTCGTCTTCTTGTCCGCCAACTGTTCCAAGCTCAGCTTCAACAGATACGTTACGAGCGTGTGCATATTCTACTACTTTTTTAGTAGTTTCAACGTTTTCTTCGAATGGGTGGTGAGAAGCGTCGATCATTACAGATGTGAAACCTGCATCGATTGCTTCTTTACATTTTTCGAAGCTTGAACCATGGTCAAGGTGAATCGCTACAGGAACAGAGATGTTCATTTCTTCGATTAACGCTTTAACCATTGCTACAACTGTTTTGAAACCAGTCATATGACGAGCTGCACCCTCAGATACACCTAGGATTACAGGAGATTTTTCTTCTTCCGCAGCAGCTAAGATAGCTTGAGTCCACTCTAAGTTGTTCATGTTGAATTGACCAACTGCGTATTTTCCTTCTAGTGCTTTGTTTAGCATTTCTTTCATAGAAACTAAAGGCATGGTGAATCCTCCTAAAAAACGTTTTTTGTATCCGATAAGTTCTTATCGCTGGTAGTATGACCAGAATAAGGTAAAATATGTATATCTACATACCGGACTTTTTTCTACACTCAATAGGATAACAACTTGTACTAAAAAACTCAACCGTATTCACCTGCTCAACAGTCCATGTAAACGCTTTTTTCCATATTTTTTATAAAAATTTCATTTTTACGCCTCTACAGCGAGCTCATTTCTCACCGCTTGACGAATTTCATCAATATCAAATGGTTTCGCAAAATGCATTAAAGCACCTAAATCTTTTGCTTCTTGGATCATATCAAGCTCTCCATAAGCAGTCATTAAAATTACTTTAATACTCTCGTCAATTTCCTTTACATGCTTTAAAATCTCTATACCATCCATGCCTGGAATTTTCATATCTAACACTACTAAATCTGGATTATCTTTTTTCACGATATCTAGAGCTTGAAATCCATTCGCTGCTTGGAATGTCTGATAACCTTCTTTTTGGAACACTTCATGTAATAACACACGAATGCCATATTGATCATCAACGATTAAAATTTTACCTTCCATAACTCCCAACCTTTCTGTGTAAATACAAGATTTAAAGCTTCTTATATCTTAACGATTTATTTTCGCTATTCTTTGGCAAATTCCTTCCTATTCTTTCTTATTTTACCGTTTCCTATTTTGTTATGCCACCTTTCGATTTCACCTTTCTAAAAAAATGAACTATAATGAAAGCCGGCAAACACGTACGAAGGGAGTAACAGTATGTTAAAAATTTTTTCAACTCAATTAAGTGGTTATTTCTCCAGAGTTTCTCAAAAAGAGGAAATGAATATAGAAGATAGCGCCCGTCTACTTGCTCAAGCATTAGTTGGCGAAGGTTTCATTTATCTACATGGTACAAATGAAATGGAGGGCGTTGTTGCTGAAGCACTGTTCGGGGCTGAACCAATGAAGCAAGCAAAACGATTATTTGAAAATGGTAAAGAAGTAGAAGTAACTTCTGCAGATCGTGTACTTCTTATTAGCCGTTTTTCAACAGATGAAGAAGTTGTAGCAACAGCAAAAAAACTTCAAGCAGATGGACACTCTATTGTCGGCATCTCTGCTATTCAAGAAGGTACTGAATCACTAGAACAATATACAGATGTACATATTGATACAAAGCTGTTAAAAGGTCTTATTCCAGACGATGAAGGTAATCGCTACGGATTCCCAAGCTTAATGATAGCTCTATTTGCATATCACGGAATCAAATTTACAATCGATGAAATGTTAAATGAATATTAAAAAAAGCGCCCTATTTCAGGCGCTTTTTTTATTACTTGCTCTCTTTATTCGTAATAGAAGCTCTTACGAAGTCATGGAACAATGGTTGTGGGCGGTTTGGACGAGAAACTAGTTCTGGGTGGAACTGTGCTGCCACGAACCAAGGGTGATCTTTTAATTCAATGATTTCAACTAGACGACCATCTGGGCTTGTACCAGAGAATACAAATCCTTCTTTTTCCATATCCGGACGGAATTGATTATTGAACTCATAACGATGACGATGACGCTCATATACAACTGGCTCATTGTAAGCACTGTATGCATTTGTTTCTTCAGCAAGCTTACATGGGTATAGACCAAGACGAAGTGTACCACCTAAGTCTTCTACATCTTTTTGTTCTGGTAATAAGTCAATGATTGCATAAGGTGTGTCAGGATTAATTTCAGAAGAGTTAGCTCCTTCTAATCCTAATACGTTACGTGCGAATTCGATTGATGCAAGTTGCATACCTAAGCAAATTCCTAGGAATGGAACTTTATTTTCACGAGCATATTGAATTGCAACGATTTTACCTTCTACACCACGATCACCGAAGCCACCTGGTACAAGAATACCATCTGTGTCTCCTACTAATTCTTGTACATTCTCTGCTGTTACGTGCTCAGCGTTTACCCATTTCACTTCTACATCTGTGTCGAATGAATAACCCGCATGACGAAGTGCTTCTACAACAGAAATGTATGCATCTTGAAGCTCTACGTATTTACCAACAAGTGCGATTTTCGTTTTCTTAGAAAGGTTACGTACTTTATCAACTAGCGCAGTCCACTCTGTCATATCTGCAGCTGGATTGTCTAATTTTAAGTGATCGCAAACGATTTGGTCCATATTTTGCTCTTGAAGAGATAATGGCACCGCATATAAAGTATCTGCATCGCGTGCTTCGATAACTGCTTTTGTATCAATGTCACAGAATAATGCAAGCTTGTCTTTCATATCTTGAGAAACAGGCATTTCTGTACGAACAACGATAATGTTTGGTTGAATACCTAAGCTGCGAAGCTCTTTTACACTATGTTGCGTTGGTTTTGTTTTCATTTCACCCGCTGCTTTTAAGTACGGGATTAATGTACAGTGAATGTACATTACATTGTCACGACCGATGTCGCTCTTAATTTGACGGATTGCTTCTAAGAATGGTAGAGACTCGATGTCACCAACAGTTCCACCAATTTCTGTAATAACAACATCCGCGTTTGTTTCGCGACCAGAACGGTATACGCGCTCTTTAATTTCGTTAGTAATGTGAGGAATAACTTGAACTGTTCCTCCTAGGTATTCACCACGACGCTCTTTTTGAAGAACTGAAGAGTAAATTTTACCTGTTGTTACGTTGCTGTATTTGTTTAAGTTGATGTCGATGAAACGCTCATAGTGACCAAGGTCTAAGTCAGTTTCTGCACCATCATCTGTTACGAATACCTCACCGTGTTGGTATGGGCTCATAGTCCCTGGGTCTACGTTAATGTATGGATCAAACTTTTGAATCGTTACGTTTAAACCACGATTTTTTAAAAGTCTTCCAAGAGATGCTGCTGTAATACCTTTTCCTAAAGACGATACTACACCGCCTGTTACAAAAATATACTTAGTCATGAAAAAGCTCCCTTCTATTTTGCTGTTATATAATCACCGTTGCAAAGCGCAACGTATGTAGATAACACTGTATCCATATTATTGTTAGACTCTTTTTATTTTCTAAACAAAAAACAAAAAAGAAAATTGCTCCCCTCATCACATAAAGTAATAAGTAGGGAGCAATTTTCTTTTATATTTACACTTTAAAAGTATTATCGTCCTTTTTTAAAGAGCCCAAAAATGATTCTACATGGACGATAATGAAAAGTCAAGAACTACAGTTCTTCCTCTTCTTCTTCAGTTTCATCGTACTCAAGTTCTTCTTCAGCGAAGTCATCATCTTCATCTTCATCTAAATCATCAAGATCATCGTCGTCTCCGTCTTCTTCTTCAAGAACCTTGTCCAAATCTTCTACATCTTCATCTTCATTTCCATCTGCATCGTCGAAGTCTTCATCTTCTTCAATGTAGTCGTCAAAACCGTCTTCTTCAACTTTACGTTTCTTCTTCGGTTTTGGTTGAGGTAAGATTTCTTCATCAATTTGCTCATATGGGTACCAGCTGCGTAGCCCCCAACGATTTTCTCCTAAATTAATGAAACGTCCATCGATGTTTAAGTCTGTATAAAATTGTGCGAGTTTCGCATTAACTTGCTCTTGAGATAGTCCCAGCACTTGAGCGATTTCTTGAACCAACTCGTTGAATGTCGTTGCTTGTCTTTTATCCCCTAAAACGCTATGTACAACTTCAATCATTGAACATTCTTTTAGCTCTTCTGGTGAATATTGCTTAAAATTCACTTATGCGGCACTTCCTTTCATCAAATATAACCTTATATATAACGGTCTGCTTAAAAAAATCCATACTATTCATTATAAACAAAAGTCGCACAAATATGCTACAAAAAAAACGGGAAACTTTATACAGCAATAAAATTATAATTTGTCCCTTCCTTATTTCGGAAGCATATGGGCTCCTTGCAGCACATACCTAATTTGCATTTCTGTATATTCTTCGAGCGTATATAGTTTTTGCAGCGCCCAACGTCTAAATCCCCACATCTGTCCTTGTATAAAAATATTATGTGCAAGAAGCTGTATTTCTTTTTTATTTAATGTAAATGTTCCATTTTCCGTACATTGTTCTAAAATGTCCTCGAACATTCCTACCATTTGAAACTCTTTTTCTAATACGTACGGGAGTGATTCCTTCGGTAAAAAGCGTACCTCTTGATACATTATTAATACTTCTTCCTGCAATTCGTCCATCACTTTAAAGTAATTCGTTATTGCTACCTTTAAACTTTCTATACTCCCTTTTTCTGTACAAACTACTTTCTCTAATCTTTCTTTTACATGTTCATAAATACTATCACAAACTAAATACAAAACATCATCTTTTGTGCGAATATACTCATAAAGTGTTCCGATACTAAACCCAGCAGCCTTTGCAATCTCTCTTGTTGTTGTACGCGGAAATCCTTTTTGCTTAAACAATTGCACCGCACCTTTAATCATTTGTTCCCGTCTTAATGCGACTAATTTTTCATCTTTCACGGATGCCTGTACATTATGTTTAACCATTCCCTTCACCTCTCTCTATTATTTTTTGGAAGGAAAAAGCGTAGGAAAATACCTACGCTTTTGACCCTACTTCGTTAACATACGAGAAATTACGAGCCTTTGAATCTCTTGTGTTCCTTCATAGATCTGTGTAATCTTTGCATCTCGCATATAACGCTCTACTGGATAATCTTTCGTATAGCCGTAACCACCAAATACTTGTACCGCTTCCGTCGTCACCTTCATCGCTGTATCTCCTGCAAATACTTTTGACATCGCTGACTCTTTCCCGTACGGAAGACCTTCCGATTCAAGCCAAGCCGCTTGGTATGTTAGAAGACGCGCCGCCTCCACATCCGTTGCCATATCTGCAAGTTTAAAGCCAATCCCTTGCTGCGCTGCAATCGGCTTCCCAAACTGATGACGCTCTCTTGCATATTCTACAGAAGCGTCTAAAGCCCCTTGTGCAATACCGACCGCTTGTGCCGCAATACCATTACGACCACCATCTAATGTTTGCATCGCTATCTTAAACCCGTGTCCTTCTTCCCCGAGTAAATTCTCTACAGGAATACGGCAATCTTCAAACATAATTTCAGTTGTTGGTGAAGAGCGAATCCCTAACTTACTTTCCTTCTTCCCAACTGAAAATCCTGATGTATCACTTTCCACAATAAACGCGCTCGTACCGCGCTGCTTCGATTCAGGATCTGTTAAAGCAAAAACAACATAAATATCGGCAATACCGCCATTTGTAATAAATATTTTCGATCCATTTAAAATGTAATGGTCTCCATCTCTTTTTGCGATCGTCTTCATTCCACCAGCATCCGAACCAGATCCTGGCTCTGTTAAGCCGTATGCACCAATTTTCGTTCCTTCAGCCATCGGTCGTAAATACTTCTGCTTTTGCTCTTCTGTTCCAAATTTAAAAATCGGCCATCCAGCAAGTGAAGTATGCGCAGATAGTGTTACACCTGTAGAAGCACATACGCGTGATAATTCTTCAATGGCAATTACATAAGCTAAGTAATCGCTTCCAATTCCGCCGTATTCTTCAGGCCACGGAATGCCGGTTAAACCAAGCTCTGCCATTTGATCAAATAGTGCACGATCAAATCTCTCTTCTTCATCACGTTCAGTTGCCGTCGGTGCTACTTCGTTCTTAGCAAAATCTCGAACCATTTTTCGGATCATTTCATGTTCTTCTGATAGTTTAAAATGCATTCCCGTCTCCTCCTTGTTCTTTTATAAAGATCGACTAATAACAAGTTTCTGTATTTCACTCGTTCCTTCATATATTTGCGTGATTTTCGCATCACGGAAAAATCTTTCTACTGGATAGTCTTTCGTATAACCGTAACCACCAAATACTTGCACCGCTTCAATCGCAACTTCAACTGCTGTTTTAGAAGCAAATAATTTCGCAATAGATGCTTCTTTACCGCATGGTAATCCTTGTGCTCTTAGCGATGCAGCTCTATATACGAGTAATCGCGCTGCTTCTACACTAGTTGCCATATCTGCAAGTTTGAAGCCAATCCCTTGCTGCGCCGCAATTGGCTTCCCGAATTGCTCTCGTTCTTTTGCATAATCAATTGCACAGGCAAGCGCCGCTTCAGCAATCCCTAAAGCCTGCGCACCAATTCCAATTCGTCCAACATCTAAATTCGCCATCGCTACCTTAAATCCTTGTCCTTCTTCACCAAGTAAATTCTCAGCCGGCACTTTCATATCTTCGAACGTAAGTTGTACTGTGCGAGAACCGAGAAGTCCCATTTTATGCTCGTCTTTGCCGATAATTAAGCCCGGTGTATCTTTCTCTACTATAAATGCAGAAATCCCACTTTTTCCTGCCTCTGGATTTGTAGAAGCGAATACAATATATGTACTTGCTTCACCGCCATTTGTAATGAACACTTTCGATCCATTAATAATATAATGATCGCCTTTCTTCACAGCTCTTGATTTCAAACTTCCTGCATCTGATCCTGCATTTGGTTCTGTTAATGCAAATGCACCTAAATATTCACCAGTCGCAAGTTTAGAAACATATTTCTGCTTCTGTTCTTCTGTTCCAAAATATAAAATCGGGTTCATTCCAACTGACGTATGCACAGCTAAAATTACACCAACTGTTGCGCTTACCTTTGAAATTTCCTCAATCGCTAAAATGTAAGAAATAAAATCCATCTCTGCCCCACCGTATTTTGCAGGCGCTGGAATTCCCATTAATCCAAGCTCACCCATCTTCTGCAAAATCTCTTTTGGGAACACCCCTTGTTCCATACTAGGAACAAAGGGAGCAATTTCCTTCTGTGCAAAATCTCGAACCATTTTCCTCATCATTTGCTGCTCTTCATTAAAACGAAAGTTCATATACTCCGCCTCCATTTGCTATATATCCTTTAAATAATTTGGTAAGACCACTATTTTGTAACAAAGGGGGATTTATTCGTAAACGTAGAAACCACGACCTGTTTTACGTCCTAACCATCCTGCATTTACGTACTTACGTAGTAATGGACATGGGCGATATTTACTATCACCTAAACCTTCATGCAACACTTCCATAATATATAAACATGTATCTAAACCGATAAAATCAGCGAGCGTTAAAGGGCCCATCGGGTGATTCATACCGAGTTTCATTACTTCATCAATCGCTTCTTTCGTCGCTACACCTTCATATAACGTATAGATCGCTTCGTTAATCATCGGTAATAAAATACGGTTCGATACAAACCCTGGGAAATCATTTACTTCAACTGGTACTTTCCCAATTTTCTTCGTAATATCTTCAATCGTTTCATATACCGCATCATCTGTAGCCAAACCACGAATAATTTCAACAAGCTTCATAACCGGAACGGGATTCATAAAGTGCATACCGATTACCTTTTCCGGACGTTTCGTTACCGCTGCAATTTCTGTAATTGGCAGAGATGACGTATTTGTCGCTAAAATTGCGTGTTCTGGAGCGATTTCATCTAGATTCGCAAAGATTTTCTTTTTAATATCCATTTTCTCAACAGCTGCTTCAATAATAAGATCCGCTTCCTTTACACAATCTAAATCAAGCGTTACTGTAAGACGATTTAACGTTGCTTCTTTCTCTTCTTCCTTCATACGTCCTTTTTCTACTTGGCGCGCTAAGTTTTTCGTAATGATAGCCAATCCTCTATCTAATTGCTCTTGTTTTAAATCTTGTACCTTCACATCATATCCTGCCATTGCACATACTTGCGCGATTCCCGATCCCATTTGTCCCGCACCAATTACAACAATTTTTTGTACACTCATTTCTTCTTCCCCCTTAATTTTTAATGAACTATATACCTTCTAATCTTAATTAGTGAACTTCAATCATCACTGCATCGCCTTGACCGCCACCGCTACAAATAGAAGCAATTCCAATTCCGCCGCCGCGCTGCTTCAGTGCATGAATCAGTGTAACGATAATACGCGCTCCACTTGCTCCAATTGGATGTCCCATCGCCACTGCGCCGCCATTTACATTCAATTTCTCTGGGTCAATTCCTGCAATTTCTGTACTTGCAATTGCTACCGCTGCAAATGCTTCATTAATCTCGAATAAATCAATGTCTTCAATTGTCTTGCCTGTTTTTTTCAACAATGCGTTAATTGCATAACCTGGCGTTCTTGGGAAATCTTTAGATTCCACTGCAATTGCTGTATGCGCCAAAATTGTCGCTAATGGCTTTCTTCCTTCTTGCTTCGCTCTGTCTTCGCTCATTAATACAAGTGCAGCACCACCATCGTTTAGTCCTGGCGCATTACCAGCTGTCACCGCCGCTGTCTTATCAAATACAGGTTTTAACTTTGCTAACTTTTCAATCGTTGTATCTTCACGTGGCGCCTCATCCTTTGCAACGACAATAGGATCGCCTTTTCTTTGCGGGATCGTTACTGGCACAATTTCCTCTTCAAAACGTCCTTCTTTATGCGCTGAAACCGCACGCTGATGGCTACGATATGCCCATTCATCTTGTGCTTCGCGAGAAATTCCATCTTCCTTAGCTACTTCTCCGCCATAAACACCCATGTGTGTACCTGAAAATGCGCATGTTAAACCGTCAGCAACGTTTAAATCAATAACTTCGTTGTTGCCCATTCTGTATCCCCATCTTGCTCCGCGTAAAATGTAAGGACTGTTACTCATCGACTCCATACCGCCAGCTACAATCAGTGATTGATCGCCAGTACGAATAATCTGATCCGCTAACGTAACCGCACGAAGTCCTGATGCACAAACTTTATTCACTGTTTCCGTCTGCACTTCCCAAGGGATTCCAGCAGCCCTCGCAGCTTGGCGCGATGGAATTTGTCCCTGTCCACCTTGAATAACCGTTCCAAATATAACTTCTTCAACATCACTAGCCGCCACATTTGCTCTTTCAAGCGCTGCTTTAATTGCAATTCCTCCAAGTTCCGTCGCTTTTACATCTTTCAAAGATCCTCCAAATTTTCCAACTGGTGTTCTTGCAGCACTTAAAATAACTGTTTTACTCATGTTTCTTTCCCCCATTTCATTTTTTAACACTGAGCGCTCGCTCGGTATTCCTACGTTGAGAAGAGGTGCAATCATTGCACCTCTTTCTAAAGTTGTATACATTCTTATAAACTACATCGCTTCTTTTTTCTGTCCGATAACAGATCGTTCTAAAATCTCTGTCACATCAAGAGTTTGAACTTTCTCTTCTACCTCTTTTGCTTTCGTTCCATCACTGATCATCGTTAAGCAATATGGACAACCTGTACCGATAATGGATGGTTGCACAGCTAGTGCTTGTTCTGTACGAGCAACGTTAATACGAGAGCCTGCTGTCTCCTCCATCCACATTAAGCCGCCACCTGCGCCACAGCACATTCCCGTTTCACGGTTACGTGCCATTTCTACAAGGTTCACACCAGGAATCGCTTTCAAAATATCGCGTGGTGCTTCGTATACTTCGTTGTATCTTCCTAAGTAACAGGAATCATGGTACGTAACTGTTTCCTCAATAGCATGAACAGGTTTTAAGCGTCCTTCTTTCACCCACTGAGCTAACAATTCTGTATGATGATAGACTTCTGCTTGCAAGCCAAAGTCTGGATACTCATTTTTAAATGTGTTATAAGCGTGAGGATCGATCGTAACGATTTTCTTTACTCCTGCTTTTTCAAATTCCTCGATATTTTTTGTCGCCATCTCTTGGAAGACAAATTCATTTCCAAGACGACGTGGCGTATCCCCAGAGTTCTTTTCTTTATTACCAAGAATCGCGAATGAAATGCCTGCTTCGTTCATTAACTTCGCAAACGATATCGCAATCTTCTGACTACGATTGTCGTATGATCCCATCGAACCAACCCAGAATAAATATTCGAACTCCTCACCAGCTTTCGATTTTTCTTTTACAGTTGGCACCGTTACTTCATCATCGCCTTGGCGCCACGTTTCACGCTCTTTACGGTTTAGCCCCCACGGATTCCCTTGACGTTCGATATTTGTCATCGCACGCTGCGCTTCTGCGTCCATCTTTCCTTCTGTTAAAACAAGGTAGCGGCGTAAATCAATAATTTTGTCAACATGCTCATTCATAACTGGACACTGGTCTTCACAGTTACGGCACGTTGTACAAGCCCAAATCTCTTCTTCTGTAATAACATCTCCGATTAAACTCGGATCGTAAGCGAGCGTTGTAGCTGCTGATTCTTGTTGCCCTTTCCCAGCTGCCATCATCGCTAACTGATTTCCTTGTGTATTATTAAAAGCAACGACTGGAACCCACGGTGCTTTTGATGTTACTGCTGCTCCTTTATCAGTTAAATGATCGCGAAGTTTTAAAATTAAATCCATCGGCGATAACATTTTTCCTGTACCTGTTGCCGGGCACATATTTGTACAACGACCACATTCTACGCAAGCGTATAAATCGATAAGCTGATTTTGTCTAAAATCTTCGATTTTACCGACACCAAATGTTTCTTGTGTTTCATCCTCAAAGTCAATCTTTTCAAGTTTCCCTGGATTTGAAAGACGACCGAAGAATACGTTAGCTGGTCCCGCAATTAAATGCGCGTGTTTTGATTGTGGAACATAAACTAAAAACGTTAACAAAATTAGTAGATGCACCCACCAAGAGAAATAGAACACAGAAATGGCTACGGTTTCATTTATCCCCGAGAAAACGTAAGCGATTGCAGAAGCGATTGGTTCACTCCATGAAAGCTCCTCGCCGTGCCATATAATTCCCATTCCATTACCGAGTAGCACAGAAATCATTAAGCCACCAATAAAGATAAGAACAAGGCCTGATTTGAAATTACGTTTTAAACGAACTAGCTTCTCAACATAACGTCTATGAAAAGCCCAAAAGACTGCAATTAAAATAACAAGTGTGACAATTTCCTGGAAGAATGTAAATGCAGGGTATAGTGGTCCAAGTGGAAGATGTGATCCTGGTGCGAGTCCTTTCCAAACGAAGTCAATTGCTCCAAATTGGACAAGAATAAATCCGTAAAAGAACATAACGTGAATAATGCCGCTCTTCTTATCTTTCAGCAGCTTTTTCTGACCGAAAACATTGACCTTAAGGAGATCCCAACGCTCTTTAAAACGACGGTCAAATTCAATCTTTTTTCCTAACTGTATGTAGGCCATCCTCGTTCGTATAAGATACACAAACAAATATCCCGCATAAGCAATAACAGCAATGGCAGCCAGCCAATTAATGATCAATAAGCTATTCATTTTTATGCTACCCCTCTCTTTGTAAGCCCTCTTTCTTTTTTAGAATCTTCAAAAACATATAATTTTCTGAATTTTATCCCCTACCTTCATTATATAATGAGTGAGCATTCAGTCAACAGTTTTTTGTTATACAACAACATATTTTTTCATAAAAATGTTTATTTCGGTGAAACTATAAAGTGAAACTTTAATGAGTAAGAAGCTGTTCATTCCCTACTCATTATTAGCCCGCAAGTAACGGAATAAAACGAAAGTTTGATTTATAAAAAACTGATGGTGAAAAGACCGTGAAGGAGGGAATTTACTCATGTTCTTCTTATCTCTCTTGTTAATAGGCAGTGCTCTCTGGATTGTAATCGATCTTTCTTATGGGAGAATTGTTCATTTAAAGCGTGTACGTTCTCGTTCTTTCCCTTTACGTCAAAGTGATTTTCACCTTTATACATACGGAAAAGATTTGTATGACGCCCTATTTACTGATATAAAACAGGCGAAACACCATGTGCACGTTTTATTCTTCATTGTAAAAAACGATAAAATCAGTCGTGAATTTTTAAAGTTACTTATCGATAAGGCAAAGGAAGGAATTGAAGTAAGACTTTTACTCGATCGATTGGGAAGCCACCATTTATCAAATGAGGCAATTCGCTCCCTGCAAAAACATGGTGTCTCTTTTTCATTTTGTCACAAAGTAAAGTTTCCTTTTCCTTTCTTCTCTGCAAATCAAAGAAACCATAGAAAAATTACAGTCATTGACGGGAAAATTGGTTATATCGGAGGATTTAATATTGGTGAAGAGTATTTGGGACATAATGAACGATTAGGATTATGGAGAGACTATCATTTACGTCTTACAGGCGAAGGAGTACAAGATTTACAAAAACAATTTTTACATGACTGGTTTGATGATACAAACCAAAATTTATTGGGTGCTTCTCTTTATTTTCTGAAACAGCAACCGGGTACTATCCAACATCAATTTATTCCGACTGATGGTGCATATTTACAACATACCTTTTTACATTTAATTGAAGGGGCAAAAAAGGAACTCTTTATCGGTACACCATATTTCATTCCTGGAAAAGAAATTATGAACGCATTATTAAACGCACGCAAACGTGGGGTTCAAATTACGATTCTCGTTCCAGAAAAAGCTGATCATGCCCTTGTTCGAGAAGCGAAATTCCCATATTGCCGAAAGTTAATACAAGCCGGGTGTAATATTTACGCATTTCAACAAGGTTTTTTTCACGCTAAAGTTATTATAGCGGACGATTATATTTGTGATATCGGAACTGCAAACTTTGATATGAGAAGTTTATATATTAACCATGAAATCAACTGCATTTTATATGATAAACATTTTATACAAATAGTAAAAAACAAATTCCATGAAGATCTAGAAAACTCATCGTTACTTTCCTTTAAAGATGTTAGCCCCCTTTCTCCTATTGATAGAGGAAAAGAATGGATAGGAACGATACTTTCTTTCTTCTTATAAGAAAAATAATGAATAAAAGGGGTGGATTACATATGATTATGCGGTTCGGATATGTCTCACATGCAATGGCACTTTGGGACTGTTCCCCTGCCAAAACGATGACATTCACAAGCTTTAAAAAACTCAGTAAACAAGAACGAGAAAATAAATTGTACGATGTTACAAGGCAGAATCTTGAGCATACAATACGTATTCTTCATTACAATATAGCGCATGAAATTCCGTTATATCGCATGTCGTCTTCCATTGTCCCACTTGCAACACACCCCGAAGTCGAATTTGATTATATCGGGGCACTTGCACCACTTTGGCTTAAGATTGGAGCATTAATTAAAGAACATAATTTACGAGTAAGTTTTCATCCAAATCAATTTACGCTATTTACAAGTGATAAACCACATATTACAACTAACGCTATTACAGATATGACCTATCATTATAAAGTATTAGATGCAATAGGAATTGCAGATACTTCTTACATTAACATTCATGTCGGTGGAGCCTATGGAAATAAAGAAAAAGCAATTGAACGTTTCCATGAAAACATAAAAAGACTTCCTCCACATATAAAAAAACAAATGACTCTCGAAAACGATGATAAAACATACACAACCGCAGAAACTTTATCTATTTGCCAAAAAGAAAAGATTCCATTCGTATTTGATTATCATCATCACATGGCAAACCTTTGCGAGGAACCGCTAGAAGAGTTACTTCCTGCAATTTTTGAAACTTGGTCACATACAAATATCCCTCCTAAAGTTCACATCTCCTCCCCTAAATCAAAAAAAGAATTTAGAGCTCACGCTGAATATATTGATTTAGAGTTTATTAAACCTTTCTTACACATTGCAAAAAAAATCAATCATAATTTCGATATTATGATTGAAAGTAAACAAAAAGATTTAGCAATGTTACAATTAATAAGCGAATTATCTTCTATAAGAGGAATAAAAAGGATAAAAAGCGTAACGTTACAATGGTGAATTGTAAAATTACGCTTTTTTTTTAAAAGTAACTTTTTATAGTAAAAAACACCCTATTTTATATGCTATTATTGGAATTAGCATTTCCCCCTGTGATTTAACTTTATTGAAACGGAGTCATAATATGATTAATCAAAAAAAATATGTACAATTTGTCATGATATATATAATTATATTTTCTCTTTGGATATTTCTTATTCCTAAAAATTTGAATATAAAAGAACTTGGAATTATTTTCTTGTTTTTTTTCGCTACACTCTTTTCTTGCTATTGCCTATATAAAACAATTAAGAAAATGAAGTACGGTGACAAACTATTTTGGGTTTTAATACTATGCACTTGCCTATGTGGATTAACAATGGAGATAACTTTATTTCTTCATTCACTTTCTATATATGACCAAGTTATATTCTCATATAAAGCGTTGCCCTTTTTCATCGTACAATACATTTTGCTCTTTTCTGGCTTTGCTATAAAGTTCGTAAAACATTACTCTATTAGAGGCCTTGCTCAATTTTCCTTTGATAGCATCTTTATTGTTATTATGAATATTTATTTTACTTTAACTTTTATTTTGGATCTTTCAAGCTTTCGTATGTTAACAACAGATACCTGGGTTTTAATTGGATACTTTATTGCACAATCATTAGTAATTTATGCCGTTATTAGCCTATATAGAAGAGAAGAATATTCTTCTAGCAGAATTTCATTAATTATTGGCTTTACTATCATACTTGTGTACGGATATATACATCTGTTTCAATTAAACGCAGGAATGGAAACTTCTTCTGAAGTCTATTACTTAATACATACTACTTCGATTTTATTAATTGGTTTATCGTCCATACTATACATTTTGGATAAACCAATACAGCATGAAACGAAAACAAAGTATTATCGATTTGATTATGTGCGCTTTATATTACCTTATTTTAGTATAATTATTACTTTTTCTTTTATTGTCTTTCAACCTTGGGATGATAAGTTCATGTTAATCGGTCTCGTATTATCACTCATCTTATTATTCCTACGACAACTTTATATGTGGAAAGATAATCAAGCTCTAATTGATACGTATGAGCAATTGACTACACAACTAGAGGGAAAAGTAGAAGAAGGTGCATCTGCGTTATCAAAAAGTGAACAGCGCTATAAATCTTTATTCGAAGATCATCCCGATGCTGTTTTCTCTTTAAATATGGATGGTATTTTCCAACAATCTAATACAGCTTGTGAAAGCTTATTTACTGCCTACTATTGTGAAGTAGAAAGCTATTCCCTTTTACACTTTATTGACTCAAAAGATCATGATCTACTAAAGAAAGCTTTACAAATAACGAAAGAAGGTAGACCACAAACTTTAGAAGTTCGCACAAAAGAAAAAGAAGGTTACTACTACTACCTTCATATTACGCTCATCCCTATCTTCATAAACAAAGCAGTTGTTGGGATGTTCGGTATAGCACGTGACAT
This sequence comes from Bacillus fungorum, assembly GCF_002746455.1. Lineage (GTDB taxonomy): Bacteria > Bacillota > Bacilli > Bacillales > Bacillaceae_G > Bacillus_A > Bacillus_A fungorum. Next base: position 1,483 of record NZ_NWUW01000005.1, on the reverse strand, counting down.
TACAACTTTATACGAAAAACAAAAGCAAGTAGAACATTTAGCCTTTCATGACGCACTTACTGGATTACCAAATCGCCGAAAGTTTGAAAAAGATTTAAAAAATATTTTAAATACAGCTCAAACTAGCGCAAATGATGTTGCCGTCATGTTCCTTGATTTAGATCGATTCAAAAAAATTAACGATAGACTTGGTCATGACGTCGGAGACTTATTATTAATGGAAGTAGCAAAAAGGTTACGCGGTTGCTTACGTTCAAAGGATGTCGTTGCTCGCCAAGGCGGAGATGAGTTTACAATTCTATTACCAGATATGTACTCAGAAAAAAGTGCGGCTTTTATAGCTGAACAGATTTTAAATATTTTAAACAAACCATTCTTCATTAAAGATGAAGAACTGTCTATTACACCAAGTATCGGAATTGCCATGTACCCTGATTGTGGAACAGATGTAACAGAATTAATGAAAAATGCTGATATGGCTATGTATCGAGCGAAAGCAAATGGAAAAAACAGATTTGTTTTCTTCTCAAAAGAAATGAGTATCGCACAAAATGAGATTGAATTTTTAGAAGGTGAACTTTCTAAAGCATTACAACAAAATGAATTTTTCCTTGAATACCAGCCACAAGTAAGCACAAAAACAAAAAAAATAATTGGTTTTGAAGCATTGATTCGTTGGAAGCACCCAAAACTCGGCATCGTGTCTCCTGCCCAATTCATTCCTCTAGCGGAGGAAACCGGATTTATTATTGAACTTGGAAATTGGATTTTACGCACTGCTTGTTTAGAGGCAAAAAGATGGCATAATCAAGGTTTTTCTCACTTGAAAGTTGGTGTGAATTTATCTGTTGTTCAATTTAACCATGCAGATTTAATCCCTACTATTTCAAAAGTGTTAGAAGAAACAGAACTAAAACCAGAAGCACTAGATATCGAAATTACAGAAAGTATCGCGATTAATCAAAATCAATCTGTTGTTTCCAAACTAGAACAGCTTCAAAATCTCGGTATTCAAATTTCAATTGATGACTTTGGAACTGGTTATAGTTCTTTAGCTTATTTAACAAAATATCCAATTAACACATTAAAAATTGCTCGAGAATTTATTTGCGGAATTACAACTAGCCCTTTAGAGGAAGCGATTATTTCTTCCATTATTACACTATCAAAAGAACTACATTTAGAAGTTATTGCAGAAGGTGTAGAGACCGAAGAACAATGGAAGTTTTTATATGAGCAAAACTGTGACCACATTCAAGGATTCTTTATTAGCAAACCTGTTTCTAGTAAAGACGTTTGGATGTTACTCCACAAAAAAACAACCGTCTAAGTAAGACGGTTGTTTTTTCAGAGTGTTGAAAAACAACTCTGTCAATACAATTTTTAAATAAAACACTTTAAAAATGTCTCCTTTTCTAGAAGAATAAAAAGAAAGGAGGCGTTTTTATGTTTTATAATCAACAAAATCTTGAGATTACACAAA
>NZ_NWUW01000004.1 GCF_002746455.1 Bacillus fungorum | reverse complement strand
AAAAAAATCGCCTCTGCTTTCGTGTTTTTGTTGGTGTGGTTACTTACAATTATACAGGACAAGGCGATTTTTTTGTGCAAAAAAAGGGCTGCCCATAAGTCGGTTTCACCGACTTATGGGACAGCCCTTCTTCACTTTGTCGTACTCTTATTTAGCAGATTCCCTCTAATAATAAACACAATTGTCCCTAAAACAACTAATGCAGTATATACGATCCCAACCAGATCACCTTTTACTAATCTATATAGCTATGCCTGAATATCTGCATAATCTTCCATATCTTCGTACTCTTTTTCCAATTCCTCTAAAGACAGCTCGTATAATTGTCGGTCACGAATTTTAAACACACCTGCCCCAATTAACTCATCAATTAAATGCCTCTTACGATTTTCAACAGCAAAACGGAGTTGACTACTCATCTTTAAAAAAACTCCTTTCTACGATCATTGAAAATGATAATCTTTATCGATTACCGCTTTTGATTATAAAAGATGATTCTTTATAAGTAAAGTAATCTCATGAAATATTTACCTTACAAAGTATTTGTGGCCACATTATATATATGTATGCTGTGCGAAAAATGTTATGACACTTTTTCGTATCCTTTTTCTTTCATACTTTGCAAGTTGTCTCACTATGATGAAATTCACCATCAATTTCTACTTGAATGGTGACATGTTCTACATGAAACTTGTCCTTTAATACATCCCCCAATTACCTCAGCAATCATAAAACTTGTCGTTAATAAGAAAGCAATTAGTAACGCTTTTTTATTTTTTGAATGACCGTGATCATGTGAATGTCCCATACAAATGCTCCTTTAAGCGCAATATCTGTATGTTAGTATGAAACAAACTCCCCATCTTTATCCCGCATTAACTGCCCGTAAACGCCCACTTCCTCTGTATACACACTTCGCTACTTTTCAAACAAGTCCTTTTTCTCAACAAAAAATAAGACTACTTCTTTTTCAGCTTCATATTGTTTACTAATGAAAGAATTTTTAAGGAGGTTATGAAAATGAAACGTTTATTTCTCTGTATGGAGCGTGAACTTGTTGTAGTGAAAGAACAATATGGTAACTACGAAACAGCGTATCACTTACAAAATATGCAACCTACCTGTATCGCTGTTGATCCATTTCAAAAGAATCGTGTATATTGCGGCACATTTGGAAGAGGTCTCTGGTTAAGTGACGATAGCGGAGATTCATGGAGACCGATTGGAGATTCTTATCGTTACTTTGATTTTCCAAAAGAAGATGGTATTTTACATTCTTCGATTACTTCCATTGCGATAAGCCCTAATGAACAAGTTAACGGATATGGAGTCGTTTATGTAGGGACTGAACCGAGCGCTTTATTCCGTTCAGAAAACGGTGGTGAAACGTGGACGGAACTTAAAAATATGAAATCATTATTATCTTCTTATACGTGGGCTTTCCCGCCTAGACCTTTTACCCATCACGTACGCTGGATTACAGTGGATCCAAACAATCCAAATACAATTCATGTTTCAATCGAGGCTGGTGCTGTTATTCAAAGTAACGATAAAGGGCATACATGGATTGATAAAAAATTCGGTGCTCCTATCGACGCTCATCAATTACTCATGCACCCTGAAGCACCAGATCGCCTTTATGCATCATGTGGTGACGGATTTATGGGCGGACCTGATCGCGCATATCTTGAAAGTTATAACAGTGGAAACAGCTGGATTTCATGTAGTGAAGGACTTGAGCATCATTATTTATACAGCATGGCTATTGATCCAGCTGATTGCGATACGATTCTCGTTTCTGCTGCACCGAGTGCTGATCTCGCTCATCACCGTATTCCTTATGAATCTTATATTTATCGTAAAACGAAAGATACTCCTTTCCAGCAAGTGCAGCAAGGACTACCATCAGCAATCGGTACAGTCATTTCGATGTTTGCGACAAACGAAGCCGAACCACATACATTTTACACTTTAAATAATAACGGTGTGTTTCAATCCAATGACAGCGGCGAATCGTGGGAACAACTAAACATTCCGTGGAAAGATGAGTATAAAACGCAGCATCCGCATGCGTTACTCGTTACTAGTTCTTAACGAAAAAACGACTGCCTAATTGTTTTAGGCAGTCGTTTTTTATTTCTTTAAGTCGATTACAATAGTATCTAACACCATATCCTTATTGCCTCCCAGTCTTCGAGGTACAAAACGCTCCTTTACTTGTCCTTCAACTATTGTTACCGATCCATAATTTTCAGGAGTGTGAATTCTTAAATTAACGTGAGGTGTTATTATTAACTTAGTCGCATTCTCATTAAGTTGTTGGAATGTTTTACTCCAATTAAAATTATAAGAATCTTCACCTGAACCTCCATTTCCTTCTCCATAATACTGATTACCTAAATCATCTCTCACTTCTAAATCGACATCCCCTCCATCCCATACATCCCTTATCTCTTGAGATACTTCTTGGTTGTAGTATAGAATAAACGAAATTGGTGTTATTTCCATTCTCTCCATATTTACTTTGACACCATCTTTTTCTGTACTACCTCCAATCAATTGCTCTTTATTTTCTATTCCTTTTAGATTAATATTAAAATTCCAATCCCCTTTTATCTCTTCTTCAGTTTCTAAAATAGCTATACTTTGTACACTCCATTCAACATTCACTATAGTTTCTTTACTACCAACTAGATCGCTACTTGTTTTTATTAAACCTGTATATTTTCTATCTGCGACTTTAGTAATTTTATTGCTGCCTGATTGGGCACCTGCTCCTTTAATAGTTAAAAAATCCAACGTACTTGGATTTTCGCCTAGATCTCTGTTACTTTCTATAGAATAGTTTATTGATACTGTCTTCCCATCAAAAATCGCATCATTAATCGTTATCTTAATTCCCTTGCTTTCTTTTGTCATATTTAGTACTGTAGCGTATTGTTTATAATTATAATGAGGTTCCATTATCTTCCCTGCGTCAGCTTTAGAGTTTTCATATAACCCTGTTCTACCATTATCTAAAAATCGGAATATGTCACCTACAATTGGCAATCCCCCGGCATATGTAGGAAAACCGATACCAAGCGTTGCAACTGATAATCCTACTAAAATAGATGCAACAGCAACACCCTTCTTCCAAGTTTTCATCTTTTTCTTCGTACGTATTGATTGTTTTACATTACGCTTCACTTTTTCTTTTTCAATTTCAGAAGCCTCAATTTCTTCTACTTCTTTTTCATCTATATCAATATCATTTAATAATTCATAAATGTCTTTCATATTGCACTACCTCCAAAACTAATATTCGTAGCATTTTGTTGTAGTTTCTTTTTTCCCCGGTATACACGATTATCGATCGCTGCCCTAGTTAATCCTAACTTGTCACCTATTTCCTCAGTCTTCATACCAAGTAAATATTTCATAATGAACACCTTTTGATCTAGCGGCTCTAATTGATTAATAAGCATCAATAATTCTTCTCTATCTTCCATAACAATTAATTCGTCTTCCGCTGACTTTTCCGTACTGATATGAAACTCATCCGAAATAATTTCTACTTTTTTAGTCGCTTTCCGGTAATAATCAATTGCTTTAAACTTCGCAATCGCTGCAATCCATTTTTTAAAATCACTCGGCTCTCCATGAAACTTATTTGCGTGATTCCAAATGGATAGGAAAATATCATTTACACATTCCTCTATGAGTCCATCATTTTGAACCGGGAGAAGTATTTTGTGCGTGATTCCCTTTATGAGTGGTAAGTATGTATCGACAACAAATTCTAGCGCATCTTCTTTTTGCCGCTGTAATCTTTTTATAAAATTTTTCTCATTTGATTTCATGTAGCGATTCCCCTTATTTTTTTGTAAAAGCTTTTACACCCTATATAACGTCTTACAAAATTTTTTCTCTCATCTTTTTTATTTTTTGTATGTAATGGAATACTTTCCCTTAGCTATTGTCTCACATAACTATGCATTCAAAGAAAATTTTCTCAAGTCTGCAATTTGATTCATGTAGTACACTATTTATATAGTCATTCTTTAACTTAGTGTACATTTTACCCCGTATTAACGGGCAGTAAATCCCACCTCAAAATTGTGCGAATGCGAGGAAGTTAGGCGGGAGATAACTGCCCGTAAAAGCCCGATTGGTTCAACTAATAATCAGTGAGGGATGAAAAAAAATCCCACTGATTAAAGTTTCACTTTATTTCATTAATCTACTATTTTAAATTAGGAGATGAGATGTGTATGTGTGGAATTACAGGTTGGGTAGATTGGAAGGAAAACCTTTCAAATCAACATGTTATTTTAGAAAAGATGGCAAATAGTATTCAGCATCGTGGGCCTGATGCTGAAGGTTTTTGGTTTTCACCTCGTGCGGCCTTTGCACACCGGCGTTTAATTGTTATTGATCCAGAAGGCGGGACGCAGCCGAAGGCATTTCGTGCTGGTGATTATACGTATGCTCTTACTTATAATGGAGAAATTTATAATTTCCGCGAGCTTAGAGAGCAACTTCAAAAATGTGGTCATGCATTTGAAACGCATTCAGATACAGAAGTATTACTACATGCATATTTAGAATGGAAAGAAGACTGTGTACAACATTTAAATGGGATTTTTGCCTTTGCAATATGGGATGATCAGAAGCAACAGTTGTTTTTAGCACGTGATCATTTAGGCGTAAAGCCACTCTTTTATACAGAAAGAAATAACAGTATTATTTTCGGATCTGAAATAAAAGCATTATTAGCTCATCCATCTGTTCCTGCTGAAATTGATATGGACGGCATAAATGAAATATTTGGATTAGGCTTATTTCGAACTCCAGGATGTGGCGTCTTTAAACATATTCAAGAAGTGCGTGCTGGACATTCTATAACGTTTACACGTGGCAATAAAGTAGTTACGAAGTATTGGAACTTAGAAAGTAAGATTCATACAGATTCTATAGATGAAACATCCTCGCATATTTTATCTATTTTACAAGATACAGTAAAAAGACAATTAATTGCCGATGTCCCTCTCGTTTGTATGTTATCGGGTGGATTAGATTCTAGTGGTATTACTGCACTAGCGGGGAAAGAATTTGCTGCAGAACATAAAATACTTCATACGTATTCCATTGACTTTGTAAATAGCGCAAAAGATTTCGAACTGACATTTGCTCGCACTGGTTTAGACGCTCCTTGGGTAAAACGCGTTTCTGAACATGTAGGAACATCACATCATGATATTATTGTGAATGCTGAAGAATTAGCAAATCACTTATTCGTTCCCCTCCGTGCAAAAGATTTACCGAGTGCTGGCGAAATGGAAACTTCACTATATTTACTATTTTGCGAAATGAAAAAAGATGCAACCGTAGCTTTATCCGGAGAATCTGCTGATGAAGTATTCGGTGGATACCCATGGTTTCATCAAGAAGAATTACTATATGTAGATAAATTTCCTTGGCTAACAAATTGGAAAAATACATCTCCTCTTCTATTAAATGAAGTAAATAACCAATGTAACTTAGAAGATTATATTGATACACGATTCCAAGAAGCGATACTTGAAGTACCTACTCTTGAAGGTGAAAATAAAAAAGAAGCAAAACAACGTCAAATGTTTTATTTATTTTTAACGAGATTTCTTCCGTTCTTACTTGACCGTAAAGACCGTATGAGTATGGCTGTAGGATTTGAAGTTCGTGTACCGTTTTGCGATTATAGATTAGTTGAATATTTATGGAACGTTCCTTTCAACATAAAAAGCATTGATAATATTGAAAAAGGCATTTTACGTAGAGCACTGAAAGCTGCTTTACCTGACGATGTACGCAATAGAAGAAAAAGTGCTTATCCAACTTCACAAGACCCACATTATTTACAAACAATCCGTCATTTATCACTCGACATGTGCAGTAATAAAAACAATCCTATTTTCTCACTTATTAATCATTCCACATTACTTGCCATTGCCGATCAAAGTAATAAAGAAATTAACAATTTTGAAGCAAAAAGTGCTATGGAATACACGCTTCAAGTAAATGAGTGGTTAAAAACGTATCACATCCATATTGCTTAACAAAAAGGAGTTCAAGGATAAAAACCTTGAACTCCTTTTTTATGAATTAGCACATTGTTTATTTTCAGTATCAATGGACCATCCAATAATCGTGGCACAATCTCTCCCCTTCCACTGCAGTACATTTGTTAATACTGGTTCAATCTGCAGGCTATTTCCGTCGTGCAATATTTCTACTAAAGATTGATCATCATCAAACCTTCGTTTATCACATTCTAAAATACCATCCGTTGCCATTACAATGTGATTCATCCCTTTTTCTAACCCCCTTACACCTGACGTAAAACAAGGGGTATTTGCTGCAAAAATATTTTTCCTACCGATATATTCGTAATTCTTCCGTTTATTTAATCGTCCTTTTCCATTCTTCGTTTTTTCAGAATGGAATAAATAAGCGAAACAATTACCAACTGATAGCCAATATAAAAATTCACCTTTTCGCAAACAAATTAAACATGCAAGTTCCTCATCATCTTGATCACATTTTTCAATAAACAACTCATCTGTAAATAACGCTAATAAGTACATATGTGTATGATGAAAAGCTAAATGTATCGGGTAAGAAAATAACTCTTTTAGTTTCTCTTTTCTTTCTGAAATTGCTTCTATTATATAATCTATATTTTTTGTTTTGTGGTGTGTATCAAAAATCATAACAAATTCAAATTGTAATTCAGGATCCCACCAAGCAAGTACTGCATCTCCTCGTTCATATGCATCACTCTCTTGATTTCCCCCATATACGCCGACTGAAAGAGGACCACATTTTTCAACATGTATTTCATCTACATACATCTGTTCATGACTCATCCATTTGAATGTATTCACAGCTATCATCCTCTCTCTTGCTAAATGTATACCTTTACACATAGATTACCTTATATTTCAATAAAAATAAACTTTTTCAACATTTTTTATCCAGATAAAAGGATTTTATTTCTATATTAACGAATATATCTTATTATACGATATAAAAAGTAGGAGGATTTATCATTATGAAAGACATCAATCAGCATTGGGAGAGCATTTATTATCACTTACGATATGAATATGAAGACAACCTTTCTCACCAAGCCATTCGTATTTTACAAATCGTTTCTCGTGAGAAAGATATAACAATTGGAAAAGTCGCTGCTGAACTTAGCCTCTCTCATAACACAGCGTCTGAACACGTAAAGCGCCTTATTCAAAAAGGATTTATCATGAAAGAAAGAAACAAACAAGATGAAAGAGTTGTGAACCTTACATTAACGAAAGAAGGCATTGAAGTATTAGAAAAGCATACTTTACTAGATAAAGAAAAGATAAAAATATTAGAATCACAGTTATCAAAAGAGGAACAACAATTAATCGAAAAAGCTTTTTCGTTATTAGCGAAGGAGGCAAAATATGCATTTCCTCGTTAAAGTAATCGTTTCCGCACTTATTATCGGTGTTATTACTGAAGTCGCTAAACATTATAGTACGATAGGTGGGTTTATTGCTGCCCTTCCTCTCGTAAGTTTACTGAGCCTATTTTGGATTTCTTTCGAAGGCGGGAACAAGCAAGAATTAAGTCAATTTGCTATAGGCGTATTATATGGATTTCCTGCATCCGCACTATTATTATTTATCGTCTATATGGGTTTAAAAAACTCATTTTCACTTAGTACATCTGTCCTATTCGGTATAGGTGTTTGGTGCATTGTTTTTGCTTGTCAAAAATTATTTCAAGCTTAGGGGCATAAAAAAAGGAAGCAACTAAAGCTGCTTCCTTACTTATCTATTCATAATCTTCTTCATCATCGATTTCTTCGTAATACGAATTCCCATTACTTACATATATAGGACCATTCGCAACGTCAATACGTAATACCCATGCCCATGGCACAGCTAAACGCTTATGTATTGCTCGCCAAAAGCTCATTGATTTTCTTTCGTACTCCTGAAACTCCTGAAGTAACTCTTTGTAGGAGGAACCGTCTAACTGAATATTTGCTTCTAACAAACGAGAATGGGCATAGTACTGCAGCTCTAGTTCAGCAGCAATTTCCATTTCTTCTTCCGTTGCCATACCAATAATTGTTCCATCTGCTGGTGCAATTTCATATACGTTGTGAACTTCAATAAGCCCTTCTTTCTCTTTCTCAAACATGTAAACAGCCTCCTTTAACATATATTTTTTATGTTACAAAGTCATACTTCTACAATAACATCTCTCTTTCCTCTTTTTTTGATAAACTTTTACAAATTATTTATCTGATAATCTGCAGACTGTATTCTTTCTGCAGAAATGAAACCATTATTATCAAAAGTTAATTTATACACGTCAGGCATATGAGGGGTTTTCCAAAACTGAAAATCATATTTCGAGTCGAAATAATTCATTAATAATACCATAATATTCCCATGAGTACCTATTACAATATTCTTACCTTTATATTTTTTAAATATACTTTGCATACATATTACAGCGCGTCTTTGTGCTACATCATTTGATTCTCCGCCTTCGTATGCAAAACTCCAATCTTCCCACACATTCTCAATGGCATCATTAAAATCTGCTACTGGCTCTGAACTTAATAACCTTTCTCGTAAATCTTCTTCTATTTCTATTGATACATGATATGTATTCGCAATTCCTTGTACAGTTTGAACTGCTCTTTTGTACGGGCTAGAAATCACTACATCAATATGTTTATCTTTTAATAAGCTTGTTACATTCTCTGCATCCAAGTGTCCTTTTTCAGATAAAGGACGCTCCCGTTCTTCTTTTGTATAGGTAGAATGGGCATGGCGAACGAAATATATTGTTGTCATTTATTCATCTCCCTTTTTTATTTCTATCCAAATTCAATACATTACCATGAAATCCCTTTACCTTTATAATAAGTGCTGTCAAATTTGAATATTGATTTTCATACTAATAAAAGGGAAACACCTCATATGGTATTTCCCTCATTTAAAATAGACTACATTCAATTAAATACTTTATCAATTTTATTTCTATCATAATCTAATATCCAATCATTATATGTATGATAAATATCCCTAATTGTATTAGGAGAGGTAGCTAATACATCACAACCTCTATCATCATAAATGTGAAATATAGTATTCTTGTTAACATTTATGAAATACACCCTATGAAAAATACTCGGTTTGATTCCCATATCTTGATTACAAATTGCTTTTAACATAGGAATGTATTTCAAGTCAGAAACTTTACATTTCAAAGTAAATCTATGTGTTTTATACAATCCATCTTCATCATCTTCTGGAAAAACATAAGGGATTGTATTTTTCTGTAACTTAAATAAATCGGACTTCTCTTTCACATACTTAGAAAAGATATTCAATTTGTGTTTGAAAGTTTCACCGTCTGCATAGTCATTTACATCCACTACAATATAAATATTATCTTCTGTTGAATGTAAAAACTGAAATAAAGTAATCGCTCTGTTATAAACGCCTTCTAAATATGAACAATTTTCATAAATATTATTGCAATCATAGTCCACACCTAATCCAAAACGAATACTAATAGCCCAATTATAAAATAGAGGTGGTCTAAGTTCTAAATTTGGAAACTTTTCAAGCATATACTCATTCAACCTCATCTCAACACCTACCTTTAATAACATCTTGTTTACATAATAAAATTATTTCACTATAATTCACTTCTGAATTCCTCGCTTATAACAATATCTCGAATAAAGTAATCCATATTACTTAGAAGTTTTTCAAATACTTTTTCACTCAAATTGTTCATCATAAAGAAAATCTCAATCTTATTCCCTTTTTTATCAGTACCATAGAAACTATTTGTTAATACAAATGCCGTAGAACCACCTTTCTGTCCAGCAAATTCGAACATACCCTCTCCTACGGTTCCTTTAAATATATTCTCAATCTCACCTTGGATTTGTGGCGTAAAATAATTTCTGCTATTTATCTTTTCCATTAAACTCATGTAATCCTTCGCATTTGCACCTACGAACCGATCTGACCAAATACGTTGGAAGTCCATATCGGCTTTTAACGATATCCCCCGTTTTGTCCATTCTTTCTCGTCTTTCATCCATTCATGTATTTGCCATACATGTTTAATATATTCATCATTAGACATATTACGTAGCTTGTCCAATGCTTTATTTTGAGGAATATGCAGTTCTTTTTCAGCATAGCCCCTCATATATAATGCCCCTGTATACACTGGATAAAATTCATCGTGACTATTTAAGCCTAACTCTTTCAAACTTTCATTCACCCGTGCCGTTCCAAGCTTATCCAATAAATATGATGCATTCGCATTCGAACTATAATGGATCATTCCTTTCACTACTTCTTCTAAAGAAGTTTGCCCACCCTTCACTAACTTTTTAGCTTTTACATCATCTAGCCATGCAGGGTGTGCGCGGCCATCAGTGTTTTTCACATAGTATCTTTCTAATTCTTTTAATGAAATTTGCTCGTCTTTTCTTATTTTCCCTTCAGCTACTTGCTTAGCATATTCAATTGCTATAACGATTTTCGACATACTTGCCAGTGGTAGTTTCTCATTTTCATTTATTGATGTTAATGTTTCACCATTTCTTTTAACAATTAAAGAAGCTGTTTTATCATCCCCATGTTCTTTTATGTAATTTAGCACATAATTAGAATCTTCTTTTGAATTGACATATTCCTTAACTAAAAAGAAAGCTATATAACCTACTATAATAATTCCTACTATACTCCCAATAATCTTTAATCCTCTCATGATACTCCCCCTTAAAACAATTATATTATATATTAAATTAAAATATTTTATCTTTTTAATTAATAATTAGTTTGTTTATACAAATTTTCTAATCTTACACAATAAAAAAAACATGCCTTCATTAGAAAAGCATGATTTGTGATATTCTTCACATTGTTTAGTTAAAAAATAAACTTTTTACTTACCATGATGTAACATTAAATCACTAAGTTCTTCTTCAATGTGATTTAATTTCGCAACGCCTTCTTTCCATTTATGAATATAACGTGAAACCCCGACAATAAATAAAACAATAATTGTAGAAAGAATAATACCATATACGATTGTTACAGTACTCATAGTTACACTTCCTTGTAATTAGTTATATTTTTATTATAAACCTTTTTCTTTTAAAATACTTCGATTTCAACTTTTTGTAACAAAATTGACTTTTCTAACAATACTTCATAACATTATAACGCTAGAAGAAATCCCTGTCAGATTCCTTCTAGCATTATGATTCACAGAACTAAAACCCTCATTCATAATCCTTTTACTTTACACCGACTGAAACTGTTTCTGGCAATGTGCTACCCCCATCAATGACAATGTGTGTACCTGTTATGTAGCTTGATTCATCGGATGCTAAAAAACCTGCTAACTGACCTACTTCTTCAATTCTCCCTAAACGTCCTAAAGGAACACCCGAAGCAATTCCATTGATGACATTACTCGGCTCATTTGAATCAGATTCATTTGCTATTTGCTCTGCCATTGGTGTCATAATGTAACCTGGGCAAATTGCATTTACAGTAATACGATGTTTTGCTACTTCACGTGCTAGCGCTTTCGTAAATCCCCAAATTGCTGCCTTCGTCGTTGCATATGCAGTTTCACCTTCATCAGCAACCAATGTTCCTGTTACAGAAGACATATTCACAATCTTCCCGTAGTTTTTCTCAATCATATATGGCAATACCGCTTTAGAAAAATTCCATACACCATTAATATTTACTTGGAATTGAAAATCACGCATTTCATCTGACATATCTAAAAAATTTGCAAGTCGAATAACACCGGCGTTATTTACTAATATATCAATCTTTCCGTACTTCTCATATGCATCTTTCGTTACTTCTTTTACAGCAGTAATATCAGCCACATCGACTACATAACTCGTAGCATCTAACCCTTTGCTAACAATATTTTTGGCAGTCTCATGAACTGTCTCTGAAATATCAACAAGTAATACTTTTGCCCCCAGCTCTGCAAATACATGAGCAATTCCAGCTCCGTTCCCCATCGCAGCTCCTGTAACAAAAGCGACCTTACCATCTAATTTCCCCATTTTATAACCCCCTTATAATATATAGAAAACCTTTACATTTTTATCATACTAAATATTCCCTCTTATTCTTCACACATCTCCATTTGTTTAAAAAACGTTCAAAAACAGGAAACATTTTCACAAATTATACAAAACTTCACCATATGTACTATTACCATATGAGTTATATTATTAAATAGAATAAAGGGGATGATATACTATGACGACTTGGTTTATTGTAATGTTAGTTGTATTTGGAGCATTTAAAATTATCGTTTCTAGCCTTCCTAACACTGTTATTGAATCCATTATTAGCAAGTACGAAACACATCCACAGCTTGAAGAAGCGAATGTGACTGTTACAATCCATGGAAATAACGTAGAAGGCGAAAAGAAATCCAAAATTATTCATGATTTTAACGAAGGTTTATTTTTAGATCGCTATTATGCACCGCCACACAATGAGGGTACTCCTTTAATTATCAATGCAAAACGTGGCAAAAAAGATTTTACATTTTATATTTATAGTCACGAAGAGCATGTTGATGTTGTAAAACAACATAAAAAGAAGGTTGTTGCTTATAGTTTACGCTCTAAAAACCTTCAAAATAGTGATATGTTCGTGTCAGTTGATTTAGCTTAAAAGGCTGTCGTTATACACGACAGCCTTTTAAACTATAACTCTATTTATTTTTCTTCGCTTCAATTTTCGCTTGCGCCTCTTCAGCCTTATCTAATGCTTCTGAAACTTTCTTCTCTTTTTCTTTCGCGTCATCTATACTATCTACAGCTTTAATGAGTTTATCAATTCCTTCTTCTTCTACTTTTCTCCGCTTTGCTACTCTTTCATTCACTTTCTCTTCTACATCTTTTGCTTTTTGAAGCATATTCTCTGCATTTGATGTTACAGCTGTTTCAAGTGTATCGTCTTTTTTCATTTGTAATACTTCATTTGCAATGTCTTTCGCTTCTAAATACTTACCGTCTTTTAATGCTGTTGCTCCGTGATCCATTCTCTCGGCAACTTGTTTATATGATTTCGCTTCATTTCCTGACTTTTCTTTTTCCGCTTTTTCAAACCACATCGTTGCATCACTATATTTTTCATCTTTCAATGATTGCATACCTGTTTCAATATATGTGTCATAATTGCTACATCCAGCCATCACGACTAATAGAAAAAGCATAACAAAACTTAATTTTTTCATGATGTTGTCTCCTTTTCTTTGCCTGCTCACTTTACTGTAACATACATGAAAAAGAGTTTCAAAAACTAAAATACTAATTCGGTCATTTTTATAATGATAAGTCAATTTTTTATTATTTTTAAGCCGACACATTTACTTGTTTTTTCGCCATATGTTGCTTTACTCCAACTAATACAACTAACAATAAACCTCCGCCTATTGTCATCATAACAATGCTAGTTGGCAACATATCTAATAATAATCCATATACAATCATACCGAGCGGTGCGATTGCAGTAGCAATTGTTTCAAGTAGGCCAAACACACGCCCTAAGTAGCTCGGGTCTGTCGTTTTTTGCATATGTACTTGCATCGGAATGTTTACGATCATAATTGCTATACCCGTTAACATCATGAAAGCAATATAATAAATAAAACTTGCCACTTTTGGAATGGTAACTAACAACGGGAATACTGTACATAAACTCAAACCTGCAAACAAAAACAGTCCCGTATAAATAGAACGAAACGGATTATTCACTTCTTTACGCACTGATAAAGCAATCGCACCCATTAGCATCCCGACTGCTAACATTCCCTCTACAGTACCGAGTTGCTTTGAAGATAAATGCAATGTATGGACGATAATGTAGGGAAGTGCAACGGTTAGCCCACACGCAAAAAAATTTACCCACAATGCTATTTTCATTAAACCATATATTTCATGTTGTCGTTTTACATATGAAAAACCTTCTTTTACACTCGTCAAGAAATGCTCTTTACTTTCAACCATTTCTTTTTTATATAAATCAAATACAATAAATAATTGCAAAATAACCGCTAAAAAGAACGTAATACTATTTAACAAAAAGAACGACTTAATTGAAAAGAAACCAAATACAACTCCACCAATAATCGGCCCTAAAATATTTGATAAAGAAGCTGCTGTCTGGTTCAAAGCACTCGCTTTTTGAATACGTCCTTCATCTACTAAACTCGGAATAGATGAAGTTAATGCAACAGAATAAAAACTTGCACAAATTGATAATAATGCTGCTGAAATATAAATAAAAAGAAGTGATGGTCCAAATATAGTGGCAAAAATAAACATAATAAGCATCGTTAAGCTACTTAATAAATCAGTGCCAATGACAAGCCACTTTCGATTCACACGGTCTGCTACAGCACCTGCAATCGGACCACAGATCATCCTTGGAAGTGATCCGCAAACGAGCGTAGTAGCAAACCCCATCCCTGAACCAGTTGTCTTTAATACGTATAACCCCATTGCGAACGTATAAATACCTGCGCCTAATAAAGACGTCATCTTTCCAATCATCATTAAAATAATATTTCTCGTTGCAATCTTCATTTTTGAATCAGTTTGACCTATACTTACATCTTCCATTATGACTCTCTCCCCTTAAAAGTTAAATTGTGTTAAACTTATTATATAATCAACTTTCCAATTTTTACAACAAAAAGTTAAATACAATTTAACTTTTTAATTATAAAGGAGCAATAATATGGCAACTCTCGGCGAAAAAATTAAAGCATTACGAAAAGAAAAAAAACTTACTCAAACCGCATTGGCAGGTTCCGAATTGACAAAAAGCATGCTTAGTCAAATTGAAAATGGAAAAGCTACACCTTCCATGAAAACATTACAATATATTGCTGAAAAACTTGAATGTGAAACGAGTTTTTTATTAGAAGAAGATGAAGATGAAATTGTAGAACTCATTCAAAAAATGGAGCAGCTAATAAAGGCAAATAAATGTGATAAGGTGTATGAAACTTTACTTCCTATCGTTCAAAAGGAACTCCCTCTCACTTTAAATACTGCCCGATTATATAAACAATTTATAACTGGAGCGGCTATAATGAAAGATTACAACATTGAATCTTTCGTTGAAAAAGCAACTTCTATTTTTGAAAAATATACTTTATACAGAGACAGTACTGAAACAAAATTAACATTCTCTTATACGTTATTCTCACGTAAAAAGTATGAGGAATGTTTGCAACTTATTGCTCTTATTCGAGATGATTATGAAGCGAACCATTTAGAAATGGATCTTATTATACATATCAGATTGTGCTTAAAAGAAGCCATTATTTTACTCGCATGTGGCAAATATGAGGAATGTGAAAAAATCATATTAAAAGCATTAGCATTTTCAAAAAAACATCAAGTGTATTATAAAACAGATGAATTTTATCGCATATTATCTTATCAAAAAGTCATGATGGCTGATAAAGAACAGTATTTACATTACATTAAGAAATCTGAGCAATTCGCCATTTTTACAGAAGACACTTTATCCGTTGCAATCGTAGATATATTAAAAGCATATTACTACAACACGATTACTAAAGAATATACAATTGCATTAGAACATGTAGAACAATTTCGAGAAAAACTAAAAGACGAACCGATTTTCAAAGAGGATGGGTTGTACTATCTTGAAAAAGGAAAATCTTTGTATGGCTTAAAACGTTATAAGGAAGCATTGGAAATATTAAAACACGCTACCATACCAGATTATATGAGTCATCCACTTGACCAATCGTGGTTATTAACAGCTGGATCTTATCGTGCTCTTTGCTATATAGAACTTCAAGATAAAAAATCTGCCTTGAAAGAAGCAAAAGAAGCGGTTCAAGCGATAAATGGCTATCCTGATTCCATATTCACTTCATTTATTAAAGAAACATTACAAATAATACAAAAACTTTAAAAATGTCTCAAAATGGTATATTATTCCTCTTTTTTAGCAAAGATAATAATGATGGGAGGAATATAAATGAATATTCAACGTGCAAAAGAGCTTTCTGTGTCAGCGGAGCAAGCTAATGTTAGTTTTCAAGGCATGCCTGTTACAATTCAACACGTCGACGAAAGCAACGAAACCGCCCGCATATATGAAGTAAAAAACCCAGGACGCGAATTAACAGTTCCAGTTAATAGCTTAGAGGAAATATAAAAAATGCCACTTCAATTTTTTGAAGTGGCATTTTTCTTACTTTAATATGAATTCTCTATATCCCTTGTTTTAGAATAACTAAAAAAATAAGAATCTTCTACTTCTTTTCTTTTTTTAACCTGCTAAAATACAAACTATGAATGAATTATTCGCACTATATATTAAGGGGGAAAGATAATGAGAACTGATTTAGAAAAAAACAAGCATTATTATGCAGTTATATTCACCTCTAACTTATCAAATGATACAACAGATTATAGTACCACCTCTGAGAAAATGGAGGAACTTGCAAAGCAACAACCTGGATTTCTAGGTGTAGAAAGTGCACGAGATCATTTAGGACTTGGAATCACAATTTCTTATTGGGAATCACTTGAAGCAATTGAAAATTGGAAAACGAACGCCTTACATATAGAAGCGAAAAAAAGAGGGCGCGAGCAATGGTATGAAAACTTTCACCTGCGCATCTGCCTTGTTGAGAAAGAATTTAAGTTTCATAAAGGTACATTGTAACGATGAAGAAAAAATTAGCTCTCATTGCTGTTCATGAAATATATGGTGTAAACGACCATATGCATCACGTTACCCACCACTTCACTTCATCTCATATAGATGTATTCTGTCCTAATCTGCTACAATCGCAACATGCATTTCATTATAGTGATGAAGAAAAAGCATATCATTTTTTTATGAATCATATTGGATTTGATAATGGCAAAAAACAAATTGAAGAATTCATTACTCGTCTTTCTAGTAGTTACACACATATTGGACTTATCGGCTTTAGTGTTGGTGCTACCATCTCATGGCTATGTAGTAACAATCCGAAAATAGATTTTATTATCGGATGTTATGGTTCCCGTATACGTGACTATATTCATATGAAACCAACATGTGCTACCTTACTTATTTTCCCTGAAAAAGAAGTTAGTTTTTCAATATCCTCTTTAATTCAATCGTTGCAGCAACAAAAGAATCCTTTATTAGAAATAAAACAACTACACGGTGAACATGGATTTTTAAATCCGTACACTGAAAAATATAACGAGCACTCTACAAAGCAAGCATACAATTTAATAGATTCATTTCTTGTAAAGTGAAACTTTAATCAGTGGGGGTTGTTCATCCCCCACTGATTATTAGTTGAACAAATCGGGCTTTTATGGGCAGTTGATCCCCCACCTAACCTCTTTTCTTATGCTGAATTTTGAGGTGTGGGCCTTACTGCCCGTTAATGCGGGATAAAAACACTCTTATAAAGGAGACTCAAATGACGCTCACATTACTCTTACTTATTTTCATACTCATTGCCTTTATGTCAGCGCTAACTATCATTTTTGTAACAGGAAAAAAAGGGGAGTTTTTCAAACGCCCCTACTTACAATCTATTATCGTTTACATTTTATTTTTTACAAATTGGATCTTATATGTAACAACTTTTTATGGTTTACTTCCTGAGAAAGTTAGCGAATTCATATTCCTGCCCATTTGGTTTTTCCTTTGTATTTTAGGTTTTATCGTTTTCTGGCGCGAATGGAGAAACAATCGTGTGTTCTCCGTATGTATCGGTTTTCTTTCCTTTATTAGTTTTCTATTTGGGTTATTGTTGTTACTTCTTTCGGGGATGTAATTGTTGTAAAGAGGATAACATACCTCTTTACAACAACTTTTTTCGTTCCATGACGAAAGGAATCAGTAAATATAAAGCATACGCAATAACCATCCAAATGGTAAATGATATGATTTGCTGCGAGGATAATTGTGAGAATATATGAGAGGAATTATATAAGATGTAAGAATCTAAAATTAAACCGATGGCTGTACCACATATACCTAACTTAATAACTGCATATTTCGTAGTATCTAGTTTTTTGTATAACCACATTACAAAGTATAAAGCTATAGCCGTTCCTAATTCAAGAAACGTCATGTGTAGAAAAAAGCTATTTGAAGTGTATTCTAATAAAACGGAAGAACCGAAAATAATGAAGAATGTTGAGGCAAAAAGCCAAACGCCAATAGAAAATAAAATAGTGAGCCAAAGTTTATTATTCACTACCATCTCCTCCCTTTTGTAGCGCTGTAAACTTTTCCAAGAGCATATACAAATCACCATATACTTTATCTTTCGAAAAAGATGGATTGAATAATGCTTGCAATGCCAATCCGTCAATTAATGCATTACATAAAATGCTCCACGTTTCAGTTGAAATTTGAGATGTCATTGTATCTCCTACTTTTTTATTTAACACTCTTGTTAATTCTTGATTTTCATAATGTAACAGTTCACCAATTTTATCTTTCATTGCATCATTTTGTAATCCACTAGCTACTAATTGAAAAAACAAATGATGATACATTGAATCTTTCACACATCTACTTTCGGCAGACTGTAAAGCCTTTTCTAACTGTACATCCTTTCCTATTTGTTCCCACGACGCTTTACAAAACGATTCGGTCACTTCAAGTAATAATTGATCCTTCGTTTTAAAATGATAATATACGGTACCTTGTGTAACTTGAGCACTCTCTGCAACTGCTTTTAATGTCAACTTTTTCATCCCGTGCTGTGCAATCATTTCTTTTGCTGCTTCTAGTAACTTCTCTTTATTAACAACGTTCGGTTTTGCCACTTCTATGACCACCTTTTAAGTTAGTTGTATAACTAACTTAAATTATACAGAAAAATCAAATAAAAAGAAAGGAAGAAAAGCCAACTTTCAACTTTTCTTCCTTCTATGTTTACCTTTAGCTTTCACTGTCACTGATTCACAAGGTGTATAATATATTTGAGGTGTCGCCTTATCAACAAACATCATAAACGTGATGAAGCCGATAATAAAGAAAATAAACAACGTTAACAAAATTGCTCCTATCGTTAAAAGTATCATAACACCACCCCTATATCTTTCATGTTATTACACTTTTCGCTATTATATGAGCGTAATCCTTTTTAGAAAAAAAAACGTAACAAAATAATCACAATCACTCCCGTTAATACTGTACCTAATAGACTACGAGTATATATCGCTACAAGAAATGTTGGAATTGCTGCGATAAGGTAATCCCACTTCATCGTCTCATGCATAAATAATACTTGTGCTAAAAGTGCTGCTAATATCGCAATTGGTATGTAATTTAACCATTTTAAACCCCAGTCCGGAATTTGTAGTTTGCTAAATACGAGTAGAGGTAAAATACGTGGCACGAGTGTGACAGCTCCTGCTGCTAGTAAAAGTAGTATTACGTCCAATCTCATTTCCATTTTTCAATCACAACTCCAATCGTCGCGGCTAGTAATGTTGCGATAATAACCGCTATACTATCTGGCATAAATAAGTGTGAAACGTATGCAATCATAATCGCTACAATTGCAACAGTAAGATGAATTACTAGTTTCGGTTTACTACTTATGAGCTGAAGTACAAATAATCCGATAAACATTGCTGGTAATGCATAATCCATGCCGTACGTATGCGGATCTGGTATCCACTCACCAAACAACCCGCCAATAATAGTAGCAAGAATCCAATTTAAATATGCTGTGACATTTAAACCCATCATCCATCTGTCACCTACATATCCTTTTTGCGCTGCGTGCTGCACTGCAACGCCGAATGTTTCATCTGTAATTTGAGAACCGATCATTACGTTTTTTACTAGGGGAAGTTTCGTAAAGTACGGCGCGAGCGCAGCACTCATTAGAAGATGACGTAAATTAACAAAAAAGACGGTGAAAATGATTGCTGAAGCAGGTGCACCAGCTGCATACATACCAGCTAATATAAATTGGGCAGAACCCGCATAAATTAAAGTGGACATAAACGCAATTTCAATGACGGAGAAACCTGCTGTTTTTGCAATTACACCAGCTGCTATACCGATGCTTAAATAACCAAATACAGTTGGTAAACAATCTTTTACTCCTTGTTGAAATGTATCCTCGCTTTGCAAAGCTACATGTGCCTGAGCTTTACTCATCTCTATCATCCACCATTCCTTTTAAAGTTCGTTTTCCTGTTACGACATGAACTAAATCTATATTTTCACGCCATAACGTATCTAACTTATCAGCTCCAAATTCCTTCGTGATTTCTTCAACCATAATATCGTGCCGCACATACTCTGTAGCAACGAGAACTAACGCTGGGTCATACGTTGTAACGGCCCATGAAGTGCTATCATTTGAAAAGTTCGCAATTAATACTTCCTCTCCATCACGAGCAATAACAGTTAAATGACCACCCATTCTCTTTTCAACAACGTGGGGCGTCATATAATTATGGTGAAACGTCGCACCTATTTTTGTATTTGGAGCACCAAATAAGATTGAAAATATATGTACACCTTCCTCTTCCTTTTGATGAATATATGGTTCAATTTCATGCACTTGATCTTCCCATACAGAAATCCACAACTCTTCCTTCGCCCTATTAATTATATTGCATATTTCTTTTATAACACGATCATTTGAGCGAATATGCGAAATTACATCTATTTGTCGCTCTTGTTCTAAACCGTTTAATTTCTGGTCTAAAAATTCAAATGACTTTTCAAAATCTTTTCGCATTCGATTCATTAACTCCGTAGCTGGTACTGGTACATATTTTACTGGTTCAGTAGGAACGATATGCACTGCTCCTTTATCCATCAATTTACCGAGAACTTCATAAACCATCGAACGAGGTACCCCTGTTTGTTTACTCACTTCATATCCTGTTACTGGGGAATGTTTTAGTAATCCAATATACGCTTTACATTCGTATTGGGAAAAACCTAATTTTTGTAATTCCTTTATAATTTCATCCATTGGTAATCCCCTCTCATTCTATATAACTCTCATCTCAAAACGACACATATATATTAGTAGTTATTAGTATACCTACTAATATAAAAAAACAGACCTATAAAGTCAATTGATAATTCTGAATTTTAAACCAAAAATAAAAAGCCTCCTTACGAAAGGCTTTTCTACATAGTATCTCACTTATTTTAGCTGCAACGTATTTGATAAATTCTCCTCCAAATGTTCCCGTAAAGTAGAGCCTGTATACTCTTCCCTAAATACACCAGCCTTTACGAATAAAGGAATGACTTCACTAAAAAATAGATCTAGTGACTTTGGAGGTCCTCCTGGAATAGCGATAAATCCATCTAACGCTCCTGCCTCAAATCTATCCATAATTTGCTTCGCAACGTCTTTTGGTGTACCAACTGCAACCCAATGAGCAGAACCAACAACTTCTGGTCGTTCTAGTATTTGTTCAACGGTTGGTTCATTATTAATGATGAAATTCCGTAATAATTCTGCATGTGTTTTACTACGTACAGTTTGATCCCGACTTGGCAGCATATCTTCAGTTACCTTACTTTCTAGTGGAATTCCTCTAGCGTCTAATCCAAGCACCATTTCAAGTAAAGCGAATCTCTTCTCTTTTGTGAGATGTTGATGAGCTTGCCTATGCATTTCTAACGCTTCTTCATATGTATCACCTATAAAGAAATATAATCCAGGTAATACGCGTATATCATCTTGGTTACGACCATGTTTTTCTGCTCTTCGTCTTAAATCTTGACGCAGTTCCATTCCTGCCTCTACATCTGGCGTTGCAGCAAAAATTGCATCCGCAACAGAAGCCGCAAAATCCCGGCCCGACTCTGAAGCACCAGCTTGAAATAATGGCATTTCCCCTGAAATATGCTGCGGAATATTAAGTGGTCCTTTCACCTCAAAGTATTCACCACTATGCTCAATAGGCTTTACCATCTCTCTAATGACTTCCGTGTTATCTACTTTCAAAACTTCATAAGGATGGCTTCTCCAAAGTTTTCTTACTAACTCTGTACATTCTGCCGCTTTCGCATATCGTTCCTCAGATGGCGGCATCCCTGTCTCACCAAAGTTTCCTGCACCATCAATGGATGTGACAATATTCCAACCTACTCGGCCATTACTAATCCAGTTTAAAGATTGTAATTGCCTTGCAAGTATGTATGGTGGATAAAACGATGTGGAGGCAGTCGTAACCACTCCAATTTTTTCTGTTGCATACACAATAGCAGTAAACAATAATGTCGGATCTAAAATTACATTCCCTTTATTTCGGGCAATTAAATCAGGGTGCGCCACTAAATAATCTGCTTTAAAAACAAAATCTAACTTCGATTTTTCTGCTCGTTTCGCTAACTCTACTTGTTCATCAATTCCCGAATCAAATATACACTCTTCCTCTTTCTTTCTCGAAATTAAACATAATCCAATGCAAAGTTGTTTTTTTGTAGACATATACACACCATCCCCTTGTTTTTAATTCACTTAGTTAAATAAATATTACTGTCATTATGAAATTCCATTCTTATAAAAATAGATAAAACGATATTGATAATCATTATCATTTTATGATGTAACTGTAATAAAAGCAATAATAAAAAAAGACTCCCACTAACGGGAGTCTCCTATCTCAATATTTCATTCGCTTCTTTTTCATAAATTTTATCAAATGAAGTCATAATACGTTGTGACGCTTGAATCATCTTTTGATTCGTCATTAAATCTGTCATCTCTTTCGTCATATCTACATTTGAATTTTCTAGCATATGATTTTTTACTGTCCCTGTTCCGTTCGGTAAATTAGTAATGTTTCCTTCTGCTAGTGTAAAGCTTTTGTTTTCTCGTTGCACAAGACGAGCATTCGTTTCTGCATCTACTGTTTTTGTTTGCAAACGAGCAATATTGTTTTGTGTTACTTCATCATACAATGTACCGTCTGCTTGTACAGCGATCTTTGCTCCTTCTGGAATATGAATACGTTCATTATTCTCACCCATTACGAAAGCACCAGATGATGTTTGTAAATAACGGTCACTATTTACTGTAAAATGGCCATCCCTCGTTAAAAATGTTTCATCATTTTTTGAAGTAACGAAAAATGATGCTGTACCAGCCGTCCCGTCATCTAAGAAGAAATCTGTAGGGCTATTTGTAATTTGTATATTACCTTGCACTAAGTTCACATGCGTTGCAGCTGGCACTACAGCGTAATCGACTGAGCCGATATTTGTTACAGCCCCATCTCCGCGGCGATATGTGTCTTGTACATCAAATACTTTAGAAGTCATATTTTCTGCTTTAAATCCCGTTGTTTGGGCATTTGCGACGTTATTCGCATGTACATTTAAATGCTGCATGTAATTCATCATACCCATAGAACCTATATAAATACCGTTCATACTCGTTCGAATAAGACAATTGCCTTATTCTTCACCTCTTTTCTTACGATGTTTGTAACATTTGTTTCGCTAAATGTTCAGCTGTAGCAATATGTATATGTTGCTTTACGTCTTGTCCATCTGTCATTAACACAATTGGAGCTGATGATACTGCTGGAATTTTCAACAATTCACCACTACTTGCTGTTTCATCAAGTTTCGTAAACACGATACCATCAATATGAATATCTTTAAAGTTCGTAATGATTTCAATCATGTCTTTACTTTTCATAGAAGCTGATAACGTTAAACAAATATAATCTGGCTCTACTTGCCCCATCGTCTCAATCATTTCTTCAACCGTTTCTGACGTACGATAATTTTTCCCAGCTGTATCTATTAAAATATAATCGACGCGCGCTTCTTCTTTAAAATACGTAAGTGCTCTTGCCATTGCAGCTTCATCTCGTACAGCGATAACTTCTGCTCCAATTGTTTTTACGTAATCTTGTAGCTGCTGCACTGTCCCGATGCGAGAGTGGTCTGTGGTAATAAAACCAACTGTTTTTTTCTTACCATGAAACTGCCATGCCATTTTCGCAAGTGTCGTCGTTTTCCCGACTCCAGTTGGACCGATTAATGCAATTGTTTGTACTTCTTTTTCAAATACGTTTTCAGTATTGAAATGAGATCTCATATCTTCCAATATATAACCGATGACTTCTTCTTCAGTAATCATCGTTGCATTCTCAAACTTCACTTTTAACTTCTCAGCATATGCATGAATGAAATATTGTTCTACATCGTTTTTCTCTAGCATCCTAATTACTTTTTGAATAATAAACGGTACAGATTCTTGTTTTTCTTGCTTAACAACTACTTCTTCTTTCTTTACAGGAACAACTTGTTTCACAGCAGGCTGTTTTTTCGCTACTTTCGTCTCTCCTGTATGCTTCACAACGACAATACCTTTTTCAAACAGTTGTAATAGTTTCTCTTTTTTTCTCGTCCATTCTTTACTATTTCCTGTTTGCATCGCTGCATACGGCATAGAAGTCGTTACGTTTTCTAAATTGTGTAGTACCGACTGAATTCCATTTGCCTTCACAATTTCTTCTGAAGGTTCATTCACAATATCCATTAATTGTTCATGAAATTGATTTGCTCCTTCGCTACTTTCTCCCTGTTTATCCTCAGGAAAAGCGACTAACATTTCATAGTTCTTTTTCCAAAAAAACGGGATATTTCTTTTTACACTTTCATCGACAACGTAATAATAATCTGTACCATATTGGTCAAATAACTTTCGATACAATTCATTTTTCGAAGCTGCTTTTATTCGCAGTAACGCTTCTTTTTTTTCTGTACTCTCCATTACTTCACCTCCTACTATTCAATATAAGCAATTTGATCTACAACAATTTCTGGTGCTAATTCGCTAATACATAATACTTTTGCTTCTATTTGATAACGCTCAAGAAGTCTCACAATAGCAAATCTGAAATCTTTTCTACGCGTTAATAATACTGGTTCTCTTCCCATTAAACGAGCTTGTTTGAAGACGCGCTGTACTTGTTCAACTACACGCGTTTCTAATTCTAAATCCCAGTTTAATAAATAACCTTGGTATGAATTGTTAACAACATCCGCATCTAACTCAAGCGAATCCGCGAAGAGTGCTGCATAAATTTTTCCGTCAGGATTTTTCGCATGTTCACAAATTACTTTAGAAATACATTCGCGAACAAATGCGGTAACGCCGTCAACTTGATTTTGATAAATTTCTTTACCATCAATAATTCCTTCAATAATTGTTGGTAAATCTCGAATTGAAATACCTTCTTTTAGAAGCTGCTTAATTACATTTTGAACTAGTGATAAGTCAATTTCTTTCTTCTTAATTTCTTCTAGTAGAACACCGTGATCATTTTCAAGTGACTGAATTAAATCTTTCACATGTTGACGCTGGATTAGCTCATGAAGATTACGGCGAATCATTACATCTAAATGCGTAATTAATATACTAAGCGGCTCTAATACTTGATAACCTTTCATCTGCGCATCTTGAACCATATGCTCTAAAATCCAATATCCATCTTCACCGAAAATTGGATCTTTCGCTGGTTCCGCATCTAAATCAGCCATTACATTCGGCGTTTTCAATGCTAATAAATACCCTGATTTTAAAACACCTTCTGCGACTTTAGCACCTTTAATCCGGATCATATAACGTCCACGTGGTCTAAAACTCGTATTATCTTTAAAGTTAATTCCTGGAACATTAATACCAAGATCGGTAATAATCGACTTTCTCATAAGAACCACTTTGTCACGGGCCGTTTCTCCATTAATCTTCTGTTTCACAAGCGCTGCTAAATCCAATCCTAGTTCCACGATGATTGGATATTTATCTGTAAATACCCCAAACGAGTCTTCCACTTGTTGTAGCTGATCATCATCGCTTTGAATCATTTCTAATTCTTTTTGCATCTCATCTTCTTTTTGTTTCTTCATTCGTTGTTTATTGCGGATTCCTAAGAAGATAATGCCGCCGCCCACAAGTGCAAATGGTAAAAATGGTAGTGGCGTAAAAATACCCATTGCGATAAATAGACCACCAAGCGCGTAAACAACAACTTCATGCGCTAATAACTCTTTAAAGATTCCTTCTGTTACTGTATCAGGTGAACCGTCAAATACACGCGTTACAATAATACCTGTTGAAATGGCTAACATTAGCGATCCAATTTGGTTTACAATTCCATCACCGACAGTTAGCTGCGTATAATGAAGGGCAGCTTCAGCAAAGCTCATACCCTGCTGCATCATCCCAACAATTAATCCGAAAATAATATTAACGAATAAAATGACAATCCCGAAAATAACGTCCCCTTTAATGAACTTTCCGGCACCGTCCATCGCTCCATAAAACTCTGTTTCCATATTTAATTTTTTTCGTTTATGCTGTGCATCTTTTTCTGTAATAATACGCTGATTTAAATCGGCATCGATGGACATTTGCTTCCCTGGTAAGGAATCAAGTGTAAAACGAGCCGCAACTTCAGCGGTACGAGATGAACCGTTGGCTACAATAAACTGGAAAATAATTAATACAGTGAAAATAACGATACCAATTAATAAGTTCCCGCCAATTACAAACTGACCGAACTCCTCAATAACATGACCAGCGTTTCCGTTTGTTAAAATCGCTCGCGTTGTCGAAACGTTAATCGATACGCGGAAAATCCCGATTAATAACAGCATAGTCGGAAACGACTTTAACTCGTCCCACTCTTTAATACTTGTTGCTCGCATATAAATAAGCACTGACATGCTTAATAAGAAAACAATGACAATATCAAGTATAAATGGCGGAAGTGGAATTAAGAGCGCCACAACGAATGACGCTGCTAAAAAGATAGAAAAATAGGTTCTTGCAGAATCTATTTTAAACAAAGAGATCTCCTCCAAACGCGCTTTACACTTCAATTTGTTTCGTTTGAATTAAATAGCGCATAACTTCAATTACAGCTACATATAAATCTTCTGGAATCGTCTCCTCTTCCTCGACCTGGTAGTATAAAGACCGAGCAAGTGGACGGTTTTCCACCATCGGTATTTCTTGTTCACGGGCAAGTGTCCGCATATATAATGCGAGCTCGTCTTCCCCCTTTGCCACCACAATTGGCGCGGCGTCAACGTGTTTATTGTAACGAAGCGCAACAGAAATGTGCGTTGGGTTATTTACAATAAACGTTGCACCATCCATCTTCTTCGCAATCGTCCCTTGCAAGATGGCATGCATAAAGTTTTTTCGTTTTCCCTTTACTTGAGGATCCCCTTCATTATCTTTATGCTCTTGTTTTACTTCTTCTTTTTTCATCTTAATATCTTGCTCGTACTCCCATTTTTGATAAACAAAATCAACAATAGCAAGCACAATTAAAATAATTAAAATCGCTAAAAAGATAAACTTAATTTCCCTTATAATTTCTGTAACCGATGCCGTCCAGTTAAACCCAATCATACTGACGATTTTCTCTAAATTCTTTTTAAAAAGCACATAGGAAACATAACCAATTAAACCCATATAAAACAATGACTTTAAAATATCCACTAAACTTTTTCGACTAAACAATCTCGTAAAATAGTTTTTCGGATTAATACGCGATGCTTTCGGTTTAATGATTTTAGAAGAAAATAGGAAACCAACTTGAATCATATGATTGAATAACTGAAAAGCATAGACAAGTATCAAGATAGGCGCTGATACTTTCAAAAGCAGCATACCCATTAAATAAAAATACTCGGTTGAATCTTCATTCTTCCCAATTTGATCGAACAGTACCGCAACAGAATTTGCAATCTCATACCCAAGCCAATCTCCGAAAAAATAAACTACCACTGCTAGTACAAGTATCGAAAATAAATTATTTAAATCTTTACTCCGGGCGACATTCCCTTCTTCACGCGATTTTTTACGCTTCTGCGGGGTGGCCTTTTCTGTTTTATTATCCTTTGCCATACGCGCCCCCTACTTCGTTAAGAAAAAGTTAAATAGTTTTGTATATTCCTCAAATAATACATTTGTTAAATTTTTAAATATATAAGCCAACATTGGGACACTCATTGCAATTAACAAAATACCACATGTAATTTTAATTAAAAAAGCGTTCATAAATATATTGAGTTGTTGTGCATTTTTAGCAATTAAAATCAATACAAAATTAATAATGAATAAAGTTCCCATAATTGGTAATGCTATCTCGACAGCTGAAGTAATTACAAATAATAATGTTGCTAAAACACTATCTAGAAAATTCGTTGTTAACAATTTTGAAATCGCTTCTGTGTACTGAAAGGATTTTAAAATTGTAGCAACAAAATAATCAATTCCACCAAGCGAGACAAAAATGATAACAAAAAAGATATCAAAAATGGTTGCAATAAGCGTTGATTGTGTACCACTATTTACATCAAATAAGCTGGCCTGTGAAAAGCCAATATCAAAATCTATAATATGCCCGGCCATTTTTGGTATATTCAATAGCATTTCTACAATTTTAGCTAGCACTAATCCAATGACCAATTGTGTGGCAGCATATGCTACAACTTCTCCAATTGTTGAAATCTGGGATATATCAATTTTATCAGCCACTGTAATTGATAATCCCAGTCCAAATGTAATCTTTACCATCGCTGGGACTGATCTACCCGAAAAAAACGGTAAAAAGTATAAAAAAGTGGCAATACGACAAAACGCAAAAAAAGTGCCTGCCCATAATTCCATATTCATCTCACATCACCCTTTTCAGTAAGAGCGCAACAATGTTGGAATCTTGTCATACAAATCCAAAATGAGAGTCGTTAATTCTTGAAACATCCATGGACCTACAATAATAATAACGAGAATAATTGTTGCCATCTTTGGCAAAAATGTCAAAGTCTGCTCTTGAATTTGCATCATCGCCATTAACACTGAAATAATGATAACAACAATCATACTGACTCCAGCTACAGGGAGTACAATTTGAAATCCTTTATAAAAAAAAGTTTGAAAGATTTCTGTAATAGGTGTTATGTTCATCCAAATTTGACTCCTAACGTATATATTCTTAACTGAATGAGATATGTAATTAAACATTCATATTTCCATTTCAGCTTCACAATAATCTTTTATCCTATTACTCTAACTAACCGTTTTAAACATAATATCTACAATCTTTGTATATCCACCTAAATAAACAAAAACAAGTATTTTAAACGGTAAACTTAAAATCATCGGTGGTACCATCATCATCCCAAGGTACATTAAAAGCGTACTAATAATTAAATCGATAAAGACAAATGCCAAATAAATGAACATCCCCGTCAGCAAACCTTTTTGAATTTGTGTTAACGTAAAGGATGGTACAAGCGTAAATAACGAAATGTCTTTCATATTCTTCGGTAACTCTTCCCCACGCACTTTCAGCATCATTTTTAAATCATGCTTATACGTATGCTTTGCCATATACTCTTTCATAATGGGCGCCGTTGTCTCAGCTGCTTGACTTACCGTTATTTTCTCTTTCGTCATTGGATCCCACACGTCACCTTTTAATTGTCCAAGTACAGGCTGCATCGTAAATAATGATAAAAATAGTGCTAGTCCCACAAGAACTTGGTTCGGTGGTAAGTTCATTACCCCAAGTCCTTGCCTTGTAATTCCAAGCACAATCATAAAATAAGTAAAATGCGTGAATAAAAGAACAATAGAAGACGATAACGATAGGAGTGTTACAAGTGCAAATAACTGCACACTTGAATTACTCGTAAACTCTTTCCCATTTTCAAAATTAATAAAACCGTTTGGCGCTGCATACGCTGGATTTACAAAAATAATTGAAAAAATAATTGAAAATATAAAAATGACCGCAATTGACGATAAATATTTTTTTATTCTCATGATGGATCCTCTACTTTTTTTGTTTCACTCTTTACTGCATCTTCTAGCGCTTGTTGAAACTGATTTCCTGTTAGTTGTACAGATTGTACACCGTTATTACTCACAACAGTGAATATTTGTTTTCCATCTACTTCAAATAAAAAGGCGCTCGTTTGATGATTTAAAAACACGCCATCTTTCACTTGAATATGACCATTCTCACCTTGCTTAAAAAACTGCTGTTTGCGCGTCTTCTTCGTCATATAATACGCACCATAGCCGAGCGCACCAAACAGTAAAATAACTTGTAATAAGGTCGTCATATACGACATATGACTCCTCCTCTACTCTTTTTCCTCTACTTGCTGCTGCGCAATCATAAGCGCAGCCTTTTTCTTCTCAGCCTCGATTTCAGAAATAATAATACCAAACTTCTCGTCCATCACAATCGCTTCACCAATGCCGACTTTTATATCACTTAAATATACATCAACTTTATGTCCTAGATTCTTTTCAACTTCTAAGATATCACCGACTTTTAAAGTTTTTACATCTCCAAGCTGAATCGATGCTTTTCCAAGCTTCACACCAAGCTCAATAGATATATCCGAAACGGTTTCAATATGTGCTTTCCCAGATTCATTACGTTCTCCTGCATATTCTTCTAAGCTCATTAACGATACAGGTGATACTTCATGCTTCATATGTATCCTCCTACTCTACAAAACTTTTAAACAAGAGCGCCTTACGCGTCCCGTCTTTTCCAATAAAACAATTAAACTTATGTTTTCCATCTACATAACCACGCAACTGATTGGTTACTTTCGTATGAAGCGGAATAATATCCCCCTCTTCAATTTGCTCAATCTCACCAATCTTCATCTTCTGCTCGCCAACCGCTACATGAACTGGCTTATACACTTGATTGACTTTCACTTCTACTTCAGAAGTATACTTCTTTCGCTTATCAGAAGAGTGTTCGACAATATTTTCAGATGTTAGCTTATCCATAATATCTTCGACAGATAAGAACGGAATCCCAATACGAACTGTCGTATTCCAAAACTCTGTTTTCATATTAACGTTCAGCAAGGAAATAATATCACTTGCCGTCGTAATTTTCAGCGCATTTGGGTCTGTCTCCGTCGTCACAAACTTCGGCTGAATTGCAACAACACTTTCAAATGCTTGCTCTAAATTTTTACAAAGTAGAGAGAAAATATTATCAAGTGTTAAAAATTCAAACGCCGTTAGCGGTCTACGAATTGTAAACTCACGCTTACTATCCCCGCCAAGCCAGCATTCATGGATATAAATAATAAATGCTAAGTCCATCTCAATAACAATTTCTCCAAGCTCTGGTAACCCGAGATCAATGACGCAATATAAATAATAGTCTTTCGGCATCTTCTCCACATACTCACTTGTAAATGGAACCTGCTCAACCGTTGAAGGTTCTAATTCAATTGGAATACGCATACGCGCTGCCAGTGACTGCGACGTCTGCTTTCCAAAGCTAGCCGCAACTGCCTGCAAGCTACGTAAATGCTCCACGCCAAACTTTTCTGGTCTATTAAAATCATACTCTTGAAACTTTCCTTGTTTGTCTGCTTCTTGTGCGAAAGCCGGCATCTCTGAACCATCATTCATCGCCTTCAGCAGCGCATCGATTTGTTCTTGGCTTAATTTATCGCCACTCATGAAAATCCCCTTCCCTATCCTTTCAATTCAACAATTTCAACGTACATTTTTCCATTTTTCGTTAAAATCATTCCGGTTCCAATCTCTTCATTTTCCAACATAAGACGCACCGTATTTTTTGTTGAATTTTCAAGACGATACAATGTTCCTTTCGTAATATGAAGCAGATCATCAATTTTCTTTCTTGTTTTTCCAATTTCAAAATAAATTGTTAATGGAATATCATCTTGTAATTTCAAATCTAGCCAACTCCCATATTATGTTCACAAAAATTCCATGTTTTTCTATGTACAATAAAATTTTTAGTTTGAAACGTCGATATTTAATATTTTTTTAATATATCCTTGCGTTTCTTTAAATGGTGGTACACCTCCATACTTTCTGACATTTCCAGGTCCTGCATTATAAGATGCAAGTGCCAAGACGAGATCGCCTTTGTTCTTTTTCAAATAGCCTGTTAACTCTTTCACCCCAGCTTCAATACTTTCCGCTGGCGAAAATGGGTCTTGCACACCAAGTTCCTTCACATTTTCTGGCATCAGTTGCATTAATCCCTTCGCTCCGGCATGAGACACCGTTTTTGGATTAAAGTCTGACTCCACTTCAATCATTTTTTGAATTAATGTTTTTGGAATTCCATATGTACGACTTGTACGATCAATAATATCCATATACTTCTCTTTATTTTCAGAACGTATATTTTGAATATTATATTTCTTCGTTAATCCCCACATATCAACATTCTCATTATTCGCTTCTGAGAAACGTCGTACAAACTCTTTCTGTGCCACCTGAATTGGTTCTGCTTGTTTTGTTTCAGCTTTAGGGGTATCAACCCGCTTACTAACTTCTTCTACTTTCGTAGGCTGCACTGTAGCTTTCGTCTCTTTCACCGACGTACTTTGCAACGTTTCTTGAAAGCGACTGCTCACAAAAGCTTGTGGGCTACTTAACTTTTGCTGAATTTGTCCTTTCTTATATGAAAGAACTTCTTTTACTATATTCCCAATTACCATAATATCACCTTTTCGGTAAACAAAGATAATCTAATATTAGAGTTTTTTTTTTAAGTTTGCAATAATCCTTTTAATAATATTGTAATAAAAAAACGAACAAATTGTTAAACTGTTATTTTTTTATATTCATTAATTCAAATTTTTAGTTGACACCCGCTATAACGGTAATATACAATAAATCTCGAAATTGATTTTTTTGTATATTACCGTTTAGGGATTTACAGAAAAATTAATATAAAAAAATGGGGGTTCTTAATAATGAGAATTAATACAAACATCAACAGCATGCGTACTCAAGAGTACATGCGCCAAAACCAAGAAAAAATGAGTACGTCTATGAACCGTTTATCAAGCGGTAAAGCAATCAACAGTGCAGCAGACGATGCAGCAGGTCTTGCAATCGCAACTCGTATGCGTGCAAACGAAGGCGGCTTAAACGTTGCTTCTCGTAACTCTCAAGACGGTAAGTCTATGATTCAAACAGCTGATTCAGCATTACAAACAGTATCAAACATCTTACTTCGTATGCGTGACCTAGCAGTTCAATCTGCCAACGGTACAAACTCTGGTACTGACCGTGCAGCTCTTCAAAAAGAGTTCACTGCATTAACAGATCAAATTGATTACATCTCTTCGAATACAAAATTTAATGGCAC
The DNA here is from genome assembly GCF_002746455.1 of Bacillus fungorum. Classification (GTDB taxonomy): domain Bacteria; phylum Bacillota; class Bacilli; order Bacillales; family Bacillaceae_G; genus Bacillus_A; species Bacillus_A fungorum. The sequence continues at coordinate 311,248 of NZ_NWUW01000004.1, read as the reverse complement.
AGATTTAATGTCTAAGACAGCTACAGTTAGCATTAAATCTACTGATGCTTCTGGTGCTACGACAATTGATGTTAATTTAAAACAAATTACTGCAACTTCATTAGCAGTGGATAATGCAAAAGCAAAAATCGACTCTAACTCTGCTGCTGATGCTGCAATTAGCAATATCGATGCTGCAATTAATTCAATCGCTGACCACCGTGCAACTTTAGGTGCAACTTTAAATCGTTTAGATTACAACATTGAAAACTTAAACAGCCAATCAACTGCTATGGCATCTTCTGCTTCTCAAATCGAAGACGCTGACATGGCAAAAGAAATGTCTGAAATGACGAAATTCAAGATTTTAAGCGAAGCTGGCGTAAGCATGCTTTCTCAAGCGAACCAAACACCACAAATGGTAAGTAAATTATTACAATAATCCATTTAAAAACTACTGACAAAAAGCCTTTCAGCGAAGTATATACTTTTGCTGAAAGGCTTTTTAATTTTTCTTCCCCTTTTATTTTCCATCAATTCTTCACTGTAGCATACTCTTTTTTATACAATAAAACGCTATTTACCCGTAGATAAAAAATTCTTCTCTATCTTATTTTCTTCCATTATTATATACAGCTTTTTAATACAGTTGGATATATAGTATCTAAAATATCTCACCTTCGTCATTTATGCTCATTGATGTGGGAAAATCTCCAATATGCAAAGTAGACTCTAAACCTCTTTCACCTTTGAGAATCCATATTTTTTCACATTTTATACCTTTCCAAATCCTATTTAGAGAAGTATTTATTCAACAAATTTAATTGAAGCGTTTAACAAGCAAATCAAAAAATATACGAAACGCAAAGAACAATTCCAAAATGAGGAATCATTAGAAAAATTTCTTGTTTCACAATTTGAAACGTACAATCAGTGCTTCACAACTCACTGCCATTTAGGCTTCGATCAAGCTCAATGAGAACTAACAGCAATGTTGCAGGTCAAAAATTAAAGAGTTCCTACAAGAAAAGAAATCCTTTATTTACACAAAATATAACATTTATAAAAATCTATTCAATTTTAATGTAAAAATTATTATATAATATAAGGATAATATAGTATAAAATCGTATTGACAAACGTTTTATTAAACGCACGCTGTTAGTTAGCAATTTCAGTTGTTATAAAGCTACAATACTGTTTATAAATATCACATTTATACATTGCAAAATAACAATTATAAAAATCTATTCAATTTTAATGTAAAAATTATTATATAATACAAGAATAATATAGTATAAAATCGTATCGACAAACGTTTTATTAAACGTACGCTGTTAGTTAGCAGTTTCAGTTGTTATAAAGCTACAATACTATTTATAAATATCACATTCATACATTGCAAATAACATTTATAAAAATCTATTCAATTTTAATGTAAAAATTATTATATAATATAAGGATAATATAGTATAAAATCGTATTAACAAACGTTTTATTAAACGCACGCTGTTAGTTAGCAATTTCAGTTGTTATAAAGCTACAATACTGTTTATAAATATCACATTCATACATTGCAAAATAACATTTATAAAAATTCATTCCATTTTAATGTAAAAATTATTATATAATATAAGAATAATATAGTATAAAATCGTATCGACAAACGTTTTATTAAACGTACACTGTTAGTTAGCAATTTCAGTTGTTATAAAGCTACAATACTGTTTATAAATATCACATTCATACATTGTAAAATGACAATTGTATTTCTAAAAAAGACATGTTAGGAGTGATTTAAAACATGAAAGGCATTCTTCTTGCTGGTGGTAGTGGTACAAGATTGTACCCTCTCACCCAAATAATTTCAAAACAATTGTTACCAATATATGACAAACCAATGATTTATTATCCTTTATCCGTATTTATGTTAGCTGGGATTAAAGAAATTTTAATTATTTCTACCCCGCAAGACATTTCTAAATTCGAACAAATACTTGGAAATGGATCACAATTAGGTATCTCACTTTCTTATGCGATACAACCATCACCTGATGGATTAGCACAAGCATTTCTAATTGGAGAAGAGTTTATCGGTGATGATAACGTCGCTCTTATTTTAGGAGATAATATATTTTATGGACAAGGGTTAACCCCTCTTCTCCAGCAAGCTGCTGCTCAAAAAACTGGCGCTACTATTTTTGGATATTATGTAAATGACCCACAACGCTTTGGTGTCATCGAATTTGATCAATATAAAAAAGTTATATCGATTGAAGAAAAACCTAATATTCCAAAATCAAACTATGCAGTAACTGGACTCTACTTTTACGATAATCGTGTCATAGATATTGCAAAAAGTCTAACTCCTTCCTCTCGTGGGGAGTTAGAAATCACCGATATTAATCAAAAATATTTACAATTAGGTGAGTTGCATGTAGAGATTTTAGGCCGTGGTTACGCTTGGTTAGATACAGGAACACATGAATCACTATTAGAAGCATCACAATTTATTGAAACAATCGAAAAACGACAAAGCTTAAAAGTAGCTTGTTTAGAGGAAATCGCTTTTCGAATGGGCTATATTTCTAAAGAACAATTGTTAATATATGCCGAACGATTACAAAAAAACCAATATGGTCAATATTTATTTAAAATTGCACAGCAAGCTACGCTAGAACACTCTACTACATCATACATACAGGAGTTGTCATTATGAAACTATTAGTCACAGGTGGAGCTGGATTTATTGGCAGTAATTTTATCCGCTATATAATAAGCAAGTATCCTACTTATCATATCGTAAATATAGATGCATTAACATATGCGGGAAATCTTGAAAACTTACAAACTGTTGAAAATGAATCATCTTATACATTTGTAAAAGGAGATATTACAGATTACTCATTCATTAATCATCTATTTGCGACAGAAGCATTTGATTACGTTATCAACTTTGCAGCGGAATCTCACGTCGATCGTAGTATTACACAACCAGATATTTTTACACAAACAAACATTCAAGGAACTCAACATTTATTACACGCCGCAAAACAATACGGCGTAAAAAAGTATGTACAAATCTCAACAGACGAGGTATATGGAACGTTAGGAGAAACTGGCTTTTTTACAGAGGATACACCGTTAGCGCCGAATAGTCCTTATAGCGCGAGTAAAGCGAGTGCTGATTTACTTGTACGTGCCTACTATGAAACATTTGGTTTACCGGTTAATATTACACGCTGTTCTAATAACTATGGACCGTTCCATTTTCCAGAAAAATTAATTCCACTTATGATTATTAATACTTTACACAATAAACCTCTTCCTATATATGGTGATGGCTTACAAGTGCGCGATTGGCTACATGTAGAAGACCATTGCCGTGCTATAGACCTTATACTACATAACGGGCGTATCGGAGAAGTATATAATATTGGTGGTAATAATGAATATACAAATATTGCTGTTGTAAAAAAAATTATAACGTATCTTGGAAAGTCAGAATCGCTCATTCAATATGTACTAGATCGTCCTGGGCATGACAGACGCTATGCAATTGATTCTATGAAGCTACAAACAGAGCTAGGTTGGTCTCCTCTGCATACGTTCGATGCTGGTATTAAACAAACAATTCAATGGTATGTAGAAAATGAAAAATGGTGGAGAAAGATTATTTCCGGACAATATAAAGAGTACTATAATACACAATATAAACCACTATTAACCATTTAACATTTTTGTATATAAATAATAAGAAGTTAGAAGGAATACATACAATGGAAAATATAACAACATTACAAAAACAAGAAACATTTCCTGAACCAATTCTAGTTTCTCGCCCTTTCCTGCCTCCGTTTCAGGAATATGCAGATACAATCCAACAACTTTGGGATACTCATTATATTACGAATAACGGTTCATTCCATCAACAGTTTGAAAAAGAATTACAATCATACTTATCTGTACCACATAACACACTGTTTGTGAATGGCCATATGGCATTAGATATTGCAATTAAATCATTACAAATACAAGGGGAAGTAATTACAACTCCTTTTACGTTTGTATCAACCACTCATGCTATTGTAATGAATGGATTGACACCCGTCTTTTGTGATATTCGTGAAGATGACTATAATATAGATGTTACGAAAATAGAAGCCCTTATTACAGAACGTACATCAGCAATTCTGCCTGTACATGTATTTGGTCGCCCTTGTAATGTGGTAGAAATTGAGAGAATCGCAAAAAAATATAATTTGAAAGTAATCTACGATGCGGCACATGCTTTCGGTGTCCGTGTTAACGGAACAAGTATTGGAACATTTGGAGACGTATGTATGTTTAGTATGCACGCGACAAAAATATTTCATTCTATTGAAGGGGGTATACTAACATACCACAATCCTCATTTCACAAAGGTATTCAATCAATATAAAAATTTTGGTATATACGGACCTGAAAATGTAGAATTAATTGGTTTAAATGGTAAAATGAATGAGTTTCAAGCAGCCATGGGGCTTATAAACTTAAATTATATATCAGAAGAAATTAAAAAACGAAAAAAAATTACACAGATATATCGTGAGTACTTACAACATATTCCTGGCATTCGCTATGTAGACGACGAACAACATGTTAAGTATAATTATTCCTATTTTTCAATTGAAATAGATGAACACTGCTATGGGAATAGTCGAGACGAATTATATGAAAAGCTAAAAGGATATAACGTATTTACAAGAAAATATTTTTATCCATTAACGAGCGACTTCACATGCTATCACCAACAATTCGATTCATGGGAAACGCCAATTGCTAAACAAGTAGCCGAACGCATTTTAGTATTACCATTGTATGGAGCGTTGTCTTTACATGATGCAAAAAAGATTTGCAACATAATTGCAGAAATACATTATGATAAGCTAGTAGACGCGAAAAAGAAAGGATGAAATTAAAAGGATATGCACAATATAGATGAAATTAAAAAATCTATTAAACAAAATATAAAATTATTAATAGAAAAGAATATGAATCATGAAGCAACTATCTTGTTAGAACAATTACAGAAAGTTGCACCTAATGACGCTTCTATTTATGCGATGCAAGCAATGATCGCTTTCCAAGAAAAACAACTTAAAAAAACGGAACAATTGCTTCAAACGGGTTTGACAATTAACGATAAAGACTCTGACTTATTATATCAATTTGCACAACTCATGGAACGAAAACAAGAATGGAAGGAAGCTAACTTTTATTATCGAAAAGCAAGTGAATATACAAATGATATGAAATTCAAAAAAAATATCTCTCAATCTCTTTTACGTGTAAACGATCGAATTTCTAAACTTGAAAGTGAAAAACAAATATTCAAAACTAGCACTCCAAAAGTGAGTGTCATTATACCTACTTACAACATGAAAGATTATTTACAAGAAGCAATAAATAGTGTATTACGTCAAGATTATGAAAACATTGAGATTATCGTTTCTGATGATTGTTCAAGTGATGGAACAGAAGAAATGATGAAACAATACAACCATAATTCTAAAGTAAGATATATTCGTAATACTGTAAACTTAGGTCCCAAAGAAAATGGCCGCAAATTATTATATGAGCTTTCAGATGGAACATACATATTGGGAATCAATCATGATGATTATTTAACACAGAACAACTATATTAGTAAAGCAGTAAGTTTACTTGAAGAAAACCCCAATGTGTCACTCGTATTCGCAAATTTAAAACTACTATTTACTAAATCTGGAAAAGTAGAATATACAAATGTGGATATACCACCTATTACAAATGGAATCGATTATTTTTTAAATTATGAAACAGAGCGATATCCTCATATTACAAGTGTATTAACATCGATGTATCGCCGAGAAGATGCAATAAAAAGAAATTGTTTCTTGGAAGACACTGAATGTCAAGATTTATTTTTATATTTAAATCTTATGTTATTAGGAGATGTTGCCTTTATCTCAGATTATGTCGGTGTTTATCGCATACATGCTAATAGTTTAAGTTCAAACATGCCGAGGGACACAGACCTTTCTACAATCCAAGAACTTGAAAAGTTACATGATAAGGCACTGAACATGGGATTAGATGATACAAAGCTACAACAATGGCTCCTCAATAGAATATATGTTTTTGTACACTGGCGTTTTTCAAATATGTGGAACAAAGATCGACAAAATGCCTTACGATTACTGACAAGCATCGCTGAAAGCTATCCAATGGTCTTTAATACAATTGCTAATCAATTGCACTGGAAATAATTGCACTGGTAATCCAAAATAATTACGGAGGTGTTATGATGAAATTAGGAATTATGCAACCTTATTTTTTCCCTTACATAGGATACTTTCAACTCATTCAGCATGTTGATCACTGGGTTGTGTTTGATGATATTCAATTTATTAGACATGGCTGGATTAATCGGAACCGAATTTTACACCCAACAGAAGGTTGGCAATATATTATTGTTCCTTTAGAAAAACATAGTCATAAAGGTTTAATTAAAAATATTAAAATTAACAATATGACCAATTGGAAATCAAAAATTATAAATCAACTTGTTCATTATAAGAAAAAAGCACCCTATTATACATACTGTATGGAAATTGTTGAAAATGCTTTATCTATTAATACAAACAACATCACTGAATTAAATATACATATTTTAAAAACTATATGTGATTATTTAGAAATATCATTTTCTTATCAAATTTCATCTCAAGCAAACTTTAATTATGCCGAGGTAACGGATGCTGGAGAATGGGCATTAACTATTAGTAGTCAATTGAACGCAACCGAGTATATTAATCCAATTAGTGGGAAAGAATTGTTTGATCCTCAAAAATTTAGTGATCAAGGAATTGTATTGACTTTTCTTCAAAGTAAAATGGAGGAAATCGTATATAAACAAGGCCACCGCTCATTTGAAGCAGGTCTATCTATTATTGATTTGTTAATGTTTTGCTCAAAAGATGAAATAAAAATGATACTTAATCAATACGAGGTGTTATAACATATGATACAAAAAGAAATTGGCGGTTTTTTTGAGCTAGAATTGCCACACAAAGGCGAATACCATACTCAAGCCATTCGTCTCAACAAGGCTAGAAGCGCTTTACATTACTTATTAAAAACAAACCGAACAAAAAAAATATACCTTCCTCATTATATGTGTCACTGTATTTTAGAACCTATTTCGGCTCTACATATAGATTATGAGTTTTATAACATTGATGAAAAATTCTATCCAATTTTTCATCAAATTGTAGATGAGAACGAATACTTTCTATATATCAATTATTTTGGACTTTGTGGGGAGAATGTACAAAAAGTAATTAGTAATATTAACAACGTTATTGTTGATAACACACAAGCATTTTTTGAATCCCCGATTGAAGAGACTAATACCATCTACTCACCCCGAAAATTCTTTGGTGTTCCGGATGGTGGGTATTTATACACAAATGTAAAATTGGAGGACAAACTGCCCAAGGACTCTTCTTTCAGCCGCTTACAATTTTTAGCAAAAAGAATTGATTCTTCCGCAAATGATAGTTATACATTATATCAAAAGAATGAAAAAATACTTACAGATGAAGCACCTAAACGTATGTCAAACTTAACACAACGCATGTTGCAAAGTATTAACTATGAACAAGTAAAAAAACGTCGCAACGATAACTTTCAGTATATACACAATGAACTGAAAGCAATAAATGAGTTAGAATGGGACACCAACAATTTAAACGGCCCTATGGTTTATCCACTATTCGTTCGGCAAGAAAATATTAAACAGTTATTAATAAGCAACAATATATACGTAGCAACATACTGGAAAGAAGTTTTACAATATACAAAGCCCAATTGGTTTGAGCATGAACTGACTCGATATCTAGTTCCGTTACCGATTGATCAACGATATAGCATAAAAGAAATGCGATATATTGTACAAACTGTAAAAAACATACTGTCTTAAATAAAGGATTGGGGGCCTACATATGAAGTTAAACGTACTTGTCTTTCCTTGTGGATCACAAGTAGCCATTGACATTAATTTCGCACTACGCCATGCTGTGCGAATTAATCTTTTTGGCGCTTCTAGTATTGACGACCACGGAAGCTATATTTATAAAAACTATATCGGAGACTTGCCAAATATTGCAGACGAAGATTTTTTACGACAATTTAATGATGTATTACAAAAGCATCATATTGACTTCATTATTCCAACGCATGACACGGTCGCTTTATATTTAAAAGAACATGAATTACAGCTATCATCAACCGTTATTGCCGCTGATATAAATACGGTACGTATATGTCGTTACAAATCATTAACATATAAGCAATTTATGGACTATACATTTACCCCGGCTACATACGCAACAGATGATGATATTACCGACTACCCTGTTTTTTTAAAGCCTGATGACGGACAAGGAGGAAAAGGAGCATATATCGCAAACAATAAAGAGGAATTACAATTTTATCTCAAGCAAAATCCGAAGCTATTAATTTGCGAGCATTTGCCAGGTGATGAACTAAGTGTTGACTGTTTTACAGACCGACACGGATTATTACGTTGCATAAGCCCCCGCACACGTGAACGAACATTAGCTGGTGTAAGTGTTCGTTCTACAGTAATAGAAGCGTCAAAAGACATACAATTTATTGCTAATACATTAAATCAGCATCTATCTTTCCGAGGACATTGGTTCTTCCAAATAAAACGAGATAGAGCAGGAAAATGGAAACTGCTAGAGGTGTCTAGCAGAATGGCGGGGACTTCTGCTTTAACAGTTGGAAAGGATGTCAATTTATCATTATTATCTATTCTTGACTTTGCTGAATTTGACATTGCATTTCAACCAAATACTTATTCTATCGAAATGGATAGAGCTTTTATTAACCGATATAACATTCATATTGAATACGAGCGCGTTTATATCGATTTAGATGACACTCTTATTGTAAATGAACAAATAAATACACAATTAGTACAATTTTTGTATCAATGTGTAAATAAAAACATAGAATTAATATTAATCTCAAAGCATGAACATGATGTACATGCAACATTACAAAAATATAAGATTCACCCTACTTTATTCACAAAAATTATTCATATGAATATAAGTGATAAAAAATTCAAATATATGAAAACCGATGTACCTACTATTTTTATTGATAACGCTTTTGCAGAGCGCCAAGAAGTAAGACAACAATTAAACATACACGCTTTTGATGTAAATAATATTGAATGTTTACTTGACTGGAGGGGATGACATAATATGTTTCAGGTTACAAATAAAAAACCGATGATATTAAAACAAAAAGAGCACTTATTTCAAAAACTATACGATTCTTCTGTCCCAAAATATATTATGGGGCGAAATAATTATGCAACACAACTTTTACAAGCTTTCTCAACCCAAGGTATAGCTGTAGCTGGTATTATTGATGATTATACAAATGAAAAGAAATATAAAGGCTTTCCTGTATATAAAACAGTTGAAATTGAATCAACCAGTCTAGTCATCGTATGCGTACTTGATGCTAGATTAGTGACTGCACTTCATAGTTTAGAATCACAAAATATTTCTCATGTTTTGACGTATTTCGATCTCGTTATATATGATGCAGAGAATTTTCCACAAGTTAAATTTTGTGAAAATAACGCACTGGACATTCAAACAAATCTCCAGCAATATGATTGGTTGTATAGTAAGTTAGACGATGAACTTTCTCGTCAAACATTACTTCACATTACAGATTTTCGATACAATTTTGATGCAAAAGTAATGGGAGTTTTCTCATGTAAATTACATGACCAATATTTTGATGTGTTCCAATTTAGTGAAAAAGAAGTATTTATCGATTGCGGTGCATATGATGGAGAAACGACAAAACAATTTATTACATTAAATCCGAACTATAAAGCAGTACATGTGTTTGAACCGTCACCTAAGCAATATGAAGTTACAAAAGAAGCATTAATAAATTATTCAAATGTACACGTTTATCCGTATGCAACATATAATCAACAAATGACAACATTCTTTGATAATGAGAAAGAGTCCGCTAGCGGACTCTCTAATGAAGGAACTATTACTGTTGAAACAATACAACTTGATGATATTATTAAAGAACGCGTTACATATATGAAACTTGATGTAGAAGGAACTGAATATGAAACATTAGTTGGAGCTGAACAACTTATAAAAACATATAAGCCAAAATTAGCAGTATGCGTTTACCATAAACAAGAAGATTTTTGGCGTATTCCGCAGCTCTTACTCCGATATAATCCAAACTATCGTATTGTGCTACGCCACTATACAGAAGGAATTTTGGAAACTGTGATGTATTTCATTTAATATATAAGAAAGAACAAGGATATACTCCGTTTAGGATACCCTTGTTCTTTCTTATTTACTAACTAAAATATTACCTTACTTGATTTTTTAATTATACTAAGTAAACATATTAAATTCCCCTTCAATGGAAGAGGAATTTAATAATATTCTCTAAAAATATTCTATCTACTTTAACTTTAACCAATTGCTATCTGGAAATTCCTGAAGAGATTTTGTAACAATTGATCTTTGTTCCGTTTGTCCAAGTTCAATCGCATACTTATAAAACCTAAAATCTTTCTTGAATTTCTTCAGTGCCTCTAGAGCAATACGATGTGCTTCTTCTCCATTCCCTTGCGCCAATAAATATTCAATAATATTCACATACCCTTGCTTTGTCACATGGTTTTCGTCTGCTAATTCATAAAATTCCAAAGCGATTTCTTCATATCCATTTTCATAAAACAAATCGGCAACTTTAGCATACACTTGTTTCGGGAATATATTTATATAAGAAATTAACCGTTCCGCAAACTCAGGTTTTTGAAAACGTAACGCTTTATCTAAAATTGGCAAGTATTCTACTTGTTTCATCTTTTTTCCTTGTTTTTTCTCATTAAATATACTATAAAACACATGTTTGAATTTAGAATTTTCGAACACATTTTGAACACGTGCATCGTTTGTTACTTCATATAAGACAGCAAGATCAGCTACATCAATCACTTCAGTTTTTACACCATACATCAATTCTTCTGTTGTAAATTGTAATAACTCTTGTCCTAAAATCATTTTTGCTTTTAACTGCAACGTAGAAACCATCAATTGTTCTTGAGTTGTAAAATCATTTGTAAGTAGTAATGCTAATTCACCTAACCCTAAATCTAATATCAACTTTAATATTTCAATACGAATATCATCTGCTTTTATAATACATCGACTATTTAAAAACTCATATACTTCTTTTGGTGTATGATAGTTGCTTAATATTTTAATAACATTAGCAATAGCTTCAAGCGATGAACTATTTTCATTTAATGCCTCAACATAATATTGTAAAGCTTTTTGATCCAGTCTTTCATACTTATATATTTCACCAAGTCGTAAATATGGTAACAGTGCCTGTGATTCAACCAAGTAAACAATATCTTTATATGTCTGACGCTCCATTACAATATTGGTATATACTTCCCTAGCATCATCAAAACGTTTTTGCCTAAAATAAATTTCAGCTTTCCAAAATGGAAAATCTGGTGCAGTAGGTAAAACTTTCTCAGCATCTTTAATAATTACTAAAGCTTTGTCATAACGCTTTAATTCTACTAAACTTTCAATAATGAAGAATAGACATATTCCTACCCACTCCTTATAAATATCTCCTTTATACTTATAAGCTGATATAAATGCATTTAGCGCTTCTTCTGTTTTCCCTAAAGCTCTAAGCTCTTGTCCATAATTAAAGTAAGTAAAGCCATTTTCTTTTTCAGATTGTAACATTTTTTTTATAATATTCATATTTCTTGTTCGTTTATTTTTCTTTTCCACTACATTTGACAAATATCCATAATGGTAAACCTTTAACAACGATTCAGCTAAATTTCGCTGATTCTTTAAGCTTACAATTTGTTCATGGATCGCCCCTTCAAAATGAACAGTACCGTCATTTTTATAAATTCTTGCCATTTTATTAATGACAGACCTTTCCCCACGTTCACCTACAAAATTTATAATGTCTATTGTATATGTATCGAATTTATTATTATGAGATTTAATTTCTTCTATTGCTGCAGCAACATTCTCTAGGTCCACACATTCATCTGCATCAAGTGCTAAAATCCACTCTCCTGTTGCATGAGAGCCTGCGAAATTACGTGCTTCCGCAAAATCATTTGTCCATTCAAAATCATAAACTTTATCTGTAAACTCTTTCGCAATTTCCTTTGTTTTATCCGTAGAGCCTGTGTCAACTATGACGATTTCATCCACTCCACCCTTTAATGATTCTAAACATCTTCGTAACATATCTTCTTCATTTTTTACGATTAAACATGCTGATAAATAAGGCTTCATAACAATTGTACTCCTTTTGTTGTCATAATTTATAATCCTATTATCATTATATTATATTTAATATTATTTTTTATGTTTTTTTAAAAAATAATTACATTTATTACGGAAATAGCAAAGTATTTGCATGGTTACTGTTATAGATCTCCTCAATAATATTTTAAAAGTACAGAATACCACTGCTTGAATTACTCAAGTAAAATCCATTATAATGCTATTTTTTACTCTGAAAAGCTGAAAGTTTATTATAAAATTCCGGAAATTTGCAATAAAGCATTCTAATATTACCGAAAATTACTTATACTAAATAATATAATATTCTTTTTAGGAGGTGCACTAAACATGCGAATCAGTACTAATATTCTTAGTATGAAAGCGCTACAATCATTACATATAAATGAAAGACAAATGAATACAGCGATGGAACATTTATCCACAGGCAAGAAACTAAACAACGCTTCTGATAATCCAGCAAATATTGCAATTGTTACACGAATGCATGCAAGAGTACGGGGAATGCGTGTTTCTATACGTAATAATGAAGACGCCATTTCTATGCTTCAAACAGCGGAAGCGGCTCTACAAACCGTTACCAACATTTTAATACATATGCGTAATTTAGCTGTTCAATCTGCAAATGGAACAAACTCAAATGAGAACCGCAATTTACTAGATAAAGAGTTTCAACAACTAGTAAAACAAATTGGTTACATTGGTGAAACGACAGCGTTTAATGATCTGTCCGTATTTGATGGACAAAGTCGTAACATTTCACTTAATGATCTTGGCCATACAATAGATATATCTATAAAAGAAAACAATATTTTTCTTCCTCCTAAACGAAACGACATCAAGATTTCAACAAAACAAGAAGCGGAAGCGGCTATTGCAAAAATCGAAGTTGCTCTGCAAAGTGTATCACTTCACCGCGCCGATCTTGGATCAATGATTAACCGTCTGCAATTTAACATTGAAAATCTGAACAGTCAAAGTATTTCACTGACGGATGCAGCATCCCGAATGGAAGATGCTGATATGGCACAAGAAATGAGCGGATTTGTGAAATATAAACTATTAACAGAAGTTGCTTTAAGTATGATTTCACAGGCAAATCAAATTCCGCAAATGATATTAAAGTTATTGCAGTCATAACTATATGCTGTATTACTCTATTAGAACGATTCCATACAAAACAAAAGGGAAATACATATCAGCTATGTACCTCCCTTTTATTTTGTACCCAATTTTTATTGCGTTACTGTCATTACTTGTCCACTGCGATCGACCATAATTTTCATTTTGCCGTCTTGTGCATTATATAATCCTAGTTTATGCAAGTCTTGTTTACACATATTCACAAAATAAGGTAATGTACGAATTTGATCAATGTCAGAGCTTGTAATGAAATGAATAAGATGATGCGTCATTTCTTTAACATCTGTGAAAAGCTCTTGTTTTTCACGCTGTAGTCGTTCATTTTCAGCTCGTAGGGACTTTAATTCACCTTCTAAATTATTGGTTTCGCATTCTTCTTTCACGTGCTCTGCGGCCATGCTAGAAAGCTTATAGATTCCTTCCATAAATCGATGCAGTTCACGTTCTTTTTTTTCACTATACTCGCTAATTGTTTCAAAGTTACCCACGATACCTGATAAAACTGTCACGAGATTGTTTTCTACTTCTTCATTTGAAACCGCTTTACTTATTCTTCGACTTTGTACTTGCTTTTGCCCTTTGCTAGTTTCTTTTACAGGTGCATATTTCCGTTTTCGCCCTGGTTTTTGTTTCTTAATATCCGCAAATGGTATTTCTTCTTTTTTTAATTTATAATACGTGTTTTGTAATTGACTCTCCGTTTTTTGAAAAAGTTGCAGTTCTTTTTTACTCACATACTTTGAAATGTTAGCAATGTTTAAGCCGTGACGCTGACAAAATTGATAAACAGCATATAAAAGCTCTAGTTCTGATTTTAACCATGTAATAGTTGATTTCTCATATGCAAATATGCCCCCCATTGTTTCAATGTCCATTTGAAACAATACCATTTTATTATATAGTTCAAGTAACTCTTCATACCCAATTCGGAATTGCTTCTCTATTTTTTGAAATTCCGCTTCTAGTTTTATATCATTTTTTTTATTTTTTGACATGTTTTGTAAAAGACTCAATACATTAATTGCTATATGGTGATACATAACCTGTGCCACTTTTCCTCATCCTTTCACAATTCTCATATTACTCCCATGTCTTTCTAAAAAAATAGAATTTTTTCATATCCATATTATAACAGTTCTAAATTATCTGTCAAATAATTAACATATAAAAATGTATAAAAATGATGAAAACTATTAAAATAAAACAAAAATATACCATACGGTTAAATTTTCAGTCGATTATTCTTTTAAACTCAAAAATAATTTTTACTTTATCACACATTAACAAACAGTAAGACCCCCACCTCAAACTCCAAAGGGAAATGAGGTGGGGGAATACATATCAAAAGGAGAGAAATCCCTCTCTAATAAAAAATATTTTATAAAACGAGTTTATCAACAAGGCCAATTAATTCTTCAATATCTGGTTTACTTACTTGAGCATTTGCTCCCACAGATTCACCTTTATGATATAGTTCATTTGTAATTAAAGAAGAGAAGATAATAACTGGTAGTTTATTTATAATTTCATGCTCTTTAATTACCTTTGTTAAATGATGACCATCCATTTTCGGCATTTCAATATCTGTAATCAGTAGCTGAATATGTCGGAACATATTTTCACCTTGTTCTTTTGCTAGTTTTTCAATTTGTGCTAATGCTTCTGCACCATTACTAAAGAATTGCATTTTTTTATAACCAGCTGTTGTTAATGTTTCTTCTAATATTTGACGTAGCATTGCAGAATCTTCAGCAATATATATAATCTTTTCAGATCGATCTATTTTTTGATCTAATCCTGCTAATTTTTGTGTTTCATAACCTATATTACTAATCTCAAAAACAATTCTTTCATAGTCTAATAATAAAATAATTTGTCCATCTAACTTCACGATACCTGATGTTGTTTCTTCCAATCCCATAGATA
This sequence comes from Bacillus fungorum, assembly GCF_002746455.1. GTDB lineage: Bacteria > Bacillota > Bacilli > Bacillales > Bacillaceae_G > Bacillus_A > Bacillus_A fungorum. The sequence goes on along the minus strand of NZ_NWUW01000004.1, from coordinate 295,737 downwards.
ATGAACCTGGCTCATCGATTTGCTCCCAAGAAATTCGCTGAATACGGTGTACTTCATCCACACGGAAAATGACTTTCATTTGATTTAATTCTGAGATAATAAATTTCGTTTGATCCAGCGGCTTAGATGATTTTAAATTCAACGCCGTTGCGAGATTAATAACTGGTAAAATTTCTCCACGCACTTGTACAACACCTTCAACCGCATGATGTGCTTCTGGCACAGTTGTAACAGGAAATGGATTAATAATTTCACGCACTTTCATTACATTAATACTAAATAGGTTTTCACCAACAGTATATGTGACGATTTCTAATTCATTTGTTCCACTTTCTAATAAAATACTTTGCGCTTGTGACATATAGGTGTCGCTCCCTTTCCGATAATTCCATATATATATTTATTAAATTTTAATAGGCATAAAGACCACCTATTTGAATGAGATTAACATACAAATAGATAAAGTGAAACCTTAATCAGTGGGGGCTTTATTCATCCCCCACTGATTATTAATTGAACCAATCAGGGTTTTACGGGCAGTTGATCTCCCACCCAACTCCTTTGCTTTACAGCCGAATTTTGAAGTGGGAGTCTTACTGCCCACAAATAGCGGGATAAGTATATATAACCTTATTCCTTTATAAATGAAGCAAGTGCCTCGAGTACTACTTCTTGTGCCTCAGCAATCTCTGATGGAAGTGCTTCCCAGGTTTTTGCAAGCTCTGTTTCCACCTTAATACGCAGATTAGAATCCATTTGTGCTAAAACATATTCTTTTGTCGCTTCATCTACATCAAGAAGAGAAAGTGCATACAGTTCTGGGTCATTTACCTTTTGAAATAACTGCTGCAATATAGCGGGGGCGATATGCTTTAATTTTTCAACATGAATCTCTTTATCAGAGAATAGCAGCTCATATTGAATAAATGTTACGTTTTCTTTAATTACTTTAAAATAACAATTGTTCTTTTTATCATTAACAAAGTAACCATTTGGATCCGCGATAATACTTTCTACTTTTCGAATTAAATTTGGCAAACTATTTGCTGCCATTACAGTGCGCTGTTCGATTTCACTAGGTGAAATGAATGTAACGCGGTACTTATTTTGCGCCATATCTTCTTCTCTCCTTCTATATAAATCCATTTTGATTTTTCAACATATAAGTCACTGCTTTACAGAACAAAAAGTAACCTCGTACCCATTCTCTCTCTTTGTTTTAGTTTTACATAGGACAAGAATAGTGTTTGGCCACTTCTATTCATAGGAAAATACTATCTTCTGCCTAAAAAGAAAGGTTTTATGTCGTTTTTTCAATTTGTATTTATATACTATTGATTATAGATTTTGATAAGAATATACTACGCCGCTTTTAATAGTTCAATATTGTTAAACCAAAAAGCAAGTTGTTGATCTGTAATTTCAGGAAGCATAATGAAAAACTCACGGCATTTCATTTCATCTTTAAATGTTTGATATTTCCATGTGTTACCGCTGGAAATACTAACAAAATAAAATTCAGAAATACGACCAATAGCTGCCTTCTTTTCACCGAATGAATAAGGCGGCACTTGCTTAATAACAAATTGATCCGGTAAATATACATGTGATTCTTGCTCTAATTGCAAAATTTGCTGGGCAAGCTCTTGTTTATCTTGAAAAAAAGGCAATTGTAAAATTCGTTCTTGTCTTGTCATACGAATAAAAACCCTTTCTACGATGATCACAATTTTTCATCGGTACAAATTATCGGATTAAGTTTACAACTTCATTTAATACGTCATCTGATACTTTGATCACTTTCGCATTTCCTTGGAAACCGCGTTGATATAACATTAAATCAACAAACTCTACAGATAAGTCGACATTTGAACTTTCCGTTGCACCCGCACGAATTGTCCCCGCACCATTTTGACCTGAAACCCCTATTACACGATTACCTGCTGCTGGTGTATCCACATAGTTACCATTCCCTACTTTCATCAGTCCACCTTCGTTAGGATACATGACTACAGCAAGTTGTCCGATGATTCTACTGCTACCATCATCATATTTTGCTGTTACATAGCCACCTTCTGTTATCTGACAATCTTTAACAATTGCTGCCTTTTGTCCATCAATATCTGAAGGAGCTAACGTATTTTTAGTAGGATGATTCGTGATTTGACTCATATCAAGCGTAAATGAAGGGTTTCCATTAAACTGGAATGTTTTCGTTTGACCACTTGTCATTTGACCAACTTCATTAAATTCTAAATTTCCCTTATCAATTTCTTTAAATTCTTTTTCACCTTTTGAATCATTTCTTACTTTTACTGTATATGAATACTTATGATCAGCATCTTTTGTAAATGCAAATTGAACAGTTAATGCATTTCCTGCACTGTCAAACACTGTAAGTTCTTGAGTTGCGCCTTTTTCTGCAGCATCAAGATTACCCTTTAGAACCCCTTTTGTTGATTGAATTCCACCAACAGCCGTCCCCATTGGTACTTTTATAGGTCCTGGCGCACGATTAAAGTCTACTTCACCTGTAGATGGATTACCAGGATAAGCTAAAACATACTGTCCTTCTGAATTTGTTAAATAATAGTTATCAGACACACCAAACATTCCTTTACGTGTGTATTGAACATTTCCACCGTTCAAATCACCTACAGCAAAAAAACCACTACCTTCAATGGCTACATTCGTTTTCCCACCATCCAATGTAATAGAACCGTTATTAAAATCTGTAGACGTTCCACTCAGCTTTACACCGTTACCAATACTTTTCGGATTCGTACCAGCATACATATTATTTCCTCTTGAACCTACTGAATTATTATATAGTAAATCATCAAAAATAGCTTTTTGCTTCTTATACCCAACTGTTTGTGCGTTTGCAATATTATTTGACGTAACACTTAATGCATTTTGCGTTGCATTCATTCCTGTAATACTTGTATATAATGCTTTAATCATAATTTAAGTACACTCCCTATTTATTTATAATTGAACCGCTTTTTGTTTTGTCATCTTCTAGATTTGCTGTGTCTAGTTTATCTGTATCTGGTTTATCTTTAATTGGTTCATCAGAAACATTTACTACATAATTTAGTGAAACGATATGGTCACCGACGGCAAGCTGTATTTCGTTATTTCCAGCAAGACGAACAACATCAACTTTACCAGTGACCTGTTTCCCTTCACTATCCACGCCTTTTATATACTTACCAAGAAATTTCATTCCTCCGTCAAGCGGGTTTGTAGACACTGTTTGGCGCAATAAATCAACAGCTTTTGTCATATTTTCCACTTGTTCCATAAGCGAAAATTGTGCCGTTTGATTCATCATTTGATTCATATCCATCGGATTGGATGGATCTTGATATTTCAGACTTGCTAAAAATAATTTTAAGAAATCCTGTTTTCCCATAATGCCAGACATTATTTGACCGGTTTCTGATTTCGTTTCATTTGATTTTTGAACTTGCGTCTCTGTTCCATTAACAGCAGAAGCCCCTTTTGTTTTGGCCTGTGTTTGTGATGGAATATGGTTTGTACTCGTTGTATTTAATCCAACTGTTGGCACGTTTTATCCCTCCAATAATCCAACAAATTCTTGTTTTGCTTGTTGCTCTTTCTTTGAATGAGCTGTTTTTTGTCGTTGTCTTTGGTCCTGTTCTTGTTTCTCTTTACGCTGCTCATCTTTATCTGAATAACTAATTTGAATATGAATGTCTTTTTCTTTTAATTTTAATTTTAATTCCTCAAAAATGACTTCAACACGTTTTTTTGCATCATGTTTTTCCATTTCTACATGCACATCAATTTGATCCCCATGCTTTTTCATAAATACGGTTAACGTACCTAGCTTTTCAGGATTCAACTGAAATAAAACGCGTTCTTGTTTGACAACAAACTTTTGTAATGCTTCAACTTGCGCTTCCATTTTCTTTCCTAAGTCAGGTAGCGCTATCTTTTCCGCCCCACCATTTTGTTTTACAGCTTGATCCGTTCCTGCTATATGCGGCTTACCGAATGATTCAGCTCCTGTCGTTCCCGGGTCTACGTCCAGTAATTCAAGATTCACATCATCACTTTCCGCTTTCGACACTTCTACTTCCTTTTGCTCGTCTTGTTTCTTCCCAATATCACAACTCTCAGTTTCGACCATAGTTACTATTTGTATCATTTTCTCTGGTGTCGCTACCTTCTCTAAAGCTATTTGCATTGTATCTTCTAAACATATAGCATTTTTAATATTCATATTAGAAAGAAGCTCTTGTAACTGCTGTAATTCGGCAACTGGCAATTCATTCAATTTAATATTTCCATACTCTTTATATAACTCTTGTATTTTTTGTATGTATTGATATAGCAATTCTGGTTGTGCACGTAATTGCTCAATTGTAACCATTTGCTCCGATACAGCTAACAATAATTGTTCTGTCTCTTTTTTTTCTTCTTTTTGTACAGTTGGTTCTTCTTTTTTTGTAGTTTTTTTTGCTAGAACGTATTCTTTCTTCTCTTCGTTTGGTACTTCTTGTTGTTTCGTTTTCTCCGTTTTCGGCTGTTTCTTGTCTTGTTCATTCATTTTACTTATAAATGAAGATTTTTCATCTTTTGACTGCACTTCTAGCCCTCTATCTTTTTGCGGAGGTAAACTCGGTTGCACCGGCAACACAGGTTCTATCACTATATTCACCTCATCCATTCATACACATTTTCAAATCAAGAAGCATTTTTTCTTCTAACTTTTCTTGTATTTTCACAAGCTTTTTACAATCTTCTTGATACATTTCATCAATTACACGCTCTTTTTCTTTTATTTGTTCTAAAAGACTCTCATTTTTTTGAATAAACCCAACTATTTTTTGTATTTTCCGATTCCATTCTTCTATTCTCTCAGGCGAAAATGTATGAGAAGAAAGCATGCCAACCATAATCCGTTCTCCAGTTTGTACGATTTTACTACGCGACTGAAAAACACGTAAATCATATTCTTTTCTTTGTTCCGTTTTTCTTTTTTCAGCTGTTAATTCATACACTTCTTTCAAAACATGCTCTTTTTCTTGATTGATTTGCCATTTTATCGTATCATACTGTTGCTTGTTCACCTGTTTTTATAACCCCTTTCTATTATAACGCTCCCTTTTTTTATTATATAGTTTTTTTGCAAAAAAATCTGCGAAATAATAAAAAAACAAAATAGGACCTCAAACATGAGGTCTCTATATAATATGATGCATCGCTTGAACGATATCATCAAAATGATAACTGTCCGTTCGACCTTGTTTTAAAAATGTATTTATATCGTCTATTTTATTTTTACATTCAAATATATAAGCATTTTCTTCATTTTCTTGAATTGTTCCTAATTTGAAATACAATTCATTCTCTTTATAGATAGATAGTGTTTTTCTTATTTCATTTGCAAGCTGCCAATGATTTGGCGACACAATTTCTTCCATAATCCGGCTTACAGAATCTAGCACCGAAATGGCTGGATAATGACTAAGTGTTGCTAGTTCCCGCTTCAATACAATATGTCCATCTAAAATACCACGGGCTAAATCTGGTATCGGACCATTTAAATCATCACCGTCAACAAGAACAGTGTAGATACCTGTTATCGATCCTTTTTTCGTTTTACCAGATCGCTCAAGTAATTTTTTCATATAACTTTCCATGAGAAGCGTCTTTCCGCCAATTGGTAATTCCTTTACCGCAATATCAACACTTCGCCTTGCATCAGCAAAACGAGTAACGGAGTCCATCATGAGTAGTACATTATTTCCTTGGTCTCGAAAATATTCGGCGATTGATGTTGCTAGCTTCGCTGCGCGAAGCTGCATAAGGTGGCTTTCATCAGAAGTTGCTACAACAACAACGCTTTTCCTCATACCCTCTTCACCGAGTTCTTTTCGAATAAAATCTTTTACTTCACGACCACGTTCTCCCACTAAACTAATAACATTAATATCCGCTTTCGCATTTTTTGCAATCATTCCAAGTAATGTGGATTTACCAACACCTGAACCAGCGAAAATACCAATCTTTTGACCAATACCAATGGTTAACATCGAATCAATGGATTTAATACCCGTTTCAAAAACTTCGGTAATCTCTTCCCTTTCAAACGCATGGATTGGAGGGGCATCTAGTTTTACTTTTTGAAGCGGTCCATTCTCATTTGCTTCATTTAAAACCGCCCCGTTCGCATTTAGTACTTTCCCCAGTAAATGGTCTCCACGAGGCACAACAACATCTTCAGCAATTAACGTTACTGAATCACCGTAGCATACTTTTTGAGTCTGTTCAAATGGGAGCAACATATTGTTTTCTTTTTCAATTGCAATGACCTCACATAAGACACGATGTTCCCCCACAAGACAAACATCCCCAATTTTTGCTTTCGGTCCTTTTGAAATAAAGAACTGTTCCTGTACACTATGAACTTTTCCATTTTTTATATAAAATGGGGTTTCGATAAATGCATTCCATTTATTATGTTCATTCATCAACTTGCTGCTCATACGTGTTGCTCCTCAAATAACTTTTGTTCTTCCCACTTTTGACGAAGTTTCTCAAATATAGGCGCGAATTTAAATTCGAAAAACTCTTTTTCTTCTTCGATTACAAACTCTCCAAATTTCATAGAAAAATCATATTTCCATTCTACAAGCTGCAAAAGCCAATATTCTTTCGTATTTTCCTTTTCCTCTTCAATTCGTTCAAATGTTTCCGGATGAACTGTTATAATCAACTTTTCAAATGAAGTCGGAAGCGTTTGAATAATCCCTTTTAAAATAGGTAGAATATCTAACTCTCGTGTCTCCACTGCTTGATTGACAACTTTTTCGGCAAGTTGAATTGATTGATTCCATAATAATTCAGCCCATTCATACGCCGTTTCTTGTTGCTCCTTCTGAAATTGCAAACGCGCCGTTTCAAACTGCTCTATTTGCTCTTGAACATGTATTTGGAACTGTTCTTTTTCCTCTAGAAGTTGTTTATGTTCCTCCTGCAGCATTTTCTTTTCTTTTCTTAATTGGCTCATTTCAGCGTACAATGCTTCTTGCTGCGCAATTAATTCTGCACGATCTACTTCTACTTCTATTTCTTCCTCCATGTAAACCTGCATCGGTTTAGGAAATTGCAACTCATACGTTTCCTCAGAAAAAGAAACAGAATTCTTAGGAATTCTGTTTTTAAATAAGGACATCCTCTTCACCTCTTTGAATGACAATTCTTCCTTCTTTCTCTAGCTTTTTAACCGTACCAGTAATCGTTTGCTGTGCTTTTTCAGCCTCCGTCATTTTCAGTGGTCCTAAGCCATCTAATTCTTCGAGAATCATCTCTTTACGGTTTGAAGACATACAAGTAAATAGTTTTTCTTTAATTTCTTCTTTTGCAATTTTTAATGCTTTCGCAATGACGCCATTATCAGTAATTTCTTCTAATACACGGCGAAGCGCAAGAGGTTCAAGACCAAGCAAATCTTCAAAGACAAACATATTTTCTTTAATTTTTTCAGATAGCTCATAATCCACTTCATCAAGTTTTTGAAAGACTGTTTTTTCGACACCGCGTGAAACGTTGTTTAAGATATTAACAATCGTTTTAAGACCATCTGTTTTGTTAATTGCACTAAATGCCATATTATTTAATTTTGTTTTTAATAGATCACCAATTTGACCAATTAACTCACTATCTACTTGCTCTAATTTAGCAATGCCCATTACCGTTTCTACACGCTTATGATCTGGTAACCTTTCAATTAATTGAGATGCAAGCTGTGGTTTAATATAAGATGCAATAATAGCGATTGTTTGTGGTGATTCATCATTTAATACCGTAAGAAGCGGTTCTAAATCGGTAAGTGAATTCAAGAACTCAAACGGATTATCTTTGTTATACCAAAGATCTTCTAATAGTTTTTCCAGCTCATCTTCCGGCATATTTTTAAATATACGTCGAATATATTCTTTATCTGGCGTCACTAAGTTAAGCTCTTTCACATTTAATTCATATAAAAATTCTCCTAATACATTCTCTAATGTTTCCGGTTTATAGACGCGAAACTTAGCAATCTCACGAAGCAATACTTCTTTTTCCTCAGCTGTCATAATTTCAATGACTTTCGTTGCCACTTCTTCTTCTAATGTACGAATAAGAATGGCAGCTTTTTCTTTGGAGGAGATTTCATCTAACATTGTTTTTCCTCCCTTACTGTCCATTTAACCATTTTTTAATAACTTTCGCAGTGCCTTCTACATGCTCTTTCGCAGCTTCTTGCACTTGGTCATCTAACGTTGGTTCTGTTGGTTCTGTTGGTTCTGGTTCTGGTTTTTCTTCTGGAATTTCCATAATAACTTCCTCAGTAGCAGCCACTTCTTCTTCCGCGAGTGAATCAAATTCTTCTAGTTCTTCTTCATTCTTTTTCTTACGTTTTGCTAAGAAGTACCATAATAGACCACCTAATGCGAGAAGCCCACCAGCAATCCCACCAATTAACCACCAGTTAAAACCACTTGCTTCTGGTTCTTTTTTTGTTTCTGATTTTGGTTGATCGAATTGAACGGTAACAACATTTACTTGACCGTTTGTAAATTGTCCATTTGGATCTATCTGTAAACCAGCAGCTGTTCCAATAGCTTCTTTGAAAGTTGTCATATCAATTTTTCGTTTTACTAATGTATCATTATCTACCCAAACAACAACATTTGTCTTTGTTAATTCAGGGTGTTTTTTTATTGTTTCAACCGTTTTATCAATTTCGTAATTCTCAATCTTATTCTCATTATTTTGATCGTAGACAACATTTCCATTTTGATTGTTATTCGTCCCATAATTTGGAACTTCACCATTCGCTGTTATCCCGGCAGCTTGTCTATTCTGAGCACCTTCTCGTGCAGTCGAACGTTCCTGCTGATCTTGTCGACTACGAAGCACACCTTTATCACCATATTTTTCTGATTGGCGTGTGATTTCATCATAATTGACGTTTACTTTTGTATTGACCTTAAACTCATTTTGTTTAAACATCGTCATTAATGTTGCGTCAATGTCTTGTTTTAACTTACCTTCAATTTGCTGCTGCATCTCTACTTCTTTCTCATATGAAGATGAGCTTGTACTATGAGATGCATCCGCTCCTTTTGAAATGATGCCTTTTTTACTATCAATAACGCTGACTTCTTCTGCCTTTACACCTGGAACTGCTGCGCTAATCATCTGCTGAATTCCTGCAACTTGATCCTCTGTCAACATTTGTCCACGTTTAACACCAATTGTAATAGCAGCCGTTCCTTTTGCTTTCTCTTCATCAAAAATTGTTTCTTTTTCAGGCAATGTAATTTGAACGTTTGCACTTTCAACTGTCGCAAAGTTTCTAACAATATCTTGCTCAAGTTGCTTCTTTGTACCGACAAGCTGTTTCATCTTCTTGTCTTGTTCGCTTGATCCAAGTGAGCTTTCTAATAAAATATCCTCTCCGCTTTTCGAGTTAAACGGTAAACCCATTCCATTCATTTCTTTTCGAATCCAAGGAGCATCTTTCTTTTGAACACGAATCGATCCATCGGTTGCTAGTTGATAATCGACACCTAGCTTTGATAATTCTGCTGTAATCTCTTGCTTATCTGTATCATTTAAATTTTGATATACAACAACGTATTTATCTGGCAAGGTGAAATATAAAAGTGCTCCTGTTGCAATCGCTAAAAGCGCGGCACCAATAACCAGCTTATGCCACGTTTTTAACGATTGGAAAACATTCTTTATCTTTTCCATTTAAACACACCCGTCCATTTTCCTAAATTTGCATATTGATTAACTGTTTGTAACTTTCAATGAGATTATCTCGTACAACAGCCGCTGTTTTCATTTGTGATTCTGCTTTCTTTTGTTGGATGAGCACGTCATGCGTCTCTCCGACACCTTTTGTAAGCAAATCATATACTGCTGTTTGCGCATTGTTTTGTGTTTGATTCATATCTTCTAATAAATCAATAAACTTTTTGCCTTCAACAGTAGCTGTTTGTGAAGTTTTCGACGCACCAATTGGTTGAATTGTTCCAAATACTTGTGTATTCATCATTGGTTCAATTTTCATACTTTCCCTCTTCTCTATTATCCTCGGCCAATTTCTAAATCTTTATCGAGCATTTTTTTATTTGCATTTAGTACACTTGTGTTCGCCTCATACATTTTTTGCGCAACCATTACATTCGTCATTTCAGCTGTCACATCAATATTCGGATAACGAACATACCCTTCTTCATTCGCATGCGGGTGCGACGGATCATAGACAAGATTTTCATTTGGATCCGATTCAATGCTTTTTATTTTAACCCCACTATTCGGAGTCCCTTCCAACATATTTGCAAAATTGTTATTTGACTCTAACACAACACTACGACGACGATATGGTTCTCCATCTGGCGCTCCTGTTGTATTAACGTTAACAATATTATCAGAAGTAACTTCCATCCACTTTCTTGCAGCTGTTAGTCCTGATCCACTTGAATTGATTGCTTGAAACATAGTTGTCTCTCCTTTATCCTTAACGTCCTCGTGCTGCTTGATTAATTGTATACTGCGTATTAATCGCATTAATTGAAATGCCATATAACTGATTTGTTTTCACTAAATCTAGCATTTCTGTTGTTACATCGACACTATTTCCATCTTTATTTGTTTGCATCGAATTCGTCTGAATCTTTGCGTATGTATTTTTCGCATTTGCTGTTGGCAAATGCATCTCATTTGTTTGATATAAGCTAGGATTTATCTGCAAATCAGCGGCATTTTTTTTGTACAACCCGTTACTCATATGCATTTGTTCTAAAAATGTAACATCCTGTGCTTTATAACCAGGTGTATTTGCATTTGCAATATTATTAGAAACTGTATTTCGTTTTGTTACTAAATAGTTCATATAGTGACCCACATCACTAACTAAATCTGGCATATTCCACACCCTTTCTTTCCCAACATTCTCTCGTATAAACGATCATCCACTGATAGAAGTTTCACTTCATGATTCATTTCCTTATATTCATTTATTTATTAAAATAAAAATTTATTTTGTACCCTTAAATATTTTATGTCATTTTTGCAATATTGTCTTTAGAAAAATAAAAAAATATAAAAAATAATACAAAAAACAAGATAAGAAAAAAGAGAAAATATACATTTTTTTAAACAAGCCATTCTACTTCTACCTATCCCCATAAAGTGAAACATCTATCATCGACATGTTGTACTTAATAATTCCAGCTTAAAAAGCTAGGGGATTCCCTTACGTTTAAATAAGTAAATCCCTACTCTCATAAGCCTACAATACATTTTAACGGATTAATATTTACCGTAGAATGAATTTGCTTTCATACGCCCCTCGTTTGACATAATCATTTCTTCTAATATTGTTTGCTTATCTCGAATATGCTGAGCAGCTTTTATAATGAATGGACTGACTTTTTCTGCAACTTTTGCACGTTCTTCATCATCTAATGTCATCATCCAGCGATTTAGCATTTCACTCTTTTCCGAAAATTCTTCCTCAGATACCTCAAGCTCACCTATTCCATTAAAACAACCAACAAATGCTTGATAAATATCATTATTCATTTTCTAACGCCCCGCGGTAACCATCTATTAAATCTTGTAGCACTTTTACAATCGTGTCAACCTCTGTTGCTGCACGTGTTATTTTCATTGATTGAATTTGCCCACTAATCCAATCATATAAACTAAATAGACTATCATATAAATCTTTTGTAATCTCGGGATTTAACTGTAACTTCAATTCTTCAAAAATACGATCTAGCTTTTCAAGAAGTGCCTCCCCTTCTTGCAACTGAAAAGTAGTAAGTAACTCTTCCAGTTTACGAAATTCAATGATACATCTTTCATAAACAAAGATTGTATTTTTAATCGGATTACTTGTCATAATGTCATTTTGCATATATCGTTGCCAAGCTTGCATGTTTTCACTTCCTTACCAATTATTAATCATCACTTTTTTGTTTTGTCATTGCTTTGATTGTTTTTAATTGATTATCGAGTAATGCTAGTGTACTTTCTAACTTAGCATACTTATCAATAATTGCTGTTTGTTTTGTTTTATTGATCGTATCAATGTTACTAATTTTTTCATCTAATTTTCCCACTTGTTCCTCAATACTTTTAGAACGTTTCCCAATAAAGCCTTGGTCACCAAATATTCCATCGAGCTTTTTCTCCATATCATGCCCTAAACCATTGAAACCGAAGAAAAAGTGTTTTGCTGTTTCTGGATTCTCTTTAAAAGCAGTTGCTAATTTCGCTTCATCAAGCGTCATAATTCCAGTTTTATCAACTTGAATACCAAAAGAGAACATGAATGTTTTATCTTGAGAATATGAAAAAATACTTGTCATAGCATTTTGAATAGAAAATGCTACACTACTTCCTTGCATAGCTCCATTCTTACCAGCAAACAAATCTAAACTTGAAACAGCTTTGTTATATTCATCTTTCATTTTTTTTATTAAATCGATAGACTCCTTCACATCAGAATCATTAATTGTTAAAGTAATTGGTTCCGTTGTTTCTTTTTCTAAATTAATGGTTACACCAGGAAGTGTAGTAACTTTATTAGATTTACTAGTTTCAGAAATTCCATTTATCGTGTATTTAGCATCAGATGCTTTCGTAACTTCATGAGCAATGGCCCCAGTATCATCTACTAAACCTATACTTTTTAAGAATCCATTACTTCCATCAGTTAATTTTATTGCACCCTCTTCTCCCTCTGTAGTCGATGCGAAAAACAGATGACCACCTAAAGAGTATACAGATACACCATAATTTCCATTATTAATTTTATTAACTACATCTTTATATGTCATATCCTTCGTAATCTCAACAGGCTTACCATTAATTTGAAATGAATCATCTTTTCCAAACTTATCATCTAAATTAATTTTTCCTGTAAGATCTGTTGGATCTTTTGGAGCAGTTGTAATTTGATGACGCTGCGCAATCTCCTCAACAGTAATCTTGTATGTACCTGCAATGGCTGAAGCATCCGCTTGAGCTGTAACAAATCCATCTTTTGACGTTGTTGTTTTCTTTTCATTCCCTTTAAATGCATTCAAATCTTTAAAAACTTGTACAAAGCTTCCAAATTCTTTTTTCATACTCGCATAAATCAGTTTTTCATTTGTTAACGTTTGTTTCTGATTGTTATAAGGTGTTTTTTTCATTTCTAACGCTTGTAGTTCTAGGCTTACTAAATTAGAAGTATCAATTATATTATTTCCTAGATTCCAAATTTGCTGTTTACCGCCTATATTAGTTATTGTAGTACCTGCCATTCTCTTTCACTCCCTATTCTATTTACATATAATCCAAAATACTAATTTTACTCATCGTACTTACTGATTTTAATGTTGCTTCATACGTTGCATTAATATAAGCTAAATCAGAAATTGCTACGGCTAAATCAACGTCTTCAATTTCTTTTCGATTTTCTTGAAGTGCTACGTTTTGCTCATTTAAAATCGTTTTAAATGAATCCAATGTATTCATTACTGATCCTAATTCTGTCGTTTGATTAAGCGTCTTATCTAAGTTTTGCTTATTTTCTTCTAATAATGGCTCTAGTGCTTTTTGATCACCTTTTTGCAATGCATCTCGCATTTTATTTAACGTTTGAATGGTTGAAGAGAATACATCATCCCCTTTGCGGAAAACCTTCACTTCATAACCATCATTCAATTTCCACTTAACGTCTTTATTTCCACCTTGGTATGTACCATCTTCTTTAAAAGGCGGTTGTTCCACACTTTCTCCCCCAAAAAGATAGCGCCCCTGTTCTTTCATATTCGCTAAATACACAACTTGTTTTAATAATTGATCAACTTCTGTACCAATCGTTTTTAATTCATTTGGACCATTTGGACCATTTAAAGCTTGAATTGTTAGTTCATTGACTCTTGATAATGCCTTAGTAACACCTTGTAATGTACTTTCTGTCTGTTTTAGTACATTCTGAGAATCTGCTACATCTTTTTTCATTTGTTCAATATTTGCTAATGAATGCTCAATTGCAAACGACTTGCTTGCTGCAAGAGGATCTTCGCTCATTAAAAGATTTTTCTTTCCTGAAGTAACTTGATTACGATGGTACTGCTGTTGAACATTTAAGCTCATCAATTGGTTTTTAGCCCAGTTTGCATTTTGAAATGTAGATACTCTCATAAAATCTCCCTCTTTACAAATTAATTAATTTCACTTTATCGAATAATTGAAAATAAACTGTCAAACACTTCATTCATCGTCGAAATTGCCTTTGAATTGGCCACGAAATATTTTTGAAAGGCCATTAAGTTGACCATTTCTTCTTCCATATTAACACCTTCTAAACTCATCTTTTCTTGTTGAATTCCATTTAGTAAATCTTCATGAATATTTTCAAATGCACCCGCTGCATTTTTATCGGATGCTATCCCAACAAGAAACTGATCTAGCGCTTGTTTATAAGTAAGACCTTCTTTATATGGTTCCTCTGATACTTTTGCCAGTTGATTTGCTGTATCAACAGACATTTTCATTTTTGTAAAGTCATCTGCAAAGTCTGGGTTGATCTGAATTTTATGTATATTTTCGCCCACAAAGAAGTCTTTTTTCATAATGTCATTTACTTGTTTTTTAATAGCACTCATTAATTCTTCTAAATCCTCTTGATAACCAGCAATTTTATCTTTTGTATGAATAGCAGCGGCAATGGAGCCACCGTTTAACGAAATATCTGATCCATAAATTTGTACAGAAATTGGTTCTTTTTTTTCTTGTAATTGAAGCGGATAGGTATCTTGTCCATTCACTGTTAACACGCCATTTATTCTAACACTTGCAATATTAGGATTCATTGATTCATATGAAACCTCGATATTAGCATATTGAGACATCTCTGTAATAATTCGCTCTCTTTCATCTAAGAGTTGATTCGGTACATGTGTGCCAGCTTCTCCTATTTTTTTATTTGCCTCTGCTAAACTATTTGCAAGGCGATTAAATTGATTAACCTGACCTTCAATATCTTGTTTTGTTTGATTGAAAGCTTCTGCAAAATTGTTCCCAAGTCGATTTAATTGATTAGTAAACTTATTTGTTTCAGCCATTAATGTATCATAATAATTTGCTTGCTCTGGATTTTTCGCCACTTCACGAAATGAATTAAAAAAACCATCCATTAAACTTGACAATGAACTTTTCCCAGTTGTTCCTATCATTGATTCTACTCGACCTAAAGTAGAATTCATGTAGCTATAATAAGAAAGCTGGGATAATTGTTCATTATATTGTTTCGTTTTCACTTCATCCGTAACACGATCTACACTTAATGTCTGGACACCGTAACCAATTTGTTGTTCTGGTCTATACCCATTACTTGGCCCAACAGACCCGTAATTTACCTTTTGACGCACATATCCTGGTGTATGAATGTTAGTAAGGTTTTGCTGGGTTGTTTGCATACCCACTTGTGCCGCTAACAAACCAGATAGCGGTGTATTATAATCAGATAGCCTCATTTTTTTTCACTTCTCCTTTACAATAACTCATTTATAAAGATTTGCGAATTATGATTCTTTTCCATATTGTATTCAGAAACAGAATCCACAATACTTTCTGTAGTTTTTAATAGTACGTTTAAATAATATTGATTTTTTAAAAGAAGCATTTTCACATTTTCTTCTAGTGTAGCTAATATGTTTTGTAGTTCTTCTATTTTTTCAATCTCTTCTTCTGAGAAATACGAAAATAGTGAACGCATACGAAATGGTTCGACCCCATTTTCTTTACAAAATTGCATAATCATTTCTTGAAAAGAAGTTGTCAGTTGTTTCACACCATCTACATAATGTAGTTGTTCTACCTGTAATTTTTGTACTTCATTCACATTTTTTTGTTTTAAATTCTCATAAATTTGTTCCCCAAGCACAATAATATTCTCATATGCTTTTTGTATGATAACAAGTTTTTCATATAATTGTATATACATAACTCTTCCTTCCTTTTTACAACACTAAGTTCACAATTAAACCGTGAATTTCTCCAATTTGATTTAACATTTCTAAATGACCTGTTTTTGTATTAATTAAATTCATAACATCCTCTAAATCATTTAAGCCCGTTTGAGCTTGTTTCACAATTGTCATTTTTTGCGAATATCCATATCTCGGATGGCGCGACATCACATCTTTGTACTGCAATACATTATCAACATAGAAATTCAAAAATGATTTCACTGTATTTTTGTATTCCATCACATTATCGAGCGTTAACTCTAATTCAATTTTCCCTTTAATCTCTCCAATATTATCGATAAGTGCTTCCATTTGTTCTAGCAATTTATCCTTTTTAGAATCTGCATGCAAATTATCCGAAAAAGCAAGACCTGCTCTTGTATTTGCTTCTTTCGGCATTTGGTTAGCAGGTGGAATATGCGTTAAAATTGGATTATGTGAAATAGAACGTAGCATATATATATCACCTATTTATTTTTTTATTTCTTTCTTAACTTAATCGTAAAATCTAGTTATTTATAATTATACTCTGAATAACGATATTTTGCAGTTATTTTTTGCAGAAGATATGTTACAATTTAGCATGAGGTGGCACAAATCTATGAATATTTTTCTTTGTGGTTCAAACCAATTAACAGCATTAGATCGAGAAGAAATAAAAAAATTTTTATCCGACTATGCTCACAAACATAAAATTTACATATTATGTTACAAATCTATCGAAAATGAAGTCCTTCGTTTCTTCGTTGAAAACGAAAGATTCTCACAAAATTTATGTCTGTATACACTGCAACCGTTGCATTTACTAACAGACGAATTCCAAGAGGTTGTCGATTATTTAAAAACATATGGGGCTCAACATATCGCTTTTGATCACTCATACGATTCAATTTATCGATCGGAATATGTGTTTTTTGTAAAACAAATTGTCGAAGATAGTAATTTAGTTTTCTGTTTTTATAATGGCGATAAGCATACATCGGTTATTCCTGTCGATGTTGCAAAAGATGCTGGAATTGATGCTGTTATTTACGATTTACCAGGTCTACATGAAAAACAAATGAATAAGAGCTTTGAACAAAAAATTCGTATAATGTAACACATCTAAAAAGGAGGAGGCACAATACACCATATTGTGCCTATTATAACTATGATAACTGAACAAAACTATAATTATTTTATAGCGAGTTTTAAACAGCAGTTTAATATGGACATTAGTTCCTATAAGCAAGACAGAATGCGCAGAAGAATTGATTCTTTCATTTTTCGAAAAGGTTTTGAAAATTATACAAACTTCCTGAATGACTTACGTAACAACCAGGAATTGTTTACAAGTTTCATTGATCACATTACGATCAATGTATCAGAATTTTTCAGAAATAAAGAACGTTGGAAAACGCTAGAAACGAAAGTTCTTCCAAAACTGTTAGAACAAAATAGCGGCAAATTAAAAACATGGAGTGCTGCATGTGCATCCGGTGAAGAACCTTACACACTCTCGTTAATCTTATCAGAGCGATTACCAGCTTTCCGCTTTGAAATTCAAGCAACAGATTTAGACTTCCATATTTTAGAAAAAGCAAAACAAGGTCAATATACAGAGCGATCGCTAAAAGAATTACCTGAAACCCTCAAAAAACGTCATTTCGCAATAGAAAGCGAGACATATACACTGAATCAAAATATTAAACAACAAGTTACATTTAAACAACACGATTTATTAACGCAGTCCTTTGATACAAATTACGATTTAATTATTTGCCGTAACGTCATGATTTATTTTACAGAAGAAGCAAGAGGAAAACTTTATGAAAAGTTTAGTCGTTCTTTACGAAAAGGCGGTGTATTATTTGTCGGTAGCACCGAGCAAATTTTAGCCCCCGAACAGTATAACCTTCAGCGTTTTGATACATTCTTTTATGAGAAAATATAATAAAAGGTCGCCTTCTTACACAGAACGGCGACCTTTTATTATATAATCACTATGACCATCGAATCAAAATAATACAAATGATCCATATAAGCGAAAAACAAATACTTATAGACCATTTATGTTGCTGCACAATTTCTTTCAATTGATGTGATAACTGCGTCATATTCATTTCAGCTAGCGCTCGCCATACACTTGCATCGCGATCTTTAGCAACAATATGTGTACCACTCATTAAAATGGTGTCATTCGACAGCTTTGTAATGTAAGCAGTAATAACTCCAACAAGTAAGTTTACATTTCCTTGCGAAGAATCCTGCTCCGCCCTAAAAACAAGACTGCTTATATCCAATAACGGGATGTGAATTTTTCTCCCAAACGACATCGGTACTTCAACAAAGTCATATGTTCCATCTAACAAAGGAATTCCTTTCACATGTGCTTGTTTGATCAGACCTTCTATACTTCTCACAATTTGTTCATAGATTTTTTCTGATTGTCGCCCTTCTTTTGTAAGAGTATGAAGTTTTAAAAACAACTGCAATACGGTGTCAAGTTCCTTAGAAAGAACTTCTTTTAATACCTTCCCATCAGCAAGACTTGTTAGTAAAATTCCTATTTCATTATTCTTCATAATGATTTGAGATTGCGTAGTCATATTCGCAACATTGCTTTGCTTTCGCTCTTTCTGTACTTCGTGTTCCGAAATAGCAGCAGGCTGTTTTAATGGTTCTAACGTCTTCTTTTCAATGGTAGTGCGTTTGATTTCCATTTAAACACCTCCCTGAAGCTTTAACTTCGTATTTCTTAGCCCCACTCTTTATTATTTTTTAAAACAAAGAATAATACGAATAACCCAGATATAATAGCAAATACATTTGATGCCCGAATACTTTTTTCACTTTCAGGTTCCTGCTCCTCTTTCTTACTCTCCGCTTTTTCTTTCTTTTTTAAAACTACTTTATCATCCTTTTCATCTGATTTCTCTTTATGGATTTTCGGTGTTTCTTTTTTGAGATTACTTATTTTTTCTTGTTCGTTCGGAATATGAACAATTTGAGGTTTCTCTTCCTCTAGCACTTGCTGCTCTACTTTTTGCTGCTCTACTTTTTGCTCATTTTGCTTTCCTTCTTCAATCGTTTCTTCTTTTTTTTGTTCTTCTATCTTTTCATTCTCTTTCGGCTTTTGCTCTACAACTGAAACGGTATACTCGCTCCCTTGAACGAGTTTATTCCCCGCCGCATCGGTAATTTCAACAACAAGACGATATGTACCAGTTAACAATGCTTCCGTTATTTCATATGTTTTTTGCCACTCCATGTCCCGCTTATTATAGTCTAGAAAAAAGGTAGTATCACTGTTTCCCTCTTTGCCTGTTAAAATAACTCGCACTTCTTTCACAGCCGACTCAACATCTGATGTTTTCACACGAATATTGAAAGAATCTCCGCTTTTACGCTCCACTATACCGTCTTTCGACTCATCAATAATGAGTTTCTCTAACTTTGGAGGTTCATTATCTAAAACTGGTGTTTCATTTTTAATATGGAAGAGAGGAGTCTTCGCTTCTGCCTCTATTAATTTTTCTTTTTCAACCTCTTTACGACTTTGAATGAACTGAAGATGCCAATCACCTTCTAAATCGTACGATTCCGCTTTATAGTAAGCAATCCATTGCTTTGTTTCTTCTTCATACTCAAAGGATAGCATTCTCTCTTGTACATACTGCTCATCATTTTTTTGTAATTGCAATATACCTTTTATACTTTGAATATTTTGCTCTTTCGGCTCTATAGCGATTCGAACCTTTTCTCCAATCGTAATATCCTGCTTGCTAAGCGTAACAAGACCTAACTCTGTTTCGATCTTTTTTTCTTGATTTTGTTCTATCTTTTGCTCATTTCCTTTTACTTCTTTACTATCTTCAATTTGTTTCTTTTCTGCTTGTTTCGCCTTCTCTTCAACTTCTTGTTTTTGCTCTTCTTGCTGCTCCACTTTACTTATATCTTGATCTTGAACGACATCTTCTTCTGCTTCACTTTGCATAGGAAACAATATAAGTAGATGTAATATCATCCAACCAATGAGAAAACGTCTCATGTTTTTCATCTATTTGTTCAAACTCCTATTTTGATGTCTTATAACGATTTTGTAACTTTCACACCGAAAAATCCATCAACATTTACAAGTTCACCATACGCAACTAATACATTATTTACATAAATTCGAATCGGTTCATCAATATCTTCATCCAGTATAACTGCGTCATTTTCATGTAAACTTAATATATCTTGAATTGTTTTAACTGTACTCCCAAACACAAACTTCACATTCACATCTACATTTTGCAGAATGGATGTATCCATACGAACGGAACCATTTGCCTTGATTTCTTGAAACTCAATTGGCTGTGCCACTGGCACTTGAATTTCTTTTTCTTCTATTACCTCTTGAGCAGTTTCTTCCTCTTCAACCGCGCCCTCCACAACTGGATAAAGAAGACGTCTTGCCATTTCCTTCGCTTCTGGAATCGGCAGAATTTGATACATTTTTGACTGAACAAGGTCCCCAATTTCAATATTGAATGTAATTTGGACGAGCTCATCCCACTCTGTCCCTTCTCCTAAATATTCCATTTCCTCTTTTAATGTAACAAATTTCACCGTTGGCGGGGTAATGTCCATCTTCTCCATAAACATTTCTGACATTGCGGTTGCCGCATGCCCCATCATTTGGTTCATAATTTCTTTGATACCACTTAATTCTAATTCGGTTAATTCTTGTTCTGGATCAACTTCGCCAGTTCCCATCATCATAAGATCTACCATTGTTAAAGCAACATCTTTCGTAAATACAAACACATTTTCATTTTTCAAACCTTCAACAAAGTCAACGTTTAAAATAACAAACGGCATTGGTACACCATCGTAATGGCGAACATCAATAGTTTCCACATTTGGTGTACTAATATTTACCGGCTGATTTAACAATGTCGAGAGTACAGTCGAAGCCGATCCTATAGAAATATTAGCAATTTCCCCAAGTACATCCTTTTCTTCTTGTGTTAACTGTTCTTTCACAGGTTGCTCTTGTACTTCTATTGTTTTTGGCTCTTCACCATTAGATAGTTGCAATAATTTATTTATCATTTGTTTCGCATGCTCAACTGATACAATCTGTACAAGTTTAGAGTTTACAAGATCATCTATTTTTAAATCAAATGACACTTTAATAATGGTAGTATTCCCGTCAATACCAGAAATCTTCTCCATCTCTTCCGTTAACTTTACAACCTTGATCGTAGGCGGAGACATATCAACTGTATCTTGGAAGAACTCTGACATAGATGTTGCCGCAAATCCCATCATCTGATTCATCGCTTCTTGCACTGCACTGAGTTCTAATTCCCCAAGCTCTTTTCCTTCTTCAACCTCACCTGTTCCCATCATCATTAAATCAGCGATGGACAAAGCAACATCTTGTTGAAGGACAAGAAGGTTCTCCATATCTAGTCCTTTTGTAAAATGAATATTTAATACAACATGTGGAATTTCAATTTCTCTCGTATCGTATAAATCTACTATCTCTACATGAGGAGCAGTGATACTCACTTGCCTATTTAAAATCGTTGATAATATAGTTGAAGCTGAACCAAATGATATGTTTGCAATCTCTCCAAGAATGTCACACTCTTGAGACGTAAGTGGCTGATTTTCTTTTTCTAACACAAGCATGTCTGTGTCCCCTTTAGTATGTTGTTCAGGCATTTTCCCCGCCTCCTCATTTCTATTTTTTCATAAAAATAATATACACTATCTATTACACTCGTTATATTTTAACAAACTTATAATATAATTTGTGAACATATATAAATAAATATATACTTTATTATTCAACCAACCAAAAACTCCCCAATTATATACACTGGGGAGTTTCATTCATATTATAAACCTTCTGGGTTTAAAATAAGGACTACCCGTCCGTCACCAAGAATTGTCGCACCAGAGAAATGATTTGCACTCTCTGCAAAGAAGTCACCTAATGATTTTAAGACAATTTCTCTTTGACCGATAATTGTGTTCACGATAAGTCCATAACTTCGATGTGTATTTCGAACGATTAACATAGGAACCATTTGGCTATCATATGATTCAAACGCCTCATCTGCTGTTTTTTCACCAAAAACAACGCTTAAATGTTTCACTTCAATAATTTGATCTCGATAATTAAGAACATCTTTACCTTGTAATGATTGTATATCTTCTTTCTTAATTCGAATCGCTTCAACAATGTTACCCAGAGGCAAGGCATAGCGCGTTTCATTCGTTTGAACAAGCATAGATTGAATAATAGAAAGTGTTAAGGGCAGCTCAATACGGAACGTACTACCCTTTCCTTCTTCGGAATCAATAATTAAATGCCCACCTAAGCTATGAATCGTATGTTTTACAACATCTAATCCAACGCCACGTCCTGAAAGATCTGAAACAACTTCAGCTGTACTGAAACCAGGTTGGAAAATAAGATCAAACACTTCACGATCTGTTAATTTATTGGCCTCTACTTCCGTTACAACACCATTTTTGATTGCTTTTTCCAACACTTTACCTTTATGGATACCATTTCCATCATCAGTAATTTGAATGACAACATGATTACCACTATGGAACGCTTCTAATTTAATCGTACCTGTTTCATTTTTTCCAGCATCACGACGTTTTTCAACTGTTTCAACGCCATGATCAATTGCGTTACGAATTAAATGAACAAGCGGATCTCCAATTTCATCGATAACGATTTTATCAACTTCAGTATCTTCACCTGTAATTTGTAAATCAATTTTTTTCCCTAAGTCTTTCGCAAGCATGCGTACCATACGTGGGAAGCGATTAAAGACCGTTTCAATCGGTACCATCCGCATATTTAATAATACATTTTGAATATCTTTGGAAATATCCCCTAATCGATTTAAATGTTCAATCAATTCTTTATTTTGAATCGTTTCCGCCAACTCATCAATACGCCCACGTTCAATTACGCTTTCCTCAAACATATTCATCAATCGCTCAATTTTTTCTAATTGGACACGAATAGAACGATTTTCTACTTTTGTATTTTTACCTTTTGCATTTCCTTTTTGGGGTGCCCCTTGACCAGCTGGCTGAGAAGAAGTTGCTGTTTGCTTACTTACCGGCTGAAAAACTTCCTCCTTCTCTTCGATAACTGCTTTTTCTTTTTCAATCCGCTTTACTTCTACTTTCTCAATTTCAGAAACATGAAGTGCAGCTTGTTTTAGTTCTTCCTCACTTCGATCTGAATTTATATAAACTATAAATTCAAATCCAAAGGCATCCGCCTCAATTTCTTCAATACTTGGAATTGTTTTTTCTATGTTCCCTAAATTTTGCAATGCCTCAACACACATAATTGCTCGTACTGCTTTTAAGATTGCTTGCTGCTCTACAGTAACACGAATTTCATGAGAAACTGTTTCATCGCTCTCTAATTCAACTTGAGTTTGATTTTCCGTGGCACCTGCTACATCACCATTTAATAATACTTCTAGTTTTTGTTTTGTAGCGGTAACATCTATGTTTCCCATACCACCCTGTTGCACATCTGCAACCATTTTCTCCAAATTGTCAATACATTCAAAAACAACATCTATAATATCCGCATTTACTACTATGTTTCCATGACGAATTTCATCAAGAACATTCTCCATCTTATGTGTTAAATCGGCCATCTCTGCAAATTCCATACTTGCAGACATACCTTTAAATGTATGGGCTGACCTGAATATTTCTCCTACAACTTCCATATCTTCAGGATTCTGTTCTAAATTTAGTACATTTTCATTTAATGATTGTAAATGCTCTTCTGCCTCTTCAAAAAATATATTCAATAGATCTGTTTGCATTTTAATCCCCTACCTGTCTCCACAAACATTTCATTTATGTATAACAATTTACTGTTTTAAAAACAATAGAAAAAGAGGTACCACATTTCTATACACTATCATTGTTCGATTCCTTGTGGCACCCCTTCTATATTAGCTGTTTGCTACCTTTGTTAAAGCTTCGATAACACGATCCGCTTGAAATGGCTTTACAATAAAGTCTTTTGCCCCGCCTTTAATTGCATCTAGTACCATACCCTGTTGTCCCATTGCAGAACAAATAACAACTTTTGCACTTGAATCAATTTTAATAATTTCTTTTAATGCTTCAAGTCCGTCCATTTCTGGCATTGTAATATCTAGTGTTACAATATCCGGCTGAAGCTCTTTATACTTTTGAATTGCCTCTACTCCATTTTCTGCTTCACCGATAATTTCAAATTCAGTACTGCTTTTCAATAAGTTTTTAATCATTGTTCTCATAAACATTGCATCATCTACAACTAAAATTTTATGTGCCATTCTTTTCAATTCTCTCCTTCTATGTATAAGCATATCTTAATATTTAAGCTTTTCATTCTCACCCATTATACAAAATAAAACAAGAAAATTTAACATTTTTTTTAAAGAATTTCTATATTTTTATTATTTTATTAATAAAATAATAAAAATATTATTCTTTAATATATATTACAACGCGACGATTTTTCTCCCAATTTTGCGGTGAATCATTTGGTACAACTGGCTTTGTGTCTGCATATCCTACCGCAGCTAGCCTTTTATCATCCACATTATACACTTCGATTAAGTGGTGAATCATATTTGCTGCTCTTGCTGAAGACAACTCCCAATTAGAAGGGAATTTGTCATTATGAATCGGTCTACTATCTGTATGCCCTTCAACAACAATCGGATTTGGTACTGATTGGAAAAATCCAACTAATTGACTTATTATCTCTTTCGCCTCCGGTTTAACATTCGCATCACCCGTATCGAATATTAAATTATCTACTATAACGACACTTACCCCTGTGTCCTCCCGATATACATTCACTTGACTAATACCGTTATTATCTACATATGCTTTTAACTTTTTATATAATTCATCCATTCTTTTTTTCGAGATCATTTTTTCATCATTTTTTTCATGTGAAATATCTGGTATTGTATTTTCCATTACTTTTGCATCTACTTGCTCCACGTCACTAAACTTTTCAAGCATCTTTGACAATTTTACTGCATCCTGCTTTGATGTAGCAACTAGTAATACAAAGAAAGTTAATAATAACATCGTTAAATCTGTAAAAGTCGTCATCCAACGAGGAGATCCTTTTTGCGGTCGTTTTATCATCACCATACCACTCCTTGCAATATTAGGCTGCTCGTTTTACTTTTTTTATCTTTGTTTCGTATACATATGTATCAAGTTTCAACTTTAATTTAGAAGGAATTTGACCGCGATATAATTCTGAAATCGCTTCAATTACAAACTTCTTCTCTGTATATAAATCCTCAATACCACGATACACTTTTTCAGCAAGAGGGATTGCAATCATATTTGCAAGTACTGATCCATACAATGTCGTTAACATCGCAACTGCCATTCCTGTACCAATTTGCGATGTGTCTTGTAAGTTTTGAAGCATAATGATAAGCCCAATTAAAGTTCCTATCATTCCCCAAGCTGGAGCGAAATCACCAATTTTATCTAATAATGTTGCTCCTTTTCTTAACTCATACACTTCTGTTTCAATATCTTTCATTAACACTTCTTTTAATTCATCTTCATCATAACCGCTTAACATTAACCGAATTCCTTTTTGAATAAAAGGATTGTCTACTTGCTCTCCATCCGCTTCTAAAGAAAGCAAACCATGTTTTTTAGACTTTTTCGAAAAATCAACAAACAAATCCGTTAACTGTTCTAAATCTTCTTCTTTTCTATGTAAAACAGTGAAAATACTTTTCGTATATTTTTTTATTTCTCCAAATCGATATGCCACAACAATTGTCGCAGTTGTTCCCCCTATAACAATTAAAATAGATGAGACATCTAAAAAGTTTTTAAAAGCTTTTATTCCGCCGCCTCCAAGCATAATCGCTGCTGTTACAATGGCGAAACCTACTATTATGCCCACTGGGCTAGAAATATCAAACTTCCTTTTTTTTCTTTCTGGTCTAGCAAACACTTGATTTTCGTCTCCCATATTCCTGCCCTTCCCTTTTCATTTTTATAAAACATTTTTTCATTTTAATAATGCGTTTTCACATATAATATGTATTATACCCTTATCATCTATTTATCGCAATATACTCATAAAATTGACACATTTCATTTCCATATTAGAATTATAGTATGGAAATATGAGGAGGATCACGATGGAACATAACATTTTACAAGTCATTGCACTGGCAGAAAAACTAAAATATGAAATGCGACATAGTTGGCTTTCTAACGGACGTCAAGAAAGCGTTGCTGAACATACGTGGCGCATGTCTCTAATGGCCATTTTAGTTGAGCCTTATTTAGATCAAAAAGTAAATATTGAAAAATTACTTAAAATGGTTATTATTCACGATCTAGTCGAGGCAGAAGCTGGTGATATTCCTGCTTTTGATACAATGAATAGTCATGAATTACAATTACAAAAACAAATAAATGAGCAAGAAGCCATTTTAAATATTAAACGCACATTAAAAGGTTCTCTCGGTGAGGAATTATATGATTTATGGATGGAGTTTGAAGCGAAAGAAACGTACGAAGCAAAAGTTGCTAACGCACTTGATAAACTTGAGGTAAAAATTCAGCATAACGAAGCTAATATTGATACGTGGCTACCGATTGAGCATAAAATGACATTCCAAGTAGCAAAGCATACAAACTTTGATTCTTTCCTATCTAAATTACAAAAACTCATCGAGCAAGATGGAGAAAAGAAATTACTAGCTGCCGGCATTGACGTTGAAGCCTGCAAAAGACAATGAAATAAGACACTCATATTGAGTGTCTTATTTCACTATTGTTGATACAGCCTGCTTGTAAATAAGTTGTTGTTTTCCATCAACTAACATTAAAACGGTAAATTTGTCTATCGCAACAACTTCTCCTACTATTCTAACGCCACTCTTTAAAAAAATTGTAACAATACCTTTTTCTTCTTTTATTTGTTTATATAGCTCTTCTTGTAAATATTCCAAATACTATTCTCTCCTTCTTGTATAAAACATCTTAATATAAAAAACTATAAATTATTTATGTACTTTATATTTTACATTCATAAACTTATTAATTAGTATATCTAAATCTCGGCTAAATAACAAAACTTTATCGTGATCCAATCCGTGTCTAGCAACAAGTTGAATTAGCTCTTTCTTTTTGTGTTCTATTTTATTGTGTAATTTTCCCATCTCCATCTCTTTACTAAAACTCCCTTTTCCCATAATATTACTTGTAAAATTATAGTACAAATCCTCTCATAAAAAAATATAAAAATGGTTTTTTTTACAATTTTTATATTTTTTTATGAACAAATCGCAAAATATGTAACGATTTCTTCACATCTTCCTAGCTAAACATACAATCAAAATGACCCTACAGGCATTTGTCTAATTACAAAAGAGACTGGCTCCTTTTCCATACAAAAAACATATTGTATACAGTAGTCCATGAATTATATAGATTAACTTACTCAAAAGGAGGAAAACATATGAGCTATGGTGGAAGTTGCGCTGGTTTCGGCGGTGGATTTGCTTTGCTTATCGTACTATTCATCCTTCTAATCATCATCGGATGTAGCTGTTGGGGTGGCGGCGGATACGGATACTAATATATCCTATCCTTAACAAATGAACGAAAAACTATACGAAAACAGCTCATATTTGAGCTGTTTTTTCATACTTTCGTATGAAGTTATGTCCCTCTTTTTTGTGATTTCAACTAATAAAAAAATGTTTACTATGAAATAAGAAACATTTTTACTTAGGAGGATTACAATGATTAAAGGTCTTTACGAAGCACATTTACCTGTCCGTAACTTAGAAGTATCAATATCTTTTTATGAATCGCTAGGACTAAAATTATATAAAAGAGGCGAAGATATTGCCTTCTTTTGGATTAAAGAAAATGAAAGTTGGCTCGGCCTTTGGGAAGGAACAGAATACAAAGTGAATTACCATCCCTCTTTACGACACATCGCCTTTCAAGTAAGCTTACATGATTTAGAAAATGCGATTCATTGGCTAAATCAAAAAGGAATTTCAGCACGAAAAGACTTTGGAATGGAACCAATTGAACCAATTGTTTTTCCTGAATTAGCACATGCAGCCGTATACTTTAACGATCCTGATGGAAATAGTTTAGAATTGATTGCACAATTACCTGTTGGACTTCCTACAGAAGAAAAAGTGTATGTAAGCGAGTGGAAAAAACAAGTTCAAACATCATCATTACATAAGGATTAAGCTTTTTATGTCAGTTTCTTATTCTACACTACTTAAAACAAATAAAAACTTCAAAAGACTATTTTATGGACAAACATTAAGTGTACTTGGAGATTGGTTTCATACAGTAGCTTTATTAACATTCGTCTATAGTATTACAGAATCTCCGTTTATAATTGCACTTACTTTTATAAGTAAAGGTTTGCCCCAACTTCTTCTTAGCCCTTTCATAGGCGGCGTTGTAGATCGTTTTTCTAAAAAGAAGATTCTAATTTTCACCGATATTTTACGAGGCATGATCGTCCTCACTTACTTATTTGCATTATATAAAATTGAAATTATTTTCATTTCTAATATATGTTTATCTGTACTTTCTTGTTTATTTGAGCCGGCTAAACAAGCAACTTTAAAAAATATCGTACACCAAAATCATTTCGTAACTACTAACTCTCTTTCTAATACAATGAATGGCTTTATGTCTATTATGGGAGCTTCTTTAGGCGGGATAATTGCACAGTCTTTCCATATTGAGTTCGCTTTTTTAGTAAATAGCCTGTCATACTTTGTTTCAGCCTATTTTATTTATAATATGAGTATCCCTGCTCATATTAATTTTAATAAGAAAAAAGCACTTTTGACTGATATAAAAGATGGATATACATACATATTACAAACAAAAATCATTTTAACATTAATTCTTGTCGGCATTTCATGGGGGATTATTGGAGGCGCTTATCAGCTACTTCTAACGATCTATGCCGAAAAAATTTTTCACACGAATATCGGAATTTTATATACGGTTCAAGGGGCTGGGCTTATGATAGGAAGCCTTTTCGTTAATCTTTATATATCCCATAATAAAGAAAAAATGAAAAAAGCATTTGGTTGGGCCTACTTACTACAAGGAATTTTCTTTCTCGCATTCATTTTATCCGATCAACTTATTATCGGTATCATTACATTGCTCTGTATGCGCATAGCAGGAGGAATCATCGTTCCACTTGATACGACATTACTTCAAACTTACACGCACGAAAATATGATTGGTAAAGTTTTTTCATTCCATTATTCCATTTACGGATCTCTTATTCAGTTATCCATGTTTTTTACAGGATGGCTTTTAGAAATTCTTTCTCCGCAAGTTATTGGTAGCCTATTAGCTATATGCTGTATTTTTGTTAGTTTTATATGGCTGTTCTTGTATTATCGCGGGAAACTTAATGAAGAATCTACTATTACTTAATAGCATGTTTATGTACATGCTATTTTTATTTATGTCGAAATTCAAAGGAAAAAGGCGATTTATTTTTCTTACGTTCTAATTTTTTAGAATGTACAATAAATTTAGATTATAAGAGAGGAGGTGCCATAATGTTTGACGATAGACTCACTATTTCAGCTGAACAGCAGAAGCTCATTTCCAATGCAACTCGTATTCAAATTCTTCACCTTTTAAAAGACGAGGCACTCACTGCTAAGCAAGTAGCTACTAAACTAAATAAAACTGCTGGTAGCGTACATTATCACGTTCAAATTTTATATGATGGAGGGTTACTTGAATTAG
Source organism: Bacillus fungorum (assembly GCF_002746455.1). Taxonomy (GTDB): domain Bacteria; phylum Bacillota; class Bacilli; order Bacillales; family Bacillaceae_G; genus Bacillus_A; species Bacillus_A fungorum. Next base: position 265,840 of record NZ_NWUW01000004.1, on the reverse strand, counting down.
TAGACACGAAGGAAAAACGAGGGATTATTGAAAAATATTATAAGGCAAAAGCTGCTCATTTCTATATTGAAGAAAGCGGCACAGAGGGAACGAATACAGGTAGTCATATTGTATCTCATCTATTTTTAACTCCAGAGGAATTACAACAGCTTACTTGGGAGATTACTCAAGTTTTATTACGCTGGGAAAACAAAACCGCTCGTCAATCAAACTCTGAAGAGGAATACGCTATTTCCTGCAGGATTAAAAAACAATGAAAGAAAGGGCCATTTGTTTATGAAAAATAAATTATTATTATTGTCGGGAACAGGGATTTCTCGTTTAGGTGATTTTATGTATCTCATCGCTCTAAACTTAATGGTATTAAATAGTACAAACTCCCCTGCTGCTGTAGCAGGATTATGGATTGTTGGCCCAATTGCCACCGTTGTTACAAAAATATGGTCTGGTAGCATAGTAGATCGATTAAACAAACGCTCTATTATGCTCATCACAGATATCATTCGAGCAGCTCTCATTGGCTGTATTCCACTATTTGATTCTATTTGGGCCATTTATATGTTTATCTTTTTAACTCGCATCGCTACATCATTTTTTGATCCAGCTTCATTTACTTATAAAACAATGCTCATACGAGCTGAAGAGCGCGCTCAATTCAACGCTTGGAATAGCTTATGTACAAATGGTGCTTTTATCATCGGTCCAGCTCTTGCGGGAATACTTCTCACCACGCACTCAGCATCCTTTGTTATTTACTGCAATTCTCTTTCCTTTCTACTTTCTACTATTCTCATTTACTTCTTGCCAAACATTACATTATAAACAAAGCAAAACGAAGAGGTTGCAAATACTTTCGTACAAACATTACGAAGTGATTGGAAACAAGTTTTTTCATTCGCTCGAACGGAAACTTACATTATTCTCATATTCGTTTTATTTCAAGCGACTATGCTTGTCGCTATGGCACTCGATTCACAAGAAGTTGTTTTCACAAATCAAGTACTGTTTTTAACCGATATAGAATACAGTATGCTTGTTAGTATAACTGGAGCTGCTTACGTTTCCGGTTCATTTCTCGTCTCTCTTTTTGCAAAACGATTACCAATGCAATATTGTATCGGATTAGGGACAATTTTCACAGCAATAGGTTATGTAATTTTCGCCTTTTCAAATTCATTTATCGTCGCGGCAGGCGGTTTCATTTTACTGGGCATTTCTTCATCATTTGCTGGTACTGGCTTTATCACATTTTATCAAAATAACATCCCTGTACATATGATAGGACGTATCGATAGCGTGTTTGATTCAATAAAAAATTTCATCCAAATCTTTTTCGTTTTAGCAATTGGGGCATCCGCACAATTTCTTTCCGTTCAAATTACTGTAATAAGTAGCTCGTTACTCATTCTTTTCCTTTCCTGTTTATTAGCAATCCGGGTAATGACTCCTTCACGAGAAAAATATTTTAAAGCGACAGAATCATCATTGGAATATTAATTGCAACATAAAAAGCGGCTATTTTGCCGCTTTTTATCTTCACTTATACCAACGTTTCATCACAAAGCTCTGTTACATTTTTAAAGTATTGCAAGTTCTCCTTCGCTTCAGCTTCATTAAATAAATTGAGTTGCTTCATTATTTCAGTAGCAAATTCAACGTACGCAGACCCTACCGCTGTTATGATTTTCCCATCAACAGTTACATCTTTATTTTGTTTATATTCCCATTCATATAAATGCGCTAAGTGTTTTTCATCTGATGTTAATGATGTTGAGAATTTCTTCTTATTAAGTACTCCTGCCGCATGTAGTAAAGATGTTCCTGCACAAATACCCGCTATCCATTTATGTTGTTTATGTAATTCGTTCACGATAGATAATAATTGTTCATTTTCTAAATGATCAAAAATATGTCCTCCTGGTACAATAAACACTTCATAGTCTGCTACTTCAATATGCCCCATAGAGACATGTGGTTGACTCAAAAAACCACCTTCTCCTGTAACTGTTTTTCCGTCTACAGTTGCTGTTATTATTTCGAATTCCTTACTGACCAAAAATAAACTCGCTATATTCACTTCAAATTCTGCAAATCCATCAAATAAAAAGATTAAAGCTTTTTTTCATATTATCTCCTCCCTCTATACTTATTCGAAAACAATCACCTTTCTCCTCCAAAAAAGGCAAACCTGCACCCAGGTTTGCCTTTTTACTCATTTCTTATTAAATCCTTTTTCATTTAAAAACTCTTTCATATGCATTCTTTTTTCTTTAGACATAAACGAACTCATTGATTCCGTCCATGTTACGCTTTTCTTGTTTGATGATCTTTCTTTGTAATACGAGTTCATCGTTTCATCGTATTCATTTAATAATTCATCATATTTCTTTTCATCATATCCATTTTCATGAAGGATTGCTGCTACTGGTAAACGTGGTTTCACTCCATGATCTTCATTTGGTACGCCAACTGTCATTCCGAATACAGGATATACTTTATCTGGTAAATGAAGCAATTCACTCACTTCTCTCGGATTATTACGAATACCACCAATATAACAAATACCGTATCCTAACGATTCTGCTGCTAACGCTAAGTTTTGCGCAAAAAGTGAAGCATCTACCGTTGCTACGATAAAGTCTTCTACTCCTTCATGCTTTATTTCTGTACCATGTTTTTCACATGCCATTTCAAGTCGTTTTAAATCTGCACAACAAACAAAGAATGCTGCGCAGTCTTTCACGTGACGATTTCCGGATAGCTCTGCTAATTTAGCCTTTAGGTCTTGATCGGTTACATATATAACAGAATAGGCTTGTACAAAATGTGAGGAAGCCGCATGCTGTGCAGCTTGTACCATTCTTTCTACCACTTCTTTTGAAATTGGCTCTTCCTTATATTTACGAACTGAAACGTGTTGCTCCATTTTATGTATCATCTCATTCATGAAAATCACTCCTTTTTCTCTTCCTAATGAAAAATTAACATATCTTTTTCAATATTCACAACTTATAAGCACAAAAAGAGCAATTCTTTTTGAATTGCTCTTTTTTAAAACGTACATTATTACAGTAAATGAAATTATACCGACGATTCGACAAGGGATATCAACTTACTGACAAACTCACATCAAATTATTCCTGATCTTATTACGCTGCTTTCAAAACTTTAATACCTTTTACGATATTCCAAACGAAGTAATAAATCCCTACAAGAATGAATACTGCATATGTGATCATCATTCCAATTCCAGCACCATCAGATTGATTGAAGCTTAAACCATATATGCCGGATACTGCTAATCCACCAAATAAAATTGCATACGGGAAAATATGTGACCAAAATGCTTTTTTCGCGTGATATTTCACTTCATCTTCCGCAACGAAGTACACGATAATTGGTAGTAAAAATGGCGCAAAAAAGATACTAAAGTAACATAGTGAAGATAATATATTATTTCCTTTCATTCGATTCACCTCTAAATAGTTTTGTTATCTTCATTATGTCAGGAATCGATTCTAGAAACTATCGCTTTACCTTTCATTAAGATGACATGTTTGTAAGATTCCCCTCAAAAAATCCCGCCTAGAATGCTAGGCGGGATCACTTTCACTATATTCGATTCATAAACCAATATTGCGTAATGGCTAAATACTCTCGTATATTCGATGGAATGACAATTCGCTTCGGTGTTTCGGCCGGAAGACCTTCTAATTGTAAACCTTGTTTTGCTGCTATTTTTTTCGCTCTAAACATATGGAAATCGTTTGTTACGATCATTCCTTTTTCCATATTGTCCGGAATTAACGGTTTTGAGAATGCAATGTTCTCATCTGTACTCGTTGACTTATCTTCCATTATAATACGATCTTCTGCAATTTTTAGTTTCATTAATCCGTTTTTCATTGCTAATGCTTCTGAAATATCTTCTCCTTTTCCTTTCCCTCCAGACACAATAGCAATTGTTTTCTCATGTGATTGTAAATACTCAGCTGCTTTATCAATACGATATTGCAATGAGTACGATGGTTTCGTTCCGTTTACTTTCGATCCTAATACAATTATATAATCCGCATCGTAGATGGCATTCATATGCCCATGCTTATAAATGTTATATTGTAAAAATCCCGCATAAACGGCGCAAATCATTATAATTGCTATAATATACTTAATTATTTTCTTCTTTTTCATATCCATATACTCCTATGCCTTTTGCTTCTTTCATCATAATATCCATTTATTTGTTTGTATACAGACAAATTCCAAATCATCCTAATTTATCCTCTAAAAAGTAATATTTATATTCCTTTTGGGAACAGTAAGTACAACTTTGCACGAAGGAGTGTCCCTATTGCTTCTCTTTTTATGTAACGTATCGTTCTTTTTTATCTTATTTTTACTGTCACTTAAGATGCTCGGTAAATCTGCTTTAGCACAACTAACTCCTCATGATTTTGGTGCTATTATCTTTTTATCTTATTTAGCTTTTCAAGCCATACCAGTCTCTGGTGCTTTGCAAGCTTTTCTCGGTATGGTCGTTATTACATGTTTACATTTACTTCTTACAAAATTAAGCTTACTAAACAAACTAAATCGTTTTATTCTCGGACACCCTATTATTTTAATTAAACATGGTGATATTATTTTTGAGAACTTACAAAAAAGTAGATATCCAATTGCTGAACTACTTTCTAACCTTCGCGTTGCAGGATACCCAAGTGTTCATGAAATTGAATACGCTATTTTAGAAGCAAATGGAGCCATTAGCATTTTACCAAAGCGTGAACTTATACCATTAACTCCAAAAGATTTGAACATAGATGTTAAGTATGCCGGCTTACCAATTGCCCTTATCGTTGATTCACAAATTCAATACGATAACTTAAAGTTAATTCATAAGGACGCAAAGTGGTTATATAAAGAGTTAAAAGAAAAAGGAATTACAAATATTAAAAGCGTTGCGTTCGCGTCTGTCCAAGAAACGGATGGATCTTTTGCGATTAGTTTAAAAGAATAGAAAATCCCCTTAATTACTCAAGGGGATTTTCTTCATTATATTACTTCTTTTTCTCCTGCCATGTTTAATGGGACAGGATGTTTCATACGATTCATCGTAAATACGATAATCGCTGTCAACACTTCAGCTACTGGCATAACGAGCCAAATTCCGTTTATCCCAAATAACTTTGGCATAATCCATAACAATGGAATTATAAATAGTAATCCTCGGCTCATTATAATAAGCACTGATTTCTTCGTTTGTCGCACTGATTGGAAGTACTCTCCATACACAATATTATAGCCTAAAAATACGTATTGGATAAAGAACAAACTAATACCTGTTAATGTTAACTCCAATAATTCTGGAGATTGGACATCAAATAGATCAATAATATATTTCCCGAAGAATAATCCGACAATTATTGCAACGCCCCCAAGCACAACTGCAATTTTCACAGCAAACTGCAATCCTTCGCGCAATCTTTCTGATAAATTCGCACCGTAGTGGAAACTAGCAATTGGTTGTAACGCTGCTCCAACGCCGAAGAATAGTAGTAATGTCATCGCATGAATACTATTCACCATCGCATAGGAAGCAACTCCTACTTCTCCTGCATATTGAACGAACGCAATGTTAAAACCGATTGTTACAATTGCAACTGTACTTTCTGCTGTAAAGCTCGGGAAACCTATTATCATAATTTGTTTAATCGTATCCCATTCAAAATGAAATTTCGTCCATTTTAAAATACTATTTTTTCTAAAGAAGTGCGTTAATAATACAAGGAAACCAATCGCTGCCGAAAGAATAGTTGCTGAAGCAGCACCTGTTACGCCCCATCCAAAAATAAAAATAAAGATATAGTCAAGCACTATATTTAATACAGCTGTTACAACTAGACCTGCCATTGCTAAATTAGGATTTCCATCATTTCGTATAAATGTACTTAAAATATTTTCTAAAACGTATATCATTCCAAATGTTAATAATACGTGTAAATAATCTAACGCATACGGTAAAATTACTTCGTTTGCACCGAATACGTATGCTAAATCTTCTATTCTCCATAAGCAAATCCCCGCTAAAACACCTACGATAATGACTGCTACTGTCATGGATTGCGTAAAAATAGACCTTGCTCTTTCTAATTTATTTTCACCTAATGCAATGGAATATAACGTTGCCCCACCCATTCCAATCCATAATGAAATAGAGAAGAAAATTGAAAAGGCTGGAATAGCCACGTTTACTCCCGCTAATCCATTTGCTCCAACTCCCCGACTAATCATTACCGCATCAATTACAATATTAACTGACATTAATACCATCCCGAGAACAGCTGGTATTAAATAAGAAATAAATAAACTTTTAATTGGTTTTCCTCTTAATTTTCCTGTTACTTTCATACTATAATGCTCCTTTTTTCAACTCTCTGTTCACAGTTTAAACCTTCAAGTAACTTGAAGGTCAAGAGAGAATTAAAAAATAGGTAACTGAATTATATTAATGAATATAAATTTGTCATCAGTTCAAAGGTTTTCAGCTTATTTTTTCACTACAGGAATTTGAATTTCTGTTACTTGCTCATCTGGATTTTCTGTTACAGACCAATCAATTAATGCAATCTCAATCGCATCTCCGTCTATTTCATATCCTTCTTGATCAATGTATTTCATTAACCTCTTATATGTTTCATCCGTTTCTTCATATGGCCCGTGGTGATACACACAAGCAAATATACCTTCTTTAATTTCATCTGAACTATGTACTTGAAAAGGCATGTAATCCAAAAGAATAAACACACTGCTATATGCTTGAAACTCCTTTTGCATTAATCCTTTTTTTGCAACAGTTACACCGATATCTCCAGAAAATAAGCTATCATCCATTTGTCTCATATTTTTTTGCAACGAATGGATGTAGTACTCAAACATATCATCTGTCGTATTTGGAGCAACCGCAATTGCTGTAATTTTTCGCCGCGGGATCTCTTTAATTACCATTTGTTCAGCTTTTGCTTTTGTTGCTTCCTTAATTAAATGAATTCTATGCTCCATTTTCGCCAAAGCATACTCAATTTCTCTTTGTTTTTTCAACATCATTTCTTGTTGTTTTTCTAGTAAATTGAGTGCGTATGCTGGATTTCTTTCATCAATATATTTCTTAATTTCCTTTAATGGAATATTTAATTGGCGTAAAAACTTAATCGTATCTAATAGTGAAAATTGATCGATTGTGTAATAGCGATAATTTGTTTGTGGGTCCACAATGGACGGATGAAAAATTCCTTTTTCATCATAATAGCGTAAAGTAGATTCCGCTATATTATGCATTTTTGCCATTTCTCCAATTGTAAAACGTTTGTTTAATAACATCTTTTATTCCCTTCCATTTCTATTTATTTCATTATATGTTCATTCTGCCTTCAAAACAAAAAAGAATTCCCACAAGAGAATTCTTTTTATTCATTATTACACCTCTATAATTATAGGAAGAATCATCGGTTTTCTTTTCGTACTCGTATATATATACTTCCCTAAAGCTTCTCTTACTTCTCTTTTCAAAATACCCCAGCTATTCACTTTCTCTTTCTTTAAATTATTAATCGTAATAACAGCTAATTTATTTAATTCCTTCAAAAATTCTTCTGAATCACGAACATAGACAAATCCACGAGAGATAATATCAGGACCTGAAATTATTTCTCCATCCACTTTATTAAAAGTGATAACTATAACGAGCATTCCATCTTCTGAAAGTTGTTTTCGGTCACGTAATAAGGCATTTCCAACATCACCAATTCCTAATCCATCTACATATATATTTCCTGCCTGTATTTTTCTAGATTGAATTGCCACTTCATTACTTATATCTACAACATCCCCATTACGAACGATAAAGATATTCTCTTTTTCAACACCAATTGATTCTGCTAACAAACTGTGGTGATGTAGCATTCTGAACTCTCCATGAATGGGGATAAAATATTTTGGCTTCATTAATGTGAGCATTAATTTCAATTCTTCTTGATACGCATGACCAGATACATGGACTCCAGTAGAACTACCTGATCCATAAATTACTTTTGCTCCTAAAGCAAATAAATTATCGATAATTCTCGAAACATTACGTTCATTTCCCGGAATAGGAGTCGCAGCTATAACAACCGTATCTTCTGGTAAAACCTCTACTTGTCTATAGTTTCCACTAGCTAAACGCGCTAAAGCTGCCATTGGTTCTCCTTGACTTCCTGTACAAAGTATTGCGACCTGCTTTGAATCTAAATTATTTACCTCATTTGCTTCAATTAACATACCTTCTGGGATATGTAAATACCCTTTCTCTAGAGCAACTTCTACTACATTTACCATACTTCTCCCGAGCAAAGCCAGTTTTCGATTTGTTTTTATACAAGCTTCAACTATTTGCTGAACACGATTTACATTAGAAGCAAAAGTAGAAATAATCACTTTCCTATTTGCTTTCATAAATATTTCCTCTATCCGTTCCCCTACCGACCTTTCTGATGGGGTAAATCCAGGTCGTTCTGCATTTGTACTTTCAGATAATAAAGCCAATACACCTTCACTACCTATTTTAGCCATTTTATGAATATCAGGCTGTTGGTTATTTACTGGTGTTAAATCAAATTTAAAATCACCTGTATGTACTATAGTACCTTCTGGTGTATGAAAAACGATACCGAGACAATCTGGAATACTATGGTTCGTTTTAAAAAAAGTTGTCTTAATAGCACCAAAATCAATTTCTGATTCTGAATGAATAACGATTAATTCTGTATCATCTTGAAGGTTATGTTCCTTTAATTTAATTTCAATTAAACCTAACGTTAACTTCGTCGCATAGATTGGTACGTTTAGTTGTTTTAAAAAATATGGTATTCCGCCAATATGGTCTTCATGTCCATGCGTCACTACTAATCCGCGAATTTTTTCTTTATTTTCTTGCAAGTATGTGACGTCTGGAATTATTAAATCAATTCCTAATAAACTTTCATCTGGAAATTTAGATCCACAGTCAATAACGACAATATCATTTTCAGATTGAATAATATACATATTTTTCCCTATTTCATTTACTCCACCTAAAGCAACAATAGACACGTTGTTTTTTAATGACTTCAAATTATAAACCCTCCCTTTCACAGTTATAACTCGTGAAATAGTATTTAGGCTTTATTATTCGTAATGAAAAAGGACTTCATACTTATAAAAATTCACACGCTACCCTTATACCTATATCCCCTATAACACAGATTCTCTCTAAAAAAACTCCTATTTTTTCATTGATTTTTCATACATTTTATTATATATTAATTACAGGTTCGAATTACGAGTTCAAAAGAACTTGTAATTTGACCCTTTGTTTAATGGGTTTTACATATTTTCATTAGGCAAATTCCGAGAAATCGTATGATAAAAATAAAAATGATGAGGAGAGGATCCGATGGAATTCGAATTTTTCTTTCAAATTGCACTTATTTTATTAAGTACAAAGCTTGCTGGTGATCTTAGTGTTAGATTAGGTCAACCTTCTGTACTAGGTAAATTAATTGTCGGTATCGTTATCGGTCCAGCTGTATTAGGTTGGATTGAAAATTCAGAGCTTCTAACACAATTAAGTAATGTCGGTGTTATTCTTTTAATGTTTATGGCAGGACTTGAAACAGACTTAGAAGAATTAAACGCAAATCGTAATTCTTCTTTAGCTGTTGCACTTGGAGGTATCATTCTTCCATTCGTGGGTGGTTACGTTTCTGGTCTTGTTATGGGAATGGAACAAGGAAATGCTGTATTTTTAGGATTACTTCTATGTGCGACAAGTGTTAGTATTTCCGTACAAACACTTCGTGATTTAGGAAAGATGAAAACACGTGAAAGTACAACTATGCTGGGCGCAGCTGTATTTGATGACATTCTTGTTGTTATTTTATTAGCATTTGCAATGAGCTTCTTAGGTACAGACGATGTTAACTTAACAATGGTTATCTTGAAAAAAGTTGTATTCTTCGCTTCTATTATTTTAATCGGATGGAAAGGTGTTCCTGCGATTATGCGCTGGTTATCACCACTACGCGTATCTGAGTCTATCGTGAGCGCGGCTCTTATCATCTGTTTCTCATTCGCATATTTCGGCGAACTATTAGGAATTGCTGGTATTATCGGTGCTTTCGCAGCTGGTATCGCGATTTCTCAAACGAACTACAAACATGAAGTAGAAAAGAAAGTAGAACCAATCGCTTACGCTATGTTCGTTCCAGTGTTCTTCGTAAGTATCGGTATGAATATTACATTTGATGGTATTGGCAATCAAATTTGGTTCATCCTAGCATTAACAATAATCGCTGTATTAACGAAACTAATCGGATGTGGATTCGGTGCACGAATGACTGGATTTGACGCTAAGTCTTCTGCAATTATCGGTGCTGGAATGGTTTCTCGTGGTGAAGTTGCACTTATCATCGCTGGAACAGGACTTTCTTCAGGTCTACTAGCACAAGATTACTTTACAGCTATCGTTATTGTCGTTATTTTAACTACAATGATTACACCACCAATGTTAAAATACACTTTTGGTGCAAAAGATAAAGCAATGAAAGCAAGTAAATAAGTTTTATATAATAAAAGGAGATTGCTATCTTATAAGGTAGCAATCTCTTTTTTATTTTATCTTTAAACAATCCCGTTCTTTTTTAACCATTTTTCAAAAGTAATTCGTGCTTCTTCATCATCAATATCATTACGAAATGAATACACCATAATGCCATAACCATCTATATATTCACCTAGCTTCATTTCCTCCACTTTCTTATAAAAAGCGCCTGACTCATAGTACGGAATATAAGCATCCCAAACTGGTTCATTTATTCTTTTGTACGCTGTCACTTCCAAATCATATCTATCTTCATAATATCCGATGTGATAATGTTGACTAGAATCATATTTTGTCATAAAATTCCCCTCCCTAAAAAAAATTATCATATTTCACATAATTAATAAAAGCGAGCTGTATATTACAGCTCGCTCGATTCATTAAATGCGTTCCATCGCTGTCTTCAACGTTCCAACAACAAAGGCAATTTCTTCACTCGAAATAACAAGCGGTGGTGCTAATGTTAAGACATTATTATATCCTGCTGTTGTCATACCGTTTCGTCCTATAATTAAACCTTTTTCTTTACAAGCATTTACAACACTTGCAATTTTATCGTTATCAATTGGCTCTTTCGTCTCTTTATCATTTACTAGTTCAATTCCAACTAGTAGACCTTTTCCTCTAATATTCCCAACAAGTGGATGCTCTCCAATTTCTTCTTTTAATTGCTCTAATAAAAGCGAGCCCATTTGTGCAGATCGCTCAATTAAATTTTCATTTTCCATAATCTCTAAGTTTTTAAGTGCTAATGCACAAGCTGCAGGGTTTCCACCAAATGTATTAATATGACGGAACAATTCATATTCTCCCTTCCCTTTAAAAGCTTCATATATTTCTTTTTTCACAGCTGTCGCTGATAATGGTAAGTATGCACTCGTAATCCCTTTTGCCATCGTAATAATATCTGGCTTCACATCATAATTCATGAATCCAAATGCTTTTCCTGTGCGTCCAAAACCGCAAATTACTTCATCGCTAATGAGTAATGCACCATGTTTTTGACACGTTTCATGAATAGCTTTCATATAGTCTTGTGGCGGCATTAAAATGCCTCCGCCCGTAATAATCGGTTCCATAATAAAAGCTGCAATCGTTTCACTTAATTCCCATGTCATAACACGATCTACTTCTTTTACACATTCTACATCATAAATGTTCTCTGTTTCTATTCCAGGCATACGATAACAATCTGGCGGCGTTACATGTAAAAATCCTGAAGCAAATGGCTCATATTGATATCTACGCTGTGCTTGTCCCGTCGCTGCCATCGTTGCCATTGTATTTCCATGATACCCGCGGTAACGTGACATAAATTTATAACGATGTGGTTCACCTTTTTGCGCATAGTATTGCCTTGCTATTTTAAAAGCTGTTTCGTTCGCTTCCGAACCACTATTAGAGAAGAAGATAACATACTCTCCTCCAAGCCACTCATTTAATTTTTCTGCAAGCTTTATAGCCGGTTCATGCGATTGTGACATCGGAAAGTATGATAATGTTTGTAATTGCTTATAAGCCGCCTCTGCGAGCTCTTTTCTTCCATATCCACTATTCACACACCAAAGACCACTCATACCATCTAAATATCTTTTCCCTTGTATATCTTCAACCCAGCACCCTTCTGCTTTTGCCCCTACCATTGTACTATTTGGACTAAAGGGACGCATTCCGTGCCAAACATATTGCTCATCTTTTGCTAATAATTCATCAGTCTGTTTCGTTTTCATCATTTCTTCCACCTTCCATAACAACTTATTTTTCACAAAAGCTGCGCTGGTGCCATGATGATTTAATTTTCTCCCTGCTTATTTTCATTCCACAAAATTAAGACAAAATCCTACTTACAATACAGTAATATTTACAAGAAAAAAAGAGCTTTTCTTATATATCGAAAAGCCCCCTTTTTTTAATGGGAAGATGCCTCGCTAATACCATGACCAGTATTAGATTTCACAAGAATTTCATCAAATTTTGCTGCATCTTCTTTCTTACTAGAGAAAACAGTTCCTAAATAGGCTGCAAGGAATCCAAGCGGAATTGAAATGATTCCAGGTGTCGTATATGGGAATATCGCTTCCCCAACAAATATAGCTTTTCCAGCTACAGGGTTCCAAACATTTGGACTTAACGCTACGAGAACAATGGCTGATACAAGACCAACAATCATACCCGAAATGGCACCTGTCGTATTGAAGCGTTTCCAATATATTGTGAATAATATAACTGGTAGATTTGCACTCGCTGCAACTGCAAATGCTAATGAAACTAAAAATGCTACATTCAATGTTTGAGCAAATAACGCTAGTATAATGGATAATACCGCTACTCCAATAGACGCATAGCGAGCCATCGACACTTGCTCTTTTTCCGTTGATTTCCCCCTGCGGATAATTTCATTATAAAAATCATGTGCAAATGCTGACGCTGCTGTTAATACAAGTCCTGCCACTACAGCTAAAATCGTTGCAAATGCAATAGCTGATACGAAAGCAAATAAGAAATCTCCACCTAACGCTTTAGCTAATAAAGGTGCTGCCATATTACCAGCAGGGTTTGCTTTAATAATTGCCTCATTTCCTACAAACGCCGCTGCTCCAAACCCTAAGAAAATCGTCATAATATAAAATGCACCAATTAACCACGTAGCGTATACAACAGATTGACGTGCTGTTTTTGCATCACGCACTGTAAAAAAGCGAACAAGAATATGTGGTAATCCTGCAGTACCAAGGACTAGTCCTAAATTTAAAGAAAGCGTATCAAGACCATCTTTGTACTTTACTCCTGGATTTAAAAATGAATCTTTTAATGGTGTAGCTGTTTTCATTTGAGCGAACATTTCAGTCACACTAAAATTAAATTTGGAGAAAACGATAACAGAAATAATAAATGTACCAGCCATAAGTAAAACAGCCTTAACAATTTGTACCCAGCTCGTTGCAGTCATTCCGCCAAAAATAACGTACACTGTCATTAATGTACCAACGATTAAAACTGATGTCGTATATTCGATCCCTAATAACAATTTAATAAGTGCACCCGCCCCAACTAATTGTGCAATCATATAAAAGATCGAAATTGTCATTGTATTAAGCGCTGCAACTCCGCGAACTTTTTTCGCATCAAAACGTGCTGCAATCATATCCGCTAACGTGTACTTCCCTAAATTTCTAAGCGGCTCCGCAACTAAGTATAATACAACTAAATAAGCAACTAAAAAACCTATACTATAAAAGAACCCATCAAACCCAGTTAACGCTATTGCTCCGGCTATACCAAGAAAAGACGCAGCAGACATATAATCTCCCGCAATGGCCAGACCATTTTGCCAACCAGTTAATCCCCCTCCAGCCGTATAAAACTCACTCGCATTTTTCGTTTTTTTCGATGCAAAATAAGTTATGACGAGTGTACCAAGAACGATAATTAAAAATAGTGCAAAAGCGGTTGTATTCAAAGTCAGCCCCTCCCTTTTTGCATGTCTTGCAGAATGTTTTGTGAGATTTTATCAAAGGATTCAGCTTTTTTGCTGTAGATCATACATAATGACCACGTCATGATAAATTGCGCAAAAGCAAATATCCACGCCCACGTAACATCACCAAATGCCGGTGTATTGAGTACCTTTGAATACGATGTTAAAATAGGCAGTGCAATAAAAAAGCTTAAAAAGAAAATACTCATCGGAACAATAAAATTCTTTTTCGTATTTAATAGCAATTGAAATTCTTCTGACTGAACAACCTCTGTATAATTCACCTCATTTTGTAACTTACGTGCTGAAGTATCATCTCGTTTCATTCTCTAATCCCCTCTCTTACTAGAAGTACAATTCCCCCTTGTATACACGAAGACTAAATTTTATAAATATTCAGAAACTTATTTTTTATTTTAGACAATCCATACATTCCTGCAAAGATTTTTCGATAGACATTTTTCGGCATTTTCTCCTAAATTTTTAATATACTTTTTCAACATAAAATTTACGTACTTCCATCCCGTACCAGTCAAACTTTGATGCTCGTTAAAGCAGAATAAAAAAGTAGTGCTTATCGCACCACTTCTGTTTTTTTCTCTTTTTCTAAATTACGAGCTGTTTCGCTTAATTCAACGTCTTTTCCATCTTTAAGCGTTCCAAATATGAAATCAAATACTGGATTTGAGACACCGAACCAAAACTTTTCATTTTTATAATGGTGTAATATGTGCTGTTTTTTGAGCCATCTCCCAAACTTAGTGACGGGACGAATTGGCTTATGTGCAATATAATGTTTCCATTCATAAACGAGAAGCATGATAATCATTCCTATTCCGAATGAAAGCGTCACAGTAATATTTTTTGTTATACCGTATGATATAAGTAAATATATAGTAAAGCTAGGTATGCTAAACCATACAGGTAAAAATAAAAGTTTTAAATCATCTGGATATACGTGATGATCATAATGTAATCTTCTTAACATTTTTAATAAAAATGCATTTTTAGGTGGCTTTAAGTGGAATAAAAATCGATGTGTCATATATTCATTAAGCGTATAAAAAACAATCCCAAACAAACACGCTAACATACCAATCCATGTAAATAATTGCATTTTTAAAATAATGATGAAAATAAATAGAATACTATACATAATAACGATATCATGTTGTAAAAAGAACTCTTTCCCCACTCTCTTCATCTTCCTTCCTCCTTTTCCAAAAAAACAGCCGCAACATATCGTTACGACTATTTCTTTTATTTTCTATTCTTATTCTATTCACTTTACAAATTTGCCTGTTGCTCTATTGCCGAGAAAAAATTGTTCGGTCCAAATATATTTTGCTTTGGAATAATATGTTCCACCGCAAATACGGTTACTTCTCCTCTTTGTACTTCTCCAATAATGAGCCCAAATGCTTCATGATTTACCGCAAACGTCGGTTGCTTTGTTTGTAGTAATCTTGCTGCATTATGAAATACCGCTTCATATAGTGGATTCCTATCAGTAATTTCTTTTCGGATTTTTGGCGCTAACGTAATAATAATTTCTTTTCCATCAATAGTGGTTCGATACATAAAAATCTCCCCTTCAATCTTATGTGAACAACTGTAAAGCTTTGTATGCAAAATGGATAGAATATCCTACTAAAATAATTCCTGCTCCGGCTGTTATATAGCCCAGTGTTTTTTGCTTTAATAAAGTTCTGCCAAAATGGACAGAAAAAGCAATATTTAAATTCCATAAAATAATACCAACGATAATACAAAGACTGTACAAAAAAGCTTCTTGTTTCGTTACCTTCGTAAGCAATGAGCTAAGTGTACTTCCATATATACCAAACCAAAAAACAAGATTTAATGGATTGGATATCGCAATTAAAAAACCTGCCATAAACGATTGTTTAAGGCCACCTACCTCTTCTTTTTTATATTCCATATTCGAGTGGGAAATTCCTTGTTTTACACTTTGAAATCCTAAATAAAATAATAAGAAAAACCCTGTGCAATACATAAAAGCTTGTACATATGTATACATAAAAACAGACGATAAACCGAAATAGATGAGAAGCATAAACAAAATATCTGCAGTCATTCCACCAATTCCAACAACCCACGCATGCCAAAAACCTCGTTCAATTCCTCGTTTTAACATTTCAATATTAATCGGACCTACTGGCGCAGCTAATGAAATACCTAATACAATTTGTTGTATAATCGCTCCAAACATCACTCTATCCTTTCTACTTCCTTTACTATTAAGTAATGATGTAATGATTAAAAATAGACTAGCTTTCATGAAAATATGTACTACTAAAATACCCTTTTTTATCCAAAATATGCAAAAGAGCCATCCAAATGATGACTCTTACTTTTCTATCTTATGAAGAAAAGGACATTTTCCTTTTAGGGGTTCTACATCGTCTCCTATAAAATATTGTTTCCATTCCCGATGATCCGAGTCACCATAATGACTAATGTTAGGGTGTTTCGGCAGCTGATCCCACTTTTCAACTCGTTCACGAACCGTTTGTCTTGAATATGCTCCTTTAGGGCGATCCCCTTCTAATCCATCAAAGATAGTGCGTGGCTGAAATCCAATAACGAGAGAATTTCCTAAATGTCTAGTTTTTCGTTGTTTATAAGCTGGAGCATTTCCAAATGCGAATATCGGTTCACCGCCAAATGAAAATTCCCATAAGTAGTGGTCTGGGTCTTCAGGAATTTGCTTCGGCCATGTTTGATCATCGTTTTCGTGTAAATATTGTAGTACTTTCCAAAAGTAATCACGATAATATTCCAGTGATTGTTCCTCACATTCCGGTTCTACAAAAAGAAAAAAGCCTCTTCTTACAATTGGACGCTCTTTCATTAACTCTAAAAAAGATAACATTGTATGCGGCAAATGACTCCAATCATTATGAGAAAGAAACGAATAACGAAGTTCATTCTTTTTCAAAGCTGTTAAACCGAAATAACACGGGAAAGTTGGTTCTAGTACGACACTCGAAAAATTTTGAAATTCTTTTGCAACCCAATTTGGTATGTCAGTTCTCGTTTTCATTCCTTCATTATCTAATAAATAAGATTCATTCATTCTTTCACCTCATTATGTATAGCATTCAATTAAGAATATTACATACTCGGCCTGTCCTATACCTATATAAAAATTCGGCTGAAAAATTATTTAAAAATACAAAAAAATAAAATCGCTTACTTGACTAATTTCTACCAATTCGTGTATATTTAAATTAATCATTTAGCAGAATATTCAAGAATATAGCATTTTTAGTTTATATTGTTTTTTAAATGAATTTCACTAAATGAAAATAGTAAACGTTTTTAGGAGGAATTGTAACATGCAAGGAAAAGTAAAATGGTTTAACAACGAAAAAGGTTTTGGATTTATCGAAATGGAAGGCGCTGACGATGTATTCGTACACTTCTCTGCTATTCAAGGTGACGGCTACAAAGCTTTAGAAGAAGGTCAAGAAGTATCTTTCGATATCACTGAAGGAAACCGCGGACCTCAAGCTGCTAACGTAGTAAAACTTTAATCCAACATATAACAGGAGGTTACCTTACTTGGTAACCTCCTTTGTTATTCCTTTGTATATTTCCGTTTTACAGAGCAAAAACTATGTGAAATGTGCAATATACAAAGGAGGCAATAACAATGGGATCAGAAGTAAATGATTTTGAAGAAGTGAAATTCCGTGTAGAAACGGCACAAAAGATGGTGGGTTCAGCAACAATCTCAATGGATCCAGACACTTTAGAGCATGCCGCAACTGCTGTAGAAGCAGCTCGTTCTCAGCTTGAAATTATGAAATCTGTTGCGGTAGATTTAGATGAGCCATTTCTAATGAATGAAGAAAAGAAATTAAGCAAATGCGAGCAGCAATTAAACGAAGCAAAACACTAAAAAACATCCAGAGAATTTTCTCTGGATGTTTTTTCATGACAACTGTTCCCCATACTTTTTCAATGTTTCTCCAACTGTACATTGCCTAATACAAAAAGAATGCGCATAATACTTACTATTTGTCTTTCGATTATGTTCTCGCAAAAAACATCCTTCGCAATATGTTTCTAATAACTCATTTACCTCTGTAATGAGTTGCTTTTTATCCATCTTTGCACCTCTCTATTCGGTTATTTCTTTATGACTATCAATGGCTGTCCCTTCTAATGCCTGCGCGGCTAATTGATGCGCTTCTTTATTTTGTTTTCTAGATATCGGCTCACATACAAGTTTTAATTTCATTTGCTTTGCTTTTTGTTCAATTTGATCTAAATAATGATTTAAATGCTCATCATAGCAAGGCCATTCTCCAGCCAATTGCTGCAGTACAACTTGAGAATCACCACGAAGTGTAACAGCTTCATACTTAATCCCTAATTCCTCGAGTATATTCATACCGTATAATAATGATGCATATTCCGCTTCATTATTATCATATATACCTTCTATATATGCATTACGGCGAATTCGGTAGTTTGTATTTCCTTTTTTATAGTACACACATATACCAACGCCAGCCTCTTTCGTTTGCACATCATATCCCCCATCAAAATAAACGAGTATTTCTTGGGGTTCTTCCTCTACTTGCTTACTTAACTTTTTCATCTCTTTTAATGACCATTCTGTATCCATTTCATCATAAAATGAAAATTCTTTTACTCTTCCTGTTTTCTCAAAATCCTCTGCAAATTGCAGTACTTCTTCTATGTTCATATAATCTGTCGTTAATTCTGTCTGCAATCCGCGCTTCGTTTTATACAACCAATGAATTTTATATTTCATACTAGATTCCCCTTATATAAGAATTCTTATATGTATCCGGCTAATTGAAGCCTCATTTTATTTTATTATATTTTATCAAGAGTCACAGTATTATATTCAATATAATCACATACAAAAAGAGCCATCCTAATATAAGGAATGGCTCTTTCATCTATTACATAAATCTTTCAAATTGTACTCGTTTATTAATCCAATACATTACAGGCATACCAATTGCCATGACAACAAATTCACCGACTGCACATGTTAACCAAGACAACATAAATGGTAAATCCAATGCAAGATGAAGTTCAATTGCAATCATAAACATTGTAATTGTAAAAATAACTGTATTAAAAATCATACGAGCCCAAACACCTTTAATAAACCGCATAGAAATAATCGTTGCAACTAATGCAAAGATAGATTGCCCTACTCCAAATACTAAATCGTAAGCGATCATAGGTGAGAAAAAGAGATTTGTTAAAAATACACCTAATACAATTCCGTAAATTGCTTTCTTATTAAATACAACAAGATGATTAAACATCTCTGAAATACGAAACTGTACATTCGTAAAGCCAAATGGCTGAATAAGCATAGAAACAGCAATATATAATGCCGCTAAAATACCATTACCGACTAATGTTCTAATATTCATGACAAAATCTCCTTAGTTTTTTTACGTGGGATGGTTTCGAACCACGTTATTCGTTTTTTAAGCAACAAGATTATATTGTACGCAATAGACACTCTTTCGTCAATAGATTTCTATCATGAACTACCTTTTTTCTTTTGGACAACGTATAATAAAACATATGAAAGTTTTAGGAGGTTTCACTTCATGACAGCAACAATTCAAAATGAAAAAGTGATCGTTTCCATTTCTGACAAAGGTGCGGAATTACAAAGCGTTCGCTTAAAAGAAAATAACACTGAATACTTATGGCAAGGCGATTCTACTTATTGGGGGCGCCGCGCACCAATTTTATTCCCAATTGTCGGCCGATTAGTAGATAATACATACTACGTAGATGGTAAACCATATTCATTAACACAACATGGTTTCGCTCGTGATCTTACATTCTCTGTAAAAGAACAAAGTGAAACGAAAATCACTTATATTGTAACTAGTAATGAAGAAACATTAAAAAAATACCCATACGAATTTGAATTACTCGTTTCTTATGAGCTAGACGGACAAATCGTCCATGTAACATATGAAGTACATAACCCTGCTTCAAAAGAGATGTTCTTCTCAATCGGAGCACATCCTGGTTTCAACTTCCCCTTATTAGAGGGCGAATCATTTACAGATTATCATTTAGCATTTAATGGTTCTGAACGCTTAGAAACAAGCGTATTAGAAGGACCTTATCTTTCAAGTAAAAAACAATTAATCGCTGAAAATACGAATGAATTACCACTTACATACGATTTATTTAAAAATGATGCGCTTATTTTTGAAAATATGAATACGGATGAAATCTCTATTCGTTCTCATAAACATGATAAATTTGTAAAAGTAGAATTTGACGGATTCCCATTTGTCGGCGTATGGACACCAGGTGAGAACGCACCTTTCTTATGTATTGAACCTTGGTACGGAATTGCTGATGAAATAAATCCAGCAAAAGATTTTAAGGAAAAAAAAGGAATTCAATCTTTACAAGCGAATGAAACATTTACATGTCGTTATAGTATTACAATCGGCTAAGTTACTCTATCCCCTACTTCAAAGAAACATATAAGTAGGGGATCATCTTATCATTTGGAGGTTTCACATTTTGATTGAAGTATATATTGATGGTGCATCAAAAGGAAATCCTGGTCCTTCTGGTGCAGGGGTGTTTATTAAAGGGGTGCAACCAGCTGTACAATTATCATTGCCCCTTGGGACAATGTCCAATCATGAAGCAGAGTACCACGCTTTACTGGCGGCATTAAAATATTGCACGGAGCATAATTATAACATTGTCTCATTTCGTACAGATTCGCAACTTGTTGAGCGAGCTGTTGAAAAAGAATACGCAAAAAATAAAATGTTTGCACCACTATTAGAGGAAGCACTGCAGTACATAAAAAGTTTCGATCTCTTTTTTATTAAGTGGATTCCAAGTAGTCAAAATAAAGTCGCTGATGAATTAGCTAGAAAAGCTATCTTACAAAATTAACGGGGGTATGGGTGTGAAAAAAGATTGGATTGCTCCTCTTGCTTTATTATTTGTCTCTTTTATTTGGGGGGCTACGTTTGTTGTCGTTCAAAATGCAATGTCTTTCGTTGGTCCATTTACTTTTAATGGTATTCGCTTTTTATTCGCCGGAATTATTTTATTATTCGTTCAACTGATTTTCTCAAAAAAAACTTCAAAACAAGATATAAAACAGAGTAGCCTCGCTGGATTAATCGTTGGATTCTTTTTATGTGTTGGCTATGTATTACAAACATTCGGCTTACTTTATACAACTTCTTCAAAAGCTGGTTTCTTAACAGGGCTTAGTATCGTTATGGTACCAATTTTGTCTTTTATCTTTTTAAAACAAAAAGCTACCCTTTTTATCGTAATTGGCATTGCTGTAGCAACAGCAGGATTATACTTATTAACGGCGGGTGATTCTTTTCAATTAAACATTGGAGATATACTCGTTCTCGGCTGTGCAGTAGCTTTTGCTGCCCATATTCTTGTTAACGGCTTCTTCTCTAAGAAAATATCACCTTTATTACTAAGCACATCACAAGTATTAGCTGTCGGTATGTTTTCTTCTATTTGCGCCTTTTTGTTTGAAGATTGGGAAAAATTATTTTCAGTAGCACTATGGACGAATTCTTCCTTTTTATTCGCCCTATTTCTAACTTCCTTATTCGCGACATCCATTGCTTTTTTCATTCAAACATCAGCACAAAAACATACGTCTCCAACGAGAGTAGCAATTATTTTCGCAATGGAGCCCGTATTTGCTGCATTAACAGGCGTTCTCGTTGCAAACGAACAACTTTCTATTTCCGCTATTATCGGATGCCTATGTATTTTCCTAGGCATGGTTTTTGTTGAATTACCTTCCAAAACAAAAAAAGAAGCGCAGGCTGCGTGAAGTTACGCTTGTAACTTCCGCATAAAAGCCTTTGCGCTTTTTTTATCTGTAATTTCTTCTTCTTTCAATCGTTCTAATAACGCAACAAAATAACTCCCATCAAACTGTAATTGATGTTTAATTGTCGCTTCTATTGCTGCGTTTACAATTCCATCAGATGCACCAGTATATCCTTGTCCGAACATAATAAATCCTTGTGCTTCCTCTGATAATTTAAATCCTTTCGTATGTAAGAATGAAAGATAATCTTCTACTGTTTGCATGTTATTCCCACCTACTCAAAAATTCTCCATCTCCTATCATACATGTTTTTACACGCTATGAGAATGAAATTTCTTTGACAACTTTGTAAATCTATCGTCTACTGCATAGACAATAGAGGATTTCCTTGTAATATGAATGAATATGTATAGTGGAACTTATTTCATATTAAAGGGGAGACACGATGAAACAAGCACTATTAATTATCGATGCGCAGCAAGAATTAATGGATGGAAATGAACAAGAAAAAGAAGTTTTTCGTAAAACCGAGTTATTATCTACACTAAATACAGCCGTACAGAAAGCGATAGATGCAAATGCCCTTATTGTTTTCGTAAGAGATATCGATGTTGCTTCTGGTAGCGGAGAAGGATTTGAAGTACATAATGAAATTAAAGTACCTCAGTCTGCAATCCTTATTAATAAAGCAGCAACAAACTCATTCTATGGCACTTCTCTACTTGAACTTTTAAAAGAAGAAAAAATTAATCATATCGTTATCGGTGGATGTAAAACAGAACATTGCATCGACACCGCAGTTAGAACAGCTACTGTACAAGGATTTGATGTTACATTAATTAAAAACGGTCATTCCACAACTGATTCTAACGTATTATCTGCAGAGCAAATTATTGGTCATCACAATAAAATTTTACATGGGCATTATAACGTCGATCATTTTTCAGTGGTTAGAGATGTCGAAGAAGACCTCTTTCAGCCAAATCACGACCAGTATCGTGATTAATGAAAAAGGATCCTTCATTCAGAAGGATTCTTTTTTATCCAAAAATTTGCGCCGCAATACTATATAGCTCATTATTTCTTTTTAATAATTGATCGCTATTTTTCATCATTATTGGTGGTGTATGAACTTTCTTAAAACCAGTAACCTCTAATTTTTTCATAAAATCTTTCTTTCCTTCTGGTACATCCATTCTTAATTTTCCGTTATGCCCTTTTGCTAAATAATGTACAATTCTCATTGCCATCGCATCATTTCTTGCAACGACTGGTCCTATTATTTTATTTTCTGGTGTTTGTATACTTAAACCGTAACCTAATACATTTTGTTTGTTGTCCTTTACAACGATGCATTGTTCACTTTGTATAATTCTTTTCTTTAAAAATACTTTTCTATTTGTTCCAAACGCATATTCATCTAATTTCATTATTTCTTCTAAATCACACTCTTCATAATTCATCATATACTCTTCATTTCCTATACAATAATCATTCATATTGTACGAGTTACATATGTATTTAGAAACATAGCTTACTGCCCTAAATCCTAGTTTTTCATATAAAGGCTTCCCCTCATCCGTAGCAATAAGCATAATGGGAGTTTGAGCCGATACGCTCTTAATGCATAAATTCGTTATCGCCTTTCCAATTCCTCTCCCCTTATAATCTGGATGTACAATCACCATTCCAATAGATGCTAATTTCTCTCCATATAATATAATTGCAGCACTAGCAATTATTTCTCCCTTTTCATTCCGTATTCCATATACGATACCTGAACTTAGAACAGTGTGAATTTCTTCCAAACTATAATCCCAGCCTATCCTTTCTGATAGACTAATAAGACATGATATATCATTTTCTCCAAGCCTCTCCACTACATTCACATAGTATCTCCCCTTCTTTGTTCCCTTCTCACTATACTACACCCCCCCTTCACTTTGTGAAGGGGGGGTGTAAAACATTCTCCATTCAATTATTAGAACCACTATATGCTACATGTCGTTTTTCAATTCGTTCTTCAATTTCTTTCATATTCTCTTTATTAGTTAATAATGATTGTTTATTTTCTATTAATAACTGTTTAAAAGATTTTCTCATTGTTTTTCGCATTTTCATTTTCCTCCTTGGGGGATGGTTTATATAAAAGATAAAGAATTATCTGGTTGTTCTTATAATAATTGATTGTTGTGAATTCCATTTGAACTTCATATGAAAATTCTATTTATTTTCTGACAACTTTGTGAACAAATAAGGTTATCTCAAACATTTTGAAATTTCCTCACTTAATTATATACTTTGCTATTTTCGTCATCCTATATCGATTTATCTTGTCGAAATATTTATATATTTCACGCTAAATTCCATATACTTTCTCTTACTAAACGTTTTCCAAAATAAAAAAGAAGATGTCACCTAGTCAAAGTTCGACTCATGCAACATCCTTCTTTCCAAACGATTTACAGCATATTTATTAAAATTTCAGGTCTTCCCCAATTCATTTCTTCGCAAACGAATCGCAGTTTTTCTTCATCCATTGTGTGTAACCCTTCTTCAAGCGAACACGAAATTGGAACTTCACAATGAATTTGTGCTAATTGTAACGAAATATTTAAGTTCTCTAAATCACTTTCAACCTTCGTACGTTGCGCTTTCGTTAATGATTCTACATTTTCTAGTACAGCTGATACTGTTCCATGCTCTTGAATAAGCTTATACGCTGTTTTTTCACCTATACCTTTTACACCTGGATAATTATCGCTCGTATCTCCCATGAAAGCTTTCGCATGCACGATTTGCCACGGCTCTACACCTTTTTCTTCCATGATTTTTTCTGGTGTGTAATATTCATAATTTCCAATTCCTTTACGCAGAAGCATAACTGTAACGTTCTTATCAACAAGCTGAAGTAAATCTGTATCACCTGTTAAAATATAAACTTCCGCTTCATTGCAGTATTGTTTTGCAAGTGTACCGATACAATCATCCGCTTCATACCCTTTCATACCGATAACTGGAATGGATAATTTCGCAGTCATTTCTTGCACTAAATCAAATTGGGGAATTAATTCTTCTGGTGGCGCTGCACGATTCGCTTTATAATTCGAGAACGATTCTGTTCTAAATGTCGTACTTCCCATATCCCAGCACGTTACGATATGTGTCGGTTCAATTGCTTGCGTAGCTGTTAATAAGTGTTTCATATAACCATGAATCCCGTTCGTAGGGGTACCATCTTGTCGTTTCATAAATTGTCCATAGACACTTGTTGCATAAAAAGCACGAAATAATAGTGCCATACCATCAACTAATAATACTTTTTTCATATTTCCTCTCCTACTAACAAAAAATAATAACCCCACGTCATCACGTAAGGTTATATAAATAGATTACCATTCTACGTTTTTTCAACTTTGTCTATTATACATTGTTTTTGTATATTTAGCATCATTTACACATTAAGACGTTCTACCACAAAAAGTATGAAGAATTCCTGAATACGTATTTTTCCCAGTCGAAACAACTACAGCCTTTGCATTTCCACCAACAATATACGTCCCTTTGAAACATACATTTTCAAGTTCAAGTGGATTATAGTCTTTCATTCGTTTTAAAGGAATAAATCGTTTGCGCTCAAGATGATAGCAGCTTTCAAATTTCTCAATACTTACATCTTTTCCTGTTAGCACAGATTCATTTACTAATAAATCATTCGCGTAAATGATACGTACATCTGCTGGTACTGTATCGCCTTCTGAAAGAAAAATCATATCACCAGGAACAAGTTCTTGTACTGGTAAATTCATCATTTTTAATTCACCGTTTAAACCTGTTACACTAGAACACGCTACTCGAGACACAGTAATTTTCTCACATTGTAATCTATCACGCACATGTTGTTTTGAAAAACCTGGGATCATTCCACTTAGCTTCATCATTACTTCTGCAATACGCGCTCTTTTTGAAGTTAATTCATTTCGGCCGTATACTTGAATGCGTTTTTGTGCCTCTTTCATAGATAATCCGTCTCTTGTTGTTTTTAAATACGCAAATACAGATTTTACATCTCTCGTTGCGATTTCAATTAATAAATCTTTATTTTTTTGAAGCATTGTTTGTTCTTTCATTGATTTTTTACTTAATTTATATGACGTGTTACCCACAGTTTTGTTTGCATATAACATATTATCGTCTCCTCCTGTACAACATAGGAAGAAACGCTTTGTTTCTCAATTTTTCCACTTTACCGCGAAAGTGTCTAGCGCTTAAACGTGCATATAAACGCTACATTACGATAAATATAGAGGGAGGAACAAGTCGTTTCCTGCCTACATCATATATTTTTGATTTGAAGTATATGGGTAACGGAACCGAGTCAGAATTTGACATGCTCCTCACCTCCTCGTTTAATCTTATAGTTTATACTATGAAACTACTCATAGCTTGGTAACAAAAAGACCCTTACTCCGAAAAGAGTAAAGGTCATGACATACACAAATAAACGATTCCTAATACAATTAGAAATCTACGGACCTCTCCCTCGCCGAGTTTTAGCACTGTATAGCATAGGTACATTACCAGCTACGTTAAGAAAAACCTTAATTCGATCATTCCTGTTGACCCATTGGCGTCTCTCGACATTTTTGGGCAGTAGCATTTCTCTATACAGGAGCCTCACCTAACAGAGACTTATTTTTATTACATAGAAAATGTTACTCTTATTTAAAATAGATGTCAACAGGTGCCTACAATTTTTTCGAAAGGTATGGCAAACTAACGCATATAAAGTGAAACTTTAATCAGTGGGGGTTTTCTTCATCCTCCACTGATTATTAGTTGAACCAATCGGACTTTTATGGGCAGTTAATCCCCCACCTAAATTCTTTGCTTTCGCTGAATTTTGAGGTGGGGGTCTTACTGCCCATTAAAGTGGGATAACATGAATATATGTATACAACAAAAAAACCTTACGTATAAAACGTAAGGTTTTTATTTAGCCCCACATATGCCGTTCTCTCTAGATGTCCATAAACCTGCTCTCACAGGTGGATGCTCTCACAAATGTTTGTAACTTCCTTCTTAAAAAGATGGCATGTTAGCTACATTTAAATATTGAACTTCCATATTAAACTTATTGGTTTAAGACATGCATAAGCTACGTACACCGTAGGAATTTTATATAATGTTAGTTGAAATAAGCCCCCCGCACGTGCCGCTCCTCGTAAATGTCCAAAAACCCGCTACTCGCAGGTGGATGCCCTCACAGTTACCGTACATCTTCCTCCACAAGGAAGGCTTGATGATGGTCGCTAAATATTGAGCTTCCGTATAACTAACATCGGTTTTAGACATAAATAAGTTACGTACACCGCAGGATGTATTATTTACTTGTCGTTATATTATCACATTGTTTCCAATGTGTAAAATACAAAGTTTTTCGAGCAATTTCTTGCTTGTGACCTTATTTTAATACAAATTATTTTTGCATGCAAGTGATTAATCTTCTTCTTTAGCAATTTGATTTTCTGGATAAGAAATCCAATCACTCCAGCTACCTGCATACAATTTAACATTTTGGAATCCAGCTAATTTTAATGCAAGGATATTTGGACATGCTGTAACACCAGAACCACAATATACAATTGTTTCCTTATCTTTCGAAAGGTTTTGGAATCGTTCTTGTTGCTGTGCTTCATTCTTAAATTGTCCTGATTGCAGCATTCCATCCTTCCAAAAATAGTTTACTGCTGTTGGAATATGTCCTGCTTTTGGATCAACTAGTTCCTCTACACCAGCATAACGTTTTGGCTCTCTAGAATCAATTAACGTAACATCTGCACCTGCATAAATATTCTCTCTGACCGTTTCCATCGTTACAAGCATACGATCTTGTATATTGGCTTTGAATGTTTTTCGTATAGCAACAGGCATTTCTGTTGTTACCGGTAGTCCATTCTCTTTCCACGCTGGAAATCCGCCATCTAATATATATACTTTCTCATGTCCTACATAGTTTAGTAACCACCAGAAACGGGAAGCATTTGCACTCGCCTGACTGTCATATGCAACTACTGTCGTATGTTCATCAATACCAGCTCGCGAAAGCTTGTCTGCAAACTCCTCAATATTTGGCAACGGATGACGACCACCATGTTCTGTTACAGGACTTGATAAATCTACATTCAAATCAAAATATAACGCATGAAGAATATGTTCTTCCTCATACTTTTCTCTACCCCAATTAGAATTCGCTAAATCAAAACGACAATCGATTATACGGACGTTCTCATCTTCTATATGCTCACGTAACCATTCGACTGTAACTATCATCTTTTAACGACCTTCTTTCTCTTGCAAACGACCTACATACTCCATAACCATTTCTTCTGTAACAAATTTACGTTGCAGTGCAACACCGTTTTTTGCAAGATCATTAATTTGCTTTGTTACAACATTAATGACATCAACCGAAAATTCTTTCCCATTTGACGCAAGAGATACGGCTGCTTCAATAGCTGCTTCACGCTGCGCATCTAATTGTAAAAATGCTTTTACAATTTCATTTTGTTTACGAGAATGTGCTGTAATTGCTTTATGTACTTCCATCTTCTCTTCCCCCTAAATAAGTTATACGTTCTTATTCAATTCCATTGCAAGCCGAATCATATCACGACATACAATCCCATTTTCAATAATCTCTTCTTCATAATGCGTCGAAAAGTAATCAAAATCAATAGAAAAAATACGAAATCCACATTTTTGATATAAAGCAAGTTGTGAAACACTAGAATTGCCTGTACCAACTTCAAGTTTTGACATACCATATCCTTTAGCAGTTTCTATGGCATGACTTAATAGCTTCTTTCCAATCCCTTTTCCTTGCAAATGCTCTACAACCGCAATATTCATAATTTCCATCGTCTTCGGCCTTGTTTCCAAAAGAACATATGCACCGATAACACTCTCCTCTTGCTTAGCTACATATGTTAACCCTCTTTGTACATATGCATCAATTTGCTGCTCACTTGGATCAGCAAGCAGCAATAAAGGTTTCGGTATAGCTTCTTTCGAAATAGGTTCTATTACAACAGACATAAAAAATTCCCCCTTCTCTATTGTTCTAAACCCTCCTTGTCTACCATAAATAATAAAAAGGAGGGATTCACCATGGACAACAATGAGAAAAAGTGCAACGTCATCTCTATTGATGGAAAGAAGAAAAAAAGCGACACGTATTCCTATCCAAAATTAGTAGTAGAAAACAAAACATATGAATTTTCTTCATTCGTCTTATGCGGTGAAACACCAGACGGCAGACGACTTGTTCTTACTCATATGATTTCTACTGATGAATTTGCAGGGTTTGTAAAATCTTTAGATACAGTACTGCAAAAGAAAATCGAACGAATCTTTTTCTCATAATGATTATATAACATAAATTTCTCTTTCAATCTCTACTAACTGCTTTTGCAATTGTTCTTTACTTTGTTCATATAGTGATACATCGATTGTTTCAGCCAATGCAAATAATATACTTTCATAATAGTTCATCACATCTTGCTGCATCACTTTTTGGAATAAGTTCCATTTCATATCCCACTCTTGCTTATAATGATGAACAAATAAATCTTTTTCATCAGCTACATAATTTGATACAAGCGGTTCTAATACCGCTTTAGCATCTTCTTGCATGAAAGCTTTATCATTTTTTTCAAAAAAGCTTTTTTCATTTTTAAAATGTGCTAGTGCTTTTTTAAAATCTTTTACTTCAACTGACGGGAACGGTTCTTTATGTGTAATATCTTTATATTCATAATCCACTGTTCCACTCATAGAAATTGATTTATTCTCTGCTTTACAGTTCACTACAATTTCATTCTTTGCACGCTTCATCGCTTCATCTATCCATTTTTCAAGGCGTAATGACGTCGCACGCATTTCTTGTAATAAATCATGCTGAATAAATGCTACTAATTCCATAACGCACTGTTGCAACTGCACTTTCACATTTCCATCCGTTCGAAGCGATGCTGGATTAATAAATTCAGTAAACACATCGTTATAGCGTAGGAATAGACGTTGTTGCACGTAATACAGCAATTCTTTCACTTCATTTTGCATTGCCTGTTCTTCAGCAAGCACACTATATGATGAAATAATATGAAGTAGTTGATCACGCTCTGCTTCATATTTTTTCGTTTGCTTCTCTTTCTCTTCATTTCCCTGCTTTGCACCATTTATCATATTTACTAAAAGCTGATCTGCCCCTTGCAATGCACCATATAAAGCATGGACAGATACGAGCATTAAATCTCTCATCATAAAGGATGTAAATGATTCCTCGAACTTAGCAATCCCAGAGTTTTGTAAAATACCGTACTTCTCTTTTTCAATATTTTTTCCTTGTTTCTCTTCAAGCGCACATAAACTTGAAATTGCAAATAAACGTGGATTTCTAATACCGTATTGCAGTAGCTGGTCTGCGATATAACCTTTTACCATTTCAAGTTCTTCTTCAGACTCTGCTAAATCGGCCGCATTAATTAAGAAGAACATTTTATCAAGAGCAAATGTATCCTTTACACGACCAAGCTGAATTAAAAATTCACGGTCAGCACGAGAGAACACATGATTATAATACGTTACAAATAAAATAGCATCTGCGTTTTTAATATACTGGAACGCAACGTCCGTATGACGGGCGTTAATAGAATCCGCTCCAGGTGTGTCTACAAGCGCTACTCCTTGCCTTGTTAAGGCACAATCATAATACAGCTCCATGTACTCAACAAAACACGATTTTTCTTCATTCGCTACATAATCAGAAAACTCTTCTAATGTAACTTGTACTTGCTCCCCTAAATGAGCAGAAACCGTATCATACCCTTTCTGTACCGCTCGTAAAAAGCTAAATGTTGTTTTTTGCTTCCCAGTTGGTGAAGGATATTTCATAACTTTATCAATTTGTGCTAACGCTTCATCTAACGTAGTAATCTCATAATGAAACAGCTTATAAACAGCTTTCATATCTTCTAATAGAGCTTGCTTTGATTTAAATTGAACCATTACTGTTCCGTGTGGTTTTTCCTCTGTAACCGGCAAAATTTGATTAATTGTTGCTGTCGTCGGATTTGGTGATACAGGAAGTACTTTCTCACCAAGCAACGCATTGGCAAATGATGATTTCCCAGCACTAAAAGCTCCGAATAACGCTACTGTAAATTGTTTCGTTTCCACACGACGCCTTTTTTCTATTACCTCTTGCTGTACATGTTTCAGCGCTGGCAATGGCTCTAATATCGTTTCCGCTTTCTTCACTTTCTCTAATATACGCTGAATATTTAAAGCTGCTGTTCCTTTTATTTCTTCTTCATGAGCCGCTACGTTATCAGTTACAATTTCCTGCTCTTGTAGTGTGAATTTCTCACTAACAATTTGTTTTTTACTTTGCAATATCTCTTCTATTTGCAACCCTTCTGGTGTAGCAACACGCTCATGCCAAACATTTTGTAAATAACTTTCATATGTCTCCAAATTGTTACTATATTGCAATTTTGTTTCTTTTGCCGTTTGCAACATCGTATATGTTTCAATCTCTTCTTCAATACGAGCAACTGCTTCTTTCACCTTTTTCTTTAAAACGACTGCACTTTTATCAAAAATTTGCTGTGCTTTTGTAAAATAACGTTTCTTTAGTTCATTCGCTACATCCGCTGTATAAAGAAGTAAGTAATCACCTGTGAAACCTGCACCTTGTTTAATTACTTCAGTCAACATTTCTGGCCCAAAAGCGATTTCTAAAGCATATATGTCTTTCCCAATCTCCTCTGTAAACAACCCTTCTTCTTTTAAGAAGGCAACAATAAATTCTTTCACATGAAAATCAAGTTGCGTTTCAACAGTCTTTTGCAAAGCAGTATAAAAAGCGGCCAAACGTCTCTGTTTTTCTTGATCAGTCTTTCCTTTCGCAAATAGCAAACCAACTTTAAATTTTGTTAATTTCGTTTCTAAGTACGCATTTGCCAATTCTCTCATTTCAAATGGCATTAAATACGCGTTATCTAATATAGCTTGTAAGCTTTTTATAAATTCATTTCTCACATGAGACTCTTTACTAGCCTCGCGATGTTTCGTTTCCGTTAGCTCTTCTTTCTTTTCAACTATTTCTGAAATGGAAAGCGGTGATGCTAACTCTTCCTCATATTTCAAAAGAGCTTTTTCATTTTCAGAAAGAATAAACGAGAAATGTTCCCCCATTAAATATTCTGTTTCTCGCTCCATTCCATCTCTTACATACTGCTCTTTTTCCTTCATAATAGAAGTAATTAATGTTTCTAAGCTTCCAATTTCATTATGTGGATGGTTTATCATTCGTAACGAAGTATAATAAACTCCATCTACTTCAATATCCCAGTTAGAGAACGATTGTTTTACACTATCTTTATAATCCTCAAACGATAATTCATTTTCTTTATGTTTATCTATTTGATTTACAACGAGATAAACCGTTTTATTACGTTGTTTCAATTCTTTAACAAATTGCAAATTCACTTCCGATTGGACGTGATTATAATCCATCATATAAAAAATTACGTCTGCTAGATGCAGCGTTGATTCTGTCGCTAATTGATGGGCATCATCTGTTGAATCAATCCCTGGTGTATCAACTAACATAACACCCTCAGGAATTGGCGCATCATTCCGATAAATATGAACACCAATTACCTCATCGCCATCCTTACAAATTTGCTTTAATTCTTCTACTG
The DNA here is from genome assembly GCF_002746455.1 of Bacillus fungorum. Classification (GTDB taxonomy): domain Bacteria; phylum Bacillota; class Bacilli; order Bacillales; family Bacillaceae_G; genus Bacillus_A; species Bacillus_A fungorum. The sequence continues at coordinate 233,036 of NZ_NWUW01000004.1, read as the reverse complement.
AATATGCACCGTCATATTCGTACTGCTCTCCAGATTTAATCGTTACAACAACACGATCAAATCCCTTTTCAATTTTAACGACGTTAGCGCTTGTCGGAATTGGACTTGTTGGTAACAACTGCGCTTTATATAGATGATTCATCATCGTTGATTTTCCTGCTGAGAAGTGACCGCAGAATGCTATCATAAGTTGGTCTCGTTTATATTTTTGAATTACTTCAAACAACTTTAAGCTATTCTCTGCATCGCCGTGTTTTTGCCACTCTTCATAAAAACAAACAAGTTTTTTCATACCGTTTGTCTGTACTATGTTTGTCATCCCCTTGTTCCCCTTTATCCAAGATGTATATACTTTTCCTCGCTATTTGCGAGCTCATTATCAACAGGAGATACATCCCCTCATTGATTACAGTTTCACTTTACTATCATACTAAATTTTCAGCATATTCTCATTAAAAATAAAAAATCCCTTTCATTCTTTTTACAAATGAAAGGGATTTTATGTAATATCACTCATTTTGCTGTTCCTACTCCATTTAAAACATACTTTGCAATAACTGCATATACAGCGACTGTACCTGCTACTAATGCATATACCATACTCATGCACCAACCTTTTTTGATAATGATTATCACTTTTAAATATATTTTATCATTAAAGAGAATCATTATCAACACTTTTCATAAAGAAAGCCCCTTATAAGAAGGAGCTTTACTGCCTGTTTTGAAGAAGGTTAAAACTTGTTGTGCACTCTTATTATATCTCATAATGCACATCTTAACAGTTTTAAAAATTGGAAATTACCTATATACCCTCCCGTTTACATTTTGTATAATAAAAGGGAATTACTTAACAAGGAGGAAAATAATGACACAAAATCTCACACAAAGCGAGAGGATACATTCCATCGATATTATTAGAGGAATAGCTGTACTAGGTATTTTTCTTGTAAACTGGCCTGTTATAGCCGGGATTGACTCACGTGATATTTCAGGAATTTACGAAGGGATAGACAGCTACATTCGCCTATTTTACGATATGTTTATTCAAACAAAGTTTTATACTATCTTTTCGTTTTTATTTGGCCTAGGCTTTTACATTTTTATGACTCGTGCTGAAGCGAAAACAGATCGTCCAAAAACTTTATTTGTTCGTCGCTTACTTATTTTATTATTATTTGGTTTCTTACATTACGTTCTTTTATGGGACGGAGACATTTTACATACTTATGCGATTGCTGGATTTTTCTTATTTTTATTTTATAAGAGAGAACCGCGTACTATTTTAATATGGGCTATCGTTTTATTGAGTATTTTTCAATTCATTATGCTAATGGCTGGTATTACGGTTGCATTGGTACCAAAGGAAGAGCTAGGTTTTTCCTTACCTATCATGCCATTAGAAGACTGGCTGTCACAAGTACAAAATCGTTTCCGTGCATTTTACGCTGATGGAATTGGATTAAATTTATTTATGCTTCCAGAAACAGTTGGGCTATTTTTACTTGGTTTATACGCCGGCAAAAAGGATATTTTCCGCCGCACGAAAGAGTTAGATCCAAAGCTTAAAAAATGGCAAATTATTATGTTCCTTTTAACATTGCCAATGTGGTTCTTCATGGTCCGTTATTTCTTATCCAAACCATTTTATGAACCAATTTATATGCAGGTCTTTACAATGTTTAGCGGAAAAACTTTATTCATATTCTACATTTTCACGCTCATGCGTTTATTACAAAAAGAAAGATGGCAAACATTATTACGTCCATTCCAATACGTTGGACGAATGGCATTAACAAATTACATCTCGCATACAATTGTTACATTACTTGTATTCGGGCTATTGTTCAAAAATGATTATCTTGCTCCATTATGGGTTGGACCACTATTCTGCATTAGTTTCTACACGTTACAAATCTTTATTAGCCGCTGGTGGCTTTCACATTACCAATACGGGCCACTTGAGTACATTTGGCGCCTTGGTACGTACGGGAAAATGATGCCACTTAAAAAGAAAAGCAAGGTCTCATAACGAGACCTTGCTTTTTTACGCTTCTCTTACTGCACTTTGCATAGACACTGGCTCTTCTTCTACTTTCACTTTGCGCTGCGGCACCATATTAAATACGATATTTAACAGTACTGCTGACGCACTTCCAAGTACAATTCCGTTATCTGTTAAAATACGAATGTTTTCAGGAAGTTGTGAGAATAAAGTAGGAACGACTGTAACTCCAAGTCCAATTCCAACAGAACATGCAACGATTAATAAGTTTTCTTGTTTACCAAAATCAACGCTACTTAACATTTTAATACCATATGCCATTACCATACCGAACATCGCTAACATCGCACCGCCAAGTACTGATTTCGGAATAATAGTTGTAATAGCTGCGATTTTTGGAATGAACCCAAGAACGATTAACATACCACCACAAGTATAAATAATAACGCGATTTCTTACTCCTGTTAATTGAACAAGTCCTACGTTTTGAGAGTATGTTGTATATGGAAACGCGTTGAAAATACCACCTAACACCATTGCTAATCCTTCTGCGCGATAGCCTTTTGTTAATTCTTTTTCACCGATCTTTTTATTGCAAATATCAGATAATGCAAAGTAAACACCTGTTGCTTCTACAATCCCTACGCAAGCAACGAGAATCATCGTAATAATTGGCGTTAATTCAAATGTTGGTGTACCAAAATAAAATGGCTGAATACCATGGAACCAATCCGCTTCTCCAACCGCTTGTAAACTAACTTTCCCCATGAAAGCTGCAACAATTGTACCGAACAATAGACCTAGTAAAATAGAGATTGAACGAATAAATCCATCAAAAAAACGATACATAATGATGATAAATAGTAACACGCCAAATGCTAACGCTAAGTTTTCAAGACTTCCGAAATCTTTGCTTCCTACTCCTCCAGCCATATCATTAATAGCAGCTGGAACAAGTGTAACTCCAATTACAGTAACGACAGATCCTGTTACAACAGGTGGAAACAGTTTTACAAGCTTTCCAAATAATTTCGCAAAAATAACAACGAATAACCCGGCAGCAATAATTGCTCCATAAATAGAAGACACGCCGTATTGTTTTCCGATTGCAATCATCGGCCCAACCGCTGTAAATGTACAACCAAGTACAACTGGAAGTCCAATACCGAAAAAGCGATTTGATAATGCTTGTAAAATTGTCGCAACGCCGCACATTAATAAATCAATTGAGACTAAGTATGTTAACTCTTTTTGATTTAAACCAAGTCCGCCGCCGACAATAAGCGGAACGATAATTGCGCCAGCATACATAGCAAGCATATGCTGCATACCAAGCGATGCGATTTTAAATGGATGTTGCTTCATCGTTTATTTCACCTCCGCAGTTTCTTGCTGTACAAATGTAACTGTGCCGTTATCAAGTGATGCAATTTCTGCTAGTGATTCAACACGAATTCCTTGTTCACGAAGCTTCTTTCCTCCATCTTGAAATGCTTTTTCAATAACAATTCCAATTCCTGCAATACTCGCTCCAGCTTGCTCTACTAAACTCATTAAACCTAAAGCAGCCTGGCCGTTTGCTAAAAAGTCATCGATGATTAATACACGATCATTTTCATCGATATGATTTCGAGATAATGAAATTTCATTTGTTTCTTGTTTTGTAAATGAATATACGCTTGCAACATACATATTATCTTGTAACGTTAACGATTTACGTTTTCTTGCAAAGATTACTTTTACACCAAGCTCTAATGCAGCCATAACTGCCGGTGCAATGCCTGAAGATTCAATCGTCACGATTTTTGTAATGTTCTCTTCTTTAAAACGTTTAGCAAATTCTTTTCCGATTTCTTGCATAAGTACTGGATCAATTTGGTGATTTAAAAAAGAATCTACCTTTAATACGTCACCAGATAAAACCTTTCCTTCATTCAAAATCTTTTCTTGTAATACTTTCATGTTTGTTCCCCCTCTTATGCAATAAAAAAACTCCAAAAGCCGCCACCACTCGTTACAAGTGAGAGACGCGCTTTTGGAGTTTCGCAAAAAAAGAATGCTAAACAAGCAAATATATTCGTCCTCACTCATAGTCAAAGTATTTACGGTACTTCGGTAGAAACTTGCAGGCCATATCCCCGCGATTATATGAGTGTAGCTAACTATTTATTTTATAGAAGGATTATAACGCAATTTTTATACTTTGAAAAGCATTTCTTAATAAAACACGTACAAATGTTATAAAAATATCATTTTCGTTCGATTTTTGTAAACTCTTACATATCATATTAAATCTTTGTTAAAATGATTGGCCCATCTTTTGTAATCGCAATTGTATGCTCATATTGAGCTGATAATTTCCCGTCCATCGTTCTCGCGGTCCATCCATTTAAATCTACTTTAGAATATCGCATACCTACATTGACAATAGGCTCAATCGTAATTACCATTCCTTCTTCTAGCTCCGGCCCTTGCCCTTGCTTACCAAAATGAAAAATTGCTGGTTCTTCATGAATTTCTTTACCGATTCCATGTCCCGTAAAGTCTCTTGCGACAGAAAAACCTTCATTTGCTACATAACTTTCAATTGCATAGCCAATGTCTCCTACACGATTACCAATTACCGCCTGATCAATCCCTTTATACAAAGCATTTTCAGCTACTAACGATAACCTTTCTACTTCATCAGAAACTTTTCCAACTATATACGTCCAAGCAGAATCTGAAAGACCACCATTTAAATTTACTACCATGTCAATTGTTACAATATCACCCTCAGTTAAAGGAACATCGGCCGGAAACCCATGACACATTTCATCGTTTACAGATGCACATATCGCATATGGATACCCATTGTAACCTTTCTGTTCAGATGTTGCACCATGCTTTTCTAAATACGCTTCAACAAACGTATCAATTTCTTTTGTCGTAACACCCGGTTTCATCATTTTCGCAATTTCTCTATGACATGAAGCAAGTAACTTTCCAGATTCGTGCATCAAATCTATTTCATTTTTCGTTTTAATTGTAATCATGCTATCTCTCCTTACTAAACTTGCTATTTGCTATTTGCTATTAAACTTCAATCATACACATCATCTATCAAAATTTCAAAACTCCCAATTACAAAAAGTATTATTTATTTCTTAATCATTTTACATATATAATTCATCTTCAAAAACTCAAAACAACTACCATTTGTTTTTTGAATAAACGTTCCAACAGCTTCAAATCCTGCTCTTTTATACACTTTAATTGCTCTTTTATTAAATGTCGCTACTGATAGCGTTATATTATTACAACTATATTTTTCTTTACTAAAATCTAATCCAGCGTTTACGAACTGTAAACCTAATCCACTTCCAGTTATATCAGGTCTCATTCCCAGCCCTATATCAACCGTTCCATTATTTATTTTACAAAAACTAAAGAAACCAATGAGAGTGCCATTTTCCTTCACAGAAAAAGTATGATCTCCTCTACTCTCATCATGTAAAAATTCAGCTAAATCTTCTTCATCTGCCTCTATATCGTAAAAGGAATATTCCCCTTCATAATGCCAGTTATATGCAATTTCTTCCGCTTCTTCTTGCGTCATTACTGTATATGTATAAACCATTCTTCTACCCCCTTAAAAAAAAGAGCTGCAATTAAGAGGCCACTGAAAAAGTCCACCTAATAAGAAAAAGGAGACCACCACCTACTGTATACAGGTGATGGTCTCCTTTGTTTTTCTATATATTGATAAAATACACGTTATTTTTTCAAAGCAATCACTTTTTCAGTGCCTTCGCAATTAAGCAGCTCTTTTTTATAACTCATAAATTTCTTTATACTTCGCTTCTAAATAATCCGCTAAGTAGTTTGCATTTAAGCCTTCGCCTGTTACATCTTCTAAAATTTCAAGTGGCTTTTTCGTTTTACCATATTGGTGAATATTTTCTGTTAACCATTCACGAATTGGCGTTACATTTCCTTCTTCTAATAATGCATCAAAGTTCGGAATGTCTTTTAACATTCTTTGCTTAAATTGTGCTGCATACATATAACCAAGCGCATAAGATGGGAAGTATCCAAATGAACCGCCAGCCCAGTGAACATCTTGCAATACACCTTGCGCATCACTTTCCGGACGAATTCCTAAATATGCTTCCACCTTATCATTCCAAGCTGCTGGCAAATCCTTCACTTGTAATGTGCCATCAAATAATTCTTTCTCAAGTTCATAACGAACCATAACGTGAAGCGGATATGTAAGCTCATCTGCTTCTATACGAATGAATGATGGTTTCGATTCGTTAATCGCATCGTAAAACTCATCTACTGATATATCATTGAATTGACCATCGCTATACTCTTTTAATAAATCATAATTTTTCTTCCAGAATGATTTATTACGACCGATAAAGTTCTCAAAGAATAATGATTGTGATTCGTGAATACCCATAGATGTTCCACTACATAGCGGTGTACCTTCAAATTGTTCTGCAATATTTTGTTCATATACAGCATGACCACATTCATGAATTGTTCCAAACACAGCCATACGGAAATCTTTTTCATCATAGCGTGTCGTAATACGAACATCTCCTCTATTTAATGTAATCTCGAATGGATGTACCGTTTCATCAAGACGACCTGCTTCAAAGTCATAATTCAATTGTTTTAATAGCTCTAATGTAAAGGTTTTTTGTTTCTCTTTTGAAAAATGTTCTGATAAAGCACTAGTCTTTAATCTCTTTTGCGACTCTGATATTTCTTTTACGAGCGGAACGATACGCTCACGAAGTTGACCAAATACGTGATCTAACACTTCTACTGTAATACCAGGTTCATACATATCTAATAATGTATTATATTTATATGTTTCGTAACCCCAATATGTAATGAATTTCTTTTTATATTCAACTATTTGTTCTAAATACGGACGGAACATTTCAAAATCAGATTTTTCGCGTGCTTCTTCCCACACACTTTCTGCTTTCGCTTCTAATTTCACATACGCTTCATATTCCGCTTGTGGAATTTTCTTATTTCTATCATATTCTTTACGACACTCTTCAACCATTTTCTTCGTCGTTTCAGAAAGTTTGTCTTCACTTATTAAAGCTTCAAGCTCTATTAAATAATTTCCCATCTCCTCTGAAGTCGACATGGCAAACACTTCTGATGAAAGCATACCAATTACTTCTGATCGCTGGTCTACACCTTTTTTAGGCGCACCTGTTCTTAAGTCCCAAAACATTAAACTTAATGCTTCTCCGTAGTTCTGTATCTTCTTCACATATGTTAAAAATTGTTTTTCTACTTCATATGTAGCTACTGTCATCGTATAAAAACCTCCCTTTTCTACCTCAAACTTAATTCGACATGAAAATCTAAATTCCTTTTATAATAGAAAAAAAGCTTGGCAAACGCCAAGCTCTCTCCTTATAATTCTTTACCTTCTACTGGTAGTACCTTTTTCACCGCTTCTACCACTTTCTCATCTTCTGTATCAGATAAGAAGATTGATATAGCACCTTTATCGTCGCTCGTACGAATTAAACGACCAATCCCTTGACGAAGACGTAAAATCATATATGGTACATCTACATCCCAGAATGGATCATTTACATGTTTACGCTTCGCTTCAAACACAGGATCGTTTGGAGGGAATGGTAATGACCAAATAATAACATGTGATAATGATGAACCTGGAATATCTAAACCTTCCCATAAATGAACGGCACAAAGTACAGTCGCTTCTTCATTTTGGAAACGTGAAACGAGCTGACTAATTTCTTGATCCCCTTCATATAAGAACGGAACTGACATTTGTTCTTTACTTACATATTCTTTGAACGCCGCAAGTTCTTGCGTTGTACGGAATAATACAAGAGTACGTCCATTTGTCTTTTGTATATTTTCAAGTGTATATTGACACTTTCTTTCCCATTCATTTTCTCTCGTATGCGATAGTAAGTTTACTGCCATTTGTTCTTCGTAATCAAATGGTGAAGCAACTGAGAATGATAAGTAATCTTTTACCCCTAGGCTATTTGCTGTAAACGTGAATGAATCGTTGTTAGATAATGTAGCAGAAGAGAAAATATACGGGATTTTCTTCGAGAACACTTTCTCTTGTAATACTTCTTCAACTGCACGTGGCATAATTACTAACGTGAAGGCTCCATCACCTTCTTCACCCCATGTAATTACATTTTTCTCGTGCATAAACAGACGAAGTGAATGTTCTAATACATCTAAATGTTCATCAACGATATTTAAATCATACGTGTTTACTGTATGCATTTCACTTTCAAATACTAATGCATCACCGACTTCACCAATTTTCGCATAAAGTCGCTTCGCTTCAGCAGTTACTTTTTCTGTCACAGTAATTTCTAAACGATCAGAACCGGCAATTTCCTTTTTATTCTCTTGTAACACATCAAAGAATCGCTCTGTTTGCCAAATTGTTTCTTCTACTAAATGTGCAAACTCTTCACGAATATCATTTTGTAATAATCTTGTTAAAAGTTGCTCCATCATCGTTTGCTTTAAACGGTATGTTAAAGCTTTTTGAGCTGCATATTCTACAAGATGTCCTTCATCGAATACAACGCAGCTACTTTCTGGTAATAACGGCATTTGCCCTTCACGCTTACGAGCATCGTACGTCCAAATATGATCCATATAGAAATCTTGAGAACAAATAATTAAATCTGCTGCTTTACGATAATGCTCACGAGAAAGAGTTTGACCACAACGATGACGCGAATCGCAAGTGAAGCAATCTTGGAAGTAATCCCAGTTTACTTTCGACCATTCCTCATCATTTAAAAGCGGAAATTCTTTTCGGTCACCATAGTGAGTAAAGTTTTGCATCGTACCGTGATCGAATACAAACTGTGGTAATTCGTAGTATACATCTTCAATTACTTCTGGAGCTCGTCCACTCATAACATCTTCAAGTTTACGTAAACATAAATAATTATCCATTGATTTTGCAAGTCTTACATCAACAGATAGTCCTAGTGCTTCAGATAATTTAGCAATGTCCCCTTCTTCTTTCACAAGCTGCTCAATTAACGTTTCATCTGCACAAGCGATAATAGCTGGCTTTCCAGTATAACGTGCATAACAAATTGCATATAGAAGATATACAATTGTTTTCCCAGTTCCTACACCTGCTTCTGCGAACATAACTTTCTTTTCTTGGAAAGCACGTTCTAATTGAAACGCCATAAAAATTTGTTCATCACGCTCTTCAAAGCCTTTTTCCGGAAGGATGTCGTAAAACACATCTCCAATCCACTCATTCAACTTATCATAAAAATTATCTTGTTTTCCTACTTCAAATGGTAATCTCTTCTCAGTAAACATCCTTAGCCTCCAACCAAAAAGTTTTTCTATAAAAGATACAACAACCGCTACTCATATGTATACAGTCGCTTTCCCCTGTTGCAATACATAGAAATACACGAAAAAAAATTTCCCTTCCGAAAAAGGAAAATTTTCTTCTATATTAATGACTTTAAATACCGTTTATCAATCGCTGTTTCATGTGAAAGAGCTGACAAATATTCTTCTTGTGCTTTTTGTATTTCATCTACCATCGCACCTTGACTATCCACTTCTTTTCCGAGCTCATCATACGTGCGGTGAATAGCCTTTTGAATCATTGATAATTGGAAACTATCCATATCAGTTCCTCCTTTACGCATTACATAATAGCCAGTATATGCGCGCTGGAGGAGTTTTATACTATGAATTACGCGGTGGACGTTTTCCGAAGTATTGGTAGTAATCTGTACGGATAAATCCGTTAAACAGTTTACGCTTCTTCGATGCATCTTTTCCGTAGCACTTCTCAAATGCTTCGTAACTTGTTAATACATATGCTGACCATGTATCTAATGGACGGAATACTTGTCCCATTTCTTTATACAATTGTTCAACAAGTGCTTTTTCACTTAAACGTTCTCCGTATGGAGGATTCGTTACAACATAGCCATAATCCTCTTTTGTTGTGAAATCTTTTACTTGCATTTGTTTAAATGTAATTAAATCACCTAAACCTACTTCTTCTGCGTTATCTTGGGCAACTCGAATCATACGATGGTCAATATCTGATCCAATGATTTGCAGTCGTTGATCATAATTCGCTAAATCTTCGGCTTCTTGACGAGCTTCACGCCAGTTTTGTTTACCTACCCAGCCCCACTCGTCAGACGCGAAACCACGATTAAATCCTGGTGCAATATTTTGTCCAATTAATGCTGCTTCAATCGGAATTGTACCTGATCCACAGAATGGATCAACAAATGGACGATCTGGCTTCCAGTTTGTTAATTTAATTAAAGACGCAGCTAATGTTTCTTTTAAAGGAGCTTCCCCTTGATCCATACGGTATCCGCGTTTATGAAGTCCAACACCACTCGCATCAATCGTTAATGTTGCAATATCTTTTAACATTGCGATTTCAATACGGAATAACGGGCCATCTTCTTCAAACCACGTTGTACGTTTATATGTTGTTTTTAATTTTTCAACGACAGCCTTTTTAACGATACGTTGACAATCCGAAACACTGAATAACTCAGATTTTAAAGATTTACCGATAACAGGGAACTCACCGTTCTCTGGAATATAATCTCCCCAGTTTAATGCTTTCGTTTTCTCAAACAGCTCATCAAATGTTGTCGCTTTAAATTCACCAACTTTAATTTTCACACGGTCCGCAGTACGTAACCATAAATTTGTTCGACAAATCGCCTTTTCATCTGCTTCAAATGTTACTTTGCTGTTTTCTACTTGGCATTCATAACCAAGATCACGAACTTCTCGGGCAACTAATGCTTCAATACCCATTGCCGCTGTTGCGATTAAAGTAACTTTTCCCATTTGCATTCACCTCTTATGTATAATCAAACAATAATTAATAGCAATATGTCCTATTAATTATTACATTTTACGAAGAATTTTCTCATTAACCATTTTAACTCATAAATTATAACTTCATACAAATAAAAAGCCCTCCTCTAACAAAGGAGAGCTGAGTTATTTCATAGTTGGTTCATAACGTTCTGTAAGCCATGTTCTGTTCCTTTGTACTGCAAACGGCCCACGCCTCGTACTCCGGTGGCAATCATCTATCTACAGGTTATACAACCTGTCCTTTCCCATCGTTCATTTCCTTGGAAAAGATTCCCCTACCATTATTTGGGTTTCTCGCTCGTGGGGTTTACCTCGTTCCACTCCTATCATTTCTTCAAGGACTTCGTCACTGTGGCACTTTAAAGGTAGTCAAACCATATCCGAAAGGACTTAGGTTTTTTCCCTGCCGTTAAACCAGCCTTACAGCCAGAATACCCTAGCTTATGAATTGGCTAGGCACGAACACTACAGCCATCTCAGGCCGTGCGAGCATGGACTTTCCTCTACAACGTTGGCGTTGCAGCGATTACCCAAACGTTATGACATCCATTAGTATAGTGGAAACAAAAAGATTTTGCAATGTTTTTTTCTATGTAAACTGCTTTAACCATTTTCCACCAGAAATTATTCGTATAACTTACTTCCAAATACAGCTTTTTCTAAATTAGATAGACGTTTTAAAATATCCGTATTCGTGCTGTTATATACCGGTTGTGCAACTGGTGTCTGTACAGGTTGTTGTGGAACTTGCGTTGCTGCTAGTTTTTGTTCTTCTAGTTCACGTTTTAAACGAGCATTTTGTTGCTTTAATTGCTCAAACTCCTTGTGGAAAGCTTCATAGTCTTTAATGATCATATCAAGAAACTTGTCTACTTCTTCTTGTTGATAACCTCTCATACCTGTTTTAAATTCTTTTTCTAAAATATCTTTCGCCGTTAATTTAATTTTATCCGAAATCATTTTCTTCACCTCAAATTTTTGCCAAAACTTTCATTAACTAAATTTTTTCAGAAACAATGCTTTTTGTCAATCATATATACGAGTACTATATTACATATTACTCAGCATTATTCCATTGTTCCTCTTCTATTATATCTTGTAAATCGGAAAAAAGAATGAAATAACTGTGATAATTTTCTATTTCTCCTTTTTTCTTTGCTGCTTCTACAATATATTTAGGGCTCCCTGGTTTTTCTTCATCATATACAGCTAAAAGCGCATCACTTTTTTCAATAAAAAATTGATTTTTTAATTTAAATTGCTCTGGGCTTTCGTACTTCCGTTTCGTAATACTATCAATATGGTCTGCTTGAGAGAGAATAAATTCGTAATATTCACGGTTATCTTCCTTCCAGCCTTCTTCTTGTTCTAAAAACGGAGTAAACACCGCTAATTTTAAATCTGGATATTCTACTTGAATTTCAAAAACAACTTCAGCAGCCCATAATTCGACCCCTAACTGCCCACTTATTATCACCCATTCCAAACCCTCTTCTACAAAAGTAGTTAATTTTCGGTGCAATGCCTTTTTTATACATTCCACCCCTGGATGATCATTTTTAAATATACCAAGTTCAAATGGTTTATATCCCGTTACAGCAATAACTTTCATATTAACACTCCAATTACAAAAAAAGAACTAGCATTTTGCTAGTTCTAACATATCATTTACTATTTAAATATTCCACCAACGTTTGGTCCAATATTCGGACCTACTGGTGATACATTTGGTCCTGGTCCGAATGGTGATACATTTGGTCCTGGCCCAAATGGTGATACGTGATGTCCATGATGGCCATGACCACACGGTCCACATCCGCCCCCGAATCCGCCCCCGAATCCTGGATCAACTGGGTCTACAACATTTACATTTGAGTTTGTTTGTGGGAAGAAGTTTTGGTTTTTAATTTGTTGATGGTGTACATGTGTTGTATGTGTCGGGAAAATGTGTGGCACCACCGTTGTTGAAAAAGAATGTGTGACGCATTGTTTCGTCGGATGAATGACAGGAGCAGTCGTACAAATAGGTCCTGTAGGCTTATGCCCTCCAAAGCAAGGATGACAATGATACATAGTTTTTTCTCTCCTCTCTCATAAAAAAAATCTGATTACACTTTACAATATGAGAAAAGAGGGAAAGCCGTTTGTTATATATACCCATTTATTACAAGGAAATTTGTCTAGTCCCTACTTCATATACAATACTTTTTGTAGACAAACCTCCAAAATTACTTACCAAAAAATCCTCCAACTTGCTTTACAATACCTGTCACTTGATTCATCGCATTCATCATTTGTCCAGCTGTATTCATCATTTTATTTACATCATAGTTACCATCTGAATTTTTAAATTGAGAAACAAAACTAGAAAACTGACTCGGTTGCTGTTGTTGTTTTTGTTTATTCTGCATCGGATACGGTTGTTTTGGTGGATAAAACATCGCTTGTTGATTTCCATAAGGGGATGGCGGCATATAATATTGCGAATTCATATACGGTTGCTGTTGTTGGTTCATATATGGTTGCTGCGGTTGTTGCTGATTCATAAACGACACTTCAAATGGTTGATAGTAATTTTGGTTTCCATAATAAGGCTCGAAAGGATACATATTATACCGTAAATATGTATCTGTATTATATTGGTACATATTTTGCTGTGTATATGGATTAGCTTGCTGATATACGTTGGGTTGTTGAAACATGCATTCTCTCCTCCTTCACATAAGTTTCTACATATATAATATGTACCTGCAAAATAATATGTGTGACGGAGTATCTGTCTATTTTTGTCGGAAGTTTAAATTTTTAAAAAATTAAAAAAGAAAACCCTTCCATGCTATGATAATGAAGAAGAAGATTCTCATGGGGGAGGAATCAACATGGTATTAGGGGATTTAAAACAAGCGTTTTCTCAAAAAAAAGGGTATTACACAGAAAATGTAAATGAATTGTTAGACTTTGCGAGACATTGGTATCTCGAAGGAAAAATATGCATTTCAGATTATCGAACATTAATAAAAGAATTAGAAATAAACGGGGCAACAAAACCTACAACAATGACAGAAGCATAAAAAAAACAAGAGGGTTTCCCCTCTTGTTACTTACATTGCTCAATTATATTTTGCAAAGTATACGAAATGGCTTGGTGTGTTTCAAAGAATCGCTTACCTTTACCTTTATTTACAAAACATTGCAACACATTTGTTTGTAAATTATCGTACACTTGATCAATTTGCTGTACATGTATATACTTCGGTTTTTCTTCCTTAATCCATTTATAAGCTAATTCTTTCCACACTTTTAATTCTGCATCTACCATATCTACGAATGGTTTCATATCCTTATAAAAATCGTATTCAATCATTTCTCTTTTTTTCACATTCGCTTCATTATTATGCTGCATAAGTTTTTCCGAAGACTGTATTAATGCTTCATACTTCATTTTATTCCCACCTTATTATGCACTCACTACGACGTTTTGAAATGCCTTCACCCAATTCCCTTTTTCTTCGTGATGCACTAATTTATTTTCCATATGCTCAATATGCATTTCGGTTATTTCTATCTTATTGCATATTTTTTCCCTTTTATCCTTCAATGCATGATTCATTCTAATCCCTATATTCATTTGCAGCAAATCGAGAGAACTTAACATTTGATCCATTGTTTTCATTACATCTTCCTTCTGAACCATCGCCATATACAAAACGCCCCCTTCTTTGCTTTTCCTTTGTCATGTAATTTCGCCGAATGATTCCTCACTCCTGCCCACATGACAAAACTAGTTGTTATTCGTCAAAGAAATCATTTTGTATGTCATTTATAGAAATGGTAACAATACAAAAAGGAGGTGTATGAAAATGCCAAAAAATAAAAACGAAAAAAAGAAAAAACAAAACAAACAAAATAAACCCGAGACCGGCAATCCAAAGTTAGATGGTCCAAACTTCCCTGCTACATAAAGTGAAACTTTAATGCTTTTACAAAAAGCTAAATTCTGAAACGTCCTTGATCTCTTATATTTATTACGTTTTGAGATTAAATTTTTAACACACATGGCAGGATTACTTCACATTAAGAAGTCCCGTCTTCATTTATGAAGACGGGACTTCTTTTTTATTATATCACGAACTCATCCATCCTTTTAACAAAACGATTTATAATAGAAGCAACATAGATTTGCTCCCTTTTTCTTTTATACCATTCTGTTATATCGACTTCCCCCTTATAGTCTTCCAATAAAAATAGCTCATTTATTTCCATACCTCTACAAAACCAATCTCTCTTACTTATTTCCTTATGTGTAACAACAGGATAAACCTCCCTAAGGGCTGGCGTACAAGATTTTCTAGCTTCTCTTACATAACATTCATAATCTGCTCTTGATCCTGTGTGTATAGTTTGCAATGCAAACCTATGGAATAAACTTTTGTAATTTGGATGAAACAGTAATTCCGCTAATTTCTTCCCTAGTTCTATACGCTTTTGTAACGTTTCAAATTGATAAACTGAAAAACCATACATATTCCCTTCAACGGTTGGAAAAATAACGGCACTAACATGAAGCATTTCTTGTAATTTAAAAAGTGCTGTATGGAATACATGTTTTTTAAAATATGCATTCTCAATAACTGGTTTTTGAATTTTATTTTGTTCATTTATAATAAGCGCTATCATGAGCCTATTTATATCTTTTTCCTCCCAAAAATATATCCATTCTTTTTCCATGAAAATTGATACGTTGAAATATTGTAACAAATAGAATAGTGGCACCTGCCTCCTCTTACTTTCTTCGTATAACAACAGCTGAGGAAATGCATCTAAAAAAATAATCCAATTCGCTTCTTCATAAGTCAGAAACAAATGTTCTTTTACTGTTTGAGGTAAAACAGTAGCATAATACCTCCCTTTTAAATCAGTCATATTCCATCCCGCATTTCTCGAAACCATACTCGCCAAAAAGGCCCACCTGATTTCACTATTTCTTACATAAAATTCTTGATAAGACTGTGTTCGAGAAATGTTATCCATATTAGCTATTTTCGTTTCCTTCTTAATGTTGTAAACGATTGTTTTTTCTTCTTCTGTACAAACCATATTTTTACGATATTGTTCAATTTTTCTATAATCATTCCATGTAAACATAAACTAGTCATCATACCTTTCTTCAAAAAGGTCACATCTTTTTTCATTTTTTGTTATAATCACCTTTGTAAGTAATTCTTAGTAAGTTGGGAGTGGACACACTATGACCATTCGTTACCCAAATGGAAAACGGTACAATCAAGCTTCACAACCTCATAAAACACCAATTAAAAAACATGCTTATAGTAATAGAGGTATGTCCCTTGAAGAGGAATTGAATGAAACAAATGAATATTACTTAACCCATAATATTGCCTGTGTACATAAAAAACCTACACCTCTTCAAATTGTAAAAGTAGATTACCCCGCTCGAAGTGCTGCAGTGGTAAAAGAAGCGTATTTTAAACAACCTTCTACAACAGATTACAACGGTGTATATAAAGGGAAATACATCGATTTTGAAGCGAAAGAAACAAAAAACAAAACCAGCTTTCCACTTCAAAACTTCCACCTTCATCAAATTGAACATATGAAGCAAGTAATCGCTCATAATGGAATCGCATTTGTTATTATTAAATTTACACTTTTTGATGAACTTTATTTATTAGATGCAAAACATATTATTGCATTTTGGAATCGTCAAAATACTGGTGGACGAAAATCGATTACGAAAGAAGAAATAGTAGAGCATGGATCTTTATTATCATGCGGTTATCACCCTCGGATTGATTATATCCGTGTACTAGACACCGTTTATTTTTCGTGATAGAGTCATCACTAAGGCTCTTTTTTCGACTTTTGGGGAGAGAATGAAAGGTAGGAGAAAGTATAATGTCAGATAATTATCGTTCTCGTACAGAACGAAATCATGTAAAAAATCAAAAGCAAGAAACAAATACAGAGAAAAAACCAAAGAAAAAAGGCTCCTTTTTAAAAAAATTCCTTATAGGTTGTCTACTTCTTGGTATCGTTGGTCTTGTAGCTGGCGTTTCCGCTTTCTTTGTTATGGTGAAGGACGCTCCAAAATTAGACAAATCAAAACTTGTCAATCCTTTATCAACAAAGTTTCTTGATAAGAATGGGAACTTTTTCTATGAATACGGTGCTGAAAAAAGAACCCACGTCACTTATGATCAAATTCCAAAAGTAGTTGAAAATGCATTCCTTGCAACTGAGGATTCACGTTTCTATGAGCATAATGGAATTGATTTTAAACGAACTACAAAAGCAGTTATGGAAAATGTCACTGGAGGATTCGGATCTCAAGGTGGTAGTACGATTACACAACAAGTAGTCAAAAACTATTTTCTAACGATGGACAAAACTGCAAAGAGAAAAGTACAAGAATGGTACCTATCTTATAAATTAGAGCAACAATACTCTAAACATGAGATTTTAGAGATGTACTTAAATAAGATTAACTTAGGTAACCGTTCATATGGTATTGCAACAGCAGCCAAAAAATATTATGACAAAGATTTAAAAGACTTACAGTTACATGAAGCTGCTATGCTAGCTGGTTTACCCCAAGGTCCTAATATTTATGATCCAACAAAACAAGACAACGTTGAACGAGCTACACAACGTCGTAACGTCGTATTATCATTAATGCATCGACATGGTTATATAACAAAAGATGAAATGAATAACGCAATGAAAATCCCTGTAACTGAGGGTCTTCAACCGTCTTCAGAAGTAACTGAGATGAAGTATCAAGCATTTTTAGATGCTGTTGTAAAAGAAGTTGAAAAAGAATATCCGGATATAAATATCGGTTCAGATGGTTTAACGATCCATACAACACTTGATCAAGATGCTCAAGATTACGCTGATAAAATTATGGATGGCAATCTTATTAAGTATCCGAACGATCAATTCCAGGGATCATTCGTATTTATGGATACACAGTCTGGAGAAGTTCGAGCAATTGGAGCTGGGCGCAAAGAAAGTAAGTCTACTTTCAAAGGTCATAATATGGCCATTGATTTAAAACGCCAAGTTGGTTCAACCATGAAACCAATTTTCGACTACGGTCCAGCAATTGAGAATTTACAATGGTCTACATACCATCAATTAAATGACTCAGAGTATACGTATTCCAATGGTAAAAAAATACGAAATGCAACAAATAGTTACAAAGGTGACGTTTCACTACGTGAAGCTTTGAAAAAATCATTAAACATCCCGGCTTTAAAAACAGCCCAAGCGGTTGGCCTTCCTAAGTCACAAGCGTTTGCTGAAGGCTTGGGTATGACATTTAAAGACGGTAAAACATATGAATCAACAGCAATTGGTAGTAACGATAGTTCTCCATTACAATTAGCGGGGGCATATGCAGCCTTTGGTAATGATGGTAACTACAATAAACCGCACTTTGTAAAAGAAGTTATCTTCCCGGATGGGAAAAAGAAAAGTTTTAAACCGAAAGAACAACGTGCGATGCAAGACTACACAGCTTACATGGTGACTGACGTTCTTCGTGACGTAGTAAAACCTGGTTCTGGTGGTACAGGTCCAACAGCATACGTTTCAGGTGTTGATGTAGCCGGTAAAACAGGAACACAAAACTTTGATGAAGACGTTATTAAAAAATATGGTATTCCGGCCGATGCAAACCGAGATAGCTGGTTCGCTGGATATACACCGCAATATACAATGGCAGTATGGACTGGTTACGAAAAGGATGGTCCAGAAAATTATATTGGCGATCGTTCTACTAGAATTGCGCAACAAATGTTCCAAGTAATGATGAGCAAATTCGCTACAGATAAATCTCGTTTCGAACGTCCTTCTTCTGTACAAGAAATAAACGGAGAGTTATATGTAAAAGGTGCGAAAAAAGATGCAATTAAACAAATTAAAGTAGATGCACCTAGTGGTCTTAATGTCACTTTCGATGGTGCTAGCACAGTTACACTAAACTGGTCTGGACCAGCAGAAGTTGATGCGTATGCAGCAAGCTATAAAGCGACTGACGGTTCAAGTGGTAGTTTATCAATAAAAGGTACGACAGCTACTCTTGGTGGTATTAAACCAGGCGTTACTTACAGCTTCTCTGTAGTAGCGAAAAAAGGTACTGGAACAAGCCCTGCAGTTGGTGCATCCTTCACTGCGCCTGGTGGAACTCCAGACCCAAAGAAAGCTGAAGAAGAGGCTGCTAAGAAGAAGGCTGAAGAAGAAGCTCAGAAAAAAGCTGATGAGGAATCTCAGAAAAAAGCTAATGAAGATAAACTAAAACAAGAAGAAGCTCAGAAAAAGGCTGCTGAAGAACAGCGTAAACAACAGGAGCAACAAGAACAAGAACAACAACGTAAACAACAAGAAGAAGCTCAAAAGAAAGCTGAAGAAGAAACTGCTAGAAAGAAAGCCGAAGAAGAAGCTGCTAGAAAGAAAGCTGAAGAAGAGGCGGCTAGAAAAAAAGCTGAAGAAGAACAACACAAGCAACAAGAACAACAACAAAATACCGGAGGAGATACACCTCACGCAGACGGAAATGTTGTTACAACAGAGTCTTAATCCAAAAAAGAAGTCCTTTCTCTTAACGAGAAAAGGACTTCTTTTTTGTTATCATTTTCTTTACATAAAGCTTTTCTAATTCAATATACAACTGCGCTAACTGAATATAAGAATGATAATTATTCGATTTCTTTATAATGAACGAATATCGCTCTATAAAATTAACTGGTTGTACTTCCAATTTACTCGTGTAATCTTCCATTTCGGTCAAACTATGAACAGGTTGCTCATTTAGCCAATATACAATTGATAACAAATGTGCTGCAAAAAGAATCATTGGGCCTTCAGCTTCTTGCTTATTTCTGTTTCGAAATAGTGTAGCAATCTCTTCATGCTTATTTTTCCATGCATTCAACAGTATAGGAATACTATTTTCAATTTCATTCCACGGCTCATATTGTCTTTCAATATCAAATATAAAGTAAGTATTTTGTATTATTTCTTCAAAAGATTGTTCTGTATGATACTCAATCGAATTTTTATTTTCTTTAAAAAATGGTAATGAACGGAATTCTTTCGGTATCTCTATCACTCGCTCCATCCTTTATTTCCCCTTCATTCGCTTCTTTCCTTCACGACATACTTCTAGTAAGCGGCACTCTTCACATTGTGGACGCTGTGCTTTACAGTGATAACGCCCAAAGAAAATCATACGATGATGTGTAACGCCCCATTCATCCATCGGAACTTTCTTCATTAATGTCTTTTCCACTTCTAACACCGAATCTTTCCATCTACAAATCGCTAACCGTTTACTGACTCTCTCTACATGCGTATCGACCGCAATTGCCGGAACTCCAAACGCTACCGACACTACAACATTTGCCGTCTTTCTTCCTACACCTGGTAATTTCGTCAGTTCGTCACGGTCTTTTGGAACTTTTCCGTTATAATCATCCAGCAACATCCGGCACAATTTTTGAATGTTTTTTGCTTTATTTCGGTATAATCCAATAGAGCGTATATCTTGTTGTAACTCTTCTAGAGAAACACCTAAATAATCTTCTGGTGTTTTATATTTTTGAAATAAATTTTTCGTCACTTTATTTACAAGTGCATCTGTACATTGTGCAGATAATGCCACCGCAATTACTAATTCAAATGGATTATCATGAATTAATTCACAATGTGCTTCTGGATACATATCCGCCATTGTGTCTAAACAATAGCGAATTTGCGTTTTATTTAACATATACTTCCTCCTACATTACTGCTCCAACCAATTATAAAAAGGCACTTTTCCAGTAAATTTCGTCTCTTGTTTTGTCGTTTGCTGCGTTCGTTGTTGATTTGCTCTAAATTTTCGTCCTTGGTTTTGGGCTTGATCTACTGTTTTAATACCATTCTTCTTCCACTCAAATAAAATACGATCAATATATCGGAAATTAAGCTTACCACTCATTACAGCTTCCCTGAGGGCCGCTTGAATTAAATTCGGATGATGTTGATCTTGATCTTCCCACATTCCCAACGTTTCACATTCAAATGGAGAAAGTGGTCTTCCAAATTCTTTTTCAAATACTGTATATAAATTTACTTGCAGTTGTTTTATTTCTTTTTGTTCTTCCTCTATTGATTCATTCATTAAGAAATGCAATATTTTTTCCCATAGCGGTTGTAAAGAATAACTTTCACACATCATCGCTTCTGATTTTTGTCCACCTTCTAGTGATAAAAATCCTTTTTGAATCAATGTCTGAATTACTTCCATACATTTCATTTCAGTAATTGTCATCCGTTCTGAAATCTCTGACGGAGTCGGAAACGAATTGCCCGATTCTAAAAATGTGTGTACATGAAGTACAACCATAAATTCTGTTTCATTTAACCCTAGTTTTTTATAATGCATCATAAGTAATTTTGGAATTGCAATGCTTCCCTGTTCAAACCACTGTAACATCATTTTCTTTTTCATCACCAAACACCTCGCTCTCTAGTATAACACACCTTTTGCTATTTCTTTTTGCCACAATTCGTCAAAAAAACCTCCCTATTATGTAGGAAGGTTTTTTTGTATTGCGTTAATAAAATATACAATTAAGCTTGCACTTTACTTTTCATAAACGTATGAATACGTTCTAATGCTTTCTCTACTTGTTCAAGAGATGTCGCATATGATAAACGAACGTTATTTGGAGCACCGAATCCTGTACCTGGTACAAGGGCCACTTTTTCCTCTTCTAATAGAGCTTTTGCCCAATCATCAACAGTTTCGTATCCTGATAAAGCTACAGCTTCTTTTACATTAGGGAATAAATAAAATGCACCTTGTGGCTTAATGCAAGTAAATCCAGGAATTTGAATTAATTTATCATAAATAATGTTTAATCTCTCTTCAAATGCTTGACGCATTGTTTCTACAGGTTCTTGTGAGCCTGCATATGCCGCGATTGCGCCGTATTGAGCGATTGAAGTAGGGTTTGACGTACTATGACTCGCTAAGTTCGTCATCGCTTTAATAAGCTGCTTATTTCCTGCTGCATATCCAATACGCCATCCTGTCATAGAATGAGATTTAGATACACCATTAATAATAAGTGTTTGTTCTTTTAATGCATTAGAAAGCTGGGCAATTGAAGTATATTCCGCTCCACCATAAATTAATTTCTCATAAATTTCATCTGAAACGATTAAAATATCATGTTCTAAACATACTTCTCCAAGCTGTTGTAATTCTTCTTTGCTGTAAATCATTCCTGTTGGATTGCTCGGTGAATTAATAATAACTGCTCTCGTTTTCTCTGTAATTGCCTCACGTAGCTGCTCTGCTGTAATTTTGTACTCATTACCTTCCAGACCTTCTACATAAACTGGCTTACCTCCAGCGAGTTTTACTTGTTCAGGATAACTTACCCAGTAAGGCGTTGGGATGATAACTTCATCTCCTTCATCAAGTAATACTTGGAATAATGTATATAATGCATGCTTTGCGCCGTTACATACAATAATTTCAGACGGATCATACGCAATTCCTTGATCACGAGTAAACTTCTTCACAATTTCTTGTTTTAACGCTTGTAATCCACCTGTTGGTGTATACTTCGTATGTCCTTCTAACATCGCTTTATGTGCAGCATCCATAATATGTTCTGGCGTATTAAAGTCAGGTTCTCCTGCCCCTAATCCAATTACATCATGACCTTCTGCTTTTAATGCTTGCGCCTTTGCTGTAATTTCTAAAGTTGCAGATGGTGTTAAAGCAGCTACTCGCTTTGCTAATTTCATTTGTAGTTCCCCCTACATCTATTTTTCAATGCTATATCGTCGTAAAAACTGACCATCTTTAAATGCAAGATAGTAATAACTATAACGATTTTCATCATCAATATATGTAACTTCCCATAATGGTATATTGTTTTCAAAGCCTAATTTTGCTTTTAAAATTTCTTTCGGCTTACTTTTTGATTCTTTACTTTCATCTCCGACTTGTTCAATCGTTCTTTGTAAAGCATCTTTTTCAGAAATACCTTCGCTCTTTTTCCTTACTATTGTTTCCCCTTTTTTCTCAGGCACCCAAACGATAAGTTGCTCTCCTTTTTCATCTGTACCTTGTACGACTGTATATGAAGATTCTCCGTTATAATAATCAACAGATTTTACTTTTGTAAGCTTTGCCTTTTCTTTCGCAATTTCTACAGATTTTGCCTCTTTCGGAAGTTTCTTTTCCATTGCTTTATTATAAACATACGCCCCATATATTCCGCTAGCAACGATTACGATAACGATTGCAAAGATCCACTTTTTCATTGTATCACTACGTTCTGTAAATCGTAAATACAGCTGTTTCTTTATCTTTTTCGTCTAATGCCAATCCGAACATGAGGTCCTGCTCTTTTAACGTACGATTCAAGCTATCAACAATTTTATACAAGTCAGACGAATATTTAATACGCGTCGTTGATAGGACTTCGATTTTCTTATCCATGAAAAAACTCCTCCGTTACACAAAAATTTCTAATTATAGAAGAACGCAATGCGGTTACAATAAGAGTACATTCTTTACAACCCCTGCTTCATCACCCATCTATTATAGCAGGACATGTACAGCAAAAAAAGGTTTCAAGTCGAAAACTCATACATTTTGTATACAAGAAGTAAGAAAAATAAAATTCCTCCTACCCACATTTTTTACGCCTGAAGTTTACATGTACTTCAGGCGTATTTTTCTTCCAATTTTATTCAGCTGGCCGTTCCTTTACTTGTTCTAACAATTCTTCTAAAGGACCTTCATAGAGCGGGACAGTTGGAATTGATTGTAAAAAATATTTTCCATAGGAAGAGCTTGTCAAACGACGGTCTAATACAAATACTGTTCCAGTATCTGTGCTTGTTCTAATGAGACGACCAAATCCTTGTTTGAAACGCAGTATTGCTTGCGGGAGTGCTAACTTAGCGAATACGTCCTCTCCTTGATTTTTTAACCATTCCCCTTTTGCTTCTATCATCGGTTGATGAGGAGGCGTAAAGGGAAGGCGGACAATAACAAGACAACTAAGGGCATCTCCAGGTATATCGATCCCTTCCCAAAAACTACTTGTTCCTAACAAAATCGATTTGTCGAACTCTTGAAACTTACGAATGAGACGACTTCGGCTCTTATTATTCACACTTTGCGTTAATAATAAATACCCTTCTAACTCCTCGTCATTTTTCAAATTCGTATACGCTTCTTTCAACATTTCATACGAGGTGAATAAAACGAGCATTCTACCTTTTGTAGCTTTCGCTATTTTTGCAATATGTGCCGACACAGATTTAATATATTCTTCATTACTTGCTTTCTTAATAAAAGGCACATCCGTTGAAACCATTAATTTCATCTGTTCTTCAAAACGGAATGGTGATGGAACCTGTAATGTATTAGGAGCAAAATCATGTAAACCTAGCTCTTCTTTTATATAGTCAAATGAATCGTTTACTGTTAACGTTGCTGATGTGAAAATAACGCTCTTTTTCTGTGTTAAAAATTCATCAGCAAATCTTTCACCAATATGAACAGGCTGCCCATATAAAACAGTTGAATGAATGGTTCCCTTCGTTTCAGTCTCCATCCATGTCACATATGAATTTTTTTCTAAAATGAGTAACTGTAAAGATTGTGCCATCTTTCTCAACAACGCAATTAAATGCATAAATTCACCAGTAACAACATGCATCTCCCATTCTAATTTGCTTTGCAATATATCAACTTGCTTCTCAAGTGTAGTCAATAATTTTCTTACATCATATACAAAACGATTTGTTAGCTCGGTAATGCTATCCCATAACTTACCTTTCTCTACTTCTGTGTTATATCGATAAATGAGTGGCATATTGCTTATTCCTTGTTCCTGCTTTGTTTGTTTAAAGATGAAAGCACGTAACATTTGGAAGAGCTCATCCGCATCAAATTTCAATTCCTTCAAACTATGACTCACCATGCGGAAAGTCGAACGGGAGGTTTGTTCTGATTTTTTCATCATTTTATATACTTTAGAAAGTACATCATCTGTTTCTAGCGTACCAAGACGAGATAAAACTAGTTGAAAATACATACAGGAGAACTGTTCACCTAATGTTCTACTCGCCGCTTCCTCGATATGATGAGCCTCATCAAAAATAATATGTTCACATGAAGCAAACAATGGTTCTTCACTTGAAAAATCTTGAAATAATAACGCATGATTTGTAATAACGATATCTGCAAATAACGCTTTATTCTTTGCTCGTTGATAAAAACAACGACTAAACCAGTTACTTTGCATGCCGCCCGGACTATGTACATCACTACAAATACGGTTCCAAAGTAGCTTTCCGCCCTCAGGAATATTTAATTCATCCCGATCGCCAGTTTCCGTTTGCAATAACCACACTAAAATTTTTGCCTTTGTGAGCGCCATATCATAATTTTTCTCTTCCTCTTGCAAAGCATATTCAAATTTATGTAGGCAAAGATAATGCTTTCTTCCTTTCAAAAGAGCTACTTCAAATGAAAATGGCATGATTTTCTGTAATAATGGAATTTCTTTCTCTAGTATTTGTTGTTGCAGTTGTACTGTTTGGGTACTTATGATGACGGGTTCTTCTTTTTTCCTTGCAAAATAAATACTTGGAAGCAAATATGCAAGAGTCTTCCCTGTTCCTGTTCCTGCTTCGATTAGGGAAAACCTAGAGTCTCTTAGTGCTGTATATATTTCCTTCATCATAATTTGTTGGCTTTCTCTTTTTTCAAACTTTGGCATATTCAATGCAAGTTTATCGATTGTCTTATGCAAAAAAGCATCAAATTTAGATGAACATGTTTCACTGAGATTTAAAGAATAATTTCGTTTTCGAAGCGCAATATTTCGATACACTTCATACCCCTCTGCCGCTTTTTTACCATGCATCATTTTCTTTAAAATATTTTCAGAAAGTACATCCGCAATATCACTTTGAAAAACATCACTCAATTCATAAAGCGATTGCAAGGTGACAAGTGGTAACTTTTCAATTTCATTTAAAAATTGTAAAAACAATTCCGCTGTAGCAAGAGCATCACTATCCGCACGATGTGGTTGATCGTGCTCTAGTTCATGTTGTTTAGCTAAATCACGTAATTTATAACTATCAGCCGTCGGCAAAAGAATTTGCGCCAACTCAACTGTATCAACTTTTGGACAATGTACTTCTGTATATCCAGCTTGCCTTAATTCTTCCGTTAAAAAATTCCAATCAAAGTGAACGTTATGGGCAACAAAAGCTGCACCTTGTAACAGCTCAACAACCATCGGGGCTACATCTTGAAATAACGGGGCTTGCTTAACCATACCCTCATCAATCCCTGTTAGTTCTGTAATAAATGGCGGAATCTCTCTCTTCGGATTAATAAAAGATGAAAAAATCTCCAATATCTCTCCATCTTCCACTACAACAGCTGCAATTTGGGTAATTTTATCCTTCCCATCCTTCCAGGAGTTCCCTGTCGTCTCTAAATCCACAACGACATAACGCTTACTCATATATGTAACACCTCAATTTCTTACCTATCAAACACAAAATTATATAATGTTACTATACCACGTTTTATCTTATCTTAATGAAAAGATGCACAAAAAAGCTATCTCTGTAATAGAGATAGCCTTTCTACTTATAATATCGTACCCGCTTTTTCAGCACCTAACATTTCAATAATTTGATTTTCATCGTCTAATACTGCAATTTTCGGCTCTTGTTTATGAATATTTTCTTCTGCCACTAAACCGTAGCAAATAATAATAACTTTATCCCCCGGCTGTACAAGCCTTGCAGCTGCACCATTTAAACAAACAACACCGCTACCGCGTTCTCCTTTAATAACATATGTCTCTAAGCGAGCGCCATTATTGTTATTTACAATTTGTACTTTTTCATTTTCTACAATATTTACTGCATCCATTAAATCTTCATCAATTGTAATACTACCTACATAATTTAAATTTGCTTCTGTTACTGTTGCGCGATGTAACTTCGCTCTCATCATTGTGCGAAACATAGATGCTCCCCCTTATTTCACCGTTAATGTTATATTGTCAATTAATCGTACATTATCAAATTTAACTGCAATTGCTAAAATAATTCGTCCTTCAATTTTATCCATTATTTGTAATGAAGGATAGGCATATAAATCAGCATAATCTACAGTGCCTTTCGTATACGTCTCGATATACTCTTTCACAAGAGTTGTAATGATTTCTGAATTACGTTCGCCTGCCTCAATTCTTTCTTTCGCTATACATAAACTGCGGTATAAATGAGGAGCTTCTTCACGCTCTTCTTGTGATAAATACACGTTACGAGAACTTTTTGCTAATCCATCTTCTTCCCTTACAATATCCACTGGTACGATCGTAACCGGAATATTAAAATCAGCGACAAATCCTTCAATGACAGCAACTTGCTGTGCATCTTTCATACCGAAATAAGCACGCGTTGGCAATGTAATATTAAATAGTTTCATGAGTACAGTCGCAACTCCAGCGAAATGACCAGGTCTTTGTTTGCCGCATAATACATCGGTACGCTTCACAACTTCTACTGTTGTCGTTTGTTCTACTGGATACATTTCTTCTACGCTCGGATAAAATAAATAATCTACACCGCTTTCTTTTGCTACATTTTCATCTCTATCAATATCACGAGGATATCGATCTAAATCTTCATTCGGTCCAAACTGTAGCGGATTGACAAACACGCTTAAAACTACAATTTCATTTTCTTCTCTTGCCTTACGTAATAAAGTCGCATGCCCTTCATGTAAATAACCCATCGTTGGAACAAAACCGATACTTTTTCCACTTCTACTGTTGGCGTTTGTAATTTGCTGCATCTCTTGCACTGTAGTTACGATTTTCATTATTGTTTTCCTCCGTATAACGCTAAGCATTCTTCCTCTTTCATTGTGAACGAATGTTTTTCTTCAGGAAATTGTCTTGTCTTTACTTCAGCAACATATTGAGAAATCCCGCGTACAATTTCCTCTTGAACAGACGTATATTGCTTCACAAATTTCGGAACACGATTTACGCCATATGAGATAAGATCATGATAAACAAGCACTTGCCCATCTACTTTTTGTCCTGCGCCAATCCCGATTGTTGGAATTGTTAATTGCTCTGAAATAAGTTCTGCTAACTGCATTGGCACACACTCTAACACGAGTGCAATTGCACCAGCTTCCTCACATTTCTTCGCATCTTCTATTAATTTTTTTGCACTTTCAACGTCTTTTCCTTGTACTTTATATCCACCTAGCACTCCTACAGATTGAGGAGTTAAACCTAAGTGCGCCACAACAGGAATTCCCGCATTCGTCAAGTAGTGAATAGTTGATATCACTTCTCCCGCACCTTCTACCTTCAGTGCATGGGCGCCACTCTCTTGAACGATGCGGCGTGCATTCACCATCGTATCTTGAGGCGACACATGATACGACATAAATGGCATATCAGTTACAATAAACGTTTCTTTCGCTCCGCGGCGTACAGCTTTCGTATGATGAATCATATCCTCTACTGTTACAGGTACTGTCGAATCATAGCCGAGTACAACCATCCCGAGAGAATCTCCAACTAGAATCATATCAACTTCAGCTTCTTCTGCTAATTTAGCAGAAGGGTAATCATACGCCGTTAGCATTGTAATCGGCTCACCTTGCTCTTTCATTTTCAAAAAATCTGTTTTTGTTTTCAAAAACTACTCCTCCTTTATGCAGGAGAGAGGAGATGGCCGAAATCATATAAAAAACCCCTCTGGCCACAAAAGGGCAGAAGGGTTGTGTGTTAGTCGGCATTATTCATCCCTCTGTCCCAGTCCGTTATTGGATCAAGGCAGAATCCAAGTTATTATTTTTCGTATTGCTTCGAATCATGGTGCAGTTCGCTCTGATACTGCCCATATTCGAACTAATTATAGCAAACTCCCAAAAGGAATTACTACATTTTTTTGAAAAAATAATTTTTATCCTCATTATGGTATGTGAATTTTCAATAAATTACTCAATCATAGAAATATAAACAGCTTTTTAAATACATAGTATAACTCATAAAATAATGATGCAGGTTAATTGAGGAAACATACTTACAAAAGGAGAATTGCGAATGTCTATAAACAAATGGTTATTTCGATCCATCGGTTTGCTTGTGATGATTGTAGGGATGATAACTTTTGGCACCCTCCATACATTTGCCTCAGTTAACGTCGTAACACAACCTATCGATTCAACGAAAGTAATTGAGGTTGAACTAAATGATGATTACTTTAATCCAAATGTCATCACGATTCCACTTGAAGGATCAACAACATTACTATTGAAAAATAAAGGTAAAAACGAGCACACCTTTACAGTGAAAAAACTCGGCATTGACGTCGTAGTCGAGTCAGGAAAAGAAAAGAATATTACCGTGAAACCTAAAAATACTGGCACATATGAATTAATATGTCGATACCATCTTCTTAAAGGAATGGAAGGCAAAGTAATCGTCAAATAACATGCCAGGCCAACTAGACGGAAGATATTTTGAAATGAACTTTAAATATTAAAAGAATTTATTATCATGTTACAAATTAAACTCAAAAATATTGAAATAAAAAGAAGTTCCAAAAGAGGAACTTCTTCTACTTAATTTCGATATCCGCAGAATGAATATGATGTACTTTTCCTTCATGGTCCTCTAAAAGCAATACACCCTCTTCTGTAATTCCTTTTGCTAGCCCTGTAATCGACTGTCTCATCGTTCGGGCGGTAATTTCTTTCCCGATGCTCACAGCGTAGCTTTCCCAAAGAATTTTAATGACAGAGAAACCATTTTGTAAATACTCTTCATATAATTTTTCTAGTTGTAAAAAGATTTGTTGCATAAGTTCTGCACGAACAATTGGCTTACCAGATTCAATCGCTAAAGAAGTAGCAATATGCTGAATTTCCTCATCAAAATGTTCTTGCTTTTGATTCGCATTAATACCAATGCCCATAATGACAGCATTGATTTTATCAGGATCCGCTTGCATTTCCGTTAATATACCTACAGCCTTTTTCCCTTGAATTAAAATATCATTTGGCCATTTTATTCCTACGTTTACACCTGTGCATTTTTCAATTGCTTGCGCAACACTAACAGCCGCTAACAAAGTAAGTTGTGGTGCATGATGAACCGGGATTGATGGACGTAAAATAATACTCATCCAAATTCCTGTCCCTTTCGGTGAATGCCATTTTCTGCTTAAACGACCTCTGCCCGCTGTTTGTTCTTCTGCCACAACAATTGTTCCTTCTTCTACACCTTCATACGCTAGTTTTGCTGCAATATGCTGCGTAGATTCAACAGACTCTTCAAAATACACTGTTCTACCAATATGTTTCGTTTGTAATCCTAACTGAATTTCATTCGCAGTCACTTTGTCCGGCTTACTCGCAATTCGATAACCTAATCGACGTACAGCTTCAAGTTCATAGCCCTCATTACGAAGGTCCTCCATATGTTTCCACACAGCAGTTCTCGAGCAACCAAGTTTATCACTAATCGTCTGGCCAGATACAAACTCGCCATCCGCTTCAGAAAAAACTTGCAATAACTGCTTTCTTATAGTAGATTGCATCCTTGCAGCCACTCCCTTATACGCTCTTTCTCATTAACTACGTTTCCTTGTACGATTGCTTCCTCAATTTTTTGAAGCATTTCAGCAACCCATGGACCAGGCTTTTTGTTTGTCCAGCTTAATAAATCATTCCCCGTCACATTCATTTCTTGACGACTCTTTATTGGCAATGCTTGAAACAATGTTTGTACTCGTTTAACAGATGTACGGTCATAGCTTTCAATCATCGCTTCATATACTCTTTCAGCCATTTCAGCGATATGAATTCCCGTTTTATAAAGAAGGACTGTATCCCAATCCTTCTCCTTTCTCGTACGGATTGCCAATAAAACTGCAACAATATCTTTTATTTTTTTATTCGAAAACTTCCATTGACGTAAAAAGACAGATGGATGTTCTTCTCCGATACAATATAAGAAAAATGCCCACGCCTCAATATCCGTTTCGAAAGAATCCCATTTATACTGCGTAGCTTTTAACAGTCTCTCTTCTGACATTTGTAAATATGGCAAATGAGAAAATAGCTTCGTCTCTACTAATTCTTTGAGACCTTTCACACAATATGTACCAGTTAACAGTTTCTCAAACTCTACTGTAATACGCTCAATTGCTATATGTTCTAGCAAATGCCCATACGTTTCGATCGCTTGCTTCGTTTTCATTTCTAGTGAAAAACCTAACGTGCTTACAAACCGAATACCACGCATCATTCGCAGGGCATCTTCTTGAAAACGATCCGCAGCATTTCCAACTGTCACAATTTCCCTCTGTTGAATGGCTTCCTGTCCAGCAAATAAATCAACCATTTTGCCTTCTTCTGTCATAGCAATTGCATTCATCGTGAAATCACGACGTTTTAAATCCTCTTCTAATGAACGAACAAATTGAACACTACTAGGTCTTCGAAAATCTTCATATTCGCTTTCTGTTCGAAAAGTAGTTACCTCATAAGGCTCACCATTTTCTACAACAATTACAGTTCCATGTTCAAGACCAACAGGAACATTTCTTGGGAATATAGCCATCACTTCTTCTGGTAGAGCAGATGTCGCAATATCAATATCTCCAATCGGCCTATCGATAATAAGATCTCGTACGCTCCCACCAACAAAGTAAGCCTCATGTCCTTGTTGCTTTAATGTCTCAATAATAGAACTAGCTTTTTTAAATCTTTCCATTTTTGTCATCCCTTAGTACGTCATAATAAATCGTTTCATATTGTGAAACAATTTTTTCTGAGCGAAATTGCTCATAAACACTTTCTCTTGCTCGTTCTCCCATATTACGGTGAAGTTCCTCGTCCTTTAATAGCTGCGTAGCTTGATGTGCCACTCCTGTTGTATCGCCAACTTCACATAAATATCCTGTTTCCCCGTGTTGAATAACCTCTGGAATACCTCCAACACGTGTTCCGATACAAGGTACACCACACGCCATTGCTTCTAATAAAACAAGACCAAAACTTTCCTTCTCTGATAGAAGCAACATTAAATCACTCATCGCAAGTAGTTCTGCAACATTATCTTGCTTTCCTAGGAATAAAACGCGATCTTCAATATGTAAATTCTTCACTATCTGTAAAATCGTACAGAATTCTGGTCCGTCTCCAACAAGAAGCAACTTCGCATCTACTTCTTTAACAATTTTAGCAAATGCCTGAACAACATCCTGCACACGTTTTACTTTACGGAAATTCGAAATATGAATAAGTACTTTTTCACTCTCACTTATACCGTATTCTTTCTTTAATTGAGACATATTACGCTTGAAATATACACGTTCGTCTATAAAGTTATATACCGTTTGAATGTCTTTACTTGGTTTTACAAGCTCATGCGTTTCGTTAATTAATGAATGTGAGACAGCCGTAACAACATCCGATTGCTCAATACCAAAACGAATTAAATTATTTAACGAAGGGTCGGAACCTAACACAGTAATATCTGTTCCATGCAAGGTTGTAACAATTTTAATACGCTCTCCAATCATTTGTTTCGCTAAATACGCGCAAATTGCATGCGGTATTGCGTAATGTACATGTAAAATGTCTAGGTTTTCTCTTTGTGCAACCTCGGCCATTTTACTTGCTAACGCTAAATCGTATGGTGGATATTGAAATACAGAGTATTGATTTACCGTCACTTCATGAAAATAAATGTTTGGATATACTTTATTTAACCGGAATGGTAAACCCGATGTAATAAAGTGAATTTCATGCCCACGTTCCGCCAATTGCTTTCCTAATTCTGTTCCAACAACTCCAGAACCACCTACAGAAGGATAACATGTAATACCTATTTTTAATTTCATTTACATCCCCCTAATAAATCAGCATGTAATAAAACCGGTTTCTTACTCATAAATCCCTCGGCATACAAGACTCCAACTTCTTTTCCAAACATCTTCTCACGAGCGATTACAGTTTCAACGTAACCTTCTGTTAACGGCGTTTTCACACCATCACTCCCTGTTGAAAACTGACTTTCATACGCTTCTAATGCTTCCACCTTTATAGAGAGGTACTCACTTATATCTATACAAAAATTCGGTTTATGAAAACCATTAATCATATAATGATAAAAAGACTCCACACGATGTGGTGAAAGTTCCGGCATATATTTACGGATTCCTGCTGAAAAAATAGCCTCTTCCACAAGCTTTGCACAATTTGCATGGTCTGGATGACGATCTTCATAGTACGGCGCAAAAACTAGTTTTGGTTTATATGTACGGATCACCTTGACAATTTCACGTATATATTCTTCTTTCATATACAAACCACGGTCTGGCATCGCTAAATTCAGCCTCGTTTTTACTCCCATTATACGAGCTGCGACCTTCGCTTCTTCTTTTCTCAACTCTATCGTTCCATTTGAAGAAAGATCAGCT
This sequence comes from Bacillus fungorum, assembly GCF_002746455.1. GTDB lineage: Bacteria > Bacillota > Bacilli > Bacillales > Bacillaceae_G > Bacillus_A > Bacillus_A fungorum. The sequence continues at coordinate 199,525 of NZ_NWUW01000004.1, read as the reverse complement.
TCTGTTAAATCACAAATACCTACTTCATACCCTTGCTTTGTATATTTAGCGATGGTACCAGCCATGCCGATTTCAACATCATCGGCATGAGCACCAAACGCTAATATATGTAATCCACTCATAATTGTTCCCCTCATTTTCTTAACTTGCGATAATCTAAATCTCCTCGCTCTAATGCGTGCATTAACATTTCAGCACTTGCCATATTCGTTGCAAGTGGAATCGCATATACATCACATAAACGAAGTAATGCATTTACATCTGGCTCATGCGGCTGAGCAGTTAGTGGATCTCGGAAGAAAATCACCATATCCATATCGTTTTTTGCAATCATGGCACCGATTTCTTGATCGCCACCAAGAGGACCCGACTGATATCTTGTTACAACTAAGCCAGTTGCCTCCATAATACGAAGTCCTGTCGTTCCTGTTGCAAATAATTCATGTTGTTCAAAAATTGGTTTATATGCGTACGCAAACGAAACCATGTCATTTTTCTTTTTGTCATGTGCGATTAAGGCAATTTTCATCCGTTTTCTCTCCTTTAATCGATAATATTTTCTAAGCCGTACACAAGATGATCTAGATTCATTACTGTCTCAATTGATAGTTTTACACCTGACATAAATGATGCACGATTGAATGAATCATGACGAACTGTTAGCATTTGTCCATCTCCACCGAACATTACTTCTTGGTGAGCAATAAGTCCTGGTAAACGTACGCTATGAATGTGAATACCGTCTACATTTGCACCACGAGCGCCTTCCAGTTGCTCTACTTCATTTGGATGACCTTGCTGCTTTGATTCACGATTTTGGCGAATTAATTCTACTGTTTTTACCGCGGTACCAGATGGTGCATCTAATTTTTGATCATGATGCAATTCAATTACTTCAACATCTTGGAAATACTTCGCTGCCATTTGTGAGAATTTCATCATAAGAACTGCACCAATTGCAAAGTTTGGAGCAATAATTGTTCCTACTGCTTTTTCTTTTGCATTCTCAGTTAAACGTGCCAATTCTTCTTCTGTAAATCCAGTTGTACCAATAACCGAACGAAGTCCACGCTCAACTGCAAGTGTAACGTGTTGTTTCCCCACTTCTGGTGTTGTTAGATCTAACAACACATCTGCTTCTACTTCCTCTAAACAAGTATGTAAATCAGCGTAAATCGGTGCATGTAATGCTGGCATGCCAGGTAAATCAGAAATCTTCTCACCACCATGCTTATAATCCACTGCTGCTACTAAATTAAAATGTTCCGTTCTTTCCATAAGAAGGACTGCTTCATGTCCCATACGTCCTCTTGGTCCGGCGATAATTACTTTAATTTCTTTCATTATTCTTTCTCTCCCTCATCAATACGTGTCCAGCGATCTTTATCACGTGTATTAAATTTATTCATTACAATGTTATGTGCTGTCTCTAAATCAATATTTAAACTATTTGCCATACAAATCATAACAAATAATACATCTCCAAGCTCTTCTTCAATACTTCTTTCTTTTTCAGTTGTTTTCTTCGGTTTCTCACCATAATAATGATTTACCTCTCTTGCAAGCTCTCCCATTTCTTCCGTTAAACGAGCCATCATTGCAAGCGGACTGAAATAACCTTCTTTAAACTGACCAATATATGCATCTACTTCTTTCTGCATATCTTTCATTGTTTTTGCTTCCATACTATTCACCTCTAATCCTTCCTCTTTCATGTTAGCCAATTCATCACGATTTGACAAATATTATTCCCCGCCAAACACCTATTTGCGACCCATTTTTGGATAGACTATAATAAAGTGAAACTTCTTTTGCGATTTTTGCAAAAGATTAGTTGAACTAATCGGGTTCCTACAGCTGGTTTGTCCCTCTTCTTTGCTTCATCTCCTATCAGCCGTTAGTATGGGGTAAAGTGAAACTTCTTTTGCGTGCTTTTCGCAAAAGATGAACCCGCACCAATCAGATTCTTACTATTTTCACTAGCAACTAGAAATTACTTATTATTATGTTTTACCGTTTCAGCGGAGCAATGCAATCATTACATAATTAGGGGGATTTCTATATGACATCAAAATTAAAGATGCGAAATATTATTTTTATTTTAATCGGTTCCGCTATATTTTCTTTCGGTATTGTCAATATCAATATTGAAAACCACCTTGCAGAGGGTGGGTTTACTGGTATTACACTATTATTGTATTTTTTATTTAAGTTTGATCCTTCCTACTCAAACTTGATTTTAAATATCCCTATATTTTTTATTGGTTGGAGGTTACTTGGCAGAACGACATTTTTATATACATTAATTGGCACCTTTAGCGTATCTTTATTTCTATGGATTTTCCAGCGTTACGAAGTGCTCAACTTACATTTAAACTTGCAAAATGATATGACACTCGCAGCTTTATTCGCCGGGGCATTTATCGGTATCGGTCTTGGGATAATATTTAAATATGGCGGGACTACTGGCGGTGTAGATATTATCGCACGACTAGCTCACAAATATGTTGGCTGGAGTATGGGGAAAACGATGTTTATGTTTGATGCTATCGTCATTATCGTCTCTATTCTTACCTATTTATCATACCGCGAGGGTATGTATACGTTAGTTGCTGTTTTTATCGGGGCGAAAGTCATTGATTTTATGCAAGAAGGAGCATATGCAGCAAAAGGAGCGACTATTATCTCAGATAAAAACGATGAAATTGCTGCCAAAATTTTATCTGAGATGGAGCGCGGAGCAACCTTTTTAAAAGCTGTTGGATCGTATACAAAAGTAGAACGTAACGTATTGTATTGCGTTGTTGCTAAAAATGAAATCGTGAAATTAAAGAATATCATTACTTCTGTAGATCCTCATGCTTTTGTCGCTGTAAGTGACGTACATGATGTAGTTGGCGAAGGATTTACGTTAGATGAGAATAAAAACCCTTTACATAATTAAATGTAACTAGAAAAGCGCCTTAGCTTTTCTAGTTTTTTATTACAAGTCTTTTAAGCTTCTCCAAATCCTCATAAATAAGCTCCAATAAACTCCGATTATAAAAAATGGAAGCTGGATGAAAAGTCGGAAAAACATGATATTCTTTCTCTGACCATGTAAACTCTGCACTTTGCATATCCTTTAATTTTTGAATGGGCTGTTTTAATAATTGCCCGTGTATATCTGTGATTTTTTTATTTTTTCCTGTTAAACGTTGAAGACCGATATTTCCAAGCGTGACGATAAGCTTCGGATGTATTTTCTCTAATTCATAATCTAACAAAGGCGCATGGGCAACTATTTCTCCCTGATTTGGCGTTCTATTATACTTTTTTTGTATGATTTCACCATTTCGTTCTTTTTTCTCTCGCCATTGATAAGGTCTACTCCGAACAGCACTCGTAATATATACTTCTTCCCTTGTAACGTGAATACGTTCTAAAAAACCCATTAATTGTTTTCCCGCCCTCCCGCTAAACGGAATCCCATTATGAATTTCTGTTTCACCAGGCGCTTCTCCTAACAACATAAATTTGGGATTTCCAGGACCTTGTCCACTTAAAAAACCTTCTAATTGATAAGGCGCACTACGTTCTTTCACTTGTTTTACTAAATGGTCTGGATATTTCATTCCCCCACCGCCTTTCTGCATTACTTCTATTATTTCTATTTGCAATACATTATATAATTCAATCCACACAACAAAAAAGACTATCAAAATTGATAGTCTTTAGTCGTCGCTACGCTGCATACCAGTGTACATTAATACGAGACGTAATAATTCAAATACCGCTACAGCTGCAGCTGCTACATATGTTAATGCTGCCGCATTTAATACTTTACGAGCTTGCCCATATTCATCTGTTGATACGATACCTAACGCTTCAATTTGTTGCATTGCACGCTTTGATGCATCAAACTCAACTGGTAATGTAACAAGTTGGAACACAACACCTGCTGCCATTAAGATAATACCTAATAACAATAAGTTAGCCATAGATGCAAAGGCACCAATCATAATAAATATCCAAGAAATATTCGATCCAAAGTTTGCAACTGGCACTAACGAATGACGAATACGCATAAAGTTATAATCTTTTGCATCTTGAATTGCGTGTCCTACTTCGTGTGCTGCAACTGCTGTACCAGCAACTGAATGACCGTAATAGTTATCTGTTGATAATCGAACTGTTTTAGCAGTTGGATCATAATGGTCTGATAAATGACCTGGTGTTTCTTCTACAGCTACGTTGTATAATCCATTCTCATCTAAAATTTTCCGAGCCACTTCCGCTCCTGTCATACCTGATGTTGAATAAACTTGTGAATACTTGCTATAGGCACTACGTACTTTTGACTGTGCATACAACGGTATGATCAAAATGATCGCGAAGTAAATTAAATAAAACATCATGAACCTCTGAACCTCCATTGAAGTTTTAATTATAGTACTTCTCATTCTATTTTCTTCTGCCATCATTGTCAATTAATAAACCTTACAATCCGTATCTTTATTTATTGCATTATCTATTTTTAGAATGTACATTACTTTTTCTTTTTTCTCTCTCTCCTTTATACTTTCTCCAACCAACATAAGTTAATGTGAATAAAATAAGACCTCCAGTAATTGTCATAAACCAAATGAGAGAGGGTGCAATTTCATCTTTTTTTACTGTGTGAAATATTTTTTGCAAATCCCCTTTAATAATCCCTAATTGCATTTGGCCGCCTTTCGTTTTTAACATAACGTTACGAAATTCATCTAAATAAGATAAATGAACATTTACACGCTGCACTTCGTTTTCTGGCAAGGCGATCATTAAGCTTGGATAAATAATATTAAATTCATGTAAAAATGTGTTTAACGTTTGTTGAAACTGCCCAGTATCTTCTTTTGTCATCGCTTTTTCCATTTGAGAAAAGGCATCCATTACTTTCCTTTCTCTTTCCATCCAAAGTGGTTGATATTTCGATACTTGTGCATCAACAGCAAGTTGTAATGCCAGCACATTATCAATTTTAGCTTGCTTACCTAAACCTTCTTCAGAGAGCGATTGTTGCGCCTTATCGTAAGCTAACGAAATAACTCTAACTTGATCTGGCGTTACTTCTTGCTTCTTTTCATTCCCCTTTATTACAAACTGCTCCGAGAAATGTTGTAATACTTGTACCGCTTTTTCATCTTCATTACGCTTCACTAATTGTAATGAGTCATCTAACAATCCTGTTAGTTCACCCCACTCCTCAGCATATATACGTAACGGAAACATTATAATTAGAAATGCGATCAATCCAATTAATGTTCTCTTCATCCCGGTCCCCCCTATAACTACTAGTACAAAATATGTTAATTTGGACAAGAATAGAACAGAACTGAACCGAAAAATATATTATCGTTTTACAAACAAAAAAATTCTCTTAAACAGAGAATTTTTCCTTTGAAATCCTTTTCTTTTTTACGAAATATCTATACAAGCTGTAACACAATATGCTTCCAAATAAAATAAATAATAAAATAGCACAAGCAGCATGCATAAAGAATTCTTCTGGTAACATTAATATAATTGGATCCGTTTCAATATCAAACATCCAATAATCATTACTGAATAAAAGCTTATGGAATAATACAAAACTCTTTTCAAAATTAATAGCGATCGGCAACATCAGCGCGATCGGAAAGATAATTGTTAAAATCGATCCGTGCAATAAAAACTTTTCATTTTTCTTTTTTAATAAATAAATGCCGCCTACTATTGCAATCATAATTGTCGCATACATTACATATTGAATTTTCACTAAAATATTTTTAACATCTACAAAATGAATACGACCATTTGTAGACATATCTAATGTTGGAAACTGTAATGCTCCGTCATAAAACGGAGATAAGTATGTGATAAGCACATCATAATTTCTTTTAATATCATCCTTCGTCATATCTGCTAAATCTGGAATGTTTAAAAAATCAATTTCAAAATAATATAGCCATTTTCCATATACAATCGCCGTTGTTGCGAGTGCAAATATAGAAAATGCGATGCTATATGAAACAACTATCGTAATCAATCGATCCAATATTTTTGTACCACTCTTATTTTCCTTCATTTTCTCCCCCTAAATGTTCTAACTATCATAAAAAAACTGTTTTCGGTTCTCACGCAAGCAACAATAATATGTAATACAAAGCACTGCGATACTTAGCCAAAACGTAAAATAACCAATTTCTCCTACAAACAAATGCATAATTCCATATCTCGGCATTTGCCAAAATAAATAATCAATTGCATCATTATGTAATGTCCATATAGCAGCTACCGCAAAATGCCATTTTTTTATACGGTAAAACGGTGCATATAACAATCCCTGTACTGCCATCGCAAAATGCGAAAGCATTAACATATACCCAATAAAACCGATAGGACCTTTTACATAAATCATAACCCCATTTACAACAACAGCCCATATACCATATTTTATTAAAGTAACAATCGCTAGCGCCTCTATTAATCCCCAACTTCTCTTTATTAAAAAAGCAATTAAAACAAAAACAAAAAAGAGGCTCGCCATAGGGCTATCGGGTACAAACGGCCAAAATATAGGTGACGTTTCTTTTAATTGATTTCCATACCATATAAATCCGTATATTGTACCTAATATGTTAACAACTAATAAAAATAATAATACGGAGCGTTGTCTTAACATTGCATACAAATAAACCAAGTTGTATGTCCAACACCTTTCAAACAAATTCATTCCTCAAACTCTACTCTATTATATAGTAAACTTTCTTTCATCAAAATAAAAAGCTGACTACAAATTTTTGTAGTCAGCTTTTTATTATTTTTTATTATACTTTGCAACGAATTCCGAAAGCTTCTTCAGTTCCTCATCCGTACCTTTAAATACACCTTTAGGCATCGAACCTTTTCCTTCTTTCGCAATTTTAGCAATTTCTTCTGGCTTTAAAGTTAAGTTTTGCAATGCTGGTGCTGCTGCCCCGCCCTGTAAATTGTCACCGTGACATGTTAAACAAGTATTTTTTTGCATTAATTTATAACCCTCATCATTTTTATCAACTGGGGCTGTTTTTACAATTGCTCCTTGTTTTTTTGCAGCTTCCCAGTCGTGGTGTGCTACAGATTCCCAAGTTAAAAAGATAATCGATGCAATTGCTAAAAGCATAAATCCAGTTGCTACAGGACGCTTCAATGGGCGTCTTTCTGGTCCTCGATCAAGAAATGGAGCTAACAGTAATGCGCCAAACGCAATCCCTGGCATAATAAACGCTCCAATTACAGTAAATGAGCCAGAAGCATAAGAATATTTTAATAACTGATACAAGAATAAGAAATACCAATCTGGAAGTGGTATATATCCGGCATCAGTTGGATCCGCCATTCTTTCAAGCGGTGACGGATGCGCCACTGTTAAACATAAATAACCGATTAAAAAAACTGCACCTACCATCCATTCTTTTAACAAAAAGTTCGGCCAAAATGCTTCTGTTTTCCCTGGGTATTCAGAATAATCTTTTGGAATATTTGGTTTCCGAGCTACTGGTACCCGAGAATCTCCTACAAACTTCATCCCTTTGCCGCGATGCATAATCTCCCTCCTTTAGTTCTTTCCCCTTTAATTTAGCAATCTCTTATAGCGGACCGGAAATACCTTGTTTGCGAATCATGATGAAGTGGAAGGCCATTAAACCTAGAAGTGCTGCTGGTAAGAAGAAGACGTGAATAGCAAAGAAGCGAGTTAATGTTTGAGCGCCAACAATTTCGGAATGACCAGCGAGTAATGTTTTAATGTAAGGACCAATGAGCGGCGTTTGCTCTGCAATTTGAATCCCTACTTTCGTAGCAAATAACGCTTTCATATCCCACGGTAATAAATATCCGGTAAAACCAAGACCTAACATAACAAAGAAAATAAGAACACCAACAATCCAGTTTAGCTCACGAGGCTTTTTATACGCACCCTGGAAGAAAACTCTAAGTGTATGTAAAAACATCATTACAATAACGAGACTAGCACCCCAGTGGTGCATACCACGAACAATTTGTCCATATGCAACTTCATTTTGTAAATAATAAACCGATTCCCAAGCATTTTTAATATCAGGCACATAATACATCGTCAAAAACATTCCAGATAAAATTTGAATTACAGTAACGAAAAAGGTAAGTCCTCCAAAGCAATAAACGAATGCAGAAAAGTGATGTGCCGGGTTTACATGTTCAGGTACTTCATGATCAGCAATATCACGCCATATTGGGGTAATATCTAACCTTTCATCTACCCAATCATAAATTTTATTTAGCATTTACTTTGCACCCCCTCTTGGCTTCGCTTTTCCTAAATACAGCGTTCCATCCTTCACTTTAGATTCGTATACATCAAGTGGGGCAAGGGGCGGCGTGCCTTTAATGTTTATCCCGTCTTTTGTGTAACGGCCCCCGTGACATGGACAAAAGAATTGATTCGGATGTGCTTTGTCCGAATTCCAGTTCACTGTACATCCTAAATGTTTACATACTGGAGAGAACGCAACAATGTCTCCGCTTTCATCTTTATGAACCCAAGCTGATTTTGGCTCTTCGGACTTGTACCAACCATCAACCTGCTTCACCTTAAAGTCGAAACGTTTCGGCTCTGTTGTAATATCCTTTACTTGTGCAACAGCAACCATATCCGTTCCCGCTTCTTTTCTTAACACCGGATCAAGCGCAAATCGCGTCATCGGCATTAAAATACCCGCCGCCATAAAGCCTCCTACCCCTGTAAGGGTATAATTTAAAAACTGTCTTCTTGACACACGATGTTCTTTCTCGCTCACGAAAATTTCCCCCCTCTATCAGAAATTGTCCCCTCGTGATAAATTATATAAAAAATAAAAACTAGGACACTATCATGATATAATACGCTCATGCACAGGTCAATATCATACTACTCGTAATAATAAGAACTTTCTGTTTATTGATACTTTTCCCATTTTCCTTCTAACATCACCATTATATTTTTTATATGTGCATGAATCACTTCTCTTTTCGCTTGATCACTAAATTGTTCTAACGCTAATGAAGGAAACCAAAATAAATCCCCCTGCAATTCTTGCATATCTTCTTTCCATGAAAAATCACTTGTAACATAAGCAATATGCTTAAAACCTTGCTTTTGTAAATGATTTGTCCATTCTTGCAAACGACCTTTTTCATTTTTTTGACTTTCTACTAAATAGGTAAATGCAGGTAGTAAAAGGACTCTTCCTTTATATTCTCTTTCCAGCTCCATACTCAACAATTCGATAAATTCACCTTGTTCCACTACCATTTTCATTTCTTTCGCTGCCGAAATTGATAAAAGTGGTATAACACCTGTATCTACATATTCTCTTGCTTGCTCAAACTGTTCCACATCTTTTACAATCCATTTCAAAATTCTTCCCTCCTTCACCTATAAATGACAGAACTTTCACTTTATATATATTAAACCATACTAAAAGAGGTAAAAAAAGAAAAACTACCTATATTAAGGTAGTTTTTCTTAAAAAGTCTGAAATTTGTAAAATTTCATGAATCCAAATGAATTCTATAACATCTTTAACTCCGCTGTTAACCTATGAAACGCTTCCTTATCTTGCTTATCCAGCGCTTCATCAATTTGTTTCAATAGACGTTCTCTCCTAAAAGAAAATACGCTTTCTTCTAAAAATCTTTCTGCAAGTAAACGATCTTTTTCATTTACTTCAATATGCTTTGGTAAATACGGGTTTTCTTCTAATACAGCTACATAATTGGCATTTTGAAACGATGATTTAAAATTGAGTTGAATATAAATATCTTCATCTCGATTTAAACGAATATCATGAAACGATTTTTCAGCATCTGTTGTCATAACATTTTGTTTAAAAAAGTGAAATGGTGTATCTTTTACACAATTCGCGGACATCACTAAGCCACGCGGACAATATTTTGCATGCTCTACGAAGTGGACTTTATGCATCAATTGGTCGTGACTCATTAAATAATTCAAAATCCATACACATTCACGCTGTTTCAGTTGGTAATTATTCAAAAACCATTTTACAAAATCCTTCTTCTCGTTTACAGAAACAGGGGTATTCATAGCAATTAAGTCCCTCCTCTGTCTTTCTCTTTTCTTTTTAGATTCAAGAAGCGGCATTCAGTTTCCTTCCAACTTATGAAAAATCCTCTAAATTATATAACAATTCTTCAATATGAATTTGTGTCGGGTCTAGTTGTATTAACTGAGTAAATACTTCTTTCGCCTCTTTTCGCATACCTTCTTCCAATAAGAAATAACCGTACTCTTCCAAGAAGTCTGGATGATTCTTAAAAGAAGTATATGCACTTTCATAGTGTTTTAATGCATCCGAATACATTTCTAATTGTTTTTTTGCAAACGCAAGATCCCAAAGTAGTTGTGTATCTGGTTCTCCGCTGTCAATCGCACGCTCTACAATAGCAATTAGCTCTTCATACTTTTCTTGTTCCTTTAAGATATACGCATATTTTAATGTTGCACCTAAATGTCCTGGATCTAACTCAAGCGCTTTTTGAAGCACTTCCTCTGCTTCCGCAGTTTTCCCTAATTTCGCCGCAATGTTCGCTAGTTCTACATAAAACGGTACAGAAAGCTCATCTACTTTAATTCCTTCATGAAGTGTTTCATAGCTTTCTTGAAGCATTCCTTCTTTTTCATAGCTTTTCGCTAAATACATGTAAAGCGATGCATACTCAGGATCTAATTCTTTTAGTTCTTGCCAAACACCAATTGCTCTTTGGTATTCTTCACCTTGGTATAATGTGAAGGCATATCCAAATAATGAGTGGATATCTTTTTGTTCCTCTAAACCTGCTTCATAGTAAGAAATCGCTTCTTCCCAATTACCAATCGCACTTAACGTTTCTGCGAGGCGAAGTGCAATGACAACACCACCCATTACTTTATGTTCCACTAATAGCGACTCATAATGAGTAATTGCCTTTTGTTCTTCACCTTTACTACTATATAACTCTGCTAATCCAAACGTAATAACAGGTTCGTCAGGCATCATTTCTTTCGCCTTTAATAGTTTTTGTTCTGCTACATCATCGAAACCTTGCATTTGGAATAAATCCGCAACAAGTAATAACGATTGAACATATAGATCATCATTTTCTGGAATATCATGAAGCACTTCAATTGCTTCATCTTCCTTGTCTAGATCAATATATAATTCTGCTAAAAACACAGTGAATTCACTTTCTTCTGGATACAATAAACGCAAGTCTTCTGTAATCGCTAACGCTTCATCCGTAAATCCAAGTGTATGATAATAACGAGCAATATCATACTTCTCTTCATCATTCGCAATTTTTAATTGTTCTTTTAATAATTGTAATCCTTTTTCCGCTTCACCATTTTCAATATATGAAACAGCTTGTTCAAACTTTTGCATAAACGTCTCCTTTAATTCTAAAAAATATTCTTTTCTGTTCATTTATCATAAGCAACCAGGTGTAAGAACGCAACCTTTAGAATGAGCCTACTTGTACTTTCACTGATAACGATTCGAATATGACACCGATACCGCATTACTACTTTCTATTGTACCGTTTTCTTTCATTACCGTGCAAATAACTTCCCTTATTAATTATTGCCCCGCACGGATCAAGCTTTACAGGCCTTCTTAACTTCAACCTTTATTTAAATAAAAAAGACTCCTATAATAGGAGCCTTCACAAACTCTTAAGAGTATGTTTCTTCTTTCTTTACTTGCTCTTTTACGAGCTCTTTCAATAATTCTATAATTTCATCATTTTCTTCTTTCAAACCGACAGTAATACGAATACCATCATGGATACCAAATGCAGTACCAGAACGAACAATATATCCTTTCTTCATTAATCGTTCGAAAGCCTCATTACCAGGAATACCAAGTTTTAAGAAAATGAAATTTGTTTGAGATGGATAATAGAATACGTTATATTCCTTACAAAATGCGTAATATTGATTTAATCCTTCTTCATTCTTTTTCACACATTCTTGTAAAAATACTTGATCTTCTAATGCAGCAAGTGCTACAGATTGCGCTACAGTCGATGTATTAAATGGTAACCTTGCTACTTCTAGCTGCCCAATTAACTTCGCATTACCAACCGCATATCCGATACGGAAAGCAGCTAAGCCATATGCTTTCGAAAACGTGCGTAAAACCATAAGATTTTCATGCTTTTCAAGAAGTGGTAATGTTTGCGGATAGTCTTCTGCCCCCGCATATTCATAATATGCTTCGTCCATAATAACGAGCGCTGACTTAGGAACTGATTCTAAAAATGAAAGTAATTTTTGTTTTTCTACATATGTACCTGTCGGATTATTCGGGTTACAAATCCATACAATCTTCGTTTTATCATCTACTTGCTGTAACATCGCATCTAAATCGTGAATGCCCTCTTTAAGTGGTACTTCACGAACTTCCGCTCCTTCAATAACAGCATGGTGATGGTATTGCGAGAATGTTGGATTCGCCATTACAACATTTGTTCCTTCTTGTAGTAATGCACGGCTAATCATTTGAATGACTTCATCTAATCCACTACCAAATAACAGTTGTTCCGCCTTGATTCCTAGATGTTTCGCTACTTTTGTTCGAAGTTCAAAGGCATATCCATCTGGATAAAGAGCGTATTGACTCGCTAAAGAAGTTAATGCTTCTGTTACACGCGCTGAGCAACCGAATGGATTTTCGTTCGATGCTAATTTCACAATTTTTGATAACCCATATTCCCTTTTTACTTCTTCAATATTTTTCCCAGGTACATATGCTCTCAAAGTTAACAATTGCTCTTTCACTCTCATTTTTCTTCCCCCAGTCATTTTATTCAATTCGACTACAATACGGTTATCATTCCTCACTATAATCGTTTATCATTACCGTCACTATTACGAGAATACCTCTAAACAAGCACTTCGCACTTCTTAAACCATATCCTTTTGAAATGCCTCTAACGCAATATGAACAGTCTCATCTGGAATAGATACGACATTCACTACCCCATATTCCTGCATAAGCACCATATGAATTGCTCCAGCATTCGCTTTCTTATCTTGTTTCATCAATTGAACGAGACGCTCTACATTCAAATCACTTGGCATTTTGGGATAGCCGTACTTTAAGAACCACTGCTTCATCTCTTTATAGGAAAGATCAACCTTATACACTTGCTCACTTAAAAACAAGGCAAATAGCATTCCAACCGCTACTCCGTCACCGTGAGTAATATTTCCATAGCCTAGTTCTTTTTCTAGAGCATGGCCTAACGTATGTCCAAAGTTTAAATGAGCACGTACACCTTTTTCTGTTTCATCTTGCGCTACAATGTTTGCCTTTACAGGAATCGCATTCGTTAATATATGGATTAACTTCTCATCACGAAGATCTGCTAATGTTTGCACTTCTTCTTTTAGCCAATGATATAGCTTTACATCACCAATAAGAGCATGTTTTATCACTTCTGCATAACCTGAACGCCACTCTTTTTCAGGAAGAGACTGTAAAAACGGCGTATGATATACAACTGCTTCTGGTTGATGGAATGCCCCTATCATATTTTTACCTAACGGATGATTAATCGCTACCTTCCCACCTACTGCGCTATCGTGAGCTAATAAAGTCGTTGGAACTTGAATAAAGCGGATTCCACGCATAAACGACGCGGCAACAAAACCAGCTAAATCTCCAATCATCCCGCCTCCAAGTGCAATAATTAAAGAATTTCTATCTAATTTATTTTCAAGAGCTGACGTATGAGCCGCATAAAAATTTTCAAAAGACTTCTCTTTTTCACCACTCGGTACAACAAATGAAAATACTTTTTGCTCTATTTGCAACGCATCTACAACTGTCTGTAAATGTAAAGATGCAACAGCTTCATCTGAAATGATCATGATGTTTGATATAGATGGCTGCATGTTTTGAACGATTGTTGTCAAATGTGACAACGATTCTTTTCCTACATGTACATCATATTCTTTTGATTTCGTTTGAATATGTATGTTTCCCATTAAAATCCCCTCGCATATTCATTATGTTTCTCAATATTTTCACGAATAAGGTCCATACGATCTAATCCGAATTGTTCTATTAAAGCTGTCGCTAATTCCCAAGCCACAACCGCTTCTGCAACGACACTAGCTGCTGGAACAGCACAACTGTCTGAACGTTCAATGCTCGCTGTAAAAGGCTCTTTCGTATCAATATCTACACTTTGAAGAGGTTTATATAGTGTAGGTATCGGTTTCATCACACCGCGCACAACAATTGGCATTCCAGTCGTCATGCCGCCTTCTAATCCACCTGCATTATTTGTTCTTCGTGTATATCCATGTTCCTCATTCCACAGAATTTCATCATGAACTTCACTTCCCGGTCTATGTGCTGCTTCAAAACCAATTCCAATCTCGACACCTTTAAATGCATTAATGCTCATAATTGCAGCTGCTAATTTTGCATCCAGTTTTCGATCATAATGCACATAGCTGCCTACTCCAATTGGCATTCCTTCCACAATTACTTCAACGATGCCACCGATTGAATCACCATTTGCTTTCGCATCATCAATTGCTTTTATCATTTGATTACCAGCTTCTTCATCTAAACAACGTACAGGTGACGCTTCTGTAATACTTTTTAATTCTTCAATTGAACTATACGTAGTCTCCTTAGCCTTAACACCGCCAATTTCAATTACATGACCCGCAACTGTAATACCAAGTTCCGCTAACACTTTTTTAGCAACCGCACCAGCAGCAACACGCACTGTCGTTTCGCGTGCTGAGGAACGTTCCAGTACATTTCTCATATCTCTATGACCATATTTAATCGCACCATTTAAATCAGCATGTCCAGGTCTTGGTTTTGTTACTTTCCTTTTCATTTCTTTTTCTTCTTGTTCCGTTAACGGCTCTGCACCCATAATTTTTGTCCAATGTGCAAAATCACGATTTTCAACAACAAGTGCAATTGGAGAACCTAATGTCTCTCCATGTCTAACACCACTTACAATTTGCACTTGATCTGTTTCAATTTGCATGCGTCTACCACGCCCATATCCCTTTTGCCTTCTAGCTAACTCTTCATTTATATCATCCGCTACTAAAGGCATGCCTGCTGGAATACCTTCTATAATCGTTGTAAGTTGTGGACCATGAGATTCACCAGCTGTAATATATCGCATACGTTATTCCTCTTTTCGTATATGTATTTATCTCGCTATATTAAGCAATGATATTATCTTTCATTACTCTAAAAATATGAAAGAAATTATATAATTGATCAGCCATTCGCTTATTCTCCGATAGGCCTTTTACTTTACATATCAATATATCATAACAGCTCTAACTTCGTAACTAATTGAAATAAAAAAAGTGCAAGAAGAATACCCCTATTCTTCTTGCACTTTTTACTATTGTCACAGTTATTAAAGCGTTTACAAATTATTTCAAAATAATTAGTAAATCCATTCATTCATTAATTTTGAGTAGTCAACTAATTCTTCTTCCTTAAAGAAAATAGCAATCTCGCGCTCTGCACTTTCTAACGAATCAGAACCATGGATAATGTTTTTCGCAACAGTTACACCGAAATCTCCACGAATTGTTCCAGGAGCTGCTTCATGTGGTCTTGTTTTACCCATCATGTTACGAGCTGTATCTACTACACCTTCACCTTGCCATACCATTGCAAATACAGGGCCAGATGTAATAAAGTCTACTAATTCACCAAAGAAAGGTTTCTCTGTGTGCTCAGCATAATGTTGTCCAGCAATTTCCGGAGTGACTTGCATTAATTTTGCACCAACTAATTGAAAGCCCTTCTTCTCAAAACGAGCTACAATTTCCCCAATGAAGGCACGTTGTACACCGTCTGGTTTAACCATTAGAAATGTTTTTTCCATAAAAAATCTCTCCACTTCTGAATTATGTATGTAATTGTATATCCCCACACACATATTAACACCCTTATCACAATTGTGCAATAGTTTTGAAATAGAGAGATTATTTTATTTTTTAGAAAAAACACTAAAATTTTCGTTTTCCAATATACTTTGCTACATTTTGTAATGCATACTTTGCTTGTCCACGCGGGAGTGGTTTTATGATTTCTAATGCTTTATGTAAATAACGTTCACTAAACGCAAATGCTTGATCAATAGCCGCACTATTTTTCACAGCCTCAATAATTTCTTTCATTTCATCCGCTGTTGTATTTTCATGTACAGATGTGATTTTCTTGCGAAGTATTGGATCTTCCATAGCGTATAGAGCAGGAAGGGTAATATTTCCTTGTAACAAATCACCACCAGCAGGTTTTCCTAGTTTTTCTTCTGTGGAAACGAAATCTAGAATGTCATCAATAATTTGATACGACATCCCTACGAAATATCCATACCAAAACAGACGATTTGCCGTATCGCGATTAGCGCCAGCAGCAATTGCTCCTAGTTGGCAACTCGCAGCAATTAATAACGCTGTTTTTCGCTTTATCCTTCTTAAATACGTTCGTAAATTTTGGTCATAATTGTATTTATCTTTAATTTGTTCAATTTCACCTTTACAGACTTCTAAAATGGTATGCGACAGCGCCTGATGCGCCTCCGGAATCTCGATATTCGTTATACATTCAAGAGACTTAGCGAATAGATAGTCCCCTGTATACATTGCAATACGATCTCCCCATTTCGCATTCACAGTTGCACTACCACGTCGTAAAAATGCAGCATCAATAACATCATCGTGAACAAGAGAAGCCATATGAATAAGTTCTAACGCAACAGCTACATGCTTAATTGCGTCTAACTTATAATCTCCAAATTTCCCCGCAAGCAACACAAATACAGGACGAATTCGCTTCCCACCAGCTTCAATAAGTTGTAATGCCGCCTCTTCTACTAATGGCTGCTCAGAAGCAACTGTCTTTTTTAATTCTTTTTCTATCACATTAATATCCGATCGTAAAAAAGAGTACATAAGTTGTAACTTCATATTGTTCACCTTAACCTAAAACTTCTTTTTTCTTTTTTCTATTTTCTATTTTGATTCTGGTTTCATGCCTAAATGCATCGCTGCTACTCCAAAAGTAAACGGCTTCACTTGTACACGTTCAAGTCCAGCTTTTTCGAACATATTAGCCAATTCTTTCATACCAGGGAATGTACTAGCAGATTCTTGGAGCCATGAATATTCTTTATAACTTTTCGCAAATAACTTTCCAAATAACGGCATGATGTATTTAAAGTATAAAATATACCCTTGTCGAAAACCAATCATTGTTGGTTGGGATGTTTCTAAACAAATTACTTTTCCACCTGGTTTTACTACACGCGTCATTTCTTTTAATACGTGCATATAATCCGGTACGTTACGTAAACCAAATCCAATCGTTACATAATCAAATGTGTTATCTTCAAATGGAAGTTCCATTGCATTCCCATGTAGAAGTTCTACTTGTTTTAATTGTAACGCCTCTACCTTTTGCTTACCGACAGATAACATGTTTTCACTGAAGTCTAAACCAACAACCTTGCCCTGTTCACCTACCGCTCCAGCTAGCGCAATTGTCCAGTCCGCTGTTCCGCAGCATACATCAAGCGCTTTACTACCTGGTTTTACATCCATAATGCGCATTGTCTCTTTACGCCACGCTTTATGTCTTTGAAAACTAATTACAGAATTCATTACATCGTATTTATCAGAGATTTTCTCAAATACATCATGTACTCTTTCTTCTTTTGATTGTTGCATGCTCGTACCTTCTTCCAATGTAAAATTGCTTATGTCTTCGATTTATCTCTTAACACAGAGTTTATTTCACTTATATCTGTGTGATTTTCTAAAAATTGATTTTCTTTTTCTCTCAATTCCATCATCCATCCATTAATAACTGTTTCTACATCCGCTTTATCGTTCAAAACTTCTTGAACTGCTTGAAAAACAGGTGAATGTTGTTTATCAGCATGTAGTTCACATTCTTTTTGAAGACGATTTTTTCCTAGTACATACGTTATAAACGGCTTCCAATGCGCTAAATGAAAATGATCACATGTTTTTTGCAAGAGTGCAGACTCAATCGTTACTACACTTTCCATTATGTCATCCATCGTTTTATGCGCTTTTTGATATAACATTATTTTGTGTTCATTAATTTCTTTAATTCCTTCAGCAAGCGCACGAATTAAAACAATATCACGATTCATAGACAATAAGTAATAATATAACCCGCTATAGTAATCACCAGCAAGTACTGTTAACTGGCGACGTTTATGCGATTCATTTGCTTCTTCCCCTGCTTTATTTGATACTCTTTCATGTGTATCAAGCGCAATTTGCACAAGCATAATCGTTACTACATAATGCTCAATTTGTTCTATATGTAAGTTTGCACTTTTTAAAGCACCATATAACAATGCTATTTTTTCTTCATCAATAAATGGTTCTTCAATATAGTTTATAAAATAAGGATGGCGTAATTTCTCCATCAATTTCTCTCGTATACCCGCATACCCTCCGTAGATGTCACACACAAAAATCACCCTTGTTTTCTAATTCATAAAACTTATTATAACACATACATTCTATTTTCTATAACCAAAACTTGGCTACTCTTTCCAAACTTCCACCGAACTAAATAACATCTTCCATTCTTTTTAGTAGTCTTTCTATTCTCGCTCTGCCTTGTTAAAACTATATCATTTATTTACATAAAAAAAAAAGAAAAGCAGTTTCCCACTTTTCTTTACTTCGTTTTAATAAAAGATAAAATTTCACTACGTGCTGCAGCATCATTTTCTAACACACCACGTACTGCTGTTGTTACTGTTTTCGCACCTGGCTTTTTCACACCACGCATCGTCATGCACATATGTTCCGCTTCTACTACTACCATTACACCATGCGGCTCTAGTACTTCCATAATAGAGTTCGCTACTGTTGATGTAATACGTTCTTGCAGTTGTGGACGACGTGCAATTGTATCTACAGTACGAGCTAATTTACTTAGCCCTGTCACTTTTCCGCCTTGCGGAATATATGCAACGTGAGCAACTCCATAGAATGGAACTAAATGATGCTCACACATCGAATAAAACGGTATATCTTTTACTAATACAAGCTCCTCGTGATCTTCTCCGAACACTTTATGCAAATGTTCTTTCGGATCTTCGTGCATACCCGCGAACACTTCTGCGTACATTTTTGCAACACGCTTTGGTGTATCAAGTACTCCCTCACGATTTGGATCATCTCCGATTGCCTCTAAAATAAGGCGTACTGCATGCTCAATTTGTTCTAAATTTACTTTTGCCATCCGCTAGCCCTCCCGAAAACCTAAAAGTGATACGAACACATTCTAGCATATTTATGTTTTTAAAAGCAAAAAGAAGAGTTCCCAAAAAGGAAACTCTTCTTCCCTGTTAATATGTAAGGATTATTTAACCGCATCTTTTAACGCTTTACCAGGTTTGAATGCAGGTACTTTACTTGCAGCGATTTCAATCTCCTCACCTGTTTGTGGGTTACGACCTTTACGAGCCGCACGCTCACGAACTTCGAAGTTACCGAATCCGATCAGTTGTACTTTATCACCTTGTTTTAAAGCTTCTAAGATAGAATCAAAAACAGCGTCTACTGCTTTTGTTGCGTCCTTTTTAGAAAGGGAACTTGCTTCTGCAACAGCATTGATTAAATCTGTCTTGTTCATGCCATTCACCTCCTCCCAAAGATAAGACTGTATAATGATCATAAAATGAGTCTTACTTTCATTTGTAGGCAATTTTTGCAAATTCTATACTACAAAGATGTAGATAAATCATTATCAACGCCTATATTATACGATTCTCCTTTATAATTCAATATTTTTAAGGAAATTGTTACTCTTAAAATGTGAAAATCTGATGAAACTTGACAATTTACAACAATATATTAGATAATGACTGTTTATTTTTCTATTCTATACACGAAAATCAAAAAATCCCTCTACGATGAGAGGGATTTTTTCTTATAATATAATCGCAATTAATCCGCCAGATCCTTCATTAATAATTCTTTCTAGCGTTTCTTTTAATTTATATCTCGCATTTTCTGGC
Source organism: Bacillus fungorum (assembly GCF_002746455.1). Classification (GTDB taxonomy): domain Bacteria; phylum Bacillota; class Bacilli; order Bacillales; family Bacillaceae_G; genus Bacillus_A; species Bacillus_A fungorum. The sequence continues at coordinate 179,395 of NZ_NWUW01000004.1, read as the reverse complement.
ATTAAAGATAATTTCGCTTGAATACCTTCTCGAACAATAGAGCTAAGCGAACGTCCAAATATATCAGAATTCCAAATTGATAATGGGTCATCTTCAAAATCTTGCATTAAGTAACGAACTAGTTCTTCACTTTGCTTTTCCGTACCAATGATTGGCTCAAACGTAGACTCCACATCTACTTTAATCATATGAATAGATGGAGCTACAGCTTTTAATTTCACACCAAACCTTGAACCGTGACGAATAATTTCTGGCTCATCTAAGCTCATATCAGCTAACGCAGGCGCCGCTACACCATATCCTGTTTGCTTTACCATACGCAGGGCATCCGCCACTTGATCGTATTCTACTTTCGCATGAGATAAATCGAGCATAAGCTTCAATAAATGATCTTTCCCTCGAATTTCTACCCCTACTACTTCTTTTAAAATTTGATCATATAATTCATCTGGTGCATATAAATCAATCTCTGCTACACCTTGCCCCATATCAATGCCAGCTAGGCTCGCTCGATCAATAAATTCATACTGACTAAACTGCCAAACGACACGGTCCACATCACGAAGACGTTTTATATCCTTGACAGTTTCCTGAACGGCTTCTTGATAACTTTGACGTAACCAATGCCCTTCGTTTAGCACCATTACCCAGCTCGGAAGGTTAACATTCACTTCTAAAACCGGGAACTCAAATAACGCCTCTCGAAGCACATTGTACACATCTGTTTCTCTTAAACTTTCGACACTCATTGCAATGACTGGAATATCATATTCTTCAGATAAACTTTGGCGTAATTGCTCTGTATCTGGATGATACGGCTGTACAGTGTTGATGATCATAATGAAAGGTTTCCCTACTTCTTTTAACTCATTTACTACGCGTTCTTCTGCCTCTATATAATCTCTTCTTGGAATTTCACCAATCGTTCCATCTGTTGTAATTACAACACCAATTGTTGAATGTTCTTGAATTACTTTACGTGTTCCGATTTCTGCAGCTTCATGGAATGGAATAGGTTCTTCATACCAAGGAGTATTAATCATGCGCGGGCCATTCTCATCTTCATAGCCTTTTGCTCCTGGAACCGTATATCCGACGCAATCTACCAATCGAATATTCACTTCAAGACCTTCATCTACTTCAATAGAAACCGCTTGGTTTGGAACAAACTTCGGTTCCGTCGTCATGATTGTACGTCCAGCAGCACTTTGAGGCAGTTCATCCTGCGCCCTTTGACGGTCAGACTCATTCTCAATATTAGGAATAACTACAAGTTCCATAAATTTTTTAATGAATGTTGATTTTCCTGTTCGAACAGCTCCTACAACTCCAAAATAAATATCACCGCCTGTGCGTTCCGCAATATCTTTAAAAATATCTACCTTTTCCAAGTGATTCCCTCCCTCAAAATTTTTGGGAATAATTCCACGTTTATAGTCAACTAATACCTTCTCTAACGTTGCCTATAATATCTGATATAATATAATGGTATTCTAGAAGTTCGGACAATATATCATATAATTTTGTCCAATTTCATATGACTATTTAAAAATATCGTTTGTTTGCATCATAAGTTGTATAACATAAAAAACCTTTCTTCTAGAACTTATTCGCTAAAAGAAAGGTTCATGACTTATGATTTAAAAAAAATTGGTTCTCCGTCTTTTACCGTATACGGTAGAGAATAGGCAGGAACAAATGGAGAATCTTTCGATAGTATATTCCGAATATCTTCTCCCTCCTTAAATTGGCCTTCATTTTGTTTTAATGCTTCATATAGATCCATTCTATAGTCAACAAAAACTTCCCCTTTTTCATTGATTACTAAAGGCAATCCTTTACCAGAATACGGACTTGTTACTTGTGGTATATCTTTATATCCTAGTTTTTTGAAATCTAATTCATAGACACCATCTGAAATTACTTTTTTAAAAGGTGGATATTGATGGTCATCACAGTACATTTTGAGTTTTAATGTTAATTCCTGAATTTGCTCAGCCATCCTTATATCAATTAGCTTTACAGTTGGGTTCGTTTCAACATCTATTAATACATACTGATACACTCCACCACTTTCATATGCGTTTCCTGGCGCTTCTTGTATGTAACGCGGAGCAATCTTTTGAAAATCGATTGGATACTTTTGATAAATAGGCGTACTCATATCCCGCGTCTTAATTGGCAATATCCCATCATTTTGTTCTTTAAATGTCGTAACAGCTTTTTGAACAACTTGTAGCTGATCTTCATAAGGAACAGCATTTTGTTTCATATTTTCTTTCGGATACAAACACCCTGTTAAAAGGCTCATACAACAAAATATTAAAATAATATGGACTTTTTTCACTAGCAATCACCTTTTCATACTAATATAACTTGCTTCGTATGTAACATTTTCGAGACCATCCTCTTTACTGCTGTACAGGTCCACTAAATACAACAAGAAAAATAACAATTCCTGACACAATCATAAGGGTGTAAGCTACTAACGCTGTAATCCCTTTCAAAAATTTATTCTTTATTTTATATCTGCTTAGTAAAATAAAACTTACTGCAAAAAACATAAATCCAATTGCCCCTAAAGCAAACCACATTTTTATAAGCCCTTCCGACATATACACACCCCTTTTTATCGATCTATTTTTATACTATTTTAACAAATTAAAATCTTTAAACAAATAAAAAAAGAACATTTTACTACGAATTTGCGAATATGTAACTTTAATCAACAGGATTTCCATATTTTCTATTAATGTATATAAAAATAAAAACCGAAGCGAGTGTATCCCTCGCTTCGGTTGACCAAATATGCCCAAAACAGCTCTATTCCTATACTTTCATGGCTATCATATGCAATCTACAAACTCTTTGTTTCTCATATTTTATTTTTTAAACATTTTGCTTAACGAGCCAAAATCTGCCGGCATATTATTGTTAATAATCGCTTTTACAATTTGATCCTCTTGTTCTTTCGGCACTTCACGTCCTGCCATAAGAGCCACTTGATGAATCAATTGACGAAGTACAGTTTCATCACGTAAATTCGCATTTTGTACAGATGATGCTAATTTAAAAATATCTTCTTTATTCACTTTCGCTTCTTTTTCAATGTTATTAAAAATGTTATTATCCATTCTTTTCACCCTCTCCTCAAGTTACTCTTCATCCTATGCAAAAATAAAAAAATGGTGAAAAGACCCAAAAAAATAAAAAGCGACAGAAGTACAAATGTACTTCTGTCGCTTTTCTTTAAAGCAAGTCAGGTATAGCTTCCACTTCATGTTTTCGAACACGTCCCATTAATGAGCCTACCGCATCTTTTACGTTATTCCCATTGAACAGCACGTCATATAAAGCAGCTGTAATCGGCATTTCAACTTCCATTTTCTCTGCTAATTCATGAGCAGCTTTCGTTGTTCTTACACCTTCTACAACCATACCCATACTTTCTAACACTTCTTCTAAAGAGTGTCCTTTTCCAAGCATATTTCCAGCGCGCCAATTGCGGCTATGAACACTTGTACACGTTACAATTAAGTCTCCCATACCAGTTAAACCAGCAAACGTTAACGGATTTCCGCCCATCTTTCTTCCTAAACGAGCAATCTCTGTTAAACCACGTGTCATTAATGCCGCTTTTGCATTATCACCTAATCCAAGTCCATCAGTTATTCCGGCAGCTAATGCGATAATATTTTTCAACGCACCGCCAAGCTCAACCCCAACGATATCTGGATTTGTGTATACACGGAAGTAACTATTCATAAACAAGTCTTGTACTTCCTCAGCCGCTTCCATACGCTTTGCTGCAGACGTAACAGTTGTCGCTTGACGTAAGCCGACTTCTTCAGCATGACTCGGTCCAGACAGTACAACAACGTCTTTAATCAAGTTCTCTGGAATTTCTTCCTCAATCACTTCCGAAATACGTTTTGACGTACCAGGTTCAATTCCTTTACTTGCATGAATCCAAGTAGTCGGACCTGATACATATTTCTTCATATCTTGCAGCACTTCTCTATAAGCTTTCGTTGGTACTACAAGAAGTACTACATTTACATCTACTAATGCTTCTTCTAAAGAAGAGTAGGCTACGATTGTGCTTGGCAATGTAATGCCTGGGAGATAGCGACTATTCTCATGTTTCGTATTAATCTCATCCATAAGTTCAGTACGATTTCCCCAAATACGTACATCATGTCCATTGTCAGCTAATACCATCGCTAACGCTGTTCCCCAGCTACCTGCTCCTACTACTGTGATTTTTGTCATAAAATCACATCCTCTCCATTAGTCTCTTGCTCTAGCGATAATGTGAATCGGCGTTCCTACAAAGCCAAATGATTCACGTAAACGATTCTTTAAGAAGCGCTCATATGAGAAGTGCAATAATTCTGGATCGTTTACAAACACAACAAATGTTGGTGGTTTTACCGCAACTTGTGTTGCATAGAAAATTTTCAGACGGCTACCATTATGAGTTGGCGTTGGATTCATCGCTACCGCATCCATAATTACATCATTTAATACATTCGTTTGAATACGGATACTATGACTTTCATTTACTTCATCAATAACCGGGATTAACGTTTGTGTACGTTTTCTCGTTTTCGCAGATAAGAATACAATCGGTGCGTACTCCAAAAATTGGAAATGAGCACGGATATTTTCTTCAAATGCTTTCATTGTTTTCTCATCTTTTTTCACTGCGTCCCATTTGTTTACAACGATAACAACAGCTCGTCCTGAATCATGAGCATATCCAGCGATTTTTTTATCTTGTTCGATAATTCCTTCTTCACCGTCTAAAACGACTAAAACAACGTCAGAACGTTCAATTGCTCTTAGCGCACGAAGTACACTATACTTTTCTGTACTTTCATACACTTTCCCTTTTTTACGCATACCAGCTGTATCGATAATTACATAATCTTTTCCATCTTTACTATACGGTGTATCGACAGCATCACGAGTTGTTCCTGCTACATTACTAACAATTACACGCTCTTGACCAAGAAGAGCATTTACAAGTGATGATTTCCCTACGTTCGGACGTCCAATTAGAGAGAAACGAATTGTATCTTCATCATATCCGTCTTCTTCAATCTTTGGAAAATGTTGTGCAGCTTCGTCTAATAAATCACCTAATCCTAATCCATGTGTACCTGAAATTGGGAATGGCTCACCAAATCCTAATGCATAGAAATCATAGATATCACTGCGCATTTCAGGATTGTCCACTTTATTTACCGCAAGTACAACTGGTTTATTTGAGCGATATAAAATTTTCGCAACTTCTTCATCCGCTGCTGTTACACCATCACGACCATTTGTCATAAAAATGATAACATCTGCTTCATCAATCGCTACTTCAGCTTGTTGACGAATTTGTGTCAAAAATGGCTCGTCTCCAATATCAATTCCACCTGTGTCAATAATGTTAAATTCATGATTTAACCAATCTCCAGCGCTATAAATACGATCGCGCGTTACACCTGGAATATCTTCTACGATTGAAACTCTCTCTCCAACAATTCTATTGAAAATAGTAGATTTCCCTACGTTCGGGCGGCCTACTATTGCTATTACTGGTTTCGGCATATACTTTCATCCTTTCAACTTACATCTGTTTATTATGTAAAAAACCCTTCTTTGTGCAAGAAGGGATTTGCATTCCAGAATATTTCTCAACGTATCAAAACACCTCACATTATAACACACGTTGCTAATGTTTCACAATAATATATACATTCTCTTGTAAGCGATGCGCAATACCATCTAAAATTGCCTCTAAATTATTTGCAACAAATTCTAATTCCTCTGTCGATTCACAAGTAAATAAAGGGGCACCCCCAGCAAATTTCTCCGGTGTTGTTGTAATAACCGCGAGAATTACACTTTCTAACATCATCTTTTATCTCCCCTTCCTTTCGGGGCTTCCGATGACATATGAACAGCACTTTCTAACGTCGGAACATTCCCTATGACACCTATCGCTTTCTCTGCATCTTGATCTTGTGGCAGGACAAAGATTCCAACCCTGCCATCCTCTAAATCACGCTTTGCTAGCGGTACAAGCGCTGGTGTACCAGAATCTCTATAAATCCCTAAAGCAACAGAAACATCATGTAAAATAGCCTGTCGTTGTCCTAAATTTGCAATTGTAACCATCGCATCAATTGATTTCGGCTTTAGAATAAAACCCATTCCATATTTCATAATTTCCTCTTGTCTTGCTGGCAATCCAATATTCATAATGTAAATATTATCAATATACAACCCCGCCCCTTCAAAACGAAGCGGAACATGCTCGATATCAACAAGATCATGTAACCTCTTACCAGACATTAATGTTTTCGCGATAAAAAATGCGATGATAGCCATAATTACCCCAGCAATCCATGAACGGAATCCTATATACGCAAACGTCGTTGCAAACGACGTTAACATCGCCAAATAGTTACGACTTTCAAAAACTAATGCAATTCCTTCAATGTATGTATTTCCACGCGGTACGAGCTCATATCCATCTAATTGTTGAAGTGTATTTCTTTCCATATTACGCACATCACGAAACTGTGTTGCTGCTAACGTAAGAAACGTAATGGCAGAAAAATCTTTTTTCAAAATTGACGGGATCGCAATTGCTCCTAAAGCCGCTGCAATTAACCCCATCGCAATGTGAATAATTTTCCCATGAAGCCTCGTCGGATATTGCCGCGTATCCGTCCGGAGCATTAGCACTCTCGTTATTGTCCCCGCTATTACGCCGCATAAAATGGCCGGTGTATATTCAGTCATGTATTACCCTCGCCTTTCTTTTACGTGTTTTTCCCTTGAACTGTTCCATATATACTGATGCTTTTGCAATCCAAAACAAAATTGCCATGAAAAATGTAGAAACGGCGACGATATCAAAAAACGCTAAACTACCGTAATCGTAAGGAAAATGTAGCTTTCGAAAAATAAGTGTCACTAACAATTCTCCCTGTAACATTCCTATATACAGAGAACATAATCGTAATATGCGATCCTCGTGTAATAAAACCGTTGCATACACAAGAGCACCACTTAACAAAAACAACCTGTCCACCACAATCCAAATCGGATCATATACTTCTAACAAATGAAAACTTGTATATAACATTGCAATAATAAGTGCCGAAAGTAAGCTATATAATTTTTTCCAAATAGAATATAGTGTGATTCCTATAAAAGCAACAACAGAAAGTAAAAATGCATTTACTGATACCGTGAATGAAGCAATCGTTACATGTAACGGAGAGCAAATAATAAAAATCAATATACAGGCGCTTATCTTCCACCGAATAGAGTCCTTTTTCATAAAAAAAGTTACAACAATCCACCCTATCCAAGCTACAAAATAAAAAGTACTCCCTTCCATCATTTCACCTCCTATGTTTTCCATTATGGGAACTTTTTATGAAAGTTAATCCACTTTCTTCGCGCATAGTTTTTTCATATAACAGCAACACTTTTAATAAGGAGGTGCAATTCATTATGGGTAAAGATCGTCAAGAACGAAAACTAAGAGAATCACGCCGCGTTGAATCTGACCGTGACCAATCATTACAATATCCGGGTGCTACTGGGCTTGATACACCAGAGCAAGCTCGAAAACAAAATCAACACTAATGAATACAAAAAGACGGTTTCGATATTGTACGAAACCGTCTTTTACATATTTCTTCATAATTTCTATTTATATTGAAATAACATTTCACATACAAATCTTTCTACACTTTATTTTTATCCATCCCTATTTCCCTTGACAAAATTAAACCTTCCTCAATAATTCAATAGCACATTATCTACATTTTTCAGTCGCGACTTTTACAAAATAATATATATGAATAATTTCATTTTTATAGAATATTAATTCCATTCCTCACTTTATATTACTAAAAAAGAACAGAAAACAAAAAAATCAACCAAACGGTTGATTTTTCATCTCCTACTATAATGCGTCGTATCAATACCACGCTGCGTTAACCAATGATATGTTTCGCCCTTTATAACAAGAGGTACAGACTGTAACTCTTCTATCGTCTTCGCACCGAGAGCTGTCATAATAAATTTCAAATCTGTATGTAAAAGATCAATTTCATCTACTAATTTCTCGATACCGCCTTGCATTAAAATGCGTAAAAAGTATCCAGCAAACGCAGTTGTATTCGCCCCTAATGCGATTGCTTTCGCTACATCAAGCGCTGTTTGTATACCCCCAGATGCAATAAAAGAGAGGTTATTATTTGTAGAGGTTGCTTCAATAATCGAGGTTGCTGTTTGTATGCCCCAGTTATTAAAATAAGAAAGCATTCGCTGTCTTCTTTCATTTTCAACAGCAGCAAAATTCGTACCACCTTGTCCGCCAATATCAATTGCCGTTACACCAACGCTCGCTAACTGTTGGACCGTTTCCTTACTCATCCCAAATCCAACTTCTTTCACAATGATAGGAACTTTACTATTTAAAACAATTTTCTCAATGCGCTGAAGTACACCAGTAAAGTCACGGTCTCCTTCTGGCATCGTTAACTCTTGTATGACATTTAAGTGAATTTGCAATGCATTCGCTTCAATCATATCAACGGCACGCTCTGCCTGTTCGGTAGTTGCCTCACTACCTAAATTAGCAAAGAAAATACCATTTGGATTTACCTTTCTAATAATCTTATAAGAAGCAGCCTCACTTTCATCTTTTAACGCCGCCATTTGCGACCCTACAGCCATAGCAAGATTATGATGTTTCGCTACATATGCTAATTGCTCATTAATATGTAACGTTTGCTCTCCCCCACCACCAGTCATCGCATTGATAAAAATCGGCGAACTTAGTGAAAGTTCGCCGATTTTTGTTTCACATGTTATTGTGTCATAACTTGAATTTGGCAAACCTTGATGCACAAAATCAATATCATGAAAGCCATGCGTACGAGACTGACCAGTAGAAAGAGCGTATTCAATATGATCTAATTTACGTTTTGCCCTTACCACTTGTACCCCTCTTTATTTCTTTAATTTTTTCAGTTGTTCACCAATAATATCACTTAATTGGAATGTAGCAGAATCAGCATTTGGTTCATACTGACTGTAATCTTCAATTACATTATTTTCCTCAAGCGCTTCTTTTATACTTAAAGAAATACGTTTCTCTGCTACATGGACTTCAAGCACTTTCACTTTTACTTCTTGTCCCATTTCCAATACTTCATTTGGATTTTTCACGTGACGATTTGCAATTTGAGATACGTGCACAAGCCCTTCAACGCCAGGTAAAACTTCAACGAATGCACCGAATGTAACAAGACGTTTTACTACTCCCTCACGAATATCTCCAGCTTTTAGTTCGCCAGCAACATTTTCCCAAGGTCCTGGTTGAGCTGCTTTAATTGATAAAGAAATACGTTGTGTATCCGCATCAACAGATAACACCTTAACCTTTACCTTTTGACCTTGCTCTAATACTTCAGAAGGTTGCTCTACACGTTCGTGTGAAATTTGTGAAATATGAACTAAACCGTCCACACCACCAACATTAACGAAAGCACCGAAATCCGTTAATCGTTGTACTGTTCCTTCAACAACGTCTCCTTCTTTTAATGAAGAGATTGCTTCTTTTTTCTTAGAATCTAGTTCTAATTCTACTACTGCTTTATGTGAAAGGATTACACGATTTTTTTCGCGGTCTAATTCAACAATTTTTACATCTAATGTTTTGCCTTTATAGTCAGTAAAATCTTCTACATAATGTACTTCTACAAGTGAAGCTGGGATAAAACCACGAACACCAAGGTCCACAACTAACCCACCATTCACAATATCTTTTACAGTAACATCAAACACATGACCAGAAGTGAATTTCTCTTGTAATTCTACCCATGCTTTTTCTGCATCAACAGCACGTTTAGATAAGACAAGATCATCTTCTTCTAATTTAATAACCTTTAATTCTAGTGTTTGATCTAATTCTACAACATCGCTTGCTTTTTCAATATGAACGTTAGCTAATTCACTAATTGGAATTACGCCATCTGTTTTGTATCCAACATTTACAAGCACTTGTTTCTCTTCAACTTTCGTTACAGAACCTGTAACAACGTCACCAACTTGTAATTCTTTTGAATCCATAACTTCTTCATTCATTTTCTCTACCATGGAAATACCTCCCTACAGAATTGACAAAGCATTTTTTATGTATATACGAAATGAAAACAATTGTTTTCATTTGCATGTTTAAGAATTTATCATCACATACTCGGTTTTCATACATTTCACTAGAAAATATATTAAACTTATATAAATAGTATACAGCAAAATCATCTTGAAGAAAGTATGTTTTGAAATATAATAGCGAATATATTCTGAAAGTTTTATCCCTCTTTTACTAACTTCTTACAAATCCGATCATTTGTCAAGGAAAGTGGCTCACAATTCACGTATCCTTTACATTTCTATACAAACAAAAAAAAGAAAGAGGCTATCCCCTTCCTTTATTTCGCAAACACTCCTGAAACAATACTCATAATTTTTTGGACAACTTCTTCAATTGATAAAGAAGTTGTATCTAATTCCAATGCATCCTCAGCTTTTTTTAGAGGAGAAACTTCGCGTTCTGAATCTAATTTATCACGCTGAGCAATTTCTTCTTTTAACTGCTCTAAATTAGAATCGAAACCTTTATTCATATTTTCTAAATGTCTTCTTTCTGCTCTTTCTTCAACTGAAGCAAGCATAAAGATCTTCACTTCAGCATCTGGTAACACATGTGTACCAATATCACGGCCATCCATTACAACGCCGCCTTTTTCCGCTAACTCTTGTTGACGACGTACCATTTCTTCACGAACAAGGCGATGCTTTGCCACAATAGATACTCGATTCGTCACTTCAGGTGTACGAATTACTTCAGAAACATCTTGTCCATTTAAAAATACAAGTTGTGTATTTTCTCCTTGCTGAAACTCAATATTTACATTCTTTACAACTTCCATTAACTGCTCTTCATTTTCAATGTCCACTTTTTGCTCAAGGGCTGCATATGTAAGCGTACGATACATTGCGCCTGTATCAATATAAACGTAAGAAAGCTTCTTCGCTACAACTTTCGCAACTGTACTTTTTCCAGCAGCTGCTGGACCATCTATAGCAATTGAAATTTGTTTATCCATTGTAACACCTCATTTTTTCACTTATAAAACAAAACGAAAAGCAGGTATTTTCCTGCTTCTTCTCATTTGCTTCACGTCATTAAATCCTCAATTATTGTAGCATAATCCTTAATAGAAGAAAATGAAAACTACCTATTCACCTGTAAGATTTCTGCTTTGTTTTTTACCATGACACCTTCATAATAAACAATTTTAGATAAATATTTCACTGATGACTTATGTATAAATAACAATTGCACAACACAAAGACAAATGAATTGTATAATTAATATACGAATAAAAATTTTCTCCATCTTTTTCAACGTAATCGCCCCTTCCTATCCTATATTTGCACATTTCGTTTCGTGATTTTATACATCGTACATATAGCAGTTAATTTTATTGTCATTTTCGAGACATACTTTTATACATTTCCATTGTCGAATTTACTCAAAACATGTTATGTTCTAAATGTATTTTTTTTACTTGAAAGGGGTATAAGCATTGAAAAGAATCCTAGTTTTACACACAGGTGGAACAATTGCAATGGAGGAAGATAAAGAAACTGGAGTCGTACAACCAGGTGAAAAAAATCCTCTTTTAAAATTTATTCCTGATTTAGAAGGCGATGTTGATTTAATCGTTGAAGATGTGTTCCATCTTCCATCTCCTCATATGACACCGAGCGAAATGTTACAATTACAAGTCATCATTGATGAAAGAGTAAAACAAGACAACATTCATGGCGTAGTCATTACGCATGGTACGGATACATTAGAAGAAACAGCCTATTTCTTAGATTTAACAGTACAAGCAACTATTCCAATCGTTGTGACAGGTGCAATGCGCTCTAGCAACGAATTAGGTGCTGATGGTCTATATAACTTCTTATCAGCTGTAAAAGTCGCTAGCAGTAGTGAAGCTGCCGAAAAGGGTGTTCTAGTCGTATTAAACGACGAAATTCATTGCGCTACAAATGTAACGAAAACACATACAAGTAATGTAGCAACATTCCAAAGTCCACAGTATGGACCAATTGGTATGGTCACAAAACGTGGTGTTGTATTCCACCATGCTTTAGTACATCACGAAACATATTCAGTAAATACGATTTCTAAAAACGTAGTCGTTCTAAAAGCATACGCGGGTATGGACGATACATTATTAGCAGCAATTGAAAATCTTCCAGTAGACGGGATTGTTATTGAGGCACTTGGACAAGGTAATTTACCTCCAAGAACACTTCCTAGTCTAGAACGATTAATAAACAAAGGAATTCCTGTGGTATTAGTTTCTCGCTGCTTCAACGGCATCGTTCAAGATGTATATTCATATGAAGGCGGCGGCAAACGATTAAAAGATATGGGTATTGTATTCACATACGGTTTAAATGCTCAAAAAGCACGTATTAAATTATTAGTTGCATTAGAGAATACAAATTCTCATGAAACAATCCAAAATATGTTTATGCACGATTAAAAAAAGAAGCTGTCGAAGTTTATTTCGACAGCTTCTTTTTATATTTCTCTTGTTGCAATGGTTTGCGCAATCGCATCTCCATGAAATCTACCGTTCTCGATAAATATTTCATTCGCATTATTTCCAGCAGCAATTACACCTGCAATGAAAATATTTTCAGCGTTCGTTTCCATTGTATCCTCTGCATAAATTGGACGTCCTGTTTCTCCATCAATCTGAACACCCATCTTCGTTAAGAAACTATGATCAGGATGGTAACCAGTCATCGCAAATACAAAATCATTTTGGATTGTATATGCCTCGCCATCAACTGTATACGTTAATGTATGTTCAGTAATTTCTTTCACATGAGCCCCGAAATGCATTTGAATTGTGCCGCTTCGTACTAATGCCTCAAACTCCGGCAAAATCCACGGCTTTATGCTTGGTGAATATTCACTTCCGCGATATAGTACCGTTACACGCGCACCCGCTTTAATAAGTTCTAACGCGGCATCTACACTCGAGTTTTTCCCACCTATAACTACTACATCTCGGTCAAAATAAGGATGCCCTTCTTTAAAATAGTGAGCTACTTTCTTCAGTTCCTCACCCGGAACATTCATATAATTTGGATTGTCATAATATCCAGTTGCTACAACAACGTATTTCGCTACATACATTTCTTTACTTCCATCACGTTTTGTCGTCCCAACCTTAAAGACTTCTCCCTCTTTTTGAACTTTCTCTACTCGTTCAAAAGCATTTACACGTACAGATTTACGCTTTACTACTTCACGATAATACGCAAGCGCTTGATTTCGAACTGGCTTACGGTTTTCTGTAATAAAAGCTACTTCACCAATTTCTAATTTTTCACTAGAAGAGAAAAATGTTTGATGAGTTGGATAATTATAAATGGCATTTACAATGTTTCCTTTTTCAATTACTAACGGATTTATCCCTACCTTTTGCAACGAAATTGCTGCTGCTAATCCGCACGGACCGCCTCCGATTATAATAACTGTTTCTTTCTGCATACTCGTCCACTCCTAGTCTTCTACCTCTGCACTATTTATAAAAACAAGAAAAAACCTACTTACAGCAGTAGGCACCTATCTTTATTGTATTCATTTTTCATATATTTGTCATCTAAACGAAACATACATCCGATAGACATCTGCTAAAAACTGCTGAAATTTAATGCCTTGTTTCCCTAATACATTTTCAGGATCAATCTTTCTAGCTGGGTCAAGCGTTTTATGTGATACGATATCTTTTTTTGGATTCAAGCCGAAGTTTTGACATAAATACGCATGGTACCACGTAAAACGGGTATACGCTTCCCAAAAGTTAACATCACCGCCATAGCAAAGTTCCACTCCAATGGCAGCCTTATTTGCATCATAACCATATAAGTCATTATCTGTCGGCACACCATATCGAACATGATAAGCAACTTCATTTATAGGTATAATTTCTAATATTGTTTTGTCATCTATAAATGTATGTGCCGAGGCTTTCGGTTGTATCTCATTAAAATAATCCCGATTCCCTATCGCATTGCTACCAGGATTCCCCGTATCATGACTTACAATAAACCTTACTTTAGAAAGAGGAATTCCCGGTCGTGAACTTCCATATCCAATATAGTTACGCTCTATAGGAAACATCGCCATTACTACCAACTCCCGCTTCTGAAGATTACCTTACTTCCTTATATATGTATTCGGTAGTAATGTCCTTATAGCATATTTCTTAAGCGAAGAGAAAATCGAAAATATTTGATGTGAACACCATAAATAATAAAATACTTACAGCCACTCCATAAAAACCGTAAAACCAAACACAATCTTCTTTCGTATCTAAACCGAAAAATTTATTTACTGATTGTAATAATGTGCCACGCTTACTTTGCTTGTTTCGTAATACTTCCACTCGTTCTACAACATCCGCTGGCATCATAAATCTTTGGTCCACTGTCATTTTCATCATTAATCTCTCCTTAAAATCATTTCCGTTTTGTTTATCTAAAGAGAGTATAGCACGTTTGTTCGTGCAGAACAAGCGTTCTTTTTATTTTTGTTTTATTTTTCAGCAATCCAAGTAAGAATTGAGATTACAACGGCGATAATCGGCCCTACTACAACCAAACCAAATATTAAAAACAGTAGCCCTTCCCCGAACACCCGAACGATACTTGTTTTTCTAGCTTCCATCGTTCTTGCAAGTTCTCCCTCTAACCTCTTAACCTTTTCTTCTAATTGTTCTACTCGTTCCATCATTTCATTTTTCATATACAACACCTCAATTTAATACTTCAACAAAAAAACGTGATTCCCTCGAAAGGAATCACGTTTTCTCACGATATAATATTATACCCAACCTCTGAAGCGACTTGCTTCAGCCATTTTACGAACACCGACCATGTACGCTGCTAAGCGCATGTTCACTTTACGAACTTGTGCTGTTTCATAAATAGAATCAAATGATCTTACCATTACTTTTTCTAAACGTTGTTCTACTTCTTCTTCAGTCCAGTAGTAACCTTGGTTATTTTGTACCCACTCAAAGTAAGATACTGTTACACCACCAGCACTTGCTAATACGTCTGGAACAAGTAAAATTCCGCGATCTGTTAAAATTTTAGTTGCTTCTAATGTTGTTGGACCATTTGCAGCTTCAACAACGATTTTCGCTTTAATATTATTAGCATTTTCTTCTGTAATTTGGTTTTCAATTGCAGCTGGAACTAAAATGTCGCAATCAAGTTCTAACAATTCTTTATTTGAAATTGTATTATTAAATAATTTTGTTACTGTACCGAAGCTATCACGGCGGTCTAATAAATAATCAATATCTAATCCGTTTGGATCATGCAATGCACCGTAAGCATCTGAGATTGCAATAACTTTCGCACCTGCATCATGCATAAATTTAGCTAAGAAGCTACCAGCATTACCGAATCCTTGAACAACAACGCGCGCACCTTTAATATCAATGTCGCGTTTTTTTGCAGCTTCGCGAATACAAATTGTTACACCTTTCGCCGTTGCTGTTTCACGTCCATGTGATCCACCTAATACAAGTGGCTTACCTGTAATAAATCCTGGTGAGTTAAATTCATCAATACGGCTATACTCATCCATCATCCATGCCATAATTTGAGAATTTGTGAATACATCTGGAGCTGGAATATCTTTCGTCGGTCCTACGATTTGGCTAATTGCTCGTACATAACCGCGGCTTAATCTTTCTAACTCACGGAATGACATTTCACGTGGGTCACAGATAATTCCACCTTTACCTCCGCCATATGGTAAATCAACAATACCACATTTTAAACTCATCCAGATTGAAAGTGCTTTCACTTCATTTTCTGTTACATTCGGATGGAAGCGAATTCCACCTTTCGTTGGACCAACAGCATCATTATGTTGTGCACGATATCCTGTAAATATTTTAACAGTCCCGTCATCCATACGAACTGGTATTTTCACTGTCATCATACGAACTGGTTCTTTTAATAATTCATATACTTCGTTTGGATAACCCAATTTTTCTAATGCTTCACTAATAACAATTTGTGTCGAATTCAATAGTTCAAAATGTTGTTCCCTTTGTTGTTGTGTTTTTGTTTGAGTTCCCTTTTCGGCTACCATAGTAAGTAAACCCCCTGTAATTTCACTTGTTTAGTAAACCTTCATTGCCTAGTATACACCGTTAAATTTGGAATGCAATAGAAAACGCTAACAAATATATACAAACTTTTTTCTGTTGCAAGCGTTTTCACTATCATTATAGTCCTTTTATTACTTTTAGAAAAGTAAAATACTTAAATATTTAAATATTTTTTATTTCACTTAAATACAACACCTTAAAAAGATACATTTAAGTAAAAGAAAGAATGATTAAGTATTTATGATTCCCACTATACCATTGATCGTTTTGAAATTTTCAGACCAATATTTTAGGCTTTCCAAATAAAAAAAACAAAACCTTAGCTATGTTATATTAGCTAAGGTTTTGTTTTTTTACAAAGTAATTGTGTATTTGTTCAATTGCTTGAGAATCCATTAATTCTTTACCATACTCCATTAGACGATAAATAGTTGCTGTAGACGGATTACCATATTCCGCTAAAATAGCTATAAAATCTGCCTTCAGTAATTGAACTTGCTCCTCTTCTTCCATCCAAAGATAGAAACGCCCATCCCACGTATATAGTTTTCCGCCAGTTACATCAAGGTTATATAAACGATTCGACAAGTTAATTACGTCATCTAGTGTAGCAAACTCATAAAGGATGTGCTCGCTTTCATCTAGAGTCACTTGCATTTCAATAAACTCGTCACGGAACTCATCATCTGTATCCGCTTCTTGATGTTCTTTCGTTACAATTACGACCATTCCTTGCGCTTGTAGAGAAAATACTTCAACTGCAATCGGACCATCCGCTTCAAATCCTAATTCTTTATTTGCTTCTTGCATCATATCACGAAATAATTGCTGTACTTTCGGTGCATTTCTCCATAAATCTTCTTTCGTTAATCCTCGTTCAGATAAATCATCAAATGTTAAGAAAATTTTTATCTTATTGTAATTTAATCGTTCCAGCCTCATCTCATACCCTCCCTACGCAACCAATGAATATAATTTTTATTATATGAAATAGAAAATAGATGGTTCTTTTCGAACAACTATTCTGACATTTTTAACCAATCATCCCATTCTTCTTTCGTATCACCAATTAGGCTTGTTTGAATGTTCAACTGATCTCGAGCACCTATTTCTCCTATAACCCCAACAGAAAGGTTCTCATTTTTTTCTTGCAACAAATTCACGTAGTTCACCGCGTTCTTAAGTTCTCGTCCGTCATCAAAAGAGATTACTACATATTTAGGTCTTATTTGCTCAACAGCTAACGAAATGCTATCTTCCGCCAAGCTTGCCCTAATATATATCACCTCATATCCTTTTAATCGTAAATACGTTGAGAAAACAAACCCTTTCAACATATTACTTTCTAACACGACAACTTTGTGTATAGAAGAAAACGATGATGCATTATGATACACCATCCCTAGACGCGTTTGTAAAAATGATACGACATATTGGAATTGCACCATTGTAACTTCATTATTATTTTTTAACGTTAACAATTGATTTGACACTTGAAGAACAATACTTGCGATAACTTTTTCTGTTGCATAAATACTAAAAGCCTCGTTTAACAATGCAGAAGTTGTAATTTCATCAAATTTTAACAAAGCTTGTAGTAAATCGTCCACTAAAACAACTTCTCTATCGTAATGTATTTCTTTTTGAACATCACTCTGCAAACGATTCCCTTCTAATAATTGAACTGCTTGTCCAATCATCATGCCGGAAGAAACCTTGTCCATTAACCATTTCAAAATTTGAATATGCTCTTCTGTATATAATCGATGCCCCGCATGATTCCGCTTTGGGGCAATAATTTGATATCGTCTTTCCCATGCACGAAGCGTACTTGGTTGAATTCCAATTATATTCGAAACAGCTTTTATATTATATTTTCCGTTTAGAGTTGGCATCATTTCCCTCCGCATAACGTAATAATATGTGTTTGAGCAGGTGCTCGGAAGCGAAGTGGAATCAACGTTGTTCCATACCCATTACTAACAAAAAGAGTCATATTTGAATGCTTATATACGCCGCCTTTTAAATATTTTTCAGATGGAAATAATCGAATCTGCCCTCCATGTGTATGTCCACTTAGCACAAGTGAAATTTGTTCTTTTCCAGACATTTTATTTATTATATCAGGGTTGTGGCTAATTAATATACGAAAACCATCTTCTTTACAATCAGCCAATGCTAAATCTAAACGATCGCGTTTCAAACCAACATCATCTACACCGAGCAAACAAATTTTCTCTCCTAATTCAGATTCAAATACAACTCTTGTATTATCTAAAACTTTCACATTATTTTCTAATAACAAAGCATCTAATTCATGATATTCAATCTCATAATCATTGTTTCCCCATACAAAATATACAGGAGCGATCGCTCTTAACTTTTGTATATTAGCAGAGATGTTTGATAAAGGGACACCTCTTTCCGCTAGATCACCACCAATAATTACAAGGTCTACTTTTCCTTTTACTTGTTCAATTAACGAATTTGAAATGACCCTTCTATGAATATCAGAAATAAAAAACACATTTACCTTTTGAAAACTTTCCGGAAATTCTTCAAATATTAAAGTATGTTCTAGCACCGTATTACGCATTGCTTCTGTATACATTACAAGAAGAAATATAATACCAATACATACGAGAGTACTTAATAAGATAATCCATATCATATATTTTTTACTCCCCTCCTCATAAAGATGATCCTCAGTTTTTATAGCAAGTATGTTACTAACTCTCTTGCTTTGTGGACTTATCTTTTATCGGAATTTTTAATTCTTGACCTACATTCACTTCATCTTCTTGTAAATTATTATACTTTTTAATCACTTCGATCCCAGTTTCATCTGAAAAATATTGCTTCGCTATACTTTCTAAAGTTTCTCCCTCTTTCACCGTATGCGTTACCACTTTCTCAGATGGTGCCCCTGACTCAGATTTAGCTGAGTCAAAGAAAATGACCTCAAATGCACTTTTTCCAGCGTTATTACCATCACTTTTCACCTGAATATATTTATCTGTATACCATAAGATACTAATTGGTAGTAATATGAATAGAAATGTTAATACTCGGACGAAAATATGATTCATTTTAAACTTTTGTTTTTTCTCTTTATTTCTATGAATTTCACTACGCGGCGGTAAACCTTCTTTTTCTTCCACTCGCTCAACTTCTAATTCCTCTTCAAAATCAGGAATTCGTTTCCTCATGTTGTTCACCACCACCTTCCATTTATTTTCTTAATTGGAGTCCCATTATAAAATCAACAAGAAAGTGTGCAAAGATTGTTATAAACAAATTTCCTGTCCATTCAAATACATAACCAAAGACAAAACTAATGAAACAGACGAAACAAAACAAAAATGGCTTTGTTATATACCGAATATGTAACACTGCAAATACTAAACTCGCTATTATAATTCCAAAGTGCGTCTGCACTACACCTCTAAATAAAAATTCTTCTGCAAATCCGATAATGAACGTAACAACAAGTAGATGCATAACTGACATCCCTTGAAACATCCTATCGTTAATACCACCGTCATCAAACCAAGACTCTGGAAATACTCGCATTGCAACATAATCTAATAACACAATACCAATCGCTAACAAGCCACCTATTATAAGTATAGACACCGGTTCCCATTTCCACAGACTATACACCGATTTTATATCTCGGAATAATATATATGCTAGTAAACAACCGATGCCGATAATAATGAACTGTGTAATATACAGATTCAGCCTTATTTCTTTCGGACTCATTTCTTCAATATTATGCCTTTGAATGTTCATCATTCCCCCATCTTTTCTAGACCGAAAAGCTTTTGTAACTCTGTTTCCCAATTATAGTCGAAATCCGATTGTTGCGCTTGTCTTTTTTTATAATCTGTTTTTGTAATATGACAATAGTCACAGCAATTTTTCAACTCGTTCTCTTTTTTATAACCGAACTGTTGTAGCAAATATTCACGTCTACATCCTTTCACTTGTATCCATGATTTCATGTTTTCTAGCTCACTATATTTATTACGTAGCCTTATTTCTACTTCAGCTATTAATCTGTTCATAATTTCATCTGACAAGCTCTCTAATATTAATTTTCGCTGCTGTATGATTCCAAGCTGTTCGAGATGATAGCGGATGAAACGCCAATATTGTTCATTAAATCTTGCTGCATTATAACAAATTTCTTCTACCTCTTCTATTGGTAATTCTTTCGTTTGAAACATTCTTTCTTGTAATAAAGAAAATAAAAATTGTATTTGCGACGGACTTGGCAATTCATCTTCAATGATTGAAATTGGCAAATCGTGATCTAACGGACTACATAATAAGATAGCTATACTTGGTTCACCATCTCTTCCAGCTCTTCCGATTTCTTGTAAATAAGAAGCTATATTAGTCGGATAATGGAAATGAATAATATATCTCGTATTCGACTTATTTACTCCCATACCAAAAGCGCTTGTACATATTACAAGCTGCAACTGGTCATTCATAAACTGCTGTTGAATTAACATACGCTCTTCATGTTCCATACCACCATGATAGAAAGCGACACCAGTAACGCCTTTTCCTCTTAAATATTCCGTTAAACGTTCTGTCCACGCTCTGCTTGAACAATATACAATCCCTGGCCCTTGTAAATACATCACCTGGTCCAAAAGCGCCTCTTTCTTCTCTTCTATTGTCTCCACAAATTGTACTTCCATTGCAATATTTGGACGATCAATAGAGTATACATGCTGCGTCACATTCTTCAAATCTAAACTTTCTGCTATATCTCGTAGTACATCTTTCGTTGCTGTTGCCGTTAATGCTAGCACCGTTGGAGACCCGATATTCTCAATGACTACATTTAGTTTTTTATAGTCTGGTCTAAAATCATAACCCCATTGCGAAATACAATGCGCTTCATCCACAACAAATAACGAAATATGAACTTTCTTCAATTCTCTTATTAACAATTCCGACTGCAACATCTCTGGCGAAACAAAAATAAATTTATATGAAGCTAATTTTTTCATCGCTTCTCTTTTTTCATGTAATGTCCGAAAACTATTAAGTGCTATCACTCGGTTTTTCACAACATATTTTAATTGTGTAACCTGATCTTCCATCAAAGATAATAATGGTGATACAACAAGTACTGTTCCTTCTTGCATTAGTCCTGGAAGTTGATAGCACATAGACTTCCCTCTTCCGGTCGGAAGCATCGCTATAACATCTTTTCCTTCCAATAAATCTGTAATTACCCCTTTTTGACCTGGACGAAATTCAGAATATCCAAACCACCTATATAAATATTCCTCAAGTTTCATTTATACCCTCCATCCGCGCCAATACAAGACGAACTTCAAAATAAGAGATATCCTCTCCAACTGCTTGTTTCAACTCACGCAACTTACGTGTTTGTAATGCATCAATTACTTTTGTTACTTTATCTATTTTGGCTTTTTCCATAAACATCTCGATAGAAAAATCTCTTTCTCGCAAAGCAATTTCAACAAAATGATCTTCTATCGTTGCAACCTTTAAATTTCTAATTGTCGCTATTTCTTCTAAAGAGCGCCCTTGCCTCCAAAAATTATATGTTTTTTTCGTTGATAAACTAAATAATTCGGCTCTCTCATTTGGATAAGAGATAATCTCAGCTAATAATGGAAATTCATTTTCTTTATCGCGAACTTCTTGTATAAGGAAATGAATTGTACCCCAAAATAAAAAGTACACCCTGAATATATCTTGTTTCGTAATTTCCGCTAATTGCTGCAATGTACAACCGATACGTTCATATCCTGTTAATCTATATGTTACAATCGTCGCTTCTACCACATTACATTTACCTAGAAGATTATGTATTTCTTTCCATAATCTTTTTGCCAATTCATTTCGCCTATACGGCATACCTGTTAAAAATCGTTTCACCCACACCATTATTTCTGTATCTTGTTGAATAGGAATAAACTTCGTATTATTCTGTTG
Source organism: Bacillus fungorum (assembly GCF_002746455.1). Lineage (GTDB taxonomy): Bacteria > Bacillota > Bacilli > Bacillales > Bacillaceae_G > Bacillus_A > Bacillus_A fungorum. Next base: position 157,097 of record NZ_NWUW01000004.1, on the reverse strand, counting down.
TAAATTAGATATAGTTTGAATAATTAAGGATAATCTTTTCCAAAATGTTTCACCTAATTCACCATAGTGCAAACCATGTAAATGCGCTGGAAAAGTATACACTTCCTCCCATGTATGTAACTGCCTTTTACCTTTAGATGTTAACAAATATGTATTTTCATGTATTTCTTGAATCAAGTCTGCTTGCAACAACTTTGCAACTTCACGATCATATTCGATTCTATTTAACGATTTATATATTCCAAATAAAAAGGAAATTCGGAACATATTTCCATCTTGTAACGTTTGCGAAGAACGTTTTCCCTTTAATAAATAATAAATAGAAGAAACGGTCCTTTCACCATTCAATTGTTTTAAACAATACAATAAAGTATATTGTAGTTGCATTATACCGCTTCCACCTTTCAATCTAACTTAATTGCTTTTTGATATGATTGTATCACTCATTAAACTTTTCATATCGACACTATACACTTGTATATATTCTATTGTACCAAACGAAATAACATTTACGTATTTTGAAAATCTTATGACATAATGCAAAAATCAGTTGACACCCTAATTGATAAGCATTATCATTATAATTTTATGTTGAAAAGTTTTAAAAACCGTTTTACAATAAGGTTATAATTTTTATGGCGAGCTTTTCACATACATATTATCAGGAGGGAAAAAAGATGGCAAAATATACAATCGTTGATAAAGATACTTGTATTGCATGTGGTGCTTGTGGCGCTGCTGCACCAGACATTTATGACTATGATGATGAAGGTATTGCATTCGTAACATTAGATGATAACCAAGGTATCGTTGAAATTCCAGATGTATTACTTGAAGATATGATGGATGCATTCGAAGGTTGTCCAACTGACTCAATTAAAGTTGCTGATGAATCATTTGACGGCGATGCTTTAAAATTCGAATAGTCTTTTATTAACTTCAAAAAATGTCCCTCATATTAATGAGGGACATTTTTTGTTTTCATGATACTTATTAAAAAACCATTAGTAGTTCCATACTACTAATGGTTTTTTAACCCCGCTATTTGCTGGGCAGCCCGATTGGTGAGGGCTAATAATCAGCGGGGGATGAACCCCCCCACTGATTAAAGTTTCACTTTATATTTTATGCATTTTTCATTTTTGCAAACACCCATACTTTCAGGCGTGAGAATAACGCTACAAATACAATTGTCACAACAATTCCTTTAATCAAATTAAATGGTAAGATTGCCGTTACAACCGTTGTTCTTATAGCCTCGCTAGACATAGCTGGTGAATTTAAAAACCAAGTGTAAGCTGGGAATATGATAATGTAATTTAACACACTCATAATGAGCGCCATTGTAATTGTCCCTAGCATTAATCCTGTCGTTAAACTCTTAACAGTACGATACTTCCTAAATAAGAAAGCTGCTGGTCCAATAAATAAACATCCTGCAATAAAGTTAGCAATTTCTCCAACTGGTACTCCCGTTAAACTCCCTTGAATCCCGTAATGTAAAATATTCTTTATCGCCTCTACAATTATACCTGCAACTGGCCCGAAAATAATTGCAGCAATTAGAGCTGGCACATCACTAAAATCAATTTTTAAAAATGGCGGAAGCCCTGGGAACGGGAAATCCAACATCATCAGTAAATATGCAATACTACTTAGCATCGCTACACTCACCATCTGCACTACACTGTTTTTTTGTTTCATCTTTCTCTCTCCTTTTCCATCGATCATCTCATGGAAAGTGGAAAGGTTCTGCTATGCCTACTTTTTCATAGAACGAAAAAACCCTTTGTATTTTACACAAAGGGAGAATTTAAGGCACATCAAACAGACGTTCAAATCCATATCTTTTTTGAACGCTTGAACCTCCATCTTCTCCCATCCAGACTATACTGTCGGCTTTGGAATCACACCAAATCCTGCCTTAACGGCTCGCGGGCTTAGAACAAAATCACATATAGTTCATCACCGCCGGTCGGGATTTTCACCCTGCCCCGAAGATAGACCGATATTCTATTTTCCATTTCATTATACAACAACATGATTGGATTGTGAACAAAAAAATCGTAACTTATTAAAAATAAGTTATTAATTTTATATAACCAAAACCATTCGTTATATTTTACAATACACCCCAGATTTTTTAGCATTCGGCATTTCTCCTATAAATCCCCTAGTCATATATAATTAAAAGTGATAAGATGTTGAATTGTTAAGATAAGAACATTTTCTGGATTATGGAGGAAATGTCATGAAGAAAGAAAAGAGACACTCTATTCGAGAAACAATGAAAAAAAACTTAAGAAAAGAATACTTTTACTTAAAAAAAGAATTACTTTTCTACTGCCCAATTGATTTAGGCACATTCTCAAGCGAGACATACTATGCTGCTTTCGATGAAGATGGTATCAGTATTTATCAGTATGATAAAAAAACAGAGAGTAAATTAAAATTGCGTGAGCGTCATCCGTGGAAAAGTTGGAGTAAAGTGAAGGTGGATCATTATTTAACAACTTCTCAATTTATTTTTCAAGGGGAGCGAAACTGGATATTATCCCTTTTCCAAAAAGGAAAAGAAGCTCAAAAAATAATCGAAGAACATACATCTTTACAAACTGAAGTTGTTTCCCGCTCTTTCTTAAAAAAGCTTCCAGGTTTCCGTTCTAATGCACCGTTGAATAAATACATCGGCAGCATTTGCTACACTGCACTTATTGCATTTTTATTAAAATGGATGATTCCATTTCAAGCACCACAAATCGCCCTGTACTCCATTTCAATCGGTTGTATGCTTCTTGGTTTACTTTGTTTGACAATCGGTTTAATCGAACCGACTATTGTACTGTTTAGAACAAACGAAAAAACAAGAACAAAAGTATTTTACTTATATAGCTACTTAGCTATTTCTGGATTTATATGTGTCTTTATTTTTTGGTAAAAAAAGAGCTAGTTAAACTAGCTCTTTTTTTACTTTACATATAATTGTTGATTTGGATAAATCAGCTCTTGCTGCAGCCCGTTCTTTTCTTTAATTTCCTTAACCGAGATACTAAATTTCCGTGCAATACTCATTAAAGTATCCCCTTTTTGGACAACATATAACGATGAAGAAACTGCTTCATTTCTTTGCTCATGTAAAACAAGCAATGGATTCATCGCATTTTTTTTCGCCATCGTCCACCTTCCTTGATGAACTTCTAAATGTAAGTGTGCACCTCGAGATTCTCCTGTATTTCCTACTTCTCCAATTATTTCTCCTTTTGAAATATAATCCCCTTGAACTACATATCTCTTATTTAAATGTGCATACACAGCCTCATATTCTCCATGTTTAATAAATACAACATTTCCATAACTACTTGAATAATAAGACTTTGTTACCTTACCATCTTGAATAGCTGCCACAGCCGCGCCAATCGGTGCGGCTATATCTATACCGTAGTGTTTTCCATGCCTTGTCCCAAAATAATCACTTATCTGCCCTTCAACAGGCCATGTCCATTGATTTCCCTCTGCGTACACATGTAATTGAGATAAAAACAGTATAGTCAATAACATGACGCCGTATTTTAAAGCCTTCATATACATCCTCCGTTTTCTAATTACCACCATACCTTCTCTATTTTGGTATATTACAGAAAAAAGTATACAAAAAAAGAAAGTGAATCACTCCACTTCCTTCTCTATTTTATCTCGAAAAACTATTGCGCTGCGATTATACTCCACATCTTTTACTTGTAATCGAGCGTTTATTACTCTAGCTACTGCAAACAAATAATCAGATAATCTATTTACATACTTTAGAACAACTTCATTTATTTCTCCTTCTTTTTGCAAGGACACTACACATCGTTCCGCTCGCCTTACAACTGTACGTGCAATATGAATAGCAGCTGCCGCCTCGCTTCCACCTGGTAAAATAAAGCGCTCTAACGGCGGTGCTTCTTCTATATACGAATCAATCCTTCTTTCTAAGCTTTCGACCATTTCAATCGTTACTTTATAAGGAATTTTCTCTCCTACTATCGCCAAGTCTCCCCCGCAATCAAATAGTTCATGTTGAATATTTTCAAGTTCATTGTAAATATCTCCGAAAGACCCGCCTCGTAGCTTAGTCATCGTATATCCAATATGAGAATTCGCCTCATCTATCGTGCCATATGCTTCAACTCGAATATCATCTTTATCCACTCTACCACCTATTACACTTGTTGTCCCTTTATCCCCTGTTTTCGTGTATAATTTCATCGCTTCACGACACCCCTCTCATTATTCTTCATTCGACTAAGATAGAAAAAAAGTTCTACTATTATTTATTTAATTGATTTTACAAAAAAATAAAAAACAGTAGAACTTTATTCATTATCAACTTTAAAAACGTATATCTAAATTATACGATTCGGTAAATATACAGAGAATGTAGTTCCCTCTCCAACAACACTTGAAACAGCAATTTTCCCATCATGGCCTTGCACAATATTCTTTGCAATCGCAAGCCCAAGTCCTGTTCCACCTTTTTTCCCACGTGTTCTTGCTTTATCAGCTTTGTAGAAACGATCAAATAAAAATGGAATATCTTCTTCTGGAATACCAGCGCCCGAATCTTGTACTTCAAAAATAAGACCATTATTTTTCGTATTAATTACAAGCGTTACATGTCCACCTGCATTCGTATGACGAATTGCATTATCAATTAAATTCGTCAATACTTGCTCCATACGATCTGCATCAAACGGGTATTGTTCGATTGGATTTTGGAAATCAACCGTTAGTGCTACTTCTTTATCCTTTGCAATCCCTTGGAATTTACGACCTATTTTTTCAACGAAAGGATGAATATCAACTTCACCTATATGTAGCTCTACATTACCGCTTTCCATACGTGCTAAATCTAATAATTCATTTACAAGTTTACCTAAACGAACGGATTCATCATAAATGATTTGAACAAACTCATTAATTTCTTCTTTCGTTTGTACAATATCATCTAAAATTGCTTCACTATACCCTTGAAGCATGACCATCGGTGTACGAAGTTCATGTGATACGTTCGCAATAAAGTCTTGTCGCATCTTCTCAAGACGGCGTTCTTCCGTCATATCACGCAATACAGCTACAGCTCCACGAATTTTCGTTTGATTGTAAAGCGGCGTCATAAGAACTACATAGTTACCTTTTTGTAAATTAATTTCAACCACTTGTTGTTGTTCGCTTTCTACAACGAGATGGAATAATTCAACAAGTTCAGAAGGGAGCTGTTTACTTAGCTCTACTTCTTTTTCTTCTTGCCAAACTTGTAAGAAATGTTCAGCTGGCGGATTGATTACAACGACTTCACCTTCTTGATTTAACGTAATAACCCCATCTGCCATACTGCTTAAAATACTAGCTAACTGTTCTTTCTCTTGCTGCAGGGCATTCATATTAAACTTCAACTGTTTCCCCATTTGATTTAAGGCCGTTGCAAGCTCACCAATCTCGTCCTGAGATACCATAGGAGCTTTCGCATCAAACTTCCCACGCGAAACCTCAAAAGCAACCTCACGCATTTTACGGAGTGGTGCTGTAATTCGAGTAGATAAGAAGAATGCAAAGAAAGTTGTTAATATAATCGCAATCCCTGCTGATAAGAATATAAAATCAGTCGTTCTCTCCATACCTTGTATCGGTACTTGTAAAGATTCGTATACGAACACTGCACTTTGATTTTTTGAATGCACTGGTTTTCCGACAATCATAATATCATTTTCAGTATTTTTATTCTTTCTACTATTAGAGGCTTTTCTAATGTTATTTTTAATTTCTTTTTTGTCTGTAAAAACAGCCGCTAATTCTTTATCTTCTTTTAAGTCATCCATTGTAAGAGTGACTAACCCTTCTTGTTTCGGTGAAGAAGAAATTTCCTTACCATCTTCTACAATAATAATCCTTGAAAGTGGATCAGAGAATTTGTACGCGATATTCTCAATCGTTTTTACATCGGCACCTTCTTCAATTAACTCTGAAACACTTGTTGCAACTTTTTGAAGCCTTGCTTCACTCATATCAACATAATATGTTCTAAAAAACTGTGAAAGTAAAATCGCAACAAATCCAAGTACAAACGAAACGAGAAGTAATATGGTCATCCATAACTTCCCTACTACACTTCTCCAAAGCATCAGTCGTTCACAACCTCAAACTTGTAACCTACGCCCCAAACAGTAACAATCATCTTCGCAGCATCTGGGGATTTTTTGCTTAACTTCTCACGTAAACGCTTTACATGCGTATCAACTGTACGTAAATCTCCGAAGAATTCATATTGCCATACTTCTTTTAACAATTGCTCACGATCAAATACTTTATCAGGCGCTTTCGCTAAGAATAATAGTAATTCGTACTCTTTCGGTGTTAAGTTCACTTCATTACCATCTGCTGTAACACGATGTGCATCATTATCAATTGTTAAATGAGGGAACACAGTAACATCTTTTGTCGTTGTATCTTGTGTAAAGAATGTTGTTGGTACAGCACGGCGTAAGACCGCTTTCACACGAAGCACGACTTCACGTGGGCTAAATGGTTTCACAATATAATCATCGGTTCCTACCTCAAACCCTTGTACTCGATTTACTTCTTCACCCTTTGCTGTCAACATAATAATTGGCGTCGCTTTCTTCTCACGAACCCCTTTACATACTTCAATACCATCTTTACCAGGCATCATAAGATCTAATAGGATTAAATCGTAATCATTTTGTAACGCCATTTCTAAAGCTGTATCACCATTGTCCGCTTCTTCAATTGCGTATTGTTCTCTTTCTAAATACATTTTCAACAAACGACGAATACGATCCTCATCGTCTACAATTAAAATTCTTGATTCATTTTCCATTTCTACCCGTTGCGTACTTTTACCACAACGGTTCACACCTACCCTTCTACACTATTATGTTGCGCTATTCTCGTTTATTTAAGCAATCTTCTAAATGTTTCACTTCCCATATTATGCTTCACAAGAATAATAAAGTTTGTTCAATTTTTTTCCAAAACTATGTATTTTTTTTGAACAGTATATAATGTCCTCGACATCATTTTACAAAATCAACCGCTACTTTGTCATGTTTTTCTCAAAAAAGAAGAAAAGTTGACAAAAATAAAATAGGAAAGTGACATCCACTCTCCTATTTTATTTCTCTATGCGTATGAATGTAAACCCGCGATAATTAAGTTTACTACAATAAAGTTAAACATAATAATTGCAAAACCAATTACCGCTAACCAAGCTGACTTCTCTCCATGCCATCCTTTTGATAGGCGTAAATGTAATACCGCAGCATAAAAGAGCCAAGTAATAAGCGCCCAAACCTCTTTTGGATCCCAGCCCCAAAAACGTGTCCACGCTATTTGTGCCCAAATCATCGCAAAAATTAATGCACCTAATGTGAAAACTGGGAATCCGATTGCAATAGAGCGATATCCGATTTCATCTAGTAAGTCACTATTCGTATTCTTTACTAACGGCTGAAGTGCTGCTGATACTCGTTTCCGTAAAACAAATCTTAATACAATATAAAGTAATGTTCCAACTAACACTGACCAAATCACAGTATTTAATTTTTTCGCATTTACAATCGCTGGAACTTCAACTGTCGGCTCTAATTTATTTTCTGTCAGTAACTTCCCTTCATGCGGCCCTACTAAAGCCGGAAGATTGTACTTCATTTCCACTTTCTGTTCATTTTTATCAATCCATTGAAACTTCGCTTCATATTTCATACTAGAAAATACCGTTGTTACTCCAATAAATCCAACTGTACAAACAAGCGTGAACACGACCGTTTCCAACCAAAATGTACGTTTACTTTTCACTGATTGATCTACATTTTTCAATAAATACATAACGCCCGTAATAAAACTAATTGCTAAAATTGCTTGTCCTGCAGCCGCAGTTGTCACGTGAACATGTAACCAGTTACTTTTTAAAGATGGAATAAGCGGAGATATTTCCCTCGGAAACATACTCGCGTAGGCAATTAATAAAAGCGCAACTGGTAACGCAAAGAGTCCGATTATACTTACGCGGTACATAAAATACATGACAATAAATGCTCCGACAAGCATCATGCCAAAAAACGTACCGAACTCAAAAAAGTTACTAACTGGTGCATGTCCTGATGCAATCCATCTTGTAACAAAATATACTGTTTGTGCAATAAACCCTAAAATTGTAATCGTTATTCCTACATTTGCCCATTTATGACCCTTTTCTTTAATTGCTCCCCCGAAAAATAGAGTTGCAATTAAATATAAAATAAATGCGGTAAAGAGAAAGTTACTACTTATTTGCACCATATCATTTCCCCACCTTAACTAATTTTTTTATCCACTACTTTATCGTTTGGCTGCGGAATTGCTGTACCTTCTATTACTCTTTCAATATCTTTCTTTAAACCGAACCAATTTTTATTCGTATGTCCTGCAATCCACCATTCATCATTAACGCGTTGTATCCAAATACGGCGATGATTCCAATACATTCCTTGAATCACACCAACCATAAATATAAATCCTCCAATACCGAGAATCCAAAGCGTTAAATCTTTCCTTACAGTAAGTGCTGTTGCATTTTGCATTTCCACACCTGCAAAGGACATTTTATATTTGTTATTCCCATCAGGTTCTATATTTTGCTGAATACCAACAAAACTCACTTCACCATCCGGTGTTTCAGGTGTAAACATTTTAAAGACAAATGCAGGATTGTTTGGTAATTTCGTTTTTGTGTTCGGTCTTCCACTCTCGTCAAAATAAAAATCAGGAAAATAGCTTAATAGTTCTAAAGAATAGCCATTTCCTAAATCGAATTTTTCTGTAGGATTCGTTAAATCAACTTTAATCGGTCCCCACTTTTGATTATTTTCTTTGTTTTGCAGGTTAAAGGACATACTTTTAAATTCATTTTCTTTATAATCCACTTGATACACTGCAAACTTATCAAATTTCAGTGGTTCATTCACTCGAATTTCCGATTCTTTTACTTTTTCCAATTTTGGTTTTTGTCCTGCTATATTTTCGCCGACCGCTTTATATAATACAGCATTCGTTTGGAAGTTTTTCGCAATCATTTTATCACCTACACGGTCAATTGCTTCATCAAAAACTTCCTTGTCCTTACTTTTATCATAAACTTCCTTTATAAACTTCTCGTTTTTTAAATAGTATTGGCCATCTGTCCCTGGTATTTCTTTCGTTTCTCCATCACGTAACCAAAGCGCTTCGTCTACGTACATACTCGGTAAAAAACGGAGCATTGCACCGAATAAAAAGATAATGAGACCGATATGATTTACATATGGACCCCAGCGTGAAAACCGTCCCTTTTCTGCTAAAACATTTCCGTCTTCCACTTTCACATTATAGTTTCTTTTCTTTAAATTCTTTTGAATTCTTTCCAAATCACCATCTTGCGGTGTACCAGTGCCGTATAATCTTTGTCTCTTTAAAAAGCTAGGGTGTCTTTTCACCCCTTGCTTCTTTAAAGCTTTATAAAGCGGAATGACACGATCTAAACTACATATCACAAGTGAAATACCAATCGAAGCAATTAACATCATATACCACCATGAACCGTATAAATTATTAAATCCTAATTGATAGTATAATTGCCCTAAAAATCCGTATTCTTGCTTATAATATTCAGCTGGCGCAACCCCTGGAGTTATGTACATTTCTTGCGGAAAAATAGTTCCAATCGCCGATGCAGCTAAAGTGATTACGATTAGCCATACACCCACTTTTACAGAAGAGAAAAAGCTCCAAATTTTATCTACTATCGTTTTTGTTTGCGTGAGAGATCTCCGCGCACTCCCCTCATAGCGCATATCCAATAGTTTTATAGTTTCATTGCTTTCAAATGGTTTCCCGCAAGCTTCACAAAAAACAGTTCCTATTGGATTAACATGTCCACATTCACACTTAATTTCTTTCAATACTCTCACCGCCCCTGTATCTATATGTACTATTGTATATTCTAACCTAGAGTTACCGCAATACTCAGAATTTTTAAACCAAAGACGCTATAGGTAAGCGCCTCGTATGTAAAGGCTTTCTTTATTACGGAGTAATTTTCTTTAAATACTCCTCCAATTGTTCCTTCGTTTGTTCACCTTTAATCTCTTGAATCACCTTACCATCTTTATCAATCAAGAAGCTTGTTGGTAATGGTATTACTCCATACGTTTTTATAATTTCTCCACCTTTATCGATTGCGACCGGGAACTTAAGATCGTATTGTTTCACAAAATTCTTAACAGCAATATCCGTTTCATCTGCATCTAGCGCAATGATTTCTACGCCTTTTTCTTTATACTTTGGATATAATTCGTTCATATAAGGCATTTCTTTCTCACAAGGTTTACACCAAGTGCCCCAAAAGTTTAAAAATACACCTTTTCCCTTTAAATCTTTTAATTCAATTTTCTTTCCTTCTAAATCTGTTACAACAAAGTTAGGTGCTTCTTTTCCGATTTGCATTTTCTCTTCTTCAGTGAAATATCCTTGATAAAGTGTAAATCCTACAGCACCGCATAAAATGAGCAGAATAATAACGCGAAATAATAAGCGATTTTTTTTCATATTGTCTCCCCTCTCTTCGACGAGTGATGAATATATGTATTTTTTAATAAATCACCAGCGGAGCATTCCACTGGTGAAAGTTTCACAATATCGATTAGCGAGGCTTTGTAGAAGCCAATGCGCGTAATTGTTTCACCTCATGTGGTGTCAATTCTCTTGCATCACCAGGTCTCAGGCTTCCTACTTCTAAGAAAGCATAGCGTTCACGCTTTAGTTTCACTACTTTACAATCTAAAGCTTCAAACATACGACGTACTTGACGGTTACGTCCTTCATGAATTGTTAATTGTACAATCGCCATTTCTTTACGCTTGTCCCAAGAAATAATCTTCACACGAGCTGGTGCTGTTTTTCCGTCTTCTAGTGCAACCCCACGTTCTAACATGCGAATTTTCTCACCTGTTAGTGGACCTTTAATTTTTGCAACATATGTTTTTTCAACTTTATATCTAGGGTGCATTAATACGTTTGCGAAGTCCCCATCGTTTGTCATTAATAATACGCCAGACGTATCATAATCTAAGCGTCCGATTGGGAATAAACGTTGTGTAATCTCCGGGAAAAAGTCTGTTACAACATTTCTTCCTTTATCATCTGATACACTTGAAATTACGCCGGTTGGTTTATATAGTAAAAAATAAACAGGTTCTTCTTTTTCAAGAGGGATGTTATTTACTTCTACTTTATCTTGAGGAGTTACTTTCGTTCCTAACTCCTTCACTATTTTTCCGTTAACTTTCACTTTTCCTTGCTGAATTAATTCCTCAGCCTTTCTTCTCGATGCAATACCTGCTTGCGCAATCACTTTTTGTAATCGTTCCATTTCTTTTTTTCACCTCGAATTTATCTTACCTTACATTAGAAAGACTTGGCAACCGCATACGCTTGACGGCTTTTCGCTTCATCTTACTTAAACAACATAGCGATGATAATAAACATATAAAGGTAAAATCATGTTTTTACCTTTTATTATTGTCCATCTTTTTCATATTTCTCACAATAAAAGTTCATCATTTTGTCAAAAATACCGCATAAAAAAACCACTATTAAGCAGCACCTTAATAGTGGTCGTATACATATTATAAGCGAAATAGCATAAAAAATGAATAGCATTACTTAAACATTAAAGAAACAAACACAATTGAACAAATAATTCCGATCAAATCGGCAAAAAGTCCTACTTTTAATGCATCTCCCATTTTTCTAATTCCAACAGCTCCGAAGTATACTGTTAAAATATAAAAAGTCGTATCTGTACTCCCTTGCATCGTAGAAGCCAATCTTCCAATAAACGAGTCTGGCCCATATGTGGCAATTAAATCGGTCGTTATACTTAAACCAGCAGAGCCTGAAATAGGGCGTATAAGTGCTAGTGGAACAATTTCTGCTGGAACATGAATTAAATCTAACAACGGCTTCATTACCGATATCATTGCATCTAATGCACCTGATGCTCGAAATATAGAAATAGATACGAGCATTCCAACCATAAACGGTAAAATAGAGATCGCAATTTGAATCCCTTCTTTTCCTCCCTCAACAAAAGATTCATACGTCGGAACTTTCTTTATCGTTCCATATAAAAGGATAAAACCGATTACACAAGGGATTACCCATAATGATATCGTATTGACAATACTCATTTTTTCCGCCCCTTCCTACTCCTTCTTCGGTAAAAATAGCGATCAATCCAAATTGCTCCGATCATAGAGAGTACTTGTGCAATGAATGTTACCCCAACAATTTCAGTAGGATTCGCTGATTCATACGTCATTCGAATCGAAATGACAGTAGTAGGAATTAAAGTAATCGCTGATGTATTTAACGCGAGAAACGTCACCATAGAACGGCTCGCCGAATCCTTCCCTCCGTTTAACTCTTTCAATTGTTCCATCGCTTTAATACCAAGAGGGGTCGCTGCATTACCTAATCCAAAAAAGTTTGCCATCATATTCGATAAAATAAATCCCATTGACGGATGATCTTTCGGTATTTCTGGAAACAACCTTTTTACTATCGGCATAAAAAGTGACACTAACTTTTTTAACAATCCTGCTTCCTCTGCAATTTTCATTAAGCCGAGCCAAAATACTAAAACACTAATAAGTCCTATACAAATTGTTACTGCATCTTTTGCCCCGTCAAATACGGCTTTATTTATTGCTTCCATCGTTCCATTTATCATGGCATATACGATCCCTATGACCGCCATCGCTACCCATACGAGATTAACCATCGCTCCCAACACCTATCATATGAGAAAAAATTTCTTTCACATTATTCCAGTACATTCCCGTTGTAGCTACTAACTTTCGTTTACTATAAAATAAATTCCGTTCTCCAACTTTCTCATTGCCAACATAAATTTCTGTCTTTCCAACCTTTACGCCATCTTTAAGTTTTGCACTTTTATCGAGTTCAACTTTTAATACGACATTCTTTCTTTCCTGCTCAGTTAAAGGCACCGCAAAACTATTTTTCGTATAAACATGATTGGCATATTTCTTTTCAGTTATTTCAGCCAGAGCTCCTTGTCCTACAACGTTTGTTTGCTTGAAACGTTCAAAACCTTTATCAAATAAATTCATATGATCATCCCAATCGCTAGAAGCGCTCAAAGTTACGACAATTAGATCTAGTCCATCTTTTGATGCTGTTGTAACAAGCGTCCGTCCTGCTTTCTTCGTAAAACCTGTTTTTCCTCCTGTTGCAAATTCATAATACGACGTCACGAGTTTATGTTTGTTTTTCCAAGGATAATCCCATGAATCTGATTTATACGTTTTTGTCCCAAAAATCTTCTTAAATGTTTCGTTCCCCATTGCATACTTCGTTAAAAGTGCCATATCATAAGCCGACGAATAATGGGATCCATCTCCATCCAAACCATGTGGGTTTGAAAAGTGAGTATCTTTCATTCCAATTTGTTTCGCCTTTTCATTCATTAAATAAACGAACCCTTCTATACTCCCTCCTACATTTTCAGCAATCACTTGTGCTGCATCATTACCAGATCTAAGCATGAGTCCGTATACTAAATCCTCTAGCTTTACTTTCTGCCCTGGCTTTAAATAAATTGCTGATCCTTCTACTCTCACCGCTTCATTACTAACCGATACCATTTCTTTCATTTTTCCTGATTCAGCAGCTAACAAGGCAGTCATAATTTTTGTTATACTAGCAATTTTTTGCGGCTCATGTTCTGCTTTTCCGTATAATACACGACCTGACTGTTGTTCCATTAATACAGCATTTCGAGCACTGACATTACTGTTCATCTTTGCATATGTAGGAATTGACATAACGCTTGCGTACATAATAAGAAGCGTAATTATTACACAAATTCGTCTCATATTTCCCCCCACGTCCTTTTGGCACTTTTTGTACAAGTGTATGCTTGGCCTTTTAAAATATGAACGAAATCTCCCTCTCCTTCCAATAAAAAAGACGCAGAGAACCTGCGTCTAATACGGTGTCCATTCTATTTGTTTCGCACTTTCAAATCTTTTTTCTACATCAGGCCAATTTACAACATGCCACCAGTTTTTTATATATTCATCTTTACGATTTTGGTATTGTAAATAATACGCATGTTCCCACACGTCTAGTACAAGGAGCGGTATCGTATCCCATTGTGTAAATAATTGATGAAGTGTACTCTGCAAAATTTCTAATCTTCCAGATCGTGGCACCCAAACGAGAATCGCCCAACCTGACCCTTCCACTTTAGAAGCTGCTTCTGTGAAATGTTTTTGAAAACGTAAAAAACTCCCAAAATCTTGTTCAATCTGTTGTGAAAGAGCCCCCCTCGGACTTCCGCCACCATCTTTTTTCATGTTATTCCAAAATATCGTGTGTAAGTAATGACCGGATCCATGAAAAGCCGCTTCTCTTTCCCAATGCTTAATTAAATCAAATTGATTTGTTTTTCGAGCTTCTTCCATCATCTTCTCTGCCTTATTTAATCCTTCCACGTAACTGCGATGGTGTTTATCATGGTGTAACATCATAATTTCTCTAGAAATATACGGTTCTAACGCATTATACGGATAAGGTAATGGTGGAAGTGTATGCCCACCAATCGGAACGGCTCGTTCACTATCTCCTCTTTCATATAGTTCATATTCCTCTTCTCCCTGCACAAATACTTCCTGTAAATGATGCTGAATATGTTCTACATCATCACTTATTTCATACATAAATTCTGCATCTGTGTCGTACTCATGTTCTTTCATACGCTCTAATAACGTTTGAATTTTATAAGCAAGCATATGGACATCATACACTTCCACTGCGCGGCTATCTAATACGTGAAGAACACTTTCACACCAGCTTTCTACTTCATGAAAGTAATCTGTAAATACACCTTGCTGACTCATGTTACACCTCCTTAATGCTATCCCCTTAAATATATTCAAAGGAAATCTCTTATATAACTGTACAAAAGGAAAAGAAGCTAAGTCCCCTTAGCTTCTTTTTTCGCAATTAATATTTGTGTAACATCTTTGTTTGGTAATCCGTCTCATAATATTCTAGTTCTTCACGCATCAATTGAAATTTACCTTCTAAACTCTTCATCACTTGCTCTATAGATGCAGGTGGCGTTTGCTGAAAAACGATGGAATTTTTCCCTGTATAGGCAGACCGACTATTTTCATACCAATGATCACTCTTTGGTGAAAAAAACTCTGCAATTACTTGATGATAAATTTTATATAAAATTTTTTCAGCTGCTGTTTTTCGAAATGGCTGGCTATTTAACAAAACAAAACATGCATCATGCCCTTCTTCACAAAAAACGAGAAGACGTCTTATTGATGCTAATAACCCTTTATAATATTGTTTGTTCCCTGCTGGTGTCTCTTCTAATAAAGAAGGTAACGTATGATAATTTACATAATTGGTTATCAAAGTAATAACATCTTCTAAAAACATAGAAACTTGTTCTGTTTGATTTTCAACCATTAGATTAGACATTTTTTCCCTCTCCTTTGCCATTTCACGCTATTTCTACTCTTTTATTTTTATGTAATTCAGCCAATATTTCTTGTACTTTCACCACTGTTCCCGCATCAAAATATTGTTGGAATTCTTCTATATTATTTAAATACAAACGTTTTTGCATGCGAAGCTCATTCTCTTTCAGTAAACAACATATCGCTACAATATCCCGTAAATATATGTCTTGTTCTTCTACTTTACATACTGGATTTCCTTCAAAAGGAGTAATTTCTTGTAACACTTCTTCAAAATACCGAACGTATAAAACAGAAAACGTTCTCTCTTTATCATTTAATATATATCTCACTTCAGATCTATTAAAAAAATCTTCTGATGTATTAGGTTTTGCTTTCTCTAATTCGTATCCCGCATAACCTATTATAATCATCTACTTCCCCTCTCTTCCTTCTTTTAATTCATTTTAACTTAATTTTCTGACAAACAAAATACTCTTTTAAATATACCTCTTATAAAAAATAGCTTCCTTATACAGGAATTTACCTTTTTATTTTTCTTGAAGTTTGTCATAATAATATTATTGTCTCAGTTTTCTTATACAAGGAGAGTTGTATTTATGTCGTTTTCATGGAAACGTTTCTTACAAATCGGGAAAATTATCTTCCCATTTGTTGTATTAACAATTGTATTCTTTCAAGCAAAAAAAGAATTAGCAGGCATTTCTTTTTTAGAAGCAATCAATACAATTAAAAACATTCCAACCGGAGGAGTCTTTTTAGCAATTACACTTGGCGCATTTGCCGTATCAACAATGTTCTTTTATGACTATGTTATGCTTCGCTATTTAAAAGCTGATATACCAGTCCAAAAGATTTTCCGCATCTCATGGATTGCTAATACGTTAAATGGATTTATCGGATTTGGTGGTCTCGTTGGAGCGGGTGTACGCACAATGCTTTATCGTCCATACATAAAAGAAAATGGCAAGCTTATTAAAAGTATCGCCTGGATGACAACTGCTTTTATTAACGGACTCGCAATTCTTTCATTCCTCGGTCTAATCGGAATATTAGACACAAGTTTTATTTTGCATGAAAAACCGTGGCTATGGCCTGTTCTTATCTTTTTCGCTCTTTTCGTTCCCATATATATTGGCTTTTCTAAACTAAAAAATAGAAAAACAAAGCAAACCGAAGGACAAGAAGAAGGAGAAGAGAAAAACCCAACTGTTTTATACTCATTAGTTTCATTAGTTGAGTGGGTATCTGCTGGTATTGTTATGTACGTCATATTAATATTATTTGGCATCGATATCGAATTTCAAAAGTTTTTAGGTGTGTATGTAATTGCTGCTTTGGCTGGCGTTGTTAGTCTTGTGCCTGGTGGACTTGGTTCATTTGATCTTGTCTTTTTAACTGGGCTCGGACAATATGGCATTGATACAGGCGTATTACTACCTGCAATGTTATTATATCGCCTCGTCTATTACATTTTACCTTTCTGCCTTGGTCTTATTTTTGCAGCTTTTGAAATGACAGGTGTGGCCATTAAAAAGTTTGAAGATAAACCTTTTATCGCGCCTGCATTAGAAACAACTGGTGTTATATGGACTTTACAGCGTGACTTTCTCGGAAAGCTTGGTTCATGGGCATCTGCTGCTTTAACAGTATTTGCTGGACTAATGGTTATTTTATCGACCATTCTACCGACAAGTATAAACAGAGCACACGCCTTACATATTCTAGCTCCAAAACATCTTATTCAATTTTCTTTTAGCCTATCACTAACATTTGGTATTCTCCTCCTAATCCTTTCAAGGGGGATATATTATGGAACAAAGCGTTCTTACTATATGACGATTATTTCTTTAATCGGAGCAGCCATCTTTAATACGCTAAAAGGAATTGATATTGAAGAAACGTTTATTTTATTAATCGTACTCGCTGTATTATATATGCTTCGCAAAAGATTTGTACGCGAGAAAATGGAAGTCTCACTTTCTGATATGGTAAAAGTTTTTATATTCTTACTTGTAACTTTATATTTATATAAAAACTTAGGTATTTTATTTGCAGGTGCAAAAGAAGCTTTTAAACCTGATTTTGTCGTTCGTAATATTACGCAAGTGAAACGAAGTGCATTAGCAGCTGCCTTTTTCGTTCCTACTTTTTTACTGATTGGCTCACTCATTGCCAATCGTTATCGAAACGAATTTCCCGGGCAACCAGCTAATGATAAAAGATTGCAAAACTTTTTAGAGGAACATGATGGAAATGTACTTAGTCATTTAGGATTTTTAGGTGATAAACAATTCTTCTTCAGTAGTGATGGGAAAGCGCTCCTTCTCTTCTCTATAACTGGAAAACGTCTTGTTGTACTAGGTGATCCAATTGGTGACCCTTCCTCCTACCGTACTGTGTTACAAGAGTTTTTAGCTGAGGCTGATCGATTTGGATACATTTGTGTATTCTACCAAATCGAAAGTAAATGGATGAGTTTATATCATGATTTCGGTTATAACTTCTTTAAGCTTGGTGAAGAAGCTGTCGTTGATTTGAATACATTTACAATAACGGGGAAAAAACGGGCCGGTATGCGAGCGACTTTCAACCGTTTTGAACGAGAAGGCTATACATTCTCTATTCACCAGCCACCGTTCTCAAACGAGTTATTTGAAGAGTTAAGAAAAGTTTCAGATGCGTGGCTCGGCGGAAAAAAAGAGAAAAGTTTTTCACTCGGATACTTTGATCGTGAATATATTAGCCGAGCACCTATCGCTACATTATCTGATGCAGATGGAAAAATCGTCGCATTTACAACCTTTATGCCCGTATACCAAGACGGATCATTATCGGTTGATTTAATGCGCTATTATCCAGATGCGCCTAGCGGCATTATGGATGCAATTTTCATTCATCTATTCCAGTGGGCAAAGGAAAATGAATACCATTCCTTTAATATTGGTATGGCACCACTTTCAAATGTAGGTTTATCGACACAGTCTTTCTGGTCTGAACGAGTTGCTGCTGCCATCTTTAATAATGTTCGTTATACATATAGTTTCAGCGGGTTACGACATTTTAAAGAAAAATATAAACCAGCATGGAGCGGTAAATATTTAGCATTTAGAAAGAATCATTCTTTACCAATTACAATGCTCTCTGTAACAAAATTAATAGGAAAGAGAAGAAACAGCTAAATATTTAGCTGTTTTTTCTTTTTTGAACTTGTACAATAAATTCTTTTTCATATTTCTTACCATTTATATAGAAATCTCCCCATATTTTATACGTTCCTTCGGCAGGAAATGTAATGCGATATTGTAATTGCTCATCTGTATCAACAGGTATTGCATATAAAAAGTTTTCTCTCGTTTCGTCTACGATATAGAGCGCCTCAACTTCACCTCTCTCTGAATGTAATTTCAATTTTTCACCCTTTTTCGATTGGAATTGAAATGTTAAGGTCACTGGTTCATCCGGATGCAATGCACCGAATAAAAGAGAAACTTCATACTCCCCTATTTTTTTTGTAAGTACACTATCGATTGGGAATTTTACTTTTTTCTTATTTTTCTCCTCTACTTCTCTCCCAAAATCTTTCTTCGCTAATGATTTCACCGACTTATTTTTGTCTTCATATAAAAATATTGTATATCTTTCATCTTTCGCTATTTTGGAAGATACTTTATATGATCCATTCCCTGCAAATGTAGGTTTCATTTGTTGTACATGCTTTAATTGTCCGTCTACAAGAACTGCGCGAATTTGATCATTCACACCACGAACTTCGTTATTTTTATTATTTAGTAATTGAAACGAAATATCTACTTTCTCATTTCCTTTTCCGTATGACACATCCCAATTTACTTCCTGAATATCA
Source organism: Bacillus fungorum (assembly GCF_002746455.1). Classification (GTDB taxonomy): domain Bacteria; phylum Bacillota; class Bacilli; order Bacillales; family Bacillaceae_G; genus Bacillus_A; species Bacillus_A fungorum. The sequence continues at coordinate 137,636 of NZ_NWUW01000004.1, read as the reverse complement.
CCTACAGTCTCTGTGGTTTCTTGATACTTTTTTATGTAAAATCCGCCTACTACAATAAATAGCAAAGCAACGAGTCCAATGACAAGATTTTTCAAAATATCACCTACCATTTTTATTGTCTCTGTTTATACAAAACTTCTTACATATATATTCTAGATTGTAATTTATGAAATCCTTCTGTTTTGCACATATTACAAATAATAAAAAGATTTTAATTGAAAGGATTCGTAGTGTATAATGCAAATGATATTGATTTCTATCAATACACTATAAGGAGGACTTTTCATGAGTGTACATATTGAAGCAAAACAAGGCGAAATCGCTGAATCTATTCTATTACCTGGTGATCCATTACGTGCAAAATATATTGCGGAAACATTTCTAGAGGACGTTACTTGCTATAATAACGTGCGTGGCATGTTAGGTTTCACTGGAACTTATAAAGGAAAACGTGTATCTGTTCAAGGTACAGGTATGGGTGTTCCTTCTATTTCTATTTATGTAAACGAATTAATTCAAAGCTACGGAGTTAAAAATTTAATTCGCGTTGGAACTTGCGGTGCCATTCAAAAAGACGTAAAAGTACGTGACGTGATTATTGCAATGACAGCTTGTACAGATTCTAATATGAACCGTTTAACATTCCCAGGTTTCGATTTTGCACCAGCTGCAAACTTTGACCTTTTAAAGAAAGCTTACGATGCTGGAACTGAAAAAGGCTTACATGTTCGTGTTGGTAATGTTTTAACAGCTGATGTATTTTACCGCGAAAGCATGGACATGGTTAAAAAACTTGGTGATTACGGTGTACTAGCAGTAGAAATGGAAACAACTGCTCTTTACACTTTAGCAGCGAAATACGGTGTAAATGCGTTATCTGTATTAACAGTAAGCGATCACATCTTCACTGGTGAAGAAACAACATCTGAAGAGCGTCAAACTACATTTAACGAAATGATTGAAATCGCTTTAGATGCAGCAATTCAACAATAATACATTAAAGAACTCGTCATACGTCTGTCGAGTTCTTTTTATGTGACTTTTTATTAAAAACTACTTTCGGAAGAGACAGATTTTCTCCTCTACTTTTTTGTACCATTTGTTATAATAAAGTAATCATTTACAGTATTTCTCACAAGAGGTGACGCAGTGAAAAACAGAAGTATCGTCTTTAAACTATTTTTATTAACATCAACATTATTTACAATCATATTCCTCCTCTTTTTCCTAGGACAATCTCTATTTTTAGAGAAATTTTATATTAATAAAAAAGTAAAAACAGTTCAAACTGCCTTTGAGAAGTTCGTAGATACGTACGAACAAAGTGGGAAAAGTTATGAAGAAATTCGAAAACTAAAACAAGAATTTCATGATAAAACAAATGCTGACATGCAATTTTTAAATACGAATGGCATTATTAAAAGCGACAACAATTACTACATTGATGTATTTAATCCTAAAAATAATGAAACATATTCCATTCCGCTCAATAATCTTTTAACACCCGAAGAATATAAGAAATTCGAAAACTTAGGATTGAAAAAAGACGATGTGATAAATGTCGTCGGTTTGCTACAAAACAAAACAATAACACCAATAAAATTGACAACAAATTATAATCGATGGCAAAACGAATATACCAATTCAGATTTTTCATCTATTAATGGTAATCCTTCTAAAAATAGACTTACAAACCGATACAAACCTGTTACTCAAATTGAGTTTACTGGTACTATATCTAAGTTACAGCTTCCATCGAAAGCCGAGGTTCGTCTTGCAAATGATATCGAAACATTACAAGCCGTTCAATATTTTGCAGAGCTTATTAGAAATGGCACTGCTAACTCCCAGCAATTAAACACTTATATAATAGATAGCGGGGAGAATATAAAGAATAGTATCTTTGTAAAACCTATTATGGAAAATGGAGAGATTACAGAATATGCTTTTGCGATAGCATCCTTGCAGCCTGTTAATGAAGCGATGCTCGTTTTGAAAGATTATTATGTCTATGCCTTAATCATCGTATTTCTCGTCATTATTTTGTTATCCTTCTACTACTCAAAAATCATTGTAAAACCATTAATTAAAATTAATCGCGTTACAAAGAAAATGGCCAATTTTGATTTTAGCGAGAAATTACCTGTCACAGCAGACGATGAAATTGGCGGGCTTTCCGGTAGTATTAATACGTTATCTGTAAACTTAAAAGACCGAATCGATCGATTAAATGTTGCCAATACAAAATTACAACAAGATATTGAACGTGAACGTCAATTAGAGAAAACGCGAAAAGAATTTATTTCTGGTGTATCGCACGAATTAAAAACACCACTTAGTGTCATTAGAAGTTTCGCAGAAGGAATTAAAGATGGCGTTAGTAAAGATACGACGTATTACACCGATGTTATTTTAGAAGAAACAGAAAACATGAACAGACTTATTGTTGAAATGTTGGAATTAGCAAAATTAGAATCCGGTACGTACAAACTAGATATGACGTCATTCTCAATCGGGGAATTAATTCAACAAGTCTATACAAAGCTACTATTTAGCATGGAAGAAAAGCATTTACAAGTGAACATAGATGTAGACTCTTCTATATTTGTTAAAGCCAATCGTAGTCGTATTGAGCAAGTGGTTGTGAACTTACTTAGCAATGCAATTCGCTATACGCCAGATGGAGAAAAAATACAAGTCTCTGTTATAGTAATGGAAGATACAGTAAAAGTCGAAATCGAAAACACAGGAAACCCTATCCCAGAAGAAAGTCTTGAAAAAATTTGGGATCGTTTCTACCGTTTAGATGCATCTCGTAGCCGTCATACTGGTGGTACTGGTCTCGGATTATCTATTGTAAAAAACATTTTAGACCTCCACAAGGCGGAGTACGGTGTATATAATACGACTAATAGTGTTGTATTCTACTTTAATTTACAAAAAGTAAAAGAAGTCAAATAATTTGTCTTAATTTCACTAGGAGTTCACATGAAATTCACACTCTCCCTTTATAGTAAGAAACAAGTTAATCCTTTCCTTTACACACATAAAAGAGGAGAGTGCGTGAAATGAAACAAGCAGGACAACCTATTCAAAATGAAAAACAATTAGAAACTATCAAAAATATACTTTTACAATCTTCGAAACGTGATGGCTTATTATTCGTATTAGCTGTAAATTCTGGCTTAAAAGTAAGTGAAATCTTACAATTAAAAGTTAGTGATGTAATCGATGAAAATGAAAATGTTCGCCATTCCATTTTATTTTACAATGAAAAAGTAAAGAAACATAAATGGTTTGCTGTTAATGAAGACTTACAGCACGCGATCGAAGACTACATGAAAGAACGTAAAACTTGGAAACGTAATGAACCATTATTAAAGTCTCAAAAAGGAACAAAATCTATTACGAGACAACATGCATGGTACATTTTAAACAAAGCTGCAAAAGAAGTTGGATTAGAAGGGATTAGCTCACATACACTTCGAAAAACTTGGGGATATTGTGCATACAAATCAGGTGTTGATATCGCATTTTTACAACACTTCTTTGATCATAGTACTCCATCAAAAACTTTAAAGTATATCGGTATTGCTTAATAACTCTTATACATAAAAAAGGTTACCATTTATAAATGGTAACCTTTTTTATGTTTCACATTCTCTTTTCTTGTCTCTCCTATATTGTAGTGGTACTCTAATAGTAAGGGGGAGAAATTATGAACACATTAACAATTGAATTACCGAAAGAAACGGCTGAAAAACTTGATTTATTAAAACAAGCTTATGAAAAGAAAACAGGTGCTTCCATTTCTGAGAGTACTCTTGTTCAAACGCTTATCTCAAAAGAATTTATCCAAGCGATAACTCCTTTTGATTTACAACAATTCGTCACTGGAAAAGAACAGCATTAATTGCTGTTCTTTTTTTATACTTTATCAGGGGTTTACTAGAAATCTCCCTCGAAAAACTTCTTTGCTTCAGCCAAGCTTTTTAATAGGAATCTCTCTTCCGTTAATATCTCATAAAAAGTTTTTTATTTATTTTTCGGAAAACCATTGACAATGATAATGATAACCATTATCATTTATTACGAAGCCAACAATTGATGAATCAACCAAACGCTCAGTAACATTGTTACCCCTCTTTTTCATATAGAAAGGCACTGTACATTCCCCCTGTTTGTACAGTGCCTTTCTTGTTTATTATCATTCAAACAAATTTAATTGCTCAGGCTTCGGCTCACCATATGTAATATTCATCATTTTCATAAGCTGTTTCGCATTATCTGCTGCATCTCCGCCCGAATTATTGTTAAATAGTACATATATGTCTTTTGTCTTCTTTTTTAATTTCTCTAGTCTTTCTACCCATTCTTCTAATTCTTTATTGTTGTAGCGATATAAGCAGCGAACCGCTCTCCAATTTTCCCCTTTATCAAGCCAGCCATGGACATTTCGACCATGAAAACGTATTAACACCATCTCTGAATTCGTTACTTCTAAAACGAGCGGTACCGAACCTATCCCCGCCTGTGGCTCATCACAAATTGTATGAATCCATTTCTCCTGTTCCAAAAACTGTAACGTCTTATCTCTCATTTCTGGATCAAACCATGTTTGATTTCGAAATTCTATGGCACACGGTAAACCTTCCATCTTTTCTTTCGTATATCGAAGAAAATCTACATTTTTCTTTTTACAATCAAACCATGGTGGATATTGAAATAAAATCGTTTTTAATTTATCAGCTTCTATTAAAGGAAGAATAGATTGTTTATACACATCAAACATCTCATCGAACGTAGAAAAAGGAATTTCACCTTTCATATGTCCCGTCATCCCTTGATATGCTTTTACGACAAAAGAAAAATCTTTCGGTGTCTCCATTGCCCATTTTGTATAGTTTCGTACAGGTTGCATCGCATAAAATGAACTATCCACTTCTACAATAGGAAAATGCTCACTATATGTTCGTAATTTATTTCTATTTTCATAGGGATCTATATATAAAGAATCATGATCTCCCCATCCTGTTACTCCAATGAAAAGCAAATATATCCCTCCCTTTTTAACTTCACCTTCTATCCATTCTACCCACTTCCCAAACACTTCGACTAATCAATTTCATTAAGTAACCCCTTCTTTAAGAGTATCTGTATAAAAATATGATATACTAGATGGAAGAATTTTTAAATTGAGGGGTTATTTATTTATGCTTCCAAACGATGATATTGTATCTCATGAAAAACGAATAGAAGAACTAGAAAATAAAGTACGTTTTTATGAAGAACTTGTGAATCAATTACCACATCATTTCACATACAAAAATCCACATATTGGTTTACAAATAAAGAAAACGAGAACGACTCATTCCATTCAAAACATACAAAAAGAGAATAAAGAGGCTAATTTTCAACTTACTTGCGATTCATTATTTTTATTTGAGCAACTTGAAACATACTTTGTCCATATTTTTGATGCTTTTTCACATCATGTAACCTTTGTTGATGGTAAAGGAAATATAACTTTATGTAATCAAGCTGCAGCCGATGATTTTGGTGTAGTACGAAATGATATAATTGGAAAGCCAATTCAACAATTACTAAAATTGCCAGAAGAAAAAATTAAAGCTCTTGAAACATTAAGAACGGGCACAGAAATATACAATGAAGAAGTTTTAGACAAAAACTATGGCATTTTAAATAACCGAATTATTCGTAATTATAACGGAGAGATTTTTAGAGTTATTAGTGTCTTTCATTATTTAAACACAGAACGTGATGCAGAAAAATTTTCGTTAGCAGGGCGAATCGCCGCCGGGATTGCACATGAAGTCCGTAATCCCCTTACAACCGTACGGGGTTATTTACAATTTTTACAAGAAAGTGTTTCTCCATCTAATAAAGAATTATTTAAAAACTTACTTATTCCTGAATTAGATCGCGCAAATAGTATTATTACAAAATTTTTATCTATTTCAAAAACACGTGAATTTACAAGAGAACCGTTTCCTATTAATACATTTTTACGTGAGTACATTCAACAGTTACTAGCTAGTGAAGTCTTTTTACATAACATTTCAATTGATTATAATTTTTCTACCGAATTAGATGATGTATTAGTCCATATTGATCGTCATGAACTTGTACAAGTTTTTTTAAACCTATTTCAGAACGCTGTCGATGCCCAAGGTGAAAAAAAACTTTCTATTCAAATCACTAGTTATCGCTTAGATAATTTTGTTCGTATTACTTTCACAGATAACGGAATTGGTATTCCTCCAGCCATTCAAGAATATATCTTTGATCCATTCTTCTCAACAAAAGATTCAGGCACAGGACTGGGCTTGTCAGTAACGAAGAAAATTATTCAAAATCACAACGGTACATTAAAAATGACTAGTAATCAAGATGGTACAACTTTCACTATTTCAATTCCAATTTTGCCCAAAATAACCCTTGAAAGAATAAATCAATACAAATGAGGTACAACTCCACGAACTGCATGCGAATTGTTAGGGAATATCTAACAATTCGCATGCAGTTTTTTCTGTTGAACTTTTCTTTTTTACATTATATAAAACTTTCTATAAACCTTACTTATTTTTGCTAGGTGGGCCAATTTCTTATTTTTTAGAAATAGTAGCTTGTCCATCACGAATTTAGTTTAAATTTCATTTTAAAATATAGTAACGACTATTTATTCTATGAAAGAAAGGAATGAAAAGATGCACAACAAAAATAAAGGGAAAATATTTTATGGTAATCAGAAATCCAAGCTACCCTAGTTCAATACGGATCAGGTTGCCTTGGAGGAGGAGCAACAGGCGAAACGACTGCTATACTTTCCATCTTCCGAATTTACTAGCCACAATTTCCAATACTATTTTGGAGTGACCACGCACATTTATAAGTAATAGGTTTTTGATTGTTTATTAAATCTCTCTTTTAATAAAAAGAGCACTTATTTGGGAGGATAAGTGCTCCTTCTTTACGTTTCTTTACCTCAAATTTACTCTATCTTAATCCTCATTTTGTATGATAAATAGTGAAGTCAAAGAAATGAAAGAGGGATGAAAATGAGAGTTATGTCACTAATACGCATTTGGTTCGCTCTTATGGTATGCATTATTTTATGTGTAGGATTTTTTTTAGCTCTAAAATATTCCACTATATCAAAAGCAGAGAGAAAAACTGTTCCATATAAACTTTTGTATACAAAACAAAGCAACATCCCTTATTCCAATGCCACAAAGAATGAAAAAAAAGTTATAAAAGGCATGCTTATTACGCAAGCTTCTAGTTCCGAATCCTTACTTCAAATTGCTGAAACGATTAAAAATCAATATACAAATAAAAAAATCGATGAAATTATACTTTCTATTCACAATGAAAATAATGGTAATTATGAAGAAGAATTACCATACGAACCCATTAGTAAAGGCAAAATAATCGTCACATACGATGCCGAATCCGTTGGCAGTACAAACATTATACTTAACGAGTAATATCATGTGTCTCAATGGATATGGATTAATAACTAGTAGGAATAGACAAAAATCTCTACCGATTAAAATTTTATTTTGTTTTCATACAAAAAAGAGGCGAATTTCGTTATTCGCCTCTTTCTTTTACCAAAATGAAGGAATCCATTCTTTCACTTTATCAAGCCACTCTTGTTGCTCTTGTTTTCGTTGTTGTTCCTCTTCTTTCCTTCTCTTCTCTTCTTCTTTTCTTCGCTTTTCCTCTTCTATTGTAGTCAATTGTTTTTTATAATCAGCCTCAGATATGAGCGATAACTGGAATGCTTTTTGAGATGGATTTGCGTTCGCTTTTTTCATAATATCCCGGAACATCGTCGTCGTAATTTGACTACCACCCGGAACATAATGATCACTATCTGTTTTATCATATCCTACCCAAATCGCACCTACTAAATCTGGTGTGTATCCAACAAACCATGAATCCTTTGCACCGGTGCTTGGGCCATTTACAATTTGAGTAGTTCCTGTCTTACCTGCCGTATCAACATTATTAACTTTCGCCTTTTCCCCCGTTCCCTTTTCGACAACACCTTTTAATAAATATGTCATCTTTTGAGCAATTTTCTCGCTCGTCACTCGTGTCTCTTTCTTATACCACTTTCCAAGCGTTTCACCTTCAGCATTTTGTATCTCCCTGATTGCATGAGCTTCCACTTGGACACCGTCATTTGCAAATGTACTGTATGCTTGGGCCATTACAAATGGAGATGTCCCCACATGCATACCGCCTAAAGCAATCGGATACGTACGATCTTCCGACACTAATGGAATACCAAATCGCTCTAAAGATTTCAATCCTTTATCTAGTCCAATTTGTTCTAATAGCCACACAGCCGAAACATTGTACGACTTTGCCACGGCTTCATACATTGTCACATCACCGTGAAAAGTATGATCGCTATTTTGTGGTTTATATTCTTTAATGTTAAATGGTTCATCTTTTAATATATCGTATACTTCATATCCTTGTTCTAACGCTGGTACATATACAGCCAAAGGCTTTAGCGTTGAGCCAGGTTGTCTTTTTAATTGGGTTGCATGGTTAAACTGTAAGAACTGATACGGCCCTCTGCCTCCAACTAAAGCTGGTACACCACCTGTTTTTGGATTCATAAGAACCACACCCGTTTGCATAAGTTGGTCTGAGCCACTATCTTTGAAATAACTATCATTATTCACAACGTCTTCTACAGCCTGTTGTTTTTTCGGGTCAAGTTCTGTATAAACACGATAACCACCCGCTAAAATTTCATTTTGTGTTAATTCGTACTTGTCCATCGCTTCTCTAACAATATAGTCTACATATTGAGAGTATTTTCCCTTGTATTTATCATCAACGCCACGTTTTAACACAAGTCCGCTCTCTTTTTCTTTATTATACTGTTCGTCAGAAATATACCCTTGCTCTTTCATTAAACTTAATACGACATTACGTCTTTCAATTGACTTGTTAAAGTTTTTATAAGGTGAATACGCAGATGGTGCTTTAATCAAGCCCGCAATCGTTGCAGCTTCTGAAATTGTTAAATCTTTTACATCTTTATCAAAATAAGATTTAGCTGCCCTTTTTATACCCCAAGCACCTTCACCAAAATAAATTTGGTTCATATACATTTCAATAATTTCATCTTTCGTATACGTACGCTCTATTTTTTTTGTTAAAAAATATTCCTTTATTTTTCGAGAGTATGTGCGGTCTTGTGTCAGAAATACATTTTTCGCAAGTTGTTGTGTAATTGTACTTCCCCCTGCTACAACTTCTCCTGCTGTAATATTTTTGAAAATCGCACTTATAATTCCACTATAGTAAATACCGTGATGGTTAAAAAATTCCTTATCTTCTACTGCAACAATTGCCTGAACCATAATATCAGGAATATCTTTCTTTTTAACGCCTTCTGTTTTAGAAGAAGCTAATTTAGTTGCAACTTCATTATTTGCATCATAAATTAAGGTCGGTTGCGGAACAGCTTGCTTTAATTCAGATATGTCTTGAATGGAAATTATTATATTTATAGCAATAAATAGAGTAGCGAGCAAACTTCCTAATACAATTAATGAATTACGAAGTTTCTTCCTCTTGTTGAACCACTCCTGCATTTTTTTTAAGTGAGTGTTCTTCAATTTCATTCGTTCACTTCCTTCGTTTGTTTACACTCTTCTTTTCAAAAGGAAGAATATACCTCCTTTTGAATTTATTATAATAACGTAGTCTTTCCTGTAGTGTAAAGCTTTTCTTTCACATTCATACTTTTTGCAAGAAAAGGACATTCTACAAGTAAGATATTCAACATTGATTATTAATATTATTAATACAACAATGAGAGTTATGTTAAGTTTTTGTAAACTTTTCGATAAAATGTTTTAAAAAACGACAGTTTTTTGTTAGAATTGACTAGCCAATATATTTTACATATATTACTTTTGTGGGGGTAACTAATAATGGTCTTTAAATCAAAAAAAGATAAATTTTCTGAAATGTTAATGAATGTTTCCGAAAATTTAAAAGAAGGCGCGCAGTTTTTCGTGGAGTATAAAATTAAAAATGCTAGCGATTTAAAAGAGTTTTCTATGCGCATGAAAGAGTATGAGTCAAAAGGTGACTCATTTATTCACGAAATCATTATGGAGCTAAACAAAGCGTTTATTACTCCTATTGAGCGTGAGGACATCCTACAACTTGCAATGAGTATGGATGATGTATTAGACGGATTAGATCATAGTGCTGGTCTATTCGAAATGTATTCTATTACAGAAGCTGATGAATACATGATTAAATTCGTAGAAGCAATTAATCAATGTGCAATTGAAATTGCAAACTCTGTTGAATTAATGTCTAACAAAAAATTAGTCGACATTCGTACAAATGCGATTAAGATTAAGGATTACGAATCACAATGTGATGATATTCGCCGTCATGCGATTAAACACTTATTCTCTCGTGAAAAAGATCCGATTAAGATTATTCAATACAAAGAGATTTACGAAGAGCTTGAAGAAGTAGCGGATAGCTGCCAAAGCGTTGCAAACGTATTAGAAACAATTATTATGAAGAACGCGTAAGGAGTTTGATCATGGATACACTCTTGATACTGACCGTTTTAGTAGTCATTTGCGCTTTAGCTTTTGACTTTATCAATGGATTTCACGATACAGCAAACGCTATTGCAACGGCTGTTTCAACGAAAGCTCTAAAGCCTAGACATGCAATTATTATGGCAGCTATTATGAACTTTTTAGGTGCGATGACATTTACAGGTGTAGCAAAAACAATTACGAAAGATATCGTCGATCCATTCGCTTTACCAAATGGTTCTCTTGTAATTTTAGCTGCTTTACTTGCGGCAATAGCTTGGAATTTGATTACTTGGTACTACGGTATTCCAAGTAGTTCTTCGCATGCAATTATTGGCTCAATCGCAGGTGCAGCTATCGTTGCTGCTGGTTTTAGTTCATTAAACTTTAAAGGGTTTATAAAAATTCTTGAAGCTTTAATCATTTCACCAATTATCGCTTTTGTTATCGGTTATATCGTATACAGTATATTTAAAGTAGTCTTTAAAAACTTTAATTTAACGAAGACAAACAAAAATTTCCGTATATTCCAGATTTTCACTGCCGCATTACAAGCTTACACACATGGTACGAATGATGCGCAAAAAGCAATGGGAATCATTACGATGGCTCTTATGGCCAATAACTATCATACTTCTAGCGATATTCCGTTTTGGGTTCAATTATGTTGTGCCATCGCAATGGGACTTGGTACTTCTGTCGGTGGATGGAAAATTATTAAAACTGTCGGTGGACAAATTATGAAAATTCGTCCTGTAAATGGTGTAGCTGCCGATTTATCATCATCACTTGTTATTTTCGGCGCAACATTCATTCACTTACCAGTTAGTACGACGCACGTTATCTCTTCTTCTATTTTAGGGGTTGGTGCTTCTCATCGTGTAAAAGGTGTAAAATGGGGAACTGCAAAACGCATGTTAATTACTTGGGTTATCACACTTCCTATTTCAGCTTCTTTAGCTGCTTTATTTTACTCTTTATTACACTTAATCTTTTAATTAAAAGTCGTCTTCCTTATTTTTCTAGGAAGACGACTTTTTTGTGAACAAGCCTATTTCTCATTAAAAAGCGTGTATAATAATTGGTGGATAAGTTATTTAGAGGAGTTGGCCATTTTGGAATACATCATGTTACTTTTCATCGGACTAATCGCCGGAACAGTCGGTAGCCTAGTCGGGCTTGGAGGCGGAATTATTATTGTTCCGTTATTAATTGGATTACACAGTTTATCACCACAACTTGCAGTAGGGACTTCTATGGTAACAGTCGTTTTTACAGGACTATCCTCTACCCTTACTTATATGAAGCATAAACGAGTAGATTACAAAAGTGGACTTATTTTATTTATCGGGAGTGGTCCTGGTGGTATCATCGGCTCATGGGCAAATAAATTTTTAAACCAAGATACATTTTCTTTATATTTTGGGATTTTCCTTATTTTTGTCTCAATTCTTCTCATGCTACGGGATAAATTAAAACCTCTTTCCCTGTCAAATATGTCTGTAATTAAGCGTTCTTTTACAGACAATGAGGGAAATACTGTACACTATCAATTCCCGCCATTTCTTGCTATCTTTATCGCCTTTATAGTTGGATTTATATCTGGGTTATTCGGAATTGGTGGCGGTGCCTTACTTGTTCCTGCAATGATGCTACTTTTTGCATTTCCAGCACATATTGCTGTAGCAACTTCGATGTTTATCGTATTTCTATCAGCAATTGTAAGTTCTGCAACTCACATCTCCCTTGGAAATGTCAGCTGGATTTACGCATTAATTCTTATTCCTGGTGCATGGATTGGTGGAAAAATCGGGGCTTATATCAATACAAAATTAAGTGGTAAAGCCGTAATTAATTTATTACGTATCACATTAATTATTCTCGGAACTAGATTAATCATTACTTCTTTTTTATAACGCGTTCTTTTTAGAATGCGTTTTTTTATACACATGAATATAAAAATCCTCCTAAGAGAACAAATAAAATCAAACAAACACATAATAGCATATAATTTGAAATATGTACTTTCTTCAAGTTGACCACTCCTATAACTGCGACTGTTATCTTTATGATAGCGAAAAAATAGTTTACTTGCAGTTACAAAGTGCTAACAATGCAAAATCATTTATTACAAATTTTATCCTTATATTTCATTTCTTTGTATATTCTATCGATTTAATAAAAAAAGATGTCACATTGACATCTTTTTTAGTGAAGAAGTGACCATCCCATAAAATCCTCATGTACCTGGCACGCTCTCTTATCGTTTCGATCATATAATTCAGCATAACTATCTGTTTCTTCATCATAAGCCATTGTATAAATAATTTGGCCGTCTACTTCAACGGATAACACGACTCCACCTTTCATCTCTTCTACATGAATGATAGCATTCGCCGGAATTCTCATATCCGTCATTTTTATCGCATCTAACAATATACTAAACCCCCTACAGCGTATTCATTGCTAGTACTATTACACACTAAATAGTATACTACTGTAATAGCATACATTTCGTCAATGAAATTGCTGTTTAAAAGCATATTATCTTTATACATATACGCTAAAATAAAAGAAATAGAAATGTTTAAATGGGGGGCTAACATTGATTCTACACAAAGGAGATGTACTATTCCGTCAAGGCGAGGACGGTCCTTTATATTTTATAAAAACAGGTTTATTAAAAGTAGTAAGAATAGAAGAAGATGGAACACCATTTTTGTTCAACATTATTGTTCCAGGTGAAACGATACCTCACCATTCTTTAATTTCACCGAAGGAATATCACGGTACAGCGATCGCTTTAATGAAAACAGAAGTTGAACCTATAGTTAGTAATGAATGGTACGATCAACTTCAGGCAAATCCTGCATCCTATGCAAATATCGCTATGCAATTACAATCAAAGTTAAGAATGATGCAACAGCGTATCGATCAATTGACAACCGTTTCTCCGAAAGAACGTCTTCATCGTTTACAAGAATGGTTCACACTATATCTAGGTGACATCCCTATATACGAAATATTAACGCAAACTGAAATTGGTCAACTGATTGGTATACGCCGCGAAACAGTAAATCGATTATTACGAGAACAAATAAAAAACGAGGTAAAATAATACCTCGTTTTTTTGCTTATTCAGGCCAATCTATTGTAAGCTTGCTGCCGGACCGAAAAATTCATAGTGAATATGCTCTTGTTTCACACCTAAATCAGTTAGTGCAGCATTTATATGCTTCATAAATGGGACAGGGCCACAGAAATAAAATTCTGCTTCAGTTGTCGGAATAATAGTTTGTAACCATTCAACTTCAATGAAACCTTCTTTATCAAAGTTCTTCATTTCCAAATCTTTTTCAGTTGGTGCCGAATAGCAAGTGTATGCTTTAACTTGTTCGTATTTATTATCTACTGCCTCAACATGTTCTTTCATTGCATGTGTATTACTATTTAGCGCCGCATGAACAAAACATACATTACGTTTTGATTCTTGTTCAATTAACGTATTTAGCATACTCATCATTGGTGTAATACCTACCCCACCACTAATTAGTACAACTGGTAATGTTGAATCCATATTTAATACGAAATCTCCTGCTGGCGCACTTACTGGTAAGATATCGCCTTCTTTGACATGATCATGTAGATAATTAGATACTTTACCATCTGCTGTATCTATGCCTTTTTCTTTCTTCACACTAATACGATAATATTCTTTTCCTGGAGCATCCGATAAGCTATATTGACGATTATGTGTATATGTCTCACCTTCAATATTGATTTGAATTGTTACATATTGTCCCGGAATGAATGAAGAAACTTTCCCACCATCTTCAGGTTTTAAATAAAATGATGTAATTACATCGCTTTCCTTCACTTTTTTAACAACTACAAAGTTACGGAAATCTTTCCATCCACCTTCTTTATGTGCCGCTTCTTCATACATCTCAGCTTCAATGCTAATAAATGCATCAGCAATAACACCATAAGCTTCTCCCCATGCATTTAAAACTTCATCAGGTGCACCTGCGACCTCTTTAATTGCACGTAGTAAACATGTACCTACAATCGGGTAATGCTCTGCTTTAATACCTAAACTTCTATGCTTATGACCAATTTGTTTTACAACTGGAATAATAGCTTCTAAATTATCAATGTACGTTGCAGCTGCATAAACAGCATTCGCTAACGCTTGTTGTTGTCTTCCCTTTTTCTGATTTGTATGGTTGAAAACATTCAATAACTCCGGATGTTCCGAAAATAAAATCTCATAAAATCTCGTTGTAATTTCAACGCCTTTTTCTTGTAATAATGGTACTGTTGACTTTACGATTTCAATTGTTTTTGCACTTAACATTGTATCCCACTCCTCTATTTCCTTAACTGTTTTTAGTTTAACTGAATTGTATAATGCAGATTGTGATTTTAATCACTATTAACACTGTGTTTTTGTGAAAAATATATGAACATTGCACTTACAAAAGAAAATAAGCCAACTAGAAATGCTAGCTAGCTTATTATTATTTAGACTGTATAGCTTGTTCAATTACCTTTATATATTTCCCATCTCCAAACTCTGTATACCCCCAGATGTTCGTTTCACCTCTATACTTATTTACGATAATATCTAAGTCATGGTATACACGGTGTGCATACACTACATACTCAATATTTTGGAGCTCCACACCTTTTTTTACAATTTCATAGCTTCTATTTACATCACGTTTTATTTTTTCATTCTTTATGTCTGTATGTATATTTTTTAACGATGATTCTTGTTGTTGAAACCATTGTTTAAATTGGTTCCAGTCCCCTTCTGTATAATTCTCTGCTTTACCATAATTTAAGAAATTATTATAACTTTCATGTGTCATACGAATAAAATCTAGTACTTTTGTCTCTTCTTGCACATCTTCTATTTGAGCTATTGTATTTACCTCAGCAGGCTTATTCGCATAATGTAACAATACTTTCATAAGACTATAACTCGCAATGATCATCACAATAATAATCCCGAATACACTTAACAGTTTCTTCATATACAGAACCCCTTCTCTACTAGAGATATTACAATGTAGTACTATACTTGTACCATTCTCTCGTAGAAATATAATTCCTGTATAAATCCTTCCTATCATTTCGACAATATTTTTCTATACATTTCTCCTTGGCAAATGTTCTTGTAAAACAATATACCCTTCATAAGCTGTATAACCAAGGATAGCCATTAATCCAATATAACAAGCAAAGACTGTCCATTTCGTTTTCATATCCACTTTATAATAGTTTTCCTGTTGTCTCTTTTCTGTCTCCCATTCCTGTAATTTTCTTTCTGACATTTCAAATGCTTCTCTTATATGAATTGTATGCGTTTCTTTTTCATCTTCATACGGGACATAATCCAGTGGCTCAAACTTTGGTAAAAGATACTCTAACACTTCAATCTTTTGAAATTCTCCTGTTTTTAATTCTTTCTCTCTTTCTTTTTGCCTTAATACATTTATTTCATGTTGCATCATGTATATATTTCGATGCACTGCACCAGTTTCTTTTAACTCCTCTTCAAGCCTTGCAACATATTCTTTCATTCCATCAATTCTATATCCTAATTCCTTAATTGGCTCATCTCTCTTTATTACTCTATATAATTCCATACAGCCGATAATAAAAATAAATCCTCCCAAAATACTTTTGAAATAAATGGAATAACCGAGCAATACAATAAGGCCTGCCCCCCAAATCTTTGTACTTACAACTGAGATAATTCGTCCACCATCTAGTGGAGAAACTGGAATCAAGTTAAAGAAGTTAATCATACTTCCAAGTAAAATAATTAATGCCCAAAATGGCTCTTTCGTTATTATATAAAGTGGAATCGCAGGCAAAAATGACACCAATCCGAAAAGAGGTCCCATATAGGCGATATAAGCTTCATCTTTTGCATTTTTCGGCATCTCTTTCATCCCAATAAGAGCACCCATAAATGGAATAAATATTGCTGGAGATGTTGGTATACCTTTTCTTCTCGCAGCCCATAAATGGCCCATTTCATGAATAAACAACAAATAAATGAGCGCTACCCCAAATTTCCAACCATATATAACTGCGTATGCACCAAGTGATAAAAACATACTAAATACCGTTGAAAACTTTGCTAATTTAAAAATTGCAAATACCCACTTTAACTTAGAAAGTAGAAATAGCCCTATTGCAACAATAATTCCCCATAATCCTTTTTTATTATTTTTCATATTCCTCTCCTTTATCTCTCATTAATGAATCATATTCATTCATCAAAACTTGTTCTTTTCTCTATTATGACATATTTTTTTCTAATGTTAGAAATAATGTTTAGATAATCCATTTTTAGCCAAAAATATAAATAAAAGGAGGTGTATACGAATGAATTTACAATCTCTCATAATAGGCGCTCTATCGTTTTTAGCTTCAACTCTTATTTTTTATACCGTTAGCTATGTATTATTATTAGATTTGTTGCCAAATTACGTATTTATTGCTCTTATCATCCTTTCCGCTCTTATGATTTCTTTTCTTATTACACGAAAATCAATGAATGAGCCATCTGCAAAAGCAAAATAATAGAGAGGGGTGTTTTTCCCCTCTCTATTATCATTTCCTAGGAAAGACCCTATAAATTTTATATTTCACTTTATCTTTGTAAATTCATTTTTTCACCATACTCTTTAACGATTTGAATGATATTTTGAAAAACACCTATTTTTTCTTTTTTACTATTTAATATTTTCAAATCATAATTTTCATAATATGTTTCTAATGACTTTAATTGTGATTCTGAAGCACCTTGTATCGGAACAGTAGCATGCAATTCATACTGTTTATATCCTTCCTTTACCTTTTCACCTGAAATCATTTCACTCTCTTTTTCTCCAATTAATTTTTGAACTTTTTCCGGGAAAATGACTTGCAAATAATATTTTTGTTCCTTCTCTAACTTATTGTATAGTGATTGTGAAATCGTATACCGTACCGTATAATTCACTTTTTGATCGCCTGCTTTAATATGAAACGCGGTAATCTGCAAATCTTTTTTTGTTATTTCCGTTAAAGGACCTACCTGCATCTCATCTTCTTTTTGCTCTGAAACATTTGGGAATATAGCCAAAAGCTTTTCCGTATCTTTTTCATTCAGCATATACATAGCTTTCTTATATTGTACCCAGCCCCGTCTATCTTCTCCTCTTAGCCATGCATAATATGTTTCTTTTTTCCCATCCCTATTAATTTGTATTTCATATTCAGGTTCACCGAAGCTACCTGTTATTTCTTGTTTTTCCGCTTTATCTATAATTTCTATTACTACCTTAGCTTCTGATTCCTGTAACTTTTTCTCTTTATGTTTTTTTTGTATAACGGTTACCCCTATCGTTTCTTTCACTTCATTCACCGTCTCTTCCACTTTTTTTGTTTCTTTTTTTTGCTCAACTTGACTACAAGATGCTAGTAACATAGCAAATAACACCAATACATATTTCCTTTTCAACTTAATCCTCCTTTTACAATAAGAAATTCTTATAATCTTCATATAAAAAACAAAAACGTGACACACTATAAAATACGCTATACTAAGCATTGAAAGGAGGTCTTTTTCATGTCCATTAATTTTCACGATGCAAATAATAAATACACATACGCACAGCGAAACGCTCATATTTCTTGGGGAGAACTGATAAAAAGTATTACAAATATACAGAACAAGCAAATAATTGATATCGGCTGTGGTGGCGGGATTTATACGAAAGAACTTGCTCTTATGGGAGCAGAAAGTGTTGTTGGGCTTGATTTTTCAAAAGAAATATTACAGGCTGCAAAAGAAAATTGTAGAGGATTTTCAAATATTTCATTCATTCACGGTAATGCTCATAGCGTCCCATATCCTAATGATACATTCGACATTGTTATTTCGCGCGCGGTTATTCATCATTTACAAGACATTCCTACATTTCTACGTGAAGCTTCTCGTATATTAAAGAAAAACGGTGTACTTATTATACAAGACCGAACCATTGAAGATTGTACAATTCCAGGAAGTCCCGAACACATCCGTGGATATTTTTTCTCTACCTTTCCAAAACTCATTGAAATAGAATCAAAAAGACGTCCAAAAACCACCACGATACAACAAGAATTACAAAAACATTTTCTTCACGTTTTCCCCACTCAAACACAATGGGAGGTACGAAAAATACATGATTCTGTAGAGGCATTATTGCAAGATTTATCACCTCGAACAGGTCGATCCATTCTATACGAATTAACAGATTATGAACTTTCTCAACTTCTACAACAAGTACAGACCGCCTTACAAAACGTCTCTCCTATTATCGAAAGAGATCGGTGGACCATTTGGAGCGCCATGAAATTGTAAGGAAGGAAGCCTCACAAAATAATGTGAGGCTTCCTTCTTTCATAATCTAATTTTGCAACACTCTTGATATCCCCCACTTCTGGCCTGTGCACTTCCACACTTCGGACATACTAAATATCTAGACTGATTTGTCAACAAACTACCTTTTTGAAAGAGTAAAACTTCTGCTTGTTTAAACGAACGCGAATAATATAACCACATAAAACCAATTATAGCAATAATGCCAAATAATACTCCCATCGCAAGCATTTCAGTCACCTCTTTTGGTTTGTTCTTTCCAGCAAGTGGATTGTTGTATTATTCTCTGTAAATTCAAACAATCCCTTCTTTACTCCTATAAATATCAACTTTCTCTATAAATTTTACAATTCTCTGCAAATTTTCACTTCCGTTTTACAATTCACTTTACATCAACCATTCATTTCAAAACAAATAATATTTCCGTATATATATTTCCCACCAAAAATATATTGACTTTCTAAAAAAAAAATGTAACAATACTGTCAGAATACTTGAATAAAAATTCATTGACGAGAACGAGTACGTTATAGGACTGTCCCCCAGAGAGTTGGCGAGTTGCTGAAAGCCGACGTTCAGTGCGTAGCCGAAAATCATCTCCGAGAAGTAGAACCGAATGTTACAGTAAGTTCTTACCGGCTGTCCCCCGTTACAAGGAACACGTATCATGTTGTACGTTGTAAAGCCGTATACATATAGACTCATTTCTACATGTATAAATTAGGGTGGTATCGCGGGTAAATATAACTCGTCCCTTTCTTTAGGGACGAGTTTTTTGTGTTCTTACAAATGAATTTAAAAAAGGAGGAAAAACAATGAACACTGTATCAAAAAAACATATTTTTTTCACGGGTCTTATGCTATTTTCTTTATTTTTTGGGGCAGGTAATTTAATTTTCCCTCCCATGCTTGGACAAAATGCAGGTGAAAATTTTTGGCCGGCAATGATTGGATTTTTACTAACAGGAGTCGGTTTACCATTATTAACTGTTATTGCAATTTCTTTATCAGGAAACGGTATGCAACAACTCGCAAGTCATGTTCACCCATTATTCGGAATTTTCTTTACGGTAGTTGTATACATCGCAATCGGTCCTTCTATGGGAATTCCACGCGTTGCGAATGTCGCTTATGAGATGGGCGTTAGTTCTTTCTTACCAGAAACAATTCGCTCTAGTAACCTAATACTATTCTTATACACAGTTATCTTCTTCGCTATCGTATTTTGGCTTAGCTTAAATCCATCCAAACTTGTCGATCGCATCGGAAATATATTAACACCTATTTTATTACTTTCTATTTTCTTATTGTTTGTTAAAAGTGTATTTACACCACTCGGGCAATCAGGACCAGCAATGCAAGAGTATCAAACTTCTCCAATCTTCAAAGGCTTTATGGAAGGATACTTAACGATGGATACCATTTCTGCGCTTGCATTTGGAATTATCGTTGTAAATGCGATTCGCTCTAAAGGTGTAAAGGATCGTAAATCCATTGCCATCGCAACAGCGAAAGCAGGACTTATTGCCGCTACTGGTCTCGTACTTGTATATGGTGCACTTGGCTGGCTCGGTGCAACTAGCGTCTCGCTCGGATATGCAAAAAATGGCGGACAATTACTAACTGTTATCGTACAACAGTTATTCGGTCCATACGGTTTGCTTCTATTATCTCTTATTGTTACACTCGCTTGCTTAACGACATGTGTTGGACTTGTATCTGCATGTAGTCAATATTTCTCAACATTATTGACTACATTTTCATACAAAACGTTAGCGAGTATCATTTGTGCATTAGGATTATTAGTTGCCAACTTAGGATTAACAAAAATTATTGCCATCTCTGTTCCAATTCTACTTGTTGTATATCCAATTGCAATTGTACTTGTTCTACTATCATTACTTCATAAATATTTCGGCGGATATCGCTCTGTTTATGTAGGTGCTTTAATTGGAGCAGCAATCGTAAGCGTATTTGATGGATTAAAACAAGGTGGTATTTCAGTTTCATTTATCACTCCATATTTTGAATTTATCCCTTTATATAATGAAGGAATAGGCTGGCTAATACCAGCATTAGCCGGAGCTCTTATCGGCCTTATAATCGCTAAGTTAAGCGGTGCGAAAAAAGTGCCCTTACTAACCGAATCTAATGAAGTAAAAGTATCCTAAAAAACTCCCTTTCGGGAGTTTTTTTACATTTGAAAAGCAGTATGATTAAAACTGCTTATTTTATAAGCTTTCGTATAATAGTCAATATTTGTATCCACTGTTTCTACTTTGACAACATCGTAACGATCTTCTTGTTTCACTAAAAATAAATAGTACTCTTCTGTCGCCTCAACAATTGCAATTTTATCTGTTTCAACATTATATTGTTCACAAAGCGCTTGTAATGCGTTCACATAATCCCCTAATTTTTTAGACTTATCCATGCCAAATATAGTTTGAACTAACATATACATTCTCCCCTTTGTATGTACTGTTAACAACTTAATGATAACGCTTACATTAATTAACGTCAATAAAAAGATTTGGAGCAAACTGTAATCAGTGGGGGAGCCCCCACTGATTACAGTTTCACCTTATCACTTCGTCAATTGATGTCTAAACGCATAAATAACCGCCTGCGTACGATCACTTACATTTAATTTATTTAATATATTACTTACATGTGTCTTTACCGTTTTAAGTGCAATAAATAGCTCATCCGCAATCTCTTGATTACTTTTTCCCTCTGCAATTAATAACAAAATTTCAGACTCTCTTTCTGTTAACTCTTCATGCAAAGGCTGTTCTTTCTTCTGACGCATACGAGACATCATTTTACCAGTAACTTTTGGCTCTAATACCGTTTCTCCATCGTAAGTAGCTCGTACCGCGTCTGCTATATCACTTGCTCTTGATGTTTTTAATAAATAACTTGTCGCTCCAGCCTCAATAACAGGGTACAATTTCTCATCATCTAAAAAGCTCGTTACAACTACAATTTTTGCTTCTGGCCATTCCTGAATAATAGCACGTGTGGCTTCAACCCCATCCATCTCATCCATGACAAGGTCCATCAAAATAATATCTGGTCTTAATTGCAAAGCTAACTCTGAACCTTTTCTGCCATTTTCAGCTTCTCCAACTACTTCAATATCTGGCTGCGTTGATAAATATGCTGATACACCCATTCGAACCATTTCATGATCATCAACCAATAATACTTTTATCATGACTCTCCCCCTCTCTCAATCATAATCGGTACTTTCACTTCTATTTGTGTACCTTTATTTGGAAAACTAAGCACTTTTAATGTACCACCAATTTCATGAACCCGCTCTTGCATTGACCTTAAACCATATGAACCAGCCTTATTAACCCCAACTTTAAAACCTACACCATCATCAATAATTTTCAATATTGCATATTGCTCAATCTTGCGTAGACGTACTTCCGTTTTCTTCGCCTTCGCATGCCGTAAAGTATTAGACAGCGCCTCTTGTACAATACGGAATAAATGATCTTCTACACCTTTTTTTAATTGAATTGGTTCAATTAACCATTCAATTTTCATATGTTGCTTTCTAGACAGTTCTGTTAATAATTCTTCTATACCCTCAGTTAGTTTCTTACCCTCTAACTGTACTGGGCGTAAATGAAGAAGCAATGCTCTCATTTCTGATTGTGCATTTACAACCATATTTTCAACGAGATGCAATTGCTTTTTCGTCGTTTCTGGAAATTCAGCTACTTGTTCATTAATAGCCGACATCATCATCGACATTGCAAAAAGCTGCTGACTTACAGAATCATGCAGCTCCCTCGCCAATCGATGCCTTTCTTGGGAAATCGCTTCTTGTCTCATCTCTTCATTCCAATGAGCTCGTTCATTCGTTACTTTTTGAAAGAGTCCAGCTTGCTCCTCTAATCGACGAGCCAGAACGATTACTTTTCGTTCCACTTCATGAAATTCATCATCTGCAGTAAACGAAACATCGCTCGGAAAATTCCCTCGCTCTACTTCAAATAGAAAAGTATTTAATCCTTGTATACGCTGCTCTATATAGTAACCGATTGCATATCCTACAATTCCCCCGATAAGTAAACTTGTAGTCATAATAAACAAGCCAATTGGAACAGAAGCGATGGATTCCTTCCATAATAAATCATACACTTGTTGCTCGCTTTTCCATACATATACAATTGTACAAATAAGTGCGATACTAACAGAGGACAACATAGAATAACGAATATACATCCACGAAATATTTTTTTGTTTTTTCATTATACTTTCCTCACTTCCGTATCGCCTACGACAAGCGAAGAAATAATTTTAATGCGGCGAGGAGCCTCTTTATACTGCTCTGTTCTAAATGTAACATTGCGGTTAAACCCTGTCTCTTCATGACCTGGCAAGAGCACACGTCCGACAATAACAGAATGATTTAAAGACAGTTCAATATCATATGGCACATATAAACGGATATTACCAACGACACCTCGAATAGCAATTACCGTCTCCCCTTCTGGGATCATAGCAGTTGTTAAATCTATTTCCACATCACAAGCACCATATTGAACATTAATATCCTCAAGTTCATAAATATGATCCATCATTCGTATATTCCCTACAAACATATTTTTTAAATATGGTTCTGTACGATATATTTGCTTCTCTTCGTCTATAATCCCTTTTTCTTTAATTTCAACCTTCATTACTTTTTGCTGATGTCCTTGTTGAATCAGTTGATAACCAATTAAAGCTAAACAAGCAAATACGACAAGAACAAATGCTGCTGATGAAAATAAGAAGAATAAAAATACGATACCACCAACAAATAAAAATACATTTCCCCGTACGTAACGATTCTTTTTACGATAATGCCTTCCAAACATAAGCATAATAAATGCAAAAATGAGACCACCTGGCTCAAAATGTCCAAGTATCATATCAAGAAAAAGACCGAATCCAAATATGATGAGGAGCATCCCCATTAATTGTGTTTTTGAAAAATGCTTCTTCATTTCAGCTCCCCCCTTCTTTTCACATATACATAGAAGAAAAGGCATTGCTTTCCAACACCTTTTCTCCTATCACTATATCATAAGCCTGTTTTATAATATACTACTATTATTTTGTTAACTCTTTCGTTAACGATACATCATTCTTTTCTTTCATTTCACGCTCAAGCTTTGCAATCTTCATATCAAATGTGTCACGTTCATGCTCCTCATTCATACGAGTTTCTAAGTCACGAATATGATCTTCAATTTCTTCAAAGCGTAAGAATGGATTATTTTCATCCATTTTATGCATCGCAGTATTCATACGGCGATTTGCATGTGCCATATTTTCACGTGCCATTAATTCCATACGTTTCGCGTGCATTTCTTTTAATTTATTTTTCATTTCAGAAAGACGACGCTCTAACTCATCGATTTGCTCTACAACACCTGCATACATTTCTTCTAATCGAGTTACTTGCCCTTCATAATAAGCTACTTCTTCTAATGCACGCTCATGTAGTTGTAATTCGCCTGCTTCTTGAGCGATGATAGCTTGCTTTGATCTTTTATTCACGAAATAACGCGCTTGCTCAAGCTCACGAGCAAAGTTAGATTTTAATGTTTTATGACGCTGAATTAACTTCTCAATTTTTGTTATTTCACGCTCACTATCGCGTAAATATTGATTTAGCATAGCAATTGGATTTTTTCTTTCTTTCTCATCTAACACATTATGAAAATCTGCTAAAATTGCATCGCGTACACGTCCGAATAAAGATTGTTTCATTATAATCTTCCTCTCTTCTACTTTATAAATTTGATTTGATTTATTTTATATTAGTTTTTCATTAACTTGTTCCACTCATCTTCAAAGTTGCTATATGGTTTAGAACTTTCTGGAGCAGAATCAACAACTACATCTTTTTCTTTTTTCCACTCACGGTAGCCGTAGTATAAAACTACTAATGCTGCAATACCGATTAATGCTGGGGAATGAGAAAGGGCGATGGACAAGCCGATTAAACCAACAATACCCCAAGCTAACTTTCCAAAAAATGATTGTGCTCGCACAAATGATTTATAGCTCCAGTACACAACTCCTGCTCCAATTGCGAATCCTATAATACCAGCAAGACTGCCAAGAGCAATTAAAGCTAAAATACCAGCTGCGATAAACGCTAGAAATTGTTTCATCTTGTGCTTGCCTCCCTTCGATTTGATACTCTTATCTTAACTATTTTTTCTTTTTTCCATAACGAGCTTAAGAACCGTTTTCGACTCAGACTTAAGACCGAGTTGCATTCAGCCTTTTGTAAAAACATACAGTAGCATTGGATAATTCTCTTGTATCGCACATAAAAAGCCGTACAGAGAACATTCTCTGTACGGCTTTCGTTACTTTTAATAAACTTCATTTTCATTATGCTGTTTTATGATACTCTTTCTTTCCTGCTACTTTAGAAAACCTCGGGAAACCAATTAATATAGAAATGATTCCACATACTCCAACTAAGATCGGATAAAACGCATATGGTAACAGTTCAATAGGAGATAACGCCGCAAATCCTGCTGCCGTTAACATTTGCGCACCATACGGAATTAATCCTTGCACACAGCATGAGAAAAGATCTAATACACTCGCTGATTTACGAGGATCAATTTCATATTGATCTGCGATGTTTTTCGCAAGCGGACCTGTAAAGATAATAGAAATTGTATTATTCGCTGTACACATATTTGTCATACCTACTAAGCCAGCGATACCGAACTCTGCTCCTTTTTTTGAACGAATGTTTCGCGTTAAAAGATTCATTAAATATTGAATGCCACCATTATATTGAATCAGTTCGACCATACCGCCAATTAAAATAGCAAGTAATACTAACTCCATCATACCGCCCATTCCAGTCGTTACACTTTTAAAGAAACTCTCTAACGTGTAACTTCCATCTAAAAGACCAATAACGCCAGATAGTACAGTTCCACCAGTTAACACGATAAGTACATTCCAACCAAGTAGTGCTGTAATAAGTACTCCTGCATACGGTAAAATCTTTATCCAGTCAAAACTATGCGCTTTAATCTGCGTATCGCTTCCTAAAGTAATGATTACTAATAGTACAATTGTAATAATAGCTGCTGGTAATACAATTAAAAAGTTCGTTTTAAACTTATCTTTCATTTCTGTCCCTTGTGAACGTACAGCTGCGATTGTTGTATCTGAAATAAATGATAAATTATCACCAAACATCGCTCCGCCAACAACTGTCGCCATCGTAAGTGCAATTGAGATATCAGTTTGCCCACTAATACCTACAGCAATTGGTGCTAATGCAGCAATTGTTCCCATTGAAGTTCCCATCGCTAATGAAATAAATGCCCCTATAACAAAAATTCCAGCTACGATAAATCCTTGCGGTAAAATTGATAATGCTAAGTTAACTGTAGAATCAACGCCGCCCATCCCTTTTGCTGTTTCAGAAAACGCTCCTGCCAGTACAAAAATCAGAACCATAATCATAATATCTGGGTTCCCTGCACCTTTAGCAAATCGTTCCACTTTTACATTAAAACTTTCTTTACGATTCATTGCTAAAGCGACTCCTACAGCAATTGAAATCGCTACAAGTATCGGCAATTTATAGAAATCACCTGTAATAATTCCAGAACCAATAAATAGCGCCAAAAATATTCCAAGTGGTAATAAAGCCAAACCATTTCCTCTCGTTTCTTTCAAAGTACCATCTCTCCCTAGTTTCAACCTTTTTCTAATGAATAACAAAAGACCTCTTCCAATGAGAAGAGGTCTTATACATCTATAAGAAACGCTCTTCTCATCTTTCAAGCACATGCTTGCTGGATTTGGCACAGCACTCTGAAATCGAGTCCGCTGCCGAGGCATCGTAGGGCCAGTCCCTCCGCCTCTCTTTATAAGAAGGTTTTATATTTATTTTTTAATAATAATTTCTTCCCTAACTTTACTCGCTTACAAAACAAAAGTCAATTATTTTTTGTATAGATTTTTTTGGTAATTATACAAAAATTTGAATACAACAATCATTTTAACTTTTTGATTTCTTCTTCCAATATTGAAATCCAATAAAATTCATTATTTTTTATTACTTCTAGTATCCATCTCGTAGTGTACCAAGTTAAACCGTACTCTTCTTTTGTAACATCGCCACTTTTATAAGCGTCCTCTAACTCATCTTCATCCAATATATACATCTTGCCGTTCGGTAATAACACTACATCTAAATATAAATCATCAAAATACGGTAAACCACGGTCGTCTATTTCATATTCTTTCGCAACATCGATGTAATATTGCACTAAATTTTTTTGATCATCTAACATAGCTGTAATCGCAAAGTTTTTCCCGTTTATGAAATATTGAATCCACGTATACTGATTCGCTGCAATGCAAAGTTCTTCACCATCATATTCTTTACAACTAGGTTCTCTCACCTTTTTTATTTCCAGTATTCCTAGCATTCCCTCTTCTATTTGCTTAACCTTATAATCCTTCTCTATTAGTCGCTTCCACGAAGAACCGTCACCATATTTACGTTTCATTACGTCTGCTCCCCTTCTATATAGAAAAGCCCCCACATATTATGTGAGAGCTTGTTCAAATTATAATTAAGCTGCTTGCTTATTAGAAATTTCTTTCAAATAGGCTTGTCCTTTTTCGGCGTCATACTGACCTTCCCACTTAGACATAACCACAGCTGCTAAAGAGTTACCTACAACGTTAACTGCTGTACGAGCCATATCTAAAATACGGTCAATACCAGCAATGAATGCTAAACCTTCAGGTGGAATACCTACTGTACCAAGTGTCGCTAATAATACAACGAATGATACGCCCGGTACACCTGCGATACCTTTTGATGTAACCATTAATACAAGTAATAATGTAATTTGTTGTGTAATAGATAATTCAATACCGTACATTTGCGCCAAGAAAATAGCGGCAATTGCTTGATATAAAGTTGATCCATCTAAGTTAAATGAATAACCTGTCGGAATAACGAAAGATGTAATTGCTTTCGGACAACCGAACTTCTCCATTTTCTCCATGATTTTTGGTAAAACTGTTTCTGAACTTGCTGTAGAATATGCTAAGATCAGTTCGTCTTTTAAAATTTTAAAGAATTGGAAAATGTTAATTCCAAATATTTTCGCTGTAAGTCCTAAGACAACTACAACGAAGAAGATCATTGCTCCGTATACGACAATGAGTAATTTCCCTAACGGAATTAATGAAGCTAAACCGAATGTAGAAACTGTAACACCAATTAATGCAAATACACCAAATGGCGCAAACTTCATAACTTGGTTCGTTACGTAAAACATTGCATCAGCTACACCTTGGAAAAATTGAAGAACCGGTCGTCCTCTTTCACCAATCGCTGCTACACCTAAACCAAATAATACAGAGAAGAAGATGATAGCAAGCATATCTCCATCAGCTAATGACTTCATAATGTTCGTTGGAACAATATTTACAAATGTATCTGCAAATGAATGACTTTGTACTTGCTCTGTCGTATGTGTATATTTCGAAATATCTGTCTTTGTTAACTGCTCCATATTTACGCCTTTTCCTGGTTGGAAAATATTCGCAATTAATAGACCGACAACAATTGCAATTGTTGTAATAATTTCAAAGTAAATAATTGTTTTTCCGCCTAGTCGGCCTAATTTTTTAACATCGCCAACACCAGCAACCCCAACAACAATACTTGCTACAACAATCGGTACAACGATCATTTTAATTAATCGGATGAAAATATCACCAATTGGTTGTAAGTAACTCACCACTGCCGGATTGCCAAAGAAAATCGCCCCAACTGCAATACCAAGCGCAAGTCCTATTAATATTTGCCATGCAAGTCCTATTCTTTTCATATTTGTTGTAACCCCCTCTTCGATGTGTCACTCTATCTCTCACTCTATCTCTATAAAACATGAAATTAAGAGTATTACATATTATTCGACAATTCACTACATTTTGTCCCTATTAAAAATCATAAATCAAAAAATTAAATCTGACAACAAAATAAGTTTGCCCGAACGCAAATAATTTTCTTGACAAAAACAAAACCCATGTCAGAAAACCTCACATGAGAACGATTCCTTACTAGTATTTTATTGGGTTTCCAAATCAAATTTCACTATATAAAACAGTCTCGTTTATTCCTTTATTTAACAATAACAATCCAGAACACACCTTTGTTGCACGAACTAAAAAATAGAATCACTATTACAATTACCGTAAAAAAATGATAAATTCCGACAAAACTTAGCAATTTTATAAAATTTTCTTTACATTATGGTTACAACGATAGACACTCTTCTTCTTATGATATATAACATTCATAGGGAAAGGAGCCAGACAACCATGAAAAAGAAATTTGCAGCGTTTAGTGTTTTAGCAGCAGGAACACTTTTTGTTTCTCCGTTACTTTCACCCGTATACGCTGAAACGAATCAAGATAAATTATCTAATATTCAATCTGAATTAGAAGGAAAACAAAATGACTTACAAAATAAATCAGCTGAGAAAGAACAAATAGAAAAAGAAATTCAAGAATTACAAAAGAAAATTGATGACTTAACTACTTCTATTAATAAAAACGAAGCTGAATTAAATGATACAAAAAAAGAAATTAGTAAAACACAACAAGTAATTGCTGAAAAGAAGAAACATATAGAGCAATTACAAACAAACATAGATACACGTCAGGAAGTTATTAAGCAACGTTTACAATCTATGCAAGAAAAACCTCGTACAAATATCATTACAGAGGTATTAACAAATTCCTCCAATATTGCTGATCTTGTTGATAATATGTACTCTGTCAGTTTAATTTTAAACAACGATACTGATATTGTGAAAAAACAAACAACTGACCAAAATGCTATGACGAAAGAAAAAGAGGCTGTCGAGAAAAAAGAGCAACAATTAAAAGAATCCGAACAGAAATTAGTTCAAAAACAACAAGAATTGCAAACGAATCAGCAACAGCAGCAAACATTTATTAGCGATCTACATACGAAAGTAGCAAAAGTAGATTCAGAGATTGAAGGATTAGAAGAATCAAAAGGTATTTTAGAAAATCAGCGTCAAGTTGTTCAAAAAGCAATTGAAGAAGAAAAACGTGCCGAAGAGGCTCGTAAAGCTGAGGAAGCCCGCAAGGCAGAAGAAGCTCGTAAACAAGCTACTACATCTGCTCAAGCAGCTCCAACACCGCACGATACAAATATTGGCGGCTTTATTAAGCCAGCAGCTGGATCAAAAACTTCTGGATTTGGCGTGCGCTCTATAGATAACCATAAAGGAATCGATATCGCCGCTTCAGGAACCGTTCCAATTATCGCTGCTGCTGATGGCGTTGTTATTCGCTCAGAATTATCATCTAGTTATGGAAATGTTGTGTACTTATCTCACCGTATAAACGGAAAAACATATACGACAGTATATGCTCATATGAGTAGCCGTTCTGTATCGAATGGACAAACTGTAAAACAAGGAACTCAACTTGGATTTATGGGGAATACTGGCCAATCATACGGACAACATTTACACTTCGAACTTCACCTTGGAGAATGGAATGTCGGCAAGACAAACGCAGTTGATCCATCTCCTTATATCGGATTATAAAAAACTCGGTGCATACCGAGTTTTTTTATTTCCACTTCACACACTATAGGCATTCCACATAAACTACAACTAAATGCCTATATCTTACGGGGTGAATCATATGAATACAGAATTACAACAAAAAATAGAAGAGGCTAGAGAAACTTACATTGGCCGGCTATTTACATTTGGCGGCTCAGCATTATTTTTAATTGGATCATTCCTCGCAGTCGTCACAGCCTATAAAGCCTATAATCGTTTATTAAATACACCTACAACATAATAAATACACCTATCGCATTTAAAAATACAATAATTACAGTTACTGGAATAACATAACGAAGCAAGAAGAACCAAATATTAAATAATGTTTTCCCTTTCGTTTCCGTAACTTCTAATTCTTTCATTAACATTTCTTTACTCATTTTATTTGGTACGAATAGCGAAATGGCTAGTACCCCTAACGGCAGTAATACGTTACTTACCGAAAAATCGACTAAGTCAAAGAATGTTTTTCCGAATATTTTCACATCACTCATAATGCCAAACGATAGTGCTGACGGAATTCCAACTGCAAAAATAAGAATACCAATTAATAATGATGCTGACGGACGCTTTTTCTCATTATCCTTCGCAACAGATGCTACTACAATTTCAAGCATGGAAATCGCAGATGTTAACGTTGCAAAGAAGAATAAAATTAAAAACATAATGAAGAAAAATTGTCCAAATGGTATTTTCGCAAATACTGCTGGAAGGACGATAAACAGTAACCCTGGCCCTTCAGTCGGCTTAACACCTAATGCGAAAATCGCTGGGAAAATCGCTAATCCTGCAAGTACTGTAATAAAAACAGTTAAACTTACAATAGATGTTGCTGATTTAGCTAAATGTTCTTCTTTCTTCAAATATGAACTATACGTTACCATTACTGAGGCACCAACTGTTAGCGAGAAGAACGATTGTCCCATCGCATATAAAATCGTATCTGCTGTCAGCTTTGAAAAATCTGGTTTTAAGAAGAACTCTACCCCAGCAAAAGCACCATCAAGTGTTAACGCACGAATAATGATAGCAATAAACAAAATAAATAATAGCGGCATCATATACTTACTTGCTTTTTCTATCCCTTTCTCTACACCTTTACTTACAACAAAAATAGTGCAAAGCATAAAGATAAATTGCGCTCCAATCGCGCTTACTGGATTTGAAATCGTTTCACCAAACAATTTCCCATAATCAACAACACCATTCCAGAAGCTTCCTGTAACACTATAGTATAAGTACAGTAAAATCCATCCACCTACAACACTATAAAAAGATAGTACACTAAAACAAGTAACAACTCCCATACGACCAATCCAAGGATATACTTTACTATTTGGTACTAGTACTTTATAAGCTGTAACTGCCTCTTTTTGCGTACTACGTCCAATAACAAATTCAGCTAAAAGAAGTGGCATACCTATAAATAAAGTTAATAGTAAAAATACAAGGAAGAATGCGCCTCCCCCACCATTACCTGCAACATATGGAAATTTCCATATCGCACCAAGACCTACCGCTGCTCCGGCTGCTGCGAGTACAAAACCTATTTTCGACGTCCATTGCTGTGTTTCTTTCATCATAAATTCTCCTTTTCTGAATATTTAAACTTTTGTTAATTATACACTTTCATTTCATACTCGCACACCTCCTTTAGAAAATAAAAAAAGTCCCCTACACGCAAATATGCATGTAGAGGACGATATATGTAATGTAAATACCGTGGTACCACCTCAATTGGATTGATAAATCCCACTTGTTCAAGTACAGGAAAAACTCCGATACTCTATCCTTTTAACGGCGGAACCCGGGTTGCCTACTACAATGTTCAACATACCTCTCGCAAGCCCATTCTGTATATTTTATCGTACCGGGCTCACACCTTACCCCAGCTCTCTGAACGTATCAAATATACATACTCTTCTTGCTCATCGATTTCATCTATTGAAGTTACTTGTGATTATAAATTATATTTTTATAGTTGTAAAGTACAATTTTTTCATTATCCTATATGAACTCTTCTCTCTAATTCTTGTAAAAACAATTCTCTTTTTTGTTCATTTTGAACATATATCGACTTTAATACCTCTTGCAACAATATATTTCTCTGCCTTTTCTCTATTTGTAATTCTTTCACTTTTATTCTAACTTCGTATAAAAAATCAAGATACGCTTCATACGCCTCATCATATTTATTTGCGATATCATCACGAATTTTTTTTGCAAGTTTCGGGCTCGCTCCTCCGGTAGAAACAGCCACATTCAGTAATCCACGATGAATCGCTGCCGGAAAATGAACATTACCACTTTCCGGGTTCGTAATAACATTTACTAATTGATTCTCTGCGCTATCTTCAGCAATTTGTTCATTTAATACAGCATCACTACTCGCTGCAACAACTAAAAAAGCATCTTTAATATCACTTTTTTCATACTCTCTTTGATACCAACGAATTTTCTTTTCTTCTACAAGTTTCACTAAATTTGCATCCAATTCAGGGCTTACCACAACTATATCCGCACCTTGTTTTAATAAAGGAATAATTTTGAACCCCGCGACTTTCCCTCCACCAATGACAACAACACGTTTCTTCTCAACTCGCACTGTAAGTGGATACATATTGATCTCCCTTCAATAATTTCTTCGTTTTCTGAATTAACATATACTGAAACGCTTCATTCTTTCCTAAATACGGACTTATTTTTATCTCATCCAACTCATATTGGCGCACTTCTTTTTCAATATGTTTCATAAGTAAACCTGTAAATAACAAGTAAGGCAGCACAACGATGTTCTTTTCTTTTCGTTCTACAACTTCCTTTAACTTCTCCTCAAATTTTGGCTCTGCAGCCGCTAAATAACAAACCTCTACTTTTTTAATTTTCTCTTCCTTTTGAAATAAAGAAGCAATCCAGTTTATATTTCTTAATACCTCAGGATCACTACTCCCTCTTGCAACGAGAAGTAGCGTCACTTCATTCTTATCTTCCTGTTCGATGCCACTTCCGTTATACACCGATTTAACAAGTGTTTCTGATACACCAAACGGGTTACCATAGGTCACTTTAACATTCGAAAATTGATTATTTAACTTTTCCAATTCAAACGGGATATCTTTTTTCACATGACCTGCCGCTAATAAAAAAACTGGAATAACAATAATCTCTGTAGCACCACGCTTCACACATGTACGGAATCCTTCATCAATAGTTGGACTCGCTAACTCTAAAAAACAAACTTCTTGAATACTTGCCTCTACACGGTTCATGCATGACGTAATAAATGCAATCGCTTCTTCTTTAGCTGCTTTCAAACGACTTCCATGACATATATATAAGATGGCTTTCATTTTATAACACTCCACTTACTTGATACGTACTTTCTGTCTGTTTCTCAAACCAATGGATTTTTTCTCTAAAACGGACCACTTCTCCAATTACAATCATGCTTGGATTTTGAATTTGTTCTTTTTTTGCAACATCTACAATTGTTCCTAACGTCCCAACAACTGTGCGCTGCATAGATGTCGTTCCCCGCTCAATAATAGCAGTAGGTGTACTTTTATCTTTTCCATACTTCATCAGTTGTTCACATATGTAGGGTAAATTGCTAACCCCCATATATACAGCTAAAGTCTCTACACCTTTCGCTAAATTTTCCCACTTCACTTCCTCTTCAGCATCTTCTTTCCTATGCCCCGTCACAATAGCAAAACTTGCACTTGCATCACGATGTGTCACTGGAATGCCCGCATAAGTAGGAGCAGCTATTCCAGCTGAAATACCAGGAACAATTTCAAATGGTACACCTTGCTTTGCTAACGCTTCAGCTTCTTCTCCCCCCCTACCAAACACAAATGGATCGCCGCCCTTAAGCCTCGTTACAACTTTTCCTTTTTTCGCATACTTAATAAGAAACGTGTTAATTGTCTCTTGCTTCATCGTGTGATAATTTGGTAGTTTTCCGCAATAAATTAAATCCGCTTCAGGCTTTGCATAGGAAAGCAACTCTTTATTCACGAGACGGTCGTATAAAATAACATCTGCCTTCTCAATACATTTCAACCCTTTCACAGTAATTAAATCTGGATCACCAGGACCCGCACCAACGATATAAACCTTCCCCATCATCTCTCCTCATTTCTACTATTAAAGTGAAACTTCCATCCTTATATACGAATGGAAGTTTTCATTTCTTCATATTTCAATGTCCCTTACTCATGAATAACAAAGGCCGCACTTTTTCGAATCTTCTTTTTTTCAAATAAAGTAATCTCCTTTACCTCTGGTAACGGTAAAAAATGTTTTTCAAGCTCAATCTCCGCCATCTTAAATGCCTGTTCTTCACTTTCAGCAACAACAACAATTGGAACAATGCTATTCACTAATACCGCTTCAAATCGATATAAATCCATATTGCCCCTCCTAAGACGCTATTACTTCTTCTAACACGTTATTTAACGCTATTTGTAATGTCTCTACACCAACACGGCCGACAAAATTATAAAACGTTTCAGCTGGTAATTTATTTTCTTTGAAATAACTTATAAATGATGCGAGTACATCAGGTAGATCCTCGCCATCTATTTTTCCTTTTAACTTTTGATTATAAGCACCGCCATCTAACAACGTTCCACCTACATATATTTCAAATGCCTCAACAATTCCTTTTTCCTTCGTTTTCATTTTCACCCCTTGTAATCCGATGTCAGCAATTTGACGTTGCCCACATGAATTCGGGCATCCTACCATATGAATGCGAACTGGAACATCGAGTGCAATTTGTGTATCTAAGTATGCGGCAATTTTTCGCAATCTTTCTTTCGTTTCTACTAAAGCAAGATTGCAATATTCAATACCAGTACAAGAAACCGCATGACCAATAAACGATTTCGGACTTGCTGATATTGCTGCAAACAACGGCTCACTTAATAAACCCTTTACATTTTCTGGCGGAACATTCGGAATAATGAAGTTTTGCGAATTACATGTACGAATTTGTCCATTTCCATACTGTTTAGCAATTCTTGCAATCTCAAACATTTCTTCCGCATGTAGGCGTCCTACCGGCACATTAAACCCTACATATTTTAGTCCATCTTGTTTTTGATCTTGAACACCATAAAAGTATCCTGCATTCCAGCCTTTGAGAGCACTTTCTCCTTTACTTTGTAAAGGTCCTGTATACTCTATTAGTTTCTCTTTAAATTTCTCTGCTCCCCAGTCAGCAACAAGAAATTTCAAACGAGCTAAATGACGTTTTTCGCGGTATCCAAAATCACGGAATATCGTAGCAATCGCAATCGCTACCGTCTTCACCTCTTCTGGTAAAACGAATACATCTAATTCATCAGCTAAATACGGACGAGCTGATAATCCACCGCCTACTTTTATATGAAAACCAACTTTTTTCTCACCATCTATTTCTTTCGTTGCAGGTGTAAATGCAACACAATTAATCTCTGCGTTTGCTGAGTTATAAATGTTAGAACTAATAGACATTTTAAATTTACGTGGTAAGTTAGAAAACTCTTCATTATGTTGGAAATAGTCATATACTTCTTTCACAATATCGGTTGTATCAAACA
Organism: Bacillus fungorum; assembly: GCF_002746455.1. Taxonomy (GTDB): domain Bacteria; phylum Bacillota; class Bacilli; order Bacillales; family Bacillaceae_G; genus Bacillus_A; species Bacillus_A fungorum. Next base: position 101,316 of record NZ_NWUW01000004.1, on the reverse strand, counting down.
GTTCATTTGCATCAATGCCAGCAAGTGGATTCCCAGTAATATTACGCGTTATATCACCACAAGCCCCAGCTGAAGATAACCCAACTCTTGCTAATCTTTTAAAAATATCTGGAATTTGATGAATTTCTAACCAATGAAACTGAATCGCCTGTCTTGTCGTAATATCTATTACGTCACGCCCATAATCCTCAGCGATAGAAGCAAGCACTTCTGCCTGTGCATTCGTAATAATCCCTGAAGGAATATTTACACGCATCATAAAATAACCAGCTTCTTTCGGTCTTTGTAAATACAACCCTGCCCATTTGAATGCGTCCCACTCTTCTTTTGGAATAGATTCGAAGCCATTCTCTGCATAGTAAGGAATATCATTAAAGATTTCCAATCCATCTTTTTTTAATTTATTTTTCTCAGTTTGATTTAATTTTTCATTGTTAGCCCATACTTTTTCATAACTCATTTTTACATCCCCCTATATAAAGTGAAGCTTTAATCAGTGGGGGTTTTATTCATCACCACTGATTATTAGTTGAACCAACCGGGCATTTATGGGCAGCCCGACTCCCACCTAACTTCTTTGCCCTAGAATTTTGAGGTGGGAGTTTTACTTCCCGGCAAATAGCGGGATAAAACTACGCTCTTGTAAGTACTTCACGATTTGTTCTGCACATTCTTCAATAGAATACTTGTGCGTTTCTACAATTAATTCCGCTTTCTCTGGTTCCTCATACGGTGAATCGATACCTGTAAACTCTTTAATATCACCTTTTCTTGCTTTTTTATATAGCCCTTTTGGATCACGTTTCTCACACTCTTCAATTGGACATTTTACAAACACTTCTATAAACTCATCTGCAGCTAGTAAATCTCTAACTTGTTTTCGGTCTACTCGAAACGGTGAAATAAACGCTGTAAGAACAACAGTACCTTGATCTACAAATAGCTTCGCCACTTCGCCAATCCGTCTTATATTTTCCATACGATCACTTTCAGAAAAACCTAAGTCTTTATTTAAACCGTGGCGTATATTATCTCCATCAAGTACATAGTTTCCAATATTCTTTTCAAATAGTTTACGAGCAACCGCGTTCGCTACTGTAGATTTACCCGAAGCTGATAAACCAGTAAACCAAATTACAAAACTATGATGCCCATTCTTCACTCTTCTCTCATCTTTTGAAACAGAAGCTGTATGCCAAGTAATATTCGTATCCATCTCATTCTCTCCCTATTCTGTTACTACTTCTTTTTTCAAACCTTTAATTAGTACTTCCACTACTTCTTTACGACTAAATGTACTTGGCGGAACCTCACCGTTTCTTAATAGTTCTCTTACTTTCGTACCTGATAAAATAACATGATCCTCTTTCCTGTGCGGGCATGTTTTCGTCGAAGCCATCGCTTCACATTTCGTGCAGTAAAAACTATGTTCAAAAAATAACGGTGTAATCCCTAACTCTTCCACTGTAAAGTTTGTAAAAATTTCTTGTGCTTCATAAGTACCGTAATAATCTCCTACCCCTGCATGATCGCGCCCTACAATAAAGTGGGTGCATCCAAAATTCTTTCTGACTAATGCATGGAATATCGCTTCCCTCGGTCCTGCGTAACGCATTGCTGCAGGAAATACACTTAAAAAGACACGATCTTTCGGATAATAGTTTTGAAGTAATACTTCATAGCTTTCCATTCTTACATCAGCAGGAATATCGTCCGACTTCGTTTCCCCAACTAGCGGATTTAAAAAGAGGCCATCTACAATTTCAAGAGCAGATTTTTGAATATATTCATGGGCACGATGTACCGGATTTCTCGTTTGGAATCCGACTACTGTTTTCCAACCACGTTTTTTAAATTCTTCTCTCGTTTCAATTGGATCTAAATGATAAGAAGGAAACGGATTATTTTCAAAACGTTTTGTAAGAATAATAGCTCCTCCGACGTAAACGTTCGGTCTTTCGTATAATTTTTTCACTCCAGGATGAGCCTCATCCGTCGTTTTATACACTAGTAACGCTTCTTTTTCCTTATCAGGCACAAAAATATCTTCTATTTGAATGACACCATATACATTTCCACCGTTAACAAGTTTTACTTCCTCTCCAGCTTTTAGAGTCTCTGCTCCTTCTTCTGTTACTGGTAATGTAATTGGTATACTCCAAACGCTCCCATTAGCTAAACGAAGCGTTTCTACAACCGAATCATAATCTTTCTTTCCTAAAAAACCAGTAAGCGGGCTATATCCCCCTGTCGCTAATAGTTCTAAATCACTTAACGCAATGTTGTCTAGCCCAATTTCTTTTTCAATTTGTGATACGTCGTATGTCTCGTCTATTCGATTTATTAATTCGTTTACTGTACTCATTTTCTATACCCTCCCTTAGCTTTATTTTCAAATTCATCTTATTGGTAATGAAGACCACATTCAGTTTTCACTTTCCCAGCCCATCTACCGTCTCTCGAATCGCCACCCTCTCCTACAGGCAGCGTACACTTCTCACACCCAATACTTGGATATCCAATGTCATGTAATGGGTTATACGGCAAGCTATGTTTGTATACATATCGCCATACCTCTTTCCATGTCCAATGAATGAGCGGACAAACTTTAATAAATTGAAAGCGATGATCTTGATTTATAAACTTTGTATGCTTACGGGTTTCTGATTGTTCCCTTCTCAACCCTGATATCCACGCTTTTTCATTCGCTAGTGATTCTTCTAAAGGTAAAATTTTTCTAATCTTACAACAGAGATTGGGATTACTTTCCCATAGCCTGTCACCATGCAACTTCGCTTGTTCATCAAGTGTAAGTTCTGGCTGTTTTTCTATAATATTCAATGAAGGAAATCGTTCCCGCACTTTTTGAATTAATTCATACGTTTCTTGAAAATGTACGTTTGTATCCAAAAATACAACTTTAGCAGATGGATTTACTTGGTTTATTAGATGCAGTAATACCATCCCTTCCACTCCGAAGCTACATGCGTATACAATTTCACTTTTATATTCTTTATATGCCCAACTTAATACAGATAGCGCACCTTTCGTTTCATCTTCTTCTGAAAATGAAATGTTATTTTCTTCCCACGTTTCATATGTCAACATGTTTTTTCCCCCTGTAAAAGCAAAAAGACGGTTTTAACCTAATAAATTAGGTTAAAACCGCCTCTAGTTTTTCTAGTCAGCGCTTTTTACTTTAAACGTACCTTTTCACTTTTCTCTAATTGAATAACTTCCCCATCTTGCACAACAATTGTAATTGAACCATATTTCATATCAGCAAGCATCGCTTGAATTCTCTCAGATACTTCCTCAAAATGTTCCCGTACACTCACGCGAACAGCCCCCCTTTTTATTCATAAAAAAAATCTTTCCCATTTCGAAAAGACTGTTCGGTAATATATTTTACCTTATCTTTCAAAATGGATTCCATTTTGCTGGATTTAGCACCTTGCTTTCTATAAGCAGGTTGCCGAGCTTCGCCGGGCCAGTTCCCTCCGCTTCTCTTGATAAGCTTTGTATTTGTATTTTATCACAATTCTGATTTTTTTCAATCCTAGTTTTCCGATATATTTTAATCATTTTATTTTATAAAAAAGGAATTGTCCATCCGAACAACTCCTTTTTCCTCATTTAACGAATTTACCGAAAGAATTCTCCTTCCAGAGGCGCGTGAAGGGCGATAGCCCAGCGGGAGATGGGAGATGAAAGGTTACTTTCGTCGTGGAACTGAGAAGCTCCCACTTCAAGCTTTACTAAGTGGGGAGTAGTTCACACAAGTTCTTTAATACGTATGCGATCGTTCCCAATAATATTTTCATATGTTTCGCGCTCTACAACAATTTGTGATGTGCCACCTTTCGCGAAGACGACAGCTGGTCTACGAATCCGATTATAATTATTCGCCATCGAGTACCCATATGCCCCTGTACAAGAAATTGCTAATAAATCAGCAGAAGCAACTTTCGGTAGCGTAATATCCCAAATTAACATATCTCCACTCTCACAGCACTTCCCAGCAATCGAAACGACTTCCTCGTTCGCATCATTCCCTCGATTTGCTAACATCGCTTCATAACGAGCGTTATATAAAGCTGGTCTTAAATTATCAGTCATCCCACCATCCACTGATACATATTTCCGAATACCAGGAATGTCTTTCACAGATCCGACTGTATAAAGTGTCGTTCCAGCATCACCTACAATACTACGGCCTGGCTCAACCCATATTTCTGGCAATGGATAATTACATACTGTAAATTGTCCTCTCACTGCACTTGTTACAGCTCGCACATATGTCTCAAGAGTTAATGGTGTATCTGACTCTGTGTAGCGTATTCCGAATCCTCCGCCCACATTTAACACTTTTACTACATAGTTCGTTCGCTCTCTCACTTCTTCTAAAAATTGATGAAGAACTTCAATCGCTCGCACAAAGCCGGCCGTTTCAAATATTTGCGATCCAATGTGTGAATGAATTCCTAACATATTATAATTTGATTTTTGTAAAACAAGTTCAATGGCTTGCATCGCTTGACCATTTGAAACGCCAAATCCAAATTTCGAATCATCTTGACCTGTTGTAATATATTCATGTGTGTGCGCCTCTACTCCAGGCGTTACACGGATTAATATGTTCACAAATTTCCCGTGTTGCACTGCTAAATCATGCAAAATTTCTAATTCCAAGAAATTATCTACGACAAAACAACCAATATTCGCCTGAAGAGCCATCACGATCTCTTCTTCTGTTTTATTATTGCCGTGAAAATGAATACGCGATGCTGGAAATCCTGCTTGAAGCGCAGTATATAATTCCCCTCCAGAAACAACATCTAATGACATATTCTCTTCACGAGCTACTCGGCACATCTCCATGCACAAGAACGCCTTGCTTGCATATGCTACTTGATAAGAGAAACCACTTTCTTTAAAAGCACGATGAAACGCGCGGCACTTTCCTCGAATTGACTCTTCATCGTATACATAAAGTGGTGTTCCGTATTGTTTTGCTAGCTGCGTCGTATCGCACCCTCCAATTTCTAAGTGTCCTTGCCCATTGATTCGGCTTGTGCCGTGTAAATACATTTGAATTCCTCCCTTATTTCCTCTAAAACTCATAACCCCAAACTTCTATTCATTGCAGCACGCTTTTAGATAGACAAAAAACGCGCGGAACAATGTTCACACGCGTTTCTTATTAGGAAAAATATATATTGAAAAAATAAACGAGTTGTTATCTCCTCAAAATAAGAAACCGCATCAACATCTCCAAATAGCTCTCCATAAAATAAATCTTATGACAGTACTACATTTATTCAATGCAGTCCCAATATATGAATAAGATGGTTATTCTTATATTTCGGCAATAGTCCCTTTCAACCTATGATCACAGATTCCATTAAATCTCCCATAGCTTACTCTTTCCTATCGCGGCCTCTACCTTTGAGAGTAGATGAGGTAAGTCTATTTAATTTTCAAACATCTAATTGTTGCTATTAACAATACCAAAGGACCTTTTTATTTGTCAAACAATTTTTTATATTATTTTTTACAGTTTAATTTCGTATAATTTGGTAAACGCTTCACTGTTACCTTTGTTACTTCCCATTCGCCTTCTTCGTTATTAAATGTTATTGTGACTTTTTCAAATGGCGGAGTAATTTTCCCACCAACTCTTTCATACTTCGTCACTTCAATACTTGCTTGAAATAAATATGTACCACTATACACTTTTTTTAAACTAATAATTTTAGGGCATTGATAAGGCTTCAAGCTCCCATATTGTTTTTCAATTGCTTTATTTATTTTCGGAAATAAAACAGAATAAAGGGCATCTTCCATAAGAGATGCATCATATTGGGCTACCGACACACTCGGTGAAGCAAAAAGTATAACACTACTGCATACTATAAAATATAATAATTTTCGCATTATAACCTCCGTATTGTTACACGATTCTTTCTGCGCACGATAATAATCATACATAGAAACTCCGTTTTATTGTCTCCTACTACCCTTTTTCTACTCAATTATTATAAAAAAGTCCACAACTCTCTTTTATTTTCGTATAATGATACTCATAGTATAATAAACATAATAACAAAGGACTGTTCGTATATATTAAAATGAGGCGCTAATCAAATCGGCTCACAAGAACTGTCATGCTTTTTAGGAGAGGAGTATATTATGCTACAACGTCTGTTTCCAAAACTGCGATTTGCACTTGTTGCAGTCGTTTTATTATGGATAAAAACATATATTGTGTACAAGCTAGCATTTGATATTAAAATTGATAATTTCTTTGAAAAATTTATGCTTTTTATTAATCCACTAGCTGCGTTACTTTTATTTTTCGGTTTTGCTTTATTTGCATCTAAACACCGAAACCGCATTATAGTTGGAATTAGTTTTATACTATCATTTATTTTATTTGGAAATGCAATGTTTTATGGGTTTTATAACGATTTCGTTACGTTCCCAGTGTTATTTCAAACAAATAATATGGCTGATTTAGGGACAAGTATAAAAGAACTCTTTACGTATAAAACATTACTTTTATTTGCAGATGCGATTATTTTAATGTTTCTTTCACGTAAATTCCCGGCATTTTGTGATAAGACGCCGCTTTCTCGATCTGAGAAGCGAACTTTCTTTAGCGGTGTAACAGCTCTATTAGCACTACAAATTGTTGTTTCCGTTATTTATAAACCACAAATGTTCTCACGCTCATTTGACCGTCAAACTGTCGTGAAAAATTTAGGTTTATACACATATCATTTATTCGATATTACACTTCAATCAAAATCTTCAGCTGAACGTGTATTTGCAAGTGGGGACGGGTTCTCTGAAATTAAAAACTATACAGACTCAAAAGATAAGCAAGTTGATAAGAACTTATTTGGAGCTGCAAAAGGTAAAAATGTAATTTTGATTTCAATGGAATCTACACAAAGTCTTGTTATTAATAAAAAAATAAATGGAAAAGAAATTACTCCATTTTTAAATGAATTTATTAAAGATAGTTTTTATTTCGATAACTTCTATCATCAAACAGGACAGGGTAAAACTTCTGATGCTGAATTTATCGTTGAAAATTCACTTTATCCGTTAGACCGCGGTTCTGTATTCTTTACTCACGCAACAAATGAATATACAGCTACACCAGAACAATTAAAGAAATACGGATATTCTTCTGCTGTTTTCCATTCAAACGATAAAACGTTTTGGAATCGTGATGTAATGTATCCTGCACTTGGATATGATCGTTACTTTAATTTACATGATTACGTAGGCACAGAACAAATGTCTGTCGGTTGGGGGTTAAAAGATAAAGAATTCTTTGAACAATCTATTCCAAAGCTAAAATCTTTACCACAGCCGTTCTATACAAAATTCATTACTTTAACAAACCATTTTCCATTTCTTCTAAATCCAGAAGATCAATATGTTGATGAGCTTAATTCAGAAAGTGGTGTTGTAAACCGTTACTTCCCAACTGTTCGTTACACGGATGAAGCTCTTAAACTATTTATTAAACAATTAAAAGATGAAGGACTGTATGATAATTCAGTTATTGTCATTTATGGAGATCATTACGGTATTTCTGAAAACCATAACGCTGCTATGGCTCAGTTCCTTGGGAAAGACGCTATTACGCCGTTTGATTCTATGCAATTACAACGCGTCCCTCTCATTATTCATGTACCTGGTCAAGAAGGAAAAGTCATTTCTAAAGTGTCTGGTCAAATTGATATTAAACCAACACTACTTCATTTACTTGGTATTAAAACAAATCAATCAGTTGAATTTGGAACTGACCTATTTATTAAAGAAGAAGACCCTCTTATGGTAATGCGTGATGGTAGCTTCGTTTCGGAAGATTATGTGTATACCAAAAACATGTGCTATAAACGAAATACAGGTGAAGAAGCAGACATCTCATTATGTCAACCGAATATTGAAAAAGCAAAAACTGAATTGAAACTTTCCGACAAACTCATTTATGGAGATTTATTACGTTTCGATCCTAACAATCGGTATAAAACCGGAACTATGACAACGAAATTTGAATAGTACAAGAAGCAACTTTATAAAAGTTGCTTCTTTTTCCACTTATTTTTTCAAATCATTCTTCCATGAAATCTTTCACAAATTGGGAATTTTTTTCGTATGAGGAAGAAATTTATGGTATGATAAAATAAGTAAACTTTCATACACTAATTAAGAATTTATTACAGAAAGCAAGGGATCAGATTTTGTATAGAGCAGCTATTCCAAACTTATTTACGCTCGGAAATTTATATAGTGGATTCTTGTCAATCGGCTATGCATCTTTAGGATATTATAAATCAGCTGCTATTTTAGTACTTATCGGGATGATGTTAGATAGTCTTGATGGGCGTGTTGCTCGTTTATTACGTGTTGATTCACAAATGGGAAAAGAGCTTGACTCGCTTGCGGATGTCGTAACATTTGGTGCAGCACCTGCTGTTCTCATGTATTACACATCTTTCTCTAATTATGGAATCATCGGACTATACATAGCGGGACTATTCCCTCTTTTCGGAGCATATCGTTTAGCACGATTTAATGTAACACCATCTTCTACTTCAATGAAATATTTCACTGGGGTACCGATTACAGCAGCGGGAGGGCTTGTTGCTTTCTTAACATTATTTTCACATACCATTCCAAAAATCGTTCTTATTACAGTATTTGTAACGTTCGCATTTCTAATGGTGAGCCGCATTCGTATCCCAAGTTTAAAAGATGTACCAATTCCACGATATAGCATTATTATTACACTATTTTTAGTCGGAATCATTATCACAATGTACCAAACAGGGTTCGGTAATTTTTCTGTTTTCTTATTCATTGCTATTCCACTATATATTTTGTATATGCTATCTCAATTCCTTAGACAAAGACCATCTAAAAGAGCAAATAAAGAAAAATAAGAAAAACCTTCCGATTCCGGAAGGTTTCTTTTTATTTTGTAACGAATGCTTTTTGATTTACAGGTGTTACAGGCTCTTCACCGTTTAATACGGCTAAAATATTTCTTACTGCCATTTCAGCCATCGCATCACGAGTTTCGAATGTTGCATTTCCTACGTGAGGAGCAAGTACTACATTCTTTAATTCTTTTAGCTCTTCTGTAATTTTCGGTTCAAATTCAAACACGTCAAGAGCTGCCCCTTCAATTTCATTCGTTTTTAATGCTTGAGCAAGTGCCGCTTCATGCATAATTGGTCCACGTGAAGCATTTACAATATACGCTGTTTTCTTCATCATTTTAAACTGTTCTTCATCAATCATATGATGCAATTTCGGATTATAAGCACAGTTAATTGTAATAAAGTCTGCTGTTTGTAATAATTCTTCCAATGTTACATATGTTGCGTCCAATTCACTTTCAGCTTCAGGTTTTCGATTTGGTCCTGTATATAAAACGTTCATTCCAAACGCTTTCGCACGCTTTGCAACTGCCTTTCCGATTTCTCCAAGGCCAATAATTCCAATTGTTTTACCATGTACTTCGCGGCCTAAGAAAAATAACGGTGCCCATCCATTAAATCCAGTTGTACGACATAACGTATCACCTTCAGGAATTCTACGTGCAGCTGCTAAAAGAAGGGCAAATGTTAATTCTGCTGTCGCTTCCGTTGATACTTTCGGTGTATTCGTTACCGCAATCCCTTTTTCTCCGGCATACGAGTAATCAATATTATCGTAACCAGCACCGTAGTTTGCAATAATCTTTAAATTAGGTGCTGCATCAATCACTTCTTTTGTTACTTTTGTAGAAAGTAGGCTTAACAATGCATCTTTATCTTTCACACGCTCTGTTAATTCATCTAAAGAAATTAACGCCTCTTTATCGTACATTTCTACATCATGATCCTTTAATAGTTCTAAACCGATTGCTGGAATTTTCCCTGCTACTAATATTTTTGCCACTACTAACACCTCTTCTATAGAAAATAAGATATCTCTTATGTTTCATTGTAAGAAATCCATCTATAAAAACCAAGGAATTTAATTATAGTTTTGAAAATCGACACTTTTCCATGAAAAAAGAGGAGATGCAAGTCTCCCCTCTTTTTACGCTTTTTCTTGCGATTCTTTTCCAAGCTTCACATCAATTGTTCCTTCTGCAACTGTATCACTAATTTGCTCCTCAATCACTGATTGAGATGTAGCATTCGTATCAGAAGTATACGCTTGTTGCTGTGCACCTTGTACATTTTGTTTATTTTGTTGTTTCGCCATTTCTTACCCTCCTTTTTATTCTTTCTTATTTTGAACAAAAAGGAGGGTTTTCATCAAAAAATCGTGATCATTTTGAAATTGTTATTTCTTCTTCTAGTAATCTCATCGTTCTGACTCGTTTCGTAAATGTAGCTAAGTGTGAAATATCATGATTACGTAACGTCTTTATCTTCTCTTCCACATATTTTCCTAAATCATTTGGATAATGAGCATCTGAAGAGAGTGTAATCGGAACGCCATGCTTAGCTAATACTTGTAAATATAGCGGACTCGGACACATTTCGCGCACAGGATAGCGATAGTACAATCCTGCATTTATTTCCGTTGCCGTATTTGTTTCTACTAATGCACGCGCAATTTCCTTATAATAAGAAAGTTGTTCATTCTCATCTAACCGATAATTAAATACTTTTATGTTGTCAAGATGAGCAATAATATCAAATAACTCAGAACGAACTGCACACTCAACCGTTTTGAAAAACGTATCATATAAAGCATATAAGTCATGTTCCTTAAAATATTCTTTCGTATCTGGATTATCAAATCCCCAGCCATTTAAAAAATGAACAGAACCAATTACATAATCAAAATCTCCTAATGCGAGTAAAGATTGTAATTCTTGTTCACCACCAATAAAATAATCTGCTTCAATTCCAAGTTTAAGCGTAACACCTTTTTTACTCCAGCGTTCTTTCGCCTCTTCAATTGCCTTTGTAAAATCATGTAGTGACGCTACCCTTACTTGATCTAACCATTCCTTCTGTAAACGTCCCAACTTGGAATCACTGATATCGACATATCTTTCATAATATTCTTTTGCTTCATAAAAACGGTATAAATGATCGACAATACCAACTTCTTTTATACCTTTTCGCAGTGCTTCTTCTAAATATAAATCAATCCACTGCTTCCTAAACGGCCCTTCCTTCACACGTTTTTGCAAGCGTTCTTGCGTTTTTATAAGCCATTCCATAGAATGTTTTTCTTCTTTAAGCGGTTCATAATGTTGTAGTGCTTCATTTATTTTAGCAAGCCAACTTATTGAATACGGCCCTTCTTCTAAATGAAGGTGATAATCCACTTTCATTCATATTCCCCCTATAATGTATCTATTTCTCTTCTGTCCCCTACTCTCGAGAGCTTCCCATTTCTTTCTGTCACTTCCTCCATAATATCTTCTAATGGTATATTTTTTTCGACTAATAACACGAAGCAGTGATACAATACATCAACCATTTCTTTCACTAGCTCTTCTTTATCATTATTTTTAGATGCGATAATTACTTCGGAACATTCCTCACCAATTTTCTTTAAAATTTTATCTTCTCCTTTTAAAAACAAGTAATTTGTATATGATTCAGGAAGTGGATTTCTCTTTCGTTCTTCAATTGTTTCAAATAGTAATTTAAAGGCATTTTCCATATGTATCCCCCTATATAATTTTGTAATGAAAACACGTTTTTTCTCCCGTATGGCAAGCAGGTCCCACTTGCTTTACGACAACAACGATTGAATCTTGATCACAATCTAAATAAAGAGATTGCACATGTTGGACATTACCTGATGTTTCGCCTTTATTCCATAACGACCTTCTTGAACGAGAATAAAACCATGTTCTTTTCGTTTCTAGCGTTTTTTTATATGCTTCTTCATTCATATAAGCTAGCATTAAAACTTCTTTTGTACCTTCTTCAATTACAACTGCTGGTAATAGTCCTTTTGAAAAGTTAGGTTTCATAACCGCACCTCGACGTTTGCATTTCTTAATTTTCTCTTTACGTCCTGCATTGTCGCCTCACCGTAATGAAAGATTGATGCCGCTAACGCTGCATCAACTGTTGTTTTTTGAAAAACTTCTATAATGTGATCAGCATGACCACATCCGCCTGACGCGATGACTGGTACGGAAACACTTTTTGAAATTTCTTCTGTTAAACGAAGGTCATATCCGTTTTTCGTTCCATCTGCATCCATACTCGTTAATAAAATTTCGCCTGCGCCTAGCTCTGTAACGCGCTTTGCCCACCTGATTGCATCCATTCCCGTATCAACTCTTCCGCCGTTCACATATACATTCCACTTACCTACTGCTACTTTTCTAGCATCAATTGCTACGACAATACATTGTGAGCCAAAGTGTTCTGCCCCTTCTTCGATTAATTTTGGATTTCGCACTGCTGCTGAGTTAATTGAAACTTTATCTGCTCCGGCTCTTAGTAAATTGTACATATCTTTAACACTTGAAATTCCTCCGCCAACTGTAAGAGGAATAAATACTTTTGAAGCCGTTTTTTCTACAACATCTATAATCGTTTTTCGTCCTTCATGCGTTGCCGTAATATCTAAAAATACAATTTCATCTGCTCCCGCATCATTATATAAAGCTGCTATTTCAACAGGATCACCAACATCTTGTAACCCTATAAAATTTACACCCTTTACGACTCGCCCTTCTTTCACATCTAGACATGGAATAATGCGTTTCGCTAACATAACTTTGTTACCTGTAGCACTTCTTCTAAATCAATCGTTTTCTCGTAAAGTGCCTTACCAATTATGACGCCGTATATATTCATAGCATTTAATTTTTTCACATCTTGAATAGATGCCACTCCTCCAGAAGCAACGAGACGAAGACCTACGCTTTTTTGTAGTAACTCCAATTGCTCTATATTCGGTCCTGTAAGTGTCCCGTCTTTCGAAATGTCTGTAAACACAATCGTTTGAACACCTACATTCTCCATTTGCTTCGCTAAATCAATGTAAGAAATTTCAGACACATCAAGCCAGCCTCTCGTTGCTACGAAACCATTTTTCGCATCAATTCCAACAATGATTTTTTCTTTATATAGACGAACTGCTTCTTCTAAAAACGCCTTATCATAAAGAGCAGCTGTTCCTAAAATCACTTTATCTACACCTATTGACAATAGCTTCTCTATCGCTACAAGTGATCGAATTCCTCCTCCAACTTGCACAGAAATACGTACTGCCTTGCAAATTTTTTCAATGACGGACAAGTTTAACGACTCGCCAGCAATTGCACCATCTAAATCAACAATGTGTAGTGTTTTCGCTCCAAATTTTTCAAATACAATCGCTTGCGCAACCGGATCTTCATTCATTACTGTTTCTTTACTAAACTCTCCTTGATAAAGTCTAACGCATCGCCCTTCTTTTAAATCGATAGCTGGGAAGATTTCCATGTTTCTACCACTCCTTTGAAATTTTTCAACATTTGCATTCCAATGTCACCACTTTTTTCAGGATGAAACTGCGCACCGTATATACTTCCTTTTGCTACAAAACCAGGTACTTTCACTCCATATTCACTTATTCCATACACAATGTCATTTGGACAATCTGCGTAATAAGAGTGGACATAATATACGAAAGAACCGTCCTCTACCCCATTCCAAAGTGCTATTTCTCCCTCTTTCTCTAACTCATTCCATCCCATATGTGGTATTTTATAAGGAACTTTTAACTTTCGAATAACACCTGGCAATAAATTCAACCCTTTACAGTCTTTTAGTTCCTCACTTTTTTCAAATAAAAGCTGCATTCCTAAGCAAATGCCTAGAAGCGGTTTCCCTGAACTCCCGACCTCTTGTAACACACGCACTAAATCTTTCTCTTCCAATATATCCATTGCTTTAGGAAATGCACCTACTCCTGGTAAAATCACTCCATCACTTCTAAAAATCTCTTCTTTATCACTCGTTACGATGTACTCTGCCCCAATATATTTTAATGCTTGCTCTACACTATGAATATTTCCCATTCCATAATCTATAATGGCAATCAATTACAACATCCCTTTCGTTGAATTTACACCAGTAATGTTGGCATTTCTTTCGACTGCTTCTCTAAGCGCTCTACCAAACGCTTTAAATAACGCTTCAATTTTGTGATGTGTATTGCTTCCGTATAAAATGCGAGCATGTAATGTAATATTGGCAGCATGAGCAACTGCTCTAAAAAATTCTTCTGTTAGTTCTGTATCAAAATCCCCAAGCTTCGGATTCGTTAATTCTCCTTGAAATACAATATATGAGCGCCCGCTAATATCAATTGCGACAAAGCCTAAAGATTCATCCATTGGTACATATGCAGAACCATAGCGGTTAATACCCTCTTTATTTTGCAATGCTTCTTTCAAACAATTTCCGAGTACAATTCCAACATCTTCAATTGTATGATGCGCATCAACGAATACATCACCTTCCGCCTCCACTTGCAAACCGAATCTTCCATGCCTTGCAAATAAAGTTAGCATGTGGTCAAAAAATCCAACTCCCGTTTGTACAGAAACGTTCTTGTCTTCATCAAGCTGCAAACTTAATTTTATTTTTGTTTCTGTCGTCTCACGTATTTGACTGGACTCACGCATTATTCTTCCTCCTCAAATCTTATTTGAATTGCTCTCGCATGCGCATGTAGTCCTTCTTTATTGGCAAGTTCTACAATATGATGTCGTACATCTCTTAACGCTTCCTCCGTATAAGACAAAAAGCTTGATTTTTTCACGAAATCATCGACTGATAATGGTGAGAAAAACCTTGCCGTTCCACTTGTCGGTAATACATGATTCGGTCCCGCCAAATAATCACCGAGCGGTTCCGGTGCATATGGTCCAAGAAAGATAGATCCTGCATGTTTCACATAAGCTAGAGCATTCATCGGTTCTTTTATATGTAACTCCAAATGTTCCGGGGCGATTTCATTCGATAATTGGAGTGCCTCATCTAAAGAAGGAACGATAAAAATAGCTCCATTTCTATTTATCGATTCACGGGCAATTTCGCTTCTTGGTAATGTTGCTAACTGTCTTTCTATCTCTTTTTCTACTTTTTTTGCTAACTCTATATTCGTTGTAATACAAATTGCTGTTGCTCTCTCGTCATGTTCTGCTTGTGATAATAAATCAGCAGCAATATATTTTGCATTGCCGGTTTCATCAGCAATAACTACAATTTCTGATGGTCCAGCAATCATATCGATATTTACTATTCCGTATACTTCTCGTTTCGCCAGGGCGACATACAAATTTCCAGGTCCAACTATTTTATCCACTTTCGGAATCGATTCCGTCCCGTATGCTAAAGCAGCAATTGCTTGCGCGCCACCTATCGTATAAATTTCATCTACTCCCGCAAGGCTTGCAGCAACTAAAATATGTGGATCAATTCCTCCTTCTCTTGGCGGTGTTACCATTACAATCTTTTTCACACCAGCGAGTTTTGCTGGCAATACATTCATTAATACTGACGAAGGATACGAAGCAGTTCCGCCTGGCACATATACCCCTACATTTTCTAACGGCCGAATGATTTGTCCTCTAATGATGCCTTTACTCGCGCAATCGAATATGGATTGCCTTTTTTGCTTTTCGTGATACGAAATAATGTTTTTTTTCGCCTCTTGTAACGCTTCTAAAAATGAATTTTCTACAAACGTACTCGCTTGTTTTATTTCTTCTTCACTTACACGAAACTCTTTAATTTCCACACCATCAAACTTGTTTGTATAAAAAGATAGGGCCTCATCCCTACTCTCCCTCACATTTTGAACGATTTCTCTTACACTTCTTTGAACAGTTTCTTCTATTATATTAGCGTTTTCTCGTAGCAATTTTATTTTCGATAATGCCTTTTGAAAATCTTCACAAACTATCTCCATTACAAGCCCCCCTATTTTCCAGACAAAATTTCTTGCTCCATCATATTTATAATACTGAATATTTCGTCTTTTTTAGTTTTTAATGCAGCCTTATTTACAATCATTCGAGCAGATATAGAACACATTTCCTCAAATACAATGAGTCCATTTTCTTGTAATGTTTTTCCTGTTTCAACAATATCAACAATCGCATCTGCCAATCCAAGAATAGGAGCGATTTCTACAGAACCTTCTATTTTAATAATTTCTACATCCTCTCCTTTATCATGAAAATAGCTAGAAGTAATATGCGGATATTTCGTCGCAATACGTTTCTTCCGGTAGCTCTTCGGGTTATACGTAGGAATAGAAGCAACACAAACCTTACACACGCCTACTCCTAAATCCAACATTTCATAAATATCTTTCTCGTTCTCCATTAAAATATCTTTTCCAACGACCCCCATATCAGCTACTCCATGTTCTACATAAGTAGCAACATCTACTGCTTTTACTAAAATAAATGAGATATTTGTATTTTTACTTTGAAAGACAAGCTTTCTTCCTTTATTTTTGAGCTCTGAACAATCAATTCCAATCTGCTCAAAGAGTGGAATCACATGTTTTTCTAATCTCCCTTTCGTTAACGCAATTTGAATGTTACGCATGAAGTTTCTCCTTCTTTCTGGACTACCCATTTCTTGTTCCATACATATTCCACTAATGATTCATTCTTTGCCTCAACAACCGTTACTATTTGATTTTTTCTTGCAAATTGAAAGGTGTCATTTAAATTAGAGAATAAAGATAGCTCTACTTTTTTCCCGTCCTTTTGAAGTAAATTTCGTAATCGTTCCGCTTCTGCTAATCTATTTAACTCATAATGAATCATAATATCTATTCTCTTTCGTTCATATGGCTCTTGCTGCTCCTGCAGCGCCTTCACAATTTGATTAACTTGCACCGCGAGTCCAACAGCCGGCAACATTTCTCCAAAATTCCCAATTAACTCATCATATCTTCCGCCACTAACAATTTCTTCTCCAATTTCATATATATACCCTTTGAAAATAACACCTGTATAATAGTCCAAATGTTGAATCATTCCTAAATCAATTGATATATAAGATCCATAGCCTAATTTTTCAATTGCTTCATATATTTCTTTCACTCTTGCAATAGCCATTTTCATTTCATTACTTGAGGCGAGTTTTTCTGCTTCCTCAATCACTTCTAAATTCCCAAACAACCTTGGTAATTTCTCCAGTAACCTTACTGTTTCATCACATCGCTCTAATTTCTTTTCTCTAATAAAATTTGATAGAGCGGCATAATTTTTACTTTCAATATATGTTCTAAGAACTTTCTCTTCTTCCTCATGAATGGAGAGCTTTTTGACAATACATTTATACAACTGCACTTGCCCAATCTCTATTGTAAAAGATTGTACCTTCAACTTTTGAAGTGATTGAATAACGCTTATGACGCATTCAATTTCAGCTCTTACGTTATCAATCCCGATAATTTCAATCCCACTTTGTACAATTTCATTATATTTTCCAGTAAGGGACTCATTCGCTCGAAATACATTCCCGCTATACGTCACTTTAAGTGGCATATCAAATCTCTGCGTTCCCATCACTCTCGCTAAAGGAATTGTCATATCTGGACGTAACACAATAATCCGTCCCTTTTCATCAAAAAATTTATACATCTTTTCCTCATCTATCGGCCTGCTTTGGAAGGCAAAAACATCATAAAATTCTATTGTCGGTGTCCTTATTTCTTCATAACCTCGCTCTAAAAAAGTGCGCCTTAATTTTTGCTCCACTTCCTCAATTAACGTACATTCTTCGAATAAATAATCTCTCGTTCCATTCGGATTTGCCCGTTTCCATTTTGTCATCTAAATTCTCACACCTTTCCCTTTCTAATGTATGCCAAATTCATGCGCCTAAACCGAAAATAAAAAGAGCCTTGTAGATAAAATATACCTACAAGGCTCTTTAGTAGAGTGTAGGTACAACGGGAATAACCCTTGCACCTACACACGTTTTCACGCTAGGTTCAAGGGCATTATGTATGATGATGTAGTTGTGTAAGCATTTTAATAGATTGCACGATATTCATAATACTTACTCCCTTTCTCCTCTGATTTTTACATAGTATATAATACTTAATTCTGAATGTAAATACATTTTAAATATTCCGTTATCTCTTAATACACAGCTACCTTTCTTTCATACTCTTTTATTTCTTGTTCATATTGCATCGTAATACTAATTTCATCTAAACCATTTAATAATTTCTCTTTCCACATTTTTTCGATTGTAAAATGAAACCTGTGCGTACTCGTTGTAATTACTTCATTCTCTAAATCTACTTCTATTTGTTCTCTCGCATCCGTTTTGGCAAGTTTTTCTCGCATTTCTTTATCCATTACAATTGGTAACATACCATTTTTCATACAATTCATATAAAAAATATCTGCAAACCCTCCGGCGATAATAACGCGGAAACCATAATCAGCAAGCGCCCACGGAGCATGTTCCCTTGAAGAACCACATCCAAAATTATCACCTGTAATTAATATACTTGCACCTTTTCTTTCTTGTGCATTCAGCGGAAAATTAGGGTTTTCATGGCGGTTATTATCATACCGCCATTCATCGAATAAATATTTTCCAAATCCCGTCCTTTCAATTCTCTTTAAGTATTGTTTCGGAATAATTTGATCTGTATCAATGTTATCATTCATCAGTACTGCGGCAGTACCTTTATGAATACGAAATGGCTCCATCATAGCTCTCCTTTCTAGTATCAACAAAATGACCATATAACGCAGCTGCAGCAGCCATTGCTGGGCTAACTAAATGTGTTCGTGCTCCTTTTCCTTGTCTTCCTTCAAAATTACGATTTGAAGTTGAAGCACAATGCTCTCCTTCAGGTACTTGATCTGGATTCATTCCAAGACACATGGAACATCCAGGTTCTCTCCATTCAAATCCAGCTTCTTCAAATATGTGATGTAGTCCTTTTTGCATCGCAGCTTCTCTTACTCTTTTCGATCCAGGCACAACGAGTGCTCGCACACCTTCTTTTACCTTTCTCCCTTTCACAACAGCTGCAGCAATTTCCAAATCAGATAATCGAGAATTTGTACAAGATCCGATAAAGACATGCTTAACTGGAATTTCATAAGTGCTTTGTCCAGGGCTTAATCCCATATATAAAAATGCTCTCTCATCGTTTCCATCCTGTGTTTCCGGCAACTTTTCATCAATACGAACACCCATACTTGGATTTGTTCCCCACGTAACGTACGGTGCTAAATCCGTAACATCTATCGAAATATGTAAATCATAAATTGCATCTGAATCTGTATAAAGTTCAGACCATTTTTTCTCGAAAATTTCATAGTCTTTCGGTGCATATTTACGTCCTTTTACATAAGCAAATGTTTTTTCATCTGGCGCGATAATCCCCGCTTTTGCTCCTCCTTCAATTGCCATATTACAAAGCGTCATTCTCTCTTCCATCTCCATAGCCCCAATCATCTCTCCGTAAAATTCCATTACGTATCCAGTTCCAACTGCTACACCGTACTTTGAAAGGAGATGCAAAATAATATCTTTTGCGTAAACACCTTTCTGTAATTTTCCCTTTAACTCAATGCCCATCGCTTTCGGCTTTCGTTGCCACAGCGTCTGCGTTGCCAATACATGTTCCACTTCACTTGTACCAATGCCAAATGCTAGCGCGCCAAACGCACCGTGCGTCGCTGTATGACTATCACCACAAACAATTGTTTTTCCTGGCTGCGTGAGCCCAAGTTCTGGTCCGATAACATGAACGATCCCTTGCTCTTCATCCCCTATATCCGCTAATGGCACCTGAAATTGTTTACAATTTTCCCGAAGTGTATCTAGTTGCTGCTTTGCAATGCGATCAGTAATATTCCAAACATCTTTCGTCGGAATATTATGATCCATCGTTGCAAATGTTAGATCTGGTCTACGGACTGTTCGACTTGTAAGCCGCAAGCCTTCAAAGGCTTGCGGTGACGTTACTTCGTGAACAAGATGCAAATCGATATATAATAAATCCAATCCATTTTCATTTGTCGTAACTATGTGTCTTTCCCAAAGTTTATCTAGCAACCTTTTCCCCATTATCTTCCTCTCCCTACTAACGCTTGCTCTTCCATTTCTTGTACAACCGCTCTCGTAAATGAAGTTGTCGTCTCATCTCCTCCAATATCTGCTGTACATTTTCCTAATTTAAGAACTGCAGATATCGCCGATTCAATTGCATTCCCTTCTCTCGTTAACCCGAATGATTGCCCAAGCATCATTGCAACAGAGCGCATCATTGCAATTGGATTCGCTTTATTTTTCCCAGCAATATCCGGTGCTGATCCGTGAATAGGCTCGTATAATGAAGGGCCCTTTTCCGCGTGACTTGCTGATGGAAGCATTCCTAATGATCCAGCTAATACTGAAGCCTCGTCACTCAAAATATCCCCAAATAAATTTTCCGTTACAATTACATCAAACCGTCCTGGATTCCGAATTAACTCCATAGCAGCTGCATCTACTAAAATATGTTCTAGTTCAACACCTGGATAACGAAGTGCTACTTCTTCTGTCACAGTTCTCCATAGTTTACTAGATTCTAAAACATTCGCCTTATCAATAGATGTTACTTTTTTCTTCCGCTTACTCGCTAATTGGAAGGCATAAGAAACGATACGTTCAATTTCATGACGATGATACGTAAGTGTATCTGTTGCTACTTCGTCCGTTCGTTCTTTCGGATAAGAAAAATAAATCCCGCCTGTTAATTCACGAACGACAACGAAATCAATTTCATCAGCCTTTTTTAATGGCGATAAATGTGCCGTTGCGCTTTCTACCGTGACAGGGCGAACGTTCGCAAATACACCAAGTCCTTTTCTTAAAGCTAATAATCCTTTCTCTGGTCTTTCTTTCGCACCATCCCACCTTGGCCCACCAACTGCTCCTAGTAAAACCGCATCACTTGCTAAACAGGCGGCAAGCGTTCGTTGTGGTAATGGTTGCCCGTTTAAATCAATAGCAACACCACCAAATTGTTCATCTTGCAAATGAAAATGATGTCCATATAGCCTTTCTACCATATGCAATACTTCCTTCGCACTTTCCATAACTTCTGGACCAACACCATCACCAGCTAAACAAACGATACGTTTTTTCAATTTCAACACTCCTTTTAACTGAATTTTCAGAACTTAAATTTGATAGGTGAGAACAGCTCCTCTCACCTATCAAACACTTATTTCACAAGCTGGATAAAAGATTTCAATTTCCCCGCTGCGTGGACATATGCTCTTGCCGACGCTTCCAATACGTCTTGTGCAACACCAAAACCTGATACTTGATGTGTTCCTTCTTTTAATTCAACATGAACATGAGCCAGTGCATCTTGACCTTGTGTAATAGATTGTATGCGATAATCTGCTAGTTCACATTCTAATCCTAAAATCCTTTGAATTGCATTATAAATCGCTTCAATACTACCAGATCCAGTAGCTGCATCTTCGAATACATTTCCTTCCTCATCTTTTAGTACAACTGTCGCGCATTGTGTACTATTTGATACGAAATGTACTTGCAATTGCGTAATGTTATATTGCTGAGCCGCAAATGCTGCTTCACCAAGCATAAGTGCTCGTAAATCCTCCTCCGTAATTTCCTTCTTACGATCAGCTAATTTTTTAAACGCTTCAAACACCGCATCTCGTTCTTCCGTTGTAAATTCATAGCCAAGCTCTTTCATTTTTTCTGTAAACGCGTGACGTCCAGAATGTTTTCCAAGTACAAATAGGTTTTGAGATTCGCCTACTAGCGCTGGTTCAATAATTTCATATGTTGTCACTTCTTTTAATACACCATCTTGATGAATTCCTGATTCATGAGCGAATGCATTCGCTCCCACGATCGCTTTATTTTTCGGTACAACCATACCTGTTAATCTACTTACTAATGTACTTGTCGCTTTAATTTCTTTTAGCGTCATAGAAGGCTCTGCTTTATAGAAATCTTTTCTAATATGAAGAGCAACTGCGACTTCTTCTAATGCCGCATTCCCTGCTCTTTCTCCAATTCCATTAATTGTTCCCTCTACTTGCAATGCTCCCCCTTCAACTGCAGCTAACGAATTTGCTACAGCCATCCCAAGATCATCGTGACAATGACAAGAGAAAATTGCTTTTTCATATGAAGGAACGGATTCTTGTAAGTACTTAAAAAGAGAATAATATTCTTCTGGATTCGTATATCCAACTGTATCTGGAATATTAATTACATTCGCTCCTGCACGAATCGCAACTTCTACTGCTTCAGCTAAAAAATCTCTTGATGTTCTTGTCGCATCTTCTGCAGAAAATTGTACTGTCGGAAATAACGCCTTCCCAAGTGTAACCGAGCGGTAAATACTATCTAATACATCTTCTTTTGACATACAAAGTTTATACTTCATATGAATATCACTCGTAGCTAAAAATACGTGTAAACGAGGAGATACCGCACCTTTCACAGCTTCATACGCTCTTCGAATATCACTTTCTTTCGCTCTAGCTAAACTCATAACTGTAGCATTTTGAATTGTATTCGCAATTCGTTTTACCGATTGAAAATCACCTTCGGAAGCTGCTGCAAATCCAGCTTCCATGACATGAATCCCTAGTCTCTCTAATTGCCTTGCAATTTGCAATTTCTCTTGTTCATTTAAATTCACTCCTGGTGATTGTTCGCCATCACGTAGCGTCGTATCCATGAACAAAATCTGCTTCATATTATTTCATCCCTACCTTTACTCGCGGCTGTACGAAAGGCATCATTTCACGTAATTTACGTCCAACTACTTCGATTTCATGCTCATTCTCTTTCTCATTTGTCGCATGGAAATTCGGTCTTCCTGCTTTATGCTCTGCAATCCAACCTCTTGCAAATGTACCATCTTGAATTTCCGCTAGCACTGTACCCATCGCTTTCTTCGTATCTTCCGTTACAACGCGTGGTCCTGATACGAAATCACCCCACTGCGCTGTATCTGAAACTGAATATCTCATATTTTCAAGTCCACCTTCATACATAAGGTCAACAATAAGTTTCAGTTCATGTAAACATTCAAAATATGCAAGTTCCGGCTGATATCCGGCATCAACTAACGTTTCAAATCCAGCTTTCACCAGCGCAGTTACTCCGCCGCAAAGTACAGCTTGCTCTCCAAATAAATCTGTTTCCGTTTCTTCTTTAAATGTCGTTTCTAATACACCAGCTCTCGTCGCTCCAATTCCATCGGCATAAGAAAGTGCCTTTTCAGTCGCAACTCCTGTTGCATCTTGGTATACTGCAAATAATGCTGGAACAGCGCCGCCCTCACTAAACGTACGGCGTACAAGATGTCCTGGCCCTTTTGGCGCTACTAGAAATACATCCACATTCGCTGGTGGTTTCACTTGATCAAAGTGAACATTAAATCCGTGTGCAAAAACGAGAGAATTTCCTGCCTGTAAATTTGGCGCAATTTCCGCTTCATATACTTCTGGTTGCAGTTCATCCGGTAGCAAAATCATTACTACATCAGCCTGCTTTGCCGCTTCTGCTACTGTATATACAGAAAATCCATCTTCTTTCGCTTTATCCCAAGACTTCCCTTTTCTTAAACCTACTACTACATCAAATCCGTTATCACGTAAGTTTTGCGCATGCGCATGACCTTGCGAACCATATCCAATGATTGCTACTTTCTTTTCCTTTAATACATTTACCGTTACATCTTTTTCATAATAAACTTTTGCCATTTTCATTTCCCCCTATATTTAAATGATTATTGAATTAACATAACTTGCTTATCTTGTTTTTTCATACTACGCGTAAAGGCTGTTACGCCTGTTCTTGCAATTTCTTTCAAACCGTATGGACGAAGTAATTCAATTAATGCTTCTACTTTTTCCTGCGTACCTGTTACTTGCACAACTATGGAATCCTTCCCAACATCTATTACAGCGGCTCGAAACGGTTCAATTAAACTGTATAATTCCGCCCTGGCTACCGAAGTTGCTACTTTAATAAGTGCAAGTTCTCTTGCGATCATCGCTTCTTCTGTAATATCTGATACTTTCAGAACATCAATTTGCTTATGAAGTTGTTTAATTAACTGCTCAACTTGCTGTTCATTTTCAACGTGCACAACAATCGTCATTCGCGATACGTCCGATGATTCCGTATGACCTACTGAAATACTTTCAATATTAAAATGTCTTCGTGTCATAACACCTGTAATTCGGTTTAACACACCACTTTGATTTCGAACTGTTGCTGTAACAATTCTCTTCACTTTTTTTCCACTCCCTCCATTTGGTGAACACCTTTCCCTGGCGCAACCATCGGCATTACCTTTTCTGATTGAAGGACACGGCAATCAATTACGACCGGTTCTTGTAATTCAATTGCATGCTGCAATTGTTTCTTCGCAAGAAGTGGATCATCTATACGAACTCCTTTTATGCCATACGCATTCGCAAGAGCAACGAAATCTGGTTGACACGACAATAAAGAGTGCGAATATCTTTGGTTATAAAATTCATCTTGCCATTGTCTTACCATTCCTAAAGCTTCATTATTTAAAATAAATACTTTAACAGGTAAAGAGTGTTCTTTTAACACACTTAATTCTTGCAGAGTCATTTGAAATCCAGCGTCACCAACAATTGCAATAACTAGTTCTTCAGGCTTTGCAATTTGTGCACCAATTGCTGCTGGAAATCCGAATCCCATCGTTCCTAATCCTCCTGAAGTTACCCATTTATCTGGAGTTTTCAGCGGATAATATTGAGCTGCCCACATTTGATGTTGCCCCACATCTGTTGTTACAATCGCTTCTCCTTTCGTAATTTCATATAATATATCAATTGCGTATTGCGGCTTAATACTTTCCGAATTTCGTTTATAAGATAGTGGATACTTTTCTTTTCTACTCTTTAATAAAGAGAGCCACTTATGATGCTTTCCTTTCCTTCCTTCTGATTGAAGTAATACTTGGAGCGCTTGCTTTGCACTTGCAACAATTGGGATTTCAGTTGGCACATTTTTTCCGATTTCTGCTGGATCAATATCGATATGCGCAACAGTCGCCTCTTTAGCAAAATAAGCTAAATTTCCAGTAAGACGATCATCGAATCTCGCACCTATATTAATGAGTAAGTCGCATTCATATAACGCCATATTGGCTGTATAAGAACCATGCATTCCTCCCATCCCTAGAAAAAGTTCATCATCTGGTGGAAACCCACCAAGACCAAGTAATGTATGCACAACAGGAATTTCATATTTACGAGCAAAACTTGTTAATTCTTTCGAAGCTTTCGCATGCAATACACCTGCTCCAGCTAAAATTAATGGCTTGTTTGCAACCCTAATTGCTTGTAATAATTTGTTTATTTGGAGTAGATTCGGTTCATAATTAGGGTTATATCCTGGTAAATCCATTTGCACATCACTACATCGTTCTCCTTGCTCTACTACCATATCTTTCGGAAGGTCAATAACGACTGGCCCTGGTCTTCCTGTTCTAGCAATATGAAATGCTTCTTTAATAATTCGAGGTAAATCTGAAGCTTTGCGCACTTGATAGTTATGTTTTGTTACCGGCATCGTAAGCCCCATAATATCCGCTTCTTGGAAAGCATCACTTCCAATTAACGTTGTTGCAACTTGCCCTGTAAATACGACAAGTGGTAATGAATCAATCATCGCATCTGCTAGACCAGTAATCACATTTGTAGCACCCGGTCCACTCGTTGCAATTACAACCCCTGGATTGCCAGTAATTCTGGCATACCCTTCAGCAGCGTGAATAGCTCCTTGTTCATGCCTTGTTAAAATATGCGGAATTTCACAGTCATAGAGCGCATCATAAAGAGGTAAAACAGCACCACCAGGATAACCAAAAATCACTTCTACTCCTTCCTTTTCTAGCGCTTCTAACAATAGCTGTGCACCAGGTGCCAGTTTCTCTTCCGTTTTTGAAGACATTGTTCTTATAAGCCCCCTTTTTAAAACTTTTATCAATAAAAAAAATCCTACGTCCACACTCCAGCTATGTGCTGAAGGGACGAAAGATTTCGCGGTACCACCCTTCTTTGCAAGAATATTCTTGCCTCAGTGACCCATAAATGAGTCTAGCTAATAACGGAGCTACCGTCTAAGCCTAGACAAATGCTTCAGCTTAGCACTCAAGGGCGATGTTCGTCGACGTGAACCATCGGTTTCCAGCAACCACCGACTCTCTGTGAGGCTTCACAATCAACTACTCCTCCCTATCAACGCTTTCTTATGTTATAAAGAATTGTTATCCAACTTTATTTTCTTCGTAAATTTTCTCTCCATCTTCTATAACTAACTTTCGGAATTCTTCTAATAAACGATTCGTATGTGGACCCGTTTGCCCTAAACCAATCGTTCTACCATCTACTGTCGTAACAGCAATTACTTCGGCTGCTGTTCCTGTTAAAAATACTTCATCAGCTACATATACATCATGTCTTGTAAATAACTCTTCTCTAACGTCATATCCAAGTTTTTCACCAATTTCTAAAATAGCGTTTCGTGTAATACCTTCTAATGCTCCAGCAGAACTTGGTGGTGTAATTAATTTATTTCCTTTTACAATAAACACGTTATCTCCTGAGCCTTCAGCTACGTATCCTTGATCATTTAACATAAGCGCTTCTTGTACTCCAGCCAATTTCGCTTCGATGCGAACTAAAATATTGTTTAAGTAATTTAAAGATTTTACTTGAGGCGACAATACATCTGGACGGTTTCGGCGCGTTGCAACTGTTACAACTGGAATCCCTTTTTCATAATATTCTTGCGGGAATAAAGATAGTTGCTCTGCAATTACTACTACATTCGGTTTCTGACAAGAATCAGGATCTAACCCAAGATTTCCTGCTCCTCTCGATACAACTAGGCGAATGTATCCATTAGATAATTTATTTTGTCGAATCGTCTCAACAACAATATTCGTTACTTCATCTAAAGAATATGGAATTTCTAACATGATGGATTTTGCTGATTTATATAACCGGACAAGATGCTCTCTCAAACGGAAAACATTACCGCTATAAACTCTAATTCCTTCAAATACTCCATCTCCATATAAATAACCATGATCATATACTGATACTTTTGCCTCTTCTTTTGGAACAAATTCTCCATTTAAGAAAATCCATTGCTCGTTCACTGGAAAGCGCCTCCTATGTTCTATGAATTTTTTATTGTTTCCTAGTTTACTCTCCTTTCTAAATAAATCAAGTGAATTTTTAGAAAATTTATAATTTTTAATCGTATGTACATCTTTGGTTATACTGATTTAACAGCATTGTTAACGTTTACAAAATGTCAAAAAATTTTTTTCGCCAATTTACACCAAAAAAATATTTGTTTAAAAGAAGGATTTTCATCAATTGATACGAATCTATTGTATTCAATAAACGGATGTCCGTTTTTATAAATTCGGGAATATACAATGACTTTTGCTGAAAAAGGGGGGAAATAATAAAAATAACGCTGTCTAAAAATAACATTCATATTTTTTATTTCGGAATCATAATCCTATTTTTAAAAAACAATTTGTCAAAATGAAGGAGGAAATCAATATGGCGTGTGTACAAATTAAAGGAACGAGACAAGAGGTAGTAGAAATGCTTCAACTATTTGATCTAATGGATACGAAAGGTTTTTGTAAATTCGATAATTATGTAGAGGTAGAACCAAATCATAAAGAACATAATAATTTTATTGCTTCAATCGACATCCATTCAAATACTTCTTCCGCCCAAGATACTTTAAACGATCAATTCGTAAGCCAAATGCTTACTGGGGTATATAACGACTAAATAAAGTGAAACTTTAAGCAGGCTATCCGTAAATAACAGGAAAAATATATGCTTTCTACCTTCTTTGCATAAATATATGCGATATACTTGAGCATACTAGCAACTAGATGGTAGGAGGTGAGAATTATGGCTAGAATCGGTGTTGAAAACTCGTTAACAGATGTTCAGCAAGCTCTTAAGCAACAAGGACATGAGGTCGTTACCCTTAACTCAGAGCATGATGCACAAGGATGCGATTGTTGTGTTGTAACAGGGCAAGATTCTAATATGATGGGTATTGCAGATACATCAATAAAAGGATCGGTAATTACAGCTCATGGTTTAACAACGGATGAAATTTGTCAACAAGTTGAAAGTCGCACTTAAAAAATGAAAGAGGACCCCTTTTGAAAAGGAGTCCTCTTTTTTATATTCACCTAACGGGAAAGTAACATATACTGGATGAAAGCCCTACCTCTCTCTCATCATTACGGTTCCACTGACCGCTCCTTGATTCACTAGTATACCTATAAATCCTATAATTATAATTTATAGGGTTTGTTCACAAAAGTTGTTGGTAAAACTACCCGATCTTTCGCAAACTTTTCGTATTATATTTATAAGATTTATTTACTTTACACTAGCTGTAACCGAGACACGAATTAAAATTCTAACACCAATACAATAACTTGTCAACATTTTTTACAAATTAAAAACAGACAGTAACGGTTTGTCTGTTTTAGAATGGAGCTTTTTCTTTTATTACATATACAACAAAGCCGCTTACTAACATACATAAGCCAACTACTAAGTTTTTAATATTAATCATAAATTCCTCTCCCTTATTCCACACATCATATATATTTACAGTTCAATTATTCCGATCATCATAAAGCGCACTTTTTCTAATATATCATAATTCCTAAAAAATGCAAGTTCACTTTTGACGACTATTTACAAATTTATCTACAGTGCTTGGTACAGTATTTAAAGCCTTCTCAATTAAATGTGTACTACTATTGAGGTGCAATACTTGCACACCGTTAGAACCAACTACTAAAAAAGCAACTGGGCTAATGGAAACCCCAGCCCCGCTTCCGCCCCCAAACGGATGACTTTGCTTGTTCTCTTTATGCTGCCCTTGTCCGTTATTATGTTTTTCGGAAATAAAATCACCTTTAAAGTCACTTCCACCGGCACCAAAACCAAAAGCCACTTGAGATACTGTTAATACTACATTTCCATCAGCTGTTGAAACTGGACTTCCAACAATCGTATTTACATCTACCATCTCTTTTAAATTTGTCATTGCTGTTTTCATTAAATTTTCAATTGGATGTTCCATTATGTACTGCACCCTTTCCTCATTATTCTTTTTTATACTTTCCAAAATAGAGGAAGTCATACTAACTTTTCCTATTTCAAAAAAACAATTTCCTCCTTCTAGATGGATATTACTCCCTGTACATACTCGGATAAAGTGAAACTTTAATCAGTGGGGGTTTTCTTCATCCCCCACTGATTATTAGTTGAACCAATCGGACTTTTATGGGCAGTTGATCCCCCACCTAACTTCTTTGCTTTCGCTGAATTTTGAGGTGGGGGGCTTACTGCCCATTAAAGCGGGATAAAAAAGAAAAAGAGATACATACTACTATTGAACCTTGTTATGAAAGGAGTCATGACTTTGACTGAGAAATTTGATGAGTATAAAAAAAGAGATAGAATAGATAGTGACTATAAAGAAGAATATGCAGCTGAGGTTGCACCACAACGTATTGATTATGATTACGATGAGAAGGATCATAAAGATGATGTAAGATCGTCAGCCGCTGGATCAACTGCTGGCTTTATCGCTCTTGCCTTATCTATCTTATCCCTTTTCACCTTCCCAACATTATTTGGTCTTGTTTCTGTATTACTAGGTATTTACGCTTATAACCGCGGAGCTACTGTAACCGGTGGTATCGCTGCGATTGTCGGCGGTATCGCAGCACTCATTGCAATTTTATTCCGAGTAGCGCTTATCGGTTTATTGTTCTCCCTTTTTTAAAAAGAAAAAGGTATCTCGCTTATGCGAGATACCTTATCCTGTAAATACATCTTCCGATGGATATTTAATTTTTTGTTTTGCTGGTCGCGCTAAAGAAAACACAAGTGTTAACGGTCCGATTAATCCACAAAACATAACAAACATAATAATACATTTTCCAAACGCTGATAACTTTGCAGTAATTCCCATCGTTAACCCTACTGTACCAAACGCTGAAATTGTTTCAAATAGTAACTGAATAAAACTGAAGTTTTCTGTAAGCATTAACACAAATACTGCTGCAAAAATGAGGATTTGACTGGCAACGGCAATGGCTAATGCTCTCGTTACTGTTGACATTTTAATCGTGCGCTGAAATAATACGATCTCCTCTTTCTTTTTAAAGAAAGAAAGGACAGATGTAACTAAAATAACAAATGTTGTTAATTTAATTCCTCCACCTGTTGATACACTTCCTGCACCAATAAACATTAAAACCATCGTAAATAATATAGATGATTCTTCCATCCCCCCATAGTCAACTGTATTAAATCCAGCAGTACGAGGAGTAATACCTTGGAAGAAAGAAGCCCATAACTTTTCATTTAAAGGTAAATTCCCTAACGTCTTCACATTATTATATTCCAATACAAAAATCACAATCATCGCTATCACATTTAGCACTACTGTTCCAACAATCATGATTTTGGAATGAAGCGATAGTTTTCGAAAACTACGGCTATACCATATATCAATTAATACGGTAAATCCGAGACCACCTATTACGATTAGAGAGCAAATCCCAATATTAATAATAGGATCTCCTACATACCTTGTTAAATTATCCGGCCATAGAGCAAATCCAGCATTATTATAAGATGCAATGACGTGAAAAATACTATAGTATACACCTTTTCCAAAGCCAAACTCTGGAATAAAACGAAATGATAAAAAGATGATTCCAATAAACTCAATACAAATCGAAAATATAAAGACACGTTTTACTAATTTTACGAGACCACCTATATTTGTCTGATTAAATGCCTCTCCAATTAATAAGCGATGGCGTAATCCGATTTTTTTACCTAATACCCAAACAATTAAAATGGCAATTGTCATAAGACCTAAACCACCTGTTTGAATTAAAAACATAATAACAATCTCGCCAAACATCGTAAACGTACTTGCAGTATCTACTACTCCTAATCCCGTTACAGTTGCTGCTGACGTTGCTGTAAAGAAAGCATCTACCCAACTAATATGTACTTTCGTTGCGAATGGTAACTTTAATAACAAACCCCCAACCACAATTAAGCAGAAAAAACCTAATGCTAATATTTGCGGTGGATTTAATCGTATAAAACGATTATACAGCCCTTCTCTTTTTGTTACTTCCATGTCACTAACTCCCTTTTCTCCTCATAAATAAAAGCTTATAAGAAACCTTAAACAGCGAGATAAACCTTATATTCTTATAATATAGTTGAGCATAGTCCTTTTTTTCATAGTTTTCAACTTTTATTTATACTCGATCTACACTTCATTTTATGACAAGACATTTTCTATTATATTGCTTCTCACTCTACAAATCTTACAACAATCATTTTATATGTATCATTTCTCAAATCCTCATATCTTTCACTCCATGTTCACACCCCGGTCACATCTATCTTTTATAGTATATGTATTGAAGTTGTTCCTCCCTAATTTATAAGACATTCCCCAGTGTCTTGAACAACTTCCATCCCTAATTAAATTGACATAAATTGTCCCCTTCCTTGACCATCTCATATGTGATGGTCTTATTTTTTTGTCTTTCAATCTTGTATTAAAAACTCCCTCTCTCTTTCACTCTATGTTCACACCCCGGTCACATCTATCTTTTATAGTATATATATCGAAGCTATTCCTCCCTAATTTATAAGACATTCCCCAGTGTCTTTGAGTAGCTTCCATCCCTAATTAAATTGACATAAATTGTCCCCTTCCTTAGGCCATCTTATATATGATGGTCTTATTTTTTGTTTTTCTATCTTTTATTGAAAACTCCCTCTCTCTTTCACTCTATGTTCACACCCCGGTCACACTTACCTTTTATAGTATGTATATCGAAGCTATTACTCCCTAATTTATAAGACATTCCCCAGTGTCTTTGAATGGCTTCCATCCCTAATTAAATTGACATAAATTGTCCCCTTCCCTAGGCCATCAAATGTGATGGCCTATTTTGTTTTTTTGTAACTACTCAGCTCATAGTTAAAAACACAAGACAAATAGAGGTAACCGCTACGAAGCGCTACCCCTAAGTTTTAGATGAAAAGAGATCTAATTCGCCTGTTTCAATCCATTCTTGGGTGCATTGAAAGATAGATTTCCCTTGTTTTTTGATTGTGCTCATATAACTTCTAATTCGTAAAAAGTTGCGAGCACCATATTCACTTCGAAACGAACCGCTTATTTTTTGTCGTAGTTTTACTGGGCGGATATCTCGTTCCGCTTGATTGTTATCAAATGGAATAGCGGGATGAAGAAAAAATGCCAAAATCGAGTTTTGATGTGTAATCAATCGGTTTAAGAGATTCCGCGCCAGACTTTGTTTCTGTCTTCCGCGTGTGTTCGTTTCTTTTTGGCGAATGAGATTCGCTTTTTCTCCTTTTGCGAGAATTGTTTTATATTCTCAATGCAAGTTGACGAGGTCTTGTGCATCTAAGCGTCCTGTTTCCTTTTGTTGTTTCGCTTTCAAAAGAAAATCAGCCATTTCTTGTGCCCATTCTTGTTTCGTTTGTTCAAATATACCGCGCAATTCACGAAGAAGATGCACATTGCACAAGACATGTTGGCACTTATCGTACTGAAAATACGGTTTCCAACAATCATGCATCGCAATACCTGTAAATGCGGGCAATACACCAATCGCATTCATCGCAATCGTTCCACGCTTTGGATGAATATATTGAATGGTAAACTCAGGGGGTACTATAGGTATGCACCCATTCTGTTTTGCCTTGATTACGAAGTCCTGTTTCATCACAATGAACAATCGGAGAAGCCAAAATTTCCAAACGAATTTCTTCTTTTTCTTGTAAGCTTTCACCGAAAGAGTGGATGAGACGATTGATTGTGCCTTGACTTATCGAATGTTGATACACATCTCGAAAGAATTCAGACGTTCGCTGAAGAGATAGATATTGATATTGTGTTAAATAATTCACCATCAATTGAACATTCGGCCCATATTGAGTTGCGTTTGTCACACCTTTTGGAAATGGAGATTCTTCGATATGAAGACAACGAGGACAAATTTTTCGCTCCACTTCATGTTGAAGTACATCAAAAGAAACAGGCGGGATATCAAACACTTGTCGCACTTTTTTCGAGCTAACAGGTTCATTTTCTAATGATGATTGGCAACATGAACACACTGTCACAGGATGAACAATCACACGATCTGGATGTTCCACTTGGCGAAGTGTATGACCTGTATGACCAGGTTGACCGCCCGTTTTACGTCCTGTTTTTTCACGTAAACTTTTCGTGTCTGGTTTTTGTAACCCATCCATTGATGGTGGTTTATGGCTATTTTTTGAGTTTTTTTTCCTGAAACTCTAATTCGCTAATTCGTTTTTCAAATTGGGAACAGACTTCAAAAAATAATGAAACAACAGCTTCAGGACCCTTTTCATAAGCATCTAGGATTATTTTTTGGTTCATACACTTCACCTCCCATTTTCTATATTCCTAGTGTTAACAGGAATTTGTGAAGGTAAACTTGAAAATCAAAATATCAAAACATCAAAACCTTAGGGTAGCTGAGTAGTTACCTTTTTTTATAAATAACTTCCGCTAACGAGAATTATGTAAATGAGCTGTCCATATGGCTGGCTTATTTTTTTACTTAACGTAGTTTTGTTCTAATCCTTTGGTTTGAAATTTGCTTTTTGGCTAGAGTGTTGGCTCGTCGTGTGGGGGCGAAACCCCACGTATTACGTATCTATTTTTTGAATAAGAACTATCTTGGGACGAATGATCTAAGCGGTTCGGCTCGTATACTTGCTTGTCCAAGTCAATCTGCTTTGCTTTTTGTCTGTCGGCTTGGCGAGAAAAGCACACGAGCCGAAAAAAGTTTTACAGGGACAATATTAAAAAGAAAAGGCGGTAGCCTTTAGGTGAGGATAAACGAACCGACTTTTAAATATTGAAGGTGGAGATTTTTGAGTGATTTTCTCAAAAATACTACCTGTTCCTTGCGGAACTTTTAGCCCTATATAAGAGTGAGAAGAGCAAAGTGAAGAAAGTCATTAATATCAAGGATTTGAGAGGAGGGGGGGTTTGAAAAAAGATACACCTAAAAAAATGGAAAAACAACAAAAAAAGAAGATGTCAATAGTGACATCTAAAATAAATAAATCGGTAAATTATGTTTTTTCTTATCTCCATCTATTTTAAAATTTCTAAAATACATTCTTCCTAAAAATAAATTTTCCACTAAAAAACAAATATATTACAAAAGCCTTTCAAAACGAAGGACACCTTGAGCTGTTATTAATCCATCTACACCACCTAATAAAGTTATAGGTGTGCCATTACTATTATTAATAATAGATACGGTATCACCAACATTTAAATTATATATACCAGGTATAATAATTGGACCTGGATTTGGTGTTGAACCACCATTAAACGTTGGTGCTGGTGTTCCATTAATTGCAATTTGAAATGAAGCTGCTTCATCAGTTTGAACTCTAGCATCTATTGCATAAATACCAGTTTCAAGAACTGTAACAGAACCATCACCATTTAAAACAAATGCTCCAATTGGATTTACTATGACAGTATTTACTAAGGGAACATTAGCTCCAGGAGCAATTGTAGGTGGAGCGGTTGTTACTAATGTAAATAATGAGAAAGTAGATAATGTAGGTCCTGTAGATCCTGTAGGTCCTGTAGATCCTGTAGGTCCTGTAGGTCCTGTAGGTCCTGTAGATCCTGTAGGTCCTGTAGATCCTGTAGGTCCTGTAGGTCCTGTAGGTCCTGTAGGTCCTGTAGATCCTGTAGATCCTGTAGGTCCTGTAGGTCCTGTAGATCCTGTAGGTCCTGTAGATCCTGTAGGTCCTGTAGATCCTGTAGGTCCTGTAGATCCTGTAGGTCCTGTAGATCCTGTAGGTCCCGTAGGTCCCGTAGGTCCCGTAGATCCTAAAAATTCAGGAAATGCACATGGAAAATGAGCATTTTGAAAAAAAGGATTGCAATTATTATTTCTTTTCATATTTTCACCTACTTTATAAATATTCAAATATATTTTTTTACTTAATCTTACAAATTATTATATGTTTTGAAAAAATAATTTGTTTGTAGTAAAACCTATAAAATTGCAAAAAAACAATTCAGTCAATAATAGGACGTTATGTTAACAGATTATGAATACATATTCATAACCTGTTTTTTCTTCTTTTATGATTTTGTTTATATCTCTAGATCTTTTCTTTGCTTTTTGAAAGAAAATTTAAACCGATGGTCCATCTGCAAATTTAATGATAGTAATATTAGCTGCAGGAGATCCGTTTGTTTGTGTTATTGTTCTAGTTCCTCCAGAACGATTAGCTAAAGATACAGTAAATGGTGTTGTTGTAACTTGAATAAGAGCAGAAGCAGCTAAATTACCACCTCCAGTGGCATCATTACCAGCAGAAGAAAAAGGAGCACCATTTTGTACTAATCCAAATGTACTAGCTGGACTACCTGCTTGTAAATTTACATCCCAATTAACAAGATAAAGACCAGGTTCATTAATTGTAATCGTATTACCTGGAGCATTAAAAGTAAACGCTGTTCCTGCAAGATCTGGAGGCGTAGTAAAAGTTACAAGTCCATTATTTGGTATTGCTTGAGTTGAATTAGCTAAAGTTTCTATTGCACTAGAAAGAATAGGCCCCGTAGGTCCTGTAGGTCCTGTTGCTCCTGTTGCTCCTGTTGCTCCTGTTGCTCCTGTTGCTCCCGTTGCTCCTGTTGCTCCCGTTGCTCCTGTTGCTCCTGTTGCTCCTGTTGCTCCCGTTGCTCCTGTTGCTCCTGTTGCTCCTGTTGCTCCCGTTGCTCCTGTTGCTCCCGTTGCTCCTGTTGCTCCCGTTGCTCCTGTTGCTCCTGTTGCTCCCGTTGCTCCTGTTGCTCCTGTTGCTCCTGTTGCTCCCGTTGCTCCTGTTGCTCCTGTTGCTCCCGTTGCTCCTGTTGCTCCCGTTGCTCCTGTTGCTCCTGTTGCTCCTGTTGCTCCCGTTGCTCCTGTTGCTCCTGTTGCTCCTGTTGCTCCTGTTGCTCCTGTTGCTCCTGTTGCTCCCGTTGCTCCTGTTGCTCCTGTTGCTCCTGTTGCTCCCGTTGCTCCTGTTGCTCCCGTTGCTCCTGTTGCTCCCGTTGCTCCTGTTGCTCCCGTTGCTCCTGTTGCTCCTGTAGGCCCAACGGGTCCTCCTGCAGGTCCTGTTGGGCCTGTAGGTCCAGGTGGGCCTGTTAATACAGGTATTTGAATCACACTATCTAATTTAGACTGCAACAACATCTGTGTTTTTAACGCAGATTGGATCGTTCGATTCACACTTTCATTTACTTCTAAAATCTCATCTAATGTAGCAGCCGGTGATAATCCACTCAAAGTTCCCAGTGCGTATTGAATTTTCTCCGCTTCCGCATTAATAATATGCGCTAACCCTAATTCTTCTAACGCAATCGAAGCCAATATTAAATTGATGGATTCTTCACGAGTTAATGAAATATTAGGTGTAATATTCGGTATGTTAGCTTGTGACATATGAATACCCTCCTTGCCTATCAAATTTTATAAAAATACATATCCTTATAAAATATGACAAGTATAGACAGATTGTTACAATGTTATATCTATCAAACTATAAGATCCCTAAAAACTTACACAACATATATTGGGGTCCCGCCACATCGCTATCAAGCTAAGAAAATAAAAAACCCCCTAAAATAAAAAAATACCCTACTCTTTCTGTTGAATCATAGGAAAGGATGGCGTTTTTGTATGTCTATTTCTGTATCTAATGAATTACAACGTGAATGAAAATAATATGACTTCAGTATTTCATTTTATCAATAGGCTATATTGCACAATGGAAATTCCAGTATTTACAAATAAACTACTCTTGTTATAAAATTAAACTGAACGGTCGGTTTATAATTTGTTATAGGAGTAGATAATATGAAAGATCACATCATAACTTTACAAGATGGGCGCAAGTTAGCCTATATTGAATATGGTAAAACAAATGGATTACCAGTCATGCTATTCCACGGTACACCCGGTTCAAGAATTTGGTCATTAACAGATGATATGGTAGCAAAACGATTTGGGATACGACTTATTTCAATAGATAGACCTGGCTACGGGCTCTCTGATCAAAAACGGAATCGAACAGTTCTGGATTGGGCAGAAGATGTAAATGAATTAGCAGATCAGCTAAAGCTCCAAACTTTTTCTATTATAGGGGTTTCAGGAGGAGGCGCTTATGCAGCTGCTTGCGCTTACCAAATTCCTGAACGCTTACAATCCGTACAGATGGTTTCTAGTGCAACTCCGTTTGAAGATGAAAAGCCGCCAGCTAGTATGTGCCGTGAAAATCGGATTGCTTTCTTTATCTCCAAACAATTACCTTTGCTATTAAAATGGGTATACCGTACTCAAAAAAAGCAAATGGAAAAGAACCCTGAAAAATATATACAGGGGCTGAAAAAGGGAAATACACATTTATGCAAATGGGATCAACAATTTATTCAAACAGATGAAGATATTAAGTTAGCTATGATTCATATGAAAGATGCAGGACATTTCTTAACTGACGATCCTGACATATGGGAATCTATTTTACAAACAATTATCCAAGATACAAAGTAAACAAAAAATAACTCCAAAATCAACTTTTATTGTATATTTTGGAGTTACTTTACGTTTACTATGGAGATTACTTTTGTTGATAAGAATCTCAAACTATCAAAAAATAATAGAAATGTAATCCCTGTATGGATAATCCCCGTAGCAATAGCTGCAGTCCAGTTCCCAAATGTAAGTATGGAAAATGCCCCCATTTGTATAAAAGGAAATAATATCATAATACCTAATCCTGTTTGTAGAAATGTTGTAGCATAAGGGCTTAACTTTGTAATCCCTTTCCCTAGTAATGTCATAAAAGCATTAAATAAAGCACCTGCCAGAGCCCAAAGAACACCAACAGGTAATAACTCTTTAAAAGAGGCAGAAAAATCTATATCTGAGATGAATACAGTTCCAAAAAAACAAAGAAGAATAGAAAAAACTGATTTTATCTTTAACTTTTCTCTGTAAAAAACACTTCCTAGTAATAGCATTAATACAGGGGCTAAATTATGTACAGATATAGCAACGGTTATAGATGTCGTTTCAAATGATTTAAATATAAATACCCAGTTAAAAACGAGAAATATTCCACAAGCTAATGTTTGAAGAACCTCTTTACTATTCCATTCCTCATTCCTATATTGTCCTGATATGAGCCAACAAGAACCTAAAAATAGTGTTGCACTTAAGCAGCGAATAAAGACTAATTCAAATGACGGCAAATTGGTCATTTCTGCAAAGAGGGCAATAGAACCAAAAACGACCATAGAAATAGCCAGTTAAGGGAAGCAACTGATTGCTTCGTTGAAGTTATTGGTAGTAGTTTTGTCAAAATAAAGCTCCTTCAATACTTTCCTTTTAATAGATGCGTTTAAATACACCTAATTTTGACAAACTTTTATATACCACGCATTCATAGCAGAGTGTTCAGAACCTGGGAGTGGTTCATGTAACAGCGTAAATCCAAATTTTTCGTATAATATACATGCCGCTTTTAATTCATGCATGGTTTCTAAATAGCACTTTTCATAATGTTTAAAGGCAAATGACAATGCTGTTTCCATTAGTTTCTTGGAAAACCCTAAACCTTTGGCTTTTGGACTTAAGTATAGTTTTTGTAATTCGCAAACTTTATCATATTCGTTAAACGGTGCTATACCAATTCCACCAACAACTTCTCCATCCATTTCTACTACCCAATAGTTCGCATGTTTTAAATTTTTATAATATTGGTGAAGGTTGTTAAGTTGAGGATCAAAATAGGCTGACCCAGGAATCGCTAATCCGAGTGATTCTAATGAATCTTGTATAATTTCTTTTATTTTTGCATTGTCTTCTTTTTTTATTTCTCGAATAATCATATATGAACTCCTTCAATTTGGTCTCAATCAAGATTGCGACAGATTTTTGAAAATAGTACATCCAAAATGTTGACTTAGTCCACATTTTGGATGTACAGTTATATTAATGTAAAATGTAGACTGCGTCAACTAAAGGAGAATATATGGATAAAGAAATTATTTATGATATTAGACAATTCAATCGGTTTTATACAAAGGTACTTGGTTTATTTAATAACCAGATTCTAGATACAGATTATTCATTAACCGAAGCACGAATATTATTTGAAATAAGTGAGAGGACGGAGTGTATTGCAAATAATCTTGTGCAAGAACTTAATATTGATAGAAGCTATATGAGCAGAATTTTACGTAAATTTGAGAGGGAAGAATTAATAGAGAAAAAAAGCTCAATAAAAGACAGTAGAAAAAACTTGCTCTTTTTGACAAAAAAAGGAGAGGAACTACTAGATATAATTCATATTCAGTCAGATGAACAAATAAATCAATTGTTTAACGAACTAAATGATAGTGAGATTAATGAAATTCGTATTTCCATGATGATAATAAAAGAAAAATTAGATAAAAATATTAAACAAAAGTTAAAAAATGACTGATTAAAAAAACTAATTGGGGTAGCGTCACATGCCCATCAACCTAACATTTTGAAGTATCCCCCAAACGAAAAACTTGCACTGTTAAAGGTAAATATAGAATTAGAATATAGGTTATCAAGAATTAATAATTAGTAAAGTAGAAGATTTTAATAAAAATTGGTAAAATAATAATCAAGTATTGAAATTAGAAATAGGACTGTGTTAAAAAAGGAGATTCTATACTATGGAGCAAATTATTTCAAACAATAAGAACGGATCTACAGAGATATATTATAAATTATTCTCTATGTTATCTTTGTTAACTTTTCATAAGATCACATCCATTGAAAAGAAAAAGAAAAGCCTTAAGATTTCCCTAGAAAACGAATTAAAAAATTTAATAAAAAATAATCCTCATAAATTATAATACGGTTACCAAAGATTAAACTCTATAAGAAAATTTATAGGATTTTATTAAACCAATATAACCTCATATTAATTTGACCTTAAAAACGCTATCCTTTTTGTATTTTTTTGCTTAACATGTTTTTTTCTGAAATGCTGGCAGTAATCCATCACAATCAAGCTTAGAAAAGCAAATACCCCAAATGTAGCTTTGGAATAAAGTTTGATTATTTTAATGCTCCTTATGCAACTAAAGCCCCCGTTAGTTGCATAAGAAACTTTAACTAACAGAATTTCTTATCAAATTTTATTAATAATTATCAATTTTTTTTATAAATGATCAGAATTTGTTTTATGGGTGTTAAAAAATTCTTAAGTTGATGGATGTAGTGGAACTCCACATAATAAAATAGGCAGGAACATTATATATATATCAAATATGTTCCTGCCTTTGATTTTATTAAGTTTAACATCTATGACCTAAATTTAAAAATTATCACTCCTTTTTTGATTTACTTCCTTTTTTCGAACGATATTCTTTTCCTTTGTTATCATTACCAGTCTCAAATTCAGTGCTAAACTCTTGCTGAAATTGACCTAATTTCGGTGAGCCTTGATTTCCGCTCCCTTTACTACCATTTCGATTTGTCATATTCCTCCCCCTTCCTTTACTAGTAGTATGTTACATATTTTCTTTTTTATAATCTTTTACATATAAAAGAAGACCTTCCTCATATAAGAAAAGTCTTCTCTTTCACTACGTAAGCGTTTTCTTACTTGTAATGACTTAAATAAGTTTTTTAGAAATAGATATCATTATATTCATTTCATCTTCTGAAAGCGCAGAGAATCTTTCTTGTAAATATTGTTTTTTCGCACCTTCCATTTTCGCAACTAAATCTTTTCCTTGTTCTGTAATCTCCAAATATACAACTCGGCGATCTGAAGTGGAACGTGAACGAGTTACAAAGCCTTTATTAATTAATTTTTCTGTAACAGCTGTAATATGACTATTCGACACATTTAACTCATTGGCTACACGTGATACCATTTCTTTATTCGTACGATTTAATATTCTCAGGACGATGAATTCATTCCACGGTATGTAACCACCAAATATTTTTCCAATATCATTACGCAGCGTGCGGAACATAGCAAACACATTTGTCGATAGTTCTTCCATTAATTGCTCTCGATTTTGAGACAACTTTGACAGCTCCTTTTATTTCATTTGGTTAAATAAAAACCTTATTAATAATTTTACATGAAATCTTACTTTTTGTCACCTTATTTTCCCATAATTCGTAGTTTTTTAATAGACATTTCATGATAAAATGAAGTTGAGTTTCCAAAAAAAGGAGTTGGAATAGTGAGTGAAGAAGACAAATTTTCTAATTTCAATCTAAAAGATAAAACTTTGATTATTGGTTTTGTTATTCTGTTTCTCATTATAATTTTTGCATTTATATTTTTTGTATATGTAGGAATCTTTCATATTACTGGTGTAGAGTATAGGTCGCGCACTGCCTTACTTCTATTTTTTTTATTAATTACTTTCTTAGACGGTATTACATTTTTTATCTTCAGTTTCTTCAAGGCACTGCTATATCCACTAACACAAAACATGTCAAATTGGCTTTCTATTACTCTTTTCTCATTTATTGAAATTACACTAGATTGGTTCGTCATTCATACCGCTGATGATTGGATAGAGAGCGTACAAATGTCCAACATAGCTGAATTATGTTTCGTACTATTCCTTTTCCTATTAAGTAAATTATTAAGCGACAAGAAAGAGTAAGAATACAAGCTTTTCTATATAAAAATTGGTACAATGAAAACAAATCATACTAAAGAGGTGTTACTTATGAACTTACAACAATGGGCTGATAAAGGTATGTCCTTTGATACATATGTGAATGAAATGAAAGTAAATCAATACGAGCTACTACATATTTACAATAACTTTTTAATTCCAAATGAATTACTTCCTGTATTAGAAGAACGCCAAAATGATGGCTGGCGTGTTATTGTATTAACAGCTGATTGGTGTGGTGATGCTCTTTTATGCGTACCTGTTATGAAGCGAATTTCTGAAGTTGCAAATATTGATATGTCATTATTAATTCGCGATGAAAACTTAGAATTAATGGATCAATATTTAACAAATGGAACAGCACGTGCGATTCCAATCTTTATTTTCATTGATAAAGACGGAAATGAACAAGCCGTTTGGGGACCACGCGCTCCAAAAGTACAAGAATTAGTAACTTCCATGCGCGCTACGTTACCTGAAAAAGAGGATCCAACATTCGAAGAGAAACAAAAAGAAATGTATGCTAATTTCCTTGCTACATTAGCTGACGATACTTCTCTTTGGGAACATGTAATGGAAAGCATGATGGAAAAAGTAGTAAAATAAAAAACTGCCGAACTCGGCAGTTTTTTATTACATAATGAAGAAATAGAATACCGCAGCTAAAATGAAACGATAGTAAGCGAACGGTGTTAGTTTTACACGAGATAATAATTTTAAGAATGAAACAATTGCAAGCATCGCAACAACGAATGCAGTTACAAATCCTGTTACAAATAGCGTTACATCTGCCGAGCTTAATACATCCCAGCTTTTAATTAAATCTAATCCGCTTGCAGCTACCATCATTGGTACCGCTAAAATGAATGTATATTCAGCTGCCGCTGTATGTGACACGCGGGCTAATAAACCACCACTTATTGTAGAACCAGAACGAGAAAATCCTGGCCAAAGCGCTAAACATTGGAACATTCCGATTGTAAATGCTTGCTTATATGTGATTTCATCTAATGTTCTTGCTGTACTTGGTTTTGAAAACTTCTCAGCAACAATCATTAAAATACCACCAGCTACTAAGCTAATAACAACTGGTCCTGGACCAAATAAAACCTCTTTAATAGTGCTATGGAATAATACGCCAAGTATCCCGGCAGGAATCATCCCGATAATAATATGTAATAAATTTAACGATGGTCCGTCTGTTACTTTTCCTATTCCAACTAGCGACCATAGACGCTTCCAAAATATAACAACAACTGCTAAAATCGACCCCAATTGGATAACAACTTCGAAAACTTTCGCTCTCTCGTCGTCAAATCCAATTAAATGTCCTGTTAAAATCATATGTCCTGTTGATGATACTGGTAAAAACTCTGTTAAACCTTCAACAGCACCCATGATTAAACCAATTAACCAATCAGCCACAAGTAGTGCCTCCTTAATAACAAATAATATGTAATTTTTTCATACCTTATCATAATACCTTATCCCTTTTCAAAGTGCATCCTTTTTTATAGTCAAACATAGTTTTAATAAGCGTATTCCTTTTCTATTTTTTGATTAAATTGTATGATAGTAAGAGTTTTCTTTTTTACATAGAAAGGAGATTTTATGAAAGAAACCAGTACATTCTCACAAAAATTAAAGCAATTTGTATTACT
The DNA here is from genome assembly GCF_002746455.1 of Bacillus fungorum. Classification (GTDB taxonomy): domain Bacteria; phylum Bacillota; class Bacilli; order Bacillales; family Bacillaceae_G; genus Bacillus_A; species Bacillus_A fungorum. Next base: position 57,722 of record NZ_NWUW01000004.1, on the reverse strand, counting down.
ATTTTTCCCGATTTTTGTAACGCAAATGTCATTATTTGCGATGAGCTTTTTTGATACGACAATGTCAGGGCATGCAAGCCCTATTGATTTAGCAGGTGTCGCTATTGGAACGAGTATATGGATTCCAGTTAGTACGGGATTAACAGGAATTTTGATGGCCACTACTCCAATTGTTGCACAACTCGTTGGATCCAAGAAAAAAGAGGATGTTCCTCACGTTGTCATACAAGCAGTTTACTTAGCAATTTGTGCTAGTTTTATTGTTATCCTTATTGGATTCTTCGCTGTTTCACCTATTTTAAACGGCATGCGATTAGAAGAACCTGTAGAACGTATTGCGGCACAATTTTTAAGTATTATCGCAATTGGAATTATCCCTTTATTTACTTACACTGTTTTACGCGGATTTATTGATGCATTAGGAAAAACTCGCACAACGATGATCATTACGTTACTATCATTACCAATTAACGTAGTATTAAATTATGTATTAATTTTCGGTCATTTCGGTTTTCCAAAACTTGGTGGTGTCGGAGCAGCAATCGCTTCTGCAGCAACCTATTGGTGCATTTTAATTATTACCGTTATTATTCTTACGAAAGAGCCTTTTGCATCTTTCAATATCTTTAAACAATTATATCGCCCTTCCCTTTCGAGTTGGAAAGAATTCTTAAAACTTGGCGTCCCTATCGGATTTGCTATCTTCTTTGAAACGAGTATCTTCGCTGCGGTAACACTTATGATGAGTAATTTTAGTACGACAACAATCGCAGCTCATCAAGCAGCTATGAACTTCGCTTCCTTGCTATATATGACTCCTTTAAGTTTAGCAATGGCGATGACCATCGCTGTTGGATTCGAAATTGGAGCAAAACGATATACTAACGCAAAACAATATGGATTTATCGGGATTGGCTTAGCACTTGCATTCGCCCTATTGTATTCAATTCTTCTTTACTTCTTTGATGATGAAATTGCTTCTATTTATACGACAGATATACAAGTTCATCATTTAGCAAAAGAATTTCTTATATTTGCGATTTTATTTCAAATTTCAGATGCAATTGCAACTCCTGTACAAGGGGCACTACGTGGTTATAAAGACGTAAATGTTTCCTTAATTATGACATTAATCGCTTATTGGGTAATAGGTCTCCCTCTCGGTTACATATTAGCAACGTATACTGACTGGGCAGCAAAAGGATACTGGATTGGTCTTATTATTGGTCTAGCATTTGGCGCTATTTTCCTTCTTGTCCGTCTCTTTCAAGTACAACGAAAATATACAATACAAAACAGCCGCTAACGATACAGCGGCTGTTTTCTTTATGCATATTTTTGCTTATAACGTATAACATAATGAAAAAGAAAGGTGGATACATATGGAAGAAAAAGAAAAAAAGCAATCATTCAATGAAGAATTCGCCCCTGAAATTTCACCTGGATATCGGCAAGATGTACATAAGCCACCTAAATATAAAAATACTTCGTTTTTAATGGGTATTACCATTTTCGCTGCTGTATTACTTGTGCTTATCATTTTCGTTTATTTTTGATGGAAGGTGATTTATTATATGAAGAAACAAAATTCCAATCGTTCAAAAAGAACTGTGAAAACAGAAAAAGGGTATGCAGGTGATTCTGTTCTTACTCAGAAACAAGTCGAGCAAGGAAATTTATATATTGCTCAAAAAGAACTTGGTCAACAAAATGAAAACCTTTAGACTCCCCCAAAGAACTGGGGGGTTTTTTTATCCGCTATTTGTGACACTAATCCATGTTTCACTTTATTGTACATACTGTTTTTGTTCTAACACCTTAAATATATGATTAACCTTTACAATTTTGATTTCATAAATCAATTTCATTTCGCTTCTCTTACCATTTTCAGTGCCCGCAACGTACGCTACAGTTTGATAGAGAAAACTTTCATCCGTCAATTCACGTATCTCCTCGTTTGTAAATTTATACTCTAAATCCCGAAAACGATTTGGATAATAATTTTCCATTAATTGTTCATACCCTCTATTTAAAAATATTTCTTCACCTTTTCGTTTCACATCTTCTTTATTATGAAACCCAAACGCTGATAATTGCTCTGTCACAAAATGTTCTCCTACCTTTTTCATTTCATTATGAGTTAAAGTTTCTATACTTTTGTTCTTTAATTCCTTATTTAATTCGTACTGATCAATCGGTTTAAAGCTAGCAAAAACTTCTTCTTTATATGACCAAAACAATCCAAAAGCGATACATAGAAAAATAATTAATAATCTTTTCTTCGTAATACTCCCGCCCTTCTTCATCATGATAGTTATATTTTAACATGTAGAAAGAAAATTCTGATATCATAAAGTAGAATAACTTAACTTAGAAACGAGGAACAATTATGGACTCTTACAAACAATATATAAAAGAAGCTCTACCTAATCTTTCTATACATTCATATAAACAAAATGAAGAAGGATGGGATAATGTAGCGGTTATAGTAAATGATGAGCTACTGTTTCGTTTCCCGCGCAAACAGGAATATGCAATGCGAATTCCGTTAGAAAAAGAATTATGCGCACTTCTCTCTTATTCACTACATGAAATTGAAGTTCCAAAGTATCACCTACTCTATAAAAAGGAGACTGATACTATTCCGCTTTGTAGTTACTATACTCTCATTCATGGTGAACCGTTAAAAATAAAAATAGTTACTACACTAGAAAAACAAGAGCTGCAATCACTTATTACACAATTAGCTTCTTTCCTTGCGGCTCTACATAGTATTCCTTTAACACGTGTGAAAGCTTTAGGATTCCCTATAGAAAAAACACTTACCTACTGGAAAGAGCTACAAACTAAGTTAAATCAGTATGTTACTAACAGTCTTACTTCGTTCCAGAAATTATCTTTAAATCGTTTATTCGAAAATTTCTTTACATGTATCGATACATCCACTTTTCAAAATACAATTATTCACGCTGATTTTACACATCATCACATTTTATTTAATAAGCAGAACAAAAACATTTCAGGTATTATCGATTTTGGTGATGCTCAAATTGGCGATCCTGCTTTTGATTTTGCAGGGCTATATTATGATTTCGGACGTGAATTTACTACATCAGTATATGAACAATACAGTACGCTTATTTCACACCATGATCCATTACTCATTCACCGCATCACTACCTTTTATCAATACAGTCCTTTACTACATAATATAATTTATAACTTTGAAACAAAGAATGAACTTGAATTCCTAGCGGGTACAAAACAACTGAAAGCAATATTACAGGGATGAGATTACATTCTCTCCCTATACTCTCTCTCCTCATACATCATTAACTTTTTATCCATTTCAACAATGACTTTATACAGTTGAAATGCTTGTAAAATTTGCAGTTGAATCCCAAAAGGAGCATTCTGTTCTTTTAACCATTGAAATACTTTCCTTTCATCTTTCATTGATTATTCCTCCCTTTATTAATCTGCTACAAATATACGGTAAATGATGAAAAGCTTTTCATGTCAATAATAAAAAAGGATGCAAAATTGCATCCTTTAATGTACGATATTTTTCTTCTGCTTCGCTTCTTTTTTTACTTCTTCCCCTTGGCATTCACTACGAAATGCACAACTTATACACTCAGAACGAAAATGACGCTCTGTATAATGCTCGGGTTGCTGTAACATTTCTTTCATTCTAGATAAATCAGCCATTCCAGTTATAATATCTTCCTGTTTCGGAATGTACTCATACTTAGTTCCTTCTATTAAATTAATAACTTCAATTTTTCCTGGAAGAATGCCGAAAGCTTTATAACTGAATACTGTCATTAACTTTTGACAAAGAACAAGCATTTCCTCATCCGCATCGACAACATACTTTTTAATTACAAACGACTCAGTACTCCACTCACCAACCTCTAATGTCAATGACATGTGGACACCTAGCTCTTCCATATATGTTTGAAATTTTTCATACAAAAATAACGGCGGTGTCTGGCTATCATCTCTTTCAACAAACTGTAATAAGTGATCCGTTAGCTTCGCTAACACAATATAATACTCCGTCTTCGAAGCAAACATATTGATCCTTACTTTTTTCCAATACTTTTCTATTAATATTAAAAGTATGACTTTCGTTTGTTGGCCCGCAGGTAGCGTGTAATATTCGTTAATAATTCGATTCACAATCATTTGTGCGATTTGTTGCCATTCAAACGAAGAAGGTTCTCTTCTTTTTATATGACGAAAATAAAATTTATGCGGACAACGCATAAAATCATACAAATGATAATCTGTCATCGTTTTGATTGCAATTTTTTCATACACTTGCTCTTCATCTCCCTTCTGCCATTAAGAAAGGTGTTTTACAAATTCAGCTCCAAACTGTAAACATTTTTCTACATCTTCATCTTCTGGCGTTAATTCTACTTTTAGTCCTTCTAACACAACTGCTGCACCGCGTTCTTGTAGCTTTTCTATTAAAATGTCAACCGCCACGCCGTATTTCGGATAAGCCGAATCACATGATCCGAATACTGCTGCTTTTTTCCCTGTTAAATCAACAGAATCCATTGCGTCATAAAAATCTAAGAAATCATCAGGAAGATCACCATCTCCCCAAGTGTAAGCACCTAAAATAATTCCATCATACTGTTCTAATATAGAAGCTTCTGGTGAATCCATAATATCAATAACTTCAATTTCATTTTCTGTTTCACGAATTGCACCGGCAATATGATCAGCCATTTCCTCTGTATTTCCACTCATACTTGCAAAAATCATTACTAACTTACTCAACTGAACCTCTCCCTTTACTTTGTATCTCTTTTTCTGTTTGAATGTTCTTCTTCTCATCTACATATTCAGAACGAATTACATTTCGTTGCCATTCCATATGCTGATCAACATCTTTATTTTTATCTTTTAATCCCCTCCGCAGAAGGTGAAATTTTTTTCTCATTAACATGTCGCACCTATTTCATTGATAATAATTATCAACACTAACTATATTTAGATTAATTGACATTGATTATCAATGTCAACAACTATTTTTAAAAAAATGATTAAAATGTACAAGCTTGTCCGTTAGCCATTCATATACTATAAATGAGCATAGTTCTTTCTCAGCCCTCTCTGACGGAAAGAAATAAAAGCAACTGCGATAGAGCGCAGTTGCCTTTTTTTATCCCACTATTTGCGGACAGTAAAACTCCCACCTCAAAATTAGGCTGGGGCAAAGAAGTTAGGTGGGAGTCGGGCTGCCCGTAAATGCCCGATTGGTGCGAGCTAATAATCAGTGGGGGATGAACACCCCCCACTGATTATAGTTTCACTTTATATTCCTCTATGATTTTAGTAGTCTTATCGCTGTCTCTAAAAATAATTCCACTCCATAAATTAGAGCTGATTCGTCTACATCAAATTTTGGATGATGATGCGGATAGCAAGTATCTATCTTTTCATTACCAGTTCCTAGTTTAATGAAACACCCCGGTGCTTTTCTTAAATATGCGGAAAAATCTTCTCCTCCCATAGAAGGTTCCAGCTTCACAATACGCTCATTCCCAAACAAATGTAGTGCACTTTCTTCTACTACTTTCGTAATATATTCATCATTAATAACCGGATCATATCCATATCGATACGTATATGTATACTTCCCCCCATGTGCTTTTGTAATGCCTTTCACGATTTTCTCAATTTTCTCTTCTGCTTCCACCCTTAGTGCTTGATTAAATGAACGAACAGTTCCCATTAAAGTTGCTGCACTAGGAATAATATTATCAGCCATTCCTCCATGAAACTGCGTAACTGAAACGACTCTTTGCATGAAAGCACTGGTATTTCTTGATACGATATGTTGTAGATTTGTAATAATCTGTGCTCCGATAGCAATAGGATCTATCGTTTCTTCTGGTCTCGCCGCATGCCCTCCTTTACCTTGAATTTCAACTGTAAATACGTCCGGTGCCGCCATCATTGGCCCATACACAATTCCTATCTTCCCGCTCTCCAATCCAGACATAACATGTAAACCTATTACATAATCAACATCATCCATTACACCTGCCTCAACCATTTCTTGTCCGCCACCAGGATACACCTCTTCTGCGTGTTGAAAGAACAAACGAACCTCACCTGCAAAATCTTCCTTTATATTTGATAGCACCTCTGCTGTACTTAACAAAATAGCTGCGTGAGCATCGTGCCCACATGCATGCATCATTCCTTTATTCACAGACGTATAAGACTTACTTGTCTCCTCTTGAATTGGCAAAGCATCTATATCAGCTCGAATCGCAATCACTTTCCCTTGTTCCGTTCCTCTTTTAATTGCTAGTACACTATACTTCGTCGGTCTCGTTACTTCAAAAGAAGAAAATGAGCATAATGTATCATATATAAATTGCGAAGTTTCTTTTTCATGAAATGATAATTCCGGATATTTATGAAAATGCCGTCTCCATTTCACAATATTTTCTTCCGAAATTAGACTCTTCCACACTCTATTCATGATAATTTCCTCCTTTTCAAAAGAGCTAGAAATTTAAAGATTTAATCTGTCTCGAATGATTAATAAAAAAATACTATATTTTTACGTATTCTTATAGTCCACTTTTATGTATTCACACAATCCACTTTCTATTTACATGTCAAACCCATTACAAATTCATGCTGAATGTAATATAATTGCTAAGTTAGGGATTTTCTTTTTTAGTATTTAGTGCTACTATCAGAAAAGAGCCTTTTGTCTTATTTTTACCTAAAATGTGGAATTTTGTTTTTTTCACAATAATGTAGGACATGATACCTACAAAGAGCTATTATTTCATTAAGAGAGGGAAAGACATGGAAAGATTAAAAGAGATATGGTCTCGACCACTCACACAATGGGTTGCAAAGACGGTTTATTACCTTGCAATTTTATTTGCATTACTTTGGTTGTATGGATTCCATGATACAAACACAAGTACATTTATTTACAACGAATTTTAGGGTGGGAACGTTATGAAGTTATTAGAACAAATTGAAAAGTGGGCTATTGAAACGCCTGATCAAACCGCTTTTGTTTGGCGAGATGCGAAAATTACGTACAAACAATTAAAGGAAGATTCTGATGCGTTAGCACATTGGATTTCTTCTGAGTATCCAGATGATCGTTCACCAATTATGGTGTATGGCCATATGCAACCTGAAATGATTATTAACTTTTTGGGATGTGTAAAAGCTGGACATGCTTATATTCCTGTAGATTTATCTATCCCAGCTGATCGTGTACAACGTATCGCTGAAAATTCTGGTGCGAAACTACTTTTATCAGGAACAGAAGTAACTGTAACTGATTTACCAGTTCGCATTGTAAGTGAAAACAACTTAAAAGATATTTTCTTTACTCATAAAGGGAAAACTCCAAATCCTGAACATGCGGTAAAAGGTGATGAGAACTTCTACATTATTTACACATCAGGAAGCACAGGTAATCCGAAAGGGGTTCAGATTACTTATAACTGCCTTGTAAGCTTTACGAAATGGGCTGTAAAAGATTTCAACTTACAAACAGGGCAAGTATTCTTAAACCAAGCACCTTTCTCATTCGATTTATCTGTCATGGATATTTACCCATCATTAGTAACAGGTGGTACACTTTGGGCAATCGATAAAGATATGATTGCGCGTCCAAAAGACTTGTTTGCTTCTTTAGAGCAATCGGATATACAAGTATGGACTTCCACGCCATCTTTCGCAGAGATGTGTTTAATGGAAGCATCTTTCTCTGAGAGTATGCTACCGAACATGAAAACATTCTTATTCTGCGGTGAAGTGTTACCAAATGAAGTGGCTAGAAAATTAATTGAGCGATTCCCGAAAGCAACCATTATGAATACGTACGGTCCAACAGAAGCTACTGTCGCTGTAACAGGTATTCACGTTACAGAAGAAGTGCTTGATCAATACAAATCACTTCCAGTTGGCTACTGTAAATCAGACTGCCGCCTTCTTATTATGAAAGAAGATGGTACGATTGCACCTGATGGTGAAAAAGGTGAAATTGTAATTGTCGGTCCAAGCGTAAGCGTTGGATATTTAGGAAGCCCTGAATTAACAGAAAAAGCATTTACTATGATTGACGGTAAGCGCGCCTATAAAACAGGCGATGCTGGCTATGTTGAGAATGGTCTTCTATTCTATAATGGTCGTCTTGATTTCCAAATTAAGCTGCATGGTTATCGAATGGAATTAGAAGAAATTGAGCATCACCTTCGTGCGTGTTCTTACGTAGAAGGAGCAGTTATCGTTCCAATTAAAAAAGGTGAAAAATACGATTATTTATTAGCGGTTGTTGTTCCTGGAGAACATTCATTTGAAAAAGAATTCAAATTAACATCTGCAATCAAAAAAGAACTCAATGAGCGATTACCAAACTACATGATTCCACGTAAATTCATGTATCAATCTTCTATTCCAATGACACCAAATGGAAAGGTAGATCGCAAAAAATTATTGAGTGAGGTTACAGCATGACCGCATATGGATCATTTTATTTTTTCGCTATAGTGGGCATTTTATTAATACCTACTATCATAGCTGGATTAAAAGGTAAAATGTTGCGTAAATATAATGCCGTTTTAACATTAGTCATGATTGCTATTATCTTCTCGGATAAACCGAAGCAAGCGATTATGTTAGCCGCATTTATTATTTGGCAATATGCCCTGATTAAAGGCTATTTAATTTTAAGAAAACAAAATAATAGTACATTCATGTTTTGTATAGCTGTTATTTTATCGATTTTGCCACTTATTTTGGCAAAAATCGCACCATTTGTACCTGAATTGCATTTTATTGTTTTCGCAGGTATGTCTTACGTAACATTTAGAGCTGTACAAATGGTCTTTGAAGTTCGTGATAATTTAATTAAAGAACTTTCCTTCTTTAATTTCTGGGAGTTCGTTTTATTCTTCCCTGCGATTTCAAGTGGACCTATCGATCGTTATCGTAGATTCCAAAAAGATATCCAAAAACCGCCTAGTGCTGAGGAATATCAAAATTTACTATATACAGGGCTTAACCGTATTTTCCAAGGTTTTCTGTATAAGTTTATAATCGCGCATTTGATAACAACATATCTTGTAAAGGCAGTATTCGCCAATCAAGATACACTTTTATCTAATGTGATTTTTATGTACGCTACTAGCATGCAGTTATTCTTTGACTTTGCAGGTTATAGTGCATTCGTAATTGGTGTCAGTTACATGATGGGAATTAAAACTCCTGAAAACTTTAATAAGCCATTCCTTAGTCGTAATATTAAAGACTTCTGGAACCGCTGGCACATGAGTTTATCATTCTGGTTCCGTGATTTTATTTACATGCGTTTCGTCTTTTTTGCAACGAAGAAAAAGTTAATTAAGAACCGTTACACTATTTCGTATATCGGGGCATTTTTAAACTTCTTCATTATGGGCATTTGGCACATCCAAGGAAGCGCTGTTGCGCAGTATGTTATTTATGGTCTATATCATGCCGCACTGTTTATTTTATTCGATATTTTCGAACGAAAAAACAAGAAGCATAAGTTTTGGCCAAACAATAAATTTACACACGTCCTTGCGATTGTAATTACGTTCCACGTTGTATGTTTTGGCTTCCTAATTTTCTCTGGACACCTTAACAGATACTTTTAATGCACCTTTCTTATACCATTAAGAAGTTGCACATATAATATATTTCGGATATAAAGGAGATTTTAAAAATGGCAGAATTCAAAGAGCAAGTATTAGATATTTTAGAAGAAGTATGTGAAAACGATATTGTGAAAGAAAACTTAGATGTTCAATTATTTGAAGAAGGTATTCTTGATTCTTTCGCTGTAGTATCTTTATTAGTTGAATTCCAAGAGCGTTTAGATATTGAAGTTTCTATTTCTGATTTTGACCGTGACGAGTGGGCTACACCAAACATGGTTATTAAGAAGTTGGAAGAAATCCGATGAACAAAGCAAAATTTGGTCCGATGCTTTTAGCATTGGCCCTTTTTGCTGTATTCTTACTTATTCCAACGCGCTTCCTACTTCCACTTTTAAGTGATGAAAAAGTAGAACAAGCTGCCACTTCTTTAAAAGAAGAAAAGATTCAAAGTATGATTTTACAGCAAAAGATGTTAGCAGATTCGAAATACCTTCCGATGTACGGTTCATCGGAATTCGCACGTATGGATGCTTTCCATCCATCGAATTATTTCAAAGTAAGGCCTGAAGGATTCACACCATTCCTACTTGGACGCGGGGGAACACAAGACCTTGTACATGTATTAAACTTTGCATCTACAATGGATCAATTGAAGGATAAGAAAATGGTATTCGTTCTTTCTCCGCAATGGTTTGTACCACAAGGTATTGATGAAACACACTTTGCACCTAACTTTTCAAAACAACAAGGTTATCACTTCATTTTCAACGATGATGTAAAACCTGAAATGAAAAAGCAAATTGCAAAACGTTTATTAAACTTTGAGATCGTTAAGAAAGAAACGTTACTTAAAATTTCGCTTGAAGGTATCGTTTACGATGATACAAAGCATAAAGTAAAAGCACTTGCTGCTAAACCGTTCGCTTATATTTATCGTAACATTTTAGATCGTAAAGATTTATTTACAGCAATGTTTAATATTAAGCCGCATAAAGAAAAACTTGACCCTTCATTAAAACAAATGAATTGGGAAGAGGCTCGTAAACATGCAGATCAAACTGGTGCGGTAGAATCAGGATCTAACGAATATGGTATCGAAGATGATTACTTCAACAGCAAAATTAAGAAGAAGTTAAAGCAACGTAAAGGCTACTTAAAAAATGATGCTTATGATCAATCACCAGAATACGAAGATTTACAAATTGTACTGGATTTATTAAAACAATCTGGCGCAAAACCACTCTTCATTTCTGTTCCTGTAAAGGGTCCTTGGTATGATTACGCTGGCTTCCCGAAAGAACGCCGCGAATTGTACTACAAGAAAGTTCATGAGCAAATTGAGAAAGCTGGCTATCCAATTGCCGACTTCTCAAATCATGAGTATGATAAATACTTCTTAAAAGATCATATGCACTTAGGTTGGAAAGGCTGGGTTTATATTGATGAGGCCATCCAACAGTTTTATAAAGCAAACTAATAAAAAGACCACTTGAATTATTCAAGTGGTCTTTTTATATATATTTTGTAATTGTTCGATTACGTCCTCTGCTTCTTTCATGACTCGCTCCACTACATGCTGAGCTGATTCTATTCGTGCTAATGATGATGCTTGCCCTGCCCAAAGCGACATGTATTCTCCTTTATTTTGTTTTGCTGCTTCTTGGCGTATTTTAGAGGTTAATACATTTTGCACTGGATACATCGGAAGCCCTTCTTCTTTCCCTTCATGTCTCTCTATAAATTCATTACGAATCCCCCGTGCATATTTCCCGGAAAACGCACGGGTCACAGTTGTACTCGTATCTGTACTATGTAAAACTGCTTCTTTATACACATCATGCGTAATACTTTCTTCACTCGCTAAAAAGGCTGATCCCATTTGAACAGCTTCTGCCCCCAGCGTCAATGCCGCAACAAGCCCTTGCCCGTTCATTACACCACCTGCTGCAACAATCGGGATATGCGGAACTGCTGCTACTAGCTGCGGAATTAATGCAAACGTCCCAATCATAGCGTCCTGTTCTTTCCCGATAAACGTTCCTCTATGCCCTCCTGCCTCGCTACCTTGACCGACAATAATGTCTACTCCTAATTCAGCAAGTGCTTTCGCTTCCGCTACATGGGTAGCTGTTCCGATGACTTTTATTCCTCTGCTTTTTAAGTCATCTATTTCTTCTTTTTCTAACGTTTGAAATGCAAAGCTAACGACTGGTACGTTTTCTTCTACTAACACTTGTAATTGTTCTTTATAGCTATTTGGAAGCTTTAACGTCCCCTCTTCCTCTATACCGAATTCTCTATTCACTCCGCTAAGTAATACCTTTGCCAAGTTTACCTTCTCTTCTTCTATCTGTATCTCTTTCATTAACAGTAAATTAACACCAAAAGGCTTATCCGTTCGTTCCCTTATTTTATAAATTGCTTCACGAATTTGTTCAGGGCTCATATAGCCTGCTCCAAGCGTTCCTAATCCTCCGCTATTACTCACCGCTGCAACAAGTTCTGGCGTCGTAATCGCACCTGCCATACCTGCTTGAATGATGGGGTACTTAATTTGTAATAGATCTATGACTCGACTTGTAAACATCATTTCTCCTCCTATTCCTCTTATATCTTCTTTATTTGACAAACTTTCCCCTTCTTTTACAAGGGTTGAACTTCCTATGAAGCGAATATATTGAAAGTGAAGGAGGCTGAAAACAATGATATATCCAAATACGTTACAACAAGGTGATACAGTAATGATTATCGCACCGTCCGGCCCACCAACAATTGAAAATGTATTAAAAGGTGTAAACGTACTACAAGAAATGGATTTATCTGTAGTAATTGGAAAGAGTGTTTATGAGAAATATGGATATTTAGCTGGAAGTGATCAAGTCCGGCTCGATGATATACATGAAGCATTTTCAAATCATGAAGTAAAGGCCGTTTTCTGCGCACGAGGTGGTTACGGAAGTGCTCGTCTCCTCCCTCATATTCAATATGAAATCATTCGGCAAAATCCAAAAATCTTTTGGGGATATAGCGATATTACAGCTTTACATACTGCCTTTTCACGTTATGCAAAGCTCGTTACTTTTCATGGCCCAATGGTTGAAGAGTTAGGAAAAGGTGTAGATTCTCTTTCTTTATCTTCTTTCAACCAACTATTCCACCCATATTCAACCATCTTATCTGCTTCAGAATGTATCGTACCTAGCTCTTTCCATACAGTTACAGGTCAGTTAGTTGGAGGCAATTTAGCGGTGTTAACGAGTATCATTGGCTCACCCTACGAGATAAATACGGCCAATAAACTTTTATTGCTTGAAGACATTGGGGAAGAACCATATCGCATTGACCGTATGTTAAATCAGCTACTTTTATCTGGAACGTTTACTAAATGTAGTGGTGTTATTTTTACAAGTTGTCACGACTGCACTCCTTCTAAACCATCTCAATCATTGCAAACAATACTATATGAATATTTCACGCCATATGATATACCTGTCCTATTCGGTTTACCGATTGGACATATAAGCCCAAACATCGGTATTCCTCTTGGAGCTACAGCAACAATAAGTACAAATAATAAAACGCTCTCTATTTCTTCTGGCCTAGCCACTCCGTGTTCAAATTAAAAAGGAAAAGCGATTCAGCTTTTCCTTTTATTTATAATAATTAAAAATCCGTCCAGATGCGATATCTGCAATTTCTTCTGGAATAAATGTTTTACTTATATCAGTTCCAACATTTAATACTGCTGTAGCATCTTTCTCAATGCTACTAAATAATTCTTTCCCGCGTATCGTAATAAGGGGTGTTCCTTCTGGCAACACGTCTTTTACAAATTCCATTTGTGTAAAGAACGGAACGATCCATCTACCCTCTCCTTGGAAATGACGCAAACGCAGTGTTCCTTCTGTTGCCCCGTCCTCTGCTTCTAGTGAGCCAGCAACATAAAACTCAGTAGATAAGAGCAATTCATAAAATTCCTTTTGCTTTTGTTTATCATCCCCTGCTACAACAAGTACTTCTTCTATTCTCTTTACCGGAATTTGCCCCATATGATGCCACCCCTATTTTCAAAATGATTGTACTTAGATTATACGAAATATTCTTATTTTTTTCTACATAATTCGCAATTATTTTCTTAAAATAATTTTAACACTTCTTTTGTCGTCACAATCGTAGCAAACTCTTCATGTTGAAACGCCTTTTGTACATCAATTATGATAAGTGCTATTTGATTAGTCATCATTTTCTCCTTCATTCGGCTGTAATTGAAACAGAAAACCAAGTTGTTGTGAGGCAGTAATAAAACAAATATAAGCGCAAAGCTCTACAATTTCTTTTTCCGTCCAATATTGTTTCAATACATGAAACATATTATCATCTATCACCTTTTTGTCATGAACAAATGTATGTGCAAAAGTAACGGCTACACTCATTTCTTCTACCTTTTGCATATCATCAGGCCTTCCCTTTGCCATACAGTACGGACATTCATTCCCGTACGCTAATGTTCGTCTTACCTGCTCCTTCAACTCTGCCGAAAGAGTTCCTTTACTATGCAATGTATCCTCTACCATACTCCATGAATGTAATAAGTCCGGATTATGCCCTAATAACTTTTGAAACTTTGTATCTCCTACATTTGATAATGAAATTCTCTCCATCATTTCCCCTCCTATTTCCTTCTGTTTTATTGTAAAATAAATAAAGGCCACTTCACATTTCATATGAATCTTAATTTATATTTTCCCTTTACAAAAATTATTACTTTACTGGAGGTATATTTACAAATGCAACTAGACCGTGTTGATCGAAAAATTTTAAATGAATTATATAATGATAGTCGCCTTTCAATGCGCGAATTGGCGAAACGAGTAAACTTATCTGCTCCGTCTACTGCAGAACGTGTTCGTAAACTGGAAAGTGAAGGCGTGATTCAAAAGTACACAATCGATATCGATTATAAAAAAGCAGGACTTGTTTTAGATTGTATTTTAGAAATCACTTTAAAAAATGGTGATACAACACGTATGCAACAGTTTATTCAGTCTTATCCATCTGCAAGTTTTTGTTACCGAGTAACAGGGAGCTTATGCTACATTGTAAAAATTTCTGTTCCTTCACTCGTTGAACTTGAAGAATTTATCAATGATGTTTCTTCATATGCAACGACTGTTTCTCATATCGTATTATCAGAAGTATCTCTTACTCCAGATATTGAACATATCTTCCCAGAAGATTAATTTATTTTTATTCATAAAATATATAAAAACCCCTTACAATAAGAATAAAAATAATATATTATGTATTAAAATACATAAAGTTCGAGAAAGGGGCTTTACATTGAAAATCTGGTTTTATGAAAAAACGGCTCAATTAGATGACTTGCTTGGCATTTGGGACAATGTTCCGACTATCCCACGAATTGGTGAAAAAGTTGAGATTTTAAAAACAGTCCGTATCGTTACAGATATTAAATATGTAAAGAACGGTAATAATTTTCGTGTAGAAATTATTACAAATTAAAAAGTAGCTCTTAAGGAGCTACTTTTTAATTTGTAATTATCTATCATGCACTTTCTTTATAACGATTTTATCTTCTTCTACAGATACTGTTACATAATCATTTTCTTCTAACCGGAGCTTATTAACAGCCTCATCTGGCAGCTCTACAGCCATCAGTCTATCTGTTACAATCACTTGACTATACACTTCATTTTCTTGTGATGCACTCACTACTTTTTCCTCATTTATAAAACGCACTGTTGGCACACCCACTTCTTTTACTGTACGCCATTGTTTCCAAACATAAGGAATTAACCAAAGTAATCCAACAACAGTAAGACCGATACCGATCCATAAATTACTTTGCGCTTGTAATTCAGAAATTGAAATTGCGCTACTCTCTTCTCCACCGACAAATTGCATACTTGTTGCAATTAAATTATTGAGAGCGTGTACAGCGATATTCGTCCATATATTTTTCGTCTTTATGTATAAAAGACACATAACAACACCAAACATGAACGCACCAATAACATCAAAATGCCCTAAGCCAAAAATAAGTGAAGATATGATTACAGCTTTTTTAATTCCCCATTTATAAGCCATTCGCTGTAAAAAGAATCCCCTAAAAATAACCTCTTCCATAATAGGTGCTAACACACATGCTGAAATGAAAGTAAATATCGTCATATATACGTTACTCGTATTAATAACATTTCCGTCTTCTAACATAGTAACTAAGAAATTCGGTAACGTATGTGCTAATATGTAAAATTGAATATGAGATATACCAACTGAAAAAATCATTCCCATTATCGTTGCTAATACAATTAATCCCCATGGTAAACGTCCTGGCTTATCAAAAAAACTGTTAAATACAACATTATTTTTATTTGTTTTTACGTATAACCAAAATAACGGAAATACAAAAAATACAGTTATTTGTGAAATAACCTCCATCGTATTCTCAGAAACATTTGATAGACCTAATGGGATCATCGTAAGGAACACTCCTATAATCATCCATCCAAAAAAGCTACGTAGTCTTATACGTGAAAATGCATAGTGCATATAGAACACCCCCAAAGATAATAAAAACAAATGGTCAATAACTAAATTATAATTTGAATATAGTCGAAATTCCTCCTATTTTTCTCAATTACTTTCAAACAACATATCTCTTAAAATATCATATCACTGTTCTTCAAGTTGCAATCTAGGAGGAAGATATGTAATAAAAATCCCCGTTTTTACAAGCGGGGATTTCTTTTATTATAATACGTCACGTTTTTGGAATAATGCACTTGAAGCTACAAGTAATACAACAATATACGCAATCACAAGTAATAATGAAGTTGTAAACGTAAATTCTGTAAATGGTGGTTCTAAACCACGATTAATTAATTTATTGCCATCATAAGCATTTAAATTTAAATGGAACAACACAACAAATTTTGCGGCGCCTTTTGTAAGCATCATAAGCATCATCTTAATTGGTCCTTGTAGGAAAAAGAAGAACAACGTGATAATTAATGGCAATACAGATTTTCTAAATACATTTGCTAAGAAAAATGCAAGCGTAGCAAAGAAAATGGGTGCTAAAAGTTCATATGAAATTGCCTTTAATACAATTCCTAATGTTAATTCTGTTTTACTACCATCCATTACAATACCGCCGATAATCATTGCAATTAGCATACCAGCTAATACGATAAATAACATCGCTAATAACACAGTAATATATTTAGAAAATAATACTGTAAGTCGTTTTCTTGGACGGATTAACAATTGTTTAATTGTTCCTTTTTGGAATTCATCTGTGATTGTACGAGAGGCTGTTGCGATACCAAAAATTGTTGCAAACAATATAATTAGACCAATATCTGAATTTACAAAATCTAAGTAAGATCCACTTAAACTACCAGCTTCGCCCCATTTTGCCATTACTACTGCTCCTAAAATCTCCAATAAGGCTATAACACCTATTAAAATATACATACCTTTTTTCGCATGCAACTTTAAAAATTCATTTTGAATTAATTTAAACATTACGCTTTCACTCCCCCTGTAATGGCTAAGAACTCATCCTCTAACGTTTTATTTTGAACAGTAACGCCATACACAAGCACATCATCATGCACAAGTTTTTTTACAAGCTGCGGAATGTTCTCTTTTGTTACAGATGCTACAATGACATTCCCTTTTGCTTTACCTTTAATGATTTCATTTGCTTTCTGAACTTCATCTACTTCAAATGCTACAACTACTGTCTCATCATGTTTCGCTTGTTCATGTAAGTTGTACTCTTGTACAAACTCACCTTGCTTAATAATAACGACGCGATCACACATAAGTTCAATTTCACTTAATAAGTGACTTGATACGATTACAGCAATATTCTCTTCTTTCGCTAAACGTTGTAAATAATCACGAATTTGGCGAATACCAGCTGGATCTAATCCATTTGTCGGCTCATCTAAAATTAAGATTTTCGGCTGATGAAGTAATGCCTGTGCAATTCCTAAACGTTGTTTCATACCAAGTGAATATGTTTTCACTTTTTTATGAATCGCACGCTCTAATTCAACAAGCTTTACAATTTCAGCAATGCGCTCTTTACTAATCGGTGTAATTGCCATGTTCGCAAAATGCTTTAAGTTTTGCATTCCTGTCATATAATCATATAGTTCAGGATTTTCTACAATCGCTCCAATTTGCTCTAGCGCCTTTTCACGCTCCGTGCGAATACTATGACCACAAATTGTAATATCGCCCTCTGTCATCGATATAAGACCTGTCATCATACGAATTGTCGTCGTTTTACCACTACCGTTCGGTCCAAGGAAGCCGTACACTTCCCCTTCACGAACCTCAAATGATAAACCGCGAATAACTTCCGTTCCACCAATCTTTTTTCGAACATTCTCTAACTTTACTACTACGTTTCCCAATGTTGATTCCTCCTTTAGACTTCTAGTTTTTTATCAATAATGCGACCTGTTATATAAATAAGTAGAACAAATATACCGATTGAAAAAGCAATACTATATAAATTCATAAGTTTTTCTGGATAGAGAAACACATTCACTTCTAATGATTCATCTATATATACTAACTTCGCTATTAAAGGCGTAGTAGGTGCAAGACCGCCCAACATTCCATATATAGTACCTAATAATTTTGTTACTAGTAAAAATAAGAAAAATACCAGTGGATATTTTAACTTCTTCTTTTTCAAAGAAAACACTTTAACGCTTGCTACTGAAAAAAGTAATACTAGCAATACGCTAGATAAATTAAATACATATAACATAGTACTAAAGAGGTGCTTTAGTGGATTGAATACACTTTGAGTAAATAATACTTCATAGAGCTCTGTACCTTTTATTATTTTCATAGAAATACCATATAAAAAAATAGATCCTATTAATTCGAAAATAAGTAAATAAATTACAGCGTATAACAATATTGCTAAAACAATCTTTTTACCGGATATCGATGTTAACCGAAATAATGTGCTTTCAGTCATTTTTCCAAATGCAGACACCGCCTGAATAACTATCATTGCTAAAATAGTTATATATACTAGAATAACGAAACTAACTATAATTGTTTGTCTTACTTCTCCTGATTCTTGCTTAATATAATTCCCCAAACTTACGAAAGCTACAGCGACAACGAATATAAATGTTAACAAAGAAATAATTATTTGCTTTTTATTTATATTGTACATATATATTAAGCTCGGCTTCATCTACTAAACACCTCCTTAAACACCTCTGTAACAGCTTTTCCTCGTTGGAAGCGTAATTCCTCTACATTTTCATGAAGTACACTTTCACCATCTTTTAAGAAGATTACTTCATCAAAAATATTTTCCACTTCTCCAATTAAATGTGTTGCAATTAAGATCGTACAATCTTCTCGATAAAACTGTAAAATAAGTTCCAGTACGTGTTCCCTAGAAACGAGATCAATTCCGCCCAGTGGTTCATCTAGTACGTATAACTTCGCTTTCCTCGAAAATGTTAAAATAATTTGTAGCTTTTCAACCATCCCTTTTGATAAAGCTGTAATTCTTTCTTCTAACGGTATTTTAAATTCCGCAATCGTATCTACCGCTTTTTGAATATCGAAGTCTTTATAAAAATCTCGATAGAAAAATAAAGAATCTTTAACCGTCATCCAATCATCAAATACTGGTTTATCCGACATAAAAGAAACAATTTCTTTCGTTTCCAATCCGACCTTTTTACCAGCGATTGTAATACTACCTTCAGAAGGGTGCTGCAAGCCTGCAATCATTTTCAATAACGTCGTTTTCCCGCTCCCGTTATCTCCAACAAGCCCAACAATTTTTCCTTCGGTAATCTCTATGTTCAAATCACGAATCACTGCTTTCAACCCGTACCTCTTCCATAAGTTTTCTATTTTTAATAGCTCTGTCATTCGCTCTCCTCCCTTTTCTCATGTAATGAAGAACGAAGGATTGTAAGAATTTCTTCTTCTGAAAAACCTAAATTGTCCATTCCATCTATAAAAGAATGAAGTAATTCTTTCGCCATCTCTTTTCGCAGCTCCATAATTTTCTCCCCTTCATTCGTTACATATCGTCCCATTCCTCTACGTGTTACAACAACTCCATCCCGTTCTAGCTCTTGAAATGTACGCTGAATCGTATTTGGATTTACTTGTAATGCACTCGCTAATTCACGTACAGAGAGAATTTTATCACCAGGCAATAAATGTCCTGTTACGATTTCTTTTTTTATGTATTCCATTACTTGAATGTAAATTGGTGTATTTGGAGAAAATTCTATTTTCATTTCTTCCCTCCTTTTGTATTGGTGTACTAGTTAAATAATACACTAATACAAAAGGTTTGTAAATACCCATTTAATTACAAAAAAAGTTCTATCCATTAGCTGAATAGAACTTTTTAAACTACACTCGTTATACGAAAATAATAGTGTTATGTAAACAAAATCATAAAGAAAAGCTGTCTTATCAATGAATAAGACAGCTTTTCTTTATAATCATATATTAAAAATTAAACACGAAGTCATCGTCAGATAACTTTTCAACGTTCGTTGCTTTTACGTAACCATTTCCTTTTACAGAGAAGAAATCATGATTTTTCGTATCTGTACGTAAACCATTTAAAACGATTGGGTTAATTTCTTCTTCCTCAAACTTCGGCTCAAGTCCTAAGTTCATAAGTCCTTTATTCGCATTGTAACGAACGAAACGATTTACATCCTCTACAAGACCGATAGAAGTGTAAATTTCTTCTGTATATGCCATTTCAATTTCATATAGTTCCATTAATAACTCTTGCGTTTCTTTTTGCACTTCTTGTTGATCTTCTGCAGATAGTTCCGAAAAGATTTGTTGTGCTAAAATACCGACGAATACGCCGTGAATGGACTCATCACGAATTATTAAGTTAATAATTTCACCACTTGCCGTCAATTTCCCTTGACCTGCTAAGTAAAGCGGATAGAAGAATCCACTATAGAATAAATAACTTTCTAAGAATACACTTGCTACCATCGCCATGTATAACTCTTTTTTCGTTACTTCAGGCTTTAATAAACGACGATAATAACTAGTAACAATACCAGCCTTTTTCTCAAGTAATGGATGCTTATCTACCCATTCAAAAATATCATCGATTTCTTCTTCAGTAGCTAACGTTGTGAAAATATGACTGTAACTCTTCGCATGTACTTCTTCCATAGCTCCCATGAAAGCTAATACACTTTTCGCTTGTAAATTTTCAAGATGAACAAGTACAAGTGGCATCCCTTCGCCGCCTTGTTTCGTATCTAAAAGTGTTAAACCACCTAATACACGCTTATAAGCAACCTGCTCTTCTTTTGATAATTGTGCCCAAGTATTTTTGTCAGAAGACACTGCGATTTCTTCTTCTGTCCAAAACTGAGCGATGTTTTGCTTCCAAAACATTAAACTAAAATCATCTTCTTTTTTGTTCCAGTTTACCGCACGCATTCAATCGCCCCTTCTCTAAATAAACATGAAAAATTCATAACTAAGCATGAGCAGGGTTCAGAAAAACCCTGCTCATCATGTCTTACTTTTTATATTAAACGGTACAAGCCACGCACTCTTCCACGCTTAATTTACGTGTTCTCGTATAATACAGACTCTTTAAGCCTTTTTTATGTGCATAGATGTAGTAACGTGCTAATTCACGTGTTGAAATATCACTATTAACATAAAGAATTGTACTAATTCCTTGGTCAATATGTTCTTGAATTTCTGCGATTAAATCAATTAGTTTAAACTGATTCATATCGTAAGAAGATTTATAGTACCAGAACGTATCTTTTGATAAATACGGCATTGGATAATATGTTGTCGCATTCGCATACGTTCTTGATTCAATTTGGCTTACGATCGGCATTACGCTTGAAGTTGCATTTTGAAC
Organism: Bacillus fungorum; assembly: GCF_002746455.1. GTDB lineage: Bacteria > Bacillota > Bacilli > Bacillales > Bacillaceae_G > Bacillus_A > Bacillus_A fungorum. Next base: position 36,080 of record NZ_NWUW01000004.1, on the reverse strand, counting down.
GTAACTGATTGATTGTGTTGGAGCAATGGCAAGACGATATGAGTTGTATAAACCATTCTTCTGTACTTGCTCTTTTAGACTTGTCCAATCTTCTTTTGTTGGAATGTGGATTCCTTCAAATAGTTGCTGAACTTTTTCAGTTACTGGGCTATAATCAGTCGTTTCATACTTTTCAAAGTATGTGCCGTTCGCATAATCAGACTTATCGAAGTCTTTAAATGTTTCGCCTTTTTCTTTAGCGATTTCCATACTTTTCTCAATAGAGTAGTAATTTAACATCATAAAGAATGTACGAGCGAACTCTTTCGCTTCTGCACTTTCATAAGCGATTTTATTTTTTGCTAAATATCCATGTAAGTTCATTGCACCAAGTCCAACGGAATGAAGCTCATCATTAGCTTTTTTCACAGTTGGTGCATTCGGAATAATCGTCATATCAGAAACAGCTGTTAAAGCTTCCATTCCCGCATGAACTGCTTCACGAATTTCTTTATTTTCCATTACATTTACAATATTTAATGATCCTAAGTTACAGTTAATATCACGACGGATAATGTCATCTGTACCGTAATCATTTATTTCAGAAGTTTCTTGAAGCTGGAAGATTTCTGTCTCGAATGTTCAACCGAGTTCGCTATTCCTCAGTCCGTTGCTCATGCAACTGCTGTATGTCACCATACAGGACAGACTATATCATCACCTACAGCATTACCTGATTAGGTGCTCCGCTTTTCGAACGCCAATCGCTTGCGCTCTACTCCCATAAGGGATAGTCGTTAGGCTTTTACTTATCTTAATCTTTCAGAAAGTCTCTTATAACTAGGATGTTTCTCACTATCTAAACGTCTTATCACAGTAGGGGATGATATACCTAAGGAACTAGCTGCATCTTTAATGCTCTCATACACTATCCCATCGACACTTAGCTTACAGGTAGGATTATTAGACTGTTTTTGAATATTGTTTTTCTCCTTAATCCTTAGCCACTCTGGAAAGTTATCACTATTCAACCGATAGTTCACAGTAGTTATTCCTAAATTTAATACTTTAGCCGCCTCTGTTTGACTTTTATAATAAACCCCTTCAACAATAACAGCTCTAGAATTTGCTTGTTTTACTGCTTCTATCATTTTGATAGTCTTAGCTTTTCCATATTGATGATTTCCTTTTCCACTCATCTGCGTTCTTCTTATTTCACGTATTTCCTCTTTACGAGGATTGTTTGTGAAAATATCTCCGCCAATTGCAGTGAGTTTCACATTATAGAATTCTTGAGAGTTTACAGCATCAAACTTTAGGATATATTCTTCCTCTAGACTGTTTAATTCTTCTTCAGAAAAAGCTTCTACCAGTATGTGTTTTTCAAAATTTTCTCTCCCATACTTTTAGATAGCTCTTTGAAGGTATAATCCAGACCCTAGATATTTACACCGATTATTTTGTCTTTTATAAATACATTTCCCAATGTATTTCATCCCATTTAACTTATTTACTGTCATATAGATAAAACCATAAGAGACTTTCTGATTCATTTTACCTCGCCATCCTCTGTACTTTAATTCCCAAAATACATTTTACAGAAAGCGAATCATTCTAAGATAAGATTTAGCACGGTAGGTTACCTCAAATTTGAGGCTTTCCCCGTTTAACGGAGTTTTCGACTAGCATTTCTACTAGAAGGTGCTACATATTTAACACAAGTTCGACATCTTCACAGTTCCAATATCCTTCAGTGGATGTTGGTTATTTGCATTTGATTTAAACATTAAGTATGGATAACCAGACTCAAGCTGAATCATAGCAATTTTAATAAGCATATCACGCGCACTAATATCTAGAGGCTTCTTCTTCACTTTCGGATTGCTCATTAATTCATCGTACATTTCATCGATATCAATATCATCTAAATGCTTTCCGTATTCTTTATACACCGTATAAGGCGCGAAAACATGGAAAGGTTCGTTTTTCTCAGCAAGTTCGAAGAACTTACTTGGAACGATAATTCCGATCGATAGAGATTGAATACGGCTCTTCTCATCGGCATTTATTTTTTTTGTATCAAGGAATTCAATAATATCCCAATGGAAAATGTTTAAGTATACTGCACCGGCACCTTTTCGTTGGCCAAGTTGATTCGCATATGAAAACGAATCTTCAAGCAATTTCATAACGGGTACTACACCACTTGCAGCGTTATCAATACCTTTAATTTGCTCACCACGTGCGCGTAGCTTAGACAAGTTTAAAGCTACTCCTCCGCCGATTTTTGATAATTGCATTGCAGTATTGATGTTAAAGCCGATTGAATTTAAGCTATCATCCATCTCTAACAAGAAACAAGACACCATTTCTCCTCTTCTGCTTCTTCCCGCATTTAAAAAGGTTGGTGTCGCTGGTTGGTAGTTTTGTTTGACAATCATGCTTGCGAATTGTTTTGCCTTCGCAACATCACCGCGTCCTAAGTATAATGACACAATTGCTACACGATCTTCATAGTTTTCTAAGTATTGTTTTTGATCATTTGTTTTTAGCGCATAATCTTTATAGAACTTAGATGCTGCCATATAAGATTGGAACTCGAAGTTTTCACCATAAGTGATGTTATATACCTCTTCTACTTCCTCCAAGTTATACTCGTCCAGAACGTTGTAATAGTAATCATGTTCTTTCATATACTCCATTCGCTCAGCCACGCTATTAAAATGAACGGTATTCTCTCTAGCTTCTTCCATAAAGACTTCTAATGCCTCTTTATCTTTATGAAGCTGATAAAAACCGTCCTGCATTTGCGTGATTTCATTATTCAGTTCAATGTGTCGCAATCTCCCGCACCCTTTCCTTAAAGTATTCTACATCGTTATTTGTTCCTGATAACTCAAATTTTGATACAATAGGCACTTCATATTTAGCAGAAATTTTGTCAGCACTTGCACCGAACATGTCTCCCCAGTTACGATTGCCGCTTGCAGATACGCCTTTTAATTTTTCATTATTGCGCTCTAAAAATTCTAAAACACGTTCTGGTACATTGCCAAAACCTGTTGTATACGTAATTAAAATAAAGTCTTCATCTATTACTAGATCTTCACCAATTTGAACGGCCGGCATATTTAATTTGTGGATGAAACGCTTCACGTTTCCTGTCATAGAATCATATGCAACTAACATTTCCGACCCTCCCTTTTCAATCTATACTCTCTGTATGTTGTTTCTCGATTTCTCTATATATTGTATTACGTTTCAAAATAAGACACAAGATATATGTATAAATTCTTTCTTTTTTTAACTTTTACTTTTCGACAAGACAGTCGATTTTTTTCAATACAATGACTATGAAACAACATTCTAAAACTCATGTCAATAAAGTGCTTTTCAAAAAAGTTGTCAACGAATTTAACCTTATTTTTAAAAAAGTTAACAATATATTTTGTCATAAAACGGCAAATGCTGGAGGAATATATTTCTCCAGCATCACGCAAAAAAGAACAGATACGAAACGATAATCTGCTCTAAAAAACGATTACATTTATCAGTTTTACTTTATTAAATATTATACATATACTTTCGGTTCTCGTTACATACTAAAAGATAACTATTATAGAAAAAGATTATTATTACGGAAATTTAACTTATTTATGAAAAGTTTATTCAGAGTGCTCAATACGCAAAATATCTTTTACAAATATATGATGTGGATTTTCATCTTTATCAATCATTGTACATACAGGAGCTTCTTCATCAAAGTATACAATCATTCCTTCAACATACTGATATGTATGTTGAACTTGTACAGTTACTTTAATTTCTACAGCCTCTTCATATGCTCTTTTTATTTTCTGAAGCATTTTTGCCGAACACTTTCGTTTCTCTGGATACATGACCATCCCCATAAATCGATTGCCGGCTCTATTTTTCCACATATAATCCCAATGCGGTAATATACCTTGTTTAAAATCGCCCATAATTCTCCTCCCCTATATTCTTCTAGTTACGAACGTGGCGTTTCTGAATATGTATAAATTACTTGTCCGCCGCGCTGCGCGTTCCCAATAATATGTTTAAAATCTTCTCGACTTACTACAACTTCTCTGAACGTATAAAATACATCTTTCGTAACAACATACTCCTTTATTTCACCATTTTTCAGCTGATCCAAAATTGTATTTGCTAATTCTTTATCCATGTATTTCACCTCTATGCAATATTTTATTTTATCTTATATTCTATAGGTCAACAACTGTAAAATTATCCAGGTGCTATACCTTCATTTTATTTTCATTATTTTTCAAAAGATATCTCTTTATTATATGTCCACTAAATATCATATACTAACATAGCTACTTCTCTATATCAAACATTTCTACATTCAATTATGCAAAGTTTCATACCACTATGCTACAATATATAAATAGAACTAGGAGGGATACTATGATTCGGAAAGCAAAAAAGACAGATGCGAAACTGGTAGCACCTTTATTGTATAACGCTCTGCACGAAATTGCTGAAAAAATCACAGGTAGCACAGTTGAGACAGAAGTATTACTAGGACTTGAAACATGGTTCTCAAAAGAGAGAAATCGACTGAGCTATGAAAACTGTTTTGTATATGAGCAAGACGGGGGGGCAGTTGGAGTTATTGTCGCTTATCACGGTAGTGAAGCAACAAGGCTTGATGCACCAATTGTACATCACTTAAGAGAATTACATAAAGATGAATCGATTACGTTAGAAAAAGAAGCTGAACTTGATGAATATTACATTGATACATTATCAGTTTCAAGTGCATATGGCGGAAAAGGAATTGGTTCTAAATTAATTGAAGCTGCTGAAATTCATGCAACTGAAAAGGAGCATAAAAAAATCGCATTACTTGTTAATTTAGAAAACAACCGTGCCTATTCACTATACGAAAAACTAGGTTATAAAAAAGATCAAATCGTTATGCTTGTAGGCGAACCTTATGCACATCTCGTAAAACCATTGAACATCAAAATTTCTATATCTTAAAAAGAAAGCACACGATTTATATAAATCGTGTGCTTTTATGTTAAATTCGTATTTAATATATTTCCATTCATCGCCTCATGAAACGTATATGTTGTACATCCCCATGGCTCTCTGTGCAAAATAGGCGTACCAGACCATCCCATCGCTCTCAGTTCGGCACCAATCATTACATTCACATAATTATGACCTACAAGAGCAATACTTCCATGTACGAGAGCGTAACGATGTAATAAGTAAGCCGCTTGCTTTGCCCTCTCTCTTACTTCCTTATAAGACTCAACATCTTTATGGTAACCAAGTATCCATAGTGTTCGTCCGATAAACATCCATACGTTAGGTTTACACTTCAACCATTTGGGAGCATAAAAACTCGTCGGAACGTCAGCTTCCCTAAATAGAGAATTTTGCATAAAAGATAAAGAATCCATTAATTCAGCTGCTGACTGTACAGCACACCTTTGATCACTCGTTAAAATCAATTTTGCTGCTTCAATCGCTTCCCTTGTTTCCGTTGGTATAGGTGCTTTTTCTGTTATAGTATGTAAGTCATATCCTTTCATCCATTCATGAAAGGATGTAACCGTCATTGGTTCTATAGTACGACCTAAGCGACCATGACGAATAAAAGAAATCTTCATTCTTTCCACTCTCCATTCATCACTTACGAACTCTATTATGTACTATTTTTACATATCATACCACGCAAAAAAAGAAAGTTATACACCTTTACATATCCCCGCCACTCTCATGTGTGACCCCAGCATGTATCCCATCCATCCCATCAAAATATGTAGTCGTTTCATGATGACGAATCTTTTTTAAATTTATATAAGAAAATACAAATAAAATTAATGCTATTACACTCCCCACAAATTCAAACATTATTTTACCGCCTCTAATTTCTCCCACTTTAGTAGGTTATTGTATATTTTTATTATACCTCCATATAAAGATGGACGCATTTAAACCGTTGTTTTTTTCTAATAACATGGAGTTCTTGTATATTTTCTTACAAAAAGTGAATATTTTTCGAATTTTTACTTTGTAAACATTTACAAACTGAACAATATGGTTCAAAATAAGAGGAAATAAAAAAACCAAAATTATTCTTTTTTGGGAAAACTGTAACAAGGAGAGTTGCTTATGCAGATCGCAGAAACTGGAGATATCATTGAATTTAAAGGTGGAATGCAAGGCCGTGTTCAAAAAGTAAATCAAAACTCCGTTATTGTAGATATAACAATTATGGAGAATTTTAGAGAACTAGATATGGAACCCCTTACAGTTGTAAGTCATAAAAACTATACTGTCATTAATCAAAATGCATAATATAATAGAAAGAAAGGATCTGTATAACATACAGATCCTTTCTTTCTATTATATATTAACGATTATCAATTGTTTCTGGATATAGATCATGGTTCATCATGCGGTAGTCTGCCATTTGTTCATATTTCGTTCCTGGGCGACCGTAGTTGCAGTAAGGATCAATTGAAATCCCTCCACGTGGTGTGAATTTACCCCATACCTCAATGTAACGTGGATCCATTAATTTAATTAAATCATTCATAATAACGTTCATGCAATCTTCGTGGAAGTCACCGTGATTGCGGAAACTAAATAAATATAGCTTTAAAGATTTACTCTCTACCATTCTTTGTTCTGGAATGTAGCTAATATAAATTGTTGCAAAATCCGGTTGGCCTGTTTTCGGACATAAGCTTGTAAATTCAGGACAATTGAATTTAACAAAATAATCACGGTTTGGATGATTGTTATCAAATACCTCTAAAATTTCTGGGCTGTATTCAAATAAATATTTTGTATTTTGATTTCCTAATAATGTTACATCTTTTAAATCTTCATCTAATCTTCCTGCCATTTTAAACATCCCTTCTCATTATACTCCGCGTTTATTTCCCCATACTAACGCATGAAGCTGCGGCAATACTTTTGCATTATTCATTTCTTTGCGGTTAACTGCTTTTTCAATAAGCCACTCATACTTATCTAATAACTTTTTAATTAACATCGCATCATCCACAGTTTTTGTATCATCATTCCCTACTTGTAAGAAAAATGGTACATTTGGATAACGTTCATGCATCTTAACTGCATACTCGAAGTCATAATCGTCAAATACTACTACCTTTAAACTAATATCTTTTCCTGCTAGTTTCTGAATCACATCATCTAACTTCTGAAAATCAGTTTTCATTGCCGAACTTGGTGGTTTTGGAGAAATCGTTATCTCATCAATTTGAAGTAACCAATCTTGCCATTTACTCCCTTGCGTTTCGATTGCCGTTCGCATTCCATTCTCTTTTAATATAGAAAGAAGAAACTCAATATTTTTCAGCAATGCCGGATTTCCACCTGAAATCGTAACATGAGAAAAATTTTCGCCACCAATTTCTACAAGCTCATTCCAAACGTCTTCTGCTGTCATCTGTCTAATTTGCTCTTTAGCCGATCCATCCCACGTAAAGGCAGAATCACACCAAGCACAGCTATAATCACAGCCAGCTGTACGGATAAACATCGTCTTTTGCCCTACAACCATTCCTTCACCTTGAATAGTCGGACCAAATATTTCTAAGACTGGGATTTTACTCATCGAGCATCCACTCCCGTCTTACTTCCGCATAACTAGTTGGCGTCTCAAACAGACGAACAAACTCAACACGAGCTCCTTTATATTCGTTCGCACGATTATCTTTTGTTAACGCTTCTGCCATCTTTTCATAAATCCAAACGACCATATTTTCAGCAGTTGTATTCATCGCTGGTAACGTTTCGTTTAAATAACGATGATCTAAATAAATTTCTATCTCATTCTTCCAGATTTCTTTTATATCTCCAAAGTCAATTGCAAGACCTATTTCATTTACATATCCACTAATCCCAAATACAACTTTATATGTGTGACCATGTAAGTTCTTACATTTCCCTTCATAACAGTGTAAATGGTGTGCTGCATCAAATGTAAATTCCTTGCTGACCATTACTCTCTTATTATGATATTTAAGCTGTTTACGCTGAATATCCTTGTCCATTTGTTGTAAATTTTCTACGATGCGAAATCCAAAGAAATTATCCATTAGTTACTCGCTCCTTCGCGTTCTTGTAGGTACGTATCTAATCCTGCTTTACGAAGTTGACATGCTGGACATTCACCGCAACCATCACCAATGATTCCGTTATAACATGTTAATGTTTTTTCTCGAACAAACTCGAATGCTCCAAGTTCATCTGATAACTTCCATGTTTCCGCTTTATCAATCCACATAAGTGGTGTATGAATAACAAACGGATAATCCATGGATAAATTTAAAGTAACGTTTAACGATTTCACAAACACGTCACGGCAATCTGGATAACCACTAAAATCAGTTTCACATACACCCGTTACAATATGACGTGCTCCAACTTGTTTTGCTAATACAGCAGCAAATGATAAGAATAGTAAATTTCGTCCATCTACAAACGTCGACGGTAATTCACCTTCTTCATGTGTAATCTCCATATCCGTTCTCGTTAACGCATTTGGAGCAAGTTGATTTAATAAACTCATATCTAGTACCGTATGTTTAATTCCTAGCTCTTTTGCAATTTCCGCTGCGCAATCAATTTCTAACTTATGACGTTGATTGTAATTAAACGTTACAGCCTCTACTTCTGCAAACTGCTGCATTGCCCAAAATAAACATGTCGTACTATCTTGTCCTCCACTAAAAACAACAACTGCCTTTTCTTTTTTCATTTCACTCATTCTCCTTCTCTACTACGAATAAGAAGAAAGAACGTTCTTGAACTGTCACAATAAAAAAAACAAAACAATACCTAAAGATATTGTTGTTTCCATAGTTTTTTATAGAGGGAGTTCGCGAACCTCTCCCGTGCATTGCACGGAATTCCTTCTTTCATTGACAAAGCTTATTGTAACATACTGTATACTACCAGAAAAAAATTCTGATTTTTCCGCTTTTTCTCATTTCATTTCTTTCATTTTATAGTATGATTAATTTAATGTGAGAAGAGAGGAGGCACTCCACTGAAACCCTTTATTATTTATCTCTTTTTAAATATATTATTCATCCTTGTTACAATGCTCGTATACCATTTATTTTGGAATCAAAAAGGGAAACGTTCTCCTAAATTAAATTCAACTATATTTATTGCATTATGTTGCCTCGCTACCATACTATGTATTACTTTCGGAGCAAAAACAAATTATGGATTTCAATTTGATATGCGCCATATTGTATTAATTGTCGGGACATTAACAGGAGGTCCTATTGCCGGTGGATCTATATTAGTTGTATTAAATATATACCGCTTCTTATTAGGAGGAATAGGTGTTTTCCCATCGCTTATCGGTTCTATCCTTCTATTTATTGTCCTACTATTTACATACAAAGTTTTCAATCGAACTTCTAATCGTATAAAAATAACACTTGCTATTATATACAGTCTCACATACGGCTTTAGTTGGATACCATTCTTCCTTTCAAAAGTTACAAATAAGGCTGATTATATACCACATATTATTGTGTATGAGTTATGTACGATACTTGGAACAATCCTTATTTTATATTTGCTACACATCCTACAAATGCAAGTTCGTCTTCAAAACGAACTTATGAATGCTGAAAAATTCCATTTAATTGGCGAAATGGCAGCGTCCATCTCTCATGAGATTCGCAATCCATTAACTTCAACAAAAGGATTTTTACAACTTTTGCAGTCAAATACATGCACTGATCAAGAGCGAAAATTATATATCGACATAGCCATCAACGGAATCGAACAAGCAAATCATGTTCTTACAGATTATTTAACCTTTGCAAAACCAAGTATTGAAAAAGAACAAAAATTACAGTTAGAAGAAGAACTACTACATGCATTATCGTTAATTACACCGCTTGCTAATTTAACAAATGTGCGTACACATTATATAAAGCAAAGCACTTCTTTTTTTATCGCGGGAGAAAAGCAAAAACTAAATCAATGCTTGTTAAATATTTTAAAAAACTGCATTGAGGCCATGCCAAAAGGCGGTGATCTTTATTTTACATTAGTTCCTAATCATAAGCATATTCAGTTATATATAAAAGATACAGGAGTTGGTATGGGTCCAGAACAAGTAAAACGCCTTGGATCTCCTTTCTACTCAACAAAAGAAAAAGGTACTGGTCTTGGAATGATGGTCGTATTCAGTGTTGTTCAAGCTATGAATGGAAAAATTGATATTATAAGTGAAAAAGGTACAGGTACAACCTTCTTATTAACTTTTCCACTCATACAAAAAACGTGATGAAATACTCATCACGTTTTTTCTGTTCCTTCAACTAATTCAGCAAAAGCTTTCACTTTTCCATGTGGTTTTTGATTTTCTTTACGTGCTTTCCAAGCACGCTCTTCTTCTTTCTTTTTCTTGGACATATTTTTCAACTCCTTCTTTTCTTTCTCCATATAGTATTCCAAAATAAGAAAGAAAACTATGCACATATCAAAAAAGAAGTGGTCTCCCACTTCTTCCTGATTATCGCTGCAAAATTGCGTGTTTCGCCTCTTTTAACTGCGTAAGATGTCTTTGTTCATGCAAATTAAGAAATTGAACCCACTGATACAAATTCAGATCATTAAAAACAGGATGCTTTAATCCATTTTCAAATAAATCTTGTTCATCAATAACACTATGGAGCGCGTGTAATAGTTCTTGTCGTGAATGTTCTAGTAATTGAATTCCTTGCTGTTTTTTCATTAACGTTTCTGTTGGTTTCATTTGCTGAGGAGCTTCTCGTTTATGTGTGCGATCGAGCGTAAGTTGAAGGTCTTTAAATGGAGTCGTGTTTCTTTCATTTTTTTGTAAAGCATATACAAGGGCAGATGTGACAGATTGTTCAACTAAATGCAAGTGATGCAAAATTTGAATAATACTCCATTTATCACGGCGTGGCTTTACATTTACTTCTGTATCATTTAACATTTCAATTTCTGATAATAGCATATTTCGGGTAGACTGCAATGAGTTCACCAAACTTTCTAAGCTAACATCCATATTAGATTGAAGCATGCTTCTTTCCCCCTTTTTTGTTGGTGAAAAGAGGTGCTCCTTATTAGAAACACCTCTTTAGTATTCTGAATTTTCTTTTATTATCTCATCATTTTCTCGTTATGTCGATGTTAAACATGTGAAAAAAAGCGCATGTTTTTTACAATTTTGTGTCGTCAATCGCATGTAACCACGCTTCAATTTCTGTAATGACACTTTTCACACAGCCTTCAGCAAATGGTGATGTTAAATTTGCAACTTCTACTAATTCCAAGAATGATTTACTTCCACCTTGTTGGCACAGATTCACATAATCTTCCCACGCCTCTTGTCTATTATCTCTTGCACGTTTCCAAAATTGCAGTGCGCAAATTTGTGCTAACGTGTAGTCGATATAATAGAACGGCGAGCTATAAATATGCCCTTGACGTTGCCAAAATCCACCGCGCTCTAAATACTCATTATCTTCATAATCACGATGCGGCAAATACTTTTTCTCTATATTTCGCCATGCTGTCTTACGCTCTTCTGGTGATGCTTCTGGATTTTCATATACATAATGTTGATACTCATCAACAGATACACCATATGGTAAAAACAGAAGTGCTGAACCTAAGTGAGAGAAATAATATTTATCTGCATCTTCTTCAAAGAATAACTTCATCCATGGCCATGTAAAGAATTCCATACTCATAGAATGAATTTCACACGCTTCATACGTTGGCCAATTGTATTCTGGAATTTCAAACTTACGGCTTTCATATACTTGGAAAGCATGACCAGCTTCATGTGTTAATACATCAATATCGCCAGATGTTCCGTTAAAGTTTGAGAAAATAAATGGCGCTTTATAATTCTCAATATATGTACAATATCCACCGCCAGCTTTTCCTTTTTTCGCAACTAAATCTAATAAATCATTATCTAGCATGAAATTGAAAAATTCATCCGTTTCAGCCGATAACTCTTTATACATCGTTTTCCCATGATTAACAATCCAATCCGCATCTCCTTTTGGAGTTGGGTTACCTGTAGGAAATTCAAAGTTTTCGTCGTAATACGCTAACTTCTCTACACCGATACGTGCTTGTTGGCGTTTTCTTAATTCCGTTGTGACGGGAACGATATAATCTAGCACTTGCTGACGATAATTTGCCACCATTTCCGCATTATAATCTGTACGGTACATTCTTGCATATCCAAGTTCAACAAAGTTTTTGAAACCTAAAGATTTGGCAATTTTTGTTCTTACTTTAACAAGCTCGTCATAAATACGATCTAACTCTTCTTCATTTTCAGCTAAAAATCCGTAATATGCCTCACTTGCTGCTTTACGTTCACTTCTTTCTTTCCCTTGCATAAATGGAATAAGCTGTGATAACGTTCTTTCTTCTCCTGCAAAATCAATTTTTGCAGATGCTAATAATTGTGTATATTGTGAAGACAATTTATTCTCTAATTGTAAATCCTTCACGACTTCATCAGAATATGTTTTTAAATCACACTCCGCAAGAGCAAATAATTGCTTTCCATAATACGCTTCTAATTCTTCACGGAATGGAGAATGAATTAACGCATTATAATACTTTGTACCATATCCTTGTACAACTGGAGAGAATTCATCAAAGAAATCTTGCTCTTCCTTATAAAAAGCATCTGTCGTATCAACAGAATGACGAATGTAACAAAGGTTCCCCATTGTACCAAAATCGTTACGAATTTCATTAATTGAATTGATTACTTGTTTTTGTTCTTCAACCGTTTTTGCATTATCGAACTTCTCTAAAGCAACAGTAAACTTCTCTTTTAATTCTTCAATATTTGGGCGTTTATATTCATAGTCTTTAAATGACATGAACGAGCCTCCTCTCCATTATATGCATCCTTACTATAATTCCATGCTTACTTACAAATCTCCTCTTATTCTTCAGCAAAATACGGTAGATGCTGTCATAATGACATGTAAATAAAAAAAGCCTTGGATTTCTTTATCCAAAGCTCCTTTGGAACATATTATTATTTTTCATACTTTCCAATCTTTTTTAATAGATCAAGTAATTCATCCTTTTCCTCTTTCGTTAACATTTCAAAAGATTGATGTATAACTTGCTCATGCCCTGGAAAAATAGAAGCAATAAAGCTTTCTCCAGACTCAGTTAGTTGTGCATAAATAACACGTCTGTCATTTGGGCAAGGAATTCTTTTTACTAGTCCCTTTTTCTCTAGCTTATCTACAACATATGTAATGCTGCCACTAGCTATTAAAATACGCTCACCAATTTGCTGAAGTGGTTGACCGCCTTTATGATATAACAGTTCTAATACAGCAAATTCAGTTGGATTTAACCCATTACTTTGTATAGATTTATTTGTAGTATCCATAACAGAACGATGTACACGAGATAATGCAATAAATACTTTTAAAGATTGAGAAATATCTTCTCGTTCATTATTTGATGTCATACAACTTTCAACCCTTCACTTAAATTCTCAGTAATAAAAAAACAGGTTCGTACTTCATGTAAATACCGAATGAGTATTCACTCATTCCTTACCTCTCCCCAAATATATTATGATTGATTCTTGAATAAAAACATGACAATTTTAACATAGTTTATATATAATGATAATAAAAAAGAAGGAGTACCAAATTTGAAAGTCAAATTTCACAGCATAGTTTTATATATATTGCTTGTTATCCTACCAACGATAGGGCTTGGTGCTACATTTTATTCCTATCATTCGTATAAAATGAAACAGGAAAACAAACTATCTGCTCATACGGTTCTCTTTTTATATAGAGATTATTTAGATTATCACCTTGGTGAAGCAATTTCCGCATTAGAAATGCTCTCAAAGGTCGTAGGAACCGAGACTGGAAATATAAATGGAGTTAAACAAATTGTACATGATACAGATGGAAACGATGCACGCTTTTCTGGTCTATATTACGCTACACTAGGAGGCATAATTACAATCGCATCCAAAGGCGACCGACCACCTGTTGATGTCTCAGATCGCAAATATATTCGAGACGCATTACAAACTAAGAAAACCACTGTATCATCAGTCATTACAGATCGTGTTCTTGGACATCAAGCTATTATGATTGCTTCTCCCATTTTCAATAAACAGAAGGAGCTCTCAGGCTTATTGTTAGCAAGTTTACGCTTTGACTACATTTCATCATCTTTAAATGGCATTAAACCACAATACCATTTTGAAGTAACCGATAAATATGATGTAGTTTTTCTAACCGATGATAATAACGAAACAAGCGATGCGCATTCTAATATGCTTACTACCCCACTCCAAAGATTAAATTGGAAGGTCTCTGTTTCTCCATTGCCTATCCATCAAAAAACTTTATACCAGTGGGTTTCAATAGAGTGTATAGCTACTTTATTTTTAATGTCTATTTTATTTTTACTTACTCAATATATGTTGTTAAAACGTCAAACAAAACTGGAAAGACAACAAAATGAACTACAAAAAATTGAATTGGTTGGGACTTTTGCAGCTAGTACAGCCCACGAAATCCGTAATCCCCTTACTGGAATTAAAGGACTCGTCGCTCTATTAAAAGAGAAATATAAAGATGAACAGGATCAGTTCTATTTTTCCATCATCGAACAAGAAGTAGAACGGATTAATGAAATTGTAAGCGAATTTCTTATTCTTGGAAAGCCAACTGCTATCATTGAGCAAACATATGATGTGAGAACCATTCTAAATGAGGTAGCATTAATTATTCAATCTGAGGCGAATCTACATAACATTGTATTACATTTACATTTGCCAGACCATCCTGTTCATATCCGTTGCTCAAAAGACCATATGAAACAAGTGGTTTTAAACATTACAAAAAATGCAATTGAAGCCATGACTTCTGGTGACACACTCACCATTGTCGTAACAAACAATGAAACACACGCACAATTACAAATTATAGATACTGGAAAAGGAATTCCAAAACATATTCAAAAACACCTCTTTCATCCGTTCTTTACTAATAAAGATACTGGAACAGGTCTTGGACTTGTCATATGTAAACGAATTGTAGAGATGTACAATGGGCGTATTTTTATTGACAGTATAGAAAACCAAGGAACGACAGTTCATATCGAAATTCCGTTACACCTAGTATAATTATCCTTATCTCAAAAGGGTAATTATACTTATTTCATAAAACCAGCTACAAGCATTCGCCAAAAATTACTCGATTTCCCTTCATACGCAATTTGAAAAATAGGTCCCTTTATAATTGATAACCATTTTGGTGTTTGTTTTTCTTTATAACACTGGTACTGTAAAATAAGCTTGTCCAATTCTTGACTAACTTGAATTGTCTCCATACTATTTAACCCACTCGTTAAACCTAATTGAATCATCTCTTCACGTTTCATATGAATATCACGTGAAAGCTTTTCTAATGTGTACTTCCTTTTTACAGTAAACATTCATATCCCCCTTATTATACTTCCATGCTCTCAACTTCACTTCTCCATTGGCCTTTTAACTACTTAATCATATTTGAATTTGAAGAATCAGAAAATTTAACATTTTCTCCCTGTAATTTACAAATCTTTACCCTCACTTTGAGAATTATTACAAATTATTCTATCTTTGTAAATACATTCGCAATAATAGACATTTTTTTCATCTTCTTTTTTTATAAACACCACTTAAATAGCGGATTCTCTATTTTCCATATACTTTTCTTCGACATTTTTTGTTTAATTTATGTAAAAACGCAAACCATAATGATGATTGATAATATAGAAAGGAAATATTTATATGCGCAAATATACGATTGCATTGCTTATGTTTACTATGTTCTTACCATCCTTCTTGTTTCCTGTTCAAGCAACTGCCCATACAAACAAAGTAGCTATTGTTATTGATGACTTCGGCAATCATATGAAGGGGACTGATAAAATGTTATCACTCCCTATTCCACTAACTGTTGCCGTTATGCCTTTTCTCCCTTCCACAAAGGAAGATGCAATAGCGGCTCATAAGAAAGGCCACGAAGTTATTATACATATGCCAATGGAACCTATTAAAGGTAAAAAAGAATGGCTTGGACCAAAAGCAATTACAACTGATTTAAGCGACGAAGAAATAAATAACCGCCTCGAACAAGCGATTCAAGAAGTACCACATGCAATTGGGATGAACAATCATATGGGATCAAAAGTAACCGCGGACGAAAGAATTGTACGACTTATACTTGCAGCTTGTAAAAAACACGGTTTATTTTATTTAGATAGCAAAACAAATCCTAAGAGTGTCGTCCCAAAAATCGGGAAAGAATTAGGAGTGCCTATTATTGAAAACCAATTATTTTTTGATGATGTGTATACAGCCGCTCATATTTCAAAACAAGCCCAACTGCTCATCAAAAAACTTCAAGAAAAACCGATTATGGTAGCTATTGGACATGTTGGGCCTCCAGGTGAAATTACATCACGTGTTATAGAAACTTCTATTCCTAAAATTCGCGAACATGCAGATTTTATTTTTTTATCTGATTTAGCATTATCTCCGCCTCCTGTTTCAAAATAAGATTCATTACTCAAACTAAAAAAGGGACCAATCTACATATAGCAAATTGCTCCCTTTCCTTTTCACCTTAAATATAATCTACATGACTCACCCTGAATCCTTTTTTCTCAATTTTTTCGATTAATTGCTTTAATCTTTTTTCATTTAACTCATCTGTTATATTTACGATAACGCGGCGAATATATTGATCGCCATTATCTAGCGTAAATAGTCCACCGATATTAAATGCCTTCAACAATGTCCCAAGTTCTTTAATCGTTCCCTTACAATCTTGTGTTGCAATCGTTAATATATAACCACCCGTCCGCATACCGAATGAATCTTCAATAACATCAAATATATTGGAATGCGTTAAGATACCGACAAATTCATTATAATCATTTAGCACAGCTAAAAATGGAAGACGACGAATAACATAAAATGCTCTGAAAAAAGAATCCTTTTCAAAAATAAATGCAGTGGAATCTTCCAGCATATGTTCCGCACCAAACTTCTCTAATCCGCTATTACACTTCTTTTCTAAAAGATCTACTTTATAAATAATCCCCATGAATTTCTTTTCATCTTCTGCTAATACAGGGATTGCTCGAAATCCCGTTTCATTCATAATGCGCAACGCCTCTTCACCTGAATCGTTCATTTTGCAAAATGTTACTTGCTGTTTTGGCAGAAAATGATATTTAACTCGCAAAATATGTTCCTCCTTACATGTCAACATGTAATCTATATATAATAAGGAGAACTATATTTTATGAGTAAATTTTTTTAAAACGCTTTCATTTGTTTATTGATTTGTAACGACATTCCAAACATTTTATATAACAGAGCTCTTTGCACCTTTTATCATTAACAACTTTACATGGTAATTCATTAAATATTCTATACCCTCTAGCCATTTTTTCGCTTCTTCTGGAGTTTTCCCCCACACAATCATGCCATAATTATGAACGAGAACTACTCCTCCACCTTCAATAAAATTCGGCACATTATTTTCTAATAAATCAGCGAATTTTTTCTCATCTTCTACAATGGGAATTGTCATTTCTGTTATACCTTCTTTTCCAAAAATACGTTCGACGCTACGTTTATCGAATGTTACTTCCCCTTCTTCTCCATACAACTCTGATATTAAATGACTATCTACAGTCTGTACTTGTAAAATACATTCTGCACTACTTTTTTTATAAATATCCGCATGCATAAATGATTCCGCAGCTGGTTTTTCTTCATTTTCAAATACTGGCTCACACATACAATTTACAACAATAAAATCTTCTTCTGAAAATAACCCTTTATCTCTTCCCTCAACGTTTACTAAAAAAGTTAACGGCTCTTTTGACGTACAGAGTGATAAACTAATTTTTGTACCATAAAACCAATCACGAAGTGCCAATTCAGATTTCACTTCTTTTAATTCATTCCATTTCTTTAGAAAAAATAACATTTCGTCACCCCCAGCGTAATATTCATATAATGTTCAAATCCTTTCTATGTAAAAGGAGTATTTTTTGATTATTCTAAAAATTTAATTGAATTATCACATGAGAACTCTTTTTTGTCAATATAGTTTCACAGCTCTTCTTTAAAATGGGCTATTTATATGTCTATACTCCTGTCTATTGACTATTTCATTTTATACATAAAAAATACGTTATTCTTTTTAATTAAAGAATAACGTATTTTTCATCTTTTATTTCTTTATTGCGTTATATAAAAACTGTGCATATTGTTCACGTGTTACGAAATCATCACCTAAAAAGTTCCCTTTTCCATCACCTTTTGATATATTATTATCCGCTAGCGCTTTCACATAGCCTTCTGCCCAATGACCTTTTGGCACATCAGTCAAGCTCTCTACACTCTTTTCATTTCCCTTTAACTGGAATACTTTTTGTAATACTACTGACATTTCATATCGAGTTAATACTCCATCTGGACGGAACTCACCATTACCGTCTCCTTGCATAATTCCAGCTTGTGCAACGGTAGCAATATCTTGCTCAAACATATGCCCTTTCGTATCTGTAAATCTTTCTTTCTGCTCTACTTGATTTTCTAATTTCAAGTACCTTTGTACTAAAGACGCGACTTGTCCACGAGTAATATTATCACCAAATCCAAATTGCCCATTTCCATATCCTTTAAAAATGTTGTCTTTTGCTAAATGATTAATTGCTTCTTCTGACCAATGCCCCTTTGGTACATCTTTAAATTCTATTACTTCTACTTTCTCCTCTTCTTTAGAAGTGTTGTCCTCTTTACTTTCTACCACATTTTGAATCACAGATCCTGTAAAGAAGATTCCTGTATCCGCATATGGATCTTTTACACCAAATTCATACACTTTCTCACCCGGTGTACTCCATTTCACTATACCATTACTATACATACCATTATCGCTCTTCAGACGGATTTTCGTAGAAACCTCACCATCTTTTTCATATATAGGTACTTTTACTTCTTTATTTACTTCAGTATCCTCTAAAAAGACTTTTTGGTTTTGAACGTTAATATAAGCTTTCTTACTTAGTTCTATTACTGGTCGAACATCACGTATTTCATTTGCAACAAAACTTAGAAATACTAACTTATTCAACTTACTAACTGGCGATAAGTCTGAAATATAATTTGCTTCTAAATCAAGCTTTTGTAAGTTTACTAGACTGGATAATGGCTTAATATCCTTTAACTCATTATGAGGTAAATCTAATTCTGTAAGATGAGTCATTTTAGCAAGTGGTGTCACATCTTCAATTTGATTTTTCCCGATAAATAATTTATTTAATGGATTCATTTGATCAATGCCCGATAAATCTTTAACTTTATTACGTGTTAAATTTAACATCTTTAAAGGCAATGAATATAACGGTTTAATATCTTCAATTTGATTTCCTGCTAAAGTTAAGTTTGTTACATTTTTTAACGCGCCTAATGGAGTAACGTTCGTGATTTTATTATTTGCTAAATTCAAGTACTCTAGTTGTTCCATTTTCGCTAATGCTGTTACATCTTTTATTTGGTTGCCTGTTAAATGTAGAATTTTTACATTTTTCATTTCAATTAATGGTGCAACATTTGTAATTTTATTATTACTTAAATCGAGAGATTCTAAATTATCCATCTTAACAAGTTTTGTTACATCTACAATTTCATTACTACGCAGAGCTAAATGGTTTAATTGCTTTAGGTTCGCAAAGAATGACGGATCTTTTATCTTCGCATTCGCAACTGTTAAAGATTTTAAATTGGGCATATATTTTAATGCACTATAATCAAGAATCTCATTCGTATTTAAAAACAAGTTTTGTACTTGTAATAATTCCTCTTTCGTAATTGGTGTATTTAAATCTTTTCTATTAAATACTTTTTCATTAACAAGTTCTCTTAATTTGTTATCTGTTATCATATTTTGATTATCAACTGGATTATCCGTTTCCTTATTTCCTGAATTAGAGTTATCATTTGGTTTCTCTGTTTCTTTCTCTCCTACCGTTGGATCTTTAATTTCAAATTGAACTTGATATTTGTGATTGTATCCAATAGCTGGAATAAGTATATGCATTTGCATATTATGCTTCTTCTCAAATTCACCAATTTCAAATTGAACTACTTTCGTCCCATTTTTCTTCTTATCTTCTGACAAAACTTTTACATCATGAAATACACCAGGCTGGTTTCCATCTTCTATTCTAAGATATTGAAAATAATCGCTATCTTGTATTGTTACAGTAACAATTTTTTTCCCGTCTTCAATTGCTACTTTAGGATTTTTTATGTATTGAGAAACCATAGATGGCTCGTCTTTTTGGTCCTTATATATTTTAATCTCAGTATCGTATGTACGTTCACTAGCTGCTGCTACCGATTGGTTTGCTTCAATTTTTATTGCTGCTAATGCTGGAGTAGAATAAATAGCAAATGGAATTGCTAATGTTGTTGCTACTACTAACGCCTTCATATATTTTTTTTTCAAAATAATATCCCCTATCATATATAATTTTTATAATTGATAATTTTTATCAATTACTCACAAATAAATGATAATGAATATCATTATCATTGTCAACGAGAATATTACATTTAATTTGTATTTTTAAAGAGAAAAAATAAAAAGACCCTTTATTAAAGGGCCTTTTTACTTATCGTATGAAGAATTTCACTTTTTTCTTTTTCATTAATAACACCAATTTTTTGCAAAATATTTGCATACAATACAAGTTTATTATATATCCGTTCTGACATACTTTTCCCTTCTTTCCTTCGACCAACTTTTTTTGTATTGGTAAATTATATGAAAGAGATGAGAAAATGTGTCCACTTTTTGCATAAATACAAATCTTTTATCCCGCTATTTGCGGACAGTAAAACTCCCACCTCAAAATCAGGTGGGAGTTCAATGTATTTAACAAATTGTCCATTGAATATTATGCTTTTTGACTTCCTCTTCAAAACTATAGGGCATTTTCTTATCACAAATTACATGTTGAATACGGGAAAATGCTGCTATTCGATAATTCCCTTTTACGCCTACCTTTGTATGATCACATAGAATATATGTTTTTTCCGCTAATTTCATCATCGCTTCTGACAGTTTCGCCTTTTCTAATTCAAAACTAGAAACTCCAAAACCAGGTAATAATCCATCAATCGATACGAATGCTTTATGAAAATGAAATTGCTGGATTACTTGCTGCGAAATAGATCCTGATACACGCGAATGCTTTGGAGATACTTTTCCACCAATAAATAAAACTTCACCGTGAAACATCTTTTTATTAATAGAAGAAATTAATTGTGTTGCTACTGGAAATGAACTTGTTACAATCGTTAAATTTTTACGATGAACAAGATATGGCACCATTTGAAGTGGTGTACTTCCGTCATCAATCACAATAACATCTCCATCTTCCACAAACGTTGCTGCTTTATACCCAATTCTCTTCTTCTCTTCTATATGCAACATCTCTCGTTCTAACATCGGTGCCTCTATTCCAGCTCCCGGAAGTTGGACGGCTCCACCATACACTTTCTTCAGCTTCTTTTCACGATCCAATTCTTCTAAATAACGGCGAATCGTCTCTGTTGATACAGCAAACTCTTTCGCTAATTCTGAAACTTTTACTTTCCCTTTAAACTCTACCTTCTCAAGAATGGTTCGCTTTCTTTCTTCACCTACTACAGACATAACCTCACCCCATTGATTTCTACCTCATAAACTTCCTTACTTATACAAAGTTATAACTTTCTTTGTAAGTAGAAACTTCTTCATGAATATGAATACCACGCTTTTTTAGTTCATCAAAAATAATTTGTGGATTTACAAAATATAGAATGCGAATCATTTTCTTCACCAAATCCATTTAAATTCACAACGTGACAACTTGCTTCTGCAATACATTGAGTAGACAATCCATTTAACTTAATTGTTGTACCATCCATTACAATGTCATAGCCCTTCATTTTTGCAACCGTATCCTCATGATTCGGTACATCTATTTTCACAAAATCTACGCGAGGATCGTTGAGCCATTCTACTACTTTAAGGCCTCTTCCTCATTAAAATCAGCTACTGTAATCGTCTCAAAAGATGAAAATTGTATCAAATCTAAAATTGCTTCACGACAAATTTTACCTGCTCCACCTAAGCAAAATACTTTCAACCTATATCAACTCTTTTAGCGATACTATCAACTAAGCGATTGATATCTGCCTCATGTACATCACCGATATTTCCAATGCGGAACGTATCTACTTTTGAAATTTTACCTGGATAAATAACAAATCCATCACGCTTTAATTCATTATATAACTGCTGAAAATCAAACCACTCTTCTGGATAAATGAAGGATGTAATAATAGGCGATTGATATTTTTCATCTACTAGTGGCTTAAATCCGATTTCTCTCATTCTATTCACTAATAGTTTTTGATTGTTATAATATCGATTGTAACGTGCTTCTACTCCGCCCTCTTCTTCTAATTCAAGTAGTGCTTGATAAAAAGCATGTACAACATGTGTAGGTGACGTAAAACGCCATTTCCCATTTTGATTTTCCATCGTTTCCCACTGATCGTATAAATCTAATGATAATGAACGTGCCTGCCCTTTACATTTCAACAATTCATCGTGCTTTGCAATAACAAAGCCGAACCCAGGAACCCCTTGAATACATTTATTCGCACTACTAATTAGAAAGTCAATTTGCAACTCAGCGATATCTATTTTAATACCCCCAAAACTACTCATTGCATCAACTAGTGTTATTTTTCCGTATTGCTTCCCTAATTTACATACATCTACAATTGGATTGATAATACCTGTTGTTGTTTCACAATGAACAACTGCAATATGTGTAATCTTTTTATCTTGCTGTAATATCTTTTCTACTTCTGCAATATTAATAGGCTCCCATTCTTCCGTTTGACTAACCACCACATCTATATGTAACATCTCTGCCATTTGTACAATTCGCTTACCGTACGCACCATTTGTACAAACAAGCAACTTTCCATTTTTAGGAATAACAGAACCAATTACTGCTTCAACTGAAAACGTACCGCTTCCTTGCATTAGAACAGTCGTATATTTCTCTTCTTCTTTCGTTGCTAACGATACAAGTTTAGCTCTTACATCTTGCACCATCGTGTTATATTCAACATCCCACGTACACCAATCGTATAACATAACTTCTTTTACCGTTTTTGTTGTCGTCAATGGTCCTGGCGTTAATAATAAGTAGTGATTTTCAGTCATGATCCTATTCCCCTTTTATGAAATAATAAGTTCTTGTTTCTCAATATCTTCCATTACGGTTTCAAGTTCCTGCATCGTTTCAATCGTAAAGTGCGCTCCATTTTCAACAAAACAATTACGGACTACTTCTATTTTTTCATGAAGCTCTATAGGATCCATATTCTCCACTTCTTCTTCAGTTAAGCCAAGTTCGCTACTGCCGAGAATTACACCCACTGTCCACATACCCGCATTTCTTCCCTCTTTCATATCCGATACCGTATCTCCAACTTTTATCATATGATTCATCGGATAGACACCAAGTCCCATCGCATTTTTATAGCACATCCACGGATATGGACGACCCGCTGGAACGTCATCTGGCGTTACAAGAAAATCAGGTTTATATCCTTGTAGTGCTGCTTCTTTTTCTACAACATCCATCATTTCTCTCGTATAACCAGTCGTTGAACCAATTTTAATTCCTCTTTCACGTAAAGAAGCAATCACTTCTTTTACCCCATTAATTGGCGACGCATATCGCGGTAAAATAGCGAAGAGAATCTCTTCAAACTCTTCATACATTTTCTGAATATCTGCTTCTGTTGGTAATTGTCCAAAAACACGATTCCACTCACTCGCAATACGAGGCATCTCTGTAAGTGCCCTTACATGATCTATTTTTAATAACCCCATTGGCTTACGAGCTTCTTCTGCTGTAATTTCAACCCCACGTTTATGGAAGATCTCCATAAATACTTCCAGTGGTGCAAAACATCCGTAATCAACTGTCGTACCTGCCCAATCAAAAATAACTGCTTCAATTTTCATTCTATCCATCACCCTTCTCACTTATCTTTTTTGCCATTGTGACGTTCGGTTACGAAGTGCTTTCGTTCCCCATTCATATACAACTCTTACTACAATATTTGTAACAACAATAAGTACACTCATTGCAGCTGCTGGCGCTACATTTCCTGCATCATCCATATTTACAATTGACACGGCAGCTAGTTTAAAATCAGCTGCGTATAGGAATACAACTGCCGAGACAGTTACCATTGAATTTACGAAGTAGTACATTACCATTTCTAAAATCGCCGGTAAGCACAACGGTACTGTTACTCGAAAGAATGTTTTATAAAACGGAATCCCCATCGACTGTGAAACAAGTTCAAACTCCCGATCTAATTTCTTTAAAGCTGTCGTTGCCGTAACAAATGTTACAGAATAAAAATGAATGATATTGACTAGTACTAGCACAGCAATTGTTCCGTATAGAGAATGAAACGGGTTCATTACTGAAAATCCAAAGATTTGTATTGTTGGTTGACTAAAGAAGAAGACGTAGCCTAACCCAAGTACTAAACCTGGTATCGCTAAAGGGACGATAGAGAAAAAGTAACCTGCTTTTCGGAAAAATTGTAGCTGATTTATTTTCTCAATTGCATAAGCAAACATAAATGTTAAAACCGCTCCAATAACCGCTGTAATTGCCGAAACAATTACGCTATTTTTAAACGCTTCAAGTCCATCTCCTGTTAAACTAGAAAAATTAAAATGCTCAAATGTAAAGCTCATATTATACGGCCATACTTTCACACTTGCAGCAATACCCACTGCCACAAATAATAGAATGATCATAAGCGTTACTACGCTACAATATACGAATGAAATAACATCTCGTTTCTTATTATTTATTATTCTGTAAGGTACTGCTTTAGAAGATAAGAGATTTGCCTGCTTTCTTTGCGTAATGCGATCAACTACAAATGCAAATATAGCTGGGATTAATAAAATCATTCCGACAGTTGCACCCATCGGCATATTTTGCTGCCCAATTACTTGCTTATATACGTCAGTAGCAAGTACATTATATTGCCCACCAACAATTTTTGGTGCCCCAAAATCAGTGAAACTAAGTGTAAACACAACGAACATCGCACTAATTAATCCGTACTTTACACTAGGTAAAGTAACAGTGAAAAATTGCTTTGTTTTACTCGCTCCTAGCATATTAGAAGCTTCATATAAACGATAATCAGAGCCTTGAAAAGCAATTAATAATATAAGAAATGCTTGCGGAAATGTATACATGACTTCAGCCATTACAATTCCTACTGGTCCATATAAAGGAATTTGTATCCCTTCAAACAAACCAAACATTCCTTTCGTTACTAACCCTTGATTACCAAATAAATATGTAAGTGCGATACCATGCATCATCGTCGGTGCGAATAATGGTAACAACGCGACATATTGAAATACACGCTTCCCAAACACATTCGTACGAGCGATCGCATAGGCGTAAGCAAAAGCGAGTGTCACTGCAATAATTGTTGTCGCACCCGAAATCCATATCGTATTTTGTAATGATTGAACTAGCGTTGGAGTTGTGAAATATTTACTGAAATTCGCAAGACCAATGAAAGCTCCATCTTTATCATAAAAAGCTTGTGTAAACAATTGTAATAGAGGGAATACAAGCATGATCAAAAATGCAAGAAGCATACCAATAATTAATAGTCTTTGTATCCACTCTTCTTTACCGATACGTCTCTTAATCTTTTTTTTCGTACTTTCTACCTTTAAATTTTCTAACATCTCCATCTATACAACAACCTTCTTTCCATATGACAACATATGATTTTCTGAGAAAGAGATTTGAATCGGCTTTCCTTTCCTAATAGCTGTTTTTTCTACTTCTGATGCCAATATATCTACAACGATTTTCTCATTATATAGATGTGTTCTCTCATCTATAACTCGCACTTCTGTCCGGTATACAGATCCGCGGAACTCCATGCTTTCTACAATTGTTTTAATACCATCCTTTTGTACGACTGTTACATGTTCAGGACGAATTGCATGTTCTTCATTATTTCTCGAAAAGAAATTAATAGAACCAATAAAATCTGCCACAAACGGATTGGCTGGTCTTTGATAAATCTCCTCTGGTGTGCCAATCTGCATAATTTCCGCATGATTCATTACAACAATTTTATCAGCCATCGTTAATGCCTCTTCTTGATCATGCGTGACCATAATAGTTGTTACTCCCACTTTTTCTTGCAAATCACGCATTTCTCTACGTAACTTTTCACGCACTTTTGCATCTAAAGCAGATAACGGCTCATCAAGTAACAAAATATCCGGGGACAGAGCGAGCGCACGTGCAAGTGCTACTCGCTGCTGTTGTCCGCCAGACATTTGAGCAGGATATTTATCTTTTACATTCAGCAAATCTACAAGTTCTAACGCCTCTAGCGCTTTCTCTTTTACTTCTGCTTTTCCATATTTTTTTGTCTTTAAGCCGTATTCAATATTTTCAAGTGCTGTTAAGTTCGGAAATAATGCATACGATTGAAACACCATTCCGAAATTCCTCTTTCCAGGAGGTAATGCTGTAATATCTTTTCCATCCACAGCTATACTACCTGTTGTTGCCTCTTCTAGCCCAGCTAAAATTCGAAGCAATGTTGTTTTCCCACAACCACTTGGGCCTAATAAACATACAAACTCATTTTTTTTCACAGTAAAAGAAATATCTTTTAACGCTGTAAATGCATCAAACTGTTTTTGAATGTGTTGAATTGATAAATATTCGCTCATTTTTTCTCTCTCCCACTCACTTACTTTTTCGGTTCTGCTTTTTGGCCAAACTCTTTTTCCCATTTTTCTAAAATTTTGTCCCGATTTTCTGCTGCCCATTTAAAGTCATTCTTTTTGTATAACTTTTCTGTCACATCTTTAGGGAATCCATCTGGAAGCTTATAATCATTTTTAATTGTCGCAAATCCATTTTTCTCGAAGTATAACTTCATTACATCATCAGTAATTGCCCAATCT
Organism: Bacillus fungorum; assembly: GCF_002746455.1. Classification (GTDB taxonomy): domain Bacteria; phylum Bacillota; class Bacilli; order Bacillales; family Bacillaceae_G; genus Bacillus_A; species Bacillus_A fungorum. The sequence continues at coordinate 8,865 of NZ_NWUW01000004.1, read as the reverse complement.
AAAAATGCTTGCGCTAATTTTTCATTTTTTGCATTATCTTTCTTAATAAGTGCGTTCGCTTCTACTTCCCAACCTAATCCTTCTTTCGGCAATACAACTTCAACTGGTGCACCTTTTTGTTTCTCTTTCAAAGCACTATAAACCATTGAGACGCCAACTGGATATTCACCCGCGCCTGCTAATTTCGCTGGTTTTGAACCTGAATGAGTATAAGTTGCCATATTTTCATGAAGTTTCTTCATGTAATCCCAACCCTTATCTTCACCCATAATTTGTAACCATGCAGAAACTGTTAAAAATCCTGTTCCAGAAGAAGCCGGATGTGGCATAACAAGCGTTCCTTTATATTCTGGTTTCGTTAAGTCTTCGTATGATTCTGGCATCGATAAATTTTTCTTCTTTAATTCTTCTTTATTTATAGCAATCCCCGTCATAAATGCCGTATTACCTACCCATTTTTCTGGTTGCTTATCATCTTTAAATTGTGGAAGAACACGATCTGCTCCTTTTGGAGAGTATCCTTTTAACATATCTTTTTTATCTAAAGCTAATAGACTTGACGCAGCAGTTCCCCATACAACATCTGCTTGTGTATTTTTTCCTTCAGCTAGCAATTTCGCTGTAATAACTCCAGTTGAATCACGAACAATGTTCAGCTTCACATCTGGATACTTCTTTTTAAAAGAATCAAGATAAATTGGTACAAGTTCTTCTTCAATCGCTGTGTAAACAGTTAATGATCCAGATAATTTATCATCTTTTACTTTTGCCCCAGCACTTTCTTCTTTCTTTGCACCACACCCCATTAATAACGAAAATACCATTCCAGTTGCTACAGCTTTAAAGATTGTTTTTTTCACTGTCTCTCTCTCCTTTTACAAATCTTATGTACAGCTCAAATATAAACAACTAGTGTAAAAGCAGTATTAAACCAACATTAATCTTTTATTTGTTGTTTGTTTTTGTGTAATACGTTGCTACTTCTATGTTTTTTCGCATTTTTCTCCTAATAATGAACACTAAATTTACAAATAATTAAAAAAACCTTTATAATCCCACAAAAAAATGAGGCGTTTGTAAAAAACGCCTCATTTTTGTTTACCTTTTTTTGAATTACGATTTGCATACTTCGCGCTATTTTCTCCTTCATACTCTAATGCAAATTCTGCATCTGGTAAGCTTTCTTTCGGAGTTTTATTATTGTTGATTGCCGCATTTTGTTTCACTTTTCTTTTTACCAATCCATTCACCTGCTCTCAAAAATTCACTTTCTACTCTAGTTTGAAGCAAGCTGAAATAATTATTACTGGCAAGTGTTAACAAGTACATAAGAGCCGCCAGATGGAAATACTATCTATGAAGAAATCATTATAAAAAGGAGCAATTATTTTGAAGAAAAAAGATAAAATTCAATCACCAATTTTAGATGAAACGCTCCCACATCAAGTGAATTTCCCATCTTTTAAAGGGACAGAAAAGAAGATGCAACAACCTTTCATAAATCAATATGACGTCGTAATCGGGGACAGTAAATATAATTCCGAGAACAGTCCGCTTAACAATTGGAGTGATGAAGTAGATCCTGCCATTATGGCTGGAGAAGAATGGATCCATCCTACAAATGATATTGGATGGATTTCAGAAGAAAATCAAGAGTTGCTAAAAAAAGAAGGAGATAATAAGAAGGATGCTTTTATGCATCCGCAATTTGGTATTAACGACTAAAAAACCATTCTACCTAGCATAGGTAGAATGGTTTCATACTATCCAATAATAATTCTCTCTTTCGGGTATTTATAGCGAGGTGGCTGTTCTCTTCCACCACTAGCTAGTATAAATGTTAAAATACCGACACGCCCAATAAACATAAGTACAATGAGGACAAGTTTACCAACAGTTGTTAAATTTGGCGTAATACCTGTCGATAATCCTGTCGTCCCAAAAGCAGAACACACTTCAACGATTAAACTCATAAGCTGTACATTTTCCGTAATAGATAAAATGAATAGCGCTGTGGCACATAATAAAATCCCCATCGTCATAACGACAGATGCTTTCAGCACGTCCTCTTCATGTAGCTGACGTTTGAAGACTCTAACTGTTCTACCGCCCCTTGCAAAAGTGTATAGCGATAATATACTAACAGCAAATGTTGTTGTACGTATTCCGCCCCCAACCGAACTTGGAGATGCCCCTATAAACATTAATATACTCATAAATAAAAGCGTCGGTTGTGACAATTCAAGTATATCCATTGTAGCAAGTCCCCCGCTTCGCGTCGTCACAGATTGGAATAATGTATAGAAAACTGTTTCATGCCATGATCTTCCTGCTAAAAAATGATTTCGCTCTAGTAAAAAAATCATGATTGTTCCAACGACAACGAGCGCAAAAAATGTTGTTGTCGTCAATTTTGTAAATAACGAAAAACGAAATAGTTGCTGTCTCCTTTTACTAAGGAATTGTTTCACTTCCATTAATACAGGGAAACCGATCGCTCCTAAAATAATAAGTAACATATGAATCATTTGAACAATATAATCTTTTTTATACGGAATTAGCGATTGTCCTGTTAAATCAAATCCGCCGTTCGTAGTTGCACTAACAGCCGCAAAGAAACCGTGAAAATAAGCTTCTTGCCAAGTTGGAAAGTAAAGTAAGAATCTTGTACCTAATAATATTGCTCCAATAAGTTCTATCGAAATAATTACAATTAAAATAGAGCGCATCAATTCTACAAGGCCTGATAAATTCCCTTGATTATGGTCTGCCATAATGAGTCTTCTTCTCTGCAAACCAATCTTTTTCCCTGTTATAATCCAAACGAATGTACCCAGTGCCATAATTCCTAATCCGCCTAATTGTAAAATAAGGGCTAAAATAATAATTCCTGCTGTAGTAAATGTATCTGAAATCGTAACAACAGACAGACCCGTAACACTTACTGCACTTACAGATGTAAATAGAGCATCGATAAATGTCCATTTCACACCAGACTTCGTAACAAACGGTAAACTAAGCAAGATTACCGATACAACTACTGCTAATAAATAAAACAAAACTATGAGTTGTACAGGACGTAATTTTTGTAAAAACTTTTTTATATCTCTCATTCCATCACTTCGCTACCTTTTTTCTATCGATTAAATAAAGAAAAATCTTCACTTTCTTTATTTGTAAATAACTGCTCAAATAATTTGGCAAATACCATTCCATACACAGTTCCATTACCACCATACGGCAATGCATAAAATAAATTATGTATCTTTTTGTCTTCTTTTAAAATAGGGAGACCATCATGACTACCACCAAATGCAGCTGCCCAATAGTACTCTGCCTGTATATTCTTATACTGCGGGAACATTTCTTTTACAATGTTAATAAGGATATCACGCTTATGCAATAATTTCGTGTCACCAATCGTTTGAATTTGCATCGCTTCATCTAATCCACCTACAATGATACGGTTTTCATACGTTCGAAAATATAAGTAAGGCCGTGCTGTTTCCCAAATTAATGATTGTTCATGCCAGCCTTCAAATGAATCTACCTTATTTGTCACAACTGCATATGATGTTTCCACTGTTGTATTTTTTTCTTTCTTGCCGAAAAGCGCTTCATAACCCGTCGCCATAATAATATTCTTTGCTATAATTTGATTCCCTGTTTTCGTATAACAAATGAAATCATTTTGGCGTTTTTTTATATGTATGGCCTCTGTATGTTCATATATAGTAGCACCCATTTGATTTGCTTTATGCAAAAGGCTATGCGCTAATAAAAACGGATTCACCTCAGCATCCCCATGCGTATATAATGCTGCTTGTTTTGTAAAGGAATACTTCTTCTTCATATGTGAATCGGTAAAATATTCAACTGGGAATCCATAATGACGTAACGTATTATATTCTTCTTGTAAAAACGATACGTCCTCACTTCTACTTGCATAATACAAACTACTTCGCGGAATAAACTGGGGATCAATATCAAGAGTCGGTACAACTTTCTCCATTGTTCTGAGCGCTTCATAACAAAGCTTATATGCTCGTACCCCTTTTTCTTCACCAAATGTATGGATGAGTGAAGTTAACGATTTATCATGAAGAAATTGTAGTAAACCTGTATTAGCAGCTGTGCTACCGCATGCAATTGCCCTTTTTTCAATGAGTGTAACACTCATGCCAATTTTCGCTAACGAATATGCTATATGAGCACCTGCTTCGCCACTTCCGACTACGAGCACATCACATATCATATCATTTTCTAACAGTGGATAACAAGGTACAGAAACTCCTGTATTCCAAAACAACCTACCAGTCATAAGTTTCATAATTATACTCCTAAAATGTAAATTTCTCCTTTCTATGTTTTGTTATTTTCCATAAAAAAATCCAACTAACACAACGCTAGTTGGATTTTTTACTTTTAATTGGAACGCTCTTCAAGCCAATTTCCAATCGTCGGATATGTTTGTTTTACAGCTGTTCCGCCGTAAACGATTGACATATGTCCCGTTGGTAAACATACATATTGTTTATCTGTGCTAGAAATATGATCTAGCAATGCTTCTACTTGGCAGGGCAGGGCGATATGATCACGTTTCCCTGAAATATTTAAGACATTCGCCTTAATATTTGCAAGGTCTACCTTTTGTCCACGAATAACGAGTTCACCCTTAACCAGTTTATTATTTTGATAAAAATCACGAATCCACTGTCTGTATGATTCACCTGGGAACGGAATGCCATCGCCAACCCACTTTTGAACTAACCTCCAGCTTTCCACGAAGCGCTCATTCTCTGAACGATCTACTAAAGCAACGTATGGGCCAACAAAGTTTGTAATTGGTTTTAACATTTTGTTTCCGAAATCAATCATTTCTGGCGGAATATTGCCAAATGTATCAACCGCTTTATCTAAATTGAAATATTTCTCATCTAATAAAGGACCATATAATCCTGTTTCAGAGAAATCAAAAGGACTTGTCATAAAGATTAAGTTGCGAATTGGCATGTGCGGATGAAGTGCCGCATAAATAGAAGTTAGCGTTCCACCCATGCAATAACCAAGTAAAGAAATCTCGTCCGATTTTGCAGTTCGCATTACTTTTTTTACTGCTTTTGCAATGTAATCAAACACGAAATCATCAAATTTCAAATGACTATCTTCTAAACCAAATGTGCCCCAATCAAGCATATACACATCAAAACCACGGTCCACTAGATATTCCACTAAACTATTTCCAGGAGTTAAGTCCATAATATATGGTTTATTAATAAGAGCATATATTAATAGAATTGGAACTCTTTGTGTTTTTTCTTGTTTTGGAATGTAGCGATAAAGCTTCGTCTTATTCTTCGTCCAAATAACCTCTTTCGGCGTTAATCCTACTTGCGGCTCTGGTTCACGTAATAAAATTTCACTCGCCCTTTTCACTCGGCGGTATGCTTTTCGGTACTCTTCTGGGTATAGCTCTAATTGCTTTTCCCATTCTGTTGCGAATGTAGTCATTTTTCTATCTCCTTTTTGGGCAATTTCCTTCTAAAAAAAGAAGTGCATTCCTGCTATGGATATGCACTTTTTTCTTACTTCATTACATATATAATCCGCCGTTAATGTTTAATTGCTGACCTGTGATATAAGCACCGTCACGGCATAGGTATACTACACCTTTTGCAATTTCATCAGCTTGACCAAAACGTTTTTTCGGGATTTTAGCAACGATTTTTTGACGTACTTCTTCTGGTACTTCTGCTACCATTTCAGTATCAATAAATCCTGGGCAAATAGCGTTTACAGTTACATTTGTTTTTGCAAGCTCTAATGCTAATGATTTTGTAAATCCTAGCATACCTGCTTTCGCTGCTGAGTAGTTTGTTTGTCCAAATCCACCCGCTTGACCAATAATAGAAGAAATGCTAATAATTCTACCTTCTTCCGCTTCCGTTATGTATGGAAGTACCGCGCTTGTCGTATTAAACACACTGCTTAAGTTCACGTCAATTACGCGTTCCCAATCTTCACGATTTAACTTTTTGAATGTACGATCTCTTGTAATACCAGCATTATTAACAAGAATATCAACTTTACCAAAATGATTCACTGCTTCTTCTACAAGTCGGTTTGCGTCTTCTACTTTAGAAACATCCGCTTGAACTGCATAAACGTCATGTCCGTCTTTTCCTAGTTCATTTACTAAGTTTTCAGCTGCTTCTTTACTGCTATTATAGTTAATAACAACTTTTGCTCCCTCTTGTGCTAGCGCTACTGTAATCGCTTTACCAATCCCTTTTGCCCCACCTGTTACGATTGCTACTTTTCCATTTAATTGAACCATTTCTTTTCCCCCTTAAATGAATTTGTGAACGACTATTATGAATCATTTTGGTACTCATACAATGGAGTCCCTATATAATTATGTTTCGCTGTTTATACATAGAAAAGAGATTCTCCCTCTCTCTTTTATCTGTTATAAACAAGCGCTATTATCACTTTTTATTTTCTGGCTTATTCGTAGGTTTTACTTCTTCTTTTACAGGTTCTTGTAGTTTCGCTAGTACTTCATTTTGCTTTTCTAGCAATTCTAAAATTTGATCAACTTTCGTTTCTAATGTGCGAATATCTTGTTTTACTTTCGTAACATCACGCTTTAATGTAGGAGCTTGTCCTAATGAATCCACTTTCTCTTCTAGAACTTCCTCAATGTTATCTACTTTATTTTCTAAGTTAATAACAAGCGTAGCCACTCTAGCGATATCCTCTTTCGTAGGCACATTTACCTGTTCTAAATAGTTTTTTGTTGTATCATTTAATGCTTTTTGATAAAACAAATTCAAGTCTAGAACACTGCCCATCCAAGCAGAATATTCTTCTGTTTTAATTGTTTCATTGAGCGCTTTTCCCCAAAATGTTTCGGTTTGTTCATAAGCATTTTTCCATGCTTGTAGTGGATCGAATTTTTGATCAATCACTTTACCTACACTCCCTTTTTCGTTTTTGAAACAATTCAACCTATTCACTATTTTCTAATATTCTGAATAAAACTTCAAGTCTATATTTTATTTTTCTTTATTTTCCAACAAATATATTGACATTAAAAACAGATAGGTGTAAATTGCACTTATAAGCAAAAAATTCCATCTAACTGATTCATGAGGTGATGCACAATCATGCTACAAAATGAACCAGAACAACGCGAAAGTTTGGAGAATAACCAAGCGAAACAACCAAACTCCATGCCAAAAAACTTCTTAGTTCCCTTCTTACTTCTCTGTCTTAAAGACTGGAGTCTTCATGGTTACAAACTTATTCAAATGCTAATGGATATCGGCTTCTCTTCTGTTGACCAAGGTAATGTGTACAGAACACTACGCAAATTAGAAAAAGAAAACCTTATTTCTTCTACTTGGGATACAAGCGACGGAGGGCCAGCCAAAAGAATTTATTCTTTAACTGAATATGGAGAGCAATATTTAACAACATGTGCGACTTCTTTTGAACATTATCAAAATATGTTGCGGACGTTTTTCACGTTATACACCAATGCATTCTTTCCATTTTCTACTTCTCCAGAAAAGGATGAAAAGGATTCTTCATCTTCACCTGGTGGTACAGCAGAGTAATCTGCGTTCACAATATGTAAAAAAACATTTGGGGGTCAAACAATGGAAACTAAACCATACGAATTAGTCGATGCATTTTGGAAAAACTGGTCTCAATCACTTTCCCTTTTCTCTTCAGCTGGGAAACAATTAGAGCAACTTACTTTAGAAACATTAAAACAACAACAAGACGCTTTGCATAAATTAACATCAGGAGTAGATGAACTAGAAAAAGAACTACAACAATTCACTGCTCAGTTCAATAACCAATATACAGATTACGTGAAGCAATTAACTGGAAACTCCTTAAATGATCAAATTAATGAGTGGCAAGACAAGTGGAAAGAACTTTCTGCTCATATGCAACAGCTTACTGTTTCTCCTACAAAAACATCTTTGTCTATTCTTACTCAAACAAGCGGTCAATTTGAAGAAACGACAAAGCAATTTATTGAACAACAACAATTACAACGTGAAGAGGCTCAAAAACAGTTAGAAGGTTTTTTGGAAGAGTTCAAGTCAAAACAGTTGGAACTCGCAAAAAAGTTCGAGGAAAACTCAAAAAATCTATTTACTTCCATCAAGTAAGAAAAATGTGGGAGCTAACTGCAGCACAAACAAAACTCTTTCTTCCTCCTACTACATCAAGATGGCTGACATTTTTCGATATGGAAAAGAAGGAGGACAAAATGAATCCATTTCAAGAAGCACAAACCGTCCCGGAGCTTCGTTATGATGAGATTCAAGTCGGTGATCAAGCATCACTTACAAAAACGATTACGGATGAGGACGTTATCAATTTTGCAAAATTGACTGGAGATGTGAATCCCATTCATATTTTAGACTCTTTTGCAAAAACGACAATGTTTAAACAACGTATTGCCCATGGTATGCTCGTTTCGAGTTTTATTTCTACCATCCTTGGAACAAAACTTCCGGGCAAAAATACGATTTATTTATCTCAAAACGTTTCATTCCGCGCTCCTGTCAAAATCGGCGATACACTTCGCGTTGTGGCAGAAGTCATTAAAAAACGGGATGATAAAAAAATCATTACATTACAAACAAACATCTATAATCAATCAGATGATATTGTCGTAGAAGGTACAGCGACAATACTCAAAAAAGAGTAGCAAATGAAGTGACCCCTAAAAGTTAGACACGGTTATTTCATTAGGCAGCTTGATAAAAGTGAGTCCGGTATTGTACCGGGCTCATTTTTAATTTTGCCTTAATCCGTTTCGTATTATAATAATCTATATAT